>CAWAGM010000007.1:0-59412 GCA_963781575.1 uncultured Actinomycetota bacterium | reverse complement strand
TGGGGTCGCCAGTGGCTCCGTGAGCGGCACGGCCACCACTCAGGCCCAGGTCGACGAGCTCGTGCGCGCAGCGGACGCCGCAGCCCGTGCGGCATCTCCCGCACCTGACGCCAACCAGCTAGTCGCCGTTCGTCCGGTCGCAGCCGACTGGGACGACGCTCCGGTGCCGACCGACATCCACGTCTACGACACCTTCGCCCCAGCACTCGGCGAGGCCTTCGGTAGAGCCACAGTCGGTGACCGCATCCTCTATGGGTTCGTCAACCACGAGCTGACCACGACCTACCTCGGCTCGAGCACCGGCTTGCGGCTACGTCACGTTCAGCCGACCGGGCACTACGGCTGTACCGGCAAGGACGTCGGCCTCACGACCAGTGCCTGGGTCGGCGGCGCAACTCGCGACTTCACCGACGTCGACGCTCTCGAGATGGAGCGGACGGTCGCCACCCGGCTCAGCTGGGGTGCCCGACGCCACGACCTGCCGGCCGGGCGCTACGACACGATCTTTCCGCCCTCTGCGGTGGCTGACCTGATGATCGACGCCTATTGGTACGCCGGCGCTCGCGACGCGTGGGAGGGACAGTCTGTCTACAGCCAACACGGGGCCGGCACCGGATCGGCGAGTCGATCGTCGACCCTCGGGTCACGCTCTTCTCCGACCCCGGCTACGACGGCCTGCAGTGCGCGGCGTTCACCGTGGCCGGCGCCTCGGGCAACGACACATCGGTCTTCGACAACGGGCTTCCGCTCGCTCGGACCGACTGGATCCGCGGGGGCGAGCTCACCGCTCTGCGCCAGACCCGGCACTCTGCGGCGATGACCAGCCAGCCAGTGATCCAGCCATCGACAACTTGGTGCTACCATCGACGGTGCCGGTGGGAGTGTCGACGACCTCGTCGCTGACACCGAGCGGGGACTGCTGCTCACCTGCCTCTGGTACATCCGTGAGGTCGACCCCCAGTCGTTGTTGCTCACCGGGCTCACCCGCGACGGCGTCTACCTGGTCGAGGGCGGCGAGATCACTGGGGCGGTCAACAACTTCCGCTGGAACGAGAGCCCGGTCGACCTGCTGCGTCGGTTCACGGCGGCGTCCACCACTGAGCTGAGCTTCAGCCGGGAGTGGGGCGACGACTACTTCTCCCGCACGGCGACCCCGGGCCTGCGCGTGCCCGACTTCAACATGTCGAGCGTCTCGCAGGCGCTCTGACCACTCCGGACGGCGATTCGCCGTACAGGCCAGACCACGCCCCACTACAGTCATGGGGTCTGTCTAGACCGAGACTGCTCCTTGGGGGGATCTTCACCATGGCTCCGCGCGCCGACCTCTGGCGCTTCGTCCGACCGCTCGTCCTGGTGACCGTCGCACTCGTTGGCCTCGGCCTGCTGGTGCCCGCCACCGCGCAGGCCGGCACGCCCCTGCCACGCGAAGACCGGTTCGACGTCTACGCCGGATCGACGATCCGCCTCGACGTTCTCGCCAACGACGGCGTGCTCGGGAACGGAACGTTGACCGTGTGCGAGGTGAACGTGGCCGACCGCGACACCCAGGTCATCTACGCCGGCGCCGACACCGATCGGGTGCTGGTCGACATCCGCCCCTTCACCCAGGGTCGGCTCGCCGTTCACATATCGCGCCTGCCAGGGCGACGACCGCTCTGCCCCGACTCGGGTGACGCTCTCGATCACCAGCCTCGCAACCGGTCAAGGTGACCAAGCGCCGGGGCTACAAGGGTCAGATCGTGGCGCGCAATCCCAACGACGAAGACCTGATGATCCGCTGGGGCAGCACCAGCTCGGGTCGCTCCGACGGCAACCGCAAGCTGCCGGGCAACAGCCAGATCGTGATCAAGACCAAGCGCACCGCGGTGTTCTGGACCGCCTACCTCGACTACAGCGGCACCACCGCGATGGCCGGCAGCGGCGACATCGACAAGATCGCTCAGCCCAGGAAGCGCAAGCCGGCGCTAGCCGCCCGGGATCGGCGCCCGCGGATCGTACGGCGTCCGGGTGTAGACGAAGGTCGCGCACTCGAGATGGTGCTCGTGCTGGGTGAGCGTCTCGCCGCGGTGGTAACCGCTGATGCCGATCAGCGCGCCGTCGCGCAGCGCGAACACGTCGCTGAGCGTGCCCGCCTGCACCCGCCACAGCTGCAGGGTCTCGTTGTGCCACCGCAGGTCGAGGGCGGTGCTGCCCCAGAACCAGATCCCGAGCAGCCCGCTCACCTCGGGGGGAACACGCTCTGTCGGCTGCCAGGGCACTACCGCTGCCGACTCCGGTGCTGGTCCGGCTCCGAGTAGCGCCTCCGGCACGCCCTCGCTGTCAAGGCCCGTCGTCGCGTTGGCCATCGCGACGGCGCCGTCACCGGTAGCCGGCTCGATGAAGAGACTGGCCACGAAGCCCGGCATCGATCCGGTGTGCCCCACCAGGTCGCGCGCCCCCACTGCCGTGTGGCGCAGCCCGAGCCCGTAGCCCGGGTCCAGCCGGCCTCGGTGCATCTCGGCGGCAGTACCGGCGGACAGCACGTCCGGACGGCGTCCGGCCAGCGCTGACGCCCAGGTCGCCAGGTCGGCGACGGTGCTCCACGCCTGCCCGGCCGGAGCCATGGCACCGGTGTCGGCGTGGGGCTCGCGGACCAGCCGTCCGGTGCTGTGCTCGACGCTGTAGCCCTGCGCGTGCGGCGCCACCGGCCCGTAGGTGGTGCGACTCATCCCCAGCGGGGACAGGAGCCGTTCCTGGACGACGGCCCACCAACCAGCGCCACGCAGTCGGGCCACCACCTCGCCGAGGAGCCCGTAGCCAAGGTTCGAGTAGTGAAAGTAGGTCCCTGCCGGCGCGACCGCTGCGCTGCCATCGTTGGCGGCCAGCAGCGCGGTGACGCCACCACCGGGAGAACGTTCCCACCAGGGTCCGATCGGCTCGCTCTGCATGCCCGACGCGTGGCTCAGCAGGTCGACGATCGAGGCCCGCGCGTAGCCCGACTCCGGCAGGTAGCTCCCCAGCGGATCGGCGAGGTCGAGCAGCCCCTCGTCACGCAGCTGCATGACGAGCACCGCTACGAAGGTCTTGGTGATCGACCCGATCCGGTAGGCATGGTCGAGCGAGCCGTTGACCGCAGCCGACTCGGTCAACACGCCGTCGCGGAGCACGCCACCCACGATCGAGGGGAGGCGGCCGCGAGCCTGCAACGCGACGAGCCGCGCCTCCAACGGTAGGGCGGAGCTCACTCGGCGAAGGCCTCCGGTGGCGGGCACGCGCACACCAGGTTGCGGTCGCCGTAGGCCTGATCGATGCGAGCCACGGGCGGCCAGTACTTGTCGGGGTCGATGCCGGCCGGGAACACCGCCAGCTCACGGGAGTAGTCGCGATCCCACTCACCAACCAGCGCCCGCGAGGTGTGCGGAGCACCACGCAGCGGTGAGGCCTCCGGCGTCCACTCCCCCGCACCTACCCGATCGATCTCCGCGCGGATCGCAATCATCGCGTCGCAGAACCGATCGATCTCGGCGAGGTCCTCCGACTCGGTCGGCTCCACCATCAGCGTGCCGGCCACGGGGAACGACATCGTCGGGCGCGTGGAAGCCGTAGTCGATCAGCCGCTTGGCCACGTCGTCGACGGTGACGCCACTGCTCTTGGTCAGGTCGCGCACGTCGAGGATGCACTCGTGGGCCACGAGTCCGCCGTGCCCGGTGTACAGCACCGGGAAGTGCTCACCCAGCCGGGCCGCGACGTAGTTGGCCGACAGCACCGCGCTGGCCGTCGCGCGGGTCAGTCCCTCGCCGCCCATGAGGCGGATGTAGGCCCACGAGATCGGCAGGATGCCAGCCGATCCGTAGGGCGCGGCACTGATCGGGCCGATCCCGGAGCGCTTCTCGGGCTCGGGGTGCATGGCGTGCGATGGCAAGTACGGCGCCAGGTGCGCACGAACCGCCACCGGACCGACTCCGGGGCCACCGCCACCGTGCGGGATGCAGAACGTCTTGTGCAGGTTCAGGTGCGAGACGTCGCCGCCGAACTCACCGGGCTTGGCGAACCCGAGCAGCGCGTTCAGGTTCGCGCCGTCGACGTAGACCTGACCGCCGTGGGAGTGCACGACCTCGCAGAGGTCGACCGATGGTGTCCTCGTAGGCGCCGTGCGTCGACGGGTAGGTGACCATGATCGCCGCCAGGTCGTCGGCGTGCTTCTCGCACTGGGCTTCGAGGTCGGCGAGGTCGACGGTGCCGTCATCGCCGGCCTTGACCACCACGACCTTCATGCCGGCCATCACTGCGGACGCCGCGTTGGTGCCGTGGGCCGAGCTCGGGATCAGGCAGACGTCGCGCTGCACGTCACCGCGCGCGTGGTGGTAGCCGCGGATGGCGAGCAGGCCGGCGAGCTCACCCTGCGAGCCTGCGTTCGGTTGGATCGAGACCCGGTCGTAGCCGGTGACCTCGGCCAGCCAGCCCTCCAGCTCGTCGACGAGCCGTCGGTAGCCCGCGGCGTCCTCGGCTGGCGCGAACGGGTGCAGGTCGGCGAAGCCCGGGAGCGAGACCGGCTCCATCTCGGTGGTGGCGTTGAGCTTCATCGTGCACGACCCCAGCGGGATCATCCCGCGGTCGAGCGCGTAGTCGCGGCCCGAGAGCTTGCGCAGGTAACGCAGCATCGCCGTCTCGCTGTGGTGGCTGCTGAACACCTCGTGCGTCAGGTACTCCGAGGTTCGGCGAAGACCGTCGGGTAGCGCGTCGGCCACGACCTGGTCGAGCGAGTCGACCTCGGCAGCGACCCCGAAGGCCCGCAGGAGTGAGTCGATGGTCGAGCGCGTGGTCAGCTCGGACGTCGAGACACCGAGGGTGTCCTCGTCGACCAGCCGCAGCTGGATCCCGAGCGCCCGGGCAGCGGCGAGCACGTCGTTGGCGCGGCCGGGCACGCCGACCGTGAGCGTGTCGAAGAAGTGCTCGTGCGCCAGGCTCAGCCCGGCCTCGGTCAACGCTCGGGCGAGCACCGCGGCGTAGCGGTGGGTGCGGGTGGCGATCGCCTTGAGGCCGGCCGGGCCGTGGTAGACGGCGTACATCGACGCCACCACGGCGAGCAGCACCTGGGCGGTGCAGATGTTCGAGGTCGCCTTGTCCCGGCGGATGTGCTGCTCGCGGGTCTGCAGCGCCAGCCGGTAGGCCGGGCGGCCCTCAGCGTCGACCGAGACGCCCACCAGCCGCCCGGGCAGGTGCCGCTCGAGCCCGGCGGCGACGGACATGAATCCGGCGTGCGGACCTCCGTAGAACAGCGGCACCCCGAATCGCTGCGACGAGCCGACGACGACGTCGGCGCCGAGGTGGCCCGGCGCCTCGAGCACGGTCAGCGAGAGCAGGTCGGCGGCGACCACGGCGAGGGCGTCCGCGCTCGTGCGCGGCGTCGATCACCGGCTTCGGGTCGAGGATCCGACCGGACGCACCCGGGTACTGCACGAGCACCCCGCACAGCGGGCCCTCAGGCAGTCCGTCGGTCAGGTCGGCCACCACCACCTCGATGCCCATCGCCTCGGCGCGCGTGCGCACCACGTCGATGGTCTGCGGCAGCGCGTCGGCGTCCACGACGAACGGACCGGCGGACTTGCCCCCTGCTGACTTGGGGAGTCCTCGTCGGACGAGCGTCATCGCCTCGGCCGCAGCGGTGCCCTCGTCGAGCAGGGACGAGTTGGCCGTCGGCAGTCCGGTGAGGTCGCCGATGACGGTCTGGAAGTTGATCAGCGCCTCGAGCCGACCCTGGGAGATCTCCGGCTGGTAGGGCGTGTAGGCGGTGTACCACGACGGGTCCTCGAGCACGTTGCGTCGGATCACCGGCGGGGTGATCGTGGCGTGGTAGCCCAGCCCGATCATCGGCTCGCCCGGCCGGTTGGCCGAGGCGATGGCGCGCAGCTCGCGCGCAGTGGCCTCCTCGGTGAGGGCGCCAGGAAGGCTCAGTGCCTCCGGGCTGCGGATGCCTCCGGGCACCGCAGCCGCCATCAGGTCATCGAGGCTTTCGTAGCCGAGTCGCGCGAGCATCGCGGCGACGTCGGCGGCGCTCAGTCCGATGTGGCGTTCGACGAACGGCGACGCCGCATCGAGGTCGGCGAGGCTGGGGTGGTCGGACATCGGGATGGCTCCTCGGATCGCATGATCGGACTCGCCTCCCCCTCTGTCACCCCGACGATGGGGCTCCACAGTTGCCTGCTCCGCGCGGTCCGGGTGCCTGAGAGGTTCCGGGGAGGAATTGCCCCTTCGGCGCTCCGTACCCGGCCAGCGTGCAACGGCCAGGCGAAGACTCTCCCGCGCGGGATCGTCAGCGCCGCCAATCTACCCGACGCTGCCCCCGAAAATGGTCTGACCCGTCGCTACGTAGCGACGGGTCAGCGACTGTGGGGCTGGAGGTGAGTGACTAGCCGATCTTGCGGGCGGTGCGCCGAGCCGCGAGCTCGTCACCTGCAACCTCGGCGCCCGCGGCGTCCGCACCGTCAGCACGCTCGCTGGGCAGCGCGGCCAGGGTGCCCTCGATCTCGCGCCACACGCCGCCGATGGCGATCCCGAACACCCCCTGCCCACCCTGCAGCAGGTCGATGACCTCGTCGTTCGAGGTGCACTCGTAGACCGAGGCGCCGTCGCTCATCAGGGTCACGCGGGTCAGGTCGTCGGTGCCGCGCTCGCGCAGGTGCGAGACCGCGGTGCGGATCTGCTGCAACGAGATGCCGGCGTCGAGCAGCCGCTTGATGACCTTGAGGATGAGGATGTCGCGGAAGGAGTAGAGCCGCTGCGAACCCGAGCCGCTGGCTCCGCGAACGGTCGGCTCGATCAGCCCGGTGCGGGCCCAGTAGTCGAGCTGGCGATAGGTGATGCCGGCGGCGTTGCACGCCGTCGGGCCGCGGTAGCCGAGGTCGCTGGGAAGGGGCGAGACGTCGTCGGTGAAGAGCAACCCCTGCTCCTCGGCCTGGTCCTCGGCGCGCTCGTGGGCCACGACGGCCTCGAGGTCGGTGCCGGTCTGCGGCGTCTGCTCGTTCACTGGGATCTCCTGCGGCGGCTACTCCGTTCGACGTAGCTCCGGGGGAAGTGTGATGACTCCCCAGCCGGGGACCACACGCGTGGAGTTACAACAGAGACAGTTCAAGGTACGTCGCCAAAGTGGGGCGGTCAAAGAACGTCGCGGCGTGTCGCACC
Source organism: uncultured Actinomycetota bacterium (assembly GCA_963781575.1). Lineage (GTDB taxonomy): Bacteria > Actinomycetota > Actinomycetes > Propionibacteriales > Nocardioidaceae > Nocardioides. Next base: position 52,250 of record CAWAGM010000007.1, on the reverse strand, counting down.
CTCAACCTCAGGATGAGGGTCAGGCCTCGAAGTCCTCGGCGCTGACGTGGTCGAGGAACTCGCGGAACTTCTCGACCTCGTCCTCCTGCTCGGCTGGCACCGCCAGTCCGGCCTCGTCGAGCACCGACTCCTCGCAGAGGATTCGAGTGCCGGTGCGCAGCGCCAAGGCGATCGAGTCCGAGGGGCGCGCCGAGACCTCTACCCCGGAGTCGAAGACCAGCGTCGCGAAGAACACGCCGTCCTTGACGTCGGTGATGCGCACCTCGCTGAGCGGGTTGCCGGTGGCCTCGAGCACGTCCTTCATCAGGTCGTGCGTCAGTGGTCGGGGCGGGACGACGCCCTGCTGGGCGAAGGCGATGGCAGTGGCCTCGACAGCACCGATCCAGATCGGCAGGTACCGCTCGCCCGTGACCTCGCGGAGCAGGACTATCGGCTGGTTGGAGGGCATCTCTACCCGGACTCCCATGACGTCTACCTCGCGCACGCGTCCACCCTACTCGGCCGGCAAGCCGGTCAGGAGCGGTGCAGGCCGGCCTTGACCAGGGTGGCGTGCAGTCGCACCGACAGCGCCGCGATCTCGGAGACGGCATCCTCGGCCCGGGCCCGCGCGCCAGCGTCACGACCACCGCGCATCGGGGCCACGACCTGCTCGACCAGGCCGACCTCGCGGTCGGCCGAGGCCCGGAAGGCGCGCAGGTGTCGAGGCTCCAGGCCGAACTCGGCCAGCTCACGAGCGGTCTGGGCGATCACCAGGGCATCAGTGTCGTAGTGACCAGTGCCGGTCTTGGCGGTGACCAGCCCGAACTGCTCGAGCTGGGCCAAGAGGTCCTCGGTGATGTCGGCGATCTTGAGCAGCTCTCGCCGCGAGAGCCGTACCTTGTCGCGCCGCGCGAACGACTCGGGACTCGGCAGCCCATCGGAGCCCAGCGCGACGGTCGGAACCGTGGGCACGACGGGGTCGATCGGGGGTGGCTCGAGGCCGCGGTCGATCGCGTCGAGGTGCTCCCCGATCACCTTCAACGGCAGGTAGTGGTCGCGCTGCATGGTCAGCACGTAGCGCAGCCGCTGCACGTCGCTCTCGGAGAACTTCCGGTACCCGGACGGCGTCCGCTCCGGCTTGATAAGCCCCTTGTCCTCGAGGAACCTGATCTTGGGGATGGTGATCGTCGAGAAGTCAGGACGCAGCCGGTCGAGCACCTGGCCGATGTTCATCCGGCCGGCGCCTGCGTCCTCGGTGTCGTCCTCGCGGGAGGTGACGATGCTCGCCATGGCGGTCAGTCCGTCAGGCTCAGTGCGACTCGTGCCCGGAGAAGAACACCAGGCGGTACTTGCCGATCTGCACCTCGTCGCTGTCCTTGAGCTGCACCTGCTCGATACGGTCGCGATTCACGTAGGTGCCGTTGAGGCTGCCGGCGTCGGCCACGGTGAACGCGCCACCCTCCCGGGTGAACATTGCGTGGCGGCGCGAGACCGTGACGTCGTCGAGGAAGATCTCGGAATCGGGGTGGCGACCGGCGTTGGTCACGTCGGAGTCGAGCAGGAAACGACTGCCGGACCCGGGGCCCTTCTGGACGACGAGCAGGGCGTGACCGATGGGAAGTGCGTCGACCGCGGCTGCGTCGACCGGGTTGAGGGCTCGGTCGGACGTCTCCGCCTTCTCGACGCCCGAGCCGATCTGGATCGTTGCCGTCGACTCACCCACCGGGTCGGCGCTGCCGCTGAGCAACCTGGTGCCGCACTGGGCACAAAGCGTGCGTCGTCGGGATTCTGCCTGCCACATGAGGTGCAGAACGGCATCGGACGGGTCCTCCGGTCGGGTACAGGTCCACCGTCTCCCGGTCTGCCTTCGGCTCAGCCGAAAGTCTCACTGCCGACCTGAGGGTGATGGTTGAGGCGAACTTACCAGCCCGGCCTAGTCCCGCGTCAGCCCTTGACGGAGCCGGCGTCAGCCTTCGAGGGAGGAGACGTAGTCCCCCGCGCGACATCAACCCATCCACGTCACCGGCCGAGGCCGGTACGACCTCGAAGAGCCAGCCGCCGCCATAGGGGTCGTTGTTGACCAGCTCGGGCGTGGCGTCCAGCGCCTCGTTGCGGGCCACGACCTCTCCGCTGATCGGCGCGTAGATGTCGCTCACCGACTTGGTCGACTCGAGCTCACCGCAGGTGCTTCCGGCCCCGACCGCGTCCCCGACCTCGGGGAGCGAGACGTAGACGATGTCGCCGAGTGCGTCCTGGGCGTATTCGGTGATGCCGATCCGGACCGAGCCCTCGTGCTCGCCGGGCGTGCGCACCCACTCGTGCTCGCCGGTGTACTTCAGGTCCTCGGGGTACACGCTCGCGGTCTCCTTGGTACGGGGGGATGCGGGGAGGATGGCGGAAAAGATCGAGCGCCTGCAGGCTACTGGTTGCGCCGATCGGTCACGAGCCTGGCTGGGCGAACTCCGGCTGAACCGGCTGGCGGACCGCGTCGATGTCGAGCGAGCTGAGCGGGTCGACCACGATCTCGGCACCGTCGCGCTTGAACTGCAGCCGCGGACCGAGCGGGAACTCCACGGCACCGGCCAAGGTGCTGGTCGCACCGATCACGTCGACGACGTACGGCGCCTCGAGCAGGGTGCCGTCGATGATGAGGCCGCCAACGCCGGACTCGATCGAGGTCTGCGCGACCACGCGGACCTGGCCGTTGATCTGGATCGCCTCGGCCCCCACCGCGCGCAGCTCCTGCAGCAGGTCGAGCATCGAGGAGATCCGCACGACGCCGGTCTCCTCGCTGATCGTGACCCGGATGCCCGGACCGGTCACCGGCACCAGGCCAGCCAGCACGTTCAGGTTGTCGACCTCCTGCTGAGCCTGGTCGAGAGCCGCGGCCCGGCGGCTCGACTCCGAGCGGAGGTCGGCACGAGCCTCGGTCAGCCGGTCGATCTCGGCCTGCGTGCGCTGGCTGGTGCCGGCCAGACCGTTGAGCACGTCGATGAGGTCCTGCTCGCGCAGACCCGAGTACGTCGTGTCCTCCTCGGTGGCACGGATCTGGGTGATCGCGGCGAACCCGACCAGGGCGAGCAGGACGGCCACGACGACCTGACCGCGAGTGGGCGGGCCGAACGCAGCGCGCAGTCGTGACCGACCGGTCCCGGCGGCCTGGCTAGACTGTGGAGGGGTGGACGTGTCGTCGGCGTCGCTCATCGGCTCACGCGTGGAAGAGGTGTCGGCGGATCGCGGCGACGTTGGAGAAGATGCGGATACCGAGCACCACGATCACGCCGGTCGAGAGCTGGCCGCCGACGCCGAGGCGGTCGCCGAGGTAGACGATGCCGGCGGCGATCACCACGTTGCTGATGAACGAGACCACGAAGACCTTGTCGTCGAAGATCCCGTCGAGGTAGGCGCGCAGGCCGCCGAAGACGGCGTCTAGGGCCGCGACGACCGCGATCGGCAGGTAGGGCTCCAGGCCGAGTGGCACGTCCGGCTGGAAGAACAGGCCGAGCGCAACCCCGACGAGCAACCCCAGGGCGGCGATCATGAGGGGGCTCCTTCCGTACGGGTGTGTCAGCTGTCGATCCGATCTGCGCCGACCGTAGCCGGAGGTAGGTCGCCGGAGCGGCAGGCAGGGCCAGCTCACCGACGGTATCGACGGAGTAGTCGAATCCGAAGTCGGCAGCGAGCCCGGCGAAGGCCAGTCCCGTCGTCGTCTCGAAGAGCTGCGCCTCGAGCGTGCGCGTGTCGCCGATCGCCTCGACGGTGTACGGCGGTCCGACGCCCACTCCGTTGACCTGGATCGGGACGCCGCTGGTGCGGATCGCGCTCTGCGCGGTCAACCTCTGCCCGTTGACTGCGATCGCCTCGGCCCCGGCTTCCCAGAGCCCGTTGGCCAGCAGCGCGAGGTCGGAGTCCTGCACCTCCTGGTTGTCATCGGCGTCGGCCAGCTCGGTCACCACGATCCGCAGCCCCGGACCGACGACGCCCACGAAGCCGGTACGGACCTGCAGCCGCCGGTTGCGCACCAGCGCGGCCTGCTGCTCGCTGGTCAATCGGGTAGTGGAACGCTCGAGGGCCGAGTTGCGGGTGCGCAACGTGGCCGCGCGCTGCTGCTGACGAGCGACCCGGTCGCGTTGGGTCTCGATGCGTCGGATCAACGACTCGCGGCTCGCGGTGTCGACGTCGGCGTTGCGCGACGTCTGCACGAACGCGGTCGAGACGAGCACGCCGAAGACCGCGATCACCACGGCAGCGACACGCTGCGGACGGCCCGTGCGGCGGTCGCGGAGCACCGGCGGCTCGTCGCTCGGCGGCGTCGAGGTAGTCGCCGTCGAGGGACTGCTGGGTGATCAAGGTGAGCAGCGGCATGCGCACCCGGTCGGGGACGATGAGAGGAGCCGATGCGGGGCGGTCAGCCATCGCGGGCCGCGACGTCGTTCGGTGGTGGCCAGCAACCTGCGCACCTGCCAGGTGTAGAGCACGCCGGCCCACCAGTAGAGACCGATGCCCCATAACGCGAATGCCCAGCCGAACACCTCGGCCAGCGAGGCGACCGTGCCCTCGCCGTCGCCGAGCAGGAGCAGCGGGAACGCGTAGAGGAGGTTGAACGTGGCGGCCTTGCCGAGGAAGTGCACCGGGAGCGCGCTGAAGCCGCGGGTGCGCAGCAGGGGCACCAGCCCCCACATCAGGAGGTCGCGCAACGGCAGCGAGATCGCCAACCACCACGGGATGATGTCGCGCAGGGCCAGCCCGACCACCACCGCCAGGATGTAGAGCCGGTCGGCTACCGGGTCGAGAATCTGGCCGACCACCGAGAGCTGGTCGAGACGGCGCGCCAGCCAGCCGTCGAGGTAGTCGGTGATGCCCGAGATCACCAGGACGACCAGTGCCCAGGCGTCCTCCTCGGGGCCGAGCACCAGCCACAAGAACAACGGGACGCCGAGCAGGCGCAGTGCGCTCAGGGCGTTCGGGAGCGTCCAGACGAGAGCCTGCTGGCCTCAGCGCCGTGCTCGCCGTCTCATTGCCACGATCACCCAGCCCTATCGGGCCTCGCCATCGCCGCGCCTCACGACGCTCGCGACGCCGACCTCGATCAGCGGTCCCCTAACGGTGTTCTCCTCGTGGTGCGCGCGCGTCGCGGATCTCGCCCACGAGCTCCTCGATCACGTCCTCGAGCGTGGCCACGCCGACGGTCGCTCCGTTCGCGTCGACCACCCGCGCCATGTGGGCGCCCGCGGCGTTGCAGCACCTCGAGCGTCTCGTGGAGCAGGGCGTCGTCGGCGACCGTGGCGAAGGGTCGCACCCACTTGTCCTCGATCGGGCGGGACCGGCGCTCCTCGTCTGTCTCGAGGACGTCCTTGATGTGGAGGTAGCCCGAGGAGGGAGCCGTCACCAGCCGCCGACCGGGAACCGAGAGAAGCCGGTCGTGGCGCACAACGTCTCGACGTCCGCGGGGCTCGAGCCGGACTGCACCGTGGTCAGCGTCTCGGCCGGGAGCCGCACGGTTGCCACGGTCTTCTCGGTGAACCCGAGGGCGCCGGCGAGCCGGTCGTACTCCTCGTCGGCGATCAGGCCCTCGCCGCGGGACTCCTCGACCAGGGCGGCGACCTCTTCGCGGGTGAACGTCGAGCTCACCTCGTCCTTGGGCTCGACGCCGAGCAGTCGCAGGGTCTCTGTTGGCAATCGCGTTCAGCGCGACGATGATCGGCCGCAGCACGGTGACGACGCCGAGGATGAGCGGGCCGAGCACCAGGGCGGCTCGCTCGGGACCCGCGATGGCGATGTTCTTCGGCACCATCTCGCCCAGCACCACGTGCAGGAACACCACGACGACCAGCGCCAGGGCGAACGCGACCGGGTGCACGAACGCCTCGGGGACGCCGAGGTCCTCGAAGACGGGCTCGATCAGGTGAGCCAGCGCGGGTTCGCCGACGGCACCGAGGCCGAGCGAGCAGATGGTGATGCCCAGCTGGGCGCCGGCCATCATCAGCGAGACGTTCTCCATGGCACGCAGGGTGCTGCGCGCCATCCGTGAGCCCGCCTGGGCCAGCGGCTCGATCTGGCTGCGCCGCGCCGAGATCAGTGCGAACTCCGCACCCACGAAGAAGGCGTTGAACGCCAGCAGCAGAGCAGCCACGAGCAGGGCTGAGTAGTCACCCATCGACGCCACCGGCCCCTTCGCCCACGCAGGCGCAGGCTCAGCCGGTCGATGCGCAGACCATCCATGTGGTCGACCTCCAGCACCGCCAGGCGTTCGCGGAGCTCGCTCGGGGTCGCTGCGGTCGGGTACCGCAACCTCGGCCAGGTCGCCGGTCGTCGGGATCCGGCCGAGCGTCTTGAGCACGAGGCCCGCGATGGTGTCGTAGTCCTCGCTCTCGGGCAGCTCGACGCCGGTGAGGTCCTCGACCTCGTCGGGTCGCAGCAGCCCCGAGAGCGCCCAGCTGCCGTCGCGGCGCAGCCGGCCACGACTTCCCAGCCGGTCGTGCTCGTCGGAGATGTCACCGACGATCTCCTCGATGACGTCCTCCAGCGTGACGATGCCGGCGTGGCCGCCGTACTCGTCGAGGACGACGGCCAGCTGGAACCCGTCGGCCCTGAGCAACGCCATGAGCGGGTCGAGACGGAGCGAGTCGGGGACGACGATCGGCCTGACCATCAGGTGCTTGACCTTGGTGGTGCTGCGCTCGTGGAGCGGCAATGCCACGGCGTGCTTCACGTGCACGGTGCCGACGACCGTGTCGTCGTCGTCGAGGACCGGGAAGCGGGAGTGCCCGGTGCTGACGGGTCAGCTCGATCACGGCCAGGGCCGGTCGTTGGCCTCCAGGCTGTGGGTGCGCACACGGGGGTCATGATCTCCCCTGCCGTGCGTGAGCCGAACTCCACCGAACGCTCCATGAGCTCGGCGGTGTCCGCGTCGAGGGTTCCCTCGTGGGCCGAGCGCTGGATCAACGAGGCCAGCTCGGCCGAGCTGCGCGCCGAGCGAAGCTCTTCCTGCGGCTCGACGCCGAGGCGGCGCACGATGGCGTTCGCTGAACCGTTGAGCACGCGGATCGGGCCCGCGCATGCCTGCGGTGAACAGTCGCATGGGGCGTTGCGTGGCTCGAGCGGTGGCCATCGGCAGCGCGATCGCGACGTTCTTGGGCACGAGCTCGCCGAACAGCATCGTGAGAACGGTGCTGAGCACGAGGGCCAGGGCCAGCGCGGCGGGCTCGACGCCGCCCTCTGGCATGCCCATGGCACCCAGCGGGTCGGCGAGCAGCTCGCTGATCGCGGGCTCGGCCAGGAAACCGATACCGAGGTTGGTGACCGTGATGCCCACTTGGGCCCCGGAGAGCTGCGTCGAGAGAGAGCGCAGTGCCGACTGGACACCCAGGGCCGCGACGTCACCACCGTGCGGCGGCGCGGTCGACCTGACCGCGGTCGACGGTCACGAAGGAGAACTCCGCGGCGACGAAGACGCCGCAGGCGGCCACCAGGAGCAAGGCCACACCCAGGAGGATCCAGGCGGTCAACACGGGCGTGGCCTGTTCGTATTTTGAGAGCCGTCCATCGGGCGGTTCGAGAACCTTTCGGGTCGTCGGGTGCTGCGCGAGGCCTCAGCCTACCGAGACCTGGTGGAGTCACACGGGGACGTCACAGTCGAGTCGCCGAGTCATGCGGGGATATCCTCCGGGCGCGCGTGGTGCGCCCTCGGCACAGTCGAGTTGCCCTCGGTCAATTCGGGTCATATCCAACCCGAGCCTCAACGGGGAGGCCGTTCACTTCCTACCGTGAGATCCGATGTCTCAACCGCAGCCCTGCACGATTTCGTGGTAGCCCCCTGCTGGGAGGCACCGCCCTCCACGTCGCGCGCCGCTTCACGTACGGCGTCACGCCCGAGGTGACCGCCCAGATCAAGGCAGCAGGCAGCTGGTCGCGCTGGTTCGACCGCCAGCTCCAACCGCAGCGGATCGCGGACGACGCCGCCGAGGCCCTGGCGTCGTGGTGGCCCAGCCTCGGATACTCCCCCGCTCAGTTGTGGCAGCGCCAGAAGACCGAGGTCGAGGGCGGCTGGGTCGTGATGGAGAACTACCAGCGCTGGCTGCTCATGCGCCGGATCACCACCCAGCGGCAGGTGCAGGAGGTGATGACCGAGTTCTGGCTGAACCACCTCAACGTGTCGGTGGGCCACGACGCCGTGTTCACCCACCGGGTCTCCTACGACCAGGCGATCCGCACCCACGCCCTGGGCCGGTTCGACGAGATTTTGCGGGCAGCCGTCGTGCACCCGGCCATGGGCATGTACCTCGACAACGCGGTCTCGACCAAGGAGCACCCCAACGAGAACCTGGGCCGTGAGCTGTTGGAGCTGCACACCGTAGGACGTGGCAGCTACACCGAGGACGATGTCAAGAACTCCGCGCGGATCCTGACCGGCTACCTGGTCGACATGTGGCGCACGTGGGAGGCGACCTACTCACCGCAGGCCCACTGGACCGGACCCGTCAGCGTCATGGGGTTCAGCCACTCGAACTCAGACCCCGACGGTCGCGCCGTCGTCGCGGCCTACTTGACCTACCTGGCCCGGCACCCCCACACCGCTGAGCGCCTGGCGCGCAGGCTGTGCGTGAAGTTCGTGCGCGACGACCCGCCTGCGGCGCTGGTCAAGCGGCTCGCAGCGGTCTACCTCGATCACGACACCGAGATCCGGCCGGTGCTCAAGGCGCTGGTGGACTCCGCGGAGTTCAAGGCCACCGCCGGCGCCAAGGTCCGTGATCCCGCCGAAGACGTGGTCGCCACCTACCGCGCACTTGGCGTCACGGTCGCCGCCCCGCCCCGTGGTGAGAACGGCTGGGCGGCATCGGCGCTGACGTGGCAGGCCGACACCGTGGGCGCGGTGCCGTGCGCCTGGCCGCGACCCGACGGTCAGCCCTTGGTGAACGCAGCCTGGGCCTCGCCGGCCCGGATGCTCGCCTCGTTCGACGTGCACTGGGTGATGAGCGGTGGTTGGTGGCCGTCCGAAGGCATCACCTACCGAACGCCCCAGCAGTGGCTCCCGCAGCCGAAGGTCCGCTTCGACGTCCTGGTCGACCACCTGTGCCAGCAGCTGCTCGGGCGCCGCTCGACCGCCGCCATCCTGGTCGCGTGCCTGACGGCGTGCCAGGACTCGATGTCCGTCACCCCGGCCACCGTCATCAGCACGGAGCACGGCCTGGTCAGGTGGGACTTCCACCGCCTCCTGTCCACCATCCTCGACTCTCCCCTCCACCTGACGAGATGAGCGGCATGCCTGCCTCCTCCAACGAGTCGTGCTGCCTCGAGTTCGCCCGGGTCTCGCGTCGGGGCCTGCTCGCCGGCGGCCTGGCCGTTGCCGGCGGCGCCGCAGCCTTCGGCAGCGCAGTGGTCAGCGCCGCTCCCGCCCACGCCGGGGTCACCACCGACGCGATCCTGGTCGTGCTGTCGCTCCGGGGCGCAGCCGACGGTTTGTCACTGGTCGTGCCACACAGTGACCCTGCCTATTACCGTGCGCGTCCACGCATCGGCGTCCCGGCTGCGCAGCTGCTGGCTGCCGATGGCGCCTTCGGGCTGCACCCCGAGCTCGCACCGCTGCTGCCGCTCTGGTCGGCCGGAGAGATGGCTGCGGTGCACGGCACCGGCCTGCCGGCACCCAACCGCTCGCACTTCGCGGCGATGGAGGCGATCGAGGACGCCGATCCTGGCTCGGACGTGCGCACCGGCTGGCTCAACCGGCTGGTCGGCGAGCTGCCGGGTTCGTCGCCGCTACAGGCGTTCAACCTCGGCGGCGGAGTCCTGCCCACCTCCTTGACGGGTCCGGCACCGGTGATGGCCGGACGCGACGTGGACTCTGTGGGCTTTCCCGGCGCCGACAGGTGGGACGATGGCAGCCGCCTCGCATCCCTGCACCGCCTCTGGGACAGCGCCGGTGGCCCGCTCGGGTCGGCGATGCGCTCGGCCTTCGCCTCCGTGCAGCAGTTCGAGCCGGCCCAGGGCAGCGTCGACCACGCGACGTCGTACCCACGCTCGGACCTCGGCCGGGCCCTGTCCGAGGTCGCCCGAGTGATCCGCGGTGACGTCGGTGTCGGAGTCGTCACGGTCGACCAGGGCGCCTGGGACATGCACTCCGGCCTCGGGACGCTCGAGTGGGGCAGCATGCGCGACAACGCCCGAGATCTCGCGACGTCGCTCGCTGCGTTCTTCGCCGACCTCGGCCCGCAACGACGTCGGGTCACCCTGGTCGCCTTCAGCGAGTTCGGGCGGCGAGTGGCCGAGAACAACAGCTACGGCCTCGACCACGGCTACGGAAACGCGATGTTCGTGCTCGGGGCCGGGGTGAAGGGCGGCCGCTACTACGGCACCCTGCCGCCGCTCGACGCCGGCCTGGACGCCGACGTGCCGGTCACCACCGACTACCGCAGCGTGCTCTCAGAGATCGTCACCGGCCGATTCGGCGCCTCGCGCGCGGCAGTCTTCCCCGGCTTCACCCCCCAGTCGGTCGGGGTCGTGACCAGCCTCTGACGCTCGGGCCACTGACGCTTCACGGGGTCAGGTCGGGGCGCGGTTCGTCGCCGAAGTCACGACTGCAGGCCTCAGGGCCCGAGCAGTCGACGAGTGCGGCGGTGCGATCACGCAGCTCGGCCGAGGACGCCGGCGTACCGAGGGTCCGTGGCGAGGTTGATGTTCTCGGCCGGGTCGACCACTCGGTCGTAGAGCTCCTCGAGCCGGTCACCGTAGAAGTCGGCGTAGGTGTAGCGGGGCGTGGTCACCCCGCGCCACCACCAGCCCCGTCCCGCCGTCGTCGGTCTGCTTGGCCGGACCTGCCTGGATCAGCACGGTCTGCCGCAGCGGTGCGTCGGCGGTGAGGGTGGGCAGCAAGCGAGACTCCGTCGACCTGCACCAGCGGGTCGGCGCCGGCGATGTCGGCGATCGTCGGAGCGAGGTCGATCATCAGTGCCCGCTGGTCGCGGACGACGCCCGGTGGCACGCCCGGTCCACGGATGATCAGCGGCACCCGGAGCGACTGACGGTAGGGCACGTTCTTGGTCACCAGGTGGTGCTCTCCGAGCAGGTAGCCGTTGTCGGAGGTGAACATGATGTAGGTGTTCTCGAGCTCGCCGCTCTGCGTCAGCGACTCGACCAGGTCGGCGATGCCGTCGTCGACCGCCTGCAGCGTGCGGATGCGCGAACGGAAGATCTCGTTGACCTTGCCGGCAGAGGGCAGGTTCTTCGAGCGCACCAGCGAGTTGTTGTCGGTGACGTCGTCGACGAGGTAGCCCGGGTCGAGCAGGGACGGCGAGCGGACGTTCTCGAAGAGGTCGGCATAGCGATCCGGCGGCACCGCCTTGGCCGACGACGGGATGCCGTTGGCCTCGTCGAGGCGGCCGTGCGGGGCGACGTGCGACGCCCAGATGAAGAACGGCTGGTCATTGCCGGACCACTCGTCGACCAGGGAGATGGTGCGCTGGCTGATGTAGTCGACGTTGTTGATGTTCGGGTACCACCGGCGTTCGCCGTTGTTGTACATCTGGAACGGGCTGTAGGCGTACTGGCCGATCATCGTCGGGTCCCAGTAGTCCCAGCCGGGCTGACGCGGTCCGTCGGTGCCGAAGCCGTTGAGGTACTTGCCCGTGAACGCCGTGCGGTAGCCCGCGTTGTGCAGCCAGACAGGAAGCGCGGTCTCCGGCTGCAGCGCCGCGAAGTTGTATGGCGCCTGGTTCGACTTCACGCCGTTGTTCTGCGCGTACTGACCGGTCAATATCGCGGCGCGAGCCGGGCAGCAGAGCGGGTGTGGCGACAGGGCTCGGTCGAAGGTGACCCCCGGGCGCAGCAGCAGCTCGCGAGTGACCGGCATCCAGCGCAGGTCGGTGACCGTCATGTCGTCGGTCGTGATCAAGATGATGTTCGGGCGCTCCCCCAACGGCACCTCGGGGGCCTGGGTCGGTTCCCCCGCAGACTGCGCGATCGCTCCCCGCTCGGCGTCGCCGGTGCGGGGGGACGCCGCGAGCACCGCGACGGCCGCGGCCAGAACCAGCAAGAACGCCACCAGGAAACGCAACGACGGCCTCGTCAGAGGTCGGGAGTACAGCATGAATCGCTTCCGGTCGGGGGCCGTGGGAACGGCGAAAGGCTACGGGACCAGTACGACGATCAACCGAACCGGTCTCGCACGTCGCGTCCGACGAGCACCCGGTACGGCGCCGACGAGGTCGTCGCGCGCGCCATCAGCGCGATTCCGGCCGCGCCGGTGCCTGAGGCGACGACGAGCAGGTTGCCGGCGCGGCGTCCGCGCAACGTCGCCGGCTCGGCACTGACGACCACGTGGCTGTGGCTGGAGCGCAGGGCCGTCACCGCGGCCCGGGTCAGCGGGAATGGCGCGGCATCGGCCACGTTCAGCAGGTACCACCCCGTCGAGCCGAGCACCCGGGCGACGTCCTGGAGGTGGTCGTCGCCGATCAGCTCGGCCGGCACCTGGCCTTCGTCGAACGCATCGACGACGAGCAGGTCGGCCGAGGCGTCGCGTAGCGCAGCGACTCCGGTGAGTCCGTCGACGCTGCGTACCTTGATGCCGCTACCGCGCGGGAGCGGCAGCTCGACCCGCACCCGTGCGGTGAGCTCGTCATCGGGCTCGAGGACGATCTGGCTTGAGCGCGGGCGGGTGGCCGCGACGTAGCGGGGCAGGGTGAGTCCGGCGCCCCCGACGTGCACGATCCGCACCGGCCGACCGACTTCGGCGACCGCGTCGACGACGTCGCCCATCCGACGCACGTAGTCAAAGGCCAGATAGGTCGGGTCGTCGAGGTCGACGTAGGACTGGTCACGGCCGCCGACGCGGACGACGTACCCACGTGGACGGTCGAGCTGCTCGATCACGACCTCGGTCGACCTCCGCGGTTCGCGCACGGTCACGCAACCCCCTGTGACAAAATGGCGAGCATCATGCGCCCCGCTCCCTTCCCCTCGCTGCGTCGCGCCCTCGCTCTGACGATGGTCGCCGCTCTCGCTGCCCTTCTCGCCACCATTCCGGGTCCGGCCCGAGCCGACGGCGACCTGCCCGACCGCGACTACGCGACGGTGCCCAAGAACTGCTTCGCCCCGGGCCAGGAGATCCGCACCCCTGGTCCGTGCTACCTGACCAAGTACCAGGGCAAGCGTCCCACGCTGATCCTCTGGGGCGACTCGCACGCCTGGCAGTTCATCCCGGCGCTGCGACAGGCCGTGAAGGGCCAGAAGGTCAACCTGATCTCCTTCGCCTCTGGAAGCTGCCCGCCGGCCGTGGTCCCGGCGCCGCCCAAGGGCGAGCGCTACCCCGGCAAGTGCGAGCTCAACGACGCGCTGGCGCTGAAGTTCATCAAGAAGCAGCGCAACCAGGACAAGCGCTTCAAGGTCGTCCTGGCCTCGAACTGGGGCGGCTTCCGGCAGGGCTACGCCAAGATGATGATGGACGAGGTCTACCCCACGTCGGGCTACACCGACTTCGTCAAGCAGATGATCCGGCTGTCCCACGAGGGCACCCCCAAGCTCTTCACCCAGCTGGGGCGGATGGGGATCGACACCGACGTCATCGCCCAAGCCGCCACCGTGCCGACAGCCATCGGCACGTGCGAGGCCGGCCAAGACCCCTACCTCTGCGACATCCCTCGTTGGCGCGCGATCCCCGAGGAGCGCGACACCGCGAACTTCTTGAAGCGCCAGATGAGCAAGCTCAAGAACAACCCGCGCTACATCGACTCGACGCCGTCCTACTGCGACGTCGAGGTGTGCCACGGGCAGGTCGGGACCATCCAGACCTTCTACGACAACCTGCACCTCAGCGCCACCCGCACCCGCAACCTGCGTCAGTACTTCGGGCCGTCGGTCAACGACCTGCAGCGCGGCCGCTGACCGATGCCTCACCGTCATCCCCGCCCACGCCGGGCGTCGGGCCGCCGCTGGCTGCTCGCCCTGGTGGCGCTGGCGCTCCTTGCCGGCGCGGTTGCGGTCCCGAACGGGGCCGCGGCGTCGATGGCGCGTGCCACGGCCGCGCCGGACAAGTCCGGTCAGGACCCGACCGAGGACTTTCCGCTGCTGCCCGGCCGCTGCTTCGACGAGGCCAACGACCGGCCGGTGAGCCCTTGTCGGCTGGTGCGCTTCCCCCGGCGGCCCACCGTCTTGCTGTGGGGCGACTCGCACGCCTGGATGTACCTGCCCGCGGTGCAACAGCTGGCCAAGGCCAAGCGGATGAACCTGACCATCATGTTCTCCGGCGGGTGCCCGCCCACCCTCCCGCTCCCCCGCGAGCCCGGTGACCGCGCGGGCTACTGCGAGCAGCACAACGTCGCCGCCCTCGACCTGGTGACTCGGTACCAGCGACGCGGGCGTGACTACACGCTGGTCCTCGGATCCTGGTGGAGCGGCTATCGACAGGCCTACCGACGCATGCAGAAGCCGGACGCCGTGTTCACGCCCTACGAGGCGCACATCGTCGAGCTGGCGCACGGTGGCACCGAGCCGCTCTTCGACAAGCTCGCACGCAGGCGCATCCCCACCGACGTGATCGGCCCCTCGGCGAACGTGCCGATCGACCCCGAGCCCTGCGCGGCGGGCCGGTCGCCGTACATGTGCAACCTGCCACGCAACGTCGCCCTGAATGCCGAGAACCGCAACCGGCAGTGGCTCAAGCAGATGATGCGGCCACTGGTCTCAGCGCGCTACATCGATGCCACCTCGGTCTACTGCGGCGACCGGACCTGCCACCCGACCGTCGACGGAATCACCACGTTCTTCGACGACATCCACCTGGGCGCAAACCTGACCCGCACGATGACAGCATTCTTCCGACCCACCTTCGAGACGCTCCTCAAGCGTTCCCGGTAGGTTCTGCGCATGCCGATCACCCCCGACCAGGCCGAGGCCACGGTCCGTCGTTACCTCGAGCTCGTCGCCACCGGAACTGCCGACGAGATCGCCCACCTGTACGCCGCCGACGCCGTCCTCGAGGACCCGGTCGGATCCGTTCCGCTCTCTGGCCGCGACGCGATCCGAGGCTTCTACGCGACCGTCGAGCCGCTCGCGATCACCACCGAGCTGGTCACCCTGCGCTCGTGCGCCGGGCAGGCCGCGTTCCACTTCCGCATCGACACTGACACCGGCGCGGGCATCGCGAAGATGGAGCCGCTCGAGGTCATGGAGTTCGACGAGGACGGGCTGATCACGAGCATGCGCGCCTGGTGGAACGACGCCGACCTGACCTTCGAGTAGCCAGCACGTCCAAATATGCTGGTCGCATGCTCGCGACCAGCCGCCTCGGCGCCGTCTCCCTGCTCACGCTCCAGCGCGCCGACTTCCGCAACGCCCTCAACCTCGACCTGTGCCGCGCGATCGACACGGCCGCACGCGCCGAGGTCGACGCCGGTGCCCGGGTGCTGGTCGTGACCGGTGACGGGTCGGCCTTCTGCGCCGGGGCGGACCTGAACGGCGTCTACGGCGAGGAGTTCCTCCACGCGCTGTACGAGATGCTGCACGGTCTCGGCAAGCTCCCGGTCCCGCTGATCGCGGCGGTGAACGGTCCAGCCATCGGCGCGGGCACGCAGCTCGCGCTGGCCTGCGACCTGCGTGTCGCCGACGTGACGGCGAAGTTCGGGGTGCCCACGGCACGCAACGGCATGGCGGTCGATGCCTGGACCGTACGGACACTCGCCGCCGTCGCCGGTGGTGGCCCGGCGCGTCGGCTCATGCTCGGCGCCGAGACCCTCGACCAGGCTGGCGCACTGTTGTGCGGGCTGGCCGACCGCGCAGGAACGCTCGACGACGCACTCGCGTGGGCCCAGGAGATCGCCACGCTCGCCCCGTTGGCCCTGGCCCACAACAAGCTGATCCTCAATGGGGGCGACGATGCCGCCATCGACGTGACCTTCGCGGCCTGCTGGGCCAGCGACGACGTCCGCGAAGCGCTGGCCGCGCGGGCCGAGAAGCGCACGCCGACTTTCACGGGGCGTTAACGTCATTAGCATGGACGACGATCCCGCGCCGGTTCTGCCCGCCTGGCGCGGTGCGATCGCGCTCGGTCGTCCGGTCGTCGTCCGCTCCTTCGTCTTTCTGTTCGTCTCTGGCTTCCTGGCACTGCCGCTGACCTTCTCGTGGGCCGTCACCCACACCGAGGTGCAGCAGCAGATCGGCACCTCGCCCACCACGTTCTCCCTGACGACCGACGGCCACAGCGAGCTGCGGCTCGGCATCGCCGGCACCGTCTACGTGCCGCGTGCCGAAGGGCCGGTCGGGTTGATCGCCCAGGTCGAGGGGCCCGGCGACCCGGGCGCCGGCGACGGCGACCTGGCCAACTACGTGCGCCCGGAGATGCTCGAAGCTCTACACCGGTCTGTTCCACGACCCCGAGGCAGCGATCGACGAGTACGTCTCGGTCGTGCAGACCGAGTTCAAGAACCAGGTGATCCTCGCCGAGATCGTGCTCGCCGGGATCGGCGGGCTCGTCTTCCTCGTCCTCTCCTACCTGCTGCCCATGCGGCAGCTGCTCCCGGGGCAGCACGGCCGGCTACGGCTGACCGGTGCCGCCCTGGTCACGCTGGTCGCGACCAGCACCCTGGCCTGGGTGCAGCTCACGGCGTCCGACGCCGGGTCGGGTCCCGAGAACGGCGTCTACCCGCTGACCGGTCCCTCGACGGCACGATGGCGGCTGGCAGCACCACGAACAGCCCGGTGCTGCGTGCCCTGTTAGGTGGCGCCCTGGCCAAGTCGCAGGTGCTGGTCGAGCGCCAGGAGACCGCGGAGGCCAGCTACCGCGAGGAGGCCGCCGCCGGGCTCGAGGCGCAGCGGTCGCAGATGACCGGCGCTCGCGACGGAGAAGTGGCGGTGATGATGCAGTCCGACATGCACTGCAACATCACCATGATCCGGCTCCAAGGGCAGGTCTGGTCGCTGTTGCACGACCAGTTCCAGGACGCCGCACCGCGGCTCATGGGCGTCACTGGCGACCTCACCACCAACGGCACCGCTGCTGAGGGCACCTGCATCCGCGACGAGCGAGACATCGTCGGCGACGCCCCGTTCGTCGCCGTCACGGGCAACCACGAGTCCGACGTCAGCGAGAAGCAGATGCAGGACGCTGGCATGACCGTCCTCGACGGCTCCACCGAGGAGGTCGAAGGGGTCCGGCTGCTCGGCGATGGAGACCCGGCGCGCTCCGAGCTCTTCGGCTCCACGGCACTGCGCGGTGACGAGACGCAGCAGGACGTCGGACAGCGGCTCTACGAGGAGGCGCGGGACGGCGACCGTCCCGATCTCGTGCTGATGCACGAGGCCTACGCCGTCCAGGCGTTCCTCGACGTGGGCGAGATGCGCAGCTTCATGGACGACGCCGGCTCCCCCACGACACCTACCGAGGACGACGTCCGCGATGCTCCGGCGGCGGCGGTTTTCTTCGGCCACTGGCACGAGTCGGTGCCACCGCGGGTGGTGTGGAACGACGACGGCACGTGGACTCTCGTCATGGAGCTCGACACCAGCGGTGGCGCTGTCGACACCCCGACCATCACCAACTTCTCGACCCCATGGTCGAGTCCGCGGCAGACGGCGTCCTTCCCGGTGGTGTTCCTCGACGAGGAGCGCCGACTGGTGACCGGCTACCAGATCTACCGGTTCGAGCCAGACGGCGACGTGGTCGTCGAACCGCGCGTCGACGTCGGAGATCTCACGATCGGCGAGCCTTCTCTGACTGACTGAGCAGCTCGACTGAACAACTGCCCGACTGGCTCAGGTCGGCAACCACGACACGTGGCCGGCCAGCGCTGCGTAACCGACGAAGGCGCCGACGTCGAGCAGGAAGTGCGTGACCACGAGCGGAGTGACCCGTCCCCAGCGGCGGTAGAGCCAGCCGAAGAGCAGGCCCATCGCGAAGTTGCCGACGAACCCGCCGATGCCCTGGTAGAGGTGGTAGCTGCCGCGCAGCCCCGCGGCCCAACCGATCGCCGCCCACTCACCTACTCCGAGCTGACGCAGGCGCACCACCACGTAGCCGAGCACCACGAACTCCTCGAGCAGCGCGTTCTCGAGGGCGGAGAGCACGAGCACGGGGATCTTCCACCAGGTCTCGGTGTCGAGGCCGTCGGCCACGACCGTCAGGTTCAGGCCGAGCGCGTGCATCAGCAGGTAGAACGCCAGGCCGACCGACCCGACGGCCGCGGCTAGACCGGCGCCGAGCCCGAGGTCGCGCAGGGCCCGCCCCGTGGAACCAGACCTCACGCAGACTCGTGCCCGAGCGCACGAGCAGGTAGCCCGCGAGGGCGACCGGCACGACCGCGAAGAAGATGCTCATCAGCTGGTAGGTCAGATCGAGCCACGGTCGGTCTGGAGCGAAGCTCCGGTGCAACGCGGTCGTCTGCGACGACAGGCCCCCAGGCTGTGTCGCTGCCGCCACGAGGTTCACGAACGCATAGAGCCCCGACCGGCCCAGCGTCAGTAGCAGGACGACGACGAGCTCGACGACCAGGAGTCGTCGATCAGGCAGGCCTCGATCGGGCAACAGCCGGGTGTCGTTCATCCCGCTCATCCTTCCAGGCAGGTGGGTGCCAGCATGGCCCCATGAGCGCGTACTGGATCAGCAGTTACCTGGAGATCACCGACGAGGCCAAGCTGGCGGCGTACGCCGCCCTGGCAGGTCCGGCCCTGACCGGCGCCGGCGGCCGCTTCCTCGCGCGCGGCCTGCCCGAAGCGGTGTACGAGGCGGGCCGCGAGCAGCGATCGGTCGTCATCGAGTTCCCCGACGTCGCGACCGCCGTGGCCGCGCACGACAGCGCCGCCTACCAAGAAGCGCTCGAGGCTCTGGACGGCGGCGCCGTGCGGGATCTTCGGATCGTGCCGGGGGTCTGACCCCTACTCGACGATGTTGACGTCGAAGGAGACATCACTGCCGTCGACGTCGGTGACCTCGACCTCGACGTCCACGACCGTGTCGTCGTCATAGCTCACTGCGCAGGTCTGCGTGGCGCCGACCTCACCGTCGAGGTCACCGTCGCACTCGACACCGGTGACTCCCGGCTCGTCGCGGCCGACCTCCTTCTCGAGGTCGGACTGGGCGACGCTGACCGAGCAGCCGCTGAGGGTGAGGACGACCGCAGCAAGGGGGGCGGCAACGGCCGCACGGGAGATACGCATGCGCGGACTGTGGCACGTCCCGGGCCGACGACAAAACGCGGTCCAGCCCACTGCCACACCTGGGGCCCGGCTTCCGGGGCGGCCTCAGGGATGGGCCACCAGACGTGCCCGGCGGCGCCGACTTCCGAGTCCCCGCACAGCTCACCGCCGACGAACCCGGCGGCCGCGCGCACCGGCCGTAGCCCTGGGTCGACCGGGCGCCCGTCACCCAGTCGCCCGATCTGGGTCTCGTACCACTCCGACTCGCCGGTCAGACCTGCCACCGTCGGCAACGTGTAGCGCGGCAGCGGCGTCCCGTCACCGCCGCCCAGCAGCGTCGCCGGCAAGCTCGGGTCGATCGCGAGCGGACGACCCAGGCCGATGAGGTCGACGGCTCCCCCGCCCAGCAGCTCCTCCATGGCCGCGCGGGTGCGGATGCCACCGGTCAGCATGATCGGGACGTCGGGCGCCGCGGCGCGGGCACGGCTGGCGAAGGCCGCGAAGTACGCCTCCTTGTGCCCGGCCGACCCGCGCGCGACCGCCGCCTCGACCCCTTCGCCCAGCAGCGCTGGGTTCTCGTAGGTGCCACCGGAGATCTCGAGCAGGTCGATCCCCTCGGCCACGAGGAGACGCACGACTTGCTCGGCATCGTCCTCGGTGAAACCACCGTGCCGGAAGTCGGAGGAGTTCAGCTTCACGGCGACGGTGAAGCCAGGCGAGGTGGCGCTCCTGGCGGCACGCACCGCCTCGACCAGCGCGCGAGCGCGGCTGGCTACGTCTCCACCCCAGTCGTCGGTGCGCCGGTTCACGTGGGGTGAGAGGAACTGCGCGAGGAGGTAGCCATGAGCGGCGTGCACCTGCACGCCGTCCAGTCCGGCCTGCTCGCAGAGGGCTGCGGCCCGGCCGAAGCCGTCGATGATCTCGGCGATCTGCTCGGTCGTGAGCTCGCGTGGCTTGCCGAAGAGGCCGAACATCGAGACGGCCTCCCCCGCACTGGGTGCCACCGGACGGGCGACCACGAACCGGTTCGTCTGCCGTCCGGGGTGGTTGAGCTGCGCAATCATCGGAGTCGTCCCGGCAGCAGCCCGCACGCGGGCCAGGCGCGTCCACGTCGAGGTGTCGGTCAGCGACGATGTTCCGCGACCGCTCCAGGTAGCGGCGGTCGACCATCAGGTTGCCGGTCACGAGCAGCCCGGCCCCTCCCTCGGCCCACGTCCGGTAGAGGCGCTCGTGCCGCTCGGTGGGCTGGTTGTCGACGTCCGCGATGTTCTCGGTCATCGCGGCCTTGGCGATCCGGTTCGGCAGGGTCAGGCCGCTGGGCAGGATCAGCGGCGCACTCAGGGTCGTCACGGGGACACTCTCCCCCGATCGGGTCCCGAGCACGTAGCCCGAACACGCCACCTCGCCCCACCGATCGGGCACAAGTCGACCAAACGCCTTCAGAGCGGCCTGTCGCCCACCACGTCGCCCTACTGTGCCAAGGAGGGAGTTTGACACCGCGTCCGGCAACGGATCGGGCGCCCGATGGGGAGGGAAACCCAATGAATCGCTACAAGCGCGCCACCGGCGTCGTGCTGGCCTCGGCCGTGATCAGCACGGGCCTCAGTCTCGGCATGTCCGGCACCGCCCAGGCTGCTGTGCCCAGTCGCTCGATCGCGAGCCAGGCAGTTCGACGGCACCCAGGCCCAGCAGCTGCCGATCCTCGGGAACCTGTTCTCGTTGGTCACCGGCCCCCTGCTGTCCGGAACGGGTGGCTGTCGGGTCGCTGCTCAGCCTGACTGATCCCGTCTACAACCTGCTCTCAGGCGTCACCAACAGCTACCAGTGGATGCGGGATGGCGCGCCGATCAGCGGCGCCACCGCCAAGACGTACACCCCGACGGCTGCCGACGCGGGCCACCAGATCACTGCCCTGGTCACCGGAATCGTGATCGGGCTGGTGCCGATCACCTCGCTCACCAGCGCTCTGCCGATCCCGCTGCCCGGTGGCGGCGGCGGTGGCGGTGTCGATCCGCTCAATCTGGTGGCCTCGGTGCTGCCCGTGCTCTCCGGTGCCCCGGTCGTCGGCGGACTACTCAGCCTCAGTGACGTCTCATGGAGCCTCGGCGGCGTGCTGACCAGCACCCAGTGGTTGCGAAACGGCATCCCGATCCCCGGAGCCACCGGCAGCAGCTACCTACCGACCCTGCAGGACGCGGGCCAGCAGATCACCGCTCTGGTCACCGGTTCACTGCTCGGCCTGCTGCCCGTATCCGTGCTGACCAACGCGCTCACCATCCCGAGCTCCGGCGGTGGCGGCGGCCTCGACCCGAGCAGCCTGTTCGCCTCGATCCTGCCGCTGCTCCAGGGCGTCCCGGTGGTCGGTGGGGCACTCACGCTGCTTCCTGGCGAGTGGAGCCTCCCCGGCGTCACCACCTCGATCCAGTGGCTGGCTAACGGGGTGCCGATTCTCGGCGCTACCGGCAGCTCGCTGCCGCTGACCGATGACCTGCTGGGCTCGGACATCTCGGCCGTCGTAACCGGCGCGCTCGCGGGTCTGCCGCTGGTCTCGGTGATCACCTCGGCACTCGGTGTCTCCACGACAGCCGACGCCATCACCGCTGCCATGCCGCCGAACCTGACCGGCGCCGGTCTGGTGGGCACGGTGCTGAGCGGTAGCGCCCCGCAGTGGAGCGTCGAGGGCGTCACCACCAGCTACCAGTGGCTGCGCAACGGGGCTCCGATCCCGGGCGCGACCCAGCAGGCCTACACCCTCACTGCCGACGATGCGGCCAAACAGGTCTCGATCAAGGCCACGGGCACCAAGGGCAGCGCGACCGGCACGGCCACCAGTGCCCCGGTCCTGGGCAAGCTCGCCGAGGTCCTGAGCAACGTCACCAAGCCGGTTGTCGGGGGTTCTGCCAAGGTCGGCGGCCTGCTCAATGTTGCGCCAGGTGTGTGGAACGGCGTAACCCAGCCGGTGTTCGGCTACCAGTGGTTCGCCAACGGCACGGCGATCCCCGGAGCCACCGGGTCGCAGTACATCGTCAAGGCCGCGGATGCCGGTCGCAGTCTTGCCGTCCTGGTCACGGCCACCCGTGCCGGCACCCCTTCGGTCTCGGCCCCGTCCGATGCGGTCGACATTGCGAAGCTGACCTCGCGCACCCTCGCCAAGGCCGTCAAGAAGCAGGTCCGGGCTGGCAAGTCCGCGCTGCTGAAGCTGACGATCTCCTCTGGGGGTTCGGCGACGTCCGGCAAGGTGGCGGTGGTCGACGGCAAGAAGCTGCTGAAGATCTTCACCGTGCGCGCCAGCGACAATGGCTCCCGCATCGTCAAGCTGCCCAAGCTGAAGAAGGGCAAGCACTCGCTGCTCGCTGTCTTCATCGGGACTGCGACCCAGGCTCCGTCGGTCTCTCGGGTCGCCGTCCTGAAGGTGACCAAGGCCGCAAAGAAGTAGTGCCCCCGGCTGGTGCTGTCTCCGCCTCTGAAGGCGGAGACGGCACTACCGTAGGTCGGTGCTCTCGCTCAATCCCGTTCGCTGGCTCGCCTGGGGAATCGTCGCGCTGCTCGTCGGCCACGTCACCGGGCTGTTCGGCGAGGAGCTGTTCGGCTGGTCGCGCACGTCCGGGGTCCTGCGCCAGTTCGACCTGAATGGCGAGGGCAACCTCGCTGCCTGGTATGAGTCGATGGTGCTGTTCGCTGCCGCACTGGTAGCGCTCGGCGTCTTCCTCGCTCACCAGGGACGACACCCCCTGGCTCCGCGCTGGGGTCTGCTGGCGGGGCTGCTCATGCTGATGGCGATCGACGAGGCTGCCCAGCTCCACGACATGGCGACTGGGCCACTGCGCCGGGGCCTCGACCTCGATCCGGGTGCCTTGTACTTCGCCTGGGTCATCCCGGCGCTGGTCATCCTGGCCGCAGCAGCGATCTACCTGTTCCCGCTCATGGTCTCGCTTCCAGGCCAGGCTCGAACCCGGCTGCTGATCGCGATGGCTGTCTACGTCGGCGGAGCACTCATCGTCGAGATGATCTCCGGGTTCGCGGTCGCCGAGGGCCACGACACCGCGCACTACTACGCCGTGATCACGGTCGAGGAGACCCTCGAGCTGACCGGTGGCGTGCTGCTCGTCTCGGCGTTGATGACGCTGCTGCGCAGCCTGCGACCCACGATCAGCGTGCAGCTGATGGGCGCCAGGATCCACGCATCAGTGGTCGCCGACAACCTGCCCGCCACCACGCGTCGCAGCCACCGATCCTCCGGATCGGCAACTACCCCTCGCTGAGTGGTCGGGTGCCGTCGGGGGTGACGAGGTACTGGTAGCCGTGGGGGGTGGTCCAGTGCACGATGCCGGGTTCGATCAGGCGTGGTTGGTAGCCGGCGTGGGTCTTGAGTCGGTGGTGATGTCGGCACAGGGCGATCATCTGGTCGGTGGCGGTGGGTCCGCCGCGGGCGTGGCGCTGGCGGGGTCGGCCAGCAGGCCGAGTGCGCGGGCACGGCAGTAGTCCATCGGGGCGTCGGTGGGGATCGACTCGTCACTCTCGCGGAGCCGGTGGGCCAGCAGCGTCAGGGTGTGGTCGAGGTCGTGGAGCTCGGCGTACTCCCCCACCGCGTCCAGTCCGACCAGGCCGGTGTGGGTGACGTGGTCGTCGAGGGTGACGTGCATCCGGGCCAGGCGTTCGAGGCTGGCGGCCTCGACCTCCTCGGGGTAGAGCCGGATCATCGCCTCGTCGATCACCCGGTTCAGCCCGATGTGGCCCAGGGTCTCGGCGCGGTCGGCGACGCTCTGGTCGAGGTAGACACACACGTCATCAGGGGCACCGGCGACCGCGGTCGCGATCTGTCGGGCCCGCCAGGCCGGCACCTGCCCGGCACACACGCGTGCCCAGACCAGTGGGAGCCGGTGGGCCAACGTCAACGCGTCACGCAGCAGCCCCCGCGCCGAGGTCGTGGACAAGTTCGCTGCGGCCGCGAACCCGGCATCGGCGTCCCAGCTGATCGCCGGCAACCCGGCCCACGCCGGGGAGTCGAGCGGTTCGTCGGGATCGAGCCCCGCGTAGTGCGCAGCCAACGCCTGGTTCGACACCGCCCGCATCGGGACCGGACGGCCGGTGACCGGGTCGAGCTCAGGATGCGCGTGCGCCCAGACCACCGCCAGCTGGAGCACCTCGATCTCGGCCAGCATCGCCTCACGCCGCCGTGCGGCGACCCGTTCCAGCACCTCACCATCAGCGAGATCCTCGAACGTCGACAACGCAGCCTCCCGAGCCATGCGTCATATTATCGCACACCTGTTCGAACCACAAAGCCCCGATCCCTCGCGGTCGTGTGATGTCTCAAGAACTCGGTGACAGTTCTGTATCAGGACATCAGGGACACTTCGGGTGGTCTTGGTGGTAACACTTCTGCCTCGATACTGCGGCCGGACGGGGTGTGGGGTGGGTCGATGGGCAGGCGGCTCGTGCCAAGGTGTGGACGTGCCTCATCCGGACGACGACGTCGAGTGGCTCCTCAGCCCCGTCGAGCGCGGCAACGATCACACCCGGGTCGACGCTGCTCATCCAGGCGTGGCGTGGTCGACAGGAAATGTGGTGCGACCGCTGATCCATGGCTCGACCTACTTCGCTGAGCTGCATGAGCGGATCGAGGCCACCGGCTCGGGAGACCTCATCCTCTTCACCGACTGGCAGGGCGACGCTGACGAGCGACTCACCGGCGAGCCCGGCAGCGAGGTCCTGACCGTGCTGGGCCGCGCGGCCGCCCGCGGCGTCACCGTGCGGGGTCTCGTGTGGCACTCTCGGGCAGCTGCCGCGGCCGGCGCCGACGGTGACAACGCCGAGTTCAGTGCTCGTCTACGGGCACTGGGAGTCGAGGCGTGGCTCGACATGCGCGTGCGAGATCGGGGCTCCCACCATCAGAAGATGGTCGTGATCCGGCACCGCGACGACCCCGCTCGTGACGTGGCCTACGTGGGTGGCATCGACCTGTGTCATTCCCGACGCGACGACGCCACGCACGGAGGTGATCCTCAAGCGGAGGCGATGGCCGAGGAGTACGGCCCCACGCCACCGTGGCACGACGTGCAGGCCGAGATCTCCGGACCCGCGGTGCACGATGTCGAGACGGTCTTTCGGGAGCGCTGGGAGGATCCGGCGTCGCTGGACGGCGGCAGTACCCGGGGCCGCTGGACACCGTCGCGGCATCCAGCCCGGTCGACGCCACGACCCAGCCCGCTACCTGTCCAGTCACCTCCCCCGCCCCCCGTCCCCGGTGCAGGTCACACGGTTCAGCTGCTGCGGACCTACCCGAACCTGCGGTCTGGCCGGAGCTATCCGTTCGCACCGACCGGCGAGCGAAGCGTGGCACGGGGCTACTCCAAGGCGATCAGGCGCGCGCGACGGTTGATCTACGTCGAGGACCAGTACCTCTGGGGCCGACATCTGGGCGCGATGCTGAGCTCGGTCCTGACGGAGAATCCTGACCTCTTCATGATCGCGGTGGTGCCGCTTCATCCCGACCTGGAGGGCCTGGCGGGGCGGTTGCCCCAACTGGAGGGCCGGCGCCGGGCCATGCACGTGCTGCTGCGCAGTGCTCCTGACCGAGTCGCCGTATACGGGTTGGAGAACCGCGCCGGCACCCCGGTGTACGTGCACGCCAAAGCGTGCGTGGTCGACGACACGTGGACCACGATCGGCTCGGACAACCTGAACCGGCGATCGTGGACCCACGACTCCGAGCTCTCGGCCGTCGTCCTGGATCGCGACGGTGACTACGGTCGTCGACTCCGCCTCCGGCTCGCCTCCGAGCACCTGGACCGAGGTCCCGGAGACCTGGCTGACGTGGTCTCCGACTGCGTACAACCAGCCGACATGTTCGCCACGTACGCAGCGAGCGCGGCACGGCTCGACGCCTGGCACGACGACGACTGCACCGGCCCCCGGCCAGCGGGACGCCTGCGCAGACTCGAGCCCCCCTCGTTGGGGCTGCTGAGGCGAGCAGTCGCCACGCCGCCTTACGCGCTGCTGCACGATCCCGACGGGCGACCGCGTCGGCTGCGGCACGCTGACGAGTTCTGAGGGGGGCATCGTGGTCAACTTTGCGTTCGTCCCTACGCTGAGGTCACCCGTGCCGGGACGTACCCGGGAGCGGCCGTGCCGAGGGAGAAGGTGAGGACCGTGCAGATCCTGGTCACCGGAGCAACTGGCTACGTCGGCGGTCGACTCGTGCCGTTGCTGCTCGAACGCGGCCACGACGTCCGCACCACTACGTCCCACCCCGACCGCGACCAACCCTGGTGGGGGAAGAAGGTCGAGACCGTGGTCATGGATGCCCTCGACCCGCCCCAGGTCGCGGCCGCCTGCGAGGGCATGGAAGCGGTCTACTACCTCATCCACGGCATGGGCGGCGACGACTTCGTCGAAGCCGACCGCAAGGCAGCCACGAACCTCGCCGACGCCGCTCGTGCTCACGGCATCGAGCGCGTCGTGTACCTCTCCGGCCTCGTCCCCGACGTCGATGACGCCGAACTCTCCGAGCACCTCACGTCGCGACGAGAGGTCGAGCAGATCCTCCACGACGCCGCCCCGATCGTCGTCGTCCTGCGCGCCGCGGTGCTCCTGGGAAGCGGGTCGACCTCGTTCGAGATCATCCGCCAGGTCAGCGAGCGGATGCCAGTGCACACGATCCCTACGTGGATGGACTCGATGGTGCAGCCGATCGCCACCGTCGACGTCCTCGAGGCGCTGGTTGGCGCTCTGGCCTACGACGGACCTTCACGGCACTTCGACGTCGGCGGACCCGACCGCGTGCGGTACGGAGCCTTGCTGGAGTCGTACACCGAGCACGCGGATCTCGAACGGCCGCAAGTGAAGGTGCCCCTGCTGCCGACAGCCCTGGTGGGCACCCTCGTCGGCAGCCTGACCGACGTGCCTCGATCCACAGTCGAGGCCCTCGTCGAGAGCCTTCATCACGACATGACCTGTGCCGACGCCGACTTTCGTGAGCTGCTCCTGCCATCCGGTCACCAGCTGGTGGGCCTCGACGAGGCCTTTCGCCGCTCGTTGGCACAGCGGGCCCAGTCTCCGCAGGACGCCGATCCGATGGGCCCCCTGCCCCAGGACCCGACCTGGGCCGATGGCGGCGACGACCGTCCCGCCCTGGCCAAGGTGGTCGACGCCGTCAAGGACGTCCTCCCTGGCTCCTGACGGAGGTAGGGTGCGGGCTCACGGCTGAGGAGGCAGGTCGGCGAGTGCGCTGCCGTTCCCTACCTGATCCATCGAGACGACGCTCAAGCTGCCGTCGCTCTCGAGCACCACCGCCGCCACGCCGGCGACGTCGCCGATACCGCTCCCCCGGATGGCCTGCCTCACCTCAGCCTGGGTCAGTCTGGCCGAGTGCAGGGCCGGGCCGAGGAACTCACCGTCGCGCAGCAGCAACGTGGGGCCGGCGGTCATTGCGGCTCTCACCGCTGGCACCCGAGAAGTGATCAGAGCGACGATCAGCTGCAGGAGAGCCAGCACGGCCAGTGCGACCGCACCCTCCGACCAGGAGACGTCGGTGCTGAGGAAGATGGTGGCCAGGGTCGAGCCCAGCGCGACCGTGACGACCAGGTCGAACGCGTTCAGTTTTGACAAGGTGCGCTTGCCCGAGGCTCGCAGCACCAGGACCACCGCTAGATACGCGGCAGGTCCCACCAGGACTACTCGGAGGACGTCGGACCAGGTGTCGAACCACATGGGCCATGTGTACAGCACATTCGGCCACGACAACCGTCGAGCGCGGCTGCCAGCGCACGGACCTACACCGTGACACAGTCGACCGTTCTCCGGCCGCCACCGCGGTGGCCCATTTGATTGGCTAGGCGAGCCCCATTCGCGACCTACTCGTGGGTGCGGCGGGGTGGTTCGCCGTGGCTGTCCGAATGAGTGCCGAACCGACAAGCGTGAGCAGCCCTCACTCGCTCACGATCGGCCTCGGGCAGGTCGGCCGATTCATTCATCGCCAGGATCAGGTCAGCCTGACGTCGGATGGCCTGCAGGGCGTCGGGGCGCGCCAATCCGGACAGTGACTGCTCGACGTGGTCCAGCACGACGAGCAGGTAGATCAACACGGTCGGCTGCGAGGCCGAGGCCAGCCGTATCTCGTCGAACGCCAGCGAGACCAGCTGATCGTGAGTCGTGGCGTGCGGGACCAAGACCTCTTGGCCTTCGCGCCCGTCAAATGCCGGCTGGGTGGCTGGCGGCTGAGTAGGTCCGCCAGGACCGTGCCGACGTGGGACATCGCGTCGTGGGCCGTCGTGGGGTCGTTGACGCCGGGCGACATAGCCTTCAGCGCGACGTCCGCGAGCTGGCGGACTCCGTAGGCCACGTCCTGCTGCAATGTCCGCGACTCCCCTACCATCACTGCAGATCGGACCGCCTTGGTGACACCGGCCTCGTCCTCGGGCATCGGAGAGACGTGGCAGATTGGCGTGTTCGGGATCGCGTACTGCCCCGCGAAGGTGTCCAGCCGCACACGCGTCCCGGCGGGCAATCCGCCCAGCATCGCGTCGTAGTCGACGTTCTGCACCCAGCCGTAGGTCGCAAACCGGACAGGTGCGGCAGTCGCGGGCAGCTGTGGCAGATCTGAGTCCTCGAGGGGGGACCCGTCCGAGTCCGGTTCGGGCCAGGCCGACGACGCCTGGGTCAGCACCTCCTCGGTGACGCGGCGGAGGATGCTCGAGACATCCATGGAGTGGGCCGCATGGTTGATGAAGGCGACGATCGCCAAGATCGAGGCAATACCCAGCAGAACGGCGAGCAGGATCGAGATGCTCGGAACGATGGCGTCTCCTTCGCCCTCCAAAGCTCCTCGAACAGCGCGCAGCACCACCAGGCAGTAAGTGAACGTCCCGATGACCAGACCCATCACCCGCTTGTTGAACGGGTCTCGGAACATGCCGTGCACGACCCGTGGGGAGTACTGGCTCGATGCGAGCGAGATGAGCAGCAAGCTGACGGAGAACGCGATGCCGGCGAAGGTCAGGGTCGCGCCGGCCACCGTCGTCAGGACCGTCCTCGCGCTGTCGACAGTGGCTGTCAGGCGGGGGTCGATGCCAGTGACAAGTGAGTCGACCACGAGCATCGCCTCCCCCAGCAGGACGGCCCCGATCACGCAGAGCATGGGGACGAAGAACAAGCTGCCGCGTAGGCGGTCGCCCCAGGCCGTGAGTCGAGACAGCATGTGCCACTCTTTCCTGTTGATGGGGTGGTCGGCTTGACGCCTGTCGTGACGTGCGTGGCCGCGGACGTGCTCGAGCCACTGAATCATGCGCGACCAAGGCCGCACCCAGCGGCCGTCAGGACCCGACGAGCCGGGACGCCACCGCATCACGGCGATGCCTTGTCGATCCCTACTTGACGTAGCCCGATGCCCTCTGGCTTGCGCCGTGACTAGTACGGGTCGATCACCGCGACAGCCTCGACCTTGAGCCGAAGATCCGGATGGACGAGGCCGGCCACCTGGACGAGCGAGCTGGCAGGGGGGCGATCGGGGTCGACGTAGCGATCCCTGACACGCCGGACCTCGTCGAGGTCACCCATGTCGCGCAGGAAGTAGGTCATCTTCACGACCTGCGACCACGTCGCTCCGACGGTCTTCAGCGCTGCCTCCAGGTTCTGGAAGACCTGCTCGGTCTGCACTGCGGCGGACCCGCCGACAGTGGAGCCGTCGGGACGAACGGGTACCTGACCGGAGATGTGAACGACCGGACCAGACGCAACCGTCACGTGGCTGTACCCGCGCACGTCGGGCAGGCTCGGAGGTCGGCAGTGAAACTCGATCATCGATCTCTCCCCACTGTGACGCGCCGTCCGGCACAACCGACGGAGACAGTGCGCTCGAGACTAGCCCCGGGCGGATGCTCAGTGGATGCCCCGAGACCGAGTGCCCCGAAATGAACAACACCCGGGCCTGCCTCCGCAGGTCCGGGTGTCCCGGATGTCCTGAGACATCACACGGTCGGGCTGACAGGATTTGAACCTGCGACCCCTTGACCCCCAGTCAAGTGCGCTACCAAGCTGCGCTACAGCCCGAACACCTTGTCTTGCAAGGCGGTTGAACCCTACAACAGCCTTCGAGCGGCCTTGGAATCGGTGTCCGGCGCGGCTACCCCACCGCTGCGGAGTCGGCCGAGGCGCGCAACGAAGCGGTGTTCACGGCTTCGAACGCGGCCGCTGGGATGTCCTTCAGGTCGTCGATCAGCCGCTCGGGCCACGCTGCGTTCTGCTCCCCTTGGAAGAACCACGGGGGTGTGCCATGGCTCGTAGAGGACGCAGCGTTCACGGTCGATGATGACCCCGTGGCGGTCGGCGTCCGACTTCTTGCCGCCCTCGATATGCGTGTCTACGCCGAGCGGGTACTTGCCGCGCTCACCGTCAGGCCTTGCTGGCGACGAGGCCCAGGACGCTGGTCGTGATCACATTGATCTCCTCGACGGGGAGGTCGCTACCCGGGAACACCCAGACGCGCACGATCGTCTCGCCGAGCAGCACCAGGCCGACGCCCATCGTGCTCATGTCGGTCGGGCCCGCGATGACGACGGCACCGTCACCCACACCAGGCACTTCCTGCACTTCGCCGTCGATCGCGCCGACCCCGACCACGTTCATCACGTTGGCCTTCGCACCCTCGAACCCGTCCTCGTAGTCGGAGACCGAGTACTGGCTCACCTGGGCGCTCGGGAGCTGTGGGTCGTCGAGCCGGTAGTCGCAGCCGCCACCCCCGGGTGCGACCTCTGCCGAACCGACGCCCTCGCCCAGAATCGGCGCCATCTCCTCGGCCGAGATCGCCGAGCAGTCACCGAAGTCGAGGTCGCTGTCGGACGCCGGCTCGTCGTCCCCGGATCGACCGCGACGTCCTCCGACGGGGCATCCGACTGTCCGGTGTCGTCGGAGGCCGAAGGCTCGTCGTCTCCCCCGCAGGCACTGAGCAGGAGCGAAGCAGTGATCAACACGGCCGCCAGGGCCCGCAGGGTGCGCATGGCGCGAACCTAGTGCTGGATGAGCCCGGCGACCATGGGCATTCTGTCTACTTCCGGGTGCCCCCGGCGCTATGAGCGTTTGCGCTTCTCCCGCACCCGCTGCTGCAGCAAGATCGGAGTTCCGACGAAGCCGAACTCCTCGCGCAGGCGCCGCTCGATGTACCGCTCGTACGACGCCTCGAGCTTGCCGGAGGTGAACAGCACGAAGGACGGCGGCGCGGTGCTCACCTGGGTGCCGAACATGATCTTCGGCTGCTTGCCGCTGCGCACCGGGTGCGGGTGCTCGGCCACGAGCCGGCCCAGGAAGCCGTTCAGCTGACCTGTCGGCACCCGCGTCTCCCAGCCCTCGAGAGCCTTGTCGATCGCCGGCACCAGCCGGTCGATGTGCCAGCCGGTCTTCGCCGTGAGGTTGATGCGAGGCGCCCACTGCACCTGCACGAGGTCGCGCTCGATCTCGCGATCGAGGTAGTAGCGGCGCTCCTCGTCGACGAGGTCCCACTTGTTGAAAGCGATCACCAACGCGCGTCCGGCCTCGCGAATCGTCTGGATGATGCGGATGTCCTGCTCGGACACCGACTCGCCGCCGTCGACCACCATCACGGCCACCTCGGCCCGGTCGATCGCGGTCGTGGTGCGCAGCGAGGCGTAGTACTCATGCCCGGAGGCGGTCTTGACACGCTTGCGGATGCCGGCGGTGTCGATGAACCGCCACTGTCGACCGCCGAGCTCGATCAGCTCGTCGACCGGGTCGACGGTGGTGCCGGCGACGTTGTCCACGACCACCCGCTCCTCGCCGGCCAGCATGTTGAGCAGGGATGACTTGCCGACGTTGGGCTTGCCGACGATGGCTATGCGACGTGGACCGCCGACCTCCCTCTCACCCTCGGGAGGCGGTTCAGGCAAGGCGGCGAGAATGGCGTCCAACATGTCGCCCGAGCCACGACCGTGCAGGGCGGAGACCGGGAAGGGCTCGCCGAGCCCGAGGTTCCACAGTCCGTAGGCCTGGGCCTCGGTGCGCTGGTCGTCGACCTTGTTGGCCGCGAGCACGACCGGCTTGCCCGAGCGGCGCAGGATCTTCACGACCTCCTCGTCGGCGTCGGTGATGCCGACCATCGCGTCGACGACGAACAGGACGGCGTCCGCAAGGGTCACCGCCACCTCGGCCTGCGCGGCGATCCGCTGCGCCAGCCCCCGGGCGTCCGGGTCCCAGCCGCCGGTGTCGACCACCGTGAACGCGCGCCCGTTCCAGTTGGCGTCGTACGGCACGCGGTCGCGCGTGACTCCGGGGACGTCCTCGACGACCGCCTCGCGGCGGCCGATGATGCGGTTGACCAACGTCGACTTGCCGACGTTGGGGCGGCCGACGACGGCGAGCACCGGCACCGGCCCGTCGTGCTGCTCGACCACTTCTTCACTCATGCTGACTTTTCTCCGTGATTCCCCCGCCGGGGTCTGGTTCGTGCTGACCCGCAGGAAGCGGGCCAGGGAGGGAACGCCCCGTCGAGCGTCGTGCTTCCCCGAGGTCGGTGAGCATTCGGTCACGCAGCAGCCGGGACGCGTCGGCGACCTGGGCCTGGGTGCGGGGCCAGGGCTGCGGCGTGATGTCGACCGGTCGTCCGTAGACGAGGTCGAGCGTGGCGCCCTTGCGAGGCAGGGACGACGACGCGCCGCCGGACTCGCGGGTGCCGAGGACGATGACCGGGACGACGGGCGCGCCTGTCACCAGGGCGAGATAGCCCG
Organism: uncultured Actinomycetota bacterium; assembly: GCA_963781575.1. Taxonomy (GTDB): domain Bacteria; phylum Actinomycetota; class Actinomycetes; order Propionibacteriales; family Nocardioidaceae; genus Nocardioides. The sequence goes on along the minus strand of CAWAGM010000007.1, from coordinate 19,416 downwards.
CGCCACGGTGGAACCGCGCGAGGTCGCCGGTGCCGCGCGTGCCCTCGGGGAAGATGCCGACCACCTGGCCGTCGCGCAGCGCCCGCACGGCGGTCTTGACCGCACGCGGGTCGGTGTGGAAGCGGTCGAGCCGGATCTGTCCGGCCAGGCGGAGCAAGGGCCCGAGCGGCCCGGTGAACATCTCGGTCTTGGTCAGCGCGTGCGCCGGTCGAGGCGAGAAGATCGCCAGCAACGGTCCGTCGATGATGCCCATGTGGTTCGCGGCGAGGATGACCGGGCCCGTGGCCGGCACGTTGTCGGCGCCGTGGACCACGACGCGGTAGCGGCGGCGGATGATCCAGCGGGCCCACCACCGGTTCGTGAGCAGGAACCAGCGGACGACCCGTGGCGCCTGGTCGGTGCGCGGGCGGTCGAGGTGCGGCGTGGTCACGCTGGCTCCAACGCCTGCTCGACCAGCTCCGTCAGGGTGCCGACGACCTCGTCGAGGCTGTGGTGCGTGGTGTCGATCTGCGCAGCGCCGTCGGCCATCACCAGCGGTGCGGTCGCGCGGCCGGAGTCGATCCGGTCCCGCTCCCGCAACGACGCCTCGGTTGCACCCAGGTCGGAGCCGCCCTCCTCGAGCGCGCGTCGGCTGGCACGCGCGGCAGGGTCGGCGGTCAGGTAGATCTTCACCTCGGCCTGGGGCCACACGACCGAGCCGATGTCTCGGCCCTCCACGACGATGCCGCCGTCCCCGATGATGTCGCGCTGCATCTGCAGCAGTCGGGCCCGCACGGCCGGCACGGTGCTGACCGGAGACACGGCTGCGGTCACCTCGTCGGTGCGGATCTCGACCGCGACGTCGACGCCGTCCACAGTGATGGTCGGCGCGTTCGGGTCGGTGCCCGAGACCAGCTGTGGCTCCGCGATGCGCGCAGCGACAGCGCCTGCGTCATGTACGTCGACGCCGTGGCGCAGCATCCACCAGGTCACGGCACGGAACATCGCGCCGGTGTCGAGGTAACGCAAGCCGAGCTTGCTCGCCGCGCCGCGGCAGGTGCTCGATTTTCCAGAGCCTGAGGTGCCGTCCACGGCCACGACGATCCGGCCCAGCTCACCTGCACTCACGGGGGTGCAGCCTACCGTCCACTGACGGTCAGCCGGGATTCGTCAGGACTCGTCCGGCACTGACCGGACGCGCTTGAGGTCCGAACGCAACGCAGCGGCGCCGTGGAGGTAGACGTGGGTGATGTCCGCGCGGGGCAGGTCGGTCTCGATGTGCGCCATCATCCGCACCACCCGGGGCATCGACCCCTTGATCTCCAGCTCACGCGCGCAGATGAGCGGAACGTCGTCGAAGCCGAGCTGTCGGGCGGCGTAGGCCGGGAACTCGCTGTGCAGGTCGGCGGTGGCGGTGAAGATGACCGAGATGAAGTCGTCGACGGTCAACCCGTTCGACTCCATCGCGTCGAGCACCATCTCCGAGACCCGCTCCAACATCTGGTCCCGGTCGTCGACGTCGAGCTGCGTCGCTCCTCTGACTGCACGTACGGCCACGGCGTCAGGGTAGCGAGGCTCGTGGTGACACGTGGCCCAGGGCTTGCCCTAGAGCTTGACGCTGTCGAGCAGCTCGCCGAGCTCGTCGTTGCCCAGGTCGCGCAGGTCTCCGCTCTTCAACGGTCCGAGCCGCACCGGACCGAACTCGGTACGGGTCAGCCGGGTCACCGGGTGCCCCACATGGTCGAGCAGCCGCCGCACGATCCGGTTGCGACCCTCGTGGATCACCAGCTCGACGATCGACTTGGTCGGCGTCGCTGAGACGACCTTCACCCGCGTCGGTCGCACCGGTCCGTCGTCCAGCTCGACGCCGGCGAGCAGGGTCGCCACCGTGTCCTTGCTGAACCGTCCGGTCACCTCGGCCACGTAGGTCTTGTCGACCTCGTACGACGGGTGCGCCATCTTGTTGGCGAAGTCGCCGTCGTTGGTGAGCAGCAACAGGCCTGAGGTGTCGGTGTCGAGCCGGCCGACGTGGAAGAGCCGCTCCGGGCGGTCGGCGACGACGTCCGAGATCGTCTGGCGTCCCTCGGGATCAGACATGGTCGACACCACGCCGCGCGGCTTGTTGAGCACCAGGTAGACGTGGTCGGAGACCGGGGGTAGTCGCTTGCCCGAGACGCGGATGACGGCGGCGCGTGGGTCGACCTTCGTGCCCAGCCGGGTCACGACCTCACCGTCGACCTCGACCTCACCGTCGAGCATGAGCTCCTCGCACTTGCGGCGCGAGGCGACCCCGGACTGCGCGAGCAGCTTCTGCAGCCGGATCAGCCCGTCCTCGTCGGTGGCGACCTCTCTCATGAGGAGCTCACTCGGACGCCGACTCCTCGACCGCTTCAGGCGCGGAGTGCAGTGACTCGGTGGCTGCCATGTGAGCGAGCTCGTCGTCGAGGTCGTCCATGTCAGGCAGGTACGGCGCCAGCTCGGGCAGGTCGTCGAGCGAGGTGACGCCGATCCGCTCGAGGAAGTAGCCGGTGGTGCGGTAGAGCGTGGCGCCGTGCTCACCGTCGCGGCCGGCCTCCTCGACCAGCCCGCGGGTCAGCAGGGTGCGCATCACGCCGTCGACGTTGACGCCCCGGATCGCCGACACTCGCGCACGGGAGACGGGCTGCTTGTAGGCCACGACCGCGAGGGTCTCGAGTGCCGCTTGGGTGAGCCGGGCCTGCTGGCCCTCCAGCACGAACCCCTCGACGACCGACGCGTACTCCTCACGTGTGTAGTAGCGCCACCCTCCGGCCACGTTGCGCAGCTCGAAGCCCCGGCCCTGCTCGTCGTACTCCGCAGCCAGCGCGGCCAGCGCGGCCGACACCTCGGCTCCCGGATAGCCGACGGCCGAGGCGAGCGACGTCTCGTCGAGCGGCTGGTCGGCGACCATCAGCACCGCCTCCAGGGAGGGGCTCAGCTCGGCCAGCGGGACGCCGATCTGCTCGTCGACGGTCTCGGTCATGGGGTCTCCTCGTTCTCGGTGTCGCTCGTCGGCTCGGGCGGCTCCCCGTCGAACTCGTCGGTGATCTCGATGTCGTCGTCAGAGCCGGTCCAGCGCACCGTCAGCTCGCCCAGGGCCTGCACCTGCTCGAAGGCCACCGCGCCCTCGCGGAACAGCTCCAGCAGCGAGAGGAAGCGTGCCACGGTCGTGAGCGTGTCGGGCGAGTCGCCACACAGGGCGCGGAAGGTCATGGTGCCGCCGCGCCGCAGCCGCTCGACCACGATCGCAGCCTGCTCGCGCACGGAGACACGAGCGGCATGGATGTGCTGCAGCGACACCTCGAGCACCGGCTTGGGCTCCAGCGCCCTGGCGGCAAGTCCGGCGAACTGCTGCAGCCCTATACCGATCAGCACCTCGGGCAGCAGCCCGGCGAAACGCTCCTCGAGCCCGACCGCGCGCGGGTGTCGTCGCGACTCGCCGTTCAGACGCACCTCGAGCACGCCGGCCACGGACTTGAACGCGCGGTACTGCATGAGTCGCGCGAACAGCAGGTCGCGCGCCTCGAGCAGAGCGAGGTCCTCCTCGTCCTCGACGTCCCCCTGTGGCAGCAGCCGAGCCGCCTTGAGGTCGAGCAGGGTCGCCGCGACCAGCAGGAACGATGTCGTCTGCTCGAGGTCCCACTCCGGCCCAGCGGCCTTGACGTGGGCGATGAACTCGATGGTCACCCTCGCCAGGGCGATCTCGGTGATGTCGAGCTTGTGCTTGGAGATCAGCTGCAGCAGGAGGTCGAAGGGTCCCTCGAAGTTGTCGAGTCGGACGGCGAACGCCGGGGTGACATCCGTCCTCGGGAGCGGTGGTGGCCACGGTGGCTACGGTCGCCAGGGTGCCTTGGGTTGCTTCGGGGATCAGCGTCATCCTTCGTTGAGCTGGCGGATCAGCAGGCTGTTCTCGCCATTCTCGGCGAAGTCGGCCAGCACCAGGTCGAGCGCCTCGCGCACCAGCCGCCCGCGGTCGACCGCGAGGCCGTGGTCGGCGCGCAGAGCGAGCCGGGTGCGCTCGATGTCGACCAGCTCCTGCGAGGTCACGTAGACCGTCATCTTCTCGTCGTGCCGGATCCGACCGCTGGCGCCCTTCTTCTCCTCGACCGGTGCGTCCGGGACGGCCCGGACGGCACTCGTGGGGGCTGGCTGCGGCTTCCCCTCCGCAGCAGCCCCGTCGCCCGTAGGCCGGAACAGATCGTCGGCCGTCGGCAGGCTCACTCGACGTGCCATCGAGCGCACACCTCCTTGGCGAGCTGACGGTAGGCATCGGCCCCCGTCGACGTGCTGGCGTAGGTGGTGATCGGCTCACCGGCCACGGTGGAGTCGGAGAACTTCACGGTGCGGCGGATGACGGTGTGGAACACCTTGTCGCCCCACGCCTGCACCAGCCGCTCCATGACTTCGCGCCCGTGGAGCGTGCGGCCGTCATACATCGTGCCGAGCACGCCCTCGATCTCCAGGCGCGGGTTGAGCCGCTCGCGCACCTTGTCGATCGTGGTCTTCAGCAACGCCACACCACGCAGCGCGAAGTACTCGCACTCCAGCGGCACGATCACGCCGTCGGAGGCCGTCAGCGCGTTGACGGTCAGCAGGCCCAACGAGGGCTGGCAGTCGATCAGGATGACGTCGTAGTGATCGATCGCACCGGCGAGCACCCGCTGGAGGGTCTGCTCACGGGCCACCTCGTGCACCAGCTGCACCTCGGCGGCCGACAGGTCGATGTTGGACGGCAGCAGGTCCATGCCGGGCACGCCGGAGGGAACGACGACGTCCTCGACCTTCACGTCGCGGTCCATCAGCAGGTTGTAGATCGTCAGGTCCATCTCGTGCGGGTTGAGGCCGAGGCCGACCGACAGCGAGCCCTGCGGGTCGAAGTCGACCAGGAGCACCTTGCGGCCGAACTCGGCGAGTGAAGCGCCCAGGTTGATCGTGGTCGTGGTCTTGCCGACCCCGCCCTTCTGGTTGCACATCGAGACCACCCGCGCGCGACCGTGCTCGGTGATCGGTGCCGGGTCGGGCAGGTCCGGCATCGGCCGACCGGTCGGACCGAGCTTGCCCACCGGTCGCTCGGGGCGCTCGAAGGGCAGCGTGGTGGCCAGCTCGTCGGCAGTCCGGTCTGCGGGCGTGTCGCCGGGCGCGGCCACCGGCATCGGCGCACGCGGCGGCATCTGGCCTGCGGCTGTTGGGTCACTCATGACTGCTCCCTGGGTTCTCTGCGGGACTGCTGGGATAACCGCGCACCGCGCGCTGACCACTTCAGTCAACAATGTCGACACGACGACATTGGGGCGACTCGCCGGGCGAGCCTAGGACCACTGAGGACGCCGCACACCGGCCGGGTGAAAACTTCCGGTCCGCAGCCCCGAATCTGTGGATGCAGTGTGCAGTCGGTACACGGGGAACCCACAGGTCGACCACGACCTGTGCACGAACCTGTGGATTCGTTGGGACTGTTCCGGCCCCTGACAGACTGCTGGCATGACTGGTGGAGGGGCCGGTCGACGGCTCGCCCTGCACCCGGTCGTGCGGTGGGTGCTCGTCGTCCTGATCGTGGGGCTGCCGACCGCGTACGTGGTCGCCGGCCTGGTCCAGAACGCCATCGACGAGGACTCCGGCTCGGGGTCCTCCGGCCCGGCGCCCGTCCCCTCCGAGCCACCCGCCACCCCACCAGCCAGCCCACCCGTGAGTGACCCCATCGTGATCGAGCCACCGCCCACCAGCCCGCCCAGCCGCTCGTGTCGAGCGACCCCCCGTCTCGTCGACCGACAAGCCACTGCGGAGGCCACGTGCCTGGCGCGCCAGCTCGACGACTGGTCTGCGCGCGGACGCTACGGGCTCGGCCAGCAGCTCAACGTCTCGAGCGCCGACTACCTGCGTCCGATCGCGAAGCTCGGGCAACGGCGCCCGGCTCTGGTGGGGTTCGACTTCGACGAGCTGGTCGCTGGCCAGGCCTACGGCTTCGCGACGCCGCCGCTCGACAGCCTGATGAAGCTCGCGCAGCGCGGCGCCGTGCTCACCGCCTCGTGGCACACCCCCAACCCCCGCACCGGTGGCAGCTCCAGCGACAGGTCGTGGCAGCGGGTCGAGCAGCTCTTGCAGCCCGGCTCGCCCGCCTACCGCAGATTCTGGGCCGGGTACGACGACGTCCTCGACCTCCTGAGACGACTGCAGAGCGGCGACGGCGGACGGTTCGCCCCGGCGGCGGTGCTGTTCCGGCCGCTGCACGAAGCCAACGGCGACTGGTTCTGGTGGGCGCAGGGCGTCGAGCCGGCCGTCTACCGCGACCTGTACGCCGCACTACAGGCGCGCGCTGCCGAAGCCGGGGTGCACAACGTCGTGTGGGGCTGGTCGGCCAACGTGCGCGACGGTGACCACATCTCCGATCCCCTGCCGCTCGTGCCCGACCGTCTCGACCTGGTCGGCATCGACGTCTACGAGCCGATGGCCGGACGCTCCGTCCCCGATCGCCAGCTTGACGTCGAGCGGTCTCACCGAGGTCGCCGCGCGTGCCCCCCGCGTCGCAATCACCGAGGCCGGGCCGCACGGCAGCCGCGACGGCACCTGGGACCCCGCCGTCCCGGCTCGCAGCGCCATCGCCGTCGGCATCCGACCTGCCTACGTGCTCTTCTGGTTCGACGACGGCAACGCTCGCGACGGCTACAGCGGCAAGAAGCAGTTGGCCTCGCTCAGCGGCACGCGTGCCCTCCTGCGCGACTGCCAGGACGGCACCTGCCCCCTCCCCTGAGTGCCGAGCTCAGTCGGTGAGGCAGCGCATCGCCACCGTGGCCAGCACCAGCTCTCCACACTCATCTGAGGCATCGAGATCGGCGATCGCCTCGATCACCCAGTCGCGGTCGCCCGCTGGGTCGGCGAGGGTCTGGGTGACCCGCCACAACCGGGCCGAGGTGCCCTCCTCGGCTCCGGCAGGTTCACCGGTCTCCCCTTCGACCCGCATGAGCTCCGGTCCGCGGGCGTCGCCATCTGTGAGCACCGAGTCGTGCTGGGCGTAGTAGGCCTCGATGGCGGCGTCCCAGACCGAGCGGGTCATCACCACCTCGCGAGCAGGCTCGAGCACGGTCGGCCGCGTCACGCTCGAGGCGCATCAGCCCGTCGAGGTCGTCGCGGGCCACCAGGTCGACCCGGCGCCACATGGCGTTGCGGACCATCACCCGGAACGCTCGCTCCTGCTTCGAGATCGGGCGCGGCGACGACGGCGGCTCGTGCTCGGTGACTGTGCGCGAAGCGTGTTCGGGGTCGTTGAGCGCCTCCCACTCGTCGAGCAGTGACGAGTCGGTCTGCCGGATCGTCTCGGCCAGCCACTCGAGCAGGTCCTCCAGCTCGGGCGTGCGATGGGAGTCGGGAACTGTCTGGCGCAGTGCCCGATAGGCGTCGGTGAGGTAGCGCAGCACCAGACCCTCCGAGCGGGCCAGGTCGTAGCGCGACACGAAGTCGGTGAAGCTCATCCCCTGCTCGTAGATCTCGCGCACCACCGACTTGGGGTCGAGGGCGTCCTCGGGCAGCCACGGGTGCGACTGGCGGTAGATCTCGTACGTCGCCTCGAGGAGCTCGGCCATCGGCTGCGGCCAGGTGACCGCATCCAGCAGCACCATGCGCTCGTCGTACTCCAGCCCGTCGGCCTTCATCTCGGCGATCGCCTCGCCCCGCGCCGCCCGCTGCTGGGCGAACAGGATCTGCCGGGGCGCCTCCAGCGTCGCCTCCACCACCGAGACGATCTCCGAGGTGTGCTCCTCGGCCTCCGGATCCAGGACGTCGAGGGCGGCCAGCGCGAAGTGCGAGAGCGGTTGGTTGAGCGCGAAGTCGTCGGAGACGTCGGGCGCCAGCACGTAGCGACGTCCGAGGTCGTCCGGCTCGGGCAGCCGCACCACCGTGCCCGACTGCACCAGGCTGCGAGCCAGCCGCAGCGCCCGGCGGGCCAGCCTGAGCTGCTGGCGAGGCAGCTCGTGGTTGTCGAGCAGCAGCCCACGCAGGACGGCGAAGGCGTCCTCCTCGCGGAGGAGGACGTTCACAAGCATCGAGTTGTCGACGCGCATCCGCGACACCAGCTGCTCGGGCACGCCGGCCACCAGCTTGTCGAAGGTCTGCTCGGTCCAGACGACGGTTCCCTCAGGGGGCTTGCGCAGCTGCGCCTTGCTCTTCTTCTTCGGGTTGGCCGCGTTCTTGGCGTCAGCCTTCGCCTTGGCCTTCTCGTTCTCGATCACGTGCTCCGGCGCCTGGACGACGACGTATCCCGCTGTGTCGAACCCGGCGCGGCCCGCACGACCAGCGATCTGCAGGAACTCCCGGGTGCGCAGGATCCGCGACTTGGTGCCGTCGAACTTCGCCAGTCCGGTGAACAGCACGGTCCGGATCGGTACGTTGATCCCCACTCCGAGGGTGTCGGTGCCGCAGATGACGGTGAGCAGCCCGGCCTGGGCCAACTGCTCGACGAGCCGGCGATACCGAGGCAGCATCCCGGCGTGGTGCACGCCGATGCCGCTGCGCAACAGTTTCGACAGCGTCTTCCCGAATCCGGCACCGAACCGGACGCCGACCATCCGCTCCTTCAGCTCGTCGGCCACCTTCAGGCCGAGCTTGGCGTTGAGCAACGAGGTGGCGTGCTCGACGGCGTCCTTCTGGGTGAAGTGCACGACGTAGACCGGCGCCTGGTGGGTGGTGATGATCTCCTCGAGCGTCTCGCCGAGAGGCGTGAGCGCCCAGGTGAACGTCAGCGGCACCGGCCGCTCGGCCTGGTCGATCACCGCGGTCTCGCGCCCGTTGCGCGACGTCAGGTCAGCGGCCAGCTCGGTGACGTCGCCCAGGGTCGCCGACATCAGCACGAACTGGGCCTGCGGCAGGGCGAGGAGCGGCACCTGCCACGCCCAGCCTCGATCGGGCTCGGCGTAGAAGTGGAACTCGTCCATCACCACCAGCCCGACGTCGGCGGTGGAACCTTCGCGCAGGGCGATGTTGGCCAGCACCTCGGCGGTGCAGCAGATGATCGGCGCGTCGGCGTTGACCGAGGCGTCACCGGTCAGCATCCCGACGTGCTCGGCACCGAAGACCTGGCAGAGGTCGAAGAACTTCTCGCTCACCAGCGCCTTGATCGGCGCGGTGTAGAACGACACGCGGTCCTCGGCGAGCGCTGCCTTGTGCGCACCGACGGCGACCAGTGACTTGCCCGAACCGGTCGGCGTCGCCAGCACGACGTTGTTGCCGCTCAGGATCTCCAGCACCGCCTCGTCCTGGTGCGGGTAGAGCTCGATCCCGCGCGAGGCGGCATAGGCCGTGATGTCGTCGTAGACGGCATCGACGTCGAGCTCTGTCATCGCTCGATCATCGCTGTTCACTCCCGAGCCCGCGGATGCGCGGTCGCGAAGACCTCGCGCAGGTTGTCTACCGTCACCAGCGTGTAGACCTGCGTGGTCGTCACCGAGGCATGGCCGAGCAGCTCCTGCACCACGCGGACGTCGGCGCCGCCGTCGAGCAGGTGCGTGGCGAACGAGTGCCGGAGCGTGTGGGGCGAGACGTCGCGCGTCACCCCGGCCCGGTCGGCTGCCTTGACCAGCACCGTCCACGCCGATTGTCGTGACAGTCGGCCACCCCGTGCGTTGAGGAACAACGCCCCACCGATGCTCGCCGCGGACGAGACCGACGCCAGCTCAGGTCTTCCCCGCACCAGGTACGCCTCGATCGCGTCCTGGGCGTACGAGCCGACCGGCACGAGGCGCTCCTTGCTGCCCTTGCCGCGCAGCAGCGCGGTGCCGTCCACCGCGTCGAGATCGTCGACGTCCAGCCCGACAGCCTCGGAGATGCGAGCTCCCGTGCCGTAGAGCACCTCGAGCAGCGCACGGTCGCGCAGCGCGAGCGTGGTGCCAGGCGCGCCCGCGGCCTCCAGGATCGCCTCGACGTCGGCCAGCGGCAACGCCTTGGGCAGCCGCTTGGCGGGGGTCGGCGGCTTCACCGCGGACGCCGGGTCGTGGGTCGCCAACCCGTCGGCAACCGCGAACTTGTGGAAGCCACGCACCGCCACGACGGTGCGCGCTGCCGAGGTCGAGCTCAACGGCCGGATGGTCGGCGTCGCCCTCGCGCAGCGCCATCAGGAAGCCCGACACGGTCGCCTCGCTCACGGCGTCGAGGCCCTCGATGCCCGAGGCTGCGAGGAAGGCCTGGTAACGGCGCAGGTCGCGCCGGTACGACGACAGCGTGTTCGCCGCCAGCCCCTTCTCGACCGTGAGGTGGTCGAGGTAGGTGCGCACGGCACGACCCACCCCGTCCGCCGTCATCGTGCTCAGGAGGTCAGCACGTTGTCGAGCGACGTGGCCTCGATTCCGACGGCCTCGCCGACGGGACCGTTGGTGAGGTCACCAGCGTGCGTGTTGAGACCCAGCGCAAGGCTGCGGTCGTCGATGCAGGCGTTCAACCATCCCTTGTCGGCCAGAGCCACGGCGTAGGGCAACGTGGCGTTGGTCAGGGCGTACGTCGAGGTGTTCGGCACCGCTCCCGGCATGTTCGCCACGCAGTAGAACGTCGAGTTGTGCACCTGGTAGGTCGGGTCGTCGTGGGTCGTGGCGTCGGGTGTCCTCGAAGCAACCGCCTTGGTCGACCGCGATGTCGACCAGCACCGAGCCGGGCTTCATCCGCGAGACCAGCTCGTTCGAGACCAGCTTCGGTGCCGCGGCGCCGGGGATCAGGACGGCTCCGATCACCATGTCCGCCTCGGTCACCTGCTGCTCGATGGCCAGCCTGGACGACGCCAGCCCGTGCACCCGGTTGTTGTAGCGCCAGAACGACATCCGCAGCTTGTCGAGGTCGGTGTCGAGCAGGGTGACGTCGGCCCCCATGCCCAACGCGATGTTGGCCGCGTTCTGTCCGGAGACGCCGGCTCCGATGATCACGATCTTGGCCTGGGCCACGCCGCCGACACCGCCCATCAGGACGCCGCGGCCACCCTGGGCCTTCAACAACGAGTAGGCGCCGACCTGAGGCGCCAGACACCCGGCGACCTCCGACATCGGGTACAGCAGCGGCAGCCCGCCCGAGGGCAGCTGCACCGTCTCGTAGGCGATGGCGGTGACCTTGCGCCGGAGGAGCTCCTCGGTCAGCGGCTTGTCGGCCGCCAGGTGCAGGTAGGTGAAGAGCGTCAGCCCCTCCCGCATCCGGTGGTATTCCTCGGCGACCGGCTCCTTGACCTTGAGCACCATGTCGATGCTGCCGTCGACACCCCAGGCCGCATCGGCGTCGGGCACGATCGTGGCGCCGGCAGCGACGAACTCCTCGTCGTAGAGCGACGAGCCGATGCCGGCACCCTGCTGCACGAAGACCTCGTGCCCGTGCGCGGTGAGCTCGTGCACGCCGATCGGCGTGATGGCCACGCGGTACTCGTGGTTCTTGACTTCCTTCGGAACGCCGATCTTCACGGCCTACTCCTTTGCTCGCCCGGTCCGCCGGATCGCGGCAGTCCGGCGACACTATCGCCCGCCGGGCCCCGCGGCCCGCGTGAGGCCACGACCAGCAGCTGGCTCACTCGTCGACGGGCTCGCGGCGCAGACCGCTCTCGTCGATCGGGAACCGCAGCTCCTTCTGCCGCTCGATGGCCGCTCCGATCAGGCCCTTGAACAACGGGTGCGGACGGGTCGGCCGCGACCGCAGCTCAGGGTGGGCCTGAGTGGCGACGTAGTAGGGGTGCACCTCGACCGGCAGCTCGACGAACTCGACCAGGTCGAGCTCGGAGTTCAGGCCCGAGAACACCAGCCCGCCTCCTGCAACGTCTCGCGGTACTGGTTGTTCACCTCGTAGCGGTGTCGGTGACGTTCCTCGATCTCTGCCTCGCCGTAGGCAGCGCGGACGACGCTGCCTTCCGCGAGCTGCGCCGGGTAGAGGCCCAGGCGCATGGTGCCGCCCAGGTCTCCGGCGCCGTCGACGATCGACTTCTGCTCCTCCATGGTCGCGATCACCGGCTCGGGGCAGTCGGGGTCGAACTCCGTCGAGGCGGCCTTCGAGAGGCCGGCCACCGTGCGCGCGTACTCGATCACCATGCACTGCAGCCCGAGGCACAGGCCCAGCGTGGGGATCCGCTGGGTGCGCGCGAACGTGAGGGCTCCGAGCTTGCCCTCGATGCCGCGGATGCCGAAGCCGCCCGGCACGCACACGGCATCCACGTCGGAGAGCTGCTTGGCCGCACCGGCCGGGGTCTCGCACTCGTCGGACGCCACCCACCGCACGTGCACCTTGGCCTCGTGGGCGAACCCGCCGGCACGCAGTGCCTCCACCACGGAGAGGTAGGCGTCGGGCAGGTCGACGTACTTGCCGACGAGCGCGACGGTCACCTCCTCCTTGGGGTGGTGGACCCGGCGCAGGAGGTCGTCCCAGACGGTCCAGTCGACGTCACGGAAGGGCAGGTCGAGGCGACGGACGACGTAGGCGTCGAGGCCCTCGCGGTGCAGCACCTTGGGGATGTCGTAGATCGACGGCGCGTCGGCCGCGGTCACGACGGCTTCCTGGTCGACGTCGCACATCAAGGAGATCTTCTTCTTGATCGAGTCAGGCAGCTCGCGGTCGGATCGGCACACCACGGCGTCCGGCTGGATGCCGACCTGGCGCAGCGCAGCCACCGAGTGCTGGGTGGGCTTGGTCTTCAGCTCGCGCGAGGGGCCGATGTAGGGCACCAGCGACACATGCAGGAAGAAGCAGTTGTCGCGGCCGATGTCGTGCCGCACCTGGCGGGCAGCCTCGAGGAACGGCAGCGACTCGATGTCACCCACCGTGCCACCGATCTCGGTGATCACGACGTCGATCTCGGGGCTCCCCATCGCGAGGATGCGTTCCTTGATCTCGTTGGTGATGTGCGGGATCACCTGCACCGTGTCGCCGAGGTAGTCGCCGCGACGTTCCTTGGCGATCACGCTCGAGTAGACCTGCCCGGTCGTCACGTTCGCGATCTGGCTGAGGTCGGTGTCGAGGAAGCGCTCGTAGTGCCCGATGTCCAGATCGGTCTCGGCGCCGTCGTTGGTGACGAACACCTCGCCGTGCTGGAACGGGTTCATCGTCCCCGGGTCGACGTTGAGATAGGGGTCGAGCTTCTGCATCGTGACGCGCAGACCACGACTGCGCAGCAGGCGACCGAGGCTGGAAGCGGTCAGGCCCTTCCCCAACGAGGAGGCGACTCCTCCGGTGACGAACACGTGCTTGGACTGCTCAGACCCCGGTTGCTTCACGGAACTCCATCCTAGTCTGAAGTTGCTCGATCAGGTGAGTGCACGCGCCGAATGAGCCACGTCGAGCAGCTCGCGGGCGTGCGCCAGCGCCGTGTCGGAGTCCGCCAGACCCGCCAACATGCGCGACAGCTCCCTCTCCCGGGCCTCCTCGTCGAGGACCGTGAGACCAGAGCTCGTGACCGAACCATCGCTCGCCTTCTCGACCAGCACGTGCCGATCGGCGTACGCGGCGACCTGCGGCAGGTGGGTGACCACCAGTACCTGCGCGGTCTTCGCCAGCGTGGCCAGACGACGGCCGACCTCGACCGCCGCGGCACCACCGACACCGGCGTCCACCTCGTCGAAGACGAAGGTCGGCACCGGGCTCGTGCCGGCCAGCGTGACCTCGAGCGCGAGCATCACCCGCGACAGCTCACCGCCCGAGGCGCCCTTGGCCAGTGGCCGGGCCTCGGAGCCGGTGTTGGCCGCGAGCAGCAGCTGGACGTCGTCGGCTCCGTGCGCAGCCGGCTCGATCGGGGTGACGGTGATCTGCAGCCGCGCGTGCGGCATGGCCAGCAAGGTCAGCTCGTCGGTCACCAGCAGCTCGAGGCGGCCAGCAGCCTCGGTGCGGGCCTCCCTCAGCGCCTCGGCTGCCTGGGTGAGGGCGAGGTCGAGACGATCGCGCTCGGCGGTGAGCTCCTCGATCCGCTCATCGGTGGAGTCGAGGTCGAGCAGGCGGGTGGCGGACTGCTCGGCCCACGCGAGCACCTCGTCGATCGAGTCCCCGTACTTGCGGGTCAGACCGACCAGGGCAGCGCGCCGCTCGGAGACCGCGGCCAACCGGGTGGGGTCGGTGTCGATGCGAGTCGCGTAGGAGGCCACGTCGGCCGCCACGTCGCTGACCAGGTAGGTGATCTCGGCCAGTCGGTCGGCCAGCTCGCCGGCCTCGGCGTCGTGGTCGCGCACGGCGTCCAGGAAACCTCGGGCCGCGGACGTCGTCGCGAGCGCGTCGGCCCCGCCGTCCTCGCTCGACAGCGCTTCGCGCGCCTGCTCGGCCGCGCGTGCGCAGGGTGTCGGAGAAGCCGAGCCGGGCCTCCTCTGCTGACAGGTCGTCGTCCTCGCCGGGCTCGGGAGCGAGTGCCTCCACCTCACCGAGACCGAACCGCAGCAGGTCGGCCTCGCGGGCACGTTCGCGGGCGCTCGCCGAGACCTCTGCCAGCTCGCGCGACGTAGCCTCCAGCTTGCCGAACAGGTCTCGGTACCTGTTCAGCAAGCGCGGCCACCAGAGCGCCGCCGAACCGGTCGACCGCGTCACGCTGCGCCGAGGCGCGCAGCAATCGGTGCTGGTCGGACTGACCGTGCACGGCCACCAACGGTTCGGCCACCTCCGTCAAGGTCGCCACCGGCACCGAGGCGCCACCTACGAACGCGCGCGAGCGCCCCTCGGCCGAGACGTTGCGAGCGAGCACCACCGAGCCGTCCTCGACCTCGCCTCCGGCGTCCTCGACCGCTTGCCGCGAACGACGTCAGGTCACCGACCCTGACCACGCCCTCGACCCGTGCCTGTTTCGCGCCGGTGCGCACCGCCCCGGTATCGGCCCGTCCACCGAGCAGCAGCCCGAGCGCGGTCACGACCATCGTCTTTCCGGCACCGGTCTCACCGGTGATGACCGTCAGGCCGGGTCCGAGCTCGAGCACCGAGGCGTCGATGACGCCCAGCGAGCTGATCCTGATCTCCTCGATCATGTGGGGGCTCCCCCGTTGCCGCGCTGCAGCCGCCGCTCGCCCTCGCCGCGCCAGCCCTCGACCGGCAGACCGAACTTCGCGACCAGTCGATCGGTGAACGGCGCCTGGTGGAGTCGAGCCAGTCGCACCGGGTGCTCGCCGCGGCGGACCTCGATGCGCGCGCCCGGCGGGAGATCGACCGTGCGCCGGCCGTCGCACCACAGCACTCCGGCACCGTCGGTGCGCGCGATCACCTCGATCGCAATCATCGAGTCGGGCGCCACGACCATCGGTCGGGCGAAGAGCGCGTGCGCGCTGAGCGGCACCAGGCAGAGTGCCTCGACCTGCGGCCACACGATCGGGCCGCCGGCACTGAAGTTGTAGGCCGTCGAACCGGTTGGGGTCGCGCAGACGACGCCGTCGCACCCCCACCGCGACAGCGGACGACCGTCGATCTCGACGACCACCTCGAGCATCCGCTCTCGGGCCGCCTTCTCGACGCTCGCTTCGTTGACCGCGAAGGTGCTCGTCACCAGCCGACCATCGAGGATCACCCGCACGTCGAGGGTCAGCCTGTCCTCGACCGTGTACTGCCCGTCCACGATCGCCGCGATCGTGGCTTCCACCTGCTCGGGCTCGGCCTCGGCCAGGAACCCCACATGCCCCAGGTTCACGCCGAGCACCGGAGTGCCGCTGGCGTAGGTCACCTCGGCCGCGCGCAGGATGCTGCCGTCGCCACCGATCACCAAGGTGAGCTCGCAGTCGCGACTCGCGTCGGTCTCGGACTCCGTGGTCTCGACCAACGGACCGGTCTCCCCCGGCGGCAGGCCGAGATCCTTGGCCTCGTCGGCCAGCAGTCGGACGACGATCTTGTTCTGCGTGAGGGCAGCCACGAAGGCTGTCGCGACCTCGCGCGCCTCGGGGCGCCCGGTGTGCGCGAGCAGCAGAACCCGCCTGACCGTCATGGGCTCAGCCTCTCATCCACCGACGACGCGATCGGCGCGCCGTGCACAGCGACGTCGATGTCGTCCTGGCTGATGCTGGCCGGCCCGTGGCGCAGCCAGAGGAAGAACTCGACGTTGCCCGACGGACCGGGCAGCGGGCTCTGGCTCACTGCCAGCGCACCCCATCCGAGCGCCGCGGCGGCCGCAGCCACCTCGGCCACGGCCTCGGCTCGCAGGGCCAGGTCGCGCACCACTCCGCCCTTGCCCACCCGTTCCTTGCCCACCTCGAACTGCGGCTTGACCATCAGGGCCAGATCGCCATCGGGTGCGGTGCAGCCCAGCAAGGGCTCGAGCACCAGTTTCAAGGAGATGAAGGAGAGGTCGCCCACCACCACGTCGACCGGTCCGCCGATTAGGTCAGAGGTCAGCTCGCGAACGTTCTGCCGGTCGACGACCCGCACCCGCTCGTCGCTCTGCAGCGACCAGGCGAGCTGGCCGTAACCAACGTCGACCGCCACCACCTCGCGCGCTCCGCGGCGCAGAAGGACGTCGGTGAAGCCGCCGGTCGAGGCTCCGGCGTCCAGGCATCGCCGTCCGTCGATGCTCAGGCCGAGCGGCCCGAAGGCGTCCAGCGCTCCGGCGAGCTTGTGCCCACCGCGCGACACGTAGTCAGGGCTGCCCGGATCGTCGGAGACGACGATGGCGACGTCGGTGGTGACGCCGGTCGCGGGCTTCGCAGCGACCGCTCCGGAGACCTTCACCCGACCGGCACCCGACCAGCTCGGCCGCGTGGTCGCGTGATCGCGCCAAGCCACGGCGGACGAGCTCGGCGTCAAGGCGCAGTCGTCGCGGCGGCATCGTCAGGCCGAGTCGGCCGACGGGTCGTCGAGAGTGCCGCGCAGCTCGGCGTGGGCCGTCTCGAATGCGGCGACGCGCTCCTCCAGCGGTGCTCCGTCCAGATCAGCCACGGCATCGAGCACCGCGTCGACCCGCCGGACACCGGTCGGCTCCGGCCGCTCTGGCGATTCCGGCACGAGCTCGCCCTCGTCGTCCCACGCGTCGACAGCCTGTTCACTCATGCGATCGAGGCTACCGGCCGGCACCGACGTCAGTCCGCTACGGGCACCTCGAGGCAGGACGTGTCCGCCACGTCTCCAGTCTCGTCTAGGTGATCCCAGGCAGTCGTGGCGACGACCCGCCACCAGTCGTCTACCGACCCACCCCCCGCCACGTGCAGCAGACCTGTCGCGACCCGGCCCGACCAGCCTCCGCACGACCACCCGTCGCCGTCTCGTTCCGGAGCCCGATGAGCCACAGCCAGAGCGCCTAGGTCGGCCCCGATGTACGTCGGCCGCTCCTCGGAACGCGCAGCCACCAGCTCGACGGACGTCGGTCACTCCCGTCATCACCAGCAACGAGTCGATCGCGGCGTTCTTCGCGCCGGCGATGTCGGTGTCGAGACGATCGCCGATCATGAGCGGCCGCTCGCCTCCCACCCGACGTATCGTCTCGTCGAGCAACGGCCGTGCCGGCTTGCCCGCCACGACCGGCTCGACCTGGTGTGAATCGGCGGATGGTGTCCACCAGCACCCCGTGGCCCGGAGCCAACCCGAACGCCGTCGGGATGGTCATGTCGGTGTTGCACGCAACCCAAGGCAGGCCCTCGCGCACCCGCACCGCGACGCGCATGACGTCGTGCCACCGCACGTCCGGCCCGTAGCCGGTCGCGACCGCCACCGCTTCGTCTTCGACACCCACCGGCACCAGCCCGACATCACGCAGGGCCACGTCCAGACCACGGCCGCCCAGGAGCACCACCATGGCCCCGATGCCGAGTCGCTCGACCAGGACCTGCGCAGCCGCCTGCGCCGAGGTCACCACGTCTCCTGCCCTCGCCTCGACCCCCAGCTCACGAAGATGGTCAGCGACGTCCTGCGGCGCTCGCGCAGCATTGTTGGTGACGAAGGCACAGCGTAGACCGGCCTCTCGAGCTGCGGCGACGTGAGCTGGGGCTCCGGGCACCGCATCGCGGCCGATGTAGATGACGCCGTCGAGGTCGAACATGGCCAGGTCGTAGGCCTGGCTCAGTGGACGGTCAGAGTCGATCAGCACCGCATCAGTCTGTCGCGTGGTCCAGCATCAGGCTTCGGGTGCCCTCGTACCCTGGGCAGATGGACTCGCATGCCGTGGTGACGCCGCCGTATGTCGGCGGGCCTCTGCAGCTGCACCCGTTCGAGGGCCTGCATCTCAACCCGTCTCGGGTCGGTGACCCTGCCTCGGCCCGGGCCTTCGCCCGCCCCTACCGGGACGTCGCCGCGCGGCTCTCACGCTGGCAGCGCCGAGGCATGATCCACCGCGACGAGCACCCTGGCCTCTACCTGCACGAGTACACCGTCACCGGCATCACCATCCGCGGACTCGTCGGCGCCTTGGACGTGTCACGTCGCAGCACCGACCCGCGCTACCTGCGCCGTCCTCCCGCACGAAGGCATCTATCCGGCCCAGGCCGACGACATCGCCGACCGCATGGGCGAGATGGGCATGAACCCCGGTCCGATCCTGCTCGTGCAGGAGTCCCCGTCTGCGCTGCGCTCCCTGTTGCGCAGCGTGCGAGGACACGAGCCTGACCGGACCTTCACCGACCGCCGCGACCAGACCCACCGCGTCTGGTCGATCTCCGACCCGACGCTGCTCACCTTGATCGGCGACGAGCTCGCACCCACCCAGGCCGTGATCGCAGACGGCCACCATCGTTACGCCGCCTATCTCCGCCTGCAACAACGCCACCCAGGGTGGATCCCTCGACCGCGGGCTGGCGATGCTAGTCGACCAGCTCGACACTCCGCTGTTCCTCGGGGCCATCCACCGAGTGCTCGTCGGCACGGGCGTCGAGGACGTCGCCACCGCAGCCCGCGCACTCGGGATGCCCCACCGCACCGCTGATCGCGAAGTGCGCCGTCTCCTCGCTCGGGAGGGGCTCGCTGGTGGTCACCGACAACACCACCTGGGCGGTCGTCGAGGTGCCCGTCGCACCGGACCGTCTCGAGGTGGACGTGCTGCATCAGGTGCTGGCCCCGACGTTGCGTCATGGCCCATCGAGGATCACCTATCACCACACCGTGAGCGACGCCCTTACGCACGCCGACCCACACCAGGGCACCGCAGTCCTGATGCCCGCGCCGACGTACGCCCAGATCCAGAACATCGTGCACGCCGGCCGGCTCCTTCCGGAGAAGGCCACGTCGTTTCAGCCGAAGCCGGCTCTCGGGGTGCTCATCCGCTCGTTCCGCGACGAAGCAGCCGCCCCGCCGTCACCTCGACCTCGACCCGCGACCCCGTCCCCGAAGCCGTCCGGAAGAACCGACGCCTGAGAGCGCCACCGACCTCCACCAGGTCACCCGGCTGCCAGCAGGCCACCGATCGCTGGACCCTGGCCTTCCAGGCCACGCACTCCAGCGAGTCGACCTTCTGACGCGACGGACCGTTCGGGTCGCGGCGTACGTTGACACGGAAGGCGCGCAGGCTGTCTCCACTCGGCAGCTCACGCAGCTCTG
>CAWAGM010000006.1:0-179523 GCA_963781575.1 uncultured Actinomycetota bacterium | reverse complement strand
GTGGGCAGCGAGGGCGAGCGTGTGCTGGGCAGCGAGAGCCTCGACGTCGAGCTGCGGAAGACTCGCAGCATGGGCGACCTCGGGGGACGCGAGCACCTCGCGCACGGCCGCGAGCCGGCGCTCGTGCGCTGAGATGCGCTCGGCCAGGTCGCTGAGCACCTCCCGGTCGAGGGCTGCGGCCACGGCTTCGTGGGCACTCGCAAAGCCGGCGTCTGCTGCGGCCTCGATCATCGCCCGGCGGGCGTCGTCGCAGCGTGCCTTCGCGGCGTCGGCTCGGTCGTGGGCGGCGCGCGCCTCAGCGACGATGCGAGCGGTCTGCTCGTGCGCCCCAGCTGCCCGTTCGAGGTCGATCTCGGCGAGATCACCCAGCTCGGCGCGTAGTCGCTCCAGCTCGCCGATCAGTGACGTACGGCGGCCCTCGAGCAGCGCCTGTTCCCCGACCCGGCGCACCATCTCGCGGCCTCGAGCTCGACACAGCTCATCCTCGGCCTGGGTCAGCTGAACCGCGAGGTCGTTGGCCCGCGCGCTCGACGCCGCGCACGAGTCGGCGTCGGCCTGCAGTTCGGCTGCGCGCGCCACCAGGACGGCGAGCGACTCGTCGCCGGCGCGCGCCGAGAGCACGGCCAGCCGGTTCTCGAGATCACGCACCTTGGTGTCGTGAGCATGCTCGACCACCGCGGCGTCGTCGACGGCAACTTGACCAGCCCGCTCGGCCTCGGCGTCGGGGGCGCCGGGTGCGGCGGCGGCCTTGTGCGGGTGGTCGGCCGATCCGCACACGGGGCAGCAGCCCCCGACCACCAGGGCCCCGGCGAGCTCGGCGGCCATGCCATCGATGCGCGCGTGCTGCAGCGTGACCAGCTCCTCCTTCAGGTCGAGCGTGGCAGCGCGGACGTCGAGCCACTCCTGGCGGGCGTCGGCGAGGGCCGAGCCAAGGGACACGGATTCACGCGCTGCCTCGACCTGGGAGCGCACCTGCACCAAGGCATCTCGCACCGTCGCCAGACGCACGCTCGCCGACTCCGCCTCTCGAACTGACGCACGCAGGGCGGCGACCTCGACCGGCAGTGCGGCGCACCGCTGCGCGTCGACGGCGCCTGCTCTCTCTACCTCGACGAGCCGGGCATCGATCTCTTCGCACTCGGTGACGAGATCGCGCAGCCGGGCAGCCTTGGGAGTGCTGCCCGAGCGGCCGTCGCCGCCTGTCGGCTCTGCTCGATGAGCGTCTTGAGACCTGCGGACGTGACGTCTGTGTCCAGGCGACGTGCGAGGTGGTCGAGCGCCTCGCCAGCGACCTCGCGTGCCTCTGCGGCACTAGAAGATTCGGTGACTGCGAAACGGTGCAGCGGCGCGACGGCTGCGGCACGTCGAGCTGCGTCGAGGCGGGTCTGGTCGGCCAGGTGCGATTCGGTGGAGGCTAGGAGTTGGGACTCCTCGGCCACGGCGGCGTCGTGCCGAGCCCGAAGCGCGGCCACCTCGCGAGCCTGTCCAGCGACGCGCGGGCGGACGCCTCGTGATGGGACGCCGCGACGGCCAGCCGGCTCGTTTCGCAGACGGCGACGGCGCACGCGACTCCCCGCTCGTCGGCCCATCCCGGAAGCGCAGAGACGGCCACGATTGACAGGTCGTGGAGGTCCCAGTCGGCGGGTAGGGCCACGTCGGTGACTTCGCTGAGCCGGCTCACCAGGTCGGCGACGTGCTCGTGCTCGCGGCCGTTCTCGACGCTCAGGGCGAGTCGCCGCTCGCGCAGCCATCGCTCGACGTCCTCGAAGCGACCGGTTCGGAAGAGCTGCTGGAGGAGCCGGTGCCGGTCGTCGGAGCGGGCTCGCAGGAAGGCCTGGAACCGGCCTTGCGGCAACCGCCACCTGGGTGAACTGCGGCAGGTTCATGCCGACCAGGTGGGTGACGAGGTCGCCGGTCTCGTCGATCCTGCTGGAGAGCGGCCGCCAGGCCTGGTCGACCAGCTCGGAGATCGTCACCGCCGACTGCTGGGTGGTGGTTCCGGCACCGCGCTTCTTTGGCCGTTCCCACGCAGGGGACCGGACGATGCGGAACCGACGTCCCGACAACGTGGCCTCAAGCGTCACGCGAGGGCGCAGGCCCCAGGGCCCGCCTGGTCGGAGCGCAACCGCTTGGCCGACCCCCGGTCGCCGGGCACGTCGCCGTAGAGAGCGAAGCAGACTGCGTCGAGCACGCTCGTCTTGCCAGCGCCGGTAGCGCCTGACAGGAGGAACAGTCCGGCGGCCGAGAGGTCGTCGAAGTCGATGCAGACCTCGGTGGCGAAGGGCCCGAACGCCTCCGCCTTCAGGTGGTGCAGTCTCATGTGGGCCCGCACCAACGTGGGTCGGTGTCGTCGTGGCAGCAGGAGTCGACCGCACGGTCGAGCAGGGCGGTTTGGCCGCTGTGGCGGGGCTGCCGCGCAGCTCGGCGATGAACTCGCGCGCGATGTCGCGGTCGTCGCGCGGGCGGTGCAGCCCGGCGGCCGGGGCGCCGAGCAGGTTGTGCGTGGCCTCGAACCCCAGAACAGGGTGTGCGGGAAAGCCGAGGCAGCCGGTCCATCGCGTTGGGCGGCCGCGGGGTCGGTGAACGTGGCTTCGACCCAGGCATCCTCGTGCACGCCGAGCGCCGGGTCGGCCAGCAGCTCGTCCAGGCTGCCACGGATGCGGGCCAGCGGTCGGGGCGCGGGTGCGTCACGAACTCGGCGTGGCTCGCCCCCGGCGCCCAGGTCGACCACCCAGGAGCCCTTGACGTGGTGGGACTCGGAGAAGGAAAAGGCCAGCGGGGAGCCGCTGTAGCGCAGGTGGTCATCGAGGACTGCTGGCCGTGCAGGTGCCCCAGCGCGACGTAGTCGATGCCGTCGAAGACCGACGTGGGCACTCGGGCGACCCCGCCCACGGTGATGTCGCGCTCGGACTCACTCGGCTGCGCGCCGGCGACGAACGCATGGGCCAGCACGATCGAGCGGGTGCCGCTGCGGGCGTCGAGATCACGACGCACTCGGACCATCGCCTCGGTGAGCGCGGCCTGGTGACTGCTCGCGGGCAGCTGCCACGGGTCGCGGACGGCGTGCGGGTCGAGGTAGGGAATGCCGTGCACGGCGACCGGCCCGTGCTCGTCGTGCAGAAGCACCGGGTTGCCGACCTCGGAGATGTCGGTGCGCAGGTGGATGCCGGCCTCGTCGATGAGCCGCGAGCTGAACCCGAGCCGCTGGGCCGAGTCGTGGTTGCCACTGGTGAGCACCGCCGTGGCGCGGGACCGGGCCAGGCGGACCAGCGTCTCGTCTGCCAACCGCACGGCATCGACGGGAGGCAGGGCCCGGTCGTCAATGTCGCCGGAGACGACGACGAGATCGACGCCCTCCGACTCGATCACGTCCAGCAGGTGGTCGACGAACGCGGCCTGGTGGCCGAGCATCCCCTCTCGGTGGAACGACCGGCCGAGATGCCAGTCTGAGGTGTGAAGGATGCGCACTCATGTGACGTTAGAGGCCCCCTCCGACACAACTCCGGACCCACGCCGTCAGGTGTAACGGACGGCGCGGTCGGCGCTGGTGAAGCCGTAGAGGTCGAGGCCGCTCGATCGGGCGAGGTCGACCGCGAGACTGGTGGGGGCGCCGACGGCGACCAGGGCCCCGATGCCTGCCGCGAGCGCCTTCTGCACGAGCTCGAACCCCGCACGCCGGAGACCACCAGGCAGGCCTCGGCGGGGTCCAGCCCGGCGAGCACGCGAGCACCGGTGACCTTGTCGACGGCGTTGTGCCGGCCGACGTCCTCCCGGACGACGAGCAGGTCGCCGGTCGCGGTGGCGAGTCCGGCAGCGTGGATGCCGCCGGTGCGGTCGAACAGCGCCTGGTGCGAGCGCAGCATGTCGGGCAGAGCCCGCACCACGTCGGCGCCGGGCCGGTGCCCCGCCCAGCGGGTTCCCTCGAGGGCCTGCGCAGAAGCCAGGGCAGCCGACACCGAGTCGCTGCCACAGACGCCGCAGGCCGAGGAGCCAGCACTCATCCCGGCGTCCTGGTGCGGGTGCCTTGCTGGTGCGATCGCGAGGGAGACCGTGACGACGTTGAGCTCCTGCTCGCGCGCCAAGGTGGCGTCGGTGCAGTAGGCGACCCCAGTGACAGTGCGGGCCAGTCCCTCGTGCACGGACCCAGCCGGTGGCGAGCTCAAAGTCGTGGCCAGGGGTGCGCATGGTCACCCAGACGCGCTGCGCCGGGGCAGCCTGGCCAGGTCAGCCGGATCTCGAGGGGTTCTTCGGTGACGAGTCGGTCCTCGCGGGCTGCTCGGCACCGGCGACGGCTCGGTCACCCCGTGCGCACGGTCGGGCCGGGATGTCGGGCCAGCTGGGTCATGCGGCCTGCTTCGGGAACGCGGCCGCACGGCGAGCCGGCGCTGGGGCGTCGAGCTGGTCCACGACGCGCCGGCGCACCGCCGGCTCGAGGACGCCGTCCGGCACCAGGGTCTGCACCCGTGCGACGGTCTCGGGTCGACGTGGCCGGCCGGGAAGAACGACTCGGCGGCCACGGCGAGCACCCAGCCGCTGCGGACGTCGGCGGTGGCCGGAGGTCGGCGACGTAGCGCTCGATGTAGGGGCGGGTCAGGGTCGGGTCGCCGCGCCAGAGTCCGGCGCAGGCCATCTCGATCTGGTAGTTGGTCGCCTCCGCGGCCCCGGTGAAGCGTTGCCACGCCCATGCCTTGGCCTCGGGCGTGGGAAGAGCGGCGACGGCCCGGGTGTGCTCGATCTGCGCCTGGGTGGCGGGCGCCGCGGCGAGGCTGGCGTCGGCTCGGCGCGGGAGGTGCCGCCAAGCGTGGCGAGCTGGGTGAGCAGGCGCCAGCGGACGTCGAGGTCGACGTCGATGCCGTCCGGCGCCGTCGTGAGCCACCCGCGGAGCAGGTCGGCGTCGTCGGCGGTGCGCACCGCGGCCCGGAACGCGGAGAGCTGCAGCTCTGAGGCCGGCTGGCACGACCCGGCGAGCCCACCAGGGCGGTGTGCACACGGGTGCGCGCGCCCGGCGACGCGGCCGGAAGGACGTCTGCGAGCACCCACGGCACGGTGTGCCGGGCGGTGTCCTCGGTGTCCTCGATCGGGAAGGCCACCTCGAGCAGGTCGACGACGTGGTCGGGATCGACCTCGGCCAGGGCGAAGCCGGACTTGATGTTGTTCCAGACCGCGACCTGCACGGTCGGGTCGCTCGACGCGCGGCAGCTCGCGCACAGCGCCGGCCATGGTGGTGGCGTCGGGCACGTACACCCCCCACGACTGCTCCTGCGGGTCGAGGACGACGACCTCGCCGACGTCCGCGACCTCGGTCCGCGCGGCTGTGACGTGCACGGACTCGCTGTGACCACGCCGTTCGCGAGCGGGCCGACCCGAAGCGGTGCTGGCGGTCGGCGGGGAACCGGATCGGCGGTGTCCGCTCGAGCACGCCCGCAGCGCGGTCGAGACGGAACGTGTCGGGTCCGGCCGTGCGCAGCCACTGGTCGATGACGCCGCTCAGGTCGCCCGCGCCGGCGCGCTCCCAGCTGGCGAAGAGGTCGTGCATGGTCGCGTTGCCGAAGCGGTGCTGGGTGAAGTGGTCGATCACGCCGCTGAAGAAGACGTCATCACCGAAGGTCGTGCAGAGCTGCTTGAGGATGCTGGAACCCTTGGCGTAGGAGATGCCGTCGAAGTCCTGCAGAGCACCGACCGCGTCGCCGGCCCGTTGCCGGCCACCGGATGGGTGTTGGGCCGTGGTCGGCGATCAGTCCCCACGTGCGACGGGACCAGGCCACGTGGGTCCACGCGTCGTCGTACTGCGTGACGTCGGCGGTGACGCGGTTGCCGAGGTACTCCGCGAACGACTCGTTGAGCCAGAGGTCGTCCCACCACAGGGGGTGGTGATGTTGCCGAACCACTGGTGTGCCATCTCGTGGGCCATCAGGGTCGCCCGGAGCAGCCGCTTGCCGCGGGTCACGCGGGTGTCGAAGACGTACAGGTCGCGGATCGTGACGCAACCGGGGTTCTCCATCGCGCCGGCGTTGAACTCCGGCACGAACGCCTGGTGGTAGTCGCCGAAGGGATAGCGGATGCCGAAGAGGCGATGGAACTCGTCGAGGCACTGCCGGGTCATGGTGAAGAGCTCGTCGGCGTCGGCGTCGAGGTGGGGAGCGAGGCTGGTCCGGCAGCTCAGGCCCAGTGGGATGCCGTCGTGCTCGTCCCGGATCAGGTGGTAGGGGCCGGCCACGACGGTGACGAAGTACGTCGACAGCGGCTGGGTGGGGCCGATCTCCCAGAGGCCGGGCTCGGGGTTGGTCGCGGGCGCGTTGCCGACGACCTCCAGTCGTGGGGCACCAGGACGTGCATCGTGTACGTGGCCTTGAGGTCGGGCTGGTCGAAGCAGGCGAACATCGTCGGCGCGGCGTCCATGAACGACATGCCGTAGACGTAGGCGCGACCGTCGGCCGGGTCGACCGCGGTGCAGACCCTCCCCGTCGTTGCGGAACGGCATCACCGCTCGACCCTCAGCACGTTGGTGCCGGGGTCGTCTCGATCGGCAGCCGCCCCGATCGAGCAGGTCGGGGTCGATCGTGGCGTCGTTGAGCCGGACCTGGTTCACCCGTACGGGCTTGAGGTCGGCGAACGTCGCACCGCCGGTGCTCTCGAACGTGATGGTCGTCGTGGACCTGAACGTCTCCTCGTCGCAGGCCAGGTCGAGGGCCACGTCGTACGACGTGATGTCGAGCAGCCGAGCGTGCTCCTCCGCCTCGGTGCGACGCAGGCTCTGCGACGCGGTGCTCGACCAGCCGAACTGCTCTCCGGCCAGCCCAGTCGAGCGGCCAGGCCGACGGTCTCACAGCCGCACGAGCATCTTGCCGATGTTGGCGCCGGTGGAAAGCCCGAGGAACGCCTCGACCGCCTGCGTCCATGCCGTCGACGAAGGTCTCGCGGTAGCGGATGTCGCCGCTGGCCAGCCACGGACCGACCGTCCGGTAGAACTCACCCGCGACCTCGCTGTGGTCGGTGACGATGAAGCCCTCGCATGCTTGCAGGCGCTTGGTGACCGCCATCATCAGGTAGCGTGGGCCCGGGGGAGGCGTCGTGGCGTTGTAGTCGGCGATCCCGCCGCACATGGCGATCCGTCCGAAGTCGGCCATGTGGAACATGCGCGGCCTCGAGGTGGTCGCCGCCGACGTTGTCGAAGTAGACGTCGACCGGTGCGTGCGGCGCGAGCTGCTTGGCACCGGCGCCTCGCGGTAGTCGAAGGCGGCGTCGAACCCGAGGTCGTCGGTCAGCCAGGCGACCTTGGCGGCGCCGCCGGCCGAGCCCATGACCTTGGCGGCGCCGAGCCGGCGGCGAGCTGTCCGACCATGGAGCCGACGGCGCCGGCGGCTCCGGACACGAACACCGTCTCGCCCTCGACGAGTCGGCGATCCGGGTCAGGCCGACGTAGGCGGTGAGGCCGGGCATGCCGAGGGCGCCGAGATAGGCAGACGCAGGGGCCACGTCGGTGTCGAGCACCCGCACCTCGCATGCAGGCAGGCGGCGTGCTCGCGCCATCCCGCATGTGCTGCACCTCGTCGCCCCGACCGGGACGTCGGGGGAGGACAACTCGACCACCGCCGACGGCCCCGCCCTCGAGCGGGGCGCCCACCTCGAAGGGAGGCACTAGGACTTGACGTCGTTCATGCGTCCGCGCATGTAGGGGTCGACCGACATCAAGGTGTTGCGCACGAGCACCTGCCCGTGGGCGAGCGCGGGCAGCGTGATCTCGACGAGCGGAAGTCGTCGGGGGTCGGTGTGCCTTGCGGTCGGGCCGCCAGGTGGATCTCGCGGGTCGTGGGCGTCATCCCGATGCTCGCACGGCCCCCGGCGCGGCGGCGCCGGGGGCTCGAGCCCGAAGGGGGCCGGGGCTCGTGGTCGGGAGGGGGCGCTCAGCCTTGGAGGGCGAGGGCGAACTCGACGCGCCCCTGGTCGTCGACCGCTGCGTCGAGGATCTTGTCGTCGAGGAGCTGCGACGCTCTCGTCGAGGTAGAGCGTGGCTCCGGCCTGCTCGACGACCTGGTCGTCAGGCTCGGGAGCCTCGGCGGCGGCGATGGCGAAGGCAGACTGGTCGCCCTCGGTGGTGATCCGCAGACCAGCGCTGTCGGGCAGGCCGGGCTGCGTGGTGATGTCGCGGACGATCGTGCTGGCGTTCTCGGTCAGGGTGAGCATGGCTCGCCTTCCGGGGTTGCGTGCAGGACTCCTCCAACGTTGCCGATGACGCGGAGCGTTCAAGTCCAGGCGCGTCCCGGGCGTGTCGCGCCGCTCTTGAGGTGGCACCCTGGGCGCGTGCCTCGCGACGACGACCACCGCTCCGTCACGCTGACCCGGGCACCCGGGCGCCTTCACCGCGGTGGCGGACCACTGATGGCCGGCCGGGTCCGCGCGTGGAACGACGTGCCCCCGCAGCACGGGCGACGGTTCGTCGTGACCGGCGCGAACAGCGGCGTCGGGCTCGAGACCGCGCGCCGGCTGGCCGCGGCCGGGGCGCATGTCGTCCTGGCCTGCCGTAGCCGGGAGAAGGCCGCGGCGGCGGCGGCCGGCGTCTCGGGCACGGTGGAGGTGCGGGTGCTCGACGTCGCCGACCTGGCGTCGGTGCGGGCGTTCGCGCAGGATGTCGGCCCGTCGACGTGCTCGTGAACAACGCCGGGATCCTGGGCGTGCCGTTCGGGCTCAGCGTCGACGGCGTCGAGATGCACTTCGCCACGAACTACCTCGGCCACTTCGTGCTCACGAACCTGCTGCTGCCACGACTGACCGACCGGGTCGTGGTCGTGGGCTCCGTGGCGCACCGGACGGGTGACCTCGACCTCGACGACCTCGCGTGGGAGCGCCGCGAGTACAAGGCCTTACGCCGCCTACGGGGCGTCCAAGCTGGCCAACCTGCTGTTCCTCGCTGAGCTGCAGCGCCGGCTCACCGCCGCCGGGTCGCGGCTGCGCGCGACCGGCGCCCACCCCGGCACCACCGCGTCCGGGATCACCGGCAGCACCGGGAGCGGGTGGATGACTGCGGTGGGGTCGTGGGGCCACGAGCTGGTCGGCATGCCGGCCGCGCAGGGCGCGCTGCCGAGCGTGTACGCCGCCACCATGGACCTACCTGGCAACAGCTACATCGGTCCGCACCGGCTCCGCGAGAACCGCGGCTGGCCGGTCGGTGTAGGTCGCAGCCAGCCGGCCATCGATCCCGACCTGGCCAAGGCGCTGTGGCTCAGGTCCGAGGACGCTCGGGGGAGTGGCGTTCCCCCTGGCGTGAGCCGGCGACGTCAGTCGACGGTGACCGACACGATGTCGATCGGCTGGAGCGGGGCACCGCCGCCGGCGGGATTGCTGCCGTCGTCACCGGCTGCTGCGACCTCCTCGATGACCGAGAGGTCCTCGGCGTCGACGGTGCCGAAGACCGTGTAGTCGGGGCTGAGCCCGGTGTCGCCGTAGACCATGAAGAACTGCGAGCCGTTGGTGTTCGGGCCGCTGTTGGCCATGGCGAGGGTGCCGGCCGGGTAGGTCTCGGCGCCGGTCAGCTCGTCGTCGAACGCGTAGCCGGGTCCACCCGCGGTGGTGCCGGACGGGTCACCGCACTGCAGCAGCTGGAAGCCGGGGTCGGTCGTGATCCGCGGGCAGGGCGTGTCGTCGTAGAAGCCCTGCTCGGCGAGCGAGACGAACGAGCCGACAGTGCACGGGGTGGTGTCGCCGTTGAGCGTGGCGTTGAGCTCACCGGCGGACGTCGTGATGGTGACCGCCACCTTGTCGTCGTACGGGGCCGTCGCCGGCGGCAGCTCGACGGGCCGGGCCGCGTCGCCGGTCTCGGTGTAGGTGCAGGCGATGCCGGTGTCGCTGGGCGGCGCCGAGGTCTCGGACGTGCCCGGGTCGTCGCCCGTGGTGTCTTCGGCCTGGTCCGGGTCGTCGCTGCACGCGGCGAGCGAGATAAGGAGGGCCAGGGTCGCGGGCAGCACGAGGAGACGCTTCATGCGGCAAAGGTAGGCCCGTGGGCTTGGCAGCGGCCCTAGGGTGGGGCCTAAGGTCGAGGCATGAAGCTGGGAGTGCACTACGCGAACTTCACCCACGGCGACTGGGAGCACCGGCTCGAGGAGCGGCTCGCCGACACCGCGCGGGTGGCCGACCAGGGCGGCGCCTCGCTGTTCACCGTCATGGACCACTGGTTCCAGATGGAGAACCTGGGCGGCCCCGCCGAGCCGATGCTCGAGGGCTACACCACGCTCGGCTACCTGGCTGCGATCACCGAGCGGGTTCGGCTCAGCCTTCTGGTCACCGGTGTCACCTACCGTCACCCGGGTCTGCTCGCCAAGACCGTCACTACCCTCGACCGGCTCTCGAAGGGGCGGGCGATGCTCGGCATCGGAGCGGCCTGGTACGACCGCGAGCACGACGGCCTCGGCGTTCCCTTCCCGTCGATGGCCGAACGGTTCGAGCGGCTCGAGGAGGCTCTCCAGATCTGCCTGCAGATGTGGGGGCCGGACGACGGCGCCTACGCGGGCGAGCACTACCAGCTCGCGGAGACCGTCAACGTGCCGCCGGCCTATCAGCAGCCGCACCCGCCGATCCTGATCGGGGGAGCGGGGGAGAAGAAGACGCTGCGGCTCGTCGCTCAGTACGCCCAGATGTGCAACATCTTCGGCGAGTCGGCCGACGTGGTCGCCCACAAGCTCGGCGTGCTGCGTGAGCACTGCGACCGGCTGGGCACCGACTACGACGCGATCGAGAAGAGCGCGATCGTCTCGACCGATCCGCTGCCCGACGTCGACGGCTTCCTTGCCTCGATGGAGGGTTACGCCGCAGCCGGCGTCGAGACCATCACGATGATGCCCCCGACCGGAGACCCGGTCGGCTGGACCACCGAGGTCTGCGAGCGGGTGCTGCCGCGGCTGGCCGCAGTTGCGTGGCGGCTCAAGCGGTCCAGACCGCTGTGTGACATCGAGATCACACGCGTCACCTCAGGCGTGTACGCGGCGTTGACAGTGACGGGTCCACCGGCCCGCACCACCGTCACTCGTGAGGAACCCTCCACGTGCCCGCATCACGCCGCGCCCGGCAGATCGCCGCCATCGACCGTCCTGAGCGCCCTGGCTGTCACCGCGACCACCCTCGTGGTCGTTCCGGCCGTCGCCACCACCGACGTCGAGACCGGGAGCCCGGTCGTCATCGACCCGGCCTCGGTGTGGTCGCAGGAACGCCAGCCGCTGGCGCGGCTGCGCGACGGGCGGACGCCGGCCGCACGCCCGACGGCCTTCCGGAGCTTCGCGCTCGACCTCGGCGCCATGCGGAAGGTGCTCGCGGGTGGAGACATCGTCTGCCATCCCGATGCCGGACGGCAGCCTCGTCGACTTCGAGGTCGAGCCAAGCGCCGTGATGGCGCCAGGCTTGGCCGCCAAGTTCCCACAGATCAAGACCTTCACCGGACGCTCGCTGGCGGGAGTGCCGGCCACCGCCGCCATCACGGTCAGCCCCGCCGGCTTCCGCGCCGCCGTCCGCGGCGACGGCTCGAGCTGGTTCGTCGACCCGGCCTTCCGTGGCGCCGGCGCCACGCCGTACCTCGCCTTCTGGGGCCACGCGCTCCCCGCGCAAGCCCAACGCTTCCAAGAGCGTCAGTACGCCGACATGGTGCGCGAGGCGCTCGGGCGGGACGCCGTCCCTTCGACCGGTCGCGTGCCGCAGAAGCGGGAGATCGACGGGGCAGCTGTGAAGACCCACACCTACCGGTTGGCGCTGGTCACCGACCCGACCTACGCGCAGTACGTCGCGGGCGCTGCGCCCACGATGGAGGCGGTCACGGCCGCCCGCGTGGACCTGATCGGGCGGGTGAACCAGATCTACACCGAGGACATGTCCGTCACTCTGCAGCTCATCGCCGACTCGCCGAGGACGACGTTCCTCACAGATGCCGCGATGTTCCAGCCGGGCGGTGCGTGCGGCAACGTGGCGTGCTATCCCTCGACCGACGTCAGCTGCTCGGGGACCCTGCTCGACCAGAACACCCAGGCGCTCGGCCAGATCGTCGGTGCCGAGAACTACGACATCGGACACATCGCCACCGGTGCCGGCTTCGGCGGCGTGGCCTATCTCGGCGCCGTGGGCCTGGAGAACAAGGGTGGCGGCTGCACTGGCCTCGAGACCCCGGTCGGCGACTTCTTCGCCATCGACTTCGTCGCGCACGAGATGGGCCACCAGTTCGGCGGCCAGCACACCTTCAACGGCCGCAACGGCAGCTGCGGGGGAGGCAATCGGAGCACGCTCGGCACCTCGGGCGTGGAGCCCGGCTCCGGCTCGTCGGTGATGGCGTACGCCGGCATCTGCGGCAGCGACGACCTGCAGCCGCACACCGACCCGTACTTCAGCCAGCGCAGCCAGACCGAGATCCACGCCCACATCGACGACACGTTCGCGCCGCTCGACGAGGTGGAGAGCATCGGCCTGGTCGGCTTCGACGGCATTGATGGCTTCCAGCTCCAGTTCACTGAGGGCCCCACGACGAAGACCACGACCGTGATCAAGCGCGGCACGAACTACACCGCGGCCGGTATCAAGGCGGCCGTCGAGGCGGTCACCGGCGGCACCGTGACCGTGGGCGGCTATTTCGGCGCAGGAGGCGGACTGACCGGCGGCGGCCCGAGCGACGACGGCTTCTCGCTGACGTTCAGCGGCGCCTCGGCCGGCAAGGCGATCGCCAACCCGACTGTCGTCAACTCATCGGGCATCACCCGCACCATCGTCGGCGACCTCGTCGCCGGCGGTCCGGTGGGCAACGGGGGAGCGGTGGCAACCCCCGGAAACCGGGCTCCGATCGTGACGGTTCCCGAGTCCACCTACCGGGTGCCGCTGCGGACCCCGTTCGAGCTGACCGGGGCAGCCAGCGATGACGACAACGACGGCCTCATCTACCTCTGGGAGCAGAACGACTCGAACGGAGCCGTCGCCACGGGTCTGCTGACGCCGATTCGCACCGGCGGACCCCTGTTCCGAGTCTTCGGAACCTACGCTGACGTGTCTGCCGAGGAGGCGCTGAAGTACAAGTCCGGTGGAGAGAACCTGGCCACGGCCACCCCCACCCGGTCGTTCCCCGACATGGCTCAGGTCATTGCCGGAGCCACCAACGCCCGCACGTCCCTGTGCCCCGCGCCGCCGACCTTCACCGGCCCGCTCCCGAACGGCCCCGAGCTGGACTGCTACTCCGAGAGCCTGCCGACGAACCGCTACGTGCGGTCGTCGTTGACCTTCCGTCTCACCGCGCGCGACCTGAAGGGTGGCGTCGACTACGAGGATGTGACCGTCAAGCTCGAGCGCAGCCTGCGGCCGTTCTCGGTGAGCTCGCAGAGTGCCGCGAGCACCGTGACCGGCGGCTCGACGGGCACCGTCTCGTGGCAGACGGCCGGCACGACCGCGTACGAGACGAATGTGGCGATCACGCTGATCGACGGTGACGAGACCTACCCGCTGGCGGCCAGCACGGCCAACGACGGCTCGGAGAGCATCACCTGGCCCAACATCACGACTTCGACCGCTCGGCTCAAGGTTCAGGGTGTCGTGAACCGGTTCTACGACGTCAACGACGCCGACATCACCATCAACCAGGGCGGGGGACCGGTGACCCCGCCGGCGACCTCCGGGCCCACCTTGCCGTCGCTCCCGCTGCCGACGATCCCGGAGCCCAGCAGCAGCCCGACCGCCAGCCCCACGGCGAGTCCCACGGCGACCCCGACCGCCAGCCCCACGGCGAGCCCCACCGCCAGCCCCACCGCCAGCCCGACGGCAGCCCGACGAGCAGCCCGACTGCGAACCCGACGAGCAGCCCGACCGCGAGCCCGACGAGCAGCCCGACGTCGACGCCGACGTCCGAACCGACGGACGAGACCCCACCGGAGACCACCATCTCGTCGGGTCCCACGGGCTTCGTCGTGTCACGCGATGTCACGGTCAGCTACACCGCAGACGAGCCTGACGTGACGTACACCTGCTCGATTGGGGGAATGAGCGGAACATGCCCTGCCACCGGGGTGGTCGACCTGCTCGGGCTCCCGGCCGGGCGCACGCTCACCTTCCGGGTGACGGCGACCGACGCGGCCGGCAACGTCGACCCGACCGGCGCCAGCCTCATGTTCACGACGCCTGTCAACGACCGCAAGCTCGACGTCGCGCGGGGGAAGTGGCGCAACGTCAAGTCGTCCGACGCCTACCGCGGCACCTACCGCGAGGCCAGGACTGGGGGGTCGACCTTGTCGCTGCCGACGTCGGGTGTCCTGCGCCTCGCCCTGGTAGCGACGACCATGAAGGGCGCCGGCAAGGTCGCTGTGTTCCTGGGTGACCAGCGGCTGCGGACGATCGACCTGAGCAAGGGTTCACCGGCCACGTCGCGGCTGTTCGACCTGGCGACATTCACGAGCCCGGTGGCCGGACGCATTCGGATCGTCTCCCTCTCGGGCAAGCCGGTTCGCGTCGAGGGAGTGGCTCTCACGGGCACCACCGACGTGTCGCGGCGATCGGCGCGGACCGCTCACTGGTTCTGATCGTCGAGACTGCCTCGATCGACGGTAGTTGACATAATGTCCGTTATCGGCGGTTTATGTGTGGAGGGGATCCTGGGGGGTGAACCCCAGGTTCCTGGCCACAGCCAGCAGCGTCGCATCGTGGCTCACCACAACCGTGTCGGCACCGACGGCCAGGGCTGAGGCGATGTGGATCGCGTCAAGCGTCTTGACGTGGTCGGCAATCGATTCGGCGCTGGTCAGGATGCCTTCTGTGAGACCCACGAGGGCGACGTGATCGAGCACCTCGTCTCGTCTGACCACGGGCAGGCCTTCTCGGCGGAGCACGCGGGTGAGCTCGGTACGCAAGATTCGTGAGGAGACGAGCCGGTGCTCGACTACCCCGGTGACGTCGTCGAACCACGTTTCAGCGGCTGCTGAGCCCAGCAGGGCATGTACTGCCACCGAGGTGTCGAGGTAGAAGATCGTCACCAAGCCGATTCCATGTCGATCAGGAGCTCGTCGACCGAACCCGCTGTGCGGAGTTCTTGGCGGGGTCGGCGTGTCAACGCAGAAGGGCCGGGCCTCCTGGGTGGCACGAGATCGACGCCGGCTGAGGGAGGCACCAGACGAGCCACCTCGTGTCGATGGCGGGTGACGACGTACGTCTCGCCAGCCTCGACGTCTGCCAGGGCTGCCGTGGGGTTCTGGCGCAGCTCGGCGACGGTGATCGACTTCATGCGACGAGCGTAGTCAATTCATCTACCAAAATCTAGGTGCACTTCCAGGCGTCACGCCGTACGCACAGTCGGCCCAGTGCGCTGGAGTCGGCTGATCGACTCGTCGTCGCAGTCACGCCAGAACGTGCCGACGACGTCCTCGACCTCCGCGAACGAGCGCGCGGCGAACAGCACCTCCTGGTAGTGGGTGATGTCGTAGTCCTGGGAACCCATCGCGACGATGTCGAGCGGGCGGATCGTCATGTGACGGAACTCCTCGATCTCCCCCGGGCTCGACAAGATTCCGGCGCCGTAGGCCTTGAGCCCGTCGGCCTCGTGCACGACGCCGAACTCCAGGGTGAACCAGAAGACCTTGCTGACGAACTCCAGGGCGGCGTCGCTCTCCACGCGCCGGGCGGCCGCACCGGCAGCCTCGTAGAGTGCCGTGAACCGCGGGTCGGCCAACGTGTTGCCGTGTCCGACGACCTCGTGCAGTACGTCGGGCTCAGGTGTGTAGAGCGGCACCGAGTGGTGTCGCACGTACTGCGTGGCCCAGAAGCGGTGGTCGGCCAGCGCTCCATAGAAGTCGCGCAACGGCACGAGTCCGGCGGCCGGCTGGTAGCGGAAGCCGGTCAGCGGCTCGATGCGGTCGGAGAGCTCCTCGAGCTGAGGTACGCGGTCGAGCGGCAAGCCGAGCGCCTCCTTGCCGTCCAGGAACTCCTGGCAGGCGTAGGTGCGGTGCTTCTCGCGGAGGTCCTCGCAGACCACGCGCCAGACCTCGTGCTCCTCGGCGACGTAGTCGACCTCCGGGGCCGGCTCCCCCGACCTCCACCGATCGGCCATCGTCGCCAGGTAGTCGCGGCGCTCCCGGTAGTCGGGATCGAGCAGCCCGGGGTGTCCCTCGCCGAGCTCGACCTGCAGGCTGCCGTCGTCCTGCTCGACGACGGGGGCGAAGTACTGGCCTTCCTTGAACATGGGTCCTCCTCGATGCGCGTCGTGTCTCCGGATCGCGGAGCCTCGACTGAGTTCCGAGACGGGTGTGCCCGGCGTCACACCCCATGGAAGCACACCGGCCAGCCCGTGGCGGCAGACCTCGTAGTCCCTGCCTCGCAGCTCCCTCAGGGCTGCAGCAGGACCTTGACGGCGCGCCGCTCGTCCATGGCGCGGTAGCCGTCGGCGACCTCGTTCATCGGCAGAGTGAGGTCGAAGACCAGGCCAGGGTCGATCCGCCCGCTGGTCACCAGGTCGAGCAGCTCGGGCAGGTAGCGCCGCACCGGGGCCATGCCGCCGGCCAGCCCCACGTTCTTCTGGAACATCCGACGCACCGGCAGCTCCACGCCGTGCGGGACGCCGACGAAGCCCACCATGGCGCCGGGTCGCGCCACGGCGAACGCCGTGCCCATCGCATCGTCGGTTCCGACGCACTCGAGCACCGCGTCGGCGCCCACGCCGTTGGTGATCTCCTTGACCTCCTCAGCGCCGTCCTTGCCGCGGGTGGCCACGAGGTGCGTGGCCCCGAATGCCGTGGCGATCTTCTGGCGCGGCTCGTGCCGCGACATCGCGATGACCTTCTCGGCGCCCATCGTCACTGCTGCGAGCACTCCACACAGACCGACGGCGCCGTCCCCCACCACCACGACCGTGTCGCCGGGCCGGACGCGAGCCGAGACCGCGGCGTGCCAACCCGTGGGCATCACGTCGGACAGCGCGAGCAACGAGGGCAGCAAGGAGTCGTCGGGGGTGCCGTCGGTCTTCACCAGGCTGCCGTCAGCCTGGTTCACCCGGGTGTACTCCCCCTGGCCGCTGGCGGTCATGCCCAGGTTCACGCAGGCTGACTGCATGCCGACCTGGCAGTGCGCACACGTGTTGTCGCAGTGGTCGAAGGGCACGACGACGAAGTCGCCCGACCGGAACGAGCGGACCTCGGAGCCCACCTCCTCCACGACGCCGATGCACTCGTGGCCGATCGTGTCGCCGGCGGTGATCGGGTTCTCACCTCGGTAGGGCCACAGGTCGGAGCCGCAGATGCAGCCGGCCACCACCTTGACGATCGCGTCGGTCGGGGCCTGGATGGTGGGGTCGGGGACGTCCTCGAATCGGATGTCGCCGTTCGCCGTGGATCGTGGTCGCGAGCATTCAGCCATCCTTGCACCGTGACGGTCGACATTGTGATATCTCATATATGAGTTACCGTCTTCCCATGGTCGTCGACTACAAGGGCCGCATCGGAAACCTGATCCGGGACGCGCGCAAGCACCGCGGGCTCACCCAGAGCCAGCTGGCCGAGCTGCTGAGCACCAGCCAGAGCGCGATCAACCGGATCGAGAAGGGTCATCAGAACCTTTCGTTGGAGATGCTGGCGCGGATCGGCGAGGCACTCGACTCCGAGATCGTCGCGCTCGGCGCAGGCCCGACCCACCTGCGCGTCCATGGCGGCGCGACGCTGTCGGGCTCCATCGACGTCAAGACGTCCAAGAACGCCGGTGTTGCCCTGCTGTGCGCCTCGCTGCTCAACCGCGGCAGGACCACGCTCCGCAAGGTGGCCCGCATCGAGGAGGTCAACCGACTGCTCGAGGTGCTGAACAGCCTGGGCGTCCAGACTCGCTGGCTCAACGACGACAACGACCTCGAGATCGTGCCTCCCCGCGAGCTGAACCTCGACAACATGGACGAGGCTGCGGCCCGACGCACCCGGTCGGTGATCATGTTCCTCGGACCGCTGCTGCACCGGGCCGACTCCTTTGACCTCCCCTACGCCGGCGGCTGCAACCTCGGCACCCGCACGGTCGAGCCACACATGACCGCCTTGCGTCCGTTCGGGCTCGAGGTGAAGGCGACCGACGGCAACTACCACGCGCAGGTCAACCGGGCGATCGAGCCGCAGCGTCCGATCGTGCTCACCGAGCGCGGTGACACCGTCACCGAGAACGCGCTGATGGCTGCTGCGCTGCACCCGGGCACCACGATCATCCGCAACGCCTCGTCGAACTACATGGTCCAGGACCTCTGCTTCTACCTGCAGCGTCTCGGCGTCACCGTCGAGGGCGTCGGCAGCACGACCCTCACGATCACCGGCCTCGAGACCATCGACGTCGACGTCGACTACGCCCCGGCAGAGGACCCGATCGAGGCGATGTCGTTGCTGGCGGCAGCGATCGTCACGAAGTCGTCGATCACGATCAAGCGCGCCCCCATCGAGTTCCTCGAGATCGAGCTCGCGGTGCTCGAGGAGATGGGTTTCCAGTACTCGCGCTCCGAGGAGTACCCCGCCAGCAACGGCCACACGCGGCTGGTCGACCTCCACAC
Organism: uncultured Actinomycetota bacterium; assembly: GCA_963781575.1. Lineage (GTDB taxonomy): Bacteria > Actinomycetota > Actinomycetes > Propionibacteriales > Nocardioidaceae > Nocardioides. The sequence goes on along the minus strand of CAWAGM010000006.1, from coordinate 161,012 downwards.
CCGTCCCTCGCAGCTGCGCGCGCCGCTCGACAAGATCCACCCGATGCCCTTCCCGGGCCTCAACATCGACAACCTGCCGTTCTTCGCGGTGATTGCCGCCGTCGCCGAGGGACAGACGTTCCTGCACGACTGGGTCTACGAGAACCGCGCCATCTACCTCACCGAGCTCACCAAGCTCGGCGGTCAGGTCAAGCTCCTCGACCCCCACCGGGTGATGATCGAGGGCCCGACGTCGTTCTCGGGGGCCGAGCTCGTCTGCCCGCCGGCGCTACGTCCGGCGGTGGTCATCCTGCTCGCGATGCTCGCAGCCAAGGGCACATCCGTGCTGCGCAGCACCTACGTCATCCACCGTGGCTACGAGGACCTCGCCGAGCGACTCAACATGCTCGGCGCGAACATCGAGACGTTCCGAGACATTTGACAGGGATACTGCCGGGGTGAGCCCGCCGCGCACCGGTCGTCCCTACCTCGACGACGTCCTGGCCCAGCCCGATGCCGTGCTGGCCATGGCGCACCGCGGTGGCGCCGGTCATCCGGACCTGCTGGGCCTGGAGAACACCCTGTTGGCGTTCCGGCACGCGGCTGACCTCGGCTACCGCTACCTCGAGACCGATGTGCACGTCACCGCCGACGGCGCTCTGGTCGCCTTCCACGACAGCGAGCTCGACCGGTTGACCGACGGGCACGGCGCGCTGGCGCGGCTGAGCTGGGCCGAGGTGAGCGCAGCGCGGGTGGGCAACCGTGAGCCGATCCCATCGCTGGCCGAGCTCTTCGAGGAGCTGCCCGACGCGCGGTTCAACATCGACGTGAAGAGCGTCGGAGCAGTGGCGGCGCTGGCCGACTTCGTGGCGGCCCGCAACGTGCACGACCGGGTGCTCGTCGGGTCGTTCTCCCACACCCGCCTCACGGAGTTCAGACGTCTCACCGAGGGACGGGTGGCGACCTCCGCGTCACCTGGCGAGGTCGCGGCCTTCCTTGCTCTGCCCCACGCGGGACTGGCGTCACGCCTGTGCGGGGACTTTGCCGCCTTCCAGGTCCCGGTCCGCCGGCGCGGGCTGCCGATCACGACCCCCGGGCTGGTGCGCCGCGCGCACGCCACCGGCAAGCAGGTCCACGTGTGGACCATCGACGAGGCGACTGAGATCGAGGCGCTGCTCGAGCTCGGCGTCGACGGCTTCGTCACTGACCGCACCGACATCCTGAAGGACGTGCTGATGAGCCACGGCCGCTGGCCAGCGAGCACCCCGTGAGCTCGATCGGAGGGATCGCGGACCTCACTCCGCTGGATCGCGCACGCGAGCAGAAGGCGTGGTCCTGGTACGACTGGGCCAACAGCGCCTACTTCACCACTGTGCTCTCGGTCCTGTTCGCGCCGTACATGATCGAGGTCGCCGGCAAGGCGGCCGGTTGCATCGATCCCGACGACACGTGCGAGAAGACCATCAGCCTGCTCGGCCTGGACCTCGCCGCGGGGTCGTTGCCGTTCTACCTGACCAGCTTCGCCACGATCCTGAGCGCCTTCCTGCTGCCGGTGGTGGGTGCGTTCGTCGACCGGTCGGCCCACAAGAAGCGACACATGGCCGGGTTTGCCTGGGCGGGCGCCGCTTGCGCCTCCCTGCTGTTCTTCATGAAGGACGACGACTGGCAGATCGGTGCGGTCGCCATCGTGCTCAGCAGCGTCCTGGCCGGCTGCTCGCTGGTCAGCTACTCCGCGATCCTCGTCGACATCTCCACCGAGGAGGAGCGCGACCGGGTTTCGTCCCGGGGCTGGGCGTGGGGCTACCTCGGCGGCGGCACGCTGCTCGCCCTGAACCTCGGCATCGTCCTGGGTCACGACGCCGTTGGCGTCTCGACTGCGACCGCCGTCCGCATCTCGCTGCTCTCGGCGGCCGTGTGGTGGGCAGCATTCACGATCATCCCGTTCGTTCGCCTGCACGATCGTCCGCCCGTCGGCCGCGTCGACGTCACCGGATCGATCTTCGACCGCAGCTTCGGACAGCTGCTCCGCACGCTCAAGGAGCTGCGGGCCTACCCGATGACGCTCACGTTCCTGGGCGCCTACCTGTTCTTCAACGACGGCATCCAGACCGTCATCTATGCGGCTTCGACCTACGGATCGAAACAGCTCGGCTTCGGCGACAGCGTGCTGATCGGAACGATCCTGCTGATCCAGTTCGTCGCGTTCGGCGGGGCGCTCCTGTTCGGACGGCTCGCCCAGACCTACGGCAGCTACCGCCCGATCCTCTACGGCATCGGCGCGTGGATCGTGATCGTGGTGCTGGCCTTCTTCCTCCCCCGCGAGAACGTCGCGCTGTTCATGCTCGTCGCGGTCGCCATCGGCCTTGTGCTCGGCGGCACCCAGGCGCTGTCCCGCTCGTTCTTCAGCTTGCTGATCCCCCGCGGGCGTGAGGGTGAGTACTTCGCTCTCTACAACGCCTGCGAGCGCGGCACGTCGTGGCTCGGCACCTTCGTCTTCGCCCTGGTCTTCCAGCTGAGCGGGTCCTACCGACCCGCGATACTGGCCCTGATCGCGTTCTTCGTCATCGGTGGACTGCTGATGTTGCGGCTCGACCCCGAGCGCGGGATCCGGGAAGCCGGCAACGCGGTTCCGCGAGCCATGTGAGGACCTGGTCCGGGCGTCGAATGGGCATGGAATGTTGAGTGGCTGGGTACCGTTGAGACATCGACGGGCGGTTCGCCCGTCGAGCAGACCACGCGGACACAGTTTGGAGGTGCCTCATGGCGGAGCGCACTTTGCGTGGCGCACGGCTCGGGGGTCAGAGTTTCGAGGACGAGCGCGGCATCGAGTTCGCAGCTCGTCAGCAGGTGGGCTATCGCTGCCCGCAGGATCACGAGTTCGAGATCACGATGTCGGTCGAGGCCGACGTTCCAGCAGTGTGGGAGTGCCCGCGCTGCGGTGCCGAGGGCCTCAGCACCTCGGGCATCGTCAAGGAGGAGAAGGCCGAGAAGCCGGTCCGCACGCACTGGGACATGCTGTTCGAGCGTCGCTCGGAGAAGGAGCTCGAGGACATCCTCAAGGAGCGTCTCGAGCTGCTGCGCGGCGGTGAGATCGGCCCGGCGCACCTGCACCGGACGACCGGCAAGAAGCGCAAGACCACGACGGCCTAAGGCTCGTCGACGACCTCGCCCCGGACGATCGGTCCGGGGCGTGGTCCATTTTTCTGACCGTCAGGGAATCCCGGGCCCATCACGACGAGCCGCTGGGTGACCACGCGCGACAGCAGTGACCGGAACGACCGGTCGGGTGAACGGCAGGATCAGCAGGATGCCCAAGGCGTCGGTCACGAAGCCCGGGCTCAGCATCAGGGTGCCGCCGATCAGGATCAGTGCACCGTCCGCGAGCTCCTTCGCGGGCATCCGGCCGGTCTGCAGGGCCGCTTGGAGCGCTCGCCAGGCGCGGGCGCCCTCGTGCCGGATGATCCAGCTACCGATGATGCTGTCGAGGATCAGCAGCAGCACGGTCCACCAGGGTCCGATCACCTGCCCGACCTGGATCAGGACGTAGATCTCCAGGATCGGGACGACGACGAAAGCGACGAAGAGGATCCAGGCAACAGGTCTGCGGCGGGCCACGTGTCCAGTCTAGGGATGCGCTGATCAGCGGGGCGGCCCAGGCGCGGCGGGCCTGCGCACGGCGCTCGCGCAGCCCCCACGTGGTGATCCGCTTGAGCGACTCGGCCGCCACGGTGCCGCTCATCTTGGAGTCGCCCCGCACGCGCTCGACGAACTCGATCGGAACCTCGCACACGCTCAGCCCAGCGTTCAGGGTGCGCGCGACGAGGTCGGTCTGGAACACGTAGCCGGTCGAGCGCACCAGCGAGAGGTCGATCTTCTCCAGGGTGGCACGGTGGAAGAGTCGGAAGCCGGCGGTGGCGTCCTTCACCGAGATGCCCAGCAGCAGGCGCACGTACAGGTTGCCTCCACGGGAGAGCAGCTCGCGCCGCAGCGGCCAGTTCACGACGGCGCCTCCCGGCACCCAGCGCGAGCCGATGACCAGGTCGGCATCATCTAGGGCATCGAGCAGCAGGTGCAGCTGCTCCGGCTGGTGCGAGCCGTCGGCGTCCATCTCCCCGATGACGTCGTAGTCCTGGTCGAGCGCCCACGCGAAGCCAGCGAGGTAGGCCGCGCCGAGGCCGCCCTTGGCGGGACGGTGCAGCACGTGGACGGACGCATCCTCGGCGGCCAGTGCGTCGGCGACCCGACCGGTGCCGTCAGGCGACTCGTCGTCGACGACCAGCACGTCGCACGGCGGGCTGGGCCGCGCGGAGACGAGCGATGATCCAGGCGAGGTTGTCGGCCTCGTTATAGGTCGGGACCACCATCACCACGCGCGGGTGACGTCCGAGCACCTGGTCCGAAGACATGCCGACGACGATAGCCGCGCAGCCCCAGCAGCAGCCCGATAATCATGAACGCCGGACTCAACGTCGAAACGCCCAGCTGACCCGGGTTCCCGGCGTCAGCACCGCTCTTCAGGTCGACCGTCTCGACGATCACGTCGCGAGTCATCCGGTCGGTGCGGTCGACGACCTCGCCATCGGGGGCGATCACTCCCGAGATGCCGTTGGTCGACGCGACGGCGACGTAGCGACCGGACTCGATAGCACGGGCGCGCGTCATCGCGAACTGCTGCTCGACCTGGTCGGTGAAGATGAAGCTGGCGTTGCTGGTCTGCACGGTCAGCAGCTCGGCACCGCGCTCGATCTGGTCGGCCAGGCCGTCGTCGTAGGCGATGTCGAAGCAGATGGAGTCGGCGACGTCGACCCCGGCGACTCGGCAACGGATCCTTGCGCGTGCCGCTGAGCATGTCGCGCGGAATCCGGTCGAGCTGGGCGAAGAGCCCCGACAGCTGCTCGCGGAAGGGGATGTACTCGCCGAACGCCACCGGGTGCCGCTTGGTGTACCGCTCCCCCGCGCCCACGACCGGGTCCCAGACCACACCCTGGTTGAGCACGTTGTCGGGGCCGCCGTCGACGATGACGCCGGTCAGGATCGGTACGCCGATGGCGGAGACTGCGTGCTCGATCTGGGCGTTGGTGGAGACGTCCTCGAACGGGTCGATCGCCGTGGAGTTCTCCGGCCAGAGCACGAAGTCGGGCCCCGGCTTGGCCCCGTCGGCGACGTCCTGGGCGAGCTCGACGGTGGCGTCGACGTGGTTCTGGGTGACCCGTGCGCGGGTCGACCAGGATGTCGTTGGCAGGAGCGGGGACGTCGCCTTGCACCACGGCCACGGTGGTCGTTCCGGTGGTGTCGAGCGAGTACGGCGCGACGACCGGCGCGACGGCTGCGGCGACGACGAGGACGACTCCGGCGGCCGCGAGCAACCGTTCGTCTCCCTGGGTGCGGGCCACCAGCAGGAACCGGGCAACCAGGAATCCGATGCCGGCGACCAGGAAGGAGACCCCGTTGATGCCGAGGTAGGCGAGGGTCGGAGCGATCGGTGTGTCGACGACGCCGAACCCGAGGCGGCCCCACGGCATGCCGCTGAAGGGCCACTCGCTGCGCACGATCTCGGCCGTCGTCCACGTGCCAGCCAGCCAGAACGGCCAGGCGCGGAGCCGCTGCAGCACCGGCGAAGCGGCCCCCACCAGGCCGTAGAACAGCGCCTCGATGCCGGCCAGTCCGGCCCAGGGGGCCAGGCCGATCGACGACTTCATCCACCAGATGTGCACGTAGTAGAACGCGACCCCGAACACCAGTCCGATGACGAAGCCCTGGCGGGGCCGCACGCCGCGAGTGGTGAGCGCGAAGCCGGCGACGGCAAGCGGCATGACGTAGGCGACCGCGACCGGCTCGTAGGCCAGCGAGAGGAGCGAGGCCGGCCAGCAGCGCGAGGACGACCCGACGGAGCACGCTCGAACGGTACCTGCGGGGAGTGGCCTTGCAGGGCACCGGGAGGACCCCGTCACGCCTTCGGCCGTCCTCCGACGCGACAGGCTGCCGCGACGGGGTCGTTGTCTAAGGGGGTGGGGGGTCCTCCCGTGTCGCTCTCGCGGAGCGGACCGACCTCCGCGAACCAGGGCGGCGAGATGTTGGCGCTACACCTCGTCGACCCCCGATCACTCGGACGTCGGTCCACGTGCCACGACCTGCATGAGCGGACGGCACAGGTTTGCGCCACCGCCGCGCGGGTGTCAACCGGCGCGCTGACCTGCGCAGACGCGCAAATGTGCAGGTCAGGCGACCGTCGCCGGACCGTAAAGTTCGCGGAGAAAATGTCTGGGGTGTCGGCGTGTCGCGGGCGACGCGCCGTCAACTGGCCCAGACCGGTCGGTTGCTACTGTCAGCCAGCCGTGGCCGGGGAGCCCGGACCGGGGTCGAGAAGGAGTGCTGGGATGACGGTCGACTACGAGCTCGACGGGTCGGTCGCACGGATCCACCTCGCTCGACCTGAGCGTCTGAACGCCGTGGTCCCCGAGCTCACCGCGTCGCTCGGTCAGGCCCTGGTCCGCGCTCGGGACGACGGCGCTCGAGCGGTCGTCCTGGCCGGCCGCGGGCGCGCGTTCTGTGCCGGGCACGACCTGAAGGAACCGGTGCCCGAGGAGACCGTGCTCGAGACGCGCGGCCGCCTGGAGGAGATCCAGGACGTCACCCGGCTGGTGCGCGCGTTCCCGGGCCCCGTGGTCGCCGCCGTGCACGGCTACGCGCTGGGCGCCGGGTGCGAGTTCGCCCTGGCCTGCGACCTCGTGGTCGCGGCCGAGGACTCCGTGTTCGGCTTCCCCGAGGTCAGTGTCGGGCTGTCGGTCACGGGGGGCGTCTCCCGGTTGCTGCCGGTGCTCGTCGGCTGGGCGAAGGCCAAGGAGCTGCTGCTGGTCGGTGAACGCGTGAGTGGAGCCCAAGCAGCGCAGATGGGTCTGGTCGCCCGGTCGGTGCCCGCAGGCACCCACGAGGACGTCGCCCTCGAGCTGGCTCGCACCATTGCCGCTCGACCGGCGCTCTCGGTGAGCTTGGCCAAGCAGGTGCTCGACCAGGGTCTCGACGCCACCATCGAGGAGGCGATGGCTCGCGAGGTCGACCACGCCATCCTGACCTCTCTGTCCGGGGAGGGCGACGCGCCACGCGAGGCATTCGGACGTGAGTGACATCTCGCTCGTCGCCAGCTCCTCGAGCACGCCGCGTCCCCTGGCCGGATCGTCCTGCGTGGACCTTCGAGGACGCCGCGGGCATCAGCACGACGCTCACCTTCGACGACGTGGCTCAGCGCTCTGCCGCCCTGGCCCAGGCCCTGCGCGATCGTGGCGTCACCAGTGGCGACCAGGTGGCGGTGATGCTCGACAACCGTGCTGAGTTCCCACTCGTGTGGCTCGCACTGATGCGCCTGGGCGCGGCGATCGTTCCGCTCAACGTCCGCTACCGCTCGGCTGACGCAGCGCACGTGGTGGCCGACTCCGGTGCCCGCCTGGCCGTCACCTCGGCCGAGCACCTCGCACTGCTGGCTCCGCTCGTCGAGACGCACGACGTCCTGGACCTGGTCGGCGACGCCGCCGCCTTCGAGCAGGGACCCGTCAGTGCGGACGCGATCGTGAACGTGCAGTACACCTCCGGCACCACCGGCCGACCCAAGGGCTGCCTGCTGAGCCACCGCTACTGGACCACCCTGGGCCGCTCGATGCTCGAGGAGTTCCCCCGCATCGCCGACGACGACGTGCTGCTCACCGCCCAGCCCTTCCACTACATCGATCCGCAGTGGAACGTCGTCACCGCGCTGATGGCCGGCGCCCACCTGGTGGTGCTCGACGGCTTCCACCCCTCGACGTTCTGGGAGCGTGTGCGCGCCCACGAGGTGACCTACTTCTACTGCCTGGCCTCGATGCCGACGCTGCTGCTGAAGATGCCGGCCGACCCACTCGACCGCGCTCACCGGGTGCGCGCCATCCAGTGCTCGGCGATCCCGCCGACGCGGCACGCGCTGCTCGAGGAGCGCTGGGGCGTCGGGTGGTACGAGGCGTTCGGCATGACCGAGACCGGCGCCGACATCCGGGTCTCCGCGGCCGAGCACGATGCCCTGGTCGGCACCGGCTGCCTCGGTCGACCCGCGGCGCACCGCGAGGTGCGGGTCGTCGACGGACAGCTGTGGCTGCGCGGACCGGGAATGATGGACGGCTACCTCGGGCACCCCTCCCCCTTCGACGACGAGGGCTGGTTCCCCACCGGCGACCTGGCCCGCCTCGACGATGACGGTCGCGTCTACCTGCAGGGTCGGCTCAAGGACATGATCCGGCGCAGCGGGGAGAACATCGCGGCCCACGAGGTCGAGGAGGTGCTGGCCGGCCATCCCGGTGTGCGGCTCGCGGCGGTGGTGGGGGTTCCCGACGAGATCCGTGGCGAGGAGGTCAAGGCGTACGTCGTGGCGCCCGGCGTCGACGCGGCTGAGCTCGAGGCGTGGTGCGGCGAGCGGCTGGCCGCCTTCAAGGTGCCGCGGCTGTGGGAGTTCCGCGACGACCTGCCGCTCACGGCGTCCCATCGGGTCGAGAAGGCGAAGCTGTGAGCCTCCAGGCCGACCTGTTGCTGACCAACGCTCGGGTGCGCACCCTGGAAGGGCCTGGGCGCGCCGAGGTCGTCGACGCGGTGGCGATCTGGCGGGACCGGATCGTCGCGCTGGAGGACGTACCTGCCCGGCGCACCATCGATCTCGACGGCGCCGTGGTCACGCCCGGCTTCCACGACGCGCACAACCACATGGCCTGGTTCGGGCTGAGCCTGGCCGAGGTCGACCTACGGGTGCCCAGCCTCGATGCTCTGTACGCGGCCGTCGCCGACGCGCGCCGGCGAGCTTCCGGAGGACGCCTGGGTCGTGGGTGCCGGCTATGACGAGAACAAGCTCGGGGCGCATCCGAGCCGGGACGTGCTCGACCGGGTCGACGGGCGGACGTCGGGTCTGGCTGAAGCACACCTCCGGGCACATGTGCACGGTCAGCACGGCCGTGCTGACCGAGCTCGGCATCGCCGACGCCGCCATCGACGTGCCTGGCGGCGCTCGTGGTCGTCGACGGTGCCGGGCGCCCCACCGGGCTGCTCCAGGAGCAGGCCCAGCAGCTGCTCAACCGGCTGGTGCTCCCCTACCCGCTCGACGAGCTGGTCGCGGCGATCGAGCGCGCCGGGCGAGGTCTACCTCTCGCAAGGCATCACGAGCGTCGTCGAGGCCGGAGTCGGCGGCGGCTGGATCGGCAAGTCGCCGGTCGAGGTGGCCGCCTACCAACGCGCGCTCGACGAGGGACGGCTGCCGGTCCGGGTCGAGCTGATGGTCGCCGCCGACGTGCTGCACCCGACCGCCGCCCATCGCTGACGACGACCTGCCGATCGGCCTCGACCTGGGAATCCGCACCGGCCTGGGGAGCGACCGACTCTCACTGGGGCCGGTCAAGATCTTCTCGGATGGCTCGCTGATCGGCCACACCGCCGCGATGTGCCAGGACTTCTCCGACACCCCTGGCAACCAGGGCTACCTGCAGGACGACGCCGAGGTGCTGCGCCGCCGGATCCTCGACGCCCACCGGTCGGGATGGCGGGTCGCGGCGCACGCCATCGGAGACGCCGCGATCGACCTGGTGCTGGACTGCTTCGCCGAGGCACAGAGTGCGTGGCCGCGGGTCGACGTCCGCCATCGCATCGAGCACTTCGGCGTGGCTCGACCCGAGCACGTCTCCCGCGCGGCCGAGCTCGGCGTCGTGCCGGTGCCGCAGGGCCGGTTCATCGGCGAGATCGGCGACGGCATGCTGCGGGCCCTCGGGCCCGAGCGCAGCGGCTGGGCCTATCGCTACCGCTCGTTGCTCGATGCCGGCGTGGTGGTGCCGGGCAGCTCCGACCGACCGGTGGTCGACGGCGCTCCCCTGCGCGGCATGCACGACATGGTCAACCGGCTCACCGACGGGGGGCTGCCCTGCGGCCCGGACGAAGCGATCAGCGGGCTCGAGGCGCTGACCGCCTACACCTTCGGGTCGGCGTACGCCTCGCACCAGGAGGCCGACCGCGGCACCGTGGCGGTCGGCAAGCTCGCCGACCTGGCGGTGCTGTCCGACGACCCGGCCACGGTCGCTCCCGAGCGGATCAAGCACATCGAGGTGCTGCGAACCGTCGTGGGGGGTGAGTCGGTGTGGCAGGCCTGATCGAGCTCGACGACCTGTCCCCCGATGGTGTGGCAGGCGTCCGCGCGATCTACGAGATGTCCTTTCCCGACGAGCTGACCGCTCCGTTCGACGACTTACGCATCGACCGGATGCTGGTGCGCGTCGACGAGCAAGGTCCGGCTGGCTTCGCGCTGGTGCGCGACCTTGCCGGGAGCGAGGCAGGCCCCGCGTCCGACACCGGCTGGACCTTCCTGCGCTACTACGCGGTGGGACGCCGCGGCTCCGGTCTGGGCTCGCTCATGTGGCGCGACCTCACCGAGCTGTTGGCAGCCGAGGGACGCACCCGGCTGCTGTGGGACGTCGAGGACCCCGACGAGCCGGGCCTCTCCACCGAGCTCGTGACCGAGCACCGCCGCCGGATCGCGTTCTACGAGCGGCTCGGCGGGCGGGTGCTGCCGGTGCGCGGCTACGACCCGCCCCACGACGACGGGCACGCGCCGCAGCTCCTGCTGATGGACGCCGCCTTGACCGCCTCGACCCACGCGCCGGAGCCGTCGCTGCGGGCCTTGGTGGAAGGCGTCTTCGCGCTACCGCTACGGCTGCCCAGCAGACCACCCGGCGGTGCAGCATCGCCCTGACGGCCTCAGGAGCTCACCTGACGGAAGATCTTCCGGCCTCAATGCATGAATGGCCGAATATTCTGTGGTTACCATGGCCGCATGAGCATCGAGACGTCGATCGGCCTGGAGACCGGGCAGCCCTACCCGTACCACCGCGTCGAGCTCGTCGAGCCCGACTGGCGCCGGTTCCCCGGCTGGCTCGACGTCACCGAGGACGACTGGGCCTCGGTGCAGTGGCAGCGGGCGCACTGCGTGAAGAACGTCCGCCAGCTGCGCGACCTGCTCGGCGACCTGGTCGACGAGCGCTTCTACGCCGACCTCGAGCGCGACCAGGCCGAGCGAGCCACGATGTCGATGCTGGTGCCGCCGCAGATGCTGAACACGATGCTGCCCCACGCCGACCCCGGGACCGCCGGATCGTGGACCGACGCCTTCTACGCCGACCCGATCCGGCACTACATGCTGCCTGTCTTCTCCGACCGACGGACCGACTGGCCATCGCACCCGCACGCGACGCGCGACTCGCTGCACGAGCACGACATGTGGGTCGCCGAGGGGCTGACCCACCGCTACCCGACCAAGGTGCTCGCCGAGCTCCTGCCCACCTGCCCGCAGTACTGCGGCCACTGCACCCGGATGGACCTCGTCGGCAACTCCACGGCGGTCGTCGACAAGCTCAAGTTCGTGGCCAAGCCCACCGAACGGCACGGCGCGATGCTCGACTACCTGCGCCGGACGCCGAGCGTCCGCGACGTCGTCGTCTCCGGAGGCGACGTCGCGAACCTGCCGTGGCCGCGGCTGGAGGCGTTCCTCGACTCGCTGCTCGCGATCGACAACATCCGCGACATCCGGCTGGCCACCAAGGCCCTGGTCGGCCTGCCCCAGCACTGGCTGCAGCCCGAGGTGCGCGAGGGTATGGCCCGCGTCGCCGGCACGGCGCGTGCTCGGGGAGTCTCCCTGGCGATCCACACCCATGCCAACCACGCACACTCGATCACCCCGATCGTTGCCGAGGCCTCCAAGGCGATGCTGGAGGCCGGCGTCCGCGACGTCCGCAACCAGGGCGTGCTCCTCAACGGCGTCAACGCCGACCCGCACGCGCTGCTCGACCTCTGCTTCCGGCTGCTCGACGGCGCGCAGATCATGCCCTACTACTTCTACATGTGCGACCTGATCCCGTTCTCGGAGCACTGGCGGGTCTCGGTCGGCGACGCCCAGCGACTGCAGCACCACATCATGGGCTACCTGCCCGGCTTCGCGACGCCGCGGATCGTCTGCGACGTCCCGTTCGTCGGCAAGCGCTGGGTGCACCAGCTCGCCTCCTACGACGAGGTGCGCGGCATCTCGCACTGGACGAAGAACTACCGCACCTCGATCGAGCTGCGCGGCGGGGCCGACGCCGAAGCGCTGACGCGCACCTACGACTACTACGACCCGATCCACACGCTGCCGGCCGAGGGCCAGGCCTGGTGGGCCCAGCACGCCGACCTCGACGACACGGCCCTTCGTGCTGCCGAGGCCGCCGAAGCGTCTCGGCGTACTGCCGCGTCTGCAGGCCTACTGAGGGCTCAGGTGACCGGGCGGTTCTCGTAGTACGTCGAGAGCACGATGGTGGTGCGGGTGTTGACGTTGGCCGCGGCGCGGATGCGGGCGAGCAGCTCTTCGAGGTGGCCGGGGGTTGGCACGCGCACCTTGAGCACGTAGGACTCCTCCCCCGCGACCGACCAGCAGGACTCGATCTCGGGGATGTCGCGCAGCCGCTCGGGGCAGTCGTCGGGCTGGGAGGGGTCGATCGCCCGGATCGAGATGAACGCAGTGAGCGGCAGACCGATCTCGCCGTGGTTGACGGTGGCTCCGTAACCCAGGATCAGGCCACGCTGCTCAAGCCGCTTCACGCGCTGGTGCACCGCGGAGGTCGACAGCCCGGTGGCCTTGCCCAGGTCGGTGAACGACATCCGGCCGTCGTGGGCGAGAAGCTCGAGGATCTTGCGATCCGTGGCTTCGAGGTCGGTGCGAGTCACGGCGCTCACAGTAGTCGGGCTCCGTGGCAGGATCGGCGCGTGACCAGCACCCAGAACGCCGACGGGGACCAGCCGGGGAGGCTGATGCTGCTCGACACGGCATCGATGTACTTCCGCGCCTTCTTCGGCATGCCCGAGTACGCCGCTCCCGACGGCACCAACGTCAACGCTGTCCGCGGCCTGATGGACTACATCTCGCGGCTGGTCGACGAGTACCGCCCCACGCACCTGGTCTGTTGCTGGGACGACGACTGGCGCCCGCAGTGGCGCGTCGACCTTCTCCCCTCCTACAAGGCGCACCGGGTGGTCGAGGAGGTCGCCTCCGCTCCCGACGTCGAGGAGGTTCCCGACCCGCTCGAGGCCCAGGTGCCGATCATGCGAGACGTGCTGGGCGCCCTCGGCATCTGCGTCATCGGCGCGGCGGGCTACGAGGCCGACGACGTCATCGGCACCCTGGCCACGAGCGCCGGCCAGCCCGTCGACATCGTCACCGGAGACCGCGACCTGTTCCAGCTGGTCGACGACGCCGCCGACGTGCGAGTCCTCTACATCGCCAAGGGGGTGGGTCGCCACGAGCGGGTGACCAACGACTGGGTGGTCGACAAGTATGCGATCGACGCGGCGCAGTACGCCGACTTCGCGACGATGCGTGGCGACGCCTCTGACGGGCTGCCCGGCGTCGCCGGGGTCGGTGAGAAGACCGCCGCGACGCTCCTGCAGCGGTTCGGTGACATCGACGGCATCGTCGCAGCGGCCCAGGACGCCGACTCAGACATGGGTCCGGGTCCGCGCGGCAAGATCAAGGCGGCGCTCGACTACCTCGCGGTCGCCCCACAGGTGGTCGCCGTCGCGCGCGAGATCGATCTCGACCGGTCGGCGATGGCGCCTCCCGCGACGTCCTGCCGACCCGACAGCGCTTCGCCGACCTGGTGACGCAGTGGGGGCTGGAGAGCCCGTCAGAGCGCCTCGTGGGCGTGCTCGCCGGATAGCGTGAGCTGAGGTCGGCTGAGGTCGGCTGGGGTCGGCTGGGGTCCTCCCGGTCCCACCACCAGATCCGTACGGTGGAGGCATGAGTCGCATCGCTGTTGTCGGGGGCCACGGACAAGTGGCCCAACACCTCCTCGTCGACCTGCGCCGCTCGGAGCACACGCCCGTCGCGCTGGTGCGGCGCGAGGAGTACCGCGCCGAGCTGGAGAGCAAGGGCGCCGAGGTGCGTCTGCTCGACATCGAGAAGGACCATGCCGACGCGTTCGCCCGCGCCTTCCAGGGCTGCGACGTCGTGGTCTTCGCTGCTGGTGGTGGCCCCGACGGGGACATCGACCGCAAGCGCACCGTCGACCTCGAAGGCTCCCTCAAGTCGATCCTCGGTGCACGCCGAGCCGGCATCGGGCGCTTCGTGCAGATCTCGGCGATCGACGTCGACGAGCCGGTGCCCGACGACGCCGAGCCGGTGTGGCGTGCCTACGTCGAGGCCAAGCGGGACGCCGACGCCGCGTTGCGCGACTCCGGCCTCGAGTGGACGATCATCCGTCCCGGCCGACTCACCGACGACCCGGCCACGGGCAAGGTCTCACTCGGCTCGGGGGTCGAACGCGGCGACGTCGCCCGCGCCGACGTCGCTGCCGTGGTCGCCGCGGTCATCGACGTCGACAGCTCGTCGGCCAGCAGTGGAACCTCGTGGGCGGCACCACCCCGGTGGCCGAGGCGGTCGCTCAGTCGGCCAGTCCCGAGTAGGCCACCACGCCGCGACGGAGCAGCCCGACGACGTCGCGGGCCGTGCGGCGCAGCGGCGAGTCGCCGGCGGCGTCGGCGACCTGACCGGCGAGGTCGAGCAGCTGCTTCATCGAGCGCACGAAGTCACCGGCCGTGAGGTCTGAGTCGCCGATGATCTCGTCGAGGTCGTCGCCCTCGGCCCAGCGGTAGGCGATCCACGCGAAGCCCGCGTCAGGGGCCCGGAGGAAGTCGAGCTTGTGGTCACGCTCGAGGGTGTCGAGCTGTGCCCAGAGCCGGCGCGTCTGCTCGAGCACCGGTCGCACGGCACCGCCGGGCATCTTCGGCGACTGTGAGTCGTCGGCACGCCGAGACTCGTAGACCAGCGCGGAGAGGCAGGCAGCGAGCCCAGAGGGCGTGAGGTCGTCCCAGAGTCCGGTGCGCACCGCCTCGGCGGCGAGCAGGTCGGTGTCGCCGTAGAGCCGCATCAGGTGCCGGCCCTGCTCGGTCACCTCATCTCCCTCGAGGTAACCGAGCGCCGTGAGCACCTCGCAGACGCGGTCGAACTGGCGGGCCACGGTGTTGGTGCGCTGCTCGATGCGTCGGCGGAGCGTCGCCGCGTCACGGTCGAGCTTGAAGTAGCGCTCCGCCCAACGAGAGTGGTCCTCGCGTTCGGCGCAGCCGTGACAGGGGTGAGCCTTCAGCTCGGCGCGGAGCCCGGCCAGCTCGTCTTCGACCTCGGGCGCACGAGCCACCCCCTTTGACGACGAAGGCGGTGGCGAAGTGAGATCGTGCGTGCGGTTGCGCAGGGTGGCCGCGAGGTCCTTGCGCATCTGCGGGTTGCGACCGTTGAAGCTCTTGGGCACCTTGAGCCGGGTCAGCGCCACCACAGGAGTGGGGAAGTCGATCAGGGCCAGACGGCGCGCCTGCCGGTCGGCGGTGACGACGTACGGGCGAGGCCCGCCGTCGGCGATCTCCGACCAACCGGGGTCGACCACGACGGCGAACCCGGCGAACTTGCCGGCCGGCACCATGATCACGTCGCCGGGCTTCAGGGCTCGCAACGACTCGACCGTCTCCTCGCGGCGGTCGGAGCGGCGAGCCTTGCTGGCGCCCTTCTCGACGTCGGAGATCTTGCGCCGGATAGCGGCGTACTCCATGAAGTCGCCGAGGTGACAGGTCGCGGCCTCGGCGTACCCGGCCAGGGCGTCGTCGCTCTTCGCCAACTGTCGCGCGAGCCCCACCACTGCCTTGTCGGCCTGGAACTGGGCGAACGACTGCTCAAGCAGCTCCCGGGCGCGCGCCCGGCCGAACTGGTGCACCAGGTTGACCGCCATGTTGTACGACGGGCGGAACGACGAGCGCAGCGGATAAGTACGGGTGGAGGCGAGACCGGCGACCTCACGTGGGTTCATGCCGGGCTGCCACAGCACCACCCCGTGACCTTCGACGTCGAGCCCGCGGCGTCCGGCGCGGCCGGTGAGCTGGGTGTACTCCCCCGGCGTGATGTCGGCGTGCGTCTCGCCGTTCCACTTCGACAGCTTCTCGATGACGACCGTGCGGGCGGGCATGTTGATGCCGAGCGCCAGGGTCTCGGTGGCGAAGACCACCTTGCAGAGCCCCCGCTGGTAGAGCTCCTCGACCACCTGCTTGAAGGCCGGCAGCATCCCCGCATGGTGCGCCGCGACGCCGCGCGCGAGTCCGTCCAGGAACTCGTGGTAGCCGAGCACTCGCAGGTCGTCGGGCGGCAGGTCACGGCACGCCGACTCGACGAACGCGTGGATTTCGTCGCGCTCCTCGGACGTGGTCAGTCGGACGCCCGCATTCATGCACTGACTCACCGCCGCGTCGCAGCCGACCCGGCTGAAGATGAACACGATCGCCGGCAGCAGCCGCTCGCGGTCGAGCCGGTCGATCACGTCCGAGCGGCTGGGAATCCACACCCGCCGCCCGTTGCCGACCTGACGAGGCCCACCACCGGCCCCGCCCCGCTGTCCGCGCGGATTGCGGCGGTCCTTGAGCCGGCTGGCCGCCCAGTCGTCGCGCGCCACCTTCATCAGCTCGTCGTTGACCGGTGCGCCCTCCTTCACGAAGCCGGCGGCGGCGTCGACGTCTGAGGAGGCGAAGAGGTCGAGCAGGCGGCGGCCGACCATCACGTGCTGGTAGAGCGGCACCGGACGACGCTCCTCGACGATCGTCGTCGTCTCGCCACGCACCGTGGCCAACCACTCGCCGAACTCCTCGGCGTTCGAGACGGTCGCGGAGAGCGAGACCAGCGCCACCGAGTCGGGCAGGTGAATGATCACCTCTTCCCAGACCGCACCGCGCGCCCGGTCGGCGAGGTAGTGAACCTCGTCCATCACCACGAACCCGAGCCCGATGAGGGTGCGCGAGCCCGCGTAGAGCATGTTGCGCAGCACCTCGGTCGTCATCACCACGATCGGCGCCTCGCCGTTGATGGTGTTGTCGCCGGTCAGGAGGCCGACCTGCTCGGGGCCGTAGCGAGCCACGAGGTCGGCGTACTTCTGGTTGGAGAGCGCCTTGATCGGGGTCGTGTAGAACGCCTTGCGCCCCGTGGCCAGCGCCAGGTGGATCGCGAACTCGCCCACGATGGTCTTTCCCGAACCAGTCGGGGCCGCCACCAGGACGCCGCGGCCGGCCTCGATCTCCTGGCAGGCCCGCACCTGGAAGTCGTCGAGGGGGAAGTCGTAGAGCGCGGTGAAGTCGCGCAGAACCGGGTTGCCCTTGCTCGAGCGGTAAGCCGCGTACTTCGCAGCCGGGCTCTCGCCGTGCCCCGGTTCACGGGCGCTCATGCCAGCACCTGGAGGGCGCCGGGCATGCACTCGATCGTCAGCGGCAGCGGGCCGAACCGCTCACCGTCGGCATAGGCGACGATCCCCGGGGCAGCGACCGTCACGCGCCGCACGCGGTGGTGCTCGTACTGCGGGTGCGTGGTGTGCGTGCCGGAGAAAAGCTTCGGGTAGGTGCGCACCAGGCCAAGTCTGCCCAAGGGCTTGATGATGACGACGTCCAGGTAGCCGTCGTCGAGCAGCGCACCCTCGGTGATGCGGAGGCCGCCCCCGAACGACGGCCCGTTGCCGATCGCCACCAGCATCGCGTCGAGCCGTCGTACCTCGCCGTCGAGGTCGAGGGTGTACCGGCAGCGGCGTAAAGGTGCGCAGCTCGGCGAGCGTGGCGAGGTTGTAGCGCATCTGGCCCTTGGGCCACGTCATCGCGTTCGCCCGCTCGTTGACGACCGCGTCGAAGCCGGCCGCCATCACCGTCGCGTAGTAGCGCCCGCCGGAGCGTGCGAGGTCCATGGCGCGCACCCGCCACGCGAGCACCTGACGCGCTGCGGCCACCGGGTCGCGTCGAGTGAGGCCGAGGTAGCGACCGACGTCGTTCCCGGTGCCCGCCGGCACGACGCCCAGCGCGGTCGAGGTCGTCGCGACCACCTGGATCGCGATGTTGACGAGCCCGTCGCCGCCGACCACGACGAGCGCGTCGACGCCGTCGGAGACCGCCGCCTGGGCGACGTCCCGCGCTTCCTCCGCATCGCGCCCTTCGACCAGCCGGACGGCGGCTCCTCCGGCCCGCAGTACCGGCACGATGGCGTCACGCACCGCCCCGCCGCGGCCTTTGCCAGCAGCCGGGTTGGTCAGCACCGCAATGTCGGGCACGGCGGCTACCCGCCGAGTCGCAGGCGCACCGAGTAGCTGCTGGGCTCGGCGCCAACCGCGCGGGCCAGCCGCGCTACGGCCTCGAGCACCAGCTCGGCACTGAAGGTGCTGCCCGGCACCAGGATCGTCAACCGATCGTCGTAGCTGGCTAGGTGAACCTGCCCGTGGCGCCACGCCTGGTGAACCTGGGCGCGCACGTGGTCGTCGGCCACCGGCAGTGGGTAGGCGTCGTCGACGGCCAACAGGTCGCAGGGCAGCTCAGGCACGTTCGGCGTCACCAGTGAGCCCCGCACGCGAGCCTTGCCGTGAATGCCGTCGGACGCCGACCACGTCACCTCGGCCGAACCGAGGTGGTCGGGCAGGTCGAACGGATCGACCCCGCCCGGGGTCGGTGGCGCCGTCACAGCTCCGACAGCTCGTCGGGGTCGAGGCCTGCGAACGGCTTGCGCCGGGCGCGACGGCGATCGTTGAAGCGGGCGATCACCTCGGAGATGAGGAACAGCACGACCATCGGCACAGCCATCAGGGTCATCGTGAACGGGTCGGCCGACGGGGTGGCCACCGCCGCGAAGATGAACACGCCCACGATGATCCAGGGCCGGTGGGCGCCCAGCTGCTTGCCCTTGACCACCCCGGCCAGGTTGAGCAGCACCACGAACAGCGGGATCTCGAAGGCGATGCCGAACACGAGCAGGGTGCGGTTGAAGAACGTCAGGTAGCCGTCGAAGTCGACGAGGTTGGTGAGCCCGTCGGGGTTGAAGCCGATCAGGATCTCCAGACCCTTGGGCAGGGTCACGTAACCGAGGAGCACTCCGGCCATGAAGAGCGGTCCGGCGATCGCGGCGAAAATCCGGGTCCACTTGCGCTCGCGCGGGTGCAGCCCCGGGAGGATGAACGCCCAGATCTGGTAGAGCCAGAACGGGCTGGCAAGGATCACCGACGACAAGCCGCAGAGCTTGAAGTAGAGAAGCAGACCGGCACCGGGACCGTTGGTCGTCGCCAGCGTCGAGCCCTCGGGCAACTTCGACTGCGCCTGGGTGTAGGGGTCGAAGACGAGGTCGTAGAGCTGGTCGAAGAAGACCAGCGAGAGCACGCCGCCCATCACCAGGATCAGCGCCACCTTCAAGATGCGCGCGCGCAACTCACGCAGGTGGTCCGAGAGCGCCATCCGGCCGTCCTCACCCAGCGGGTGGACCGGCTTGCCGACGAAAAGACGTGCGATCCCCGAGATGGATCCGACGAGTGCCACGGGAGGTCAGGTGACGGCTGGGACCAGGGGCCCGAGCGCGATCAGCTGTTGTTCTTGTCGGCCTGCTGCTCCGACGTCACCGGCGCCTGCTCAGCCGTGATCGGGAGCTCCTTGGCAGTCGGAGTCGGCGTGTCGTCGGTCTTGTCGTCGTCGTCGTCGTCGCGCAGACCCTTGGTCTCGGTCTTGAAGATGCGCAACGCCTGGCCGGTGCCGCGAGCGAGGTCCGGCAGCTTCGCAGCTCCGAAGACGAGGATGACGATGGCCAGGATGACGAGCCATTCGGCGCCCTGGGGCATTCCAATCATCGGGTTCAACATGCGTGCCTCATCAGATAGCTCGGCGGACTTTGTGCTGTCACTGCGATGGTACGCGGTCGGTCATGAGTAGAGGTCCAAGGTCTCCTGTGCGGCGGCTTTGAATGCCGTTCCGAACGGCGCGGGCGCCAGCACCGTGGCGTGCGGCGAGAGCCGCAGCATGAGGCGGGTCAGCCATCGTTCGTCGGCCACCAGGAGGTCGACCTCGACCTCGCCGGAGCCGTCCGCCGCGGGCCGGACGTCCTCGACCGGGTAGTACTCGGTGACCCATCGCGCCTGGGGCGCGAGACGCAGGGTGACCCGGGTGGTGTCCTCGGGGCGCCGGAACATGCCGTCGGTGAGGTCGCGTGCGCCCACCGGTTCGGTGACGATCGGCGCGTCGAGCACCCGAGCCGCGGCAACCCGGTCGAGCCGGAACAGTCGTGGGGACTCCGCTGAGTGGCACCAGGCGTCGAGGTAGGTGAAGCCTTCGTGCGTGGTGAGTCCCTGAGGGTCGACCACCCGGCGCGACATCTCGTCGCGCGCCGGCACGTAGTAGTCGAGCTCGACCTGCACCCGCCGGGACACCGCGTCGGCCAGGCGGGCCTCGAGGGCGACCATGCCGGCGTCCGCGAGGTCGCCGGGGGCGGCGTCGAGGTGCACCTCGGTAGGACCAGTGGCAGCAGCGGTCTCGAGCTTGGCGAGCACCCGGTCGACGATCGGCTCGGTGTCGGGACCAGCTCCGGCGCGCAGCGCGCGCAGGGCGACGATCATGGCCGACGCCTCGGTGGGAGTCAGCCGCATGGGCCGGGTGAGGTAGTCGGCGTTGCTCACCCGGATGACGCCGTCACCGCGAACGCGGCCGTCCTCCTCCTCGAGGGCGTCGATGTCGACGTCGATCAGGTCGTCCGGGTAGCCGCCGGGCAGGCCGCACATGAACAGGATCTTGAGGTCCTTCAGCAGCTGCTCGGGCGTCACACCCAGTGCCTGGGAAGCCTCGACGACCTGCACGCTGCCCCGTGAGTGCAGGTAGGGCACGAGGGTGAGCAGCCGCGCCGACCTGCTCCTTGGCCCCGGCTGCCGGGCTCGAGCTGCTCATGCGATCGCCGCCTTCAGCCGGGTGATGACGCTTTCACGCAGCGTCGCCGGTTCCTCGACGAGCACGTTGGCCCCGAGCCCGCAGATCTCGTCCTCGAGTCCCACCGAGCTGCGCGTAATCACCAGACGGTCCCAGGCGTCCGACCCGTCAGGCCCGACGACGCCGTTCTCGGCAGAGTCGGCGGTGCGGCGCAGCGGCTGCGCGGTCCCGGTACGGGCCAGGACGACCACCCGTTCGGTGCGTGGTGTCGGAGCCAATCGCCGCGTGGTGGCCGAGATGTCGGTGCCGGGTGGGATCTCGTAGGCACCGGGACGACCTACCCGCCGGGCCTCCCCCTGCACGCGCGAGATCCGGAAGACCCGCTCGGCCTGGCGGTCGGAGTCGAATCCCACGACGTACCAACGACCGGAGTAGCGCGTGACCCCCCAGGGCTGCACGTGCCGCATGGCCGGAGCGTCGGTGCCTGAGCGCCAGTAGCTGAACTCGACCGCGGAGCGCTCGACGATGGCCTCGAGGAAGACGTCGAAGGACGGCTCGTCGGCGCTGAGCCGTGGTTGGGCGATCTCGAGCGCCGTCACGTCGATCTCCACGCCCGAGGCGGTGAGCTTGCGGACCGCCTCGGTCGTGGCGCGGGCCAGTCGTTGGTGCTGCCAGACCCGAGTCGCCAGGCCCACGACCGCAGCCTCGTCCGGTGTCAGGTCGACGTCGGGCAACGCGAACTCGTCGGGACGGATCCGATAGCCCGGTTCGTCGTCGAAGTAGCTGTCCATCATCCCGACCTCGATGGGGACGCCGAGGCTCCGCAGCTCCTCCTTGTCACGGTCGAACATCCGCTCGAAGGCGTCGTCACTCGCGTCGGGGTAGAGGATCGAGCGGATGCTCTCCTTGGCCACGTAGTGCCGTTGGACGAGCAGCATGATGAGCAGGTTCATCAGCCGCTCGGTCTTCGCGACACTCATCGGGGCCTCGTGCCTGTTGGGGAGGGGGTTCAGACCGCGCCGAGGATGTCGACCACGAAGTACAGGGTGTCGGTGCCCTTGATTCCCGCACCGGGGTTCCCCTCCGGGCCGTAGCCCAGGTCGGGGGGGATGACGAGCACGACGCGGCTGCCCACAGGCACGCCGACCAGGCCCTGGTCCCAACCGTCGATGACACCGCCCTCGGTGCCGATCTCGGTGATGAGCGGGGTACCTCGGCTGTAGCTCTCGTCGAACGGCTCCTTGCCGTCGAACACCTGCCCGAGGTAGTCGACGACGATCGTGTCGCCCTTCTTGACCAGCTCACCCTCGCCCTTGACCAGGGTGCCGACCTGCAGCTTGCCGGTGGGCTCGGGAGTCTTCGAGAAGTCGAGCGAACCGGGCAGCTTCTTCTTCAGAACGATGCCGGGCACGAACGGTGGCCGCTTGACCTGGGTGCCCTCGGGACCGCTCAACGGCATGGAGTCGAGGTCGATGACGACCAGCAGGGCGTCCTCGTTGCCGATGTTGAGGCCTCCTCCGCCGAAGCCGACGACCTCGGAGGAGTTGACCGTGACGGCCTTGCGAGTTCCTTCGGTGTCGCCAGCCTCGATCTGGCCGCTCACGAAGGAGTCGAGCAGGTAACGGGCGATCTCGGCCTCGGTCGGGTTCTGCGTCTGTGGCGGCGTGACCTCGCCGCCGACCGTGATCGGGACTGCGCCAGCGGCGTCGCCCGTGTAGGTGTCGAGCACGGTGTCCTCGGTGAAGCCGTTGCCGACCCAGTAGTTCACGAAGACGGTGTCGCCGTCCTCGACCGCGGCACCCTCGCCGGTGGTCACCACCTCGACCTCGGCCTCGTCGGCGCGCATCTGGCTCTTCCACGTCACGTCGGGGGTCGTCCCCACCTCGCCGGAGATCTCGACGGCGTCGAGACGGTCGCTGCCGCCGCCGTCGACCGTGGTCTCGTCACCGCAGGCCGAGGCGAGCGAGGCGAGCAGGAGAAGCGGCGTAGCGAGCGCAGCGGAGCGACGGACACGTCGGGGGCGTCGGAGCACGATGAGAGTTCCTCGGGACGTTGCGGACCGTGGGCGGGTCCGGGGACGGATGGAGCCGCGGGCAGCCTACAAGCCACGCCCGGGGCCGGTGGTGTCACATACCGTCGATGAGGCGCTGGACCCGCTCGTCCTGAGCTCGGAAGGGGTCCTTGCACAGCACGGTGCGTTGGGCCTGGTCGTTGAGCTTGAGGTGCACCCAGTCGACGGTGAAGTCGCGGCGCCGCTCCTGGGCCTTGCGGATGAAGTCGCCGCGCAAGCCGGGCCCGGGTGTTCTGCGGAGGCACTGACTTGGCTTCGAAGATCTTCAGGTCGGTGGTGACCCGCGCGACCGCGCCCTTCTTCTCCAGCAGGTAGTAGAGCCCGCGGTTGCGGTGGATGTCGTGGTAGGCGAGGTCGAGCTGGGCGATGCGCGGATGGCCGAGCGGCAGTCCGTGCTTGGCCCGGTATCGCTCGATCAGCTTCCACTTGATGACCCAGTCGATCTCACGGTCGACCAGCCCGAGGTCGTCGGACTCGATCGCCTTGAGACCGCGTTCCCACAGGTCCAGGGTCCGTTCGATGACCGGCGTGCTGATGCCGCGGCGATCGACGAAGTCGCGGGCCTTGGCGAGGTACTCGCCCTGGATCTCCAGGGCACTGGCCTCGCGGCCGTTGGCGAGCCGGACCTTGCGGCTTCCGCTCATGTCGTGGCTGATCTCGCGGATCGCGCGAATCGGGTTCTCCATCGTGAGGTCGCGCATGATCACGCCCTCCTCGATCATGCGCAGCACCAGGTCGCAGCTGGCGACTTTCAACATGGTGGTGGTCTCGCTCATGTTGGAGTCGCCGACGATCACGTGCAGGCGCCGGTACTTCTCGGCGTCGGCGTGCGGCTCGTCGCGGGTGTTGATGATCGGTCGGCTGCGGGTGGTCGCGCTGCTGACGCCCTCCCAGATGTGCTCGGCGCGCTGACTGACGCTGTAGCTGGCGCCGCGCGGGGTCTGGGTGACCTTGCCGGCGCCCGACGATGATCTGCCGGGTCACCAGGAACGGGATCAGGACGTCGGCCAACCGGCTGAACTCACCGGCGCGCCCCACGAGGTAGTTCTCGTGGCAGCCGTAGGAGTTGCCGGCGGAGTCGGTGTTGTTCTTGAACAGGTAGATCTCGCCAGCGATGCCCTCGTCGTGCAGCCGCTGCTCGGCGTCCAGCATGAGACCCTTCGAGCACCCGCTCGCCGGCCTTGTCGTGCGTGACCAGATCGATCACGTCGTCGCACTCGGGGGTCGCGTACTCCGGGTGGCTGCCCACGTCGAGGTAGAGGCGGGCGCCGTTGCGCAGGAACACGTTGCTGCTACGGCCCCAGCTCACGACCTTGCGGAACAGGTAGCGCGCCACCTCGTCGGGGCTCAGGCGACGCTGGCCCTTGAACGTGCACGTGACGCCGTACTCGTTCTCGATCCCGAAGATCCGGCGGTCCATGCGTGAACCCTACGGCTCGGGACCTACGAAGGGGGCGCGATCGGGGGTTCGCCGCTGATCGGGTCTTCGAGCGGCACCACCGCCCCACTGACCTGGTCGGTCGGATCGCTCGGGTCGTCGACCACGGGAACGGTGCTCCCTCCCGGTGACTCGGCTGCGCGCTGGATCGCCGACTCGCCGGCCACGGCTCTGCCCGTTGGCCGAGCAGGACGTCGAGGCGCGCCGGCGAGAGCCGGACGAACTTGCGCGGCTGCGAGCGGGTGCGATCGAGCACCGCGACCTCGAGGTCGGTGGTCGGGATGACCCGATCCTGTGCCTTCGTTGCTACCCAGCGCGCTGACCGCGGCGCGCAGGGCGTCCTCGAGCGACGCACCCACCACGTCGGCCGCGGCCAGTGCCTCGCCGACCTTGTCGGCCGCGCCACCCATCACCGCGAACCCCTGCTCGTCGGCGACCTGGCCGTCGTAGGTCAGCCGGAACAGCTGGTCCTGGGCAGCGCTCTCGCCGACCTCGGCCACGAAGATCTCCACCTCGTAGGGCTTCTCTCCTCCGCTGGAGAAGATCGTGCCGAGCGTCTGGGCGTAGGCGTTGGCCAAGCCGCGCCCGGTGACGTCGCGACGGTCGTAGGCGTAGCCGCGCATGTCGGCCAGCCGCACCCCGGCGATCCGGAGGTTCTCGAACTCGTTGTAGCGGCCCACCGCGGCGAAGGCGATGCGATCGTAGATCTCGGAGACCTTGTGCAGCGCCTGCGAGGGGTTCTCGGAGACGAACAAGATGCCGTCTGCGTACTGGACGGCCGCGACCGATCGGCCGCGGCCGATGCCCTTGCGAGCGAAGTCGGCCCGGTCCTTCATCAGCTGCTCGGGCGAGACGTAGTACGGAGCGCTCATCAGGCGTCTCCCCTCGAGGTCAGTGCGGCAGCAGGACCGTCGGGACGGTTCATCCTGCCCGCGATCACCCGGTCGGCGATCTCGGCGACCTCCGAGTCGTCGAGTCGGCGTCCGCCCTCGGCGGTGATGACGTGCACCACCGGGAAGATCCGACGAGTGAGGTCGGGGCCGCCGGTGGCCGAGTCGTCGTCGGCCGCGTCGTACAAAGCCTGGATCACCACCTCGACGCACGTGGTCGGGTCGAGGTCGTCGCGGTAGAGCTTCTTCAGCGACCCGCGAGCGAACAGTGATCCGGAACCGACCGAGTGGAAGGCGGTCTCCTCGTAACGGCCGCCGGTGACGTCGTAGCTGAAGATGCGGCCCTGGCCCTGGCGCATGTCGTAGCCGGCAAACATGGGCACGACGGCCAGCCCCTGCATGGCCATCCCGAGGTTGCCGCGGATCAGGGCGGCCAGGCGGTTGGCCTTGCCGTCCATGGACAGGGTGGAGCCCTCGATCTTCTCGTAGTGCTCGAGCTCGGTCTGGAACAGCCGCACCATCTCGACGGCGAGGCCGGCCGTGCCGGCGATGCCGACCGCGGAGTACTCGTCGGCCGCGAAGACCTTCTCGATGTCGCGCTGGGCGATGATGTTGCCCATCGTGGCTCGACGGTCACCGGCCATCATCACCCCACCGGGGAACGTGGCGGCGACGATGGTCGTGGCGTGCGGCGCGAGATCGCCGGCGTTGCCCTGGGGCATCGCCCGACGTCCGGGCAGCAGGTCAGGTGCCTGCGCGGCCAAGAAGTCGGAGAAGGAGGAGGAGCCCGGCTGGAGGTAGGGCGCGGGCAGACGCGGGTCGGACACGCCGGTCACTCCCCGCCCTTCTGGATGAAGGACTTCACGAAGTCTTCGGCGTTGGACTCCAGCACCTCGTCGATCTCGTCGAGGATGTCGTCGACATCGCTGTCGATCGCTTCCTTGCGCTCGGCAAGGTCGGTCTCGGGAGCCACCTCGGTGGTCTCCTCGGCGTCCTGGGACTTGCGCGGCTGCTTCTGCTCCTGGGCCATGCTCCGACCTTAGTCAGTGCCACCCACGGTTTCGACGCAGATCCCGTTGTGTCCCACGCTGATCGCCGTGGGCGAACACGGGCGACGCTCCGGTCAGCGCTTGGTGAGTCGCGGTGAACAGCTGCTCGGCGGTCTCCGAGGCGTCCAGCAGGTCGCCCACGTGGGCACGGGTGCCGCGCAGCGGGTCGATCGTGGGCACTCGCTGCAACGACTCGCGACCGGGGAGGTCGAAGATGACGGAGTCCCATGACGCTGCGGCGACGTGCTCGGCGTACTTCTCCAGGCACCGGCCTCGGAAGTAGGCCCGGGTGTCGGTGGGGGGCTCGTGCATCGCAGCTTCGACCTCGCCGTCGGTGAGCAGCCGCTCGATCCGTCCGCCGGCCACCAGACGGTGGTAGAGCCCCTTCTCGGGGCGGATGTCGGAGTACTGGTAGTCGATGAGCTGCAGCTTGGCGTCGTCCCAGTCGAGTCCGTCGCGCGAGCGGTACTGCTCGATCAGCTTGAGCTTGGCCACCCAGTCGAGCTCGCCTGCGCACGACATCGGGTCGCGTTCGAGCCGGTCGAGCACCGACTCCCAGCGGGCGAGGACGTCGACGGTCTGCGGGTCGGCGTCGGCGCCGTAGCGGTCCTCCACGAACTTCTTGGCCAGGTCGAGGTACTCCATCTGGAGCTGGACGCCGGTGAGCTTGCGACCGTCCGTGAGGGTCACCGTGTGCTTGAGCGTCGGGTCGTGCGAGACCGCGCGCAGGGCCGCAACCGGGCCGTCGACGGCGAGGTCGACGCCGATGAACTTGTCCTCGATCATCGCGAGCACGAGTGACGTCGTGCCGACCTTGAGGTAGGTCGAGACCTCCGAGAGGTTGGCATCGCCGATGATGACGTGCAGCCGGCGGTACTTCTCGGGGTCGGCGTGCGGCTCGTCGCGGGTGTTGATGATCGGACGCTTCAGCGTGGTCTCCAGGCCGACCTCGACCTCGAAGAAGTCGGCGCGCTGGCTCACCTGGTAGCCCGACTGCCTCCCGTCCTGGCCGATGCCGACCCGGCCGGCTCCGCACACGACTTGGCGACTGACGAAGAACGGCGTGAGGTGGTGCACGATGTCGCCGAACGGCGTCGAGCGCCGCATCAGGTAGTTCTCGTGGGCGCCGTAGGACGCGCCCTTGTTGTCGGTGTTGTTCTTGTACAGCACGATGTTCGGCGCGGCGGGCAGCTGGGTGGCTCGCTTGGTGGCGTCGAGCATGACCTGCTCCCCCGCCTTGTCCCACCGCACGATGTCGAGAGGCGTGGTGACCTCGGGCGTGGAGAACTCGGGGTGCGCGTGGTCGACGTACAGCCGGGCGCCGTTGGTGAGGATGACGTTGGCCAGCCCCATGTCCTCATCGGTCAGCTGCGAGGGGTCCGCGACGTGCCGCGTCATGTCGAAGCCGCGGGCATCGCGCAGCGGCGACTCCTCCTCGAAGTCCCAGCGAGCACGTCGCGCGCGCAGGGTGGCCGAGGCGTAGGCGTTCACCACCTGCGAGGACGCCACCATCGGGTTGGCCGTCGGCTGGCCCACCACCGAGATGCCGTACTCGACCTCGGTGCCCATCACCCGCCGCACGCTCATGCCTCGAGCCTACGCGGTGCGGTGACTACCCTGCGGAGCATGGGCTGGTGGGAAGAACGCGTTGTGCCGCACCTCGTCGACCGGGCCCTGCGTGGCCGCGAGATCGGCGACCTACGGGCCGAGGTGTGCGCCGAGCTGTCGGGCGAGGTGCTCGAGCTGGGCTTCGGTGGTGGGCTGAACCTTCGCCATCTGCCCGTCGCGGTGACGCGGGTGGACGCCGTCGAGCCGGCCGATCGGGGCTGGGCGCTCTCGGAACGAAGGCGAGCGCAGCACGACGTCGACGTACGCCGGGTGGGCCTGGACGGCCAACGCCTCGCCGCCGCCGACCACAGCTACGACCACGTGCTGTGCACGTTCACCCTCTGCACGATCCCAGACCCGTCCCTCGCGCTGGACGAAGTGGTCAGGGTGCTGCGGCCCGGTGGGACGTTCGCGTTCCTGGAGCACGGCCGTGCGCCGTCGTCCCGGATGGCCAGCTGGCAGCGCCGCCTCGATCCGATCCAGCGCCGGGTGGCCGGCGGGTGTCATCTCAGTCGCGACGTCGAAGGACTCGTCCGAGCCGCAGGGCTCACTCCGTCGCGCTTGCGGCAGGAGTTCCTGCCGGGACCGCGCACACCGTGGACCTACGGCTACCTCGGCGTCGCGTTCACGCCTCCTCCTCGCGGAGTCGCGGGAGCGTCGTGAGCTCGGGGCGAATGCCTCGTTTGTCGGCGTAGAAGGCGCGCATCCGGTCCATGTCGGCGACGACGTCGTCACTGGGCGTGAAGCGTGGGGCCCCAGCCCGACCGTGCGCGACGGACGGTCGAGGTAGGCCAGGGTGATCGGGATGCCGGTCTGCAGCGAGATGCGCCGGAACCCCGACTTCCAGTACTCCCCCTTGCTGCGAGTGCCCTCGGCCGCGATGCCGAGCAGGAAGGCCTCGTCGTCCTCGGCGTCGGCCAGGAGTGCTCGGATGGTCGCTCCTGGATTGTCGCGGTCGAGCGAGACCGCCCCGGTCGCGCTTCATCAGCGGGGCCAGCGGGCCCTTGAAGAACGACTCCTTGACCAGCAAGCGGATCTGCACGCCGCTGCGCCAAGCCAGCAGCATCGTGAGCACCCAGTCCCAGTTCGAGGTGTGGGGTGCGCCGACGAGGATGCCGCGCTGCGGCACCTCCCCCGCGGTGCGCCAACGACTCAGCCCCAGAAGCAGACGCGCGAGGTTGCGGCGGACGAAGAAGTGGCGACTCACCGGTTAGAGGTACTGACCGGTGTTGGCGACCGTGTCGATGGAGCGGCCGGGCTCGGTTCCTTGCTTGCCGGTGATGAGCGTGCGGATGAAGACGATCCGCTCGCCCTTCTTGCCGGAGATGCGCGCCCAGTCGTCCGGGTTCGTGGTGTTCGGGAGGTCCTCGTTCTCCTTGAACTCGTCGACGCAGGCCTGCATGAGGTGCGAGACCCGGAGCCCGCGCTGCTCGTGGTCGAGGAGGTCCTTGATCGCCATCTTCTTGGCCCGGTCGACGATGTTCTGGATCATCGCGCCGGAGTTGAAGTCCTTGAAGTACAGGACCTCCTTGTCGCCGTTGGCGTAGGTGACCTCGAGGAAGCGGTTCTCGTCGGTCTCGGTGTACATCCGCTCGACGGTCGCCTGGATCATCCCTGCCACGCAGGCCTCGCGGTCTCCACCGAACTCGGCGAGGTCGTCGGCGTGCAGCGGCAGGCGTGAGGTGAGGTACTTGCTGAAGATGTCGCGCGCCGACTCCGCGTCGGGCCGCTCGATCTTGATCTTCACGTCGAGACGACCCGGGCGCAGGATCGCGGGGTCGATCATGTCCTCGCGGTTGGACGCACCGATCACGAGAACGTTCTCGAGCAGCTCGACGCCGTCGATCTCGCTGAGCAGCTGCGGGACGATCGTGTTCTCGACGTCGGAGGAGACCCCAGATCCGCGGGTGCGGAACAGGGAGTCCATCTCGTCGAAGAAGACGATGACGGGGGTCCCCTCGCTGGCCTTCTCGCGCGCGCGCTGGAAGACGAGCCGGATGTGACGTTCGGTCTCGCCGACGTACTTGTTGAGCAGCTCGGGGCCCTTGATGTTCAGGAAGTAGGACTTGACCTCCTGGCCGGCCGCGTTCGTTCCATGCCGTGCCGCGACCTTCTTGGCCAACGAGTTCGCGACCGCCTTGGCGATCAACGTCTTGCCGCAGCCGGGAGGGCCGTAGAGCAGCACGCCCTTCGGCGGCTTGAGCTCGTGCTCGATGAACAGCTCGGGGTGCAGGTAGGGAAGCTCGACGGCGTCGCGGATCGTCTCGATCTGCCCGAACAGTCCACCGATGTCGCTGTAGTCGATGTCGGGCACCTCCTCGAGCACGAGCTCCTCGACCTCGGACTTCGGCACCCGCTCGTAGACGTACCCAGCGCGCGAGTCGAGCAGCAGCGAGTCGCCGGCCCGCAAGGTGATCTGGCGCAGCGGCTCGGCCAGACGGACTACGCGCTCCTCATCGGCGTTGGCGATGACCAGGACCCGGTCGCCGTCGGCGAGCAGCTCCTTGAACATCACGACCTCGCCGACCTTCTCGTAGGCCAGCGCCTCGACCACGTTGAGTGCCTCGTTCAACATGACTTCCTGGCCGCGGCACAACGCATCCAGGTCGACGGCGGGGCTGACGTTGACGCGCAGCTTGCGGCCACCGGTGAAGACGTCGACCGAGTCGTCCTCGTGCCGCTCGAGGAAGGTGCCGAAGCCGGCCGGCGGCTGGGCGAGCCGGTCGACCTCTTCCTTGAGCTTGGTGATCTGGTCACGGGCCTCACGCAGGGTCTGTGCGAGCCGCTCGTTCTGCGCGGTGACCGCGGCCAGCGAGCGCTGCGTGTCGGCCAGGCGCAGCTCGAGACCGCGCGACTGGGTCGGACCATCGGAGAGGCGGCGCCGCAGGTCGGAAACCTCGGACTCGAGGAAGCGCACCTGGGACATCAGCTCCTCGGCGCTGCGACCTTCATTGGACCCCCACCGAGTCCCCCGGCGTTGGAACCACTTGTGCTCGACATTCGGACCACCTCCTGTCTTGTCGACCCTACCTGTGCGCAGGCTCCAGGGAAGGACTCGTCCCACCGGTGTCGATCACGATTTCGTCACCGGATCGTGACCTGTCCGCTGCGGCACACATCCGCGCGAAGTTTCGGAGCATCGTCATCGGATGGCGCACCTGTGCAGCGCTTCCGGCGTCTCGGAGGGCTTGCGCCTCCGACGGGTCGAAGTATCCGTGGTGTGCGTAGGCCTCGATGCGCGTGTGCAGCCCGCGGACGTCGAGCTCGGGATGGAACTGGGTGGCGTAGACGTGCCGGCCCACGCGGAAGGCCTGCACAGGGCACGCCGCTGAGGTGGCCAGCAACGTGGCGTGCGCGGGCAGCTCGGAGAGGGCTTCCTTGTGCCCGCCGAAGGCCGTGAAGTGGCGCGGCACGTCGAGGAACAGCGGGTCGAGGAGCCCCTCGTCGGTGACAGTGACCTCCAACGGGCCCACCGGCTCGGGGTGTCGCTTGTCGACCAGGCCGCCCTGGTGGCTCCCGAGGGTGCCGATGCCGTAGCAGGCGCCGAGGAAGGGCACGTCGCGCCCGACGATCTCGTCGAGGAGCTCGGCGAGGTCTGACTCGGCCCTCAGCTGGGAAGCAGACTTGGTCGACGGGTGGTCGGAGTAGGTGAAGGCGCCACCGCCCAGGATGACGCCCGACCACGCGTCGAGGTCGACCGAGATGTCGTCGACCCCGAGCTGGCGTCGGTGCAGTCCGTCCGGTGCGACGCCGAGAAAGCGGCGAAACGACTCCTCCTCGTCCTCCGCGGCGGCTCGCTCGGCCCGGATGGAGAGGAGCAGGAACGGCTTCACTCCTCTGGTTCCTCGGGAACCTCAACCGGTCGCGGCCCGGTGTAGTCCGGTCCGTAGGCGCCCGGTGCTGGCCGGCGACGCTTGAGGGGCGGCTTCTCCCCCGGTGCCATCCGCCGTGCGGTCACGAGGAAGGCCGTGTGACCGATCATCTTGTGCCCTGGTCGGACAGCGAGCCCTTCGACGTGCCAGTCGCGCACGAGCGACTCCCACGCTTGCGGGTCGGTGAAGCCTCCGTGCACCCGCACGGTCTCGGTGAAGCGCGAGAGCTGGGTGGTAGTCGCGACGTAGGCGCAGACGATGCCGCCGGGGCGCAGCGCGTCGGCGGCGGCGTCGAGGCACTCCCACGGTGCGAGCATGTCGAGGATGATCCGGTCGCACCGCAGGCCCGAGGCCGGCAGCGCCTCTGCGAGGTCGCCGAGGGTGAGGGTCCACGCCGGGTGCTCACCCCCGAAGAACTGGGTCACGTTCTTGGTGGCGACCTCGGCGAACTCCTCACGCCGTTCGAAGGAGTGCACCCGCCCGTGCGGGCCGACGGCACGGAGCAACGAGCAGGTCAGGGCCCCTGAGCCCACGCCCGCCTCGACGACGTCCGCACCCGGGAAGATGTCGACCATCGACACGATCTGGGCCGCGTCCTTCGGGTAGACGACCGCCGCGCCGCGCGGCATCGAGACCACGAACTCGGAGAGGAGCGGTCGGAAGACGAGGTACTCGCCGCCCGCGGACGACGTGACGGAGAAGCCCTCCTCGCGACCGATGAGCTCGTCGTGGTCGAAGTGACCTCGGTTCGAGAAGAACCGCTTGCCAGCCTCGAGACAGATGTTGTGGCGGCGCCCCTTGGTGTCGACCAGCCGCACCCACTCGCCCTCGCGCAGCGGGCCCCGGTGCACGCCGGACCACGCCTCGGGGGGCACGTCGGGGGCGTCGACCTCGCGCGCGTTCTCGTCGTGTGACACCGCGGAACCGTATCGGGTAGGGCTGTGACCCGGCTCAGGTGCCGTGCACCGCATGGTCGAGATCGGCCAGCCGGAGGACGCCGACCAGTGACCCAGCCGGGTCCAGGACGACGTACTCGGCTGCGGGCGCTCGGTGGATCGCATGGAGCAGCTCGTCGCCCTTCAGGTCGGCGGCGAGGCTGCGCTCGGGCGCGACGGCCCGTGTCACGGCGGCCGTGTCGACCCACGGACGCCGCTCCTGCGGAGTGGCCTCGACAGCTGCCTGGTTGACCACGCCGAGCAGCTGTCCGCGCGGGTCGACGGTCACGATGCTCCGGGCGCCGGCCTCCCCCGCACGCCGGATGGCCTCGGCCAGCGGCAGGTCGGGTGAGACCGAGAGCGGAATCACCGCCACGTCCCCCGCGACGACACCCTCCATCGCGATGCGCAAGCGGTTGACGGTGATCTCGTTGGTGGCCATCGCCCACAGGAGGAGGGCCATGGCGCCGCAGAGCACCAGGTCGGTGACGAGAAGGTCGCGTCCGACGGCGGGGCCGGCCACGACAGGTGCACTCAGGAGCAGGACGGCGACCACGCGGCCACCCCAGGCAGCCACCAGCGCGCCGCGCCGAGGAGAGCCGATCACCCGCCACGCGATCGCCTTCACCACGCGTCCACCGTCGAGCGGGGGCGCGGGGACGAGGTCGAGCAGCCCGAGCACGAGGTTCGCGATCACGATCACCTCGAGGGCCAGGGCGGCGATGCCGCTGGATACCTGGCTGCGCGCGAGCAGTGCCAGCGCGCCGATCATGCAGCGACAGCATCGGCCCGACGAGCGCGGTCAACAGCTCCTCGCGGGGCGAGGCTGCCTCGCCGTCGACGGTCGTTCGCCCGCCGGTGATGCTCAACGTGATCGAGGGCACGTCGTGCCCGTAGCGACGCGCGACAACCGCGTGCGCACCCTCGTGCAACAGCGCTGCGGCGTAGACCACGATGCCCAGCACCGCGCCCACGAGGTAGCTGCCTCCTGCCAGTCCCGGTGCGACCCGGTCGACCTGGGGGCTCAGAGCCACCGCCAGCAGCCCGACCAGCAGCAGGCAGGACGGCGCGAGCGTGACGTGGGTGCCGCGGACGTCGGCCACGCGCAGACCACCTCCTGTGCGGAGCTGGTGGTTGGCCACGATGCAAGCCTACGGGCGGTGTTCAGTGTCGGCGGCGCTGCTTAGGGTGACGCCCATGAGCGAAGCCGCGACGATCGTTGACGGGGTCGACGTCGTCGGTGCGTTGTCACCGAGTCGTGCCGGCGACTTCATGGCCTGCCCGCTGCTCTTCCGGTTCCGCACCATCGACCGGTTGCCCGAACCGCCCTCCCCCGACGCCGCCCGGGGCACCGTCGTCCACAAGGTGCTCGAAGATCTCTTCGACCTGCCGGCGCTCCAGCGCACGCCCGCACGTGCCGAGACCATGGTCGAACCAGCATGGTCGACGCTCCTCGAGGTCGAGCCCGAGCTGGGAGCCCTGTTCCCCGACGACTCGGAGGGCGCCGCGCAGGTGGAGTGGCTGGCCAGCTGCCGCCGTGTGCTGCTGCGCTACTTCACACTGGAGGATCCGCAGCGGCTCGAGCCGGCTGAACGTGAGCTGTACGTCGAGACGGTGCTCGACTCGAAGCTACTGCTGCGCGGCATCGTCGACCGGGTCGATATCGCTCCCGATGGTGCGGTGCGCATCGTCGACTACAAGACGGGTCGCTCCCCCAGCGAAGTATTCGAGGGCAAGGCGCTGTTCCAGCTCAAGTTCTACGGACTGGTGCTCTGGCGCATGCGTGGCGTCGTCCCTCGGATGCTCCAGCTCATCTACCTCGGCAATGGCGAGATCCTGCGGTACGAGCCCGACCTCGACGACCTGCTGGCTACCGAACGCAAGGTCGAGGCCGTGTGGCAGGCGATCCGCTCGGCTACCGAGACCGGCGACTGGCAGCCTCGCCGCAGCGGGCTCTGTGCGTGGTGCTCGCACCAGGCGCTCTGCCCGGAGTGGGGCGGCACTCCTCCGCCGCTGCCTCTCCTGCAGATCGCGCCGTTAGCGGGCTCAGAGCCCGTTCCGCTCGGCCCAGAGGGCTGCTTGGGTGCGGTCGGGCACGCCGATCCGTGAGAAGGCCGAGGTCAGGTGCGCCTTGACGGTGCGCTCGCTGATGTTGAGTCGCCGGGCGATCACCTTGTTGGCCAGCCCGTCCTTCACGAGGGTCAAGATCTCGGTCTCGCGACCGGTCAGCTGCACGTTCGACGGCACTGAACGCGGACCGATCAGGGCCCGCGCTGCCTTGGGATGGATCGGCGACTCACCCCGTCGGACCGATCGGATGCCGTTGAGCACGTCGTCGGGGTCCGCGTCCTTGAGCAGGTAACCGACGGCGCCCGCCTCGAGCGCGCCGAAGATGCGTTCACTGTCGGAGAAGGACGTCAAGATCAGCACGTCGGACAGCCCCTCGGCCACGATCTGGCGCGTGGCCTCGACCCCGTCGACGCCGGGCATCTGCAGGTCCATCAGCACGACGTCGGGCCGCGTCTCGCGGGTGACCTGAACTGCCTGGGCGCCATCGGCGGCCTGCCCCACCACGTCGATGTCGCCGACGGCGTGCAACAGCTGGGCCAGGCCAGCGCGGATCACTGCGTGGTCGTCGACCAGCACGACCCGGATCTTGTCCTCAGCCACTCACGACCACCTCCAGCCTCACTGCCGTGCCTTCGCCGAGCGACGAGACGACGCTCAGGGTGCCGCCCCGGTCGCTGGCCAGGCTGGTCATGCCCTTGAGGCCGTACCGGTCGACCGCCCGCGGAGCGGAGGGGTCGAACCCGATGCCGTCGTCGACGACCTCGAGTACCAAGATCTTGCCATCGCTGTGCACCGTGACGGCCAGGGTGGTCGCCTGAGCATGGCGCAAGGCGTTGCGCACCGCCTCTTGCGCCACGCGCAGCACCAGCGCGGCCTGCTCGTCGGAGGCGTCGGTCGCGCCCACGACGCTCACCGAGGCCTGCACACCCTGGGCGGCGGCGGGGGCGATCAGGTCGGCCAGAGCCGCCGCCAGGCCTTCGGCCGGGATCTCGGGAGGATGGATCTCGGCCAGCAGGGAGCGCAGGCCCTTGAGCGAGTCGCGTAGCGATTCATTGGCCCCGGCCATCGTGGTGCGCAGCTCGGGCTCGAGGTCGTCGCGACGCGCCAGGGCCGCGAGGCTGAAGGAGGTGCCGGCGAGGTCCTGCACCACACCGTCGTGCAGGTCGCGGGCGATCCGCCGGCGTTCGGCGTCCGACGCATCCAGGCCGGTCTGCAGCAGCCGCTCTCGCTCGAGGCCGGCGCGTCGCACGTCGCGGGTCAGCACCCAGATGATCGGGGTGACCAGCAGGAGAAGGGCCCCCATGCCGCCCACCGTGATGTAGCGAAACGGGGCGTAGATCTCCTCGCGCCGCTCCTCGAGGTTCTCCAGGGAGTAGAAGCCCTCGAAGAGCAGCGGTTCACCGCTTCGGCTCGTGATCTGGGTGAAGATCTGGACCGGCGCGTCCGCGCCCCGCCCCAGCGGAGCTGTCACCGAGGCGGCGTCCTCGCCCCGCACCACCTCGCCGGTTCCACCTTCGCGCAGGACTCGCACCTGCTCGGGGCCCAACGGGTAGCGGCGGTCCGGGTCCTCGAGCAGGGCCTTGAGCTCGTCGCTGTAGACGAGGCGACCGCCGTCGGCCCAGATGCTGACCCCGGCTAGGACGACGTCCAGGCTCGGGTTGGCGAGGAAGCGCGTGGTGACCAGACGGTCGATGCGCTCGATGTCGCCGATCTGGCCGTCGAGCAGCCCTTGACTCACTGCCGGCTTGGCGATGGCCAACGCGAGCACGGAGTGCAAGGTGCGCGCCTCCGCCAGGGCCTCACGGTCGGCGGCCCGCTGGGCGAAGAAGCTGGTGCCGAAGGTCAAGGCGATCAGCGTCACCGCCCCGATCGCCAGGAAGCGGACGACCGGGTTGCCGACCGAGGACTTCAGTAGTCCTGCACCTGCCGGCAGACCTCTCCGGTCGCCGTGTTGCGCGCCATGAAGAGGATCGTGTCGGTGCCCGGAAAGTCGATCATGGT
Source organism: uncultured Actinomycetota bacterium (assembly GCA_963781575.1). Taxonomy (GTDB): domain Bacteria; phylum Actinomycetota; class Actinomycetes; order Propionibacteriales; family Nocardioidaceae; genus Nocardioides. The sequence continues at coordinate 124,339 of CAWAGM010000006.1, read as the reverse complement.
GCGCTGGATACGGAACGCTCGCTGCGTCTGCTCGTTCGCCTGGGCCTTGCCGTCGGCCGACAGGTCGTCGTTGTGCTTCATTCGCCATTCCCACACGTCCGCATCGTTACTGAAGACGACGCCGATGACGGTGATCCGGCTCGAGTTGCCCTCGGCCGGAACAATACGCAGCCGGTTCTCGGAGGAGCGTGCACAGTCGTCCCGTGCGGAGTCGTTGCCACCCGCGCCGGCCACGGGGGCAGACACGAGCGCCGCTGCACCCAGCACGAGGCTGAGCGTGGCAACGAAACCGCGACGGGACGACATGTGGACCTGCTTCCTGATCACGGAGACTGCCGCATCTCCGGGTGGAGCCATCTTGGGGCAGGATCACGAGTTCCCGCCACTGTCCGTTGGTACTAGTACCTCGACCGGCTGAGGATCCGAGTACAGGACGCACGCGACATCGACGTCACCGGCGCGTCTGAGGAGCGGATCGGTCGATGGGTGGAATTCGACGCGCACAGCCCCTCTCGACTCCGCGAGATTCTCGACCCCGCTCCAGAACGGCTCGGCGGGGTCCTCCACCCGGATCCGCTCCAGCAGCGCGAGGACTTCAGAACCGTGCCCTGCACCGATCGTGGCCGAGCGTGACGTCGTGTCGAGATCGTCAAGATCACCCACCATACGGCGCTCGGCATCGAAGGTCGCCTCGTCCTGACGGGTCCAGTGCTGCTCGAGCAGGGCGCGCAGGTCGCGCGATTCCCACCCGCACGATGACACGGCCTCGGGACACCTCGGGTGAAAGGAGCAGCCCAGCGGCGGATCGGCGGCGTCCGGGATCTCGCCGCGGGGGAGATCGCGGGCCACCATCCGCCTTGGATCTGGCTCGGGGATCGCCTTGAGTAGCGCCTTCGTGTAGGGGTGGCGCGGGTTGGCGAAGATCTCAGTGGTGGGGCCGACCTCGACCACACGACCGAGGTACATGATGGCGATCCGGTCACAGAAGTACTTCGCACTGGCCAGATCGTGAGTGATGTAGAGGTAAGTCAGCCCGAGCTCGTCCTTGAGGTCGAGCATGAGCTGAAGGATCTTGGCCCGCACGCTCATGTCGAGCATCGAGATCGGCTCGTCGGCGACCAACACCTGGGGATCGACGATGATCGCGCGGGCGATCACCGCTCGCTGCTTCTGCCCGCCCGACAGGTCTGAGGGGTACTTGTCGGCGAATCGCTCGACGGGGGCCAGTCCCACCCGTTCCAGGGTCTCGTGGACCCTGCGAGTGAGCTCCTCTCCCTTGGCCAGTCCATGGATAACCAGGGGGTGGCCCACGGCCTCAGCAATGGTCATGGAGGGGTTGAGTGCCGCGTTAGGGTCCTGGAAGACCATCTGCAGATCGGTGCGCAGCTGGCGCAGCTGACGTCCCCGCATCTCCGAGACACGCTGCTCTCCACTTGGCGAGTGGTAGGTGATGCTTCCGTCGGTCGTGTGGGCGAGGCCGAGCAGGGCCCTGCCAAGCGTCGTCTTGCCGCTGCCGGACTCGCCCACCACCCCCAGCACCTCGCCACGCCGAAGCTGCAGGGAGACCCCGTCGATCGCCTTCACGGTGCGCGACCTCAACCCTAGGAGCCGTGAGAGCGCACCACCCTGCAGCTCGTAGTGCACCTGCAGGTCGTCGGTCTCGATCACCACGGGATCAGGCTTCGTCGGCAAGGGAGATCGCCTCCTTCTGGAGCGGCGCGCGGTCGGCCTCGGACAGCTCGGAGACGCCTTGAGTGAGCTCGGCGTGCCAGCACGCTGCGGTGGCACCGGTAGGCAGTGGGCGAAGTGCAGGCTCGCGGGTGGCGCAGACCGTCATGGCGTCAGGGCACCTCGGGTGGAAGTGGCAGCCCGGAGGTGGGTCGGTGAGGTCGGGCGGAGCCCCGGCGATGAAGTTGAGACCCTTGGTGGACAGCGAGATGGTCGACCGCAGCAGCTCTCGGGTGTAGGAGTGCTGCGGGCGCGTGAACACCTCCCGCGCGTCGCCGATCTCCACGATCTTGCCCGCGTACATGACCGCGACGCGGTCGCACGCCTCGGCGATGATGCCGAGGTTGTGCGTGATGAGGAGCAACGAGGTCTCGTAGGTCTCGCGGAGGTCGTGCAGGATCCGCACGATCTGCGCCTCGACCAAGACGTCGAGAGCCGTGGTCGGCTCGTCGGCCACGACGAAGGCGGGCCGCAGCACGAGTGTCAGGGCGATCATCAAGCGCTGCCGCATGCCGCCTGAGAACTCGTGCGGATAGGCGCGGAACCTGGTGGGCGGAATCCCCATCACCCGGAGCGCCTGGAGCGAGCGTCGCTCGATCTCGGCCTTGCTGACGCCCCGCTCGTGGATCTTCAGGGTCTCGGAGAAGTGCTCGGAGATGCGCATCAGCGGGTTCAGACGGGTGAGCGGCTCCTGGAAGATCATGCCCAGGGACGCCCCACGCAGGGCATATTGCTCGCGCTTCTTCAGCCCCACCATGTCGACACCGCCGAAGAGCAGCTCCCCGTCACGTGCCGAGCCCTCGGGCAGCAGACCCAGCAGCCCACGTCCCAGCGTGGACTTGCCGCACCCCGACTCCCCCACGAGGCCGAGGATCTCGCCCTTGCGGACGTCGAAGGAGACGCCGTCCACGGCCCGCACCGGCCCGCGCTCGGTGCCATACCAGACCCGCAGGTCGCGGACGCCCAGAACGGTCTCCGGCTCGGGCACGTTGGGGTGCGCTGCGGCGCTCATGCTGCCTCCGTCTCGCGCGACGGAAGGCTGACCTTCTGCAGCCGGCGCCGACGCAGCGAGGGGTTGAGAGTTTCGTTGAGGCCCTCACCGACCAGCGTCAGCCCGGTGACGAGCAAGATGATGGCCAGCCCTGGCCAGAACGCCGGACCGAAGTCGCCGGCTTGGGCATCGTCGAGGGCTCGACTCAGGTCGTAGCCCCACTCCGATGCCTCGGTGGGCTGGATGCCCAGCCCGAGAAAGCCGAGCGCGGCCAGGGTGCTCAGCGCATCGGCGGCATTAAGGGTGCCGATGACCGGCACCGACTGCACCACGTTGCCGAAGAGGTACTTGCGCATGATCGTCATCGGGGGTGCGCCGATGGCCCGGGCGGCCTCGACGTAGGTGGCCTCCCGTGCGGAGACGGTGGTGTTGCGCACGACGCGGAAGTACTGCGGGATGTAGATGGCGGTCAACGACAGCGCGGCGGCGACGATGCCACCGCCGATCTTGTCCTGCAGGAGGAACGAAAACACGATCGCCAGCAACAGCGACGGAAACGAGTACAGCGCATCCATGAGGAACACCGTGATTCGGTCGAACCAGCCGCCCACGAAGCCCGACACCAAGCCGAGTGGAACCCCGATCACAGCGCTCAGCACCACCGACATCACCACGACCTCCAGCGCGGTGCGGGCTCCCCACACCACCCGGGAGAAGATGTCGTAGAACTGGTCGTTCGTGCCGAGCAGGTGGTCGGAGCCCGCTGCACCGCTCTTGGGAAAGCGAACGCCGTCAACCGAGTTCTGCGCGAAGTCGTAGGGAGCGATCCACGGCGCGAAGAGGGCGAAGGCGACGAAGACCAGCGTCAGCGCCAGTCCGGCCACGAAGATGTAGCGAGCCAGGCCCTTGGTGTTCCAGATCGTGCGGACGAAGGCCGGCATCAGTACCTCACTCGTGGGTCGACGAGGGCGTTCAGCACGTCCACGAGCACGCTCACCAGGACGACCGCCAGCGCGAAGAAAGTCACCAGACCTTGAACGGCGATGTAGTCGCGAGCGGTGATGTACTCGACCAGCTCGTTGCCGAGGCCCGGCCAGTTGAACGTCTTCTCAGTGAGAATCGCGCCTCCGAGGATCAAGGCGAACTGCAGCCCGATCACTGTGATCACCGGCACCAGGGCGTTGCGGAAGGCGTGCTTGCGGATGACCTGCCGCTCGGGGATACCGCGGGCACGAGCAGCCTCCACGTAGTCGCCCTTCATGGTCTGGATGACGTTCACCCTTACGAGCCGGATGATCACCCCCGAGAGCAACAGACCCAGCGCGAAGCACGGCAGCACGTGGTGCTTGAGGATGTCGACGACCGATACAGAGTCATTGGCGAGAAGTGCGTCGACCAGGATGATCCCGGTGCGATTCTGGACGTAGTACTCGGTCTCGGCCGAGGCGATGCCGAACGTCGGCCACCCAGGGAAGAACTTGATGACGAAGAGCACGAACATAATGCCGACCCAGAAGATCGGGGCCGCGTAGCTCACCACGCCGAAGATCCGGATGCCCGCGTCCAGGGCCGTGTCTCGACGACGACCGGCGATCCGTCCGAGGGGCAGCCCAATCAGCAAGGCGATGATGAAGGCGCCGGCGGTCAGGGTGAGCGTTGCTCCGCCTTGGTTCTTGATGATGTCGAGCACCGGGCGACCGTCGCTGATGGTGCTGCCGAAGTCGAACCGGGCTACATCGCCGAGGTACTCGAGGTACTGCACGACCAAGGGGCGGTCCAGCCCCAGCGCGGAGCGCCTGGAGTCGAGAGCCTCCGGTGACAGCTTGTCACCGACAGCGGCGGTGACCGGGTCACCCGGGGCCACCCGCAGCAGCACGAAGACAAGGGTGAGCAGCACCCACATCATCGGGATGACCAGCAGCAACCGCACCAGGATGTAGCGCGGAAGCGAGCCGGCGGAACCGGAGCTCATGTCCCTCCCAGGAAGGTGTCGGGTCTGACGGCAGGAGGAGGATGCCCGCCGTGAGGCGGGCACCCTCCTACCTGATGGAACCAGTGCCCGTCGGGCCGGAGGTCCGGCCCGACCAGGTCACTCCGACTTGCTGATCATCCAGAACCGGAAGATGTAGGTGGGGTCGAGGGTGTCGGCCACGCCTTCCATCTTGTCGGTGGCCACCGCGACGTTCTGACCGTTCCACGACGGGATCAGCGGCACGTCCTCGGCCACGATGTCCTGCAGCTGGCCGATCTGCTCGTCCCGAGCTGACTCGTCAGTCTCGCCGAGCTCCTGGTCGAGAAGACCGTTCACCTCGTCGTTGGAGTAGCCGTTGGCGAAGAAGCCGCCGTCACGCACGAACGGCGTGAGGTAGTTGTCGGCGTCGAGGAAGTCCGGGTACCAACCGAGGATGTGCAGGTCGTAGGCGCCCTGCTTGTAGAGGTCCTGGTACTCCTCCCACTCGGCATCGGCGAGCTTGACCTGGAACAGGCCGCTGTCGTTGAGCTGACCGGCGAACTCGTTGGCCTCGTCGACCGCGTTGGGGCCGTAGTGGGTCGGGGTGTAGCCCAGCGTGATCTTGACCGGAGTCTTGATGCCGGCCTCGTCCAGCAGCGCCTTGGCGGCGTCGACCGAGGGCTCGCCGTACTTGTCCAGGAACGCGTCCTTCTGGCCACCGAACCCCGGTGGCACGATCGAGTACGCCGGAGCGGTGGTGCCGTCGTAGGCGTTCTCCACGATCGCGTCGCGGTCGATCAGCTGGGCGGCGGCCTGACGGACGGCCTTCTCGCTTCCCATGCCGGCCTCGAGCTGCCAGACCCAGTAGCGGAACTCCGAACCCTCGCCGCGCACTACCTCGACGTTGCCCTCTTCCTCGAGCGAGTTGAGGTCGGTGGGGCTCAGCGTGCGCCACGCGATGTCGACCTGCTGCGAGCTGATCGCGCTGCGCAGCGGAGCCGGGTCGTTGAAGTACTGGACGAAGATCGTCTTTGTCTTGCCTGCCCGGTCGCCCTCGTAGTCCGGGTTGGCGACCAGGGTGGCCTGCTTGCCGTCGGAGTACTGGTCGAGCACATAGGGACCGGACCCAACGACCGCGTCGTCTGCCATCAACGAGTCGGCCGGGAAGACCTCTTCGTCGACGATCGAGGCGGTTGCCGTCGAGAGCACCTTCGCGAAGGTCAGGTCGGGCTGGTTGAGGTGGAATATCACCGTGGTGTCGTCGGGCGTCTCGATGGCCCCGTCGGCCAACGTCTGGTTCTCCGAGTCACCGTTGCTGATCGAGCCCAGCAGCACCGAGGAGCCGTTGGGGTCGTTGATCTCCAGGTTGCGCTTCATCGAGTACAGCACGTCGGACGACGTGAGCTCGTGCCCGTTGGAGAAGGTGAGGCCCTCCTTGAGGGTGCACGTGAACGTCTGCGGGTCGTCGTAGTCGCACGATTCGGCGGCGTCACCGACCGGGTCGGACTCGCCCGCCGGGATCGTGAGCAGCTGCTCGAAGATGTTGTACTGCATGTTCCACGAACCGAAGTCGTAGGAACCCGCAGGATCCATCGCCGTGACGGTCTCGGTGGTTCCCAACGTCCAGGAGCCTGACGCCGCCGCGCCGCCGCCTCCGCTACCTCCGGACTCGTCGTCGCGATCGCCTTCGCCGCATGCGGCCAGCGTCGTGATCAGGATGCCGGCGCCTGCCAGCGACAGGATCTGCCGTGCTCGTTTCACCTTGGTCTACCTCCAGAGAGTTGCACCAGAACGCACGGAACCTACTCCTGGGCCATGTCCCCCGCTACCCTCCACACGCCCGTGGGAGGTAGCGATCTCGCAACAATCGCGTCGCGGGACGGGCGCGGTCCGAAGATCTTCCGGACCCGCCTCACGATCGTGTGGCGCATGGAACCGTCCTCCGGCTGGGTCAGCGGAGGTCAGGGGAGCCAGGTGACGGGTCCCGCGAAGCAGCGGTGGCCAGGTCCGCCACCGTCACCTGAGACAGCGACTCGACGAAGATGCGCTGCGCTCCCTCGTCGATGTGCACGTGGTTCGGGACGGCGATGACCGTGCACCCGGCCGACTCGGCCGATCGACACCCGGTGTTCGAGTCCTCGATGGCGACGCACTGGGCCGGGTCGACCCCGAGCAGCCGGGCCGCGCTCAGGTAGGGCTCCGGGTCGGGCTTCCCACGGGTGACCTGGTCGCCGGTGACGACGACGCGGAAGCTGCCGGCCGGCAGGGCCGCCAGGATGGGAGCGACGAAGCGCTCGTAGGACATCGTCACCAGCGCGCACGGAACACCCTCCTCGCGCAGCCGGGCCAACAGCTCGACCGCGCCCGGTCTCCAGGGCACGGCCTCCTCGACCTGGGCGACCACACCATCCAGCAGACGCTCGACGATCTGCTCGGGAGTCAGCGGCAGCCCCATGTGCTCCTGGATGAACCGACCCGACTCGAGCAGGTCGTTGCCGACCAGCTGCAGAGCCCGCTCGCGGCTCCACGAGCCGCCGAACTCCTCGGCCAGGGCGAACTCGGTGGCGATCCAGTAGGGCTCGGTGTCGACGAGCGTGCCGTCCATGTCCCAGAGAACCGCGGCCAGTTCTGTCACGCGGGTCAGTCCTCGGGCTCGTAGCCCAGGTTCGGGGAGAGCCAGCGCTCGGCCTCAGCCAGGGTCCAGCCCTTGCGTTCGGCATACGCGGCCACCTGGTCGCGGCCCACCCGGCCGACGACGAAGTACTGCGACTGCGGGTGGCTGAAGTACCACCCAGACACCGAGGCGCCAGGCCACATGGCCATTCCTTCGGTCAGCGTGATGCCGGCTGCCTGCTCCACGTCGAGGAGCTCCCACAGGGTGAGCTTCTCGGTGTGATCGGGACAGGCGGGGTAACCCGGTGCCGGACGGATGCCCGAGTACTTCTCCGCGATGAGGTCCTCGTTGGAGAGCTCCTCGTCGGCTACGTGCCCCCAGAACTCGGTACGCACCCGCTGGTGCAACCGCTCGGCGAATGCCTCGGCCAACCGGTCGCCGAGGGCCTCGACCAAGATGGCGTTGTAGTCGTCGAGGTCGTCGCGGAACGCCTTGACCCGCTCGGGCAGGCCGATGCCCGCGGTGACCGCAAAGCCTCCGACGTAGTCGGCGAGCCCGGTCTCGGCAGGCGCGACGAAGTCCGCGAGCGACTTGTTCGGGATGCCGTCGCGGTGCTCGCCTTGCTGGCGCAGGTGGTGGAGCACGGTGAGGACCGAGCCGCGGTCGTCGTCGGTGTAGAGGATCGTGTCGTCGCCGTCTGCAGCCGCGGGGAAGAACCCGTAGACCCCTCGCGCCGTGATCCACTTCTCCGCGATGAGCTGATCGAGCATCGCCTGGGCATCGTCGTACAGCTTGCGCGCGACCTCGCCGTGGGTGGGGCTGTTGAGGATGTCCGGGAACTTCCCCTTCATCTCCCAGGCGTTGAAGAAGGGCTGCCAGTCGATGTAGTCGCGCAGCTCGGCCAGGTCGTAGTCGTCGAGCACGTGGATGCCCGGCTCTTGCGGGAGCGGAGGCACGTAGTCGGACCAGTCGACCGGGGTGGCGTTGGCGCGGGCCGCGGCGTAGCCGAGGAGCTTCCGGTCGCCCTTGGTGGCGTGGCGAGCACGCAACGCGTCGTAGTCGACCTTGATGTCAGCCATCAGGCGTCTCGCGCTTGGTCTCGTGCAGCAGCGCAGCAGCGGTGGGTACGGAGCGGGATGCGTCCTTGACCCAGACCACCGGGTCCGTCGTACCTCGGGTCGACCTTGACCGCCGTGTGGGCGCGCGACGTCGTCGCGCCGCCGATGAGCAGCGGAATGGTCAGGCCCTGGCGCTGCATCTCGGTGGCCAGGTTGACCATCTCGTCGAGCGACGGCGTGATCAGGCCCGAGAGGCCGATGATGTCGGCGTTCACCTCGGCGGCGGTGTCGAGGATCTTCTGCGCCGGCACCATCACGCCGAGGTCGATGACCTCGTAGTTGTTGCACTGGAGCACGACGCCGACGATGTTCTTGCCGATGTCGTGGACGTCGCCCTTGACCGTGGCCATCACGATCGTGCCGTTGGTCTCCTTGGCGGTGGCGTACTCGGGGTTGTCGAGCTTCTCCTGCTCGATGAACGGGATGAGGTAGGCGACCGCCTTCTTCATGACGCGCGCCGACTTCACCACCTGGGGCAGGAACATCTTGCCGGCGCCGAAGAGGTCGCCGACGACGTTCATGCCGTCCATCAGCGGGCCCTCGATGACCTCGATCGGGCGGCCGCCGCGCTCGGCGATCTCGGTGCGCAGCTCCTCGGTGTCGGACTCGACGTGGGCGTCGATGCCCTTCACCAGGGCGTGGGTGATCCGCTCCCCCACGGGCAGGGAGCGCCACTCCTCGGCGGCGGCCTCGACCTGCTCGCCCTGCTTGTTGTGCGCCTCGGCGATCTCGAGCAGGCGCTCGGCGGCGTCGGGGCGCCGGTTGAGGACGACGTCCTCGATCCGCTCGCGCAGCTCGGGCTCGACCTGGTCGTAGACGACCAGGGCGCCGGCGTTGACGATGCCCATGTCGAGGCCGGCCTTGATCGCGTGGAAGAGGAACACGGCGTGGATCGCCTCGCGCACCGGGTTGTTGCCGCGGAACGAGAAGCTCACGTTGGAGATGCCGCCGCTGACCTTCGCGCCGGGCAGGTTCTGCCTTGATCCAGCGGGTGGCCTCGATGAAGTCGAGCCCGTAGGAGGCGTGCTCCTCGATGCCCGTCGCGACCGCGAAGACGTTCGGGTCGAAGATGATGTCCTCGCGCCGGGAAGCCGACCTCGTCGACCAGGATCCGGTAGGCGCGCTCGCAGATCGCCTTGCGGCGCTCGAGGTTGTCGGCCTGGCCGTCCTCGTCGAAGGCCATCACGACCGCGGCGGCGCCGTACTTCTTCACCAGCGTCGCCTGCTCGCGGAACTTCTCCTCGCCCTCCTTCATGGAGATGGAGTTGACGATCGCCTTGCCCTGGACGTTCTTCAGGCCGGCCTCGATCACCTCCCACTTGGAGGAGTCGACCATGATCGGCACGCGGCTGATGTCGGGCTCGCTGGCGATGAGCTTGGTGAAGCGGTCCATGGCCGCGACGCCGTCGATCATGCCCTCGTCCATGTTGACGTCGATGACCTGCGCGCCGTTCTCGACCTGCTGGGCGGCGACCGAGAGGGCGGCGTCGTAGTCGCCGTCCTTGATGAGGTTGCGGAACTTCGCCGAGCCGGTGATGTTCGTGCGCTCGCCGACGTTCACGAAGAGGCTGTCGTCGTCGATCGTGAACGGCTCGAGGCCCGAGAGCCGCATGGCGGGCTCGTGGACCGACGGGCTCACGGCGCGGCTTGTCGGCCACCGCGGCGGCGATCGCCTTGATGTGGGCCGGCGTGGTGCCGCAGCAGCCGCCGGCGAGGTTCACGAAGCCGGCCTCGGCGAACTCGGCGAGCATCGCCGCCGTCTCGTCAGGCTCCTCGTCGTACTCGCCGAACGCGTTGGGCAGGCCCGCGTTCGGGTAGCAGGAGACGAAGCTGTCGGCCAGCCGCGACATCTCCGCGATGTAGGGACGCATGTCCTTGGCCCCGAGGGCGCAGTTCAGGCCCACGGCCAGCGGCTTGGCGTGGCGCACGGAGTCCCAGAACGCCTCGGTGACCTGGCCGGACAGGGTGCGGCCGGAGGCGTCGGTGATGGTGCCCGAGATGATCACCGGCCAGCGGCGTCCGCGCTCCTCGAAGAGCGTCTCGACCGCGAAGATCGCCGCCTTGGCGTTCAGGGTGTCGAAGATCGTCTCGATGAAGATCAGGTCGGACCCGCCGTCGACCAGTCCGTTCGCGGCCTCCAGGTAGGCGGCCACGAGCTGGTCCCAGCTGACGTTGCGGGCGCCGGGGTCGTTGACGTCTGGGCTGATCGACGCCGTTCGGGTGGTCGGGCCGAGCGCACCCCCGACGTACCTCGGCGTGCCGGTCTCGGCGGCCACCTCGTCGGCGATCCGTCGCGCCAGCCGGGTGGCCTCGCAGTTGAGCTCGTAGGCGAGCTCCTCCATGCCGTAGTCGGCCAACGAGATCGCGTTCGCGTTGAAGGTGTTGGTCTCGATGATGTCGGCGCCGGCCTCGAGGTACTCCCGGTGGATGCCGCCGATGATGTCCGGCTGGGTGAGGGTCAGCAGGTCGTTGTTGCCCTGCAGGTCGCTCGGCCACTCGGCGAAGCGCTCGCCGCGGTAGCCGGCCTCGTCGGGGCGGTCCCGCTGGATGGCCGTGCCCATGGCGCCGTCGAGCACGACGATCCTCTCGCGCAGGAGCGCGGTGAGCTCATCGGTGGCGTCGGGCCGGAGGTCGGGCAACGGTGGCTCCTTCTGAGCGGCGGGATCTCACAGGCTAAGAACGTCGACCGCATCGTGGACGCAGTTTCCAGATGGTGGCATCGCGGGATCGCGGGCACGAAATCCTCAACGCCGGACCCGCCACTAGGCTTCCCGTGTGATCGAGATCGAGGACGCGCCGGACCTGGTCGACCCGTTGGTGATCGCGGCCTTCGAGGGCTGGAACGATGCCGCCGACGCAGCGTCCTCGGTCGTGGACCACCTGATGAAGGTGTGGAACGCCCGCGTCGTGGGCGCGATCGACCCCGAGGAGTTCTACGACTTCCAGGTCAACCGGCCGATGGTCGGCACCGACCTCGGCGGTCACCGCCGGATCACCTGGCCGACCACCCAGATCGCCGTGGCCTCGCCGCCCGACCTCGACCGCGACGTGATCCTGGTGCGCGGCATCGAGCCCAACATGCGGTGGCGCCAGTTCTGCGCCGAGCTGCTGGCGGCCTGTGACGAGCTGGGCGGACAGCTGGTCGTCACGCTCGGCGCCCTGCTCGCCGACACGCCGCACACGCGCCCGATTCCCGTCACTGGGACCGCGACGGAGCTAGAGCTGGTCGACCGGTTGAAGCTCGAGCAGTCGACCTACGAGGGTCCGACCGGCATCGTCGGGGTCTTCCAGGACTCGTGCGTCCAACTCGACATCCCGTCGGTCTCCTACTGGGCTGCGGTACCGCACTACGTCGCCCAGCCGCCCTGCCCGAAGGCGACCCTCGCCCTCGTGAGCCAGCTCGAGCAGCTGCTCGAGGTGTCGATCCCCTTGGGCGAGCTGGCCGAGGACGCTCGTGCGTGGGAACGCGGCGTCGACGAGCTCGCCGAGGACGACGAGGACATCGCCGACTACGTGCGCGCCCTCGAGGAGACCCGCGACACCACCGACCTGCCCGAAGCCTCCGGTGAGGCGATCGCCCGCGAGTTCGAGCGCTACCTCAAGCGCCGCGGCGACGATGCCGGGCCCGGCTGACTGCTCCGGAGGTCAGAGAGCGATGCCGAGGGCGGCGTCGACGACGCCGACGATCGCCAGGGCCGCGTCGGGGTCAGAGGTGTCGGCGAGCCCGTCGGTGCCGAGCGTGGCCGCTGCCCAGGCGTCGATGGCAGCAGTGGCGCGCGGCGCGTCGAGGTCGTCGGCCAGGGCCGCCAGCACCTCGGTGACTACGGGGGCGGCTGGAGCGCCTGCCCCCAGGGCGACGGCGCGCCGCCAGGTGGCCACGTCGTCGACGGCGTCGAAGAGCTCGGCGTCGGTCCACTCCCAGTCGGCACGGAAGTGGTGACGCATCAGAGCGAGTCGGATGCCCATCGGATCGATGTCGCTGTTGCGCAGGGCTGAGACGAAGACGAGGTTGCCGCGCGACTTCGACATCTTCTCGCCGTCGTACCCGACCATTCCGGCGTGGCTGTAGACCTGTGCGAAGGGGGTGCCGGGGGCCACCACCTGGGCATGACCGGCGCACATCTCGTGGTGCGGGAACACCAGGTCGCTGCCGCCCCCTTGCACGTCGAAGGCGCCACCCAGGTGCTGGACGGCGATCGCGGCGCACTCGATGTGCCAGCCGGGACGTCCCGGGCCGAACGGGCTCGGCCACGAGGGCTCGCCCTCGCGGGCCCCGCGCCAGACCACGCAGTCGAGGGGGTCCTTCTTGCCCGCGCGGTCGGGGTCGCCACCGCGCTCGCCGAAGAACCTGAGCATCGTGGCGCGGTCGTAGCCCGACTCGTCGCCGAAGCCTGGGTCTGCGTTCACGGAGTAGTAGAGGTCATCGTCGACGCGATAGACGGCGCCGGCCGCCTGCAGGGCTGCGATCATGTCGACGACGAGCGGGATGGACTCGACGGCGCCGATGTAGTGCGCGGGCGGCAGAACGCGCAGCGCCTGCATGTCCTGGCGAAACAGCTCGGTCTCGCGCTCGGCCAGCTCGACCCAGTCGACGTGCACCTTGGTGGCCCGCTCGAGCAGCGGGTCGTCGACGTCGGTGACGTTCTGCACGTAGGTGACGTCGAGACCGGCGTTGCGCCAGGCACGGTTCAGCAGGTCGAAGCCGATGTAGGTAGCGGCGTGGCCCAGGTGGGTGGCGTCGTACGGCGTGATGCCGCAGACGTAGAGCCGCGCGGCCCCCTCGGGGGCCACGGTCACCTGGCCGCCGGTCGCGGTGTCGTGCAACGCCACGGATGGCGCGGTCACATGAAGTTGGGGGACCTCCGGAGCAGACCACGCGCGCATGTCGGTCACCCTAACGACTGGCCCGGTCAGAACGGGGGCCAGGGGATCGGCGGCCACTCCCCCCGCGGCACCGGCATCACGCCGTGGTCGAGCAGCCGGCGACACCGACGTGCGAACGCCTCCACCTCACGCGGCGTGAGATGGGCAGACAGGGTCTCGACGAGGCCCTCTCCCAGGGCTGCCAGCACCCGCTCGACGCCGGCCACGTGCTCGTCGTCCAGAGGGTCTCCGTGCCAGCCCCACAGCACGGTGCGCAGCTTCGCCTCGTGGTGGAAGGTCAGTCCGTGGTCGACGCCGAAGCGGTGGCCGTCCGCCATCTCGAGGACGTGCCCGCCCTTGCGGTCGGCGTTGTTGGTGATCACGTCGAAGACGGCCATCCGGCGCAGGGCGGCGTCGTCCTCGTGCACCAGGACGACGTCACGATCGTGGTCGTCGACCCCCTCGAACACTGTGCGCCATCCTTCGGGCACCTCGCGCGGCCGCACCAGGTCGACTGCGGCCTGGTCAGGGTCCGGCTCGCGCCAGAGCTGGAGCATGCCGAGGCCGTGCGGTCCGTCGCCGAGCCAGGTGCGCGGGACGACGTCCCAGCCGATGGCCTGGGAGACGGCGTACGCCGCGACCTCCCGGTCGGCGAGGGTGCCCTCGGGGAAGTCCCACAGCGGGCGCTCGCCGGAGATCGGCTTGTAGACGACCATCTCCCCGTCGAGCTCGCCCAGGAAGGTCGCGTTGGAGGCGGGCATGATCCGCCCGTGCAGCTCGAGGGTCACAGACCTGGCGCCTGGGCTACGGGTCGCGCCGGCGGAAGCCGTTGGCCCGCACGCACAGGTGGCCGTCGGGGTCGATGGGTTGGCCGCAGAACGGGCAGCTCGGACGCCCGGCCTCGAGCACCTGCTCGGAACGCTTCACGAACGAGCGAGCGGTGGCAGCGCTGATGCGCACCAGCAGCAGCTCGTCGGGCTCCGGCTCCTCGAAGTCCTCGTTGACCTGCTCGGGGCTGACGACGGCGGCCTCGGTGTAGGGGAAGACCTCGATGACTATGCGCTCGTCGGTGGCGTCCCACGACAGCGTCATCGTGCCGGCGCGGAACTCCTCGGCGATGGGCTGCTCGAGGGGTTCACTGTCCTCGAGCCCGAGAGGCGCCACCGCCGGGACGACGCTCTGGGTCTCGGCCGCTGCCATCACCTCGTCGAGCAGCTCGTCGATACGCTCGGCGAGCGCGGCCACCTGCTGCTTCTCCAGGGCCACGCTGGTGACTCGGGCACCCGAGCGTGCCTGGAGGAAGAAGGTCCGCGCGCCGGGCTCGCCGACGGTGCCCGTGACGAAGCGCTCAGGGGGGTCGAAGGCGTGCACGATCGGCATGTCACTCACCCTAGGACGCCGGCCTAGACGACCGATCCCGGGCCGGCGCCACCGCCGACAGCAGCATCGTGCCCAGCCGGCTTCTTCTTCGCCCGACCCTTGCTCGGAGCCGGCGGCGACAGCCACCCCAGGTCGCCGGCGTGCGTGTTGCTCGAAGAGCACGTAGGGCCTGGTGCCGGTGTAGCGGACCACCGAGATCGACGCCGGGTCGACGTGCAGTCGTTGGAACAGGTCGAGGTGCATGCCGAGCGCGTCGGCCAGGATCGACTTGATGATGTCGCCGTGACTCACCGCAACCCAGACGGCACCGTCCCCGTGCTCTGCGGCGATCGCGGCGTCCCGAGCTCGCACGGCGCTCACGGCCCGTGACTGCATGGTCGACATCGACTCGCCGCCCGGGAAGGCCGCGGCAGACGGTTGCGTCTGCACCGTCTTCCAAAGCCCTTCCTTGGCGAGGTCCTTGAGCGGACGTCCCTGCCAGTCGCCGTAGTCGCACTCGGTGATGCCCTTTCGAGGGCGACCTTCAACGGCCCGGCCTGCTGGGTCTGGATGGCCTTGGCCGTCTGGCGGCAGCGCTCCAGGGGGCTGCTGACGATCGCGGCCAGGCGGACCGGCGCGATCCGAGCGCCGGCCTGCTCGACCTGCGACTCCCCGTGCTCGTCGAGCCGGACCCCCGGCGTCCGGCCAGCGAGCATCCCGGACGCGTTCGCAGTCGTCCGACCGTGTCGCACGAGGATCACCGTTGCCATGATCGGGACTCTAGAGCCCTTACGGTGACGACATGATCGTCGACAGCGCGGTGTACCGCGGCGGCAAACGGCTCGACGTCGAGTGCCATGGTCACGACTACGCCGGCCTGCGCGCGGCGGCCAGCGGCGGCGGCGACTTCGTCTGGTTGGGTCTCTACCAACCCAGCGAGATGGAGCTCACCGAGGTGGCCGCAGGCCTTCGGGCTCCACAAGCTCGCTGTCGAGGACGCCTTCAAGGCCCACCAGCGCCCGAAGCTCGAGCTCTACGACAACAGCTTGTTCCTCGTGCTCAAGACGCTCTGGTACGTCGATGAGGATGACGCCGTCGAGACCGGCGAGATCAACCTCTTCGTCGGACCGGACTTCGTCATCACGGTGCGGCACGGGCAGCGGCTCGCAGCTGCAGACGGCGCGCCGGTTCCTCGAGCATTCCGAGCACGTGCTCACCCACGGACCGTCGGCGGTGATCTACGCGGTGTGCGACACCGTGGTCGACGCCTACACCGAGGTCGTCGACTACCTCCAGGAGGACGTCGACGAGGTCGAGGCCTCGGTCTTCTCGTCGCAGCGGACCCGTGACTCGGCGCGCATCTACACGCTCAAGCGCGAGATCGCGGAGGTCCGGCGGGCAGTGCTCCCGCTCCGGGAACCGATGCGTCGCTTCGCCTCCGGCATGGTGCCGGGCGTCGACGCCGAGACCGCCCCCTTCTTCCGCGACGTCGTCGACCACCTCACGCAGGCCGCCGAGATCGTCGACAACCTCGACGGGTTGCTCTCGACCGCGTTCGACGCCCACGTGGCGGCGATCTCGGTGCAGCAGAACGACGACATGCGCAAGATCTCCGCCGGGGCCGCCATCGTGGTGGTTCCGACCCTGATCGCCGGCATCTACGGCATGAACTTCGACCACATGCCCGAGCTGCACTGGTCGTTCGGCTACCCGTTCGCGCTATGTGATGGGCGGCGCCTCGGGCGTGCTGTGGTGGTTCTTCAAGCGCTCCGGCTGGCTGTGACCTCGCCGCTCAGCTGGCGGCGAGGACGCCGGTGCCGAGCAGCACGAAGGTCGCTACGCCCAGCGCGACGCGGTAGAGCACGAACGGCGTGTACGAGCGGGTCGAGACGTAGCGCAGCAGCCAGGCGATGGCTGCGTACCCGACGACGAACGACACCGCGGTCGCGACAGCAGTAGGGCCCCACCCGTAGGTGTTCTCCCCGTTGGGGATCTCCTTGAGCTCGAACAGTCCGGCGCCCACGACGGCGGGAATCGCCAGCAGGAACGCGTAGCGCGTGGCCGCTTCGCGCTCGTAGCCGAGGAAGCGCCCCATCGACAAGGTGGCGCCGGAGCGGGAGACGCCCGGGGATGAGCGCCATGGCTTGCGCGGCACCCATCAGGACGGCGTCGCGCAGGGTGATCTGCTTGATCTGCTTCTCAGACGAGCCCAGTCGGTCTGCGACACCGAGGATGATGCCGAAGACGATCAGCGTGCTCCCGATGATCCAGAGGTTGCGGAAGTCGCGCTCGATGACGTCCTTCAGCGCGATGCCCAGCACCACGATCGGCAGCGAGCCGATGATGATGAACCAGCCCATCCGGGCGTCGAGGTGGCCTCGTAGCTCGGGCCGCACCAATGATCGCAGCCACATCGAGGCGATCCGCCAGATGTCCTTGCGGAAGTAGAGGAGCACCGCGACCTCGGTGCCGATCTGGATGACGGCGGTGAAGGCTGCACCTGGGTCGCCCCACCCGAACAGCTCGGGGTAGATGCGCAGGTGAGCACTGCTCGAGATCGGCAGGAACTCGGTCAGCCCCTGGATCGTCCCGAGCACGATGGCCTGGAGCATCTCCCACACTCGCGCAAGGCTAGTGGCGCACTGGCGTGCCGCAGCACCCGGGCCGGGGGTCGGTCCACTAGGTTTTCGCCATGGAGCACAGGCGTCTGGGCCGAACCGGGCTCAAGGTCTCGCGCGTCGGTCTCGGCACGATGACTTGGGGCCGCGACACCGACGAGCACGAGGCGCGCGACCAGCTCATCGCCTTCGCCGAGGCCGGCGGCACGCTGGTCGACACGGCTGCGGGCTACACCGACGGTGACTCCGAGCGCCTGATCGGCTCGCTGATCGGGGACGTCGTGGCGCGCGACGAGATCGTGCTCGCCACCAAGGCAGGCATCTCCCGACGCAGTGGCGAACGTGTCATCGACACCTCGCGCGGCGGGCTGCTCTCCGCGCTCGATGCCTCGCTGATCCGGCTCGGTGTCGACCACGTCGACCTCTGGCAAGTTCACGTCTGGAGCGACGACGCGCCCGTGGAGGAGACCCTCACCGCCCTCGACCGGGCCGTCTCCTCAGGTCGAACGGCCTACGTCGGCATCTCGAACTACTCGGGCTGGCAGACGGCGCACGCCGCCACCTGGCAGGCCGCGGCGCCGGGGCGGACGGTCCTCGCCTCGACCCAGGTCGAGTACTCGTTGCTCAACCGGCTCGTCGAGCGCGAGGTGCTGCCGGCCTGCGACGCCCTCGGCCTCGGCGTCCTCCCGTGGTCGCCGCTCGGTCGCGGGGTGCTGACCGGCAAGTACCGCGGCGGCACACCGTCCGACTCCCGTGGGGCGTCGTCGACGTTCGCCGGTTTCGTTGGCGTCTACCTGGACGACGCGAGCGCTCGCGTCGTCGAGGCGGTCGCCCGAGCGGCCGAGGGACTCGGGTGGACCCCGCTGGAGGTTGCGCTCGTCTGGGTGCGCGACCGCCCCGGTGTCACCGCCCCTATCGTCGGTGCCCGCACCGCCGCACAGCTGCGCGGCGCCCTGGGGGTGGAGGACAAGTCGCTGCCGCCAGAGCTGGTCGCCGCGCTCGACGACGTGTCGAAGGGCAACGCGTGAGTCGGGCCGAGCGGCGGGTGCCGCGGCCGGGTGTGGAGTGGGAGTTCGCGCGAGTCTCGTTCTCGCGGGAGTTCTCGAGGAACGTCGTCACCAAGCTGCTCGTGGAACGCGCCGAGCACGGCGGCTGGGAGCTCGACCGGGTCCGGATCGGTCCCGACGGCACGCGCAGGGTGATCTTGCGCCGCAAGATCATCCGCGCCGTGCGCACCGCCTGAGCGGCCGCAGGCTCAGACCTGATCGAGGAACCGGTCGAACACCCGCGCGCCGAACTCCAGGGCATCGACGGGCACACGCTCGTCGACACCGTGGAAGAGCGCGGTGAAGTCGAGGTCGGCTGGTAGCCGCAGCGGGGCGAAGCCGTAGGACCGCATGCCGAGCTTGCGGAAGTGCTTGGCGTCGGTGCCGCCGCTCATCGTGTAGGGCGCGACGATGCCGTCGGGGTCCTCGGCGAGGATCGAGCGAGTCATCGCCGCCACCAGGTCGCCGTCGTACGGCGTCTCCCACGGCTGCTGGTGGGAGAGGAACTCCCAGTCGATGCCCTCGCCACACAGCTCGCGCAACGTCTCGAAGAACTCGTCCTCGTAGCCGGGCAGGAATCGGCCGTCGATGTGGGCGCTGGCCTCGGTCGGGATCACGTTGACCTTGTAGCCCGCGCCGAGCTGGGTCGGGTTCACCGTGTTGCGGATGACTGCCCCGAGCATCCGGGTGGCTCCCCCGAACTCCTCGACCAGGGCCTGCGCGTTCTCTGGTGTCGCCTCGGTGCCAGCGATGTCTGCCACGGTCGCCAGTAGCACCTCCATGGTCGGCGTGAGCCGCACCGGCCACTGGTGGGCACCGATCCGCGCCACCGCGGCCGAGAGTCGGGTGATGGCGTTGTCGGAGTTGATCATCGAGCCGTGACCAGCCCGGCCACGGGCTGTCAGCTTCATCCAGGCCATGCCCTTCTCGGCTGCCTCGATGAGGTAGAGCCGCTGACCGCGCACGGTGGTGCTGAACCCCCCGACCTCGCCCACGGCCTCGGTGCACGCCTCGAGCTCGTCACGGTGCTGCTCGACCAGCACCTCGGCGCCGTGGTGCCCCCCGGCCTCCTCGTCGGCGGTGAAGCACAGCACGATCGGTCGCTCGGGGACGCGGCCGGCACGCTGCCGAGCGCGCACGTTCGACAGCAGCATCGCGTCGAAGTCCTTCATGTCGACGGCCCCGCGGCCCCACACGTAGCCGTCCTGGATCTCGCCGCTGAACGGGTCGACCTGCCAGTCCTCCGCGGCGGCCGGGACGACGTCCAGGTGGCCGTGCAGCAGGAGCGATCCGCGCTCACCCGGGTCGCTGCCACCCCAGTGCGCGATCACCGAGGTACGCCCAGGCGTGGACTCGTAGAGCTTCGACTCGATGCCCACCTCGTCGAGCAGTGCAGCGACGTACTCAGCCGCTTTGCGCTCCCCAGGACCCTCCTGGTCACCGTAGTTGGTGGTGTCGATCCGGATCAGCTCACGGCACAGGTCGACGACCTCGGCAGCGGGGTCGTACGCGTCTGCGGTCATGGGGCCATGGTGGCATCCGGGAGGTGATCGGACCTCCTCCCCCGATGCGGAACCCGACCGTCTCCTTTGCTACTGTTCCGTCCGCACTCGTCCGGGTGGCGGAATTGGCAGACGCGCTAGCTTGAGGTGCTAGTGACCGTATTAACGGTTGTGGGGGTTCAAGTCCCCCCTCGGACACAGATCTCCAGGAGTTCTCGCGCAGACCCAGCCTCCGTCGGACGCTGGGTCTGACGCTTTCCCGGGCCTGTGATGCCCCCTGGCATGCTCGAGGCATGACCATCGCCGAGACCGCCAGCAGCCTCCTTGCCCTCCACCGCGACCCTCAGCTCCTCAAGGTCGTCAACGTGTGGGACTCCATCTCCGCCACGGTCGTCACCGACGTGCCGGGCACCGCCGCCCTGGCCACGGCCAGCCACTCGATCGCGGCCTCGCGCGGCTACGAGGACGGCGAGAACATCCCCCTCGACGAGATGATCGAGGAGGTCCGCCGGATCGTCGCGGTGACGCCGCTGCCGGTCTCGGCCGACCTCGAAGGCGGCTACGGCGATGCCCCGGAGACGATCCGCAAGGCCATCGGCGTCGGCGTGGTCGGCGCCAACATCGAGGACCAGATGAAGCCGTTCGACGAGGCGGTGGCGCAGGTGGCCGCGATCATGGCTGCGGCCGAGGCCGAGGGCGTGCCCGACTTCGTGCTCAACGCCCGCACTGACGCGTTCGTCAAGCGGTGTCGAGAACCCGCTCGACGAGGCGCTGCGCCGTGGCCGCGCCTTCCTGGACGCCGGGGCACCGGTCGTGTTCGTGCCGGGCATCCTCGACGAGGAGCAGGTCACCACGCTCGTCGAGGCGTTCGGGCCTCAGCGGCTCACGCTCATCGGCATCCCGGGCTCGCTGCCGCTGGCCAAGATGGAGGAGCTCGGCGTCGCTCGGGTCTCCTACGGACCGATGTCGCAGCGCGTGGCGCTCACGGCTCTGGCTGAGCTGGTCGAGGGAGTCGTCGCCGGTGGCGGCGTCCCCTCCTCCATGCGTCCGCTCAACTGAGCTGGGCCGACGCGAGGGCCTCGTTCAGCGCCGTCTCGAGGTCGGTGCTCACGAGACCAGGGGCGAGGTCGCGGCGGGCGTCGTCGTCGCGACAGACCATGTCGTGCACGAGGCTCTCGCACCAAGGCCTTGACGGTGGGGCGATCCAGACCGGTCACCAGCGCCACCACGTCGCCCACGAGCCACGTGGGCGCCACCAGCACGGGCACCTGTGGCCGGACCAGACCGGCCGCGCGGGTGAACCGCACGATCAGCTCGGCGTAGGTCAGCACCTCGTCACCGCCCACGTCGTAGGACCGGTTGCGCACCTCGCCGTCCAGGGCGCCGACGAGGAACGAGATGACGTCGTCGGTGGCGATCGGCTGGATCTGCGCCGACATCCAGCGCGGGATCGCGGTGACCGGCACCCGCTCGCTGATCCTGCGCAGCACCTCGAACGAGGTGGAACCCGCACCGACCAGCATCGAGGCTCGCAGCACGGTCGTCGGCGTCGCAGCTGCGAGCAGGATCTGCTCGACCTCGAGACGCGACGCCAGATGGTCCGAGAGCTCGCCGTCGGGCACCAGGCCCGAGAGGTAGACCACTCGGCCGACCTCGGCGTAGTCGCAGGCCTTCGCCAGGTGCTGGGCTGCTTCTCGATCACGCGCTACGAAGTCACTCGAGGTCAGCGAGTGCACGAGGTACACGACGGCGTCCATCTCGCGCACGGCCAGGTGCACTGAGACCGTGTCGCCCATGTCGACGTAGCGGTGCTCGACGGCACCGGCCCAGTCGTGCTCGGCAAGCGCCCCCTCGCGGCGTGCACCCGCCACCACCTCGTGGCCGGCCTCCAGGAGTGCCGGTACGAGCCGTGAGCCGACGTAGCCGGTCGCACCGATCACCAGGACGCGCATGAGGGTGACGCTACGGGGGCGCCGAAACCGCGAGCGTCGGTTGCGATACTTCCACCGTGACCACCCAGGCCTTCCGTGTCGGCTTCGTGACCGGCTCGACGCCGGACAAGTGGGCTCGGTCCTGGCGCGAGCAGCGGCGCGAGCCACTCGAGCTGGTGCCGGTCACCGACGACGAGCAGGAGTCCATGCTGCGCCGCGACCAGCTCGACATGGTCATTGCTCGGCTGCCCGTCGACCGCGACGGGCTGCACAGCGTGCGGCTCTATGACGAGGTTCCCGTGGTGGTGGCTGGCCGCGACCACTTCGTCGCGGCTGCCGAGGAGGTCGTCACCGACGACCTGAGTGACGAGCAGCTGGTCCTCCCCCACGCTGGCGGTTGGACCCCCAAGGCCGACCAGCTGGTCTGGCCGGTGATGACCGTCGCGGAGGCCATCGAGACGGTCGCGGCCGGTACGGGGGTCGTCATCGTGCCCATGGCGATCGCTCGGCTCTACGCACGCAAGGACGTCGTCCACCGCCCGGTCACCGACCTCGAGCCCACCACCGTTGCACTGATCTGGCTGGTCGAGCGGGACGACGAGCTGACCCAGGCGTTCGTCGGTGTCGTCCGCGGCCGAACTGCCCGGTCGTCGCGCGGCTGAGCTGACGTGACCATCCGCGTCTGGGCGCCGGGGCGGGTGAACCTCATTGGCGAGCACACCGACTACAACGCTGGCCTGTGCCTGCCCATCGCCCTCGGCGTCGGCACCACGGTCGAGGCCACCCACGCCCCGACGCTCGGGTCAGCCTGCGCAGCGAGGCCGATCCGCGCACCTGGTCCGGCCGCCCGTCGGACGTCGGTCCAGGGCACGCCGAGGGTTGGCTCGCCTACGCGGGTGGCGTTCTCTGGGCGCTCGAGGAGACAGGTCATCCGGTGCCCGGCCTCGACCTACTGGTGCGCAGCGATCTCCCCATCGGCGCCGGACTCTCGAGCTCGGCCTCGCTGGAGGCTGCGGTGGCCCTGACGGCGTGGCACGGCGCCGGCCGGCCACTCGACGACGCCGCCCGGACCCTCCTGGCCGAGGTGTGCCGTCGCGCCGAGACCGAAGTGGCGGGTGCGCCAACAGGCGGCCTCGACCAACGAGCGGTGCTCCAGTCTGCGGCGGGGTGCGCCCTGCTCCTCGACTTCGCCGATGACACGGCGTCGTCCGTGCCGCTCCCGTTGAAGCGGACGAGCTCGAGCTGCTCGTGATCGACACCCGCACGCGCCACGCCCTGGTCGACGGCGGCTACGGGTCGCGTCGAGCCGACTGCGAACGCGCTGCCACGGCACTCGGGGTCGACGCGTTGCGTGCAGCAGGGCTGCCTGAGGTCGAGGCGCTCTCAGATCCGGTGCTGCGCCGCCGAGCGCGGCACGTGGTCACCGAGAACCTCCGCGTGGCAGACGCCGTCGAGACCATCCGGGACGCGAGTGGTCCGCCCTCGGCAAGCTGCTCATCGCCTCGCATGCCTCCATGCGCGACGACTTCGAGATCTCGTGTCCCGAGCTCGACCTGGTGGTCGACACGGCGCTCGACGCCGGTGCCCTCGGCGCCCGGATGACCGGCGGCGGCTTCGGCGGATCCGCCATCGCGCTCGTACCGGGACCGCGAGCGGACGCGGTGCGCCGAGCCGTCGACCGCGCCTTCGCCGAGCGCGGTTTCGCCCGACCTGGCCACCTCGACGGCACGCCCTCCGGCCCGGCGCGCGTGCTCAAGGTTGAGTCGACGTACTCAGGCAAGAACGAGTACTCGGGACAGGTTGCCGCCGGCGCCGCGGGGCAACAGGCTCCTTCCCATGACGAACTCAGACCCCACCAAGAACACGCCCGCCTTCTACGCGATGTCCGGAATCTCGTTCGGTGTCGCACTGCTCTCCATGCTGCTGGCCTTCATCTACCTGCCCGTCGACCCGTGGGTCCGGGCCTTCCTCGGTCTGGGAACCCTCTACCTGACGACGTCGACCTTCACGCTCGCCAAGTGCGTGCGCGACAACCAGGAGTCGCAGTCGGTGGTGCACCGCCTCGACCAGGCCCGTGTCGACCGTCTGCTCGCCGAGCACGACCCGTTCCGCTCCGTCTCCTGACCCTCCAAGCAATCCACGTTCCCCCAGCGGGCGCCTACCGACAGGTGGGCGCCCGTTGTGCTGCGTGCTTAGATCGGAGCATCGGTTCACCGGATCAGCACCGATACGAGGAGAGCACCCTTGCCCAGACCCGCGATCGAGAAGCTCAAGCAGGCCGTGAACGGTGTCATCGCCGTCAGCGAGAAGGCCGTCCGCACCGCGACGCCGGTGGTACGTCGCACCGCCGAGGACGTCGTGAGCCGCATCCGGGGTGAACAGTCCCCCGCAGCTCCGGCTGCGCCCAAGGCACCGGCTCCCGAGAAGCCGGACGCCACCGCGCCCAAGCCGACGCCGGCCGCGATCGCCAAGAACGTCGCCCATCAACGCCCGGTCGCGGCGAATCCTGCCCCGTCGCCGAAGCCGAAGCCGTCCGACTCCCCCGGCGGCAAGCTGCCACCGCGGAAGTAGCGGACGACCTCGGGAGCCCCTGGAGTTACCAGAGCTACTTGAGCTCAGAGCTGGACAGCCCGAGGATCCGGCGCGCCACGATCAGCTGCTGGATCTGCTGGGTGCCTTCGAAGATGTCGAGGATCTTGGAGTCGCGCGACCACTTCTCGAGGAGCTCGGTCTCGCTGTAGCCGATCGAGCCGGCGAGCTCGACGCACGAGAGCGTGACGTCGGAGCCGACGCGACCCGGCCTTCGCCTTGGCCATCGAGGCCTCGAGCGAGTTCGGCTTGCGGTTGTCGGCCATCCAGGCCGCCTGCATCATCAGCAGCCGGGCGCCTTCCCAGTCCGACTCCATCTGCAGGAACTTGGCGGCGGCCGCCGACTGCGTGATGGCCGGTCGGTCGTAGTCGATCGTGACGCCGGCCTGCTCGAGCAGGTCACGGGTCAGGTCGAGGGCAGCCTGTGCGCACCCGATCGCCATCGAGGCGACCAGCGGCCGGGTGTTGTCGAAGGTGGCCATCGCACCAGCGAACCCCTCCTTCACGTCGATCTCCGGCGATCCGAGCAGGTTCTCGGCCGGCACCCGGCAGTCGGTGAAGGTGATGACCGCAGTGTCGGAGGCGCGGATGCCGAGCTTGTGCTCGAGCCGCTCGACCTTCATGCCGGGGGTGCCCTTGGTGACCACGAACGACTTGATGGCCGCGCGGCCCAGGGACTTGTCGAGGGTTGCCCACACGACGATCGAGTCGGCGCGGTCGCCGGAGGTCACGAAGATCTTCTCGCCGTTGATCACGTAGTGGTCGCCGTCGAGGATTGCCGTGGTGGTGATGTTGGCGGAGTCGGAGCCGATGCCGGGCTCGGTGATCGCCATGCCGGCCCAGGTGCCGTCGAAGAGCTCGAGCTGCTCGTCGCTGGCCACCGAGGCGATGGCGGAGTTGCCGAGACCCTGGCGGGGCATCGAGAGCAGCAGGCCGACGTCACCCCAGCACATCTGGGCGACCGACATGACCGAGGCCAGGTTGGACCCGTTCTTGTTCTGGCCGGAGCCGTCGTCCTCGGTGCGCCGAACGCCGCCAGCACCCGCGCCCTCGGATGCGCCGGACTCCGAGAGCCCGTCGATCATCGCCGCGAGCATGTCGAGCTCCTTGGGGTACTCGTGCTCGGCGAGGTCGTACTTGCGCGAGATCGGGCGCAGCATGTTCATCGCGACCTGGTGGGCCTGCTCGGCCAACGGTCGGAACTTCTTGGGGTCATCCAGATTGATGCTCATACCAACACCGCACCTTCCATGATTCCGATTGCCCGTAGGTCGCGGTACCACCGCTCCACCGGGTGCTCCTTGACGAAGCCGTGACCGCCGAGCAGCTGGACGCCGTCCAGACCGATCTGCATGCCCTTGTCGGTGCACGCCTTGCGCGCCAGGGCGACGTCGCGGGTGAAGTCGCGCCCAGCGGCGGCGCGGCTGGCCGCCTTGTAGGTGAGCAGACGCATGGCCTGCAGCTCGATCGCGATGTTGGCGACCATGAACGCTACCGACTGGCGGTGGGAGATCGGCTCGCCGAACGCCTCGCGCTCCTTGACGTAGGGCGTCACGTAGTCGAGCACGGCCTGGCCGGTGCCGACCGCGAGCGCGCACCAGGCGAGGCGGGAGAGCCGCACGCACTCGGTGTAGGTGGAGCCGTCGGTCTCACCCAGCACGGCGTCGGCCGCGACGGCGACGTCGGTCAGCGTCAGCTTCGTCAACGACGCGGCCCGCACACCCATGCTCGGGTCACCCTCGACTGCGAGCCCCTCGGTCGACGACTCGACCAGGAACAGCGCCGGTGCGTCGTCCAGCATCGCGCCGACGACGAACAGCTCGGCCTCGGCGCCGCGGGGCACCAGCGACTTCATGCCGTTGAGCACGTAGCCGTTCGCGGTCTTCGTGGCGACCGTGCTGGGCGCCAGGACGTCGAAGAGAACGGTCGGCTCGGTGAGCGCCAGCGCCGCGGCCGGGACATCGTTGCCGGTGAAGGCGGGGAGGTAGGTCTGCTGCTGGGCATCGGTGCCCCACAGGCCGATCGCGGTGGCGACCGACCCGGGCGCGAGGCTGGCCACGGCCAGGCCGAGGTCTCCGTGCGAGAGGGCTTCGGCGACGAGGGTGCCGGCCATCGCCGAACGCTCCTCGGAGATTCCGCCGAGCGCCTCGGGGATGCCGAGGATCGGGAGCCCGATCTCGAGGCCGGCCTTGAGCAGGGCCTCGGGCGCCTCGCAGGTCTCGTTGGCCTCGGCTGCGGCCGGACGCACGACCTCGGCGGCGAACTCGCTCACCACGTCGACGAGCATCTGCTCGTCCTCGCTCGGCGTCAGGTCGAAGTCGCCGCTGCGTGGAGCGGCGGTCGGCCGAGCACCGCCCTGCCCCTTCTTGCCCGCCTGGGCGAAGGTGCGGCTGGCGCTGGTCATGGTCTTGAACCCGCTGCGGGTGACGCGTGAAGACGACCTGTTCGGCCGGCTTGCGGAGCTTCACCTTGTCGAGCAGGTCGCTCTGGGCGAGCCGGTTCAGGCCTGCGACCAGGATGCCGATCGGATCGCGCGACTCCCCGCTCGCGATGCCGTGGCGACCCCCGGGCTTGAGGTTGTTCATGAAGGACATGGCCCTAATGTAACTCGGAGTTACACATTAGCGCTACACCAACCCCGGTGGGAGGCGTCACACGCCCGGGTCGCCGCCTCGCTCTACGATTCGGGCCATGTCCGACGACGAGCCCCTCGCCCCCCACGGACCCCTTCCCACCGGCGGCACGGTCCGGCCGATGACGCGTTGGGGCACCCCGGTCATGCACCGTCCGCAAGCCCTCGTCACCGACTTCGACGAGTCGCTCCAGGCACTGGCCGCCGACATGGTGGCCACCATGTACGCCGCCGACGGGGTCGGGCTCGCGGCCTGCCAGATCGGTGAGGACGTCGCGATGTTCGTCTTCGACTGCCCCGACGATGACGGCCAGCGCACCGTCGGCATCGTCTGCAACCCGGTTCTGACGCTGCCCGAGGGCAATGAGCGCCGGCTGGACGAGTCGGAGGAGGGCTGCCTCTCCTTCCCCGGAGCCTTCGTGGAGTGCGCGCGGCCCGACTACGCCAGCGTCACCGGGCTCGGCGCTCGACGGCCAGCCGGTTACCTACTCCGGCGATGGACTGCTGGCCCGGTGTCTCCAGCACGAGACCGACCACACGCTCGGGACGGTCTTCGGCGACCGCCTGCCGACCAAGGCCCGCAAGCGGCTCACCAAGGCGCACGACAAGGCCGCCGAGGAGTTCCCGCCGCACTGGCCGGCCTGAGCGTCAGCGGCGCATGGTGACGTAGCAGGCCACCGCGGCGGCGGCGGCGACGTTGAGAGAGTCGATGCCAGCACGCATCGGGATGATGACGCGCCGGTCAGCCGTGGTCTCCCACCGTTGCGATAGGCCATGGCCCTCTGATCCGAGCACGAGCGCCACCCGGTCGAGGCCGGCGACGGCGTCATCGATCGACACCGCGTCCTGGGCAAGGGTGAGCGCCACCGTGGTGAAGCCACGGGACGAGAGGTCGGTGAGTGCGTTCGGCCAGTCAGACAGCCGGGTCCAGGGCAGCGTGAAGACGGCGCCCATGGCGACCTTGATCGAGCGGCGGTAGAGCGGGTCGGCGCACCGCGGTGCCAGGAGCACGGCATCGAAGCCCAAGGCGGCCCCGCTGCGCAGGATGGCGCCGACGTTGGTGTGGTCGATGACGTCCTCGAGCACCAGCACCGAGCGGGCACCGTCCAGGACGTCGTCCAGGCTCGGGAGTGGACGCCGCTCCAGCGAGGCCAGCGCACCCCGATGCACGTGGAAGCCGGTGACCTGCTCGGAGACTGCCTCGCTGCGCGACGAAGCAGGGCGCGCTGCTCTGGGCGAGGACGTCGGCCAGGCCGTCGACCCACCGCGGCGCCATTAGGAAGGAGCGGGGGCGGAAGCCGGCCTCGACTGCCCGGCGCACGACCTTCTCGCCCTCGGCCAGGAAGAGTCCGTGCTCGGCCTCGAGGTGCTTGCGCAGCTGGACGTCGCGCAGGTCGCGGTAGTCGGCGAGGCGCGGATCGTCCGGGTCTTCGATCTCGACCAGGTCGGCCATCGGCTCAGGCGCCGGCCGGGTAGTGCTCGGGGTGCGCGACCGCGACGACGTCACCGACCACGATGATCGCTGGCGGCTTGACCCGCTCCCGCTCGATGGTCACTGCCACCTGACCCAGCGTGGTCAGCACGGTGCGCTCGGTCGGCATCGAGCCGTCGCAGACGAACGCCACCGGCGTCTCGGCCGGTCGCGCCGCCGGCGAGCAGCGCCGCTGCGATCTGCGGGCGCGTGCTCGACGGCCATCATGAGCAGCAGCGTGCCGCGCAGCTTCGCGACGGCGTCCCAGTCGGTCAGTCCACGGGCGTCGCCCGGTGGCAGGTGACCGGAGACGACGGTGAACTCGTGGGCCACGCCCGCGGTGGGTCACCGGGATGCCGGCCATGCCCGGCACGGCTACGGGGCTGGTGACGCCGGGGATCACCGTGACCGGCACGCCGGCCTCGCGGCACGCGATGACCTCCTCGTAGCCTCGACCGAACACGAAGCTGTCGCCGCCCTTGAAGCGCACGACACGGCGGCCCGCAAGCGCTTGCTCGACGATGATCCGGTTGATCTCCTCCTGCTGCGCCGAACGACCGCGGGGCAGCTTCGCGACGTCGAAGAGCTCGACGTCGGCCGGGCAGGTCGCCCAGCGCCTCGCGCGGGGCGAGCCGGTCGGCGACCACGACGTCGGCCTCCATCAGGGCGCGTCGTCCGGCCAGCGTGAGCAGCTCGGGGTCGCCCGGACCGCCCCCCACCAGGGTCACGCCGGGCACCGTCTCGGGGCGCTCGTGAGTGCCGAGACGACCTTCGCGCAGCCCTTCGAGCACCTCGTCGCGGATCGCCGCCGAGCGACGCGGCTCGCGGTTGCCGAGCACGCCGACGGTGATGCCGGACGCCGTGCCCGCGGCGGGTGTCCAGGCGCTCGCCGCGCTGGCGTCGTCGGAGCGCACGCAGAAGATCCGCCGGCGCTCGGCTGCCGCGCTGACGGCAGCGTTGGTCTCGCTCGAGTCGGTGGCCGCCACGACGTACCAGGCGTCGTCGAGGTCGGCGTCGACGAAGCTGCTCGCCTCCCAGACGACCTCCCCGCCGTGCACGAGGCCCTCGATCGCGGGGGTCACGTCCGGCGAGATGACCTCCACGGCAGCCCCGGCCGCGATCAGGGCGGGACCCGTCGCTGGGCGACCTGCCCTCCGCCGACGACCACCACCCGACGTCCGTCGAGCCGGAGTCCTGACAGGTAGGGCTGGGTGGTCGCTCACGCACGGCATTCTCGCGCACCACCCGGCGCGCTACGTTGGCCGCATGGTTCTCGAACGCCCCGTGACCCCGAACCCCTACGACCTGCTGCCCGACGGCGCCGTCCTTCGACGTGACGAGCGCCGACGTCATCGACGGCCAGCCGCTCAAGGACGACCAGGTGGCCGCTGCCGGCGACACGTCGCCGCAGCTTTCCTGGGACGCCGTCGACGGCGCCGAGAGCTACACCGTCACCTGCTTCGATCCCGACGCCCCGACCCCCAGTGGCTTCTGGCACTGGGTGCTGGTCGACCTGCCGGCCGACGTCACCTCGCTCGACGCGGGGGCCGGCGCCGAAGGTGCTGCGCTGCCCGGCAAGGCCTTCATGTGCCGCAACGACGGCGGTTCGAAGGCGTTCATGGGCGCTGCCCCTCCCGAGGGCGACCAGGTGCACCGCTACTTCTTCGTCGTCCACGCGGTGAAGGTGCCCGCGCTCGGTGTCGACTCCGACGCCTCGCCCGCGGTCGTCTCGTTCAACCTGGCCTTCAAGACCGCCGCTCGCGCGATCATGCACGGCACCTACCAGCACTGACGCCCCTGGCCGAGTCGGCGCATCTGCACGCGAATTGACGGCCGAGTCGGCGCGACAGTCGAGCCGACTCGGCAATGATGACCGGGTGCACGGCGCTCTCGGTCTCTACCTCGCGATCGCGCGCAGCTCGTTTCGTCGCTACTCGACCTACGTCGGCGCCACCCTTGCCGGCATCTTCACCAACTCGGTGTTCGGCGTGATCATGTGCTTCGTCTACACAGCGGTCTGGGAGGCCAACCCGGACGCCGGCGGCTACGACGTCACCGACGCCGTCACCTTCGTGTGGCTCGGGCAGGCGCTGCTGATGACGGTGGCCATCTGGGGTGGCGGCACGCCTGACGACCTGGCGGCCCGGATCAAGTCCGGCGACGTGGCGATCGACTTCTACCGACCCGTCGGCCTGCTGGGCTGGTACCTGGCCGGCGACCTGGGGCGGGCGCTCTACCACCTGCTGACCCGGGGGCTGGCGCCCACGCGTGATCGGCGCGCTGCTCTTCGACCTCCGCTACCCCGCGAGCCCGGGGGTGTGGCTGCTGTTCCTCGCGCCGCTGCCGATCGCGGTGACCGTGAGCTTCGCGTTGCGGATGCTCGCCTCGATCACGGCGTTCTGGCTCCTCGACGACACCGGTCCACGGCAACCTGATGGCCTTCGTCGCCATGTTCTTCTGCGGGCTCACCGTGCCCCTGGTGCTGTTCCCGGGCGCGCTGCGCGACGTCGCGATGGCGCTGCCCTGGGCCGGCTTCATCCAGATCCCCGCCGACATCTGGCTGGGGCAGCGAACCGGCTGGCGACGTCGTCGAAGGCCTCGGCCTGATGACGCTTCTGGGCGGTGCTGCTGCTGGGCGTCTGTGCCGCCGCCCTGCGCAGCGCCGAGCGCCGCGTGGTGGTGCAGGGTGGCTAGCCCCGGCGTCGCGCTGCTCTCCCCCGTGGCCGACTTCGGCCGGATCGCGACCTTGTGGATGCGCGCCTCGATGGCCTACCGGGCGTCCTTCTGGATGCTGGCGGTGAGCAGCTTCCTGATGACCGGCCTCGACTTCGCCGGCATCTGGATCATCTTCAACTCCGTCGACTCGCTCGGCGGGTTCAGCCTCCAGGAGATCGGCTTCCTCTACGGCGCCACGGGTCTCGGCATCGCGTTCGCCGACCTGGTCGTGGGCCGCGTCGAGCGGCTCGGACAGATGATCCGCATGGGACGCCTCGACACGATGATGACCAAGCCGGTGCCGCTGCTGGTGCAGGTGTGCGCCGACGAGTTCGCGCTGCGGCGGCTGGCCCGGGTGCTGCAGAGCGGCGCCGTCTTCACCTGGGCCTCCACCTACGTCGACTGGACGCCGCCGCGGGTCGGCGACCGCCGTGGTGATGGTGGCCTGCGGCTCGCTGATCTTCTTCGGCCTCTTCATCTCCTTGGCCTGCATCCAGTTCTGGACCGCCGACTCGTCCGAGGCTGCGAACGCGTTCACCTACGGTGGCAACACGCTCACGCAGTACCCGATGACGGTGTTCCCGGCCGAGGTCGTGAAGGCGCTGACCTTCGTGCTGCCGATCGCCTTCGTGAACTGGTACCCCGCCCTCTACATCCTGGGCCGCGACGACCCGTTCGGGCTGCCGAGCTGGTTGCAGCACGCCGCCCCGCTCGCCGCGCTGGCCACGACGGCCGTCACGGCGTTCGTCTGGCGCTCCGGCGTCCGGCACTACCGATCGACAGGGAGCTGACCGTGGAGAACTCATGGCGCTGATCGAGGCGCGTGACCTCAACCGCACCTTCCGGGTGCGCCGCCGGGGGGTCGGTCGGCAGGACGTCGTCGCGGTGCGCGACGTGAGCTTCGATATCGATTCCGGCGAGATGGTGGGCTACATCGGCCCGAACGGCGCCGGAAAGTCGACGACGATCAAGATGCTGACCGGCATCCTGGTGCCGACGTCGCGGCCACCTGCGCGTGGGCGACCTGGAGCCCAGCCGGCAGCGCACGACCCTGGCCAAGCGGATCGGCGTGGTGTTCGGCCAGCGCACGTCGCTGTGGTGGGACCTCCCGCTGCGCGACTCGTTCACGCTGCTGCACAAGATCTACCGCACCGATCCCGCCCGGCACCGGGTCAACCTGGCGGAGTTCCTCGAGCTGCTCGACCTCGGTGACCTGCTCGACACCCCGGTGCGACAGCTCAGCCTGGGGCAACGAATGCGCGGCGACATCGCGGCGGCGCTGCTCCACGACCCCGACATCCTCTACCTCGACGAGCCCACGATCGGCCTGGACGTCGTGAGCAAGGGTCGGCTGCGCGAGTTCCTGCGAGCCCTCAACACCTCGCGCGGCGTGACCTTGCTGCTCACCACCCACGACCTGCAGGACATCGAGGCGCTCTGCGATCGAGTGATGGTGATCGACCACGGCACGCTGGTCTACGACGGCTCGCTGTCCGGGCTGCACACGCGCGGCGAGGCCATGCGCACGCTCGTGGTCGACCTGGTCGACACGAGGCCGGCCATCGAGGTGCCGGGAGCCACGGTGCTGCGCGTCGACGGACCCCGCCAGTGGCTGGCGTTCCCTGCCGAGGCGAGTGCCGCACCGATCGTGGCCGCGGTGGCTGCGGCCTACGACGTGGCCGACCTGTCGATCCAGGAACCAGACATCGAGCAGGTCATCCGGCAGCTGTACTCGGGTGCGCGGCTGAGGATCAGCAGCGCACGATCGTCGTCGCCGCGCGGCACCTGGCGGATGATCCGCCGGGCGGCACCGTCGACGCCGCTCCCGAGTGCCAGGCGCAGCCGTGTCCTGGAGCCAGGTGATGCCGTCCTCGATGTCAGCCCCGCGGGCCTCGACGACGCCGTCGGTGTAGAACATCAGCGCCTCACCCGGCGCGAGCACGCCCTGGCTGGCCTCGATCTCGGGATGTGGCTGGACGCCGAGCGCGAGCCCGCGCGAGTTGTCGACGCTCCACGTCTGGGAGGCCTCGCTCCAGCGCAGCGCGGGCGGGTGACCGGCGCTGAGGATCGTGTAGCCGCCCGTCTCGCAGGTCGACGCTGAGGTGGACGGCGGTCGCGAAGGTCTCGTCGGAGCCCTGCCGCAGCAGGAAGTCGTTGGCCGCCTCGAACACCGCGGCGCCACGCACCGCGCCGACCAAGCCACCGAGAGCGCCAGCCAGCAGCAGTGCCGAGGGGGCAGCCTTCACGCCCTTGCCGACGACGTCGACCAGCACCAGGTCGAGGCGGCTCTGCTCGTCGTCGAGGTCGGCGACCATGAAGTCTCCGGCGTAGCCGACGCCGAACGCGGCGACCATCGCGCTCTGGGAGCGCCACCCTGCGGGAAGTGGCGGCACGGCGCCCTGAGAGTTCAACCGGTCGCGAAGGTCGGCCAGCAGCGCCTCGCTGAGCGGCGTCGGCAGGCCGGAGCGCTGCCGGCTCGCGGCGTAGAGCACCAGCGCAGTGCTGAGCACGAACATGGCCAGGGCGATCACCCGCGTGCCGGCGATCGAGCCCTCGTGGGCGAGGAAGGCCGCGATTGCGGCGACGAGCACCGACCCGGCCAGGCACAACAGTGGTCCGAAACGCAGCAGCAACGAACCAAGCAGGAGCAACAGGAAGTAGCCAGCCAAGGGGAACAACTCGTAGCGGTTCAGTGAGACAGCCAGCGAGACGGCGACGAGCGTGACCAGCACCGCCAGGGCCTGCAGCTGGCTGCGGCGAGTGCCCGAGCGCCAGCCCTCGACGAGATCACTGAGCCACCGCACTGGTGCAACGTAGTGTGTCGTGCCGGGCCGAGAGCCGCTTTTCCCCAGGGCTCACCCCTAGGTGCGTTGCCACGGTGCATGCTGTGCGGTCCATCGAGGCGGCTCCGCACCCGACCGACCCCGTGCGCACGGTCTGACGCTGCCTGCGAGAGTTGGGCGTGCCTGCCTCGCCTGACGTCGACGTCCTCGGGGAACCCTGGGTAGCCGAGACGATCGGGCTCCCCCCTGACCAGGAGGGACCGGTCGTCGCGACCCTCGTCAGCCGTCGCGCCGCCGCGCCGACGGGTCGTGCGGTGCTGCACGTGCACGGGTTCGCCGACTACTTCTTCCACACCGAGTACGCCGCAGTGGTGGCTCGACCGGGGTTATGACTTCTACGCGCTCGACCTGCGCAAGTATGGCCGGTCGATCCGGCCCCACCAGACGCCGACCTACATCGCCGACCTGCACGACTACTTCGCCGAGATCGACCTGGCGTGGTGGCGGATCGTCGAACGCGACGCGCACACCGCGGTCGTCGTCTCCGCCCACTCGACAGGTGGACTGACCACCTCGCTGTGGGCCGACGCCCGCCAACCCGACGAGCTCGCCGGACTGGTGCTGAACTCGCCGTGGTTCGACCTGCAGGGAGCACCCTGGATGCGCACCCGGGCGGCCACCACCGCCCTCGACCGGATGGGCCAGAAGCAGCCGTTGCGTGAGATCCCGCGCACCGTCGACGGCTTCTACGGCCGCAGCCTGCATCGCGACCACGAGGGCGAGTGGGACTTCGACCTCAGCCTGGAAGCCCATCGAGTCGTTCCCGTGCGGGCGGGCTGGCTGCGCGCGATTCGCCAGGCACACACCGAGCTGCACGCCGGTCTGTCCGTGCTGTGCCCGGTGCTCGTGCTCTCCTCGGCCGCGACGGTTCGTCCCGCCGAGCTCAACGACGACGTGCACACGCACGACGTCGTGCTCGACGTGCCGCAGATCCGCAAGTGGGCGACGTCCGTCGGGCCGCACGTGACCTACGTGGCCATCGACGGCGCGCGCCACGACGTCGTGCTCTCGCTGCCCGAGGTGCGCGCGCGGGTCTACCAGCAGCTCGGGGCTTGGGTCGGATGCCTACGTGCCGGCGGTGAACGCTCGCCGTCGTAGCGCTCGAGCGTCACGAACTCCTCCACCGGACGTCGTTTCAGCTTGGTGAGCTGCTTCACCGGCTTGCCAAGCGGGACGACGGCCGCGAGCGCAAGCGTCTCTGGCACGTGGAGCAGCTCCTTGACCGCCGGCTCCTGGGCTGCAGCCATCGTGGTGATGGTTCCGCCGAACCCCTCGTTGCGGGCCGCGAGCAGGGTGTTCCACACCAGCGGGTAGACCGACGCGCCGCTGATGACGCCGACCCGGTCGAGGTCTTGGTCCATCGAGGCCACGACGGCGAGGTCGACGAAGAAGACCAGCACGGCGCCGGCGGTGAGCACCGGGCGGGTGAACTGCTCAGGCACCTCGGTCGCCGCGATCTCCGCCTGGCTCGGGCCAGGCGGGTGCACGCTGTTCCACGGGCTCTCCCCCGCGCCGATCTGGGCGATGTAGCGACGCACCGCCGGCTCGTTCAGGCGAGCCAGGGCGGCGCGGGTCTCGGCGTCGCGGACGACGACCACGTGGGTGCCCTGTCGGTTGCCCCCGCTGGGCGCGAACCGGGCGTGATCGAGGATCCGGTGGAGCACGTCGTCCGGAAGCGGATCGTCGGTGAACTCCCGGACCGCTGCCGTGGTGCGCATGACGTCGTAGAGGTCCATCCCGCCACCGTCTCACGGCATGCTCTACCGTCTGACCCATGAACCCTGTGACCGGACTCTCACTCGGCCGCATCGGCGTCGGCATCGCTTCGATCGTGAAGCCCGACCTCGTGCAGAACTCGATGGGCCTCACCTCCAGCTCGCCCGTGCTGACCCAGTGGTTCGGCAACCGGGAGATCGCGCTCGGCGTCGCCACGCTGCTGGCGCGCGGCGGGCCGCGACGCACCCTGGTGCTGATCGGCATGGCCGTCGACGCCGCCGACGCGGCCACGGCCTACCAGGCCGTCGAGGCCGAGTCGATCCCCAGGACGGCCGGCATGGCAGGCGTCGCCGTCGCGGCTGGCGCGGTGCTGGGCGGTCTGCTCGGGCTTCGCGTGAAGGGCAAGAAGAGCACGAAGACGCGCAAGTTGGCCACGAAGGCCTGACGGCTGGCGACGCGAGTGGGCGCTACTCACACCGCGTTACCCATTGCCGCCCGGACCCTGGTGCAGGAGGCTGTCGCCATGACCGAACAGCCTCCCCCGCCCCCGCCTGGTGAGTACGGCGCGCCCGTCCCACCTCCGCCACCTAGCAGGCCTGCCGAGGCCAGCTGAGCTCGTCGAGCGTTTCCTGGCACGACTGATCGACGGCATCCTCGTCGGCGTCGTGTTCGGCATCCTCGCCGGGATCGGCAGCGCACTCTTCCTGCGCGGCTTCGTCTACTCGACCGGCGAGTACTTCCTGTACTGGACCTTCGTCTCCGATCGTCTCGGTCGGCGTCACGATGGCCTACTACGGCTACCTGGAGTCGACGCAGGGCGCCACGCTCGGCAAGTCGCTCCTGAAGCTCAAGGTCGTCGGACCAGACGGCGTCAGCAACCCCACGATGGAGCAGTCGCTGCGGCGCAACGCCTTCTACCTCCTGCAGCTGGCGTTCATCGTCCCGGTCGTCGGCACGTTCTTCGGCGGTCTCGCTCAGCTCGCCGCAGTCATCTACATCGCCAGTGACGATCAACAACGACACCGTGAAGCGGCAGGGCTGGCACGACCAGTTCGCCGGCGGCACCCAGGTGCTCAAGATCGGCTGAGTCAGCGCAGCAGGAACGTCGTCAGGGCGACGACTCCCACGATCACGATGGCCCCACGCAAGGCGGCCGGCGGGAGTCGTCGTCCGACGCGCGCCCCGATGACCCCGCCGACGACCGAGCCGCCGGCCAGCAAGGCGACGACGCTCCAGTCGACGTCGGCCACGAACACGAAGATGAGCCCCGCCACCGCGTTGACCGACGCCGCCAGCACGTTCTTCACGGCGTTGCTGTGCTGCAGCGACTGGCTCAGCCCGATGCCGAGCACGCCCATCAGCAGCACGCCCTGCGCGGCCCCGAAGTAGCCGCCATAGACGCCGGTGAGAAGCACCGCCGGCCACATCCACCGTGCGTCACGGGGGGATGTCGCTGCCGCGTCGGTCGACGCGGCGAGCCGCGACCCAGGCTGACAGCCGCGGCTGGAACACCACGAGCAGCAGTCCGACGAGGATGAGCAACGGAACGATCGCCTCGAACGCACCCTCGGGCAGCACCAGCAGCAGCACGGCGCCGGCGACGCCGCCGAGCAGCGAGGCCGAGAGGAGGCGCAGGCTGCGCCGTCCCTGCCCGCGGAGCTCGGCCCGATAACCGATCGCGCCGGCCACCGAGCCGGGCACCAGGCCGATGTTGTTCGAGACGTTGGCGGTCACCGGTGGCACCCCGAACGCGAGCAGCGTCGGAAACGTGATCAGGGTGCCCGAGCCGACGATCGTGTTGATACCTCCGGCGGCGAGGCCGGCCGCCGCGATCACGACGGCCTCGAGCAGGGTCACCGCTGACTCACTCAGCATCACTCGGTTGGTGCCTCCGGTGCTGCAGTTACCGCTCCCCCGGGGCCGGCGGCGTCCTGGGCAGCCGCGATGGCTTCCTGCACGGCCTTCGTGGTGTCCGCGGTGCCGGTGGTCGACGAGCCGCGCGAGACCTGTGGCTCGCTCGGGCCCATGTCGACTCGCGTTCGAGGACCGTCGACCTCGGTGGGAATTCCCTTGAGCTCGTTCATCGTCGAGCCGAGTCCTTCGAGCGCCCGGCCGATCTCGCTCGGGACGATCCACACCTTGTTGGCGTCTCCCTCGGCGATCTTCGGCATCATCTGCAGGTACTGGTAGGCCAGAAGCGATTGGTCGGGGCGGCCGTCATGGATCGCCTGGAAGACCGTCTGGATGGCCTGTCCCTCACCCTGGGCGCGCAGGATCTGTGACTCGCGGTCTGCCTCGGCGCGCAGGATGTTGGCCTCACGGTCACCCTCGGCCATCAAGATGGCCGACTGCTTCTGTCCCTCGGCGGTCAGGATGGCCGACTGTCGCTGGCCCTCGGCGGTCAAGATCAGCGCCCGCTTGTCACGGTCGGCGCGCATCTGCTTCTCCATCGCGTCCTTGATCGAGGGCGGCGGGTCGATGCCCTTGATCTCGACGCGATTGACCCGGATGCCCCACTTGCCGGTGGCCTCGTCGAGCACGCCACGCAGCCCGTGGTTGATCTCCTCGCGACTGGTGAGCGTCTGCTCGAGGTCCATGCCACCGACGATGTTGCGCAGCGTGGTCATCGTGAGTTGCTCGACGGCCTGGATGTAGTTGGCGATCTCGTAGGTCGCGGCCACCGCATCGGTCACCTGGAAGTAGATGACGGTGTCGATCGAGACGACGAGGTTGTCCTCGGTGATCACCGGCTGCGGCGGAAAGCTGACCACTTGCTCGCGCAGGTCGATCAGGTACCGCACCCGGTCGATGAACGGTACGACGATGTTCAGACCCGCGGGCAGCGTCTGCTTGTACTTGCCGAAGCGTT
The DNA here is from genome assembly GCA_963781575.1 of uncultured Actinomycetota bacterium. Lineage (GTDB taxonomy): Bacteria > Actinomycetota > Actinomycetes > Propionibacteriales > Nocardioidaceae > Nocardioides. The sequence continues at coordinate 85,783 of CAWAGM010000006.1, read as the reverse complement.
CGACGATGCCGGCCCTTGCCTGCGGAACGATGCGGACGGTCTTGGCTAGCAGCACGATCACGAACAGCAGGACCAAGCCCAGCAAAATCAGGATCTCCACGAGATTCTCCTCAGTTGGCGGCAGTGCTTCAGGGTTCGAGCATCGGAATGGGGTGCACGTACGCCGTGGCGCCGCGGATCTGGAGCACCTCGACCGTCTCGCCAGGCGCGATGGTGATCGTGTCGTCGTACGGCGCCGCCGACCAGATCTCGCCGCCCAGCTTCACCCGGCCGGAGGCCAGCCCCGAGAGCTGTTCGGTGACCACCCCACGCTGGCCGATGAGCTTGTCGTGACCCTGGGTGAGCGTGGGGCCCGCGTGCAGGCGCTTGGCCATCGAGGGCCGCACGAAGGGCGAGCATGCCAACGGCGGCGCCGCCGGCCACGAGGGCCTGCAGCAGGAACGGTGCGCCGATCAGCGCGGTCACCATGCCGGCGACCGCACCGACCGCGAGCATGATCAGCACGAGGTCGAGACTGAGCATCTCGGCGCCGGCCAGGACCACGGCGGCGGCCAACCAGGCACTCCACAGGTTGTCGCTGAGCCAGTCCATGATCCGACTGTACTCAGGGCTATCGGCGGGCAGTCAGCGGTGGCGGGTGCGCCGACGCGCTGCCCAGCGGCCGTCGGCCTGGCTCAGGGACAGCGGCATGCCGAACGTGGCCGAGAGAGCCGACTCGGTCATCACCTCGTCGAGCGCGCCGGCCACCACGACGCGGCCCCTGCCGCAGCAGGAGCGCGTGGGTGAAGCCGGGCGGGATCTCCTCGACGTGGTGGGAGACCAGCACGGTGGCCGGTGAGTCCGGGTCGTAGGCCAAGCACCGACAGCGTGGAGACGAGGTCTTCGCGACCGCCCAGGTCGAGGCCGGCCGCCGGCTCGTCGAGCAGCAGCAGCTCGGGGTCGGTCATCAGCGCGCGAGCCACCTGCACTCGCTTGCGCTCCCCCTCGCTGAGGGTGCCGAAGGTGCGGTCGGCGAGGTGCTGCACGCCGACCTCGACGAGCAGGTCTTCGGCGCGCTGGTGATCGACGCGGTCGTAGGCCTCACGCCAGCGCCCCACCACGCCGTACGCCGCCGAGAGGACGATGTCGCGCACCAGCTCGTGCGCGCGGGATCCGGTCGGCCAGCGCGGCGCTGGTCAGGCCGATGCGGGGCCGGAGGTCGAACACGTCGACCGATCCGAGCAGCTCGCCCAGCACGCCGGCAGCCCCTGAGGTGGGGTGCATCTGGGCCGAGGCCACCTGGAGCAGCGTGGTCTTGCCGGCACCGTTGGGGCCGAGGATCACCCAGCGCTCGCCGTCGTTGACCACCCAGGTGATCCGGTCGAGCAGCAGCGCCTGACCCCGACGCACGGAGACGTCGGCGAACTCGAGAACTGCGGGCACGGTGCACACCATAGCCACTGCCGCGAGCCACCTCGGGCTATCGTCGGCGCCCGTGAACGGCCTCTCTCCGGCGATGCGCCTGGCATGGTGGGCGACCGCTTGGCTGCGCGGCGCCGTCGGACCCGACGATCTGCTCGACGCCGTCATCGGGAACGACGTCACGCACGTGGTCGTCGACGCCGGCGGCCTGCTCGAGACCCTCGTGGCCTGCGCAGCGTGGGTGCGAGCGGCGTTCGGGCTGGCCCTTCCCGGTGGAGGGCGACCTGGTCGGGCTCGGCGGGCCGCGCGACCTTCAACCACGAGGCGCTCGAGGCCGGCGAGGCCGTCGTCGCCGCTCGGTGCCGAGCGCGGCCTGGTGCCGCGGCCGGTGGGGCCCACGGTCGAGTGGCAGCTGCTCACCGCGCACCGGCGTCAGCTGCCCGACGTCGGCGACGCCGACCGGGAGCTGCGCTCGACCCTGCTCACTGCAGCAGACGACCTCGCCGCGCTCGACGTGGCCCGTTGGCGCCCCGAGGTGGCCGACCAGCTGCTGAACCTGCGGCACCGAGCCGCGCTCGCGGCGCCGCCCGGCGTCCCCACGCGCTGCGTCGACCTGGCCGCCCGAGGGCTGCAGGCCCAAGCAATCGCCGACCTCGCGGCCGAGGACGACGGCGGCGCGATCACTGCACTGGAGGCCCAGCGACGCCAGGCAGCGATCGCCCCCATTGCTCGCGCCGCCCGGCGCGCCCTCGTCGCCGCCTTCTCCCCCGAGGTCTGGCCGCCGGAGTGATGCGGCGCTGATCCGCAGTCACCGATAGCCTCGCCGCGATGAACGACGACCGGCCCGACACCCTGCTGATCACCCTGAGCGGCAAAGACCGCCCGGGCGTGACGTCGATGGTGTTCTCGACCCTGGCCGCGGCCGCGTGTCGAGGTGGTCGACATCGAGCAGATCATCCTGCGGCGGCGGCTGATCCTCGGGGTGCTCGTCACGGCGCCGCGCGACTGTAAGAAGCTCGACCAGCGCGATCGAGGCGACGGCCGACCGCCCTCGACATGCAGGTCGAGGTCGAGCGAGGCTCCGGCGACAACCGGGCGCGGCGCGAGGGACGCTCGCACGTCACGGTCATCGGCACGCCGCTGAAGGCCAGCGCGATGGCCGCGATCGCCGGCCGGATCGCCGACACCGGCGGCAACATCGACCGTATCGAGCGGATGGCGCGCTACCCGGTCACCGCGATCGACCTGCACGTCTCCGGCACCGCACCCCGACACGCTGCGCACGGTGCTGGCCGCCGAGGCAGCGGGTCAGGGCATCGACGTGGCCGTGCAGCCCGCCAACCTGCTGCGGCGCGGCATGCGGCTGATCGTGATGGACGTCGACTCCACGCTGATCCAGGGTGAGGTCATCGAGATGCTCGCGGCCCACGCCGGCCACGAGGCGGAGGTCGCCGCGATCACCGAGGCGGCGATGCGCGGCGAGCTCGACTTCGAGCAGTCGCTGCGCCAACGGGTGCGCATGCTGGCCGGCCTCGACGTCGCGGCGCTCGACCGCGTCTACGACGACATCGTGATCTCCCCCGGTGCCCGCACGATGGTGCGCACCCTGCGCCGCCTCGGCTACCGGTTCGCGATCGTCTCGGGCGGGTTCAGCCAGATCACCGACCGGCTCGCCGCCGACCTCGGCATCCACTTCGCGCGGGCCAACGAGCTCGAGGTCGTCGACGGCAAGCTCACCGGCGAGATCGTCGGCGAGGTGGTCGACCGCGCCGGCAAGGCCCGGGCCCTGCGCGAGTTCGCCGAGAAGGTCGGCGTGCCCGAGGCTGCCACGATCGCGATCGGCGACGGCGCCAACGACCTCGACATGCTCAACGCGGCTGGGCTCGGCATCGCCTACAACGCGCGCCCGGTCGTGCAGCGAGGCCGCCGACACGTCGGTGAACGTGCCCTACCTCGACACGATCCTCTACCTGCTCGGCATCTCCCGCGAGGAGATCGAGGCGGCCGACGCCGAGGCCGGCTTCGTCACGCCATCGCCTCCTGTGTGAGCTCGACCCGCTCACCGAACGCCGGGGTCATGGCGTCGCCGTCGAGGCCGACGTCCAGCGCGGCCTGACGGAACCGCTGCGGCGGCGAGACGAACAGCCGCTGGTGGTTGCCCGGCCGCAGCCGCCGCAGCCACAGCGGCCAGAACGTGCCGTAGTGGACGGCGAGCGCCCAGCGTGCGCCGACCTGCCCGACGGCGGCCACCGCCTCCTCCGGGTCGAGGTGCTCGTCGCCCAGCGTCGGCCCCCACCCGCCGATCGGCACGGCGGCCAGGTCGACCGGCTCGACGTCCGCGAAGTCGTCTCGCACGCCGGTGTCGCCGGGGTACCAGCACGCTCGTCGCGCCGTCGGAGAACCGGAAGCCGACCGCCGGCACGTCGCGTGGCTCGCTCGAACTTGCTGCGCGGCCGCTGTGGTGCGCGGGCAGCACCTCGATGTCGACCCCGGCCACCGTCAGCCGTCGCCCGGCGCCACCTCGACCAGGGCGTGCCGGCCAGACCCTTGACGACGCGGGCCGCGCCGCGCGGTACGACGACCGGGCACGTCGGGGCCGAAGCGGGCGAGCGACGGCAGGTGCAGGTGGTCGTGGTGCAGGTGGGAGACCAGCACGAGGTCGGCGCGCGCGGCCGCGCCGGCGGGGGCGGGGCGTGGCGGCGCAGGTGGTAGAGCCGGTCGGTGAGCAGCGGGTCGGTGGCGACCGTGACCGCGCCGAGCTCGAGCGCATCGACGAGTGCCCCCACCAGGTCACGGCTGGGCTCATGACCGGCGCGGCCATCAGCCGCGCCCCACGTGTACCCGGTCAGCGTGGCGGTGCCTGGCCCGAGCTCGACCCAGGTCGTCGACACGCTGAACGTCGCGGTGGCGCTGGTCGGGTAGGTGCCGCTGAGCAGCTCGTGCGCGGCGGCGGCGTCGCCCTCGCCGTCGTCGAGCAGCTGGGCGAGGTAGGCCATGGTCGGGTTGTGGCCGACGACCACCACGGTGCCGACCGCGTCGTCGACCAGCCGGATCAGGTCGAGGGCGGTGTCGGCGTCGGCGGCGTACAGCCAGCGGTCGAGGTCGGCCTCGAAGCCGTCGTCCACGGACCAGCCGGCGCCGGAGAGCACGTGCTCCCACGTCTGCGTGGTGCGCAGCGCCGCCGAGACCAGCGCCCGGTCGGGCACGATGCCCGCGCTCCGCGAGCCAGCGCCCGGCAGCGGCGGCGTCGCGATGACCGCGCGCCGCCAACGGCCGCTCGTAGTCGCTCGGACCGTCCTGCTCGGCCTTCGCATGACGCATGACGACCAGGGTGCGCGGCCGCGTCTCTGCCATGCCCGCACTCTAGTGTGGCCCCATGTCACCGGGACCACTCATGATCATCGGCGGCGCCGAGGACAAGCTGCGCAAGCGCACCATCCTCAAGGAGTTCGTTGCCACCGCCGGCGGCGCCGATGCCCGCATCGCGGTCATCCCGACGGCGTCCTCCCTCGGCCCCGAGGTGGTCGAGGTCTACGACGCGTTGTTCCGCCGCGAGGGCGCAGGCGAGGTGGTGGCCGTCCGGCCCGAGTCGCGCGAGGAGGCCCACGACGCCGACCTCGTGAAGAAGCTGGGCGAGGCCACCGGCATCTTCATGACCGGCGGCAACCAGCTGAAGCTCTCGGCGATCATCAGCGGCACGCCGGTGGGCGACGCGATCGTGGCCGCTCACCGCTCCGGCGTGGTCGTGGCGGGTACGTCGGCGGGCGCGAGCATCCAGTCGAGCCACATGGTGGCCTTCGGCGGTCCGGGCTCGACGCCCAAGCAGCGGATGACCCAGGTCGCGGCCGGCCTGGGCCTGCTGGGGTCGTCGGTGATCGACCAGCACTTCGACCAGCGCAACCGCTACGGTCGGTTGCTGATGATCGTGGCCCAGTCACCGCAGCTGCTCGGGATCGGCGTGGACGAGGACACCGCGGCGGTCGTGGAGCACTCCACCGACGCCGACGGCACCGTCCGCGAGATGCTCCGGGTGATCGGTCGTGGCGCCGTGACGATCTTCGACCCGGCCCAGATCACCACGAACGCGTTCGAGGCGAAGCGTGCGGCACCGATCCTGGCCAGTGGCGTGGTGCTGCACGTGCTGCCGGAGGGATCCGTCGTTCGACCTCTCACAGCGCGTTCTGGTGCCCCGAAGCGTCCAGCTCGACCCCAGGGAAGCAGCAGAGATGACGGAGGCGGGCCGCGACCTGCGCGCCTTGGCCCGCGACATCGCCGCAGCCGACGCCTCGCCGTCCTCACTGCGACAGCGACTCGCCGGCAGGCGCAAGAAGACCGACTCGGAGGGAGAACAGGCATGAGCGAACGACCGACGCCCGACCTGAGCATCGTGGAGACCCGGGTCTACCGGGGCGCCAACGTGTGGTCGTACGACAAGGCCATCCACCTGGTGGTCGACCTCGGCTCGCTCGAGGAGTTCCCCACCAACACGATCCCGGGCTTCACCGAGAACCTGCTGGTGATGCTTCCCGGCCTGCGCGAGCACTCCTGCTCGCGCGGCAAGCGCGGCGGCTTCGTCGAGCGGCTCAACGAGGGCACCTGGCTGGGACACGTGGCCGAGCACACCGCGCTCGCGCTGCAGCAGGTCGTCGGCCACGACGTGCGACGCGGCAAGACCCGCGGGGTCAAGGGCTCCAAGGGCCTCTACAACGTGATCTTCGGCTACATCGACGAGCAGGTCGGCCTGGCAGCGGCTCGACTCGCGGTGCGTCTGGTCAACCACCTCGTCGAGGCCGACCCGGCCTTCGACTGGGACACCGAGCTCGAGGACTTCATCAAGCGCGCCCAGCGGACGGCGTTCGGGCCGTCGACGCAGGCGATCCTCGACGAGGCCGTGTCACGCGACATCCCCTGGATCCGCCTCAACCAGCACTCGCTCGTGCAGCTCGGCCAGGGCGTCCACGCCAAGCGGATCCGCGCCACGATGACGTCGGCGACGTCCGCCATCGCGGTTGACATCGCCTCCGACAAGGACCTCACGACCCGCTTGCTCGGCGCAGCCGGACTCCCCGTGCCGAAGCAGGAGACGGTCCGCTCCGAGGACGCCGCCGTCCGCGCGGCCGAGCGGATCGGCTACCCGGTGGTGGTCAAGCCGCTCGACGGCAACCACGGACGCGGCGTGTGCCTCGACCTGCAGAACGAGGCCGACGTGCGCGAGGCGTTCCCCATCGCCAAGGAGCAGTCGCGGCGCGGGGTCATCGTGGTGGAGTCGCTGATCATCGGCAAGGACTACCGCTGCCTGATCATCGATGGCCGGGTCGCCGCGATCGCCGAGCGAGTGCCGGCGTCGGTGACCGGTGACGGCACCTCGACGGTCGAGCAGCTCGTCGACACCGCGAACGCCGACCCGCGTCGCGGCGTGGGGCACGAGAAGGTGCTGACCCGCATCAAGGTCGACGACGCCGCGGTCGAGCTGGTGCGCGAGCAGGGCTTCGAGATGACCGACGTGCCACCCGAGGGCCTGATGGTGAAGCTGGCGCTGACCGGCAACATGTCGACCGGCGGCATCTCGATCGACCGCACCTTCGAAGCGCACCCGGAGAACGTCGAGATCGCCGAGGAAGCAGCTCGAATGGTCGGACTCGACATCGCCGGCATCGACTTCATCTGCCCCGACATCACCGAGCCGGTGCGCGAGACCGGCGGTGCGATCTGCGAGATCAACGCGGCTCCCGGGTTCCGCATGCACACGCACCCGACCATCGGTGAGCCGCAGTTCATCGCCAAGCCGGTCGTCGACATGCTCTTCCCACCCGGCGCGACCTCGCGGATCCCGATCGTGGCCGTGACCGGCACCAACGGCAAGACCACGACGTCCCGGATGATCAGCCACATCTTCAAGGGCATGGGCCGCAAGGTCGGCATGACCTCCACCGACGGCGTCGTGATCGACGAGCGCCTCCTGATCCGCTCCGACGCCTCGGGGCCGCGGTCGGCCCGGATGGTGCTGCAGAACCCGCGCGTCGACTTCGCCGTGTTCGAGGTCGCGCGCGGCGGCATCCTGCGCGAAGGCCTCGGCTACGAGCGCAACGACGTCGCCGTGGTGCTCAACGTGCAGCCCGACCACTTGGGGCTGCGTGGCATCGACACCGTCGAGCAGCTGGCCGACGTGAAGGCCGTGCTCGTGGAGGCGGTGCCGCGCGACGGGCACGCCGTCCTGAACGCCGATGACCCGCTGGTGCGCGAGATGCGACGGCGCTGCTCGGGGCAGGTCGTGTGGTTCTCGATGGAGGACCCCGGTTCGGAGACCCGCGACATGATCGACGCGCACTGCCGCCGCGGTGGCAAGGCTCTCGTGCTGAACCCGAGCGAGCGCGGCGAGATGATCGTCGTCAAGCACGGTCCGCGCGAGATGCAGCTGGCCTGGACCCACCTGCTGCCGTCGACCTTCAGCGGCCGTGCCCGGATGAACGTGCAGAACGCGCTGGCCGCGGCCGCCGCGGCGTTCGCCGCCGGGGCACCACTGCACGACATCAGGCAGGGTCTGCGCACGTTCTCGACGAACTACTACCTTGCGCCGGGCCGCCTCAACGAGGTCGAGGTCAACGGGGTCAACGTGATCGTCGACTACTGCCACAACGCGCCCGGCATGAAGATGCTGGGTGACTTCGTCGACCGGCTCGGTGACTCGATGGACACTGCCCACGAGCTGGCGCGGCCCTCGCGGATCGGCGTCATCGCCACGGCCGGCGACCGCCGCGACCAGGACATGCGCGACCTCGGCGAGATCGCGGCGCGGCACTTCGACGTCGTCATCGTGCGCGAGGACGCACGCCCGCGCGGCCGCGAGCACGGTGAGGTCGCGGCTCTCGTCGAGGAGGGCGTGCGCTCCGCAGATGGAGCTCGGAGTCCGCTGCAAGCAGGTCGTGGTGGTGCTCGACGAGATCGAGGCCGTCCGCCACGCGATGTCGCGGGCCAACCGTGGCGACCTGGTGGTGATCTGCGTCGACGAGCACGCCTCGGTGATGAGCGAGCTCGAGACCTGGTCGTCGCAGGCGCAGGCCGGCGCGGGCTACTCCCCCGACGCCCCGGCGGCCGACCCGGACTTCACACCCGCGCCGACCGACGAGTGACCGACAAGTGACGCCGTGAGGATCCTCGACCTGGACGGCCTGCCGCACCGCTCCCTCGACGCCCACGGCAGCAGCGGGTTCCAGGTCGGCGCGTTCGGCATCACCGCCGATGCCCACCTGGTGACCGTGCGGGTGCGGGCGGGCGGCGTCATCGGGCGTCACCCGGCCGAGGGCCGTCAGTTGCTCGCCGTCCTGACGGGCGACGCCGTGGTGTCAGGCGCTGACGGTGAGGCCGTTGCTATCGGCCCAGGCCAGGCAGCGGTGTGGGAGCCCGGCGAGCACCACGAGACCCGAACGGAGCACGGGCTGCTCGCGCTGGTGGTTGAGGGCGACCTCGACATCGGCGCGCCCGGGCACCAGGTCGACCCCGGCGACGTCTGAGTCGGCGTACGTTTACGCCGACTCGGCGCGGGCCTGGTTGACCTTCCGGGCGAGGGTCTCGTTGCTGTCGGGGGTGCCTCCGTGCTCAGCGATCCAGTCGTAGCAGATCTGACGCTCGGCATGGCACATCAGGCCGACGACGTCACCGGGCAGGGCTTGCCCGACCAGAGCCGAGAGCGCCGCAACCTCGGTGGGGTACGCCGGCACGCCAGTGACGCCCACCCGCTCCGCGCCGGCGCGCATCAGGTTCTCGAGCTCCTCGATGGTGCGCCCTCGCAGGTACTTCTCCTTGTGCCCGATTGCGACGATGTCGCTGTCGCGGGCCGCGATCTCACCGAGCTTCTCGATCAGGTCGTCGGTGCGGTCGCCGACCACGCCTAGGCCGAGCAGCAGCCGACCACCTGGCGCGCGGACACCGTTCATGATCTCCATCAGCGCCTCGAGGCCGGCCTCGTTGTGGGCGAGGTCCATCACCACCGAGACCTCGCCGTCGCCGGTGGGCACCGAGAAGAAGTTCATCCGGCCCGGGTTGTGCTCGGCGTCCGGGCGGAACGAGCGCAGCCCATCGACGACGACCTCGCGCGGCACGCCGATCGCGAGCGCTGCAGACGCCGCGGCCAGCGTGTTCTCGACGTTGAAGCGCGAGAGACCGGCGAGGGTCATCGGCACCTCGGCCAGCTCGACCAGCGGGTCGGGGTCGGCGTTGGGCCGCAGCACGCACACCCAGCCGTCGATCACGGTGGTGGCGCGGCCGCCGTCGTTGAGGACGTCGCGCAAGCCGGGGGCGTCAACCTCGCGGGAGAAGACCCAGGGACGCGCCTTGATCGCCCACCGCATCGCGTAGACGCGTGGGTCGTCGGCGTTGAGCACCGCCCAACCGCTGCGCCGGGTGATCCGCGGGACCACCGCCTTCACCTCGGCGAGCTGGTCGACGGTGTCGATGCCTTGGAGCCCGAGGTGGTCGGCGGTCACGTTGGTGACCACCGATACGTCGTTGCGGGTCAGGCCGATCCCCTTGAGCAGGATGCCGCCGCGTGCGGTCTCGGTAACCGCGAGCTGCACCTGTGGGTGAGCCAGCACCCGCCCGGCGCCACTGGGGCCGGAGTAGTCCCCGGCCTCGACTAGTTCGCCGTCGACGTAGATGCCGTCGGTGTTCGACCAGCCCACGAGCAGGCCCTGACAGCGCGCGATGTGGGCGATCATCCGTGACGTGGTGGTCTTGCCGTTCGTGCCGGTGACCGCCACCACCGGGATCGACGGCGTGATCGTCGTCGGGCCAGGGCCGTCGCTCGCTGGCGGCGACCCGCTCGGCCGCGGCACTTACCGCCGCCTCGATGTCGGCCCCGGGCACGGCGTCCAGCACCGACGCGACGGCCTGACCCATCTCCTGGGCACGGGTGCGGTGCCGCCACGGGAAGGCGACGATGACCTGGTGCGGGTCGTTGGTCGAGCGCACTCGCACTGCCAGCCGCAGCGTGCCGGACTCCTGCGCCACGGCCCTGACGAGCCGGCCCACCGCTCGCAGCGCGAACCGCTGCCGGAATCCGGTATTCGGCGGCCCGGGGCGGGCGTGCTTGAGCCCGATCCGGCGCGCGAACCTGGCGGCGACGTCCTCGGAGGCGACCGAGAGTCCGCCGATGTCGAGGGTCACCTTGATCGCGGCTCGCGGGAAGTAGAGGTTCGGTCCTTCGAGGACCCGGAGCTCGATCAGCGAATCAGCCACGCACGGCACGCTACCCAGACGGGCCAGCGAGCTTCAGGCGCCCATCGCGTGGAAGCCGCCGTCGACGTGGATGATCTCGCCGGTGGTGGCCGGGAAGAAGTCGCTGAGCAGCGCGCAGACGGCCTTCGCGGTCGGTTCCTGGTCGGTGTTGTCCCAACCCAACGGGGCCTTGGACTCCCACATGGCGTCGAGCTCCTCGAAGCCGGGGATCGCCCTGGCCGCCAACGTCTTCAGCGGGCCGGCCGACGACCAGGTTGACCCGGATGCCATCGGGGCCGAGGTGCCGGGCCAGGTAGCGCGAGGTCGACTCCAGCGCAGCCTTGGCCACGCCCATCCAGTCGTAGACCGGCCACGAGACTGAAGCGTCGAACGTCAGTCCGACGACCGAGGATCCCTCGGACATCAACGGATGGCAGGCCATGGTCAGCGACTTGAGGCTGTAGGCCGAGACCTGCACAGCCTGGGCCACGTCGTCCCACGGGCCGGTCAGGAACTTGCCACCCAGCAGGGTCTCGGGGTTGCCGTAAGCAATCGAGTGGACGACGCCGTCGAGCCCGTCGACGTGTTCACGGACGGCGTCCGGTAGCGCGGCGAGGTGGTCGAGGTCGGTGACGTCGAGCTCGAGCACCGGGGGCTCGACCGGCAGCCGCTTGGCGATCCGTCGGGTGATGCCGAGTGCACGGCCGAAGTTGGAGATGAGCACCGTGGCGCCCTGCTCCTGGGCCACCTTTGCGGTCGCGAACGCCGATCGAGGAGTCCATGGTGACTCCCGCCACCAGGATCCGCTTGCCTTCGAGAATTCCGGTCATCAGTGCCCCATTCCGAGACCGCCGTCGACCGGGATGACAGCCCCGGTGACGTAAGCCCCTGCGTCGCTGGCCAGGAAGGTCACGGCGCCCGCGACCTCCGCCGGGTCGGCGTACCGCCCGAGCGGCACCTGTGTCTTGATCGCGGCCTTCTGCTCATCGGTGAGCACGGCCGTCATGTCGGTGTCGACGTAGCCCGGGGCCACGACGTTCGCGGTGATCGAGCGCGAGCCCGAGCTCGCGGGCCAGCGACCGGGCCATGCCGACCAGGCCGGCCTTGGAGGCCGCATAGTTGACCTGCCCGGGCGAACCGAGGCAGGCCGACGACCGAGGAGATGAAGATGATCCGGCCCCGCTTGAGCCGCAGCATGCCCTTGGCTGGCGCGACGGGCCAGCCGGAACGAGCCGGTGAGGTTGGTGTCGATGACGCTCGACCACTGCTCGTCCGACATCCGCAGCACGAGCGTGTCGGCGGTGATGCCCGCGTTGGCCACGAGCACCTCGACCGGACCAAGCTCGGCCTCGATCTGTGCGAACGCCGCATCGATCGCCGCGGCGTCGGTGATGTCGCACCGCACGTCGAGTGCACCGTCGGGGGCGCCGCCGTTGCGCGTGGTCACGGCCACCCGGTCGCCCTGGGCGATGAACGCCTCGGCGATCGCGCGGCCGATGCCGCGGTTGCCACCGGTCACGAGGACGACGCGCGCTCCACTCACTCCAGCGACGCTAGTGATTACCGCGAAGTAGACCTATTTGAAGCTGACCCGTCCTCTATAGAGGACGGGTCAGCGTCAATGTGAGCGTCAGTCGTCGTCCTCGAGGCGGAATCCGAGCTTCAGACCGACCTGGAAGTGCTCGACGTCGCCGTCCTTGATCTGGCCGCGCACCTGGGTGATCTCGAACCAGTCGAGGTGCCGCAGGGTCTTGCTGGCGCGTTGGATGCCGTTGCGGACGGCCTGCTCGATGCTGTCGGGCGAGGTGCCCACGATCTCGGTCAGACGGTAGGTGCGATCAGTCATGCGGCTGACTCTAGGGGTTGGGGCCGGGCGTAGGCTGGAGCCATGGCCCGGGACCAGAAGCGGTCCGGCGATGCAGTCCGGATCACCACCGCAGCAGCGAACAGAGCCGATGACATCCGCGCCCGGCAGAAGCGGTACCTGCTGTCCATGAGCCTCCGCACACTCTGCTTCGTCGGCGCGATCATTGCCTCGATGGCCGGTGTCGACTGGCTCTGGCCGTTCCTCATTGCTGGCGCGCTCGTGCTTCCCTACATCGCCGTCGTGATGGCCAACGCCGCCGCCAACCTCTCCGACGGGTTCAAGCTTCGGGAGGCCGACTACAGCCGGCTCCAGCTGGACGCCGCCCCCACTCGACCTCACCGAGAGATCTGATGGACCTCGATCGTTGCTCGGCCAAGGGTTGCACTGCCTCGGCCACCTGGCAGCTGCTGTGGAACAACCCGAAGCTGCACACCGAAGACCGTCGCAAGACGTGGCTGGCGTGCGACGAGCACCGTGAGTCGCTGTCGTCGTTCCTCGGCGCGCGGAAGTTCCTCAAGGACGTCGTGCCGCACACGGCGCAACCGCTCGTCGACTAGCGGCAGCGAGCTCGGTCAGCCGCCGATGGCGGACATCGGGCGAGTGGGCTGCAGGAAGGTCGGGTCGTTGATGCCGTGGCCCGGGGCCTTTCCGCGCATCGCGGTGACCCAGCGCTCGGCGAGCTCGGCGTCGGTGGCGCCCGCACGCAGCGCTCCGCGCAGGTCGGACTCCTCGCGGGCGAAGAGGCAGGTACGTACCTGACCGTCGGCGGTGAGCCGCACCCGGTCGCAGTCGCCACAGAAGGGGCGGGTGACCGACGCGATGACGCCGACGGTTGCTGGGCCGCCGTCGACGTAGAACTTCTCGGCCGGGGCACTGCCCCTCGGCTCCTCGGCCGGCGTGAGCACGAAGTCGCGCTCCAGGGTGGCAAGGATCTCGTCGGCAGTGATCATGTCTTCGCGGCTCCAGCCGTGCTGGGCGTCCAGCGGCATCTGCTCGATGAACCGCAGCTCGTAGCCACGCTCGAGACACCAGCCGAGCAGCTCCCCGGCCTGGTCGTCGTTCACGCCACGCATGAGCACGGCGTTCACCTTCACCGGACCGAGCCCGGCCTCGGCGGCCGCAGCGAGCCCGGCCACGACGTCGTCGAGCCGGTCGCGCCGAGTGAGCTGCAGGAACGTGTCAGGGCGAACTGTGTCGAGCGAGATGTTGACCCGGTTGAGGCCGGCGTCGGCCAGCGCTTGAGCGGTGCGAGCAAGTCCCAGAGCCGTTGCTGGTGACCGAGAGCTCGAGAGTCGGGGTCGATGCGCGCGCGTGCGGGCGACGATGTCGACGATGTCCGCGCCGCACGAGCGGCTCACCGCCGGTGAAGCGGACCTCGTCGACACCGAGGCGCTGGACGGCGACCTGCACGAGGCGGACGATCTCGTCGTCGGAGAGCAGCTTGTCGTTGCTCAGCCAGTCGAGGCCCTCTTCGGGCATGCAGTAGGTGCAGCGCAGGTTGCACTTGTCGGTCAGCGAGACGCGCAGGTCCTTCGCGACGCGTCCGTAGGCGTCAGAGAGCGGGGTGACCTGCATGCCTTCAGCCTACGGCCCGCCGGTTAGATTCTGCCGGTGCGCTCGTTCCGCTTCCTGCTCAGTCGCCGCTGGGCGCTGTTCGCGGTTGCGGTGGTGCTGCTCGCCTACGCGGCGTGGTGGCTCGGTGAGTGGCAGTTCGGCCGGTTGGAGGACCGCAAAGCGTCCAACGAGATCATCCGCACGAACGAGGCGCTCGCGCCTGCGCCGGTGGCCGACGTGCTGTCCACCGACCGCGACGTCGATGCACCTCGGACGAGTGGCGTCTGGTGACCGCGACCGGCACGTACGCCAGCGACCACACGATCATCGTGCGCTACCGCAGCAGTGACTCGGGTGAGCCCGGAGTCGACGTCGTGGTGCCGCTCGTGACCTCCGACGGCACCGCCGTGGTGGTCGACCGTGGTTTCCTGCCCATCGACAAGCGCTCGGTCGACATCGGCGACGTGCCGCGACCGCCGAGCGGCCAGGTGACCGTGACCGGCTGGGTGCGCGTCAACGGCACTGGCGACAGCACCGAGGTTGAGAACCTCTCGACGCGCGCGATCTCCTCGGATCGGATCGGCGAGGCGATCGGCATGCCCGTGTTCGACGGCTTCGTGGACGTGAAGTCGGAGGACCCGGCCCCAGCCGCCCCGCTCCGAACCCGCGAGCTGCCCGAGCTCGACAACGGGCCGCACTTCTTCTACGGACTGCAGTGGTGGTTCTTCGGCGTGCTTGCGCTCTTCGGGTTCGGCTACCTCGCCTACGACGAGCGCAAGCGGGGTCCGCGCGGCGAGCGGCCGCACCGCGTGCAGCCTTCGGCGCGGCCGAAGAAGGTGCGCCAGACGAACGTGCCGAGTGCCTACCAGCGCCCCGCCAGGGATGTGGGGTCTCAGAGCGCGCGCAGCATGCCGCCGTCGACCGGCAGCATCGAGCCGGAGACGAAGGACGCCGCCGGCGACAGCAGGAACGCCGCGGCCCGGCCGAACTCCACCGGCTCGCCGTAACGCCCCAGCGGGATCGTCTTCTCCGCGGCCGCTCGGGCCGCGACCGGGTCGCCTGTCGACGCATCCAGTTCGGCCACCCGCTCCGTGCTGATGCGGCCGGGCAGCAGTCCGTTGACGCGCACGCCACGCGGGCCGAGCTCGTCGGCGAGGGTCTTGGCGACCATCGCCAGGCCGGGCCGAAGTCCGTTCGAGATGGCCATGTCGGCCAGCGGGACACGCACGCTCGACGACAGCACCAGCGCCAGCGACCCGCCAGAACCGAGAGCTGCTGCCGATAGCTCGGGAGAGCCGCACGGCGCCGAGGAAGACGGCGTCGAACGCGGCTCGCCACTGGTCGTCGGTGATGTCGGTGACCGGCCCTTTGGGCGGACCGCCGACTGAGATCAGCGCTCCGTCGAGCCGACCCCAGTGCTCCTGCGCTGCCGCGATCAGACGAGTCGGGCGTGCCCGGGTCCGCGTTGTCGGCCATGACCGTCACGGCTGCGTCGCCGCAGCGCCGCAGCGGCGTCGTCAAGGCTTGCGGCGCTGCGCCCGCTGAGGACCACCCGGGCGCCCTCGGCCACCAGCACGTCGGCGGTGGCTCGACCGAGGCCCCGCGCTCCCCCGGTGACGACGAAGACGCGGTCGGTCAGGCCCAGATCCATCCGGTCAGGGTACGGCGACGTCGTCGGTGAAGAACTGGGTGCGGTAGAGGTCGGTGTACAGGCCGCCGGCGGCCAGCAGCTCGGAGTGCGTACCGAACTCGACGATACGGCCGGCGTCGACCACCAGGATCTGGTCGGCATTGCGGACCGTCGAGAGTCGGTGCGCGATCACCAGCGAGGTGCGGCCCTCCAGGGCGACGTCGAGCGCGCGCTGCACCGCCGCCTCGGACTCGGAGTCGAGGTGTGCGGTGGCCTCGTCGAGCACGACGATCGATGGGGCCTTGAGCAGCAGTCGGGCGATGGCGAGTCGCTGGCGCTCGCCGCCGGAGAGCCGGTAACCGCGGTCACCGACCACGGTGTCGAGGCCATCCGGCAGGCCACGCACCAGCGCGGCGACCTGGGCGTCGGACAACGCTGCCCACATCTGGTCGTCCGATGCTTCGGGACGCGCGTAGGCCAGGTTGGCGCGAATGGTGTCGTGGAACATGTGGGCGTCCTGGGTGACATACCCGACGACCGCCTCGAGCGAGTCGAGGGTGACCTCGCGCACGTCCTGCCCGCCGACCCGGACCGATCCGGAGTTGACGTCGTAGAGCCGGGCGACCAGGTGCGTGATGGTGCTCTTTCCGGCGCCGGAGGGCCCCACCAACGCGACCATCTGCCCGGGTTCGGCGACGAAACCGATGTCGGTCAGCACTTGCTCGTGCGCCCGCGACTCGCCCCGGGCGAGGACCTCGAGCGAGCCCAGGGAGACGTCGTCGGCGTTGGGGTAGGTGAACGAGACGTGATCGAACTCGAGCCGCGCCGCCGACGTCGGGAGGGTGCTCGCGCCATGCCTTTGCTGCACGAGCGAGGGCAGGTCGAGCACCTCAAAGACGCGCTCGAAGCTCACCAGGGCCGTCATCACGTCGATGCGGACGTTCGAGAGACCCTGCAGCGGCCCGAGTAGCCGAAGCAGGAGGGTGGCGAGCGCGAGCAGGGTGCCGACGGTGAGCGAGTTGTCGATCGCGAGGTGCCCGCCGACGCCGTAGACCAGGGCGGTGGCCAACGCCGGGACCGCCATCATCGAGGCACCGAAGATCCGCGTGATCAGGGAGATGCGAATACCGAGGTCGCGCACGCGACCCGCCTTCTCGGCGAAGAGCAGGTCTTCGTCCGTGCGACGGCCGAAGAGCTTGAGCAACATCGCTCCGCCCACGTTGAACCGCTCGGTCATGACATTGCCGAGGTCGGCGTTGCCGTCCATCTGGTCGCGGGTCAGCCCAGCCAGGCGAGCACCCACCCAGCGTGAGACCAGGAACAGAATCGGGAACATCAGCAGGCAGAGCACGGTGACCTGCCAGCTGAGCACCAACATGGTCGCCCCCACGACGACCACGGCGATAGCGTTGGAGACGGTGCTGCCGAGGGCCGAGGTAAAGGCGCGTTGGGCGCCGATGACGTCGTTGTTGAGCCGAGAGACCAGGGCACCGGTCTGCGTGCGGGTGAAGAACGCGATCGACTGCCGCTGCACGTGCCCGAAGACCCGCGTGCGGAGGTCGTAGATCAAGCCCTCGCCGATGCGCGAGGAGAGCCAACCGCCCAGAACGGCCAGCAGGGCGGTGAACAGCGCGACCCCGGCCATGGCGAGGGCCAGGATCGTGACCAGGCCGCCATCACCCGCGACGATGCCGTCGTCGACGATGTGCTTGACCAGCAGCGGCATCACCACGACAGTGGCGGCGTCGACGACCGTCACGGCGAGGAAGACCGCGATCAGCCGACGGTGCGGGCGCGCAAACCCCAGCACGCGGCGCACCGTGCGGCGCCCGACCCGCGACGGCACGGCGCTGCGGTCGGAACGCAGGTTGCGCCACACGGCTCCGTTGGGGCTCATTCCGTACATTGCTCCGCCTTCTGCTGCTCTGGTTGCTATTCCCCCGCGGGCGCCAAGAACGCGGCCAGCTCTCGGAACCTCCGGCTCTGGGCCTCGCGCTCGAGGCGACGTTGGTCGTCGAGCGATCGCTGACCGGCTCCGGTCAGCAACGCCTTCGTCTCACGTACCGCCCCCGGGAGCGGCGCGGTGAGGGCGCCGACGAGTGCGGACACGGCGTCGTCGATGTCGGCGGCGGGCACCGCCTGCAGGGCGATGCCGATTCGTACCGCTTCCTCGGCGCTCACCATGCGTGCCGTGGCGCAGATCTCCAGCGCCCTCGCGTAGCCAACCGCCTCGACCAGCGGTTTTGTTCCCGTGAGGTCGGGGACCAGGCCGAGCGCGGCCTCCTTCATGCAGAACTGTGCGTCGTCGGTGCAGACGATCAGGTCGCACGAGAGCGCCAACTGGAAGCCGGCGCCGATGGCGTAGCCGTGCACGACCGCGATGGAGACGAACCGCGGGTCACGCAGCCAGCAGAAGCCCTGCTGGTAGCCGTCGATGGTCGAGGAGATCGTTGCGTCGTCCTGCGTGATCAGGTCGGCGACGCTGCCCTCCTGGCCGCCACCTGGCTCGAGCAGCCGCCGGTCGAGGCCCGCCGAGAACGTCACCCCCGCGCCTCGGAGCACCACCACGCGCACCTCGTCGGGGAGGTCCTCGCCGAGCGCCGCCAGCGCGTGCCACATGGCCGGCGTCTGGGAGTTGCGGGAGTCTGGACGGTCGAGGGTGATCGTGGCGACCGCACCGTCGACCGCGTAGGTGAGCCCGGCAGCGGCCAGTTCTTCTGCGTTCATGCGGGTGAGTCTAGGAAGGCCCACCGTCAGGCCCTCGGCCCGCGGCCTCTCACGCCAGCGAGACGAGGTCGGCGTAGTCGGCGTTCCAGAGGTCCTCGACGCCGTCGGGGAGGATCAGCACCCGGTCGGGCTCGAGCGCGAGCACGGCGCCCTCGTCGTGGGTGACCAGGATGATCGCGCCCTCGTAGCTACGGATTGCGGCGAGCACCTCCTCGCGCGACGCGGGGTCGAGGTTGTTGGTGGGTTCGTCGAGCAGCAGCACGTTCGCGCTCGAGACCACCAGTGAGGCCAGCGCCAGACGGGTCTTCTCGCCACCGGAGAGCACGCCGGCCGGCTTGCTCGCGTCGTCCCCCGAGAACAAGAACGAACCGAGCACCGAGCGCGCCTCGGTGTCGGTGAGCTGCGGGGCCGCGCTCTGCATGTTCTCGAGCACCGTGCGATTGGTGTCGAGGGTCTCGTGCTCCTGCGCGTAGTAGCCGATCTTCAGCCCGTGCCCGGGGGTCACCGCACCGGTGTCGGGGCGGTCGACTCCCGCCAGGATGCGCAGCATCGTGGTCTTGCCCGCGCCGTTGAGACCGAGGATGACGACGCGTGAGCCCTTGTCGATCGCCAGGTCGACGTCGGTGAAGACCTCCAGCGACCCATAGCTCTTCGACAGCTCGGCGGCGGTCAAGGGGGTCTTGCCGCACGGGGCCGGTGCGGGGAACTTGATGCGAGCGACCTTGTCGGCGGCGCGCTCCCCCTCCAGGCCGGCCATCAACTTCTCGGCGCGCTTGAGCATCGACTGGGCGGCCTGGGCCTTGGACGCCTTGGCACGCATCTTGTTGGCCTGGTCGGTGAGCGTCTTCGCCTTGTTCTCGGCGTTCATCCGCTCGCGCTTGCGGCGCTTCTCGTCGGTCTCGCGCTGCGTGAGGTAGTGCCGCCAGCCCATGTTGTAGACATCCATGACGCAGCGGTTGGCATCGAGGTGCATGACCTTGTTCACCGTCTGCTCGAGCAACCCGTTGTCGTGGCTGATCACGATGAACCCGCCCTTGTGGGCCTTCAGGAACTCGCGCAGCCAGATGATCGAGTCAGCATCGAGGTGGTTGGTCGGCTCGTCGAGGATCAGCACCTCGGCGTCGGAGAACAGGATCCGTGCGAGCTCGACCCGGCGCCGCTGGCCCCCCGACAGGGTCTTCAGCGGCTGGGCGAGCAGGCGATCCTCGATGCCGAGGCTCGCCGCGATCGTGGCCGCCTCTGACTCTGCGGCGTAGCCACCACCGGCATGCATCTCGTCATCAGCCCGGGTGTAGCGACGCATCGCTCGCTCACGCACCGTGTCGTCGTCGCTGGCCATCTCCTCCTCGGCGGCCCGTAACCGGCGGACGACGTCGTCCAGCCCGCGCGCGGAGAGAATCCGGTCACGCGCCAGCACCTCGGGGTCGCCGATGCGCGGGTCCTGGGGGAGGTAGCCGACCTCACCCGACCGGGTCACGGACCCCGCGGCGGGCTGAGCCTCACCGGACAGAATCTTGGTGAGCGTCGTCTTGCCAGCACCGTTGCGGCCCACCAGTCCGACCTTGTCGCCGGGGCCGACGCGGAAGGAGACGTCCTCCATGAGGAGCCGGGCGCCGGCCCGGACCTCGAGCTGATGGGCGGTGATCATCGGGTCGTGAACATCCTGAGCATGGTGAGCAGCGGGGCGGGCGGGAACAACGGGGTCTAGCGGCACCCGCGGCGAGCCCTATCCTCTCAGCATGCGCTTCAACCCGAAGGCCCGGCTCGACCGGAGCCGCGTCAGCGACGCTGGCCGTGGATCCGGCGGCGGCCGCAGCGGAGGACGTGGGGGCGGCGGGCGCAGCCCGATCCCCACCAGCGTGGCCGGCGGTGGCGGCGTCGTCGGCGTGATCATCGCGATCATTGTCTTCGTGATCGTGCAGCAGAGCGGCGGCGGCACCAGCCTCCCGGGCGGCGGCTACGACGCCGGCCGGTTCACCGACACCGGCCGCTACGACAGCTGCCAGACCGGGGACGATGCCAACGAGAAGGCCGACTGCGCGCGCGTCGCCGTCGAGAACTCGCTGACCGATTTCTGGGCCGACGAGCTCGGCGGCTCGTTCCGCCCCGAGGAGCAGATCGTCACCTTCTCCGGTGGCATCCAGACCGGGTGCGGAGGAGCGACGTCGGAGGTCGGACCGTTCTACTGCCCCACCGACGAGACGATCTACCTCGATGACGCGTTCTTCGACGACGTGCTCGTCGGCGAGCTCAAGGGTCCGAAGGGCGCGTTCGTTGAGCCGTACGTGTTGGCGCACGAGTACGGCCACCACATCTCGAACCTGCTCGGCAACCTTTCGAAGGTGAAGGGCGACACCGGGCCCCAGAGCTCCGGCGTGCGGCTCGAGCTGCAGGCCGACTGCTTCGCGGGCCTCTGGGCCAAGCACGCCACCGAGACAGAGGACGCCGAGGGCAACGTCCTGCTGCTCGACCTGACCCAGGGCGACATCGACCTGGCCCTCGCCGCGGCCAAGACGGTGGGCGACGACTACATCCAGAAGCGCGGCGGTGGCCGGGTCGACCAAGAGGTCTGGACGCACGGCTCTTCCGAGCAGCGCCAGACCTGGTTCATGACCGGCTACACCCGCGGCAGCGTCACGGTCTGCGACACCTTCGGCGCCTCTCGCGTCTGATTTGCGCTGACCCGTCGCCTATAGAGGACGGGTCAGCGTGATTCACCAGCCGAGGAGGGCCTCGATCTGTGGAAAGAGCCGTTGGAGGGCGCGCAGATGGGGCGCGACGGCTGGGTGGCGGTACTTCCCGGCCAGGGCGCCTTCGCCGCCGGCGACCCGAGCCAGCGCCCATTCGGCACGACCGAGCGCGGTGTAGACGGCGGTGACCTGAGCGCCGAGCAGGGCGTCGTCCGCGGAAGCCACCGCGCTGGGCAGTCCCATCAGGTACGCGTCAAGGAGCGGCTCGAACCCCTCGCGGGCGCTCAACGCCAGGAACCCGAGGTCGCCACCCACCGGCCCGACACCCAGGGTCGCCCAGTCGATCGCGAGCGCGTCGTCACCGCGCCGGCCCGGCACGTTGGCCAGGGTCGGATCGCCGTGCTGCGGCACCTGGGGCAGGGAGTCGAGGGTGTCGAGGAAGCTGGCGCGCCGGGTCCACAGGTGCTCGGCGATGTCGGCGACCGTGGTGCGAGCCAGGGTCGGCCAGCCGCCGGCACGCCGTTCGGTGCGGGTCAGCCGGTCGCGCAGCACGTCGCTGGCCAGGAACTTCGGACGCGGCAGGGTCGCGCCCGCGAACCGGCCCAGGGACACGGCTACGAAGAGCCCCGTGACTGCGGCGTCCTCGACCCACTCGCGGGTGATCGTGATTCCGGTGGGATCCTCCTCGACCGCCGCGCTGACGGCGACCAGGCCGGAAGTGCCGGCGACGATCCCGGTGGAGAGCACGTCGGCCTCACGTCGCCAGTAGGCGAAGTGCCGTGGGTCGGAGAACTCGTCCGGGTCGCGCGGACGCGGAGCGGCGAGCCGCTTGATGACGACCGGCTGGTCGCCGAGGGCGGCACGCCAGACGCCGAGGGTCGAGGGACCCGCGCCTCCGGGCAAGGCGAGCCACTCCGGCTCGGGCTCCCACATGCTGGCGAGATTACCGCTCCGAGGCGTTGTGGACGTCGACCTGGAGCGCCTGCGCGTCGAGGATCGCCTGCTCGAGGACCCCGCGGCGCGGGTCGGGCACGCTGAGCCACGGCCCGACCACGCGGACGCCGACCAGTCGACGGTCAGCGAGCACCTCTTCGACCGCTGACCGGTCTCCCCCGGTGATGGCCACGCCGTCGAGCGTGCCGAGGATGCGCGCGGCGTGGTCGGCTGCCGCCTCGTAGGCCTGGCGGGCCTGGTTGTCGCGGCGCCGAGCGAACCGCTGCTGCGACTGACCGCCGGCCTTGGTGCGGCCCTGCACGTGCCGTTGCCCGGTCTTCGACTCCCCGAGAGCAGGCCCGCTCAGTCGAGCTATCGCGAACCCGCCCTTGCGCACCAGCAGCACGCCCCAGTCGTCGGGAGGTCCGCTGGTCTCGGCCAGCGCCGCGGGCTCGGCCGGACCGGTGTAGGCGACGCCGAACGGAGCCCGGGCGGTGAACGTCGAGCCGTCGGCGGCCCGGCCGGTCAGGCTTCCGCCGAGGACGTCGAAAACAGTGGAGCCGTGCCCACGCTCGAAGTTCTCGCACCAACGCAGCCAACGGGCGAGCGGCACCAGGACCTCAGGCACCCTGACGCGATCCGTCGAGGGCCAGGGTCCAGTAGCCGCACGGGTCCTGCTCCTGGTGCTCGACGCCGGCGGCGTCGACCCACGACCACTCGTCGATCGGGTCGAGGCCGGGCCGGCGCAGCCACCCCAGGCGACGGCACAGCGTGACCGCGGCGTCGTTGTCGGCTCGAGCGCGAGGCCGATCAGCTTCGCTCCCTGCTCCTGCGCGATGCCGGCGACCGCGCCCATCAAGGCCGTTCCCACGCCGTGACGGCGAGCATGCTCGGCCACACGCAGCGACCGCACCTCTGGGTCCGCGCCGAGCCTGTCGCGTACCTCGGCGTACTTCGATCGCCCCTGCAGCAGGACGTGACCGACCACGTCGGCGCCCTCCCACGCGAGCAGGTAGGTGGCGGTACCGGCCTGCTGCTGCTCCCACCGGGAGTGGTGCACGTGCTTGCCGCGCGTCGGCAGACCGCGCTCTGCTGCGTCGGCGTCCGCGGCGGCGGCACAGGGCCGCACCTCGACCGTGAGGTGGCTGCGCTCGAGCGAGCGGTGGAACCAGACCGTCTGCCACTGCCACTCGGGGCCGGCCTCGCGCCACGTCTCCGACCAGCCGAGGGCACGGTAGAACGCCAGGGCCTCGGGCTGGTGGTCGCCGACGTCGAGCAGCAGGTCGGTCAGCCCGCGTCGTCGCGCCGAGGTCTCGAGCGCCTCCATCAGCTGGCCACCCACGCCGAGGCGACGACGGGCCGGGTGCACGCGAATCCGGATCAACCGGCCCAGGTGAGGTCGTTCGCGCACCGGACGCAGACCACCTACGCCCACGACGTGCTCGGTCCTCCCCCTCTCCCTCGACCGCGACCAGCAGCTCGCCGCCGACCGACAGCACCGTGCCGGTCGGGTTGACGAGGTCAGCGGGTCCGGACGGCGCCACCTTGCGGACGGGCAGCGGCACCGGGGCCGACGGGTCGGCCGTGATGCCGGAGTCCGGGCAGGTGCGCCAACGACCACAGCTGCGGCAAGTCGTCCGGCGCGAACGGGCGGATCGAGGTCATCGGTCCACTGTGGCAGATCTCAGACGTTGAACCCGAGGGCGCGGAGCTGCTCGCGGCCGTCGGGGGTGATCTTGTCGGGGCCCCAGGGCGGCATCCAGACCCAGTTGATCGCGACGTCGTTGACCAGGCCCTCGAGGGCGGCGTTCGTCTGGTCCATGATGACGTCGGTCAACGGGCAGGCAGCCGAGGTGAGCGTCATGTCGAGCACGCAGTTGGAGCCCTCGTCGAGGTGGACGTCGTAGACCAGGCCGAGGTCGACGACGTTGATGCCGAGCTCGGGGTCGACGACGTCCTTCATCGCCTCGGTGACGTCGTCCTTCGAGACGGTCGCCGTCCCCGTGGCCGCTCCGGATGCCTCCGGGACGTCGGGCAGGTCGCTGTGGTCGGGTGACTCAGCCATTGCTTGGCCTCCAGTGATTGGGCGGTGGCGTCTTTCCAGGCCATCCACGACAGTAGTGCGCACTTCACGCGCGCTGGGAACTTCGCCACCCCGGCGAAGGCGATGCCGTCCTCGAGGACGTCCTCGTCGGGCTCGACCTTGCCCTTGCCCTGCATCAGGGTCAGGAACGACTCGTGGATCGCCATTGCGTCGGCGACCGGCTTGCCGATGACGAGGTCGGCCATCACCGAGGTCGAGGCCTGCGAGATCGAGCAGCCGACCGCGTCGTAGGACACGTCGACCACGGTGCCGTCGGCGACGTGCACGCGCAGCGTGACCTCATCACCACAGGTCGGGTTGACGTGGTGCACCTCGGCCTCGTAGGGGTCGCGCAAGCCTGCGTGGCAGCGGGTGCTTGTAGTGGTCCAGGATGATCTCCTGGTAGAGCGCGTCAAGGTCTTGGGCAGTCATTGATTCATCACCAGTCAGTCCAACTTGAAGTACGAACGGGTGTATTCCAGGGCCTCGACCAGCGCGTCGATCTCGGCAGGCGTCGTGTAGAGGTACGACGACATCCGGGTCGAGCTCTGCACCCCGAACCGGGCATGAGCAGGCTTGGCGCAGTGGTGTCCGGCGCGCACCGCGACACCGCGGGAGTCGAGCACCTGGGCGATGTCGTGCGGGTGCACGCCGTCGACCTCGAAGCTGATCGCTCCCCCGCGCTGCTCGGCCACCGTCGGTCCCAGGATCCTCAGCCCCGGCACCGTGGCCAGCCCCTGCAACGCGTAGGCGGTGATCGCGTGCTCGTGCTCGCGGATGGCGTCCAGGCCCAGGTGGTCGAGGTAGTCGACCGCTGCACCGAGCCCCACGGCCTCGATGATCGGCGGGGTGCCGGCCTCGAACTTGTGTGGGATGCCGGCGTAGGTCGAGCCCTCCATGCGCACGGTCTCGATCATCTCGCCGCCGCCCAGGAAGGGGGGCAGCTGGCCGAGCAGGTCGGCGCGCCCCCACAGGACGCCGATGCCGGTCGGCCCGACGACCTTGTGCCCGGTGAACACGATGACGTCGGGTCGGTCCGCCGCGGGCATCGCCTGGAGGTCGATCGGCAGCTGCGGCGCAGCCTGCGAGGCGTCGACCACCACGATCGCGCCGACCTCGTGAGCCCGCCGGGTGAGCTCGGCGACCGGGTTGATCGTGCCCAGCATGTTCGAGACCCAGGTGAACGAGACGACCTTGGTGCGCTCGGTGATGCAGCGAGTCGATGTCGCTCAGGTCCAGGTGGCCGTCGTCGGTGAGCCCGAACCAGCGCAGCGACGCGCCGGTGCGCTCGGTGAGCAGCTGCCACGGCACGATGTTGGAGTGGTGCTCCATCTCGGTGATGACGACCTCGTCGCCGTCCCCGAGGGCCCCGACTGGCCCGTCGTCGCGAGCCCACGCCAGGGTGTTGGCCACCAGGTTGAGCGCCTCGGAGGCGTTCTTGGTGAAGATCACCTCGTCGCGGCTAGGCGCTCCGATGAACGCCGCCACCCGGTCGCGGGCCGCCTCGAACGCCTCGGTCGACTCCGCGCCCAGCTGGTGCATGGCGCGCGAGATGTTCGCGTTGTGGTGCTCGAGGTGGTCGACCATCGCGTCGATGACCACCTGCGGCTTCTGCGAGGTGTTGGCGCTGTCGAGGTAGACCAACGGCATGCCGTCCGGCAAGGGTCCGCTCGAGGATCGGGAAGTCCTTGCGGATGATCTCGAGCTGGGGCAGCAGGCCGTCCATGGACGATTCCTTTCGCGGCGGTGGGAGAAGCGGTGCTGGGCAAGGCCGAGGAGCGAAGGCGGCCTTCAAGCGGAGCGGGCCGTCGAGCGACGAGAACGCCGCCCAGTGCCGCTTATCGCGCCGCCGTGAGGTATTTGTCGTAGCCCTCGGCTTCAAGCTGGTCGGCGAGCTCGGGGCCACCCTGCTCGGCGATCTTGCCGTCGACGAACACGTGCACGTAGTCGGGCTCGATGTAGCGCAGGATGCGGGTGTAGTGGGTGATCAGCAGCAGCCCCTTGCCCTCCTGCGCGCGGAAGCGGTTGACGCCCTCGGAGACGACCTTGAGCGCGTCGATGTCGAGGCCGGAGTCGGTCTCGTCGAGGATCGCCACCTTCGGGTTCAGCAGCTCGAGCTGGGCGATCTCGTGACGCTTCTTCTCACCGCCCGAGAAGCCCTCGTTGACCGAGCGGGTGCCGAAGGTCGGGTCGAGATTGAGGCGCTCGAGGGCGCCGTTGACGTCCTTGACCCAGGTGCGAAGCTTCGGGGCCTCGCCGTCGACGGCGGTCTTGGCGGTCCGCAGGAAGTTCGACACCGAGACGCCGGGTACCTCGACGGGGTACTGCATCGCGAGGAACAGACCGGCCCGGGCCCGCTCGTCGACGGTCATCGCCAAGATGTCCTGGCCGTCGAGCGTGACGGAGCCGCCGGTGATGTCGTACTTCGGGTGTCCGGCGATCGAGTAGGCCAGCGTCGACTTGCCCGAGCCGTTCGGCCCCATGATCGCGTGCGTCTCCCCCTCCTTGATGGTGAGGGTGACGCCCTTGAGGATCTCCTTGGGACCGTCGTCGGTGCTGACCGAGACCTGCAGATCGGTGATGACGAGCTCGCTCATGCTGGAACTACTCCGTTCAGGGTGGTGGCGGTGTCGACGTAGACACCGTCGTCGCGAATCTCCACGGGGAAGGTGGCGACAGGTTCAGTGGCGGGCAGGCCGGTCGGCTTGCCCGTGCGCAGGTCGAAGCGGGAGCCGTGGAGCCAGCACTCGATCATGCAGTTCTCCACCTCGCCCTCGCTGAGCGCGACCGCGGCGTGGCTGCAGAGGTCCTGGAGCGCGAAGACGTCGTCGCCGTCGCGTGCGATCGCGACGTCGAACGACCCGATCGTGACGCCCAGGGCCTCGTCGGAGGGGACGTCGCTGACCGCGCAGGCGAGCTCGAAAGTCATCTCAGCCGAGGTCCTTCAACACGTTCTTGGCCAGCTCAGCCTCAACGGTCGAGGTCAGCTTCTCCTCCAACGACGGCACGCCGACCTTGCGGATCAGGTCGTTGAAGAAGCCGTGGAGCACCAGGCGGCGGGCCTCGTCGTCAGCGACCCCGCGCGAGCGCAGGTAGAAGAGCTGCTCGTCGTCGAAGCGCGCCGTGGCCGAGGCGTGGCCGGCTCCTTCGATCTCACCGGTCTCGATCTCGAGGTTCGGCACCGAGTCGGCGTGGCACCCGTCGGTGAGCACCAGGTTGCGGTTCTCCTCGTAGGTCTCGATGCCCTCGGCGACCTTGCGGATCAGGACGTTGCCGATCCAGACGGTGTGGGCCCGCTCGCCCTGCAGCGCACCCTTGTAGAGCACGTTGCTCTTGGTGCGCGGCTGGTTGTGGTCGGCGAAGAGGCGGTGCTCGAGGTGCTGTCCCGCGTCCGCGAAGTAGAGGCCGAGCAGCTCGGCCTGACCGCCCGGACCTGCGTACTCGACGTTCGCGTTCAGCCGCACGACGTCGCCGCCGAACGTGATGGCGGTGTGCTTGACCGAGGCATCGCGGCCGACCTGGATAGCGTCGCGGCCCAGGTGCACCGCGTCGTCGTCCCAGTCCTGCAGCGAGACGACGTTGACAGTGGCGCCGTCGCCGACGAGCACCGACGTCATCGCGCTGTAGCGTGCGCTGCCGGTGTGGGTGAGGATGATCGTGGCGCGCGCGTGCCGGCCGACCCGGATGACCAGGTGGTCCCACACCAGGTCGTCGACCGAGCCTCCCGAGAGCCGCAGCACGACGGGCTCGTCGATCTCGGTGTCGGCCGGGACGTCGAGCAGCCGCACCCCGTTCGCGAGCTGTGCCGCCAGGGCGGACGGCCTGTCGTTCGGCGCCAGCTCTCCGAGCTCACGTGCCTCGGCAGCGGTGATCGTGGTGAGCGAGACGCCCGACGGCAGCTCGGTCTCCCACGTCAGCGCGGCGTCGGACGCCTCGCCGTCGAGCATCCCCCGCAGTCGCTTGAGCGGGGTGAACCGCCAGATCTCCTCGCGCCCGGTCGGGGCGGGGTGGTCGGCCAGGTCGTAGGACGGCGGCGGGTTGAGGTGCGAGACGATCAGGTGGCCCTGACCCTTGTCCTGCTCCAGGCTGGCCGTCACGCTCTCGCGGGCAGCATCAGTGACAGTCACAAACAATCTCTTTCTAGTGAAGCTTGGTAGCGGGCGAGCGCGGCTTGCGGGCTGGGCGAGCTAGCCCACGGCCCCTTCCATCTGGAGCTCGATGAGCCGGTTGAGCTCGAGCGCGTACTCCATCGGGAGCTCCTTGGCGATCGGCTCGACGAAGCCGCGGACGATCATCGCCATCGCCTCGTCCTGCTCCATGCCGCGTGACATCAGGTAGAACAGCTGGTCGTCGGAGACCTTCGAGACGCTGGCCTCGTGCCCCATCGAGACGTCGTCCTCGCGGATGTCGACGTAGGGGTAGGTGTCGCTGCGGCTGATCTGGTCGACGAGCAGGGCGTCGCAGAGCACGTTCGACTTCGAGCCGTACGCGCCCTCGTTGATCTGGATCAGACCGCGGTAGGACGTGCGGCCGCCGCCGCGAGCGACCGACTTCGACAGGATCGAGGACGACGTGTGCGGCGCTGCGTGCACCATCTTGGCGCCGGCGTCCTGGTGCTGGCCCTCGCCAGCGAACGCGATGGAGAGCGTCTCGCCCTTGGCGTGCTCGCCCATCAGGTAGACCGCCGGGTACTTCATCGTGACCTTGGAGCCGATGTTGCCGTCGACCCACTCCATGGTGGCGCCGGCCTCGCACGTGGCGCGCTTGGTGACGAGGTTGTAGACGTTGTTCGACCAGTTCTGGATGGTCGTGTAGCGGCAGCGGCCGCCCTTCTTCACGATGATCTCCACGACCGCCGAGTGCAGCGAGTCGGAGGAGTAGATCGGCGCGGTGCAGCCCTCGACGTAGTGCACGTAGGCGTCCTCGTCGACGATGATCAGCGTGCGCTCGAACTGGCCCATGTTCTCGGTGTTGATGCGGAAGTAGGCCTGCAGCGGGATGTCGACGTGCACGCCCTTCGGCACGTAGATGAACGAGCCGCCCGACCACACGGCGGTGTTGAGGGCGGAGAACTTGTTGTCACCGACCGGGATGACGGTGCCGAAGTACTCCTGGAACAGCTCGGGCTGCTCCTTGAGCGCGGTGTCGGTGTCGAGGAACAGGACGCCCTGCTCCTCGAGGTCCTCGCGGATCGAGTGGTAGACGACCTCCGACTCGTACTGGGCGGCGACGCCGGAGACCAGGCGCTGCTTCTCGGCCTCGGGGATGCCGAGCCGGTCGTAGGTGTTCTTGATCTCCTCGGGCAGGTCGTCCCAGGTGGCGGCCTGCTTCTCCGAGGAGCGCACGAAGTACTTGATGTTGTCGAAGTCGATGCCGCCGAGGTCGGATCCCCACGTGGGCATGGGCTTGCGGCCGAAGAGCTTCAAGCCCTTCAGGCGCAGGTCGAGCATCCACTGGGGCTCGCTCTTCTTGCTGGAGATGTCGCGCACGACCTCTTCACTGAGCCCGCGCTTCGCGGTCGCCGCCGGCGGTGTCGGTGTCGCTCCAACCGAAGTCGTAGCGGCCGATGCCCTCGAGCTCGGGGTTGCGCTCGTCAATGGTCGTCATCAGCTGACCTGCTCCTTCTGGTGGGTCGGACGGGAAACATCAGGGATGCATGTGGTGCACACACCGTCGCCGTGGGCGATGGTGGCAAGGCGCTGCACGTGGCGGTCGAGAACTCGGCTGATCGCCTCGGTCTCGGCCTCGCACAGCTGCGGGAACTCGTGGGCGACGTGGGAGACCGGGCAGTGCTGCTGGCAGAGCTGCTCGCCAGCCGGCGACTCGCGCACAGCGGCGGCGTAGCCCTCGTCGGTGAAGAGCTGAGCCAGCACCTGTGCCGGACGCAGCTCGGGTTGTGCGGCCGTGACCTCGTCGAATCGGTCCTCCGACGAAGGCGACGCGGCGCCGGGCGAACTCGCGGACGGCGTCCTCGCCCCCGGTCTCGGCCAGGAAACGCAGGGCCTGCACGGCGAGGTCGTCGTACTGCTGGTCGAAGCCCTCGCGGCCGCTCTCGGTCAGGGCGAAGGCCTTGGCCGGACGACCCCGGCCCCGGGCCACCGAGGAGCGCGGCTCGCGCGCCTCGACGTGACCCTCCTCGAGCAACTGGTCGAGGTGGCGACGGACGGCGGCCGGAGTGAGGTCGAGCCGCTCGGCGAGGGCCGCAGCGGTCGAGGGCCCGTTGACGAGGATCGAGCGAGCGACGCGCTGACGCGTCGTCTCGTCCGAACCTGTGAGTCCCGGGCCGGTGAATTCCACAACGCCAGTGTGCCGTTAATGAAATGCACGATTCAAGCAAGGTTCACCTTAGTGAACTGCCTCACAGTCACCGCCGGCCCTGACAATCGGCACTGACAAGATGCGCCCGTGCCCGCCGACATCTCCCCAGCACCTCCCCACGCCGTCGACACCGGACTCCCCTGGCACCGTGACGTCGGCGACGCAGTGGCAGCCATCGCGCAGGCCCGCTCCCGCTACGGAGACACCTTCACCGTGGAGCACGACCGTGATCGCTACCTGTTCACCTTCTCACCCACCGGTGTCGAGTCGTTCTACGCGCTGCGCGAGGAGGTCGCCAGCAAGGGGGTCGCCGACTACCTCATGCTGCGACGCAAGCTCCCCGACGGCATCTTCGACGGCCGGCGAACGCTGCCGGGCACCTTGTTCCGCAAGGACGACGTGGCGCTCTACCTCGCGAACCTCGAGTCGGCGCTCGACGCCACCATCGCCGAGATGGGCGACGCCGGCGAGACCGACCTCTTCGAGCCTCACCCGCCGCCTGGGTCACCGGATGGGTCTCGCGTCCTGGGCTGGCTCAGCCGCAGCGACCGGCGACGCCTTTGAGCGGTTGGTGGTGGCCTTCGACGCCCTCGACGGATCTGACGCCTTCGTGCACCCGGACGCGATGGCTGCCGTGGCGGCGTCCGGCAAGGTGGCCGAGCAGGCCGCCCTCGACGAGGTCGTCGACGTCGTCGGCTCGCTCGCACCTGGCCCTGGGGACGGCCTGTTCGCCCGGATCGTGGAGGCCTGGGCCGACGAGCCTGACGAGGCTCGGCGTCGTGGCATCGGCCTGGACGTGGCGCTGGTGCACGTGGCATCGATGTCGAACCTGCACGCGGCGCTCGGCTGGGCCTTCGTCGACCTGCTCGGCCATCCGACGGACCTGGCCGCGGTCACCGCCGGCGACACAGAACTGGCGGCTCGCTGCTCGCTGGAGTCGACCCGGCTGGCCCAGCGTTCGATCATGGCCCGCTCAGTGATGAGCCCGGTCTCGTTCTTCGACGGCGAGGAGACCTACGAGGTGCCCACTGGCTGGATGATCGCGACGCTGCTCCCGCTGCTGAACACGTCGGCGGCGCCCGGGCTGGACGACTACGACCCGGCGCGCTGGGACCGGCACCGCTTGCGGCCCACCGCCGGTCTGGCATCGCCCCAGCTGGTCACCGCGTTCGGGCACGGACGCCACACCTGCCCGGCCCAACCCTTCTCGCTGGCCGCGATGTCGACGGCGTTGGTTCGGTTGACCGGTGCCTTCGAGCTCACGCCGTCCTGGACGTCGTACCCGGCAGCCGTGGCTGCCCAGATCGGCGGCGTGGCCCGCTCGGCCGACGCCGCCCCCGTCAGCTATCGCGCGCTGTAGAACGCAGCCACGCGAGTCCGAGGAAGGGCAGCACCAAAGGCAGGAAGCCGTAGCCCTGGCCGAAGTGCGACCAGACGGTCTTGTCGGGGAACAGCTCGGTGTCGACGTACGACAAGATGCCGACCCCGACCACGCCGACCAGCTCGATCGAGCAGGCGGCCACCGCCACCCGCCAGGCGGCCCGACCGCCCAGCAACAGGCAGGTCGTGGCGATCAGGTAGAGGATCGCAGCGGCCAGCGAGAGCGAGTATGCGAGCGGAGCGCGGTCGGCGTCGGTGCCGAGCTGCACCAGCGACCGGCCGGTCGCGGCGACGGCGAAGACGCCGTAGACGAACACGAGGACACGGCCTGGTCCGGACGAGAGCTCCGCGCGCGCGGTCCTTCTCTCAGGCACCGACACCACTCCAGATCGTGTCGAGCCGCACCTGCAGGGCAGCAACGGTCAGAGCGGCCACCACGAGCACGCCCGTGCCGTACCTGCTGCGCTCGGCCAGCGACCAGAAGACGCCGATCGGCAGAGCCAGGCAGTTGCCGACCAGGTAGCTGACGAACAGGACGCCTTCGACATCCCGGTCCGTGCTGGCGAGCGCGACGCACCCGACCGCCAGCTGCACGACGAGAGCGACCTCGGCCACGGCGAACAGGGCGAAGGTGCGGTCCTGCGCGAGCCGGTCGCGGATCATCAGATAGCCCGCCCAAGCAGCCGACGCGAGGCTCAGGGCGATCACCGCCCCCGCCAGCCAGTCATTCACAGCCGAAACTCTAGACTCACCGGGTGCCCGACCAGCCCGCCGTCCTCGTCGATGGCCTGGTCATGAGGTACGGCGACAAGGTCGCCGTCGAGGGGCTCTCGCTCACCGTCGAACCTCACACGATCACCGCCGTGCTCGGCCCGAACGGCGCCGGCAAGACGACCACGCTGGAAACCTGTGAGGGGTACCGGCGTCCGCAGCTCGGCATCGTCCGCGTGCTCGGCCTCGACCCGGTGCGCGACCGCCGGACCCTGCTCCCCCGCATCGGGGTGATGCTGCAGAGCGGCGGTGCGTGGAGCGGAGTACGCGCCGTCGAGATGCTGCGGCACGTCGCGCGGCTGCACGCGAACCCGCTGCCAATCGACGTGCTGGTCGACAGACTCGGGCTCGGCGAGTGCGGCAAGACGCCCTACCGACGCCTCTCCGGCGGCCAGCAGCAACGACTCGGCCTGGCGATGGCGCTGGTCGGCCGCCCTGAGCTGGTCTTCGTCGACGAGCCGACCGCCGGCATGGACCCTGCTGTTCGCCGCACCGTCTGGGAACTGCTCGAGGAGCTGCGCACCGACGGTGTCACGGTCGTGCTCACCACGCACTACATGGACGAGGCCGAACGGCTGGCTGACCGGGTGCACATCCTCGACAAGGGAAACCTGGTCGCGTCGGGCAGCCCGCTCGAGCTCACGCGCGGTGGCAGGGTTGCCACGATCCGCTTGGTGGTCACCGAGCCGTTCCCGCCCGGCGCGCCCGCCTCGCTCACCGCGGCCCTGGGCGCGGGCACCGAGGTCACCCAGCTGGACGCCGTCAGCCTGCTGGTGACCGGCCCGGCCGACGCCTCCACCTTGGCCAAGGTGTCGCGCTGGTGCGAGGAGAACGGTGTGCTCCCGGAGTCGCTCACCCTCGGGCAGCGCAACCTGGAGGACGTCTTCCTCGAGCTCACCGGCACCGGGGAGGTGGCACCGTGAGTGGCGCGTTCACCCCCGCGCCGGGTGCTGCGCCCGTCGTCCGGCAGGTGCTCACCCAGGCCTCGATGGAGGCGCGGCTCATGCTGCGCAACGGCGAGCAGCTGCTGCTGGCAGTCGTGATCCCGGTGATCGTCCTGATCGGTGGCGTCCGTGGCGCCGAGAAGGTCGACCTCTCTTACGGCGTCAACACCTTCACCCCCGGCGTCCTTGCGCTCGCCGTGATGTCGACGGCGTTCACCTCGCTGGCGATCGCCACCGGCTTCGAGCGGCGCTACGGGGTGATCAAGCGACTGGGCACCTCACCGTTGTCGCGCACCTCCCTGCTGCTCGGCAAGGTGCTGGCCCTGCTGGCGGTCGAAGTGCTGCAGATCGCCGTCATCAGTGCCGTCGGTCTCAGCCTCGGCTGGGATCCCGACACCTCCGTGGTGGGCGCCATCGCTGCCGTCGTGCTCGGCACCGCCGCGTTCGCAGCTCTCGGCCTGCTCGTGGCCGGTGCGCTCCGGGCCGAGGCCACGCTGGCAGCCGCAAATCTCGTCTACCTGCTGCTCATGGCCGGTGGGGCGGTGGTGTTGCCGGCCAGCGCCTACGGCTCGTTCGGCGAGGTCGTCACCCTGCTGCCTTCCGGCGCCCTCGGCGAGGCTATGCGCACCGCACTGATGGACGCTGGCATCGCTTGGCGCGAGCTGGTCGTGCTGGTCGGCTGGGCCGTGGTCGGCGCCATCGCCACCGCGAGGACGTTCCAGTGGGAGTGAACGTGCGCGCCCCGAACGTTCGAGTCTGGGGCTGGGCGTCGCTGGTGGCCAACATCGGCATCGTCGTCACCGGTGGCGCCGTCCGCTTGACGGGCTCAGGGCTCGGGTGCCCGACCTGGCCCCGCTGCACTGAGGAGTCGTTCCGCCCGCACGGCGAGCTCGAGCTGCACACGGCGATCGAGTTCGGCAACCGAATGCTCACGTTCGCGCTGACGGCGGTCGCTATCGCAACTTTCGTCGTCGCCTGGAGAACGGGCCGCCGTGAGCTGCGCCGTCTCGCGCTGGTGCTGGCCCTCGGCGTGCCGATGCAGGCGGTGATCGGCGGCATCACCGTGCTGACCGACCTCAACCCGTGGATCGTGTCGCTGCACCTGCTGCTCTCGATGGCGATGGTCGGCGTCGCCGTGCTCTTCCTGCGCCGCATCGACCACCCCGACGCGGCGTGGGTGCGCGGTCCGATCCCGGCTCTGGCCTGGACCGTGTTCGCCTCGGCCTGGCTGGTGCTCTACCTCGGCACCATCGTCACCGGCGCCGGCCCGCACGCCGGCGACGCCGAGACCCCCCGCAACGGGATCGACCCGCTACAGATCAGCCAGCTGCACGCTGATTCAGTCTTCCTGTTCGTCGGGCTGACCCTCGGACTCGGCTTTGCCGTGTGGGCTCGCGGGTCAACGTCGGGAGCGCGACGGGCGGTGCTCTATCTGCTGGGCATCGAGGTCGGGCAGGGCACGATCGGATTCGTGCAGTACTTCACCGACCTGCCGGAGATCCTTGTCGGGTTCCACATGCTCGGTGCGGCCCTCATCTCGGCAGCCGTCACGTGGGCGCTGCTCGAGGTCGTGCTGCCCGCCCAGCCTCAGCGCACGAGCTAACGGGTCAGCAGCGGGTCGAGCGCAACCGCTACGAACAGCAACGAGAGGTAGAGGTTGCTGTGGTGGAACAGACGCATCGGCTGGATCACGCTGAGGTCCTCGGTGCCCCGGGCTCGGGCCCACAGGCGGTGGGCCTGCAGGAGGAAGACCGCGCCCAGCACCCCGGCCGCGACCGGGTAGACGATCCCGGTACCGGCGACCGGCCACAGCAGTAGGGAGGTCGCCACCATGACCCAGCTGTAGAGCACGATCTGGCGGCCAACCTCAGCGGCCGGCTTCACGACCGGCAGCATCGGCACGTCGACGTTGGCGTAGTCCTCGCGGTAGCGCAGGGCCAGCGCCCAGGTGTGTGGCGGAGTCCAGAAGAAGACGACGGCGAACAGCACGATCGGCACCCACGAGAGCTCGCCGGTGACGGCGGTCCAGCCGATGAGTGCCGGGAAGCAGCCGGCGATGCCTCCCCAGACGATGTTCTGGGTGGTGCGACGCTTGAGCAGCATCGTGTAGCCGAAGACGTAGAAAGCATTGGCCGAGACAGACAGCACCGCCGAGAGCGGGTTGACCCACACGGCAAGCACGACGGTGGAGACCACCATCAGCACGGTCGCGAAGATCAGGGCGGCGGCCGGCGTGACCATGTGCCGCGGTAGGGCGCGACGACGAGTACGACGCATCTGCTCGTCGATGTCGCGGTCGTAGACGCAGTTGTAGGCCGAGGCCGAACCGGCCGAGAGCGAGCCCCCGATCACGGTGGCCACGACCAGCCCGAGGGCCGGGACCCCCCGCTCGGCGAAGAACATGACCGGCACGGTGGTGAGCAGCAGCAGCTCGATCACCCGGGGCTTGGTGAGCCCGACGTAGGCCGCGATGACATCCTTCAGCCCGCCGCGAGCAGGCTCGTCGGTCGCTAGGTCGAGGTCGGTCTGCAGAGCAGGGCGCGACTCGCCGACGTAGGTCACTGGCGTCCTCGGGACTCGATCGTTGCTGGGGTCGTTGCTGGGGTCGTTGCGGGGGTGCTGGAACCTCAGAGCGCATCACCCTTGAGGCGCTGTGAGTCTAACCCGGCGCGTCGGTAGGCTCGTGACTGCCCGTGCACCCGCTTCTGAGGAGATCTGTGAGCAACGCCCCCGCCCTCGACTGGTCCGACGTCGACGACCTCGCGGTCGACACCGCCCGCGTGCTCGCGATGGACGCCGTCCAGAAGGCGGGCAACGGTCATCCGGGCACGGCGATGAGCCTTGCCCCCGTTGCTTACCTGCTCTTCCAGAAGGTCATGCGGCACGACCCGACTGATCCGCAGTGGGTCGCACGCGACCGATTCGTGCTGTCGTGCGGCCATTCGAGCATCACGCTCTACACACAGTTGTTCCTCGGCGGTTTCGGGCTCGAGATCGAGGACCTGAAGGCGCTGCGCTCGTGGGGTTCCAAGACCCCCGGCCACCCCGAGTACGGACACACGGCCGGCGTCGAAGTGACCACGGGTCCGCTCGGACAGGGGGTCGCCAACGCCGTCGGCATGGCCATGTCGGGGCGTCGCGTGCACGGCATCCTCGACCCCGACGCTGCCCCCGGTGAGAGTCTGTTCGACCACCACGTCTACGCGTTGTGCTCCGACGGCGACCTGCAGGAGGGCATCAGTGCCGAGGCCAGCTCAATCGCAGGCACTCAGCAGCTCGGCAACCTGACGCTGATCTACGACCGCAACCGGATCTCGATCGAGGGCGACACCGACATCGCGTTCACCGAGGACGTCGCCGCCCGCTACGAGGCCTACGGCTGGCACGTGCAGACCGTCGACTGGACCCACGACGGAACCGACTACCGCGAAGACGTTCCGGCTCTCCACGACGCGATCGTTGCAGCTGGCGAGGTCACCGACCGACCTTCGCTGATCGTGCTCGACACGATCATCGCCTGGCCCGCGCCCAACGCCCAGGGCACCGAGCAGGCGCACGGGAGCGCGCTCGGCGCCGACGAGGTCGCCGCGACCAAGACGGTGATGGGGTGGGACCCGGAGCAGCACTTCCACGTGCCCGACCAGGTGCTGGCCCACACCCGCGCGCTCGCCGAGCGCGCGGCTGCCTGGGGCGCGGAGTGGGACGAGGCGTACACCGCCTGGGCTGGGGCGAACCCCGAGCTCGAGCGGCTCCTGCACCGGCTCAAGGCGCGCGAGCTGCCGGAGGGTTTCGCCGAGGCGCTGCCCTCGTTCGAGGCCGATGCCAAGGGCGTGGCCACGCGAGCGGCATCCGGAAAGGTGCTCAACGCGATCGCGCCGATCATGCCCGAGCTCTGGGGCGGCTCGGCCGACCTGGCGGGCTCGAACAACACCACGATCAAGGGGGCGCCGTCCTTCGCGCCGACCGAGCGCAGCACCGACGAGTGGAGCGCCGACCCCTTCGCGGGCCGCGTGCTGCACTTCGGCATCCGCGAGCACGGCATGGGCGGGGTGATGAACGGCATCGCTGCCGATGTCCTGACCCGCGTGTTCGGCGGGACGTTCCTCACGTTCTCCGACTACATGCGTGGCTCGGTACGTGTGGCAGCGCTCAGCAAGCTGCCCGTCACCTACGTATGGACCCACGACTCGATCGGCCTCGGTGAGGACGGCCCGACCCACCAGCCCATCGAGCACCTGGCCGCCCTCCGCGCGATGCCCGGTCTGGACGTCGTCCGCCCCGCCGACGCCAACGAGACGACCGCTGCGTGGGCGACGATCCTCGGGCACACCGACCGGCCCGCCGCCCTGGCACTGACCCGTCAGAACGTGCCGGTCTTCCCCCGGGGCACCGACGGCTTCGCCGACACCTCGCAGGTGCATCGGGGCGGGTACGTCCTGCTCGACACCGATGGCACGCCCGACGTCGTGTTGATCGGCACCGGGTCGGAGGTGCAGCTGGCCGTCGAGGCGCGCGAGCTGCTGGCCGCCGACGACATCGCCGCGCGCGTCGTGTCGATGCCCTGCGTCGAGTGGTTCGACGCTCAGGCACCGAGCTACCGCGAGACAGTTATC
Source organism: uncultured Actinomycetota bacterium (assembly GCA_963781575.1). GTDB lineage: Bacteria > Actinomycetota > Actinomycetes > Propionibacteriales > Nocardioidaceae > Nocardioides. The sequence goes on along the minus strand of CAWAGM010000006.1, from coordinate 47,659 downwards.
CCCCCCACGGTCAAGGCCCGGGTCGCGGTCGAGGCCGGCGTGAAGCAGGGCTGGCGGGAGATCGTCGGGGACCACGGCCGCATCGTGTCGATCGACCACTACGGCGCCTCGGCCGACTACGCACGCATCTACTCCGAGTTCGGCATCACCGCCCAGGCCGTGGCTGACGCGGCCCGCGACTCCATCACGGTGACTGCCGGCTGAACCGACCCGGCGACCGCCCATCAACGATCACAGGCCACCATCTCAGGAGGAACCCATGAACGATCGACTGAAGGCGCTCGCCGATGCGGGCGTTTCCATCTGGCTCGACGACCTCTCGCGTGAGCGGATCGAGACCGGCAACCTCGCCGACCTCGTGAAGAAGAAGTCGGTGGTCGGCGTCACCACCAACCCGACGATCTTCGCCAGCGCCATCGCCGACGGCGAGCGCTACGACGAGCAGGTGCGCGCGCTCGTGGCCGACGGCGCGGGCGTCGACAGGGTGATCTTCGAGCTCACTACAGAGGACGTTCGCAACGCGTGCGACGTCCTCGCGCCGGTCGCTGAGGCGACCGCCGACGACGGACGCGTCTCGATCGAGGTCGAGCCCACGCTGGCCCGTGACACCGGGCAGACCATCGCTTCCGCGCAGGCGCTGTGGAAAGCCGTCGCCCGCCCGAACGCGCTGATCAAGATCCCTGCCACTCCCGAGGGGTTGCCAGCCATCACCGCCGCGATCGCGCAGGGCATCAGCGTGAACGTGACCCTGATCTTCAGCCTGGCTCGCTACCGCGAGGTCATGTCCGCCTACCAGGCCGGTCTCGAGCAGGCTCGCGACGCCGGCCTGGACCTCTCCTCGATCCGTTCGGTGGCCTCGTTCTTCGTCTCCCGCGTCGACAGCGAGGTCGACGCCCGGCTGGAGAAGATCGGCACCGACGACGCCCTGGCGCTGCGCGGCAAGGCCGCCCTCGCCAACGCCCGGCTCGCGTACGCGGCCTTCCAGGAGGTCATCGCCTCAGACCGCTGGCAGGGCCTGGCCGAGGTCGGCGCCAACCCACAGCGTCCGCTGTGGGCGTCCACCGGCGTGAAGAACCCCGACTACCCCGACACCCTCTACGTCACCGACCTGGTCGTTGCCGACACGGTCAACACCATGCCGGAGAAGACGATGGACGCGTTCGCCGACCACGGCGAGGTCGAGGGCGACACCGTGACCGGCCGTTCAGGTGGCGCGCAGTCGATCCTCGAACCAGATCGCGGCTGCCGGCGTCGACTTCGACGACGTCCTCGCGGTGCTCGAGGACGAAGGCGTCGACAAGTTCGTGGCCTCGTGGGAAGAGCTCGTGGCCACCGTGGAGAAGCAGATGGGGTCGGTCGAGGGCGCGTCGGCGTGACGGCTTGGAACACGGTCGCCGGGGCCGACTACGAGCTCTTCTTCGGCTACCCCGACGAGGGCCCGTTCGCGACCGGCGTGCACGACCTCGTGGCCGCCGGCGTCGCCAGCCGGATCGCCGCGCAGGACCCCACCGTGTGGGGTCCTGCGGCCGAGAGCGAGGCCGGAAAGCGGCTGTCCTGGGTGTCGTTGTCGACGTCGTCGCGGCCGCTGGTGGCCGAGATCGCCGCGCTCCAGGTGCAGCACCGCGAGGCGGGGCTGAGTCACGTCGTCCTGTGCGGCATGGGTGGGTCGTCGCTGGCGCCCGAGGTGATCTGCGCCGCCGCCGCCGTCGAGCTGACCGTGCTGGACTCCTCCGACCCGGACTTCGTGCGCACGGCGCTCGAAGATCGGCTCGCCGAGACCGTCGTCGTCGTGTCGTCGAAGTCCGGTGGCACTGTCGAGACCGACAGTCAGCGGCGCGCGTTCGAGAAGGCCTTCACTGACGCCGGTATCGACCCCGCGGAACGCATCATCGTGGTGACCGACCCCGGGTCACCGCTGGAGACCTCGGCCCGCGAGGCCGGCTACCGGGTGTTCCTCGCCGACCCCGACGTCGGCGGTCGCTACTCGGCGCTGACCGCCTTCGGCCTGGTGCCCAGTGGCCTGGCCGGGGCCGACATCGCCGGGCTTCTCGACGAGGCCGAGGCGATCCGCCCGCTGCTCGAGGAGGACTCCGTCGACAACCCCGGGCTGCGCGTCGGCGCGCTGATGGGCGTGGCCGCCTCCCGCGGCGTCGACAAGCTGGTGATCGGCGATGCCGGCTCCGCAACGCCAGGCTTCGGCGACTGGGCCGAGCAGCTGATCGCGGAGTCGACCGGCAAGCAAGGCACCGGCATCCTGCCCGTCGTCGTCCCATCGCTGTCGGCAGCCAACTTCGTGCCCAGCACGCCCGACTCGGTGCTGGCGACCTTTGGGCCCGACTTCGTGTTCGACCAGGTGCGCCCGGCGTCCGCGTGGGGATTCACGGTCAATGCACCGCTCGGCGCCCAGATGCTGCTGTGGGAGTACGCCACGGCCATCGCCGGACGCGTGCTGGAGATCAACCCGTTCGACCAGCCCGACGTCGAGAGCGCCAAGGCGGCGGCCCGCGAGATGCTCGACGGCGGCGGCGCCAGTCCGGTGCCGGAGTTCGTCGACGGCGCCATCACGGTCTACGCCTCGCCGGGCTGGCTGCCCGACCGCGCGCAGACGGTCGCGGCCGCCGTCGAGGCGCTGCTCGCCGAGCTCGACCCTGACGCCGGGTACGTCGCCGTCCAGGCCTACCTCGACCGGCACCGCGACGCAGCCCTGGCCGAGGCACGCGAGACGCTCGCGGTACGCACCGGTCGCCCCACCACGTTCGGCTGGGGGCCGCGGTTCCTGCACTCGACCGGGCAGTACCACAAGGGTGGGCCCGACACGGGGATCTACCTGCAGGTCACTGGTCAGCCGGTGGCCGACCTCGCCGTACCCGACCGGCCGTTCACGTTCCAGGAGTTCCTGACCGCCCAGGCCGTCGGCGACGGGCAGGTGCTCGCGGAGAAGGGCCGGCCGGTGCTGCGGCTGCACGTCAGCGGACCCGACGACCTGACCGCCCTCCAGGGCACGCTCGAGGGCTGATGACCACTACCCGCAACCCACTGCGCGACGAGCACGACCGGCGGCTCCCCCACATCGCTGGCCCGTGCGGGCTGGTGCTGTTCGGCGTCACCGGCGATCTCGCGCGCAAGAAGGTCATGCCGGCGATCTACGACTTGGCGAACCGCGGCCTGCTGCCGCCGGGATTCAGCCTCGTGGGGTTCGCGCGGCGTGACTGGGCCGACCAGGACTTTGCGCAGATCGTGCACGACTCGGTGAAGACCTATGCACGCACCGAGTTCCGCGAGGAGGTCTGGAAGCAGCTGGCCGAGGGCTTTCGTTTCGTGCCCGGCAACTTCGACGACGATCAGGCGTTCGAGCGACTCCGACGCACGATCGAGGAGCTCGACCAGGTTCGCGGAACCGACGGCAACCACGCCTTCTACCTGGCGATCCCGCCCGGCTTCTTCGGCGACGTCGTGGGGCAGCTGAAGGAGCATGGTCTCGCCGAGGCGAACGGCGACGCGTGGAGACGCGTGGTCGTCGAGAAGCCCTTCGGCCACGACTTGGCGTCGGCGCGCGAGCTCAACGCCGCCCTGGACCAGGTGTTTCCGCCGTCGTCGGTCTTCCGCATCGACCACTACCTCGGCAAGGAGACGGTGCAGAACATCTTGGCGACCCGGTTCGCCAACACCATGTTCGAGCCGATCTGGAACGCCCACTACGTCGACCACGTGCAGATCACGATGGCCGAGGACGGCGGCATCGGTGGGCGGGCCGGCTACTACGACGGCATCGGCGCGGCACGTGACGTCATCCAGAACCACCTGCTGCAGCTTCTGGCACTCGTGGCGATGGAGGAGCCGACGTCCTTTGAGGCCGACGCCTTGCGCGCCGAGAAGGAGAAGCTGCTCAACAGCGTCGTGCTGCCACGGCGGCTCGACCTCACCACCGCGCGGGGTCAGTACGTCGGCGGCTGGGCCGGGGGCGAGAAGGTGCCTGGCTTCCTCGAGGAGGAGGGCGTCGGGCGCGGCTCGCCCACCGAGACCTTTGCGGCGATCACCCTCGGCATCGACAACCGGCGCTGGGCCGGCGTCCCGTTCTACCTGCGCACCGGCAAGCGGCTGGCGCGGCGCGTGACCGAGGTGGCGATCGTCTTCAAGCGCGCCCCACACCTGCCGTTCGCGGCATCGGCCACCGAGGAGCTCACCCAGAACGCGTTGGTGATCCGTGTGCAGCCCGACGAGGGCATGACCCTGCGGTTCGGTTCAAAGGTGCCGGGCACGTCGATGGAGATCCGCGACGTCAACATGGACTTCGCCTACGGCGGCTCGTTCACGGAGGACAGCCCTGAGGCCTACGAGCGGTTGATCCTCGACGTCCTGCTCGGCGAGCCGCCGCTGTTCCCGCGTCACGAGGAGGTCGAGCTCTCCTGGAAGATCCTCGACCCGGTGCTCGAGCACTGGGCGGCGCAGGACGAGAAGGGCAATGCCAAGGGCAAGCCGGACACCTATCCGGCCGGCACCTGGGGACCGCCCGCTGCTGACGCCATGCTCGCGCGCAGCGGGCGTACCTGGAGGCGGCCATGACCGAGCTGCTCGACACCACGTCGTCCGAGATCGCCGCGGAGTTCCTGCGGGCGCGCACGCGCGCGGGCAGCCCTGCGATGGGCATGGTGATGACGCTCGTGGTCGTGGTCGACGAGGACGACGCCGCCGAAGCGATGGCCGCCGCCCGGGAGGCTTCGCGCGAGCACCCGGCTCGCGTGCTGGGCGTCATCCTGGGCGACAAGCGTGGAGCGGGCACCGTGAACGCGCAGGTCGGCATCGGCTCGGGCTGGACCGGCGAGACGGCCATGATCCGGCTCTCGGGCGAGGTGGTGAAGCATGCCGAGTCGGTGGTGCTGCCGCTGCTGCTTCCCGACTCGCCGGTTGCGGTGTGGTGGCCGACCGATGCGCCGTCCGACCCGGCCGGTGACCCGCTGGGTGCGCTCGGGCAGCGGCGGATCACCGACGCCGCCGCGGTCACACGCGGCCGGACCACCGCGCTGGCCCGCCAGTGCTCGTCGTACGTCAAGGGCAACACCGACCTGGCCTGGACCCGGATCACTCCGTGGCGCGCGCTGCTCGCCGCGGCGCTCGACCAGCACCGCCTCACGATCACCGGCGGCTCGGTCTCCGCCGAACGTGTGTCCCCGAGCGCCGACCTGCTGGTCGCGTGGTTGGCCTCCCGCCTGCGGGTCGACATCACCCGGCACAGCTCGGCGGGGCCGGGGATCACCGAGGTGGTGCTGACCACCAAGGCGGGGGACGTGCGCATTGCCCGCCCGGACGGCACGCTCGCGACGTTCTCCACGCCCAACCGGCCCGACCGCCCGATCGCGCTCAAGCGGCGCTCGGTGCCCGAGCTGTTGATGGAGGAGCTGCGCCGTCTTGACGAGGACGACGTCTACGCAGCCACCGTAAGGGCGATCGGCAAGACAACCAGCGCGGCGGCTGGCAAAGCGGGCAAGCGATGACTGCACCTCGTGTCGAGGTGCACGAAGATCCGGGCGCCTTGGCGACGGCTGTAGCTGGTGAACTGCTCTCGCGGCTGGCCGATCTGCAGGCCGGCGGGGGTGTGCCGCAGATTGGGCTGACCGGCGGCACGATCGCGGACGCGGTTCATCGCGAGGTCGCGCGGCTCACGCCGTCCTTTGAGGTCGACTGGGCCCGCGTCGTCGTGTGGTTCGGCGACGAGCGTTTCGTGGCAGCTGACTCCCCTGACCGCAACGCTGGCCAGGCCCGCGCCGCATTCCTGGACGCTGTCGGTGCGACCCACGTGCACGAGATCCCCTCGTCGTCCGACGTCGCCTCGGCCGAGGAAGCCGCCGACGCCTACGCCGCCACGATGCGCGAGGACGGTGCCCGTGAGTTCGCGATCCTGATGCTCGGTATCGGTCCCGACGGCCATGTCGCCTCCCTCTTCCCCGGCAACCCGGCCCTGGACGTCCACGACCGGATCGCCGTCGCCGTCCATGACTCCCCCAAGCCCCCACCCGACCGCGTCACCTTGACCTTCCCCTGCCTCAGCCGCTCCGCCGCCGTCTGGTTCCTCGCCTCCGGCGACAGCAAGGCCGACGCCGTCGCCCGAGCCCTCGCCGACGACGGATCGGTGACCGAGACCCCCGCTCGAGGAGTCACCGGCCGCCCCGCCACCGAGGTGACCTGGTTCCTCGACTCCCCCGCCGCCTCCCACCTCTAGCCAGCCCTCCTCGCCGAGTCGGCGCATCTGCACACGAATTTCGGGCCGAGTCGGCTCGACTGACGCGCCCACTCGGCGTCATCCACAGGCAGCGAAGTCGCGGGGTTGCTAGAGGTCGTGCTCGGGAACTCCTGGGCCATGAAGATCAGCGACGTCGTCGGCCTCACCGAGCTCGAAGGCAGTGTTCCGATTCCCACCCACGTGCCCTTCACTGCTGCGCAGGCCGCAGATCTCGGGGTACCGCGGCGAGTTCTGGGTTGGCTGGTGGCCGAGGGGCATCTCCGACATCCGGTGAAGAACGTCTACGTCAACAGCGCGCTCATCGACTCAGCAGCCCTTCGATGCTCTTGCCTGTCCTTGGTCATGCCCTCGGACTGCGTCGTCGTCGATCGTCACGCTGCCTGGGCGCTGGGGAGCACTATGTCGCTCGCGCCGAACGAGCACCTCGAGCCCCGGCCCATCTCCGTGTTCCGCCCCGCCGGCTGCGGACGTCTACGCAACGAGCTGGCGGCCAGCGGGGAGCGGAACCTGATCGACGGTGACATCACGATGGTCAACGGCCTGCGCGTCACGACACCGCTGCGTACCGCCTGGGACCTGGGACGTCAGCGCTACCGAGAACCTGCACTTGCGGGGCTGGATGCCATGCTCAGGATCGGAGTCGATCACGGCGAGCTCTTAGAAGGCGTTGACCGGTTTCGGGGCATGCGTTGGGTCACTCAGCTCCGAGCCATGGCGCCCCTCGCCGACGGCCTCGCCGAGTCTCCTGGGGAGTCGGTGCTTCGCCTGCGCTGGCTCGATGCCGGATTGCCCCCACCCACGCCGCAGGTGCCGGTCTGGGACGGCGGAGTCTTGCTCGGTGTCCTGGATCTGGCTGATGAAGACCTCCTCTACGCAGCCGAATACGACGGGGAGGAGTGGCACTCCTCGGACGATCAGGAGCGTCACGACCGAGAACGCCGGGCCTTGATGGGCCAACTGGGCTGGGACGTCGAGGCCTTCACCGCGGTGAACGTGTTCGGACGACGTCAGGACGCCGAACAGATCATGCGCGACGGCATCCGCCGGGCACGACTCCGACGCTCGCACGATCGAGTCGGCGCGTCAGACGCGCCGACTCGCGCCGAATTTGACGTGCAGATGCGCCGACTCGGCGTCAGAAGATGACTTCGCCGGACTTGCGGCGGGAGCGGAGGAGCTGGATCGCCTCGTCGAGGATGACCTCGGCCTCCTTGTCGGAGCGGCGCTCCTTCACGTAGGCCAGGTGGGTCTTGTAGGGCTCGATCTTCGTGGGCGGGGGCGGGTTGTCAGAGTCCAGGGACGCCGGCAGGCCGCACTTGGGGCAGTCCCAGGACTCGGGGACGGCGGCCTCGGTCGAGAACGTGATCACCGACCGGTGCTCGTGGGAGCAGAAGTAGGCGACTGCCTGGCGCGGCGCGGCTTCGCCGCGCTCGGCCTCGCCCATCGGACCGGCGCCGACCCGGCTTCCGCGAATAGCGTTTCCTCCACCAGCCATGGGGGTTGTTCTCCTGTGCTCTAAGGGGAGTCTCGTGTGGGGAGCGTGCTGTGAGAAAGCGGGTGGAGCTCAGTAGGCCTTGAGGAGTCCGAGGGCGATCACGCAGGCGAACCAGATGACGCCGACGCCGATCGTGAATCGGTCGAGGTTGCGCTCGGCGACCGAGGAGCCACCGAGCGAGCTCGAGACACCACCGCCGAACATGTCGGACATTCCGCCGCCGCGACCCTTGTGCAGGAGGACGAGCAGAATCATCACGAGGCTGGCGGCGATGAGCAGGACAGTAAAGAGCAGTTCCACGGTTGGGAATCCTACGTCAGGGGTGTGGCGATCAGATGATCGGCATGTCGTAGAAGCGGCAGATGCCGCCGAACTCGTCGGCCTGCAGGCTCGCGCCGCCGACCAACGCACCGTCCACGTCGTCCTTGACCATGATGCCGGCGACGTTCGACGCCTTCACCGAACCGCCGTACAGGACGCGGACGCCGTCGGCCGCGCCGTCGCCGTGCACCTCACGGATCCGCTCGCGGATCGCGCCGCAGACCTCTTGCGCATCCTCGGGCGTGGCGACCTCGCCGGTGCCGATGGCCCAGACCGGCTCGTAGGCGATGACCAGGCCGGCGACCTGCTTGGCGGTGAAGCCGGCCAACGAGCCGTCGACCTGGGCGAGCGTGTAGGCGACGTGCTCGCCGGCCTTGCGGACCTCGAGACCCTCGCCGACGCAGACGATCGGCGTCATGCCGGCCGCCAGCGACTTGTGAGCCTTGGCGTTGACCGTCTCGTCGTTCTCGCCGTGGTACTCGCGTCGCTCGGAGTGGCCGACCACCACGTACGAGCAGCCAAGCTTCGCGAGCATCGCCGCGGAGATCTCGCCGGTGTAGGCGCCGGTGTCCTGGGTGGAGACGTCCTGAGCGGCGTACTTCACCGAGAGCCGGTCGCCATCGACGAGGGTCTGCACCGACCGCAGGTCGGTGAACGGGGGGACGACGACCACCTCGGCCTTCGCGTAGTCGTGGCGCTTGTCGGAGAGCGTCCAGGCCAGCTTCTGCACCAGCACCACCGCCTCCTGGTGGTTCAGGTTCATCTTCCAGTTGCCCGCCATCAGCGGGGTGCGTGCTCTGGCCATGGTGATCAGTCCTCCAAGACGGTGATGCCGGGCAGTTCCTTGCCCTCGAGGTATTCCAGGCTGGCGCCTCCGCCGGTTGAGATGTGGCCGAAGGCGGCCTCGTCGAAGCCGAGCGTGCGCACGGCCGCAGCCGAGTCGCCGCCACCAACCACGGACAGGCCATCGATCTTGGTGAGCGCGGCGGCCACGGCGCGCGTTCCGTCGGAGAACTCCGGCACCTCGAACACGCCCATCGGACCGTTCCAGAACACGGTGCGCGCATCAGCCAGGGCTGCGGCGAAGTCGGCGCCCGAGGCAGGGCCGATGTCGAGCCCGAGGCAGTCGGCGGGGATGTCGGTCGCCGCGACGACGCGCGGCTGCGGCGTGCGGTCGCCAGCAGGGAACTCGGTGTCGACCACGATGTCGCCGGGCAGCAGGATCGTGACCCCGGACTTCTCGGCCCGCTCGAGATAGGCCAGGCAGACGTCGAGCTGGTCGTCCTCGAGCAGGCTCTTGCCGACCTCGTGGCCCTGGGCCTTGAGGAAGGTGAAGACCATGCCGCCGCCGATCAGCAGCTTGTCGGCCTTCTCAAGCAGGTTGTCGATCACGCCGAGCTTGTCGGAGACCTTTGAGCCACCGAGCACCACGACGTAAGGACGTTCGGGCTCGACCGTGAGACGACGCAGGACGTCGATCTCGGCGGACACCAACGCACCCATCGCGTGCGGCAACCGCTGGGCGACGTCGTAGACGCTCGCCTGCTTGCGGTGCACCACACCGAAACCGTCGGAGACGAACGCGTCAGCAAGCGACGCCAGCTGGTCGGCGAAGGCGCCGCGCTCGGCATCGTCCTTACTGGTCTCGCCGGCGTTGAAGCGGACGTTCTCGAGCAGCGCGACCTGGCCGTCGGCCAGCCCTGCCACCACAGACTGCGCCGAGGAGCCCACCGTGTCGGAGGCGAAGGCCACGTCGGCGCCGAGCAGCTCGCCGAGGCGTGCAGCGACCGGACGAAGCGAGTAGCGGTCTTCTGGCGTCCCCTTGGGACGACCCAGGTGGGCGGTGACGACCACGCGGGCGCCGGCGTCGGCCAGCGCCTTGATGGTCGGGACGCTAGCGCGGATGCGGCCGTCATCGGTGATGAGGCTGCCGTCGAGCGGGACGTTCAGGTCGGAGCGGACCAGGACCCGCTTCCCGGCGACACCCCGCTCGATCAGGGTGGCGAGGGTTCCGTAGTCAGCCACGGATCAGAGGGTCTCGCCCATGTAGGAGATCAGGTCGGCGAGGCGGTTGGAGTAGCCCCACTCGTTGTCGTACCAGCCAACGACCTTGACCTGGTTGCCGATGACCTTGGTCAGGGGCGCGTCGAAGATGCAGGACGCCGGGTCGGTGACGATGTCGCTGGAGACGATCGGGTCGGTCGAGTAGCGCAGGAAACGACCGTCGGCGGCCTTCTCAACGATCGAGTTGACCTCCTCGACGGTGGTCTCGCGGCCGGCCTCGAACGTGAGGTCAGTCGCCGACCCGGTGGGCACCGGTACGCGGAGCGCGAAGCCGTCGAGCTTGCCCTTGAGCTCGGGCATGACCAGTCCGATCGCCTTGGCTGCACCGGTCGACGTCGGTACGACGTTCAGCGCGGCGGCACGGGCACGACGCAGGTCCTTGTGGATGTTGTCCTGCAGGTTCTGGTCGGCGGTGTAGGCGTGGATGGTCGTCATCAGACCCTTGACGATGCCGAGGTCGTCGTGGAGCGCCTTCGCCATCGGAGCCAGGCAGTTCGTGGTGCACGAGGCGTTGGAGATGACCGTGTGCGCCGCCGCGTCGTAGTCGGTGTGGTTCACGCCCATGACCACGGTGATGTCCTCGTTGGAGGCCGGCGCCGAGATGATGACCTTCTTCGCACCACCCTGGTCGACGTGGGCACGCGCCTTGGTGGCGTCGGTGAAGAAGCCGGTCGACTCCACGACGATGTCGACGCCGAGGTCACCCCACGCGAGGGCGGCCGGGTCGCGCTCGGAGAACGCCTTGATCTCCTGGTCGCCGACCAGGATCGCGTCACCGGTGGACCTGACGTCGGCGTCGAGCCGACCGAGGATCGAGTCGTACTTGAGCAGGTGCGCGAGCACCGCGTTGTCGGTCAGGTCGTTGACGCCGACGATCTCGATGTCGAGGCCACCCTCGTTCTGCAGGGCACGCACCGCCCGGAAGAAGTTGCGGCCGATCCGGCCGAATCCGTTGATGCCTACGCGAACCGTCACGGGGTAGCTCCTGCTGCTCAGTCGGGGATCAGATGGTCTGTCCGGGAACGGCGTTGACCTTACCGGGCGCAGAATTCATGGCTGACACCTCGTCCGACGTACGTGCCGGTAACCGTGTTCTGGCCAAGGACCAGGTTTCGGGTCAGTCCTCCGCGAGCATCTCCGGCGTCAGCGACGCCTCGGTGTCGGGGATGCCGAGGTCCTCGGCGCGCTTGTCGGCCATTGCGAGGAGCCTGCGGATGCGTCCGGCGATGGCGTCCTTGGTGAGCACCGGCTCGTGCAGCTGACCGAGTTCTTCGAGCGAGGCCTGCTTGTGCTCGAGGCGCAGGGTGCCGGCCAGGCGCAGGTGGTCGGGGACCTCCTCGCCGAGGATCTCCATCGCTCGCTCGACGCGCGCGCCAGCGGCGACGGCGGCCCGAGCTGAACGACGGAGGTTGGCATCGTCGAAGTTCGCGAGTCGGTTGGCCGTGGCCCGCACCTCGCGACGCATCCGACGCTCCTCCCAGGCCATCAGGGTCTCGTGGGCGCCCAGGCGCGTGAGCAGCTGGCCGATGGCGTCGCCGTCGCGGATGACGACGCGGTCGACACCGCGCACCTCACGAGCCTTGGCCTGGATGCCGAGCCGACGGGCCACACCGACCAGTGCCAACGCGGCCTCGGGACCGGGGCAGGTCACCTCGAGGGACGACGACCGTCCAGGCTCGGTGAGCGAACCATGGGCCAAGAACGCGCCGCGCCAGGCTGCGACCGAGTCGCAGCCACCACCGGAGACGACAGCAGGCGGCAAACCACGGACGGGTCGGCCGCGCTGGTCGAGCAACCCGGTCTGGCGCGCGAGCGACTCGCCGTCCTTGACGATGCGCACGATGTAGCGACTGCCCTTGCGCAGCCCGTTGCCCTGCACCATGACGACGTCGGACTTGTGGCCGTACACCTCTTCGATGTCCTTGCGCAGCCGCCGCGCAGCGGCGCCGGTGTCGAGCTCGGCCTCCACGACGATCTTGCCGCTGACGATGTGCAGGCCGCCGGCGAAGCGGAGCATCGTGGCGACCTCGGCCTTGCGGCAGCACGTCTTGGTGATCTGGGTGTTGGCGAGCTCTGCCTTCACCTGTGCCGTCATCGCCATGCGGGCGATCCTGCCACGTTCGTCAACAACCCGAGAGGGCTCCTCATGTGCCGTCGCTCTCCATGATCGAGGCGTAGGCCGCGGCCAGCTTCTCCGGGTCGTGCTGGGGTGCACCGTCCGCGCGCGCGACGTCGGCGAGCACCAGCCTGGCTCCGCATGCGTCGACCGCGCGCTGCAGCTCGATGGCCTGTTCTGGGCTGACCCCAGCCCCGTCGGCCAGCACAGCGTGCACACGCAGGTCGGGCGCGTGCTCGAACAGCGCTGCGAGATGGTCGGCCGGGCCGAAGCCGCCGGTTTCCCCTGCCTGCTCCTCCAGGTTGAGAACGACGACGAGCCGAGCGTCGGTGGTGACGATGGCTTCGCGCAGTCGGGGCACGCGCAGGTGCGGGATGACCGAGGAGAACCACGAGCCCGGACCGATGAATGCCCAGTCGGCCTTGGCGATCTGCGCCAGGGCGTCGGCGCTGACCGGCGGGTCGGGGGGGTCGAGGTCGATGGAGGTGATGACGCCCTCCGTGGTGGCGACCTCGACCTGTCCGCGCACCAAGGTCAGCTCGTCGGGATCGTCGGCGAGGCCGCGCACCTGCGCTCTGGATCTCCATCGGGGTCAGGGCCATCGGCAGTACCCGCCCCTTGGCACCCAGCAGCTTGCCGACCCAGTCGAGTGCCAGGACGTCGTCGCCCAGCAGCTCCCAGAGACCGACGATCAAGAGGTTGCCGACCACGTGGCCGCGCATCTCGCCGTTGCCCTCGAACCGGTGCTGGAGCACCCGGGCCCAGGTGTCGCCCCACTCGTCGGCGCCGCAGAGCGCGGCGAGAGCCATCCGCAGGTCGCCCGGCGGCAGCACGTTGAACTCGCTGCGCAGCCGGCCCGACGAACCCCCGTCGTCGGCGACGGTGACGATCGCGGTGAGGTCGTCGACGGTCAGGTCGTCGACGAGTAGGCGCAACGCCGTCAGGGAGGCGTGCAGACCATGGCCGCCGCCGAAGGCCACCACAGCCTGGGCGCGCAGGGCTTGCGCACTCACTCGCGACCCAGGTCGCGGTGGGTGGGCTTGGCATCGAGGCCGCCGGCGACGAGCCGGCGGGCGATCTCCTCGGTCATCGCCACGCTGCGGTGCTTGCCGCCGGTGCAGCCGATGGCGACACGCATGAACCGCTTGCCCTCGCGCAGGTAGCCCTCAGCCACCCCCGTGAGCACCGGGACGTAGGCGTCGAGGAACTCCTCGGCGCCCGGCCGCGACCGCACGTAGTCGGACACGTCGGCGTCACGACCCGTGTGCGTGCGCAGCTCGGGGATCCAGAACGGGTTGGGCAGGAAGCGCATGTCGGCCACGAAGTCGGCGTCGACTGGGATGCCGTACTTGAAGCCGAAGCTGACCACCGTCACCTTGAGGCCCGTCGTCTCGGGGGTGCCGAACGCGCGAGCGATCCGGTCGGTGAGCTGGTGCACGTTCAGCGACGACGTGTCGATGACCAAGTGAGCGTCGCTGCGCAGATCGGCCAACACCCGGCGCTCGCGGTGCAGCCCGTCGAGCAACCGGCCCGAGCCCTGCAAGGGATGCGGACGGCGAGCCGCCTCCTGGCGGCGCACCAGAACGTCGTCAGCGGCGTCGAGGAAGACGAGCGTCGTGCGGCGCCCGACGAACCCTTGCGCCAGCTGGGTGTGGAGCGCGGCGAAGAAGGCACCGGACCTGACGTCGACCACGACGGCGATCGGCGCTCGGGTGCCCTGGCCCTGGTCGACGAGGCGGACGACGTCGGGGAGCAGGCTCGGTGGCAGGTTGTCGACCACGTAGAACCCGAGGTCCTCCAGCTCCTTGGCAGCCGTGCTGCGCCCGGCCCCGGTCATGCCGGTCACGACGACGAGCTCGCCCTGGCTCGTGACCTGCTCGCTCACGACTCCGTCACCTCGCCGGTCGCTGTGTTCACCGAGACAGTCTTGCGGCTCTCGTTGGCCTGTGCGACTGCTTCCTTGATGGCGGCCGCCGTGCGCGGACCGATGCCGGGCACCAGGGCGATGTCGTCGACCTCGGCTTCACGTAGCTTCTTGAGCGACCCGAAGTGCTTGATCAGCGTCTTGCGGCGGACCTCCCCCAGACCCGGCACGTCGTCAAGCACGCTCTCGACCATCGACTTCGAGCGTCGCGAGCGGTGATGGGTGATCGCGAACCGGTGAGCCTCGTCGCGGATCCGCTGAAGGAGGTACAGCCCCTCCGACGAGCGCGCCAGGATCACCGGATCGTCCGCTGCGGGGAGCCAGACCTCCTCGAGGCGCTTGGCCAAACCGCACACCGGGACGTCGTCGATGCCGAGTTCGTCGAGGGCCTGCTGGGCAGCGGCCACCTGCGGTGGCCCACCGTCGACGACCACGAGGCCGGGGGCGTACGCGAACTTGCGGGGTCGACCGGTCTCGGGATCGACGAGCATCGGCCCGTTCTCGGTCTGCCGCTCCTCGGAGCGGGCTTGCTCGTCGAGCAGTCGTCGGAATCGGCGCGTGATGACCTCGCGCATCGAGGCGACGTCGTTCTGGCCCTCGACCCCGCGGATGACGAAGCGGCGGTACTCGCTCTTGCGCGCCAGGCCGTCCTCGAAGACCACCATTGACGCCACGACCTCGGTGCCCTGCAGGTTCGAGATGTCGTAGCACTCGATGCGCAGTGGGGCCTCCTCCAGCTGCAACGCCTCGCGAATCTCGTCGAGCGCGCGGTTGCCGCGTGGTGAGGTCGCTGGCCCGCTTGGTCTTGTGCAGCGCCAGCGCCTGCGAGGCGTTCGCCGCCACGGTCTCCTGCGAGGGTCTTCTTGTCGCCGCGCTGAGGCACCCTGATCTGCACCCTGCTGCCGCGGAGCTCGCTGAGCAGCTCTTCGAAGATGGCTGAGTCGGTCGGCAGCTCGGGCACCAGCACCTCGCGCGGAATGCTCTCCGGGTCACCGGCGTAGAGCTGAAGCAGGAAGTCGTCGACCAGGTCGGCCGGTCCGCCGTCGATGACGTCGGTCGGCTACCCAGCCGCGCTGGCCGCGAACCCGACCGCCCCGTACGAAGAACACCTGGACCGCAACCTCGAGCGGGTCTTCGGCCAGCGCGATGACGTCGGCGTCGGCGCCGTCGCCCAGGACGATCGCCTGCTTCTCCAGCGCACGGTTGAGGGCACCCAGGTCGTCGCGTAGTCGGGCTGCCTTCTCGAAGTCGAGCTGGTCGGAGGCGGCGTACATCTCCCGCTCGATGCGCTTCACGAACGGCCGCGTCTGGCCGGCCATGAAGTCGCAGAAGTCGTCGACGATCTCGCGGTGCTCCTCGGCAGACACCTCGCCCACGCACGGCGCCGAGCACTTGCCGATGTAGCCGAGCAGGCACGGTCGGCCGATCTGGGCCGAGCGCTTGAAGACGCCGTTGCTGCACGAGCGCATCGGGAAGACCCGCAGCAGGATGTCGACGGTCTCGCGGATCGCCCAGGCGTGGCTGTAGGGGCCGAAGTAGCGGGTGCCCTTGCGCTTGGCGCCACGGCCGACCATGACCCGGGGAAACTCGTCACCGATGGTCACCGCGAGCCACGGGTAGGACTTGTCGTCGCGGTACTTCACGTTGAACCGCGGGTCGAACTCCTTGATCCAGGAGTACTCCAGCTGCAGTGCCTCGACCTCGGTCTTCACCACGGTCCACTCGACGCTGGCCGCGGTGGTGACCATGGTGGCCGTGCGCTGGTGGAGGTTGGCGACGTCCTGGAAGTACGACGACAGCCGGGCACGGAGGCTCTTCGCCTTGCCGACGTAGATGACTCGGCCCTTGGCGTCACGGAACCGGTAGACCCCTGGCTCGGTGGGGATCGAGCCTGGCTCGGGCCGGTAGGACAACGGCCCACGCGCGGCGCGGGACGTCGGGGGCGGTGGCACGCCTCCACCCTACGAGCGGACGCCGACAGCGCGGCGCCGGCGTCAGGCGGCGATGATCTGGTCGCCCTCGACGCTGATGGCGACGCTGGGCAACGCTGCGGTGGCTGGCCCGCGGGTGGCCGATCCGTCGCTGATGGAGAAGCGGCTGCCGTGCAGGTCGCACTCAAGACCGTCGGCACCCACGCGCTCGATCGTGCTGCCCTGATGGGTGCACGTGGCTCCGAACGCCTGAAACTCCCCGGCGACCGGCTGGGTGATCACGATGTTCTCGTCGGAGAGCACCAGGCCGCCGCCGACCGGGACCTCGTCGGTCGTGGCGAGCACCGTGCCGGACTCCGGATTCGCCGCACCGCCCTCGGCTGCCTCCCCCGCACCCGGCCAGTGCGACGGCGATGCCGAGGCTGCCGAGCCCCTGGAACACGACGCGGCGCGAGACGGGTTGCCCGATCGCGTTTCTGGGTCACGCGAGCACGACCTGGTCGCCCTTAATCGTGAAGTCGATCGGAGGCAGCGGCGACGACGCCGGCCCGCCCCGGACATCGCCAGTCGTGATGTCAAAGACGCTGCCGTGGCACCGGCAGTTGATCGTGCTGCTGACGCTGCCCACCTGGCACCCGGTGTGGGTGCACGCCGCGCTGAAGACCTTGAAGTCGCCCTCGGTCGGTTGGGTGACCACCACGCCGTCGGCGGCGACGATCAGGCCGCTGCCTACCGGCACGTCCGCGGTCGAGATTCCGGTCGTCGAACTTCCGGCCGCCGAATTTCCGGCCGCCGAATTCTCGGGCGGCTCCTGGCTGGGCGCTTCGGAGGCCGCGTCGTCGGGCGTTCCTGCCGGGTCGGTGGCGGCGGTCTCGGAGTCGTCACCGCAGGCGGTGAGCAACGGCAGCGAGAGGCCAACTGTGGCGGCGCCCGCGAGCGCACGCCGGCGGCTGATGGGCTGGGTCACACGTCAACCCTAGTGAGCCGGCCTGAGCAGGTCGCCGACCCCGTTCGTGAGGCGCACCGCGAAGAATCCCTTGTTCGCGTCGGAGTACCAGATGCTGCGTCGCTTCACGTCCCAGGCGGGCTGGGAGAACGCACCGGCCCCTCCGGTGTCGGGACGGTTGAAGTAGGCCACCTCACGTGGCGACGACAGGTCGCTGATGTCGAAAATTCGGAGGCCTGACCCGATCATCGAGCACGCCGCGAGCTGAGGCTCCTCGTAGAAGGGCACCGAGCAGTAGTGGGCCGTGTAGCCCCCGACCGGGGTGTTGGCACCCGGATCGTCGATCGACTGCGCGCGTTCCTTGGGCTGCTGCACCTGCAACCGCAGGTTCGACACGACCTTGGGGCTGCGCGGGTTCTCGACGTCGATGATGCGAGCTGCGCCCACGACGGCGTCCTCCACCCGGAGACCGCCGTTGTTCCGGCCGTAGCGGGTGAACTCGTCGACCTGCAGGAGGTACTCGCGCCCATCTCGGGTGAAGGGCTGTGCCACCTGAGGGATCCCCGACTCCCGCCAGGTCAAGTTCGAGAGCAGCCGCACCCGTGGGTTCGGCTTGCGATCCTGGATCTCGCTCACGTCGAGGATTCGCAGCCCCTCGCCGGGCAGCCGGAGCTCGGACAGGTCGTTGCCGATGTTGGCGACGTAGAGGGTTCGGCCGTCTGGGGACAACCGCATGCCGTGATAGTTGACGTAGAACTGGGAGAAGAGCACACGCGGCGACGTCGGGTCCGTCACGTCGATTGCGGCGAGCGTCTGACCACCGGAGCCGGACGCGTAGAAGGTGTTGCCGTCGCGCGACCAACCGCTCTCGTGCCCCAGGAGTCCCTCGGTGGTTCGTGAGAGCAGGCGCGGCTGCCGGCAGTTCTTGCTGATGTCGTAGATCTCGAGGATGCCGACGTTGGCAAAGGCGTTGCCGAGGACAGCTGCGAGGAGCCCACGCTTCTCGTTGACCAGCAGGGACTCGTGGGGACTCAGCATCGTCGGCGTGGTCAACGTCGTCGTCACTCGAGGCTTCGACGGCCGGTTCATGTCGAGGACGATCACGCCGAACCCCGTCTTCGTCTGTTGCAGGAAGTCGGAGGGAAAGACGCGGGTGGAGTCGTAGTAGGCGCACGCGTGCCCGCGACGATCGACGTACCGCAGCACCTTGAACCCACCCGTGCCCTGGCTCCGACCGACCTGCACCGCATTGCATTGGTAGCCCTTGGCTGCACGGCCCGAGTCGTAGTCGGCCGCAGGAACCCGGCCCTGCACGTCGGACTCGGGTCGTGAACCGGGGCCGCACTCGGCTGCGGGCGTGGCTGCTGGAAAGCGGTAGTTCTGGGCGGAGACCCAGTCCGCGGAGGTCAGCACCGTGACGGTCGTGGCGACGACGACCAGGCTCAGCAGGAAGTGACGGATCGCCGGCGCGCGCCGGCTGACGGGGAGCATGCCCGTTCAACGATCGGGCGTGACGCGGGTTACATCACCCGGCCTTCTTCGCGGGGGCCTTCTTAGCGGTGGTCTTCTTAGCGGTGGTCTTCTTGGTCGCGGTCTTCTTGGCGGGCGCCGCGGTCGCGGCCGCGCGGACGTCGAGCAGCGGGGCGAGGAACCGACCGGTGTGGCTCTCCGGGTTGGCTGCAACCGACTCGGGCGTTCCCTCGGCGACGACGAGCCCGCCGCGCGAGCCCCCCTCAGGGCCCATGTCGATCAGCCAGTCGGCCGTCTTGATGACGTCTAGGTTGTGCTCGATGACCAGGACCGAGTTGCCTGCGTCGACCAGGCGGCCGAGCACGAGCAGCAGCTTGCGGATGTCCTCGAAGTGCAAACCTGTGGTCGGCTCGTCGAGCACGTAGACGGTGCGACCGGTCGAACGCTTCTGCAGCTCGGAGGAGAGCTTGACGCGCTGCGCCTCACCGCCGGAGAGGGTTGTGGCCGGCTGCCCCAGCCGCACGTAACCGAGACCGACCTCGACGAGGGTCTTCATGTGTCGTGCGATCGGCGGGACGGCGGCGAAGAACTCGACGGCCTCCTCGATCGGCATGTCGAGCACCTCGGCGATGGTCTTGCCCTTGTAGTGCACCTCGAGCGTCTCGCGGTTGTAGCGGGCGCCGTGGCAGACCTCGCAGGGGACGTAGACGTCGGGCAGGAAGTTCATCTCGATCTTGATCGTTCCGTCACCCGAGCACGCCTCGCAGCGACCACCCTTGACGTTGAACGAGAACCGACCCTGGAGGTAGCCGCGCATCTTCGCCTCTGGGGTCGATGCGAAGAGCTTGCGGATGTGGTCGAACACGCCGGTGTAGGTGGCAGGGTTGGAGCGCGGGGTGCGACCGATCGGCGACTGGTCGACATGGATGACCTTGTCGACGTGCTCGAGCCCGGTGATCTTCTGGTGTCGGCCAGGCACTGCGCGGGAGTGGTAGATCTGCTTGGCCAGCGACGTGTAGAGGATGTCGTTGACCAAGGTCGACTTGCCCGGAGCCGGACACCCCGGTGACGGCGACGAACAAACCCAACGGGAACGAGACGTCGACTTCTTGGAGGTTGTGCTCGCGCGCCCCGTGCACCGTGAGCTCGCGGCCGACCGTGCGAGGGCGGCGCACGCTCGGGCACGGGGATCTCGCGGCGTCCGGAGAGGTACTGGCCAGTCATCGAGTCGGGGTGCTTGTAGAGGTCGGCGACGGTGCCGCTGTGCACCACCTGACCGCCGTGCTCACCGGCGCCGGGACCGATGTCGACCACCCAGTCAGCGGTCTTGATGGTGTCTTCGTCGTGCTCGACCACGATCAAGGTGTTGCCGAGGTCCTTGAGCCGGAGCAGCGTCTCGATGAGCCGTTGGTTGTCGCGCTGATGAAGGCCGATCGACGGCTCGTCGAGCACGTAGAGAACGCCGACCAGGCCCGCGCCGATCTGGGTGGCGAGCCGGATGCGCTGGGCCTCGCCGCCCGACAGCGACCCGCTCGGTCGGTTGAGGGAGAGGTAGTCGAGCCCGACGTCGAGCAGGAACCGCAACCGCTCCTGGATCTCCTTCAGGACGCGCTCACCGATCTGCCGCTCACGGGCGGTCAGGTCGAGGTCGCTGAGGAAGGCGGCCGTCTCGTCGATCGACATCGCGCAGACCTCGGCGATGTTCTTGCCGCCGAGGAGCACCGCCATGGAGACGGGCTTGAGCCGGCTGCCGGCGCACGCAGGGCACGGCACCTCGCGCATGAAGCCCTCGAACCGCTCGCGGCTGGTGTCGGACTCGGCCTCTCGGTGACGTCGCTCTATGTAGGTGCGCACCCCTTCGAACTGCGCGTAGTACGCGCGCTCGCGGCCGTAACGGTTGCGAGTGACGACGTGGACCTTGGTGGCGTGCCCCTCCAGGATCGACTTCTGGCCGCGGGCCGAGATGTCTTCCCAGGCGGTGTCGATGTCGAAGCCGAGCTCGTCGCCGAGCGCTCCCATCAGCTTGAGGAAGTAGTCAGCGACGTGGGCCTGGCTCCAGGGCTGGATGGCGCCCTCGGCGAGGGTTGCGGTCACGTCGGGGACGACGAGCTCGGGGTCGACCTCCATGCGCGTGCCGAGTCCACTGCAGACGGGGCAGGCGCCGAACGGCGAGTTGAAGGAGAACGAGCGCGGCTCGAGCTCGTCGGTGTCTATGGTGTGCTCGTTGGGGCACGCCATCTTCTCGCTGAACTTCAGCTCGCGGGCTGGGTCTTTCGCCGGGAGGTCGACGAAGTCGAAGACCACCAGGCCGCCGGCCAGGTTCAGCGCGGTCTCGACCGAATCGGTGAGGCGTCGCTTCGAGCTCGCCTTGACGGCCAGCCGGTCGACCACGACCTCGATGGTGTGCTTCTTCTGCTTGTCGAGCTTGGGCGGCTCGTCGAGCGGTGTAGGTCGCGCCGTTCACCCGGGCCCGCGAGAAGCCCTGGGTCTGCAGCTGTTTGAAGAGTTCGATGTACTCGCCCTTGCGCCCGCGGATGACCGGCGCGAGCACCTGGAACTTGCTGCCCTCCTCGAGGGTCAGGATGCGGTCGACGATCTGCTGCGGCGTCTGCCGCTCGATCGGGGCGCCACACGTGGGGCAGTGGGGTCGACCCGCGCGCGCGTAGAGCAACCGGAGGTAGTCGTAGACCTCGGTGATGGTGCCGACCGTGGAGCGAGGGTTCTTCGAGGTCGACTTCTGGTCGATCGAGACCGCGGGCGAGAGCCCCTCGATGAAGTCGACGTCGGGCTTGTCCATCTGTCCGAGGAACTGCCGTGCGTAGGCCGACAGCGACTCGACGTAGCGGCGCTGCCCCTCGGCGAAGATCGTGTCGAACGCCAAGGACGACTTTCCGGAGCCCGAGAGCCCGGTGAAGACGATCAGCGAGTCGCGCGGAAGGTCGAGGGAGACGTCCTTGAGGTTGTGCTCGCGCGCACCCCGGATGATCAGCTGGTCAGCCACTCCCCCAGCCTAGGTGGGCGCGCCGACAACCCCAGAGCCACCGACGAAACGGGTGCGTGACGCGCGCCACCACGTGCGCCACGATGGGCCAGTGATGATCCTGTGACCGTCCCCGCCGCCCTCCGGACGGCGTCCCAACGCCTCCTGCGCACCGTCGACGCGCTCAGTGACGCCGAGTACGCCGACGCGTCGCTGCTGCCCGGCTGGACCCGCTCGCACGTCGTGGCTCATCTCGCCCTGAACGCCGAAGCGCTGGCGGCCTGCCTGCGCGGGGCGACACAGGGCCAGGAAGTCACGATGTACGGCTCCGACTCGGCGCGGGACGCCGACATCGCTGCGCTGTCCCAGCAGCCGCCCCGCCAGGTGCGCGACCGGCTCTTCTCCGGGACCACCGAGCTCGCCGCCGCGCTCGACGCCCTCCCCGACTCCGCGCTCGACGTCGTGATCGTCCGCACCCCCGGGAGCGACCGGACCTTTGAGGCCGCTGAGGTCGCGATGATGCGCGAGCACGAGGTGGAGATCCACCACGCCGATCTCGGTGCGACGTTCACCCCGGCCGACTGGCCAGTCGAGTTCGCCGGACGGCTGATCATCCGGATGTCGGGCCGCCCGCACCCCACGGGGTTCCTGGTGCACGCCAGCGATCTGGAACGCACCTGGCAGTGTGGCGGGCACGACATCCTCGGCCCCACGGTCACCGGAACGGCCGCCTCGCTCGCTTGGTGGTTGACCGGCCGCGGGTCGGGAGACGGGTTGACCGTGGACGACGGCCAGCTGCCCCACATCGAAGGATGGTGACCACATGACCGACCCCTCGAGCTACACCGGAGACGTGACCGTCGGAGGTGAGCCCGACGTCCGCGAGCTCACCCACCTGACCATCACCAAGGTCGCGGTGGACGAGCAGATGAGCAACAACTGCTACCTGCTGCGCTGCCGCAACACCGGCGACCAGGTGCTCATCGACGCTGCCGCCGAGCCCGACGTGCTGCTGCCCCTCATTGGCGAAGCCGGGCTGGCCACGGTGGTGACGACCCACCAGCACTGGGACCACCACCGCGCCCTGGCCGCCGTCGTCGATGCCACTGGTGCCGCGGTGGTCGCCGGCATCCCGGACGCCGACGCGATCACCTCGCAGACCGGAGTGCCGGTCACCGGCTCGGTGAAGCAGGGCGACACGGTCGCGGTGGGCGACTGCGCGCTCGACGTCATCGCGATCGCCGGGCACACCCCCGGCTCGATCGCGCTTCTCTACGACGACACCGCTTCGGGCGGCCACCCGCACCTCTTCACGGGCGACTCGCTGTTCCCCGGAGGCGTCGGCAACACCTTCGGCGACGACGCGGCCTTCCTGCAGCTCATCGAGGACGTCGAGACGAAGGTGTTCCAGCGCCTCCCTGACGACACGTGGTTCTATCCCGGGCACGGCGGAGACTCCACGATCGGCGCCGAGCGGGCTTCGGTGCCCGAGTGGCGGACCCGCGGCTGGTAGTCGTTGAGTAACTAAACGCCCGAACGGGCGTTGTGTGCGTCGTGAAGACGTGGCGCATCCTCCTCGTAACCGTGGGCGACCCAGCTCGATCAGCAGCTCGGCCAGGTTCAGCAAGGTGCCCGCCGTGACCATGTTCTCGCTCTCGGCCCGGGACGCCGCGAGGGCTTCGTACAGCCGGACGGCCGCCTCGTCCAGCTGGCCGGCTGCTCGCCAGCACTCACCGGCGCTGCCCAGCGCCACGGTGCGTTCGTACACGCTGCCCGCTGCTCGAGCGATCTCGGCCAGCTCGTCGAATCGCCGGGCCGCGCTCTCGTAGCGCTGGGCCTGGTGGTCGTTCACGGCCAGTGCCGTGATCAG
Organism: uncultured Actinomycetota bacterium; assembly: GCA_963781575.1. Classification (GTDB taxonomy): domain Bacteria; phylum Actinomycetota; class Actinomycetes; order Propionibacteriales; family Nocardioidaceae; genus Nocardioides. Next base: position 24,304 of record CAWAGM010000006.1, on the reverse strand, counting down.
CGCTCGGACCGGCTCGGTGGAACCCGCAGCGGTGAACTCTGCGAGGGCCTGGGCGAGCTCACGGTCAGCGGCATCAAGCTCACCGGTCCGCGACAGTGCCATGCCCAATGACAGACGCGCTCGCGCGCCGTCGAGGGGGTCACCGGTCGCTCCGCCGTGCACGACTGCACGACCGTGCAGCCAGATCGCGTCCTGGTGTCGACCGCCGTTGGTCAGCCACTGCCCCATCGACCCCGACAGGCTGACGAGGGCGTCGGGCCGACCCAGCTCGACAGCCTCGGCCAAGGCGAACAGGCGGTCGCCGTTCTCGTCGAACCACGCGCCGGCGTCTTCGGCGTCCATCGGCTCGACCGAGACCTCCCGATGTGCGTGGAGACAGCCCTCACCGGGCCGATGGAGAGCGGCGTGGGCCGCCCAGGCACGGGCGAGCAGCGCGTCGGTCAGCCGGTCGAGAGCGCCGGCGCGGGTGCTGTGCGGGTCGGCCTCCAGGCCTGCGTCCTGGGCGAAGGCGCGAACCACGTCGTGCAGGCCGATCCGACCTGCCCGCGCCTGAACCAGGTTGGCCCTCGTCAGTCCGGCAACGATTCCGTGAGCCGATGGCGGGTCCAGCATCCAGAGCGCTTCCAACGATGGTGGATCCAGGTCGGGAAGGGGTTGACTGGCCAGGAGGCGCAGGCACGACTGGCCGGTGCGGTCGAGGGTCTCGTAGGCGGACTCGACGATGGCGGCCACCGCGGGTGCGAGTCGAAGCTGTTCAGTGCGCGTTGCCACCCGCCGGGCGTGGTCGGCCATCGACCATCCGGGTCGCTCCTCGACGCCAGCAGCCATGAGCTTGACGGCCAGCGGCACACCGCCCGCGCACTCCATCAGGGTGCGCGCTGCGATTGGGTCACTCGCGACCTTTCCTGACGGAAGGCTGGCGGCCAGAAGCTCGAGCGCGTCGTCCTCGAGCATGGGCTCGAGCACCAGGACGGGAACATCGGAGGTCGGGCGGGCGCGCATGGTGACGAACGCGACGGTTGATCCGAGGTCGTGCGGCAAGATGGCGTCCGCCTGCTGGAGGTCGAGTGCGTCGTCCAGGACGAGCACGACATCCGCCTCAGCAAGTGCAGTGGCCAGTAGATCGACTCGCGCCGCACGATCACGAGGCACCGTCCCGTGCCCGAACAGTCGGAGCAGTGCCGACTGGGCCACCTCCGGGGCGATCGGTGGGAGGTCAGCGTCGTTGCCTCGCAGCCGGACGTAGACCACGTCAGAGACGCGGCCGGACTCGACGCGTTCGCCGGCTGCGGCCCAGGCGACGTGTGACTTGCCCATGCCGCCCAGACCGACGATGCACGTGCGGGACCCGGGCTCGATCGCGGCGAGCTCGTCCAGCTCTCGCCGACGCCCGACCAGGGCACCCGACGTCGGGACGCCCCGGCCAGCGTCAGCCACCTGGTGGGACGGGCCACGCTGCTGGGCGGCACCGGCGGCACGGATCAGCTCGTTGGCCTCGGAGGCGGTTCCCCCCAAGGCCAGCACCACGTCCCCCACCAGGCCGGCGTCCAAGCGACGGCGACCCGGCTGAAAGACGGCGTAGAGCGTCGAGCGCGGCGCCCGCGACTCGAAGTCGGGGAGGCCGCGTGAGCGACGAAGCTGGAAGACGCGCCGACCGATCTCGGTGAAGGACGGGTTCGAGGCCTCGATGCGCAAGTCGATCAGCCGGCGGATGACGTCATCCAGCTCCACGTCCTACACCTCCCCCGCCGTCAGGCAACGCCCGAAAGATCGCAGACCTACTCCGCAGAGTCTGGCCAACGGCCGGGCTCGAAGATGGTCGGCAGCGCCGAGCCGACCACCGCCGGACTCGTCGCCGGCATCCCGTTCAGGTAGGCGAAGAGCTCGAGCTCGTCGGTAGCCGGAGCCGTGCCGGCGAGGAGGTGCATGAGCAGCTTCTCGCCGGTGACGTCAGCCGCGATCACCAGCGCGGTCGACTCGGCACCGTGCTCGGTGGTCCAGAGCCACAGCGTGACCGCGGTGATGTGCCGCTCGACGGCCCGAGTGACCACTTCGAAGGCCCGCTCGGTCTCGACGCCGCCGGCCACGAGGGCGCGACGCACGTCGCCGTAAGTGGCGAGCGTGGGGTCGGCGGCTACGACGTCCAGGCGAGCTGGCTGCCCCACCCTGGGCACCTCGAGCGCGGCGGGCACCGCTCGTCCCTCGCTGGCCGTGCGCACCGCGGCGACGAGCATGGCGAAGCCGGCACACGCACCAAGCAGGACGGCGCTCACGACGAGAGGATTCATGTCCTCATCAACGCGTCGCCGGGCCGGAGGTCACGGCCCGGACGCGAGTTCCTTGTCAGTGGTAGGTCGCGCGCACCGTGTCGGTGGTCGGGGTCGACTGGCAGGCCAGCCGGATGCCGTCAGCGAGGTCCTCGTCGTCGAGGACGTCGTTGAACTTCATCTCGACCTCTCCCTCGAGCAACCGGACGGCGCACGCCGAGCACTCGCCCTCGCGGCAGGAGTAGGGAGCCTTCACGCCCTTCGACTCGAGGTGCTCGAGCATGCTGGCGCCGCCGCCCCAGTCGTCGAAGGTGTGGGTCTCGCCGTCGAGCTCGACCTCGAGGGTCACGGATCCGGACGTCGTGATGCCCGGCTCGGGCTCGGTGGCGGTGTCCCCGCCGGTCTCGTCGTTCTCGGCCTCGGCGATCTCTTCCTCGGCCTGCTCGACCTGGTCGAGGTCGCCGAAGGGGTTGCCGCCCAGGGAGACGAACTTCTCCTGGTGGCGCCGCTCGCGCGGGAACTCCAGCTCCTTGAGCGCCGACATCACCATCTTCATGAAGGGCGCCGGCCCGCAGCAGAACGCGTCGTACCCGATGTGGGTGGCCGCGAAGGCCTTCATCTGCTCGGCCGTGGGCAGGCCCTGCACCGTCTCGAGCCAGTGGATGACCTGCAGCCGTTCGGGGTGCTCGGCGGCAAGCTCGCGCAGCTGCTGGGCAAAGATCACCGAGTCCTGGTCGCGGTTGGCGTAGAACACCACGATCTTGCCGGTGCCGTGCGCCAGCGCGGTGCGGGTGATCGACATGATCGGAGTGACGCCGCTGCCGCCGGCCATCAGAAGCAGGTCGGCGTCCAGGGACTTCGGGGTGAAGATTCCGCTCGGCGGGAGCACCCGCAGGGTGTCGCCCTTGCCGAGGTTGTCGCAGATCCAGTTCGAGGCGTAGCCGTCGGCGGTGCGCTTGACGGTGACGGTGAGCGTGCCGTCGTTGTCGTGGGGGCTGCTCGACAAGGAGTAGCAGCGCGCCGCGACCCCGGTCTGGTCGCTCGGCACCGCGACCGTGAGGAACTGGCCGGGCGTGTAGGTGAACTCCTCGGCCGCACCACTGGGCACGGCGAAGGTGATCGAGTGAGCCTCGGCCGTCTCCGAAACGACTTCGACGATCTCGAGCTCGTAGGACTGGGTCTCCACGGGATCTCTTTCTAGCGGTGCGGGATCTACGGTGCGGGTCGGCGGCTCAGTAGCCGTCTTCGGCGCCGATCCGAATGATGCCCTCTCGCACGGCCGCGTCGATGCTCGCGGTCAGCCGTGGACACCCCTCGCGGACGACGCGTCCGCTGGGCTGGCCGGCTTGGCGGGCGAACTCCGGGCAGTGCTGCACGCCGTCGTCGTGCCACTGGATCGAGGTGTGGTGGTCGCTGTTCTTCTTGACCCCGACCCTGGTGAGGCAGTCGAGGCACGCCACCTCCACGAGCCGCGCCTGCGTGTAGAGGCGCTGGTCCTCCAGCGTGTCCTTGTTGGTGGGCACGAACGAGGCCATGGTCAGTGACCCGCCGTGACCCCGGCGGCCTCGTCGGCCTCGGCCTTGAGCCGGAGGTTCTCGGCGACCTCGTCCTGCCAGTACTCGTTGGCCTTGGTGGTGTCGACCTCGAACTCGAACCGGTCGATCATCTCGGGCACGACCTCGGCCTGGTCGACGTAGAACTGCTCGTACCAGCGACGCAGCTGGTAGACCGGACCGTCCTCCTCGCACAGGAGCGGGTTCTGCACCGGCACCTTGTTCTTCCAGATGTGCACGTCCTGGAGGAAGCCGCTGCCGAACATCTCGGCGTACTTGGCAGAGATGAAGTTCGACGTCTCGTCGTCCATGCCCTCCGGCTTGCGCACAGTGATGCCGTACTGCAGGCGGAACGAGTCGGGGCCGGTCGGCACGTGGCAGTTGACCAGGATGACCTCGGTCTTGAAGCCCTTGTAGTCGGTGTCGAGCCAGTTGATCATGTACGACGGCCCGTAGTAGGTGGCCTCGGACTTGAGGAAGAGCTCGGCGTCGCCGTAGCCCTCGGTCTTGTCGGGGCGACCCTTCGACTCCATGTACTGGGTCGCGACCGTGCCCTCGAAGACGTTGCGGAAGCTGGTCGGGAACGCAAAGTGCACGTAGTAGAAGTGCGCCATGTCGACGACGTTGTCGATGAGCTCGCGGCAGTGCGAGCCGTCGATCTCCTCAGAGACCCAGGTCCAGTCGGTGAACTCGCCCTCGGCCAGGCCCGGCAGCTGCGGCGGCAGGATGTCGTAGTCGGCCTTGGAGCCCTCGACGTCGTGCCAGATCAGGAGCTGGTCGTTGACGATGGCGGTCTCGTAGCGCTGGGTCCGCGCTCGCAGCGGCACCCGACGCGCGTACGGGATGGCCTGGCACTTGCCGTCGCCGCCCCAGCGCCAGTCGTGGAACGGACAGGCGATGTTGTCGCCCTTGACCGTGCCCTGGGCGAGGTCGCCACCCATGTGCCGGCAGTAGCCGTCGAGCACCTGGAGCTTGCCCTGGGTGTCTTCCCAGACGACCAGCTTGGTGCCGAAGGCGGCGATGCCGTGCGGCTTGCCGTCGGCGAACGAGGCGGCCATGCCGATGCAGTGCCAGCCGCGCGCGAAGCGCTCCGGGGCGCTGCCCTGGTCGAGATGCCGAACTTCACTCATGACCTCAGGCTAGCCCAAAACGAGAACACGTTCTAGATTGTCGCCATGCGTATTGCCCTGGATCCCGAGCACCTCGCCCTGCGCGCCGAGCTCAAGGAGTACTTCGGACAGCTGGTCACCCCTGAGCGCCGGGCCGGCCTCGCCTCCGCCACCGGCGAGTTCGGCGAGGCGGGGGTCTACAAGGAGGTCATCCGGCAGATCGGCAGCGATGGCTGGCTCGGCATCGGTTGGCCTACCGAGTACGGCGGTCAGAACCGCTCGATGATCGAGCAGCTGATCTTCACTGACGCCGCGGCCGACGCGGGCGTGCCGATCCCGTACCTGACGCTGAACACGGTCGGGCCCACGATCATGCGGTACGGCACCGAGGAGCAGAAGGAGTTCTTCCTTCCCAAGATCCTGGCTGGCGAGCTGCACTTCTCCATCGGGTACTCCGAGCCCGGCTCGGGCACCGACCTCGCCTCGCTGAAGACGAAGGCCGTGCGCGAGGGAGACGAGTGGGTCATCAACGGCCAGAAGATGTGGACCTCCCTGATCCAGTACGCCGACTGGCTCTGGCTCGCCTGCCGTACCGACCCCGACCTACCGCGCCACAAGGGCGTCTCGATGATCCTGGTGCCCGCGCAGGCTGACGGCGTCTCGTACACCCCCGTGCACACCGTGGCTGGCGTTGGCACGAGCGCCACCTACTACGAGGACGTCCGAGTGCCGGCGTCCAACTTGGTCGGAGAGCTCAACGGCGGCTGGTCACTGATGACCAACCAGCTCAACCACGAGCGGGTCTCCCTCACCTCGGCCGCACCGACGGTGATGTCGCTGAAGCTGGTGCGCGAGTGGGCCCAGGCCACCAAGAACCCCGACGGGCAGCGCGTCATCGACACCGAGTGGGTGCAGCTGGCCCTCGGCCGGGCGCACGCTCGAGTCGAGGCGCTGTCGCTGCTCAACTGGAAGCTGGCCGCGGACGCCGACGCCGACGTGGCGCTCTCTCCGGCCGAGGCCTCGGCGATCAAGATCTACGGCTCCGAGCTCAACACCGAGGTCTACCGCACCCTGATGGAGATCGTCGGGCCGCACGCCGGTCTGACGGGCGACTCCCCCAGTGCCGTGCTGGCCGGTCGACTCGAGCGTTACCACCGTTCCTCGCTGGTGATGACCTTTGGCGGCGGCACCAACGAGATCCAGCGCGACATCATCGGCTACGTCGGGCTCGGCCTGCCGGCCGCCAAGCGCTGACCCGCCGACCCGAAACGATCGAGAGAGATCCCATGGACTTCACCTTCACCCCTGAGCAGGACGAGGCCGCCGAGCTGGCCGCCAAGATCCTCGGCGATCGCGCCACCAACGAACGCATGAAGCAGGTCGAGGCCGGCGGCGACCGGTTCGACCGCGACCTGTGGCGCGAGCTCGACTCCGCGGGCCTCCTGAGCCTGGCGCTTCCCGAGAAGCACGGGGGCGCCGGACTCGGTCTGCTCGAGCTGTGCCGCGTGCTCGTGGAGGTCGGCCGAACGGTCGCCCCCGTACCGCTGGCCGTGCACGGTCCTGCGGCGCTGTTCGTGGCCGAGAGCGACGCCAGCGAGAAGTCCGCACTCCTCGCGACCGGCCGGGTGCTCACCGTCGGCATCGCCGAGGAGCGCGCACACGTCCCGGCCAGGCCGACCGTGACGGCGCGCCGCGACGGTGACGCCTGGACGCTCACCGGCTCGAAGTCGCTCGTGCGCGCCGGCGGCGCCGCAGACGTCGTCCTGGTGACGGCGACGACCGACGACGGGGTTGCCGTCTTCGCCGTCGAGACCTCGGCCGCAGGAGTCACCCGCGTCGACCAGCGCACCAGCGACGGCGACATCGTGGTCCGGCTCGACCTCGACGGCGCCCCCGCGACCAACCTCGGCGGCGACGTCGCCCGGTTCGTGCAGCTCGTCACGGTCTGCGCAGCCGCTGAGCAGCTCGGTGTCACCCAGGGCGCACTCGCCCTCACCGCGGCCTACGCCAAGACGCGCGAGCAGTTCGGTCGGCCGATCGGCACGTTCCAGGCCGTCTCGCAGCGCCTGGCCGACGGCTTCATCGACGTCCTCGCTCAGCGGCTGACCTTGTGGCAGGCCGCCTGGCGTCTGTCGGAGGGGCTGCCGGCCGAGACCGAGGTCGCCACCGCCAAGCTCTGGGCCGCCGACGCCGGCCACAAGCTCGCCCACACCACCGTGCACGTGCATGGCGGGGTCGGGATCGACCTCGACGGTGAGGCGCACCGCTACTTCACCACCGCCAAGCGCTTCGAGTTCCTGTTCGGTGGCGCCACCGAGCAGGCACTCGCGATCGGGCGCGTGCTCGCGTCCGAGCCCGTCTGATCACGGCTCGCGGGTGCCTGCCGATCCGTCCCTGACGGTCCGCGACCAGCTGCTCGCGCGGGCGGACGACGCCCGCGACGGGCTGCTCGCCGGCAACGAGCGGTGGTCGTGGGCCGAGGTCGTGCGGTGCTCCGCCGTGCGGTCAGCCCTGTTGGCGGAACTGCTCCCCGACGGGCGACCTCCGCACGTGGGTGTGTTGCTCGACAACGTGCCCGAGTTCGCCTTCCTGCTCGGCGGCGCCGCTCTGGGCGGCCAGGTGGTCGTTGGTCTGAACTCGACGCGCCAGGGGGCGGCACTGGCGGCCGACGTCGCGACGCGCCGACGTGCAGGTGGTGGTGACCGACGCCGCTCACGCCGCGCTCCTGCCTGCGCTCGACGTGCCGGTGCTGCTCGTCGACTCAGCGGAGTGGTCCGGCCTGCTGGCGCAGCACCACGACGCCGCGGCGCCCGACATCGGCATCACCGCCGACACCCTGCTCATGCTGATCTTCACGTCCGGCACGTCAGGCGAGCCGAAGGCCGTCAACGTCACCCACACGAAGGTGGCCTACCCCGGACAGTTCCTCTCCGAACGGTTCGGCCTGGGCGCGGACGACGTCGCCTACCTGTCGATGCCGATGTTCCACTCCAACGCGATCATGGCCGGGTGGGGACCAGCGCTCGCGGTCGGAGCCACGATCGCGCTCGCGCCGAAGTTCTCGGCCTCGGGCTTCCTGCCCGACGTCCGCCGCTACGGCGCGACGTACGCCAACTACGTGGGAAAGCCGCTTGCCTACGTGATGGCCACGCCCTCCGCGCCGGATGATGCAGACAACCCGCTCCGCCTGGTGTTCGGCAACGAGGCCAACGAGCGTGACATCGCAGCGTTCGGCGAGCGGTTCGGTTGCGTCGTGGTCGACTCCTACTCCTCCACCGAGAACGCCGTGATCGTGCAGCGCGTGCCCGAGATGCCGCCAGGCAGCCTGGGCCGACCGGTGGAGGGCGTGGCGGTGCTCGACCCCGAGAGCCAGGCAGCCGACCCCCGACGCGGTCTTCGACGACGACGGCCGGCTGCTGAACGCCGAGGAAGCGACCGGCGAGCTGGTGAACACCCTCGGCGCGGGCGCGTTCGCGGGCTACTACAACGACGCCGACGCCGAGTCGGAGCGGATGCGTGGCGGGATGTACTGGTCGGGCGACCTCGCCTACCGCGACGCCGACGGCTTCGTCTACTTCGCCGGCCGCACGGCCGACTGGCTGCGCGTCGACGGCGAGAACCTCGGCGCGGCGCCGATCGAGCGAGTCCTGCTGCGGCACCCCGCCATCTCGGAGGCGGCGGTCTACGCCGTCCCGGACCCGGACTCAGGCGACCAGGTGGTTGCTGCGCTGACCCTGGTGGACGACCTGACGCCCACGGCGCTCGAGGCGTTCCTGACCGAGCAGTTCGATCTCTCGCGCAAGGGCTGGCCGCGCTTCGTGCGGATCGTCGACTCGCTCCCCCGCACCGCGACGAACAAGGTGCTCAAGCGCGAGCTCGCGCTGGCCGGGCTGGACGGGCTGGACGGGGTGGCGGGCACCGTCTGGGAGCGCGCCGCGCGCGGCACGTCGTACGCAAGTCGCTAGGGGCCGATAGGCTCGGCCGGTGATCATCTCCGACGAGCACAAGCTGCTCTTCGTGCACGTGCAGAAGACCGGCGGGGTCACGCTCACGAACCTCCTGAAGTCGCAGCTCACCGACGTCCGGTCGAACGAGAAGCGGCACGCCCCGCTCCGCCGGATCCTGCGCAAGGAGCCCGACCTCGTCGACTACTGGACCTTCGGCTTCGTGCGGAACCCGTGGGACCGGATGGTCTCGTGGTGGTCGATGATCGAGAACTGGAGCTCCTGGAGCGACCGCAAGGGCATCGACGTCGAGGACAAGTGGAACGAGTTCTGGCGCACGACGTCGACGTACTCCGACTTCGAGCAGTTCGTCTTCGACGGCACCCGCGACTTCCCGCGGCTGCGCAAGCCGCAGATCGACTACCTCGTCGTCGGTGACCGCCGGGCCGACTTCATCGGACGCACCGAGAACCTCTCCGACGACTCCCGCTTCGCGCTCGAGCACTTCGGGCTCAGCACCGAGGGTCTGAGCCACGACAACGCCTCGAAGCGCACCGGTTACCGCGACTACTACGACAGCAAGACCCGGGCACACGTGGCCAAGGTCTTCGCCAAGGACGTCGCCGAGTTCGACTACGAGTTCTGATCTGCGCCCAGATCGGAGCCGAGATCGCCGAATTCGTCTAGATTGCGAATCCCGCACTCTCGCGAGAGAGGTGACGCCATGGCGTGGCAGACCGTCACTCTCGTCTTCACCGATCTGGTCGGCTCGACCGAGCTGTCGGCGCGCGTCGGCGCAGAACGGTCTGAGCTGCTCCGCAAGGAGCACTTTGCCCTGCTGCGGACGGCGTGCGCCGACGCCGGCGGTCGAGAGGTCAAGAACCTGGGCGATGGAGTCATGCTCGCGTTCGAGAGCGTGCGGGCCGCGGTGGGCGCCGCCGTCGAGGTCCAACGCCGGGTGACTTCGCGCAACCGGCGCGCCGACCACGAGCTGCTCATCCGGATCGGTATCGCCGTCGGTGAGGTCAACGCCGAGGACGGCGACTTCTTCGGGGAACCGGTCGTCCAGGCCGCACGCCTCTGCGCCCGCGCCGACGGCGGACAGATCCTGGCCACCGACCTCGTCCGGAACCTCGCCGGCGCCGTCGCCCAGGTCGAGTTCACCCACGTCGGCCTACTCGACCTGAAAGGGCTGCCCGTTCCCGTGCTGGCGCACGAGGTGCAGTGGCTACCCACACCGGGTGGGGGCCTCTCGCTCCCCACCCGCTTCCGCGTGGCCCGCGAGAGTCCTCACGTGGGTCGGGGAGCCGAGACCGCTGTGCTGGCCTCGTCGTGGCACTCCGCAACCTCGGGCGAGGGTCGACTGGTGCTCGTGGCCGGAGAGCCGGGCATCGGCAAGACCCGGCTCGTCAGCGATCACGCCATCGGCGTGCACGCCCATGGTGGGACCGTTCTCTACGGCTCGGTGTCCGAGGGCCTCCGAGTGCCCTACCAGCCCTGGGTGGAGTCCCTCGGGCACGTCGTCGAGGACATCGGTGGCGGGTTCCTCGAGGCATACGTGGCGGCCGCCGGACCAGACCTCGTGCGGCTGCTCCCCCGCTTGGGTGCGCGGATGCCGGGCCTTCCCGCACCGACTCGCTCTGACGGTGAGACCGAGCGCTACCTGCTCATGGAGGCAGTCACCCGTTTCCTCAGCGCCCTCGCGGAACGCAACCCCCTGCTGGTCGTTCTCGACGACCTCCACTGGGCCGACAAGCCGACGTTGCTGCTGCTGTCGCACCTGCATCGCTCTCTCGCCGACTCGGCGGTGCAGGTGGTGGCGACCTACCGTGACTCCGAACCCGCCGACGACCTCACTGAGTGTCTGGCTCAGCTTCGACGTGAGGACCGCGTCGATCGGGTCGCACCGGCTGGCTTGCGTCAGAACGACATCAGCGAGCTGCTCCACAACGCGAGCGGGCAGCAGCTCACCCCCGAGAGCCTGCAGCTGTGCCAGCTGCTCGAGCGCGACACTGCAGGCAACCCTCTCTTCGTGACCGAGGCTCTGCGTGACCTCCGAGAAGCCGGTCACATCGCGCCGGACAGTGACGGGGTCTGGGGCTTGACCACGCCCCTGCAGGAACTCCCCTCACCTGCGAGCGTCCGCGAGCTTGTCGCGCATCGCGTCGGCCGGCTGGGGCCGGATGCCGTGCGTGTGCTGACCGTCGCAGCCACGATCGGCCTGGAGTTCGAGATCGAGTTCGTGGCCGAGGTGGCAGACCTCCCGGTCGACCGAGTTGTCGAGCTCATGGACGAGGGCCTGCGGGCCGCGCTGCTCGCCGAGACCGCGACCAAGCTCGGGCACCTGCGGTTCGTCCACGCCCTGATCGCCCATGCCCTCCATGCCGACCTGTCGAGTGCCCGCCGAGCCCGACTCCATCGCCACGTCGCCGACGTGCTGCTGCCCGAGCACGCTCCGGGACTGGGCGACCTCGCCGGCAAGGTCGCGAACCACCTCATCGAGGCAGAAGTCGACGATGACTCGCACCGTCGACGTCATCCGACAAGCCGGTCATCACGCGTTGACAGCTCTGGCGCCCGACGAGGCGCTGCGCTGGTTCCGTACTGCCCAGGAGATGGTGCAGCGGATCGCGGCGGCCAGTGCCGGCATCGAGTCCGACCTCGCGCTGAGATCGGCACGGCCATGCGCGACGCAGGTGATCCCGAGGCTCACGACCAGCTGATACGCGCGGCCCAGCTGGCTGCGGACCTCGGTGACGGAGCACGTCTGGCCGAGGCCTTGTTCGCCATGGACCGCTCGTTCGCCACGTCCCTGGGCGAGACCGACGACGTGCTGCGTGGCCTGCTGGAGAAGGGAATCGAGCTGTGCCCCGATTCGGGTGCGGAGCGCGCCCACCTCCTGGCCATGCTCGGATCCGAGATCGCGACGGTGGCACCGCTGGAGCTTCGTCGCTCCCTCGTCGACGAGGCCTTGCAACTGGCGAACGACCTGGACCCGCTCCCTCGTGCTCGGGTGCTGGTCTCGAGCGTGTCCGCGCTCCTCGCCGCCGAGACCTTGGACCGACGGCGAGCGATCATGACCGAGCTGCGCGAGCTGGTCGCCACCCTGAGCGACCCCTTCGTGCGCACGTTCACCGCCTATCACAGCGCCTACACGGCGATCGAGGCACTGGATCGACCCGGCGTCACCAGCGCCATGGAGCAGCTCGAGCTGGCCGGCTCTGGGTCGCAGCCCCTACTGGTGTGGTCCCGCGCGGTGATGGAGACCTGCGTCTTGCGCCTCGATGGGCACCTCGGCGAGGCCGAAGCGGCGGCCGACGAGGCCTTCGCGTTCGCTACGGGCGCCGGGATCACCGACGCGTTCGTGCTGTACGCCGTCCAGCTCATGGACGTGCGCATCGCCCAGGGCCGGATCGGTGAGCTGCTGGAGGTGCTGGTCGAGGCCAGCGACTCGAACCCCACCCTGGAGGGGCCGCTGCGCACCGTCATCGCCCTGGCTCAGTACGAACGTGGCCTGGTCGACGACGCCCATCGAAGCGTCGACCGGATCCTCGCCGACGGCATGCACGCCATCGCGCGCACCTACGCCTGGCTGCCGGCGCTCGACCAGCTGGCCATGGTGGCCAACCGCCTCGACCGTCGTGACGCGGCCGAGGCCGCCCGCCCGCTCGTCGCTGCGGTGCCAGACGTCGTCGCGGTGTCTGGCCCGACCGCCACCGCGCACTCCGCGACGATCCTCGGCGTGTTGGACGCGACCCTGGGTCACGTGGAGTCCGCCGAGACGAACTTCGAGCTGGCCGCGCACCGGCTGGCCGAGTACGGCGCACCTGTGCTGCTCGCTCGCAACTACTACGAGCACGCCCGGGCGTTGGTCAGATCGGGGTCGCCTGCGGCGCTGGCACGCGTGGCGCCGCTGGCCGAGGCTGCAGCGCAGATCTATCGCGAGCACGACTGCCCGGCACTGGTTCAGAAGTGCGACGAGCTGCTTCTGAAGACCCATCGCAGCGCATCCGGCAGGACCGCTCCCGCGTGACTGGTCTCGTGCCCGCCGTCGCCGAGCACCAGCCGTAGGTCGTAGCCCGCCTCGGCGAGGGCCGCCCCGACACGAAGATTCTCAGCGAGCCAGTTGCCGTGGGGCTCGTCCCATCCCAGGTCACGATGTCCGAACTGCAGAAGTACTCGGGTGCGTCGGGGCGGCGTCTCGGTGATGAGCGCCGGGTAGGGGTTCCCGCCGGGCATCTGAGCAAAGCTGGACGAGAAGCAGAGCACCCCGCCGAAGGTCTCGGGGCGCAACCAGGCGGCCGTGAACGCGGCGTTGCCACCGCTGCTGAACCCGCACACGACCCACCGGTCGTGATCCTGGGTGATCGACCAACGAGAGGCGACCTCCGGGATGATCTCCTCGATCAGGAGCGCTGCGCAGCGGGCGTCGAAGGCGTCGTACTCCGCGTTGCGCTGACGGTTCAACTGGCCCGGCGCGGGCCCGTCGTCGTCGCGTGTTCCGGGGTCGACGAACACCGCGATGGTGGGGGGCAGGTCGCCGTCGTCGATCAGGTTGTCGAGGACGACAGCGGCCCTCAGATCGTCGTCAGCGTCGAGGAAGCCCCCGCCGTCGAGGAAGACCATGAGCGACGCTGGCTCGGCCGGGTCGTACTGGGCAGGCACGTAGACCCAGAATCGCCGCGAGGTGCTCGGATAGATCGCACTCGCGTCCCACGAGAACTCGGTGACCGAGCCCTCGGCCACGCCTGGCCGTCGTACCGAGTCGGGGCCGAGTTGATAGGTGATGCCAGACAGATCGAGCACCAGCGGTGTGTGGCGTACCTTCACGATCACTCCTCTTCCAGCATGGATTCGGCGCGGACGGTGCGCACCGGCGAGACCGCGAGCACGACCACGACGGCGGCGAAGACACCGGCGGAGCAGACAAGGGCAGCACGGTTGCTCGTCTGGACGGCGAGCAGGCCACCCAGTGGAGCGACCACCACCATCACCGCTCGATTGAACGAGCGCATGGTGATGTTCGTGCGCGCCTGCAGGCGGTCGGGCGTAAGCGCCTGGCGGTAGGTCATCTCGTGCGAGTTGCTGAAGCCGAGCCCGAAGCCGTGCAGGAGCTGACCGACACCGAGCAGGCCGGCTGCCGCCCACGAGGTAGTGCCCAGCCCTGCCAGCGCCATCACGCACACGCCGAGGGTCGTCGCGGCATGTGCGGTGATGATGCTGCCCCCGGTGCCGAGGCGGCGTCCACCCGCCCCGGAAGCGACGGCGCCGCAGATGCTCCCGGCGCCCGCGGCAGCAGCCGCAAGTCCGAACTGGAAGGGCGAGAGTCCCAGGGTGATGAGAGCGTAGGGAGCGATGACGGTCGCGAGGAGCGCGTTGGCCACGAACCACAGGTGCGTGGCCCAGGCCAGCGTCGCGAGACCGGATCCTCGGTAGACCCACCGCACCCCCTCGCGGATCTCGCGCACCACGTGCGGGGGCTGGATTGGAGCCCGACGCACCTCCGAGACCCGCAGCGTGAGCACGAGCGCCGCCGAGACCAGGTAGCTCAGTGCGTCGACCAGCAGCGCCAGTGGCGCTCCGACGAGCTTGATCACCAACCCTCCGACCGCCGGTCCCGCGGTCTGCGCGACAGCATCGGTCGTGTCGATCCGGGCATGCGCAGATTGCAGGTGAGGTCGAGGCACCACTCTTGGCAGCAAGGACATGAACGCCGCGTCGTTGATGAGGGTTGCGGTGCCGAGGCTTGCGACCACCACAAGGAGGAACGGGATGGACAGTCGGTCGGCCGCCCAGGCGACCGGAACGGTGACCACGATGACGGCACGCACCAGGTCGGTGGCTAGCAGGACAGGGCGGCGCGGAGATCGATCGACGAGCGCACCCACGACTAGCCCCAACACCAGGTAGGGAAGCCAGCGCGCAGCACCTAGCCACCCGACGTCCTGTGCCGAACCGTCGAGCGTGAGCACGACTATGGTCGACAGTGCCAGCATCGTCACGTTGGAACCCAGGGTGGAAACGGACTCCGCCCACCACAGCCGCGTGAAGTCGCGCGACGGGAACCCTGACTGCGACATGCGACCCATCCTCCGCGATAGCGGCAGCTACTCAGCCACCCGCGCGCTCGACCAGCGAGTCGATGAGCGCCTCGATCCGAGTCTTGATCTCGTCGCGGATCGGGCGCACCGACTCGATGCCCTGCCCAGCTGGGTCGTCGAGCTGCCAGTCCTCGTAGCGCTTGCCGGGGAAGTAGGGGCACTCGTCGCCACAGCCCATGGTGATGACGACGTCGGACTCCTGCACGGCATCGGTCGTGAGGATCTTGGGCTCCTCCGACGCGATGTCGATGCCCTCTTCGGCCATGGCAGCGACAGCGACCTGGTTGACCTGGTCGGCCGGCTGCGAGCCAGCCGACAGCACGTCGATGCGGTCGCCGGCGAGGTGCTTGAGGTATCCGGCGGCCATTTGGGAGCGGCCCGCGTTGTGCACGCAGACAAAGAGCACGGCGGGCTTCGGGATCGTCTTGTCAGTGTTTTCAGTGGTCACGCGGGTCTCCTATGGCTCGGGTTCTCCGGGTCGGGCGCGGTCAACGAGTCGCGCGGGAAGAGCAGGGCCACGACGCCGACCGCCAGCGCGGCACCGATCAGCTGCGTGAGGATAAACATCGCCACCGAGGACGGATCGATGCCGGCGAACGTGTCGGAGAACATCCGGGCGACGGTGACCGCAGGGTTCGCGAAGCTGGTCGAGCTGGTGAACCAGTAGGCGGCGGTGATGTAGGCCGCCCACGGCGTACGCGATCGTGTCAGTGCGGCCCGCCCTGATCGACCCGAAGATCACCAGCACCAGCCCGAACGTGGCGACGACCTCGCCGAGCCACAGGTCGCCGCCGGCTGCGCTCGTGGGTGGAGAAGTTGATCGCATCGAGGTCGAACATCAGGTTCGCGACGACGGCGCCCAGGATGCCCCCGGAGAACTGCGCGCCCATCAGGGCCGGCGCCTCCTTCTTGCTGACCAGCCCGAGCGCGACCTCAGCGAGCGTGACCACCGGGTTGAAGGCCGCTGAGACCGGCTGCAGGGCCAAGATCAACGCCACCAGGGCGGCACCGGTGATGAGGCTGTTCTCCAGCAGCTGCAGGCCGACGTCGTTCGGTGACAGACGACTCGCTGCGATGCCAGAGCCGACGACGGCGGTGACCAGGAACGCGGTGCCGATGAGTTCTGCGGCGGCACGGCGGATCAGGCTCATCGGGCGACCCCGCCGAGCAGGGACGCAAGATCGGCCAGTGGCTCGGGCCGGACTTGGTAGAAGACCCAGACCCCGCGCTTCGACCGGTCGAGCAAGCCGACCTCGTGCAGCACCTTGAGGTGGTGGCTGATGGTCGGTTGCGACAGGTCGAAGGCGTCGTTGAGGTCGCACACGCACGCCTCGCCCTCCGCGTGGGATGCGACCAGAGACAGCAACCGCAGCCGCACCGGGTCGGCGAGTGCCTTGAGGAGCGGTGCGATCCGGTCGGCCGACGCCGCGCTGAGCGGTTCCTTGGTGAGCGGTGAGCAGCACGCGACGGTCTCGGTCGGCGTGAGCTCGAGCTGGGACTTCGACATGTGTCTATCTTGCCGCCACGGCGCAGCAGCCGCCATCGGCGTCCGCGGGTGCTCCGTCGAACTGGCCCGCCCCACCACACACGCCGGACTCCGGCAGGACCAGCTCGACCCGGGCCGCCGCTGCATGGTCGCCCGTGATGGCGGCCACGATGCTCCGGGTCTGCTCGTAGCCGGTCAGGGTGAGGAACGACGGCGCCCGACCGTAGGACTTCATGCCGGCCAGGTAGAGGCCGGCATCGGGTTGGGCGAGCTCGGCAGCCCCGTGGGGGTAGACCGTGCCGCAGGAGTGGACCTCCGGGTCGATGAGTGGCGCCAGCGCGGTTGGCGCGGAGAGTACCGGGTCGAGGTCGAGCCGCACCTCGGACAGGAATGAGAGGTCGGGCCGGAACCCGGTCACCACGACGATCTCGTCGACGTCCTCGACGACGCTGGCCGTCCTGCGACTCGACGACCAGGCGGCCGTCGTCGCTCGCGGACGGCCACGGCGCGAAAGCCGTAGCGGGTCGCGACGAGGTCGGACTCGGCAACCTTCAGAGCACGTTGCCCGAGCGCGCCGCGCTCGACGAGCTGGTCGTTCTCGCCACCTCCGAGCGTGTCGCCGAGCTCGCCGCGTCGCACGACCCAGGTCGCTCGCGTGCCGGGCTCCACTCGGCGAGGCGCGCCAGGGCCACGAGGACGTTCTGCGCCGACGCGCCGGAGCCTGCGACGACGACGTGCTTTCCGGCGAACCGCACGCGGTGGCTGCCTCGTTGAAGTTCGGGATGGCGTAGGAGATGCGGTCGGCGTGTGCTGCTTCGCCGAGCGCGGGGTAGCCGTCGGCTCCGAGCGGGTTCGGGTCCCCCAGGTGCCGGAAGCGTCGATGACCGCCGAGGCGAGCAAGCGGTACTCCCCCGTCGGGCCCGTCACGTGGACGACGAACGGCACCTCCTCGCGTCCGGACGAGACGAGGCGATCACGGCCTTGGCGGGCGATGCCGACCACTCGGTGCTCGAACCTGATCTCGACCTGTGCTGTGGCGCGAGGGACCAGCGAGCGGAACCAGGTAGCGATAGACCCACTCGGCGCCCGTCGGGTAGGCGTCGGCGTCCGGCCTGTTCCAGCCGCTTGTCGCGAGGAGCTCCTCGGCGGACGCGTCGATCAACTCGTTCCACGGGGAGAACAACCGCACGTGACCCCACTGCGCGACCGCGGATCCGGCGCCCGGGCCGGCCTCGAGCACCACGGTCGCCAAACCGCGGGAGTGGGCGTGGGCAGCCGCTGCCAGTCCGGTGGGTCCGGCGCCGACGATGACGACCGGGTGGTTGGTGCTCATGGGGTTGCTCCTCATGCTTCGATATGACATCGACGCACGTCGATATCCTGACCATAATCGACATGGCTCGATGAAACAAGAATCGATCTCTATCGATGTAATGTCCGGCTCATGAAGACGCTTGCTGACGACGCGGCGATCACTTACGCGGAATGGTTCGCCACGCTGGCCGACCCGACGAGGGTGCGCCTGCTGCACGCCATCTCGACCGCCACCGGCGGGGCTCGCGTCGGTGACCTCGCCACGAACCTCGGCATCAGCCAGAGCACCTGCTCGCACCACGTCCGCAAGCTCGCCGAGGTCGGTTTCGTCACCGTCGACAAGGTGGGCACCGCGTCGTTCGTGTCGGTCAATCCCGCCTGTTGCACCGGGCTCCCCCACGCCGCCGACGTCGTGATGGGCACCCTCGCCACCCCGCCGTGCTGCCCTGAGGACCTCCCCACCGACGTCCAGACCCGCGCGATGGAGGATGCCGACCTCCCGGTCGGTGCGCGACATCTACGCCGAGGGCATCGCCACTCGCAACGCCACGTTCGAGACCCGGGTGCCGACGCTGAAGCAGCTGGCCGGCAAGTGGCTCGAGGGCCACACCTGGGTCGCCGAGCGGGACGGAGCACGTCGTCGGCTGGACGGCGATCAGCCCGATCTCGTCGCGTGAGTGCTACTCCGGCGTCGGCGAGACCAGTGTCTACGTCTCCGAGGCAGCCCGCGGCGCCGGAGTGGGCAAGAGCCTGCTGCACCGCCAGGTCGTGGAGGCAGACGCAGGTGGGCTGTGGACGCTGCAGACATCGATCTTCCCGGAGAACCGCGCCTCGATCGGTCTCCACCAGTCCGCCGGCTACCAGACCCTCGCCGTCCGCTCACGGATCGCCCAGCTCGACGGCGTCTGGCGTGACACGGTCATGCTCGAGCGACGACGCCACTCAGACTGATGGTCGAGAAAACGGCGTTGGCGCGCTCTATGCCCTAGGGTCAGTGATGTTGAAGGGTTGGTCGCAAGCCAACCTGGCCGCGCACCATGCAGCGGCTTGTATCTCGTACTCCTGGTTTTCGGTTCGCTGGACATCAGCACAGGTGGATGTCTTCAGCAGCACGGGCGCACAGTGTGCCCGGCACGAACAAGGGAACTGATCATGGCAACTGGCACCGTTAAGTGGTTCAACGCTGACAAGGGCTTCGGCTTCATCGCTCAGGATGGTGGCGGCGAGGACGTGTTCGTCCACTTCTCCGCGATCCAGACCAGCGGCTACAAGTCGCTCGACGAGAACCAGAAGGTCGAGTTCGACCTGGCCGCCGGCCCCAAGGGCCCGCAGGCCGAGAACGTCCGCGTCTCCTGACGTAACTACGAAGAGCCCCGACCGCTTCGGCGGTCGGGGCTCTTCGTGCTTTGGGGGCCGACCGCGTCTATGCGAGTTCGTGAGGTTGGACTGGCGCGTACAGCTTGATCGGGAAGTGAACGCCCTTGACCTCTGCTTCGCCGCGTTCTTCACAGAGAACGGTGTCCTTGATCAGGTGCCAGCTGGCTTGGGAGAGCAAGATCGAGCCGGGATCACACTCGGCCTGGATGCGCGCGGCGATGTTGGTCTGGATCCCAATAGCGGTGTAAGTGGCACGGCCGCCGGAACCAAAGGTGCCCACGGAGAGGACGCCGGTGTTGATCCCGATGCGGGTATGTAGCTCGTGGTCAAGTCCGATCTTGAACCAGTGTTCATTCAGCACGGGCATGTTGGTCTGAATCTCAGTCGCAGCGGCCAGGGCTGCTGCGACCTGCTCCTCGGCAGGACGCTCGAGTGGCGCGCCGAAGAGAGCCATCACGCCATCGCCGGCGAACTCGTTGAGGGTGCCTCCATGGCGTTCAACGATGGTGGCCATCGTGGCGAGGTATTCCTGGACGATCTGCGCCAGGGACTCCGGATCGAGGGAATCGGCCGTGTTGGTGAATCCGACGACGTCGGAGAACAACACGGTCACCCGGCGGCGTTGCGGTGCCTCGACCGTCGCTGCCTTGCCGGTCTCGATCGCTCTCCGCGACAGCGGGCGGCGCGTAGCGGCGGATGAGGCGTCTCTGGAGATAGGCCTGGCGGGCGCCGTTCTCCAGCAGGTAGGCAGTCAGAAGCGCGAGGGCGTAGAAGTTGGCGAGGAAGGCGAGGTTCAGGACCCAGGTGTCGGTGTTTGCTCCCCTGGCTGCCAGGGTCCAAGCCAGCGCCGGAACCATGAGCGCGGAACCGATCGCTGTTCGCAGAGGCCCGACCCGGAAGAGCGCAGCGAGCCAGACCATGGACATGGGGACGGCCAAGGTGATGTACAGGCTCGGGAAGCCGGCAACCATCGACATCAGGGTCCAGGTCCAGACCGTGACCACCATGGCGAGGGTCATGACAGTGCGCTGGAATGGCAACCACCACGGTCGGAACATGCACCACAGCAACGCGAGCGCTGCCACCACTTGAGCTGCGTGGATCGACTCGGCCTGAACGATGCTGTGCGTCGCCACGAGTGCATGGATTGCGGTGAAGCCCGCCGTCAGGATCAGGCCAACGATCCACCCTGTGCGCACAGAGCGCAGTGCGTCGCGGCTGTCCGTCGCCAGGAAGTCACCCTCCAGCACAGGATCATCGAACCGGAGGCTCAGGCGACGCATGCCGCGACCATAGTGGGCGGCCGTGCGGCGGACTAGCCGGCAAGTTGATCCACACCGGCCTCGAGGTGGGTGCTGACGACGTACTCGTTCAACCGGTGCGCCCGGCGACAACGGCCGCCCGCCGACTCCACGACGAACCGCCGGGTTCTGGCTGTGCGGGCCTTGCTCGCGGTGGATTGACACAGCTCAACCTGAGCCTGCCCGCGCGGCCGGGACACCCGGGCCGGGAAGGGTGCCAGGATGAGTGGATGAGCTGGGGAGATGTCTGGGTCAACGGGGACAAGGTCCGACCCAGGATCGACGCCATCGGCCCACGGGCGCCGTGGATCCCGGCTGGCGTCATCTCGTCCGCGGAACGGCAGTTCGTCGAGGCGACGCAGCTGCTGCGGAGGACCCGCGGTGCGCACGCCCGAGCGGTCGAGTTCAACCTCCAAGTCACCTCGTCCGCCGTGAGCAAGCAGCGTTCCGGCACGGGGAAGACAGTCGTCGGCTTCGAGCCGGATGGGTTGTGGCTCGCGGTAGACGTGACCCCGGCCGGGAGCCTCGTGGAAGAGGCTCGCTTCGTGGTGTTCACGCAGCGCGTGCACGTCGTCGCTGCAGCCCGGCGGGCCGCCTCGCGCGATACGACTGGGCGCCGCCCTCGGGAGATCATCCCGCTTCGCGGCCGCGCGAGATCCCGTGAGAGCGCCCTCGAGTGGGGTCACCGGGCGGCTCGGGACTGACCGCCGAAGTCCGCGGCGAGATCGTCAACTGAGGCGTGGGCGGTCCGGGCACGTGCTGGTTCGGCTACGCGGCGAGCACTCGCGGTGGATAGACGCACCTCTCCAGGTGCGCGGATCGCGGCATGAGCGGATGGCCGCGCAACGGCACGTTCGGGCGGAGCCGTCACTTCTGAGACCAGCGGACCCGATGGCACGATGACCGGATGTCAGAGACGCAGGGGCTTGTCCGCCTGGCAAGCGTCGACGATGCTGCGCAGCTTGTTCGACTTTGGGGATTGCTCTTCGAGGACGTCGACACTGACTTGGGGGAGACCTGGGTGGGTCACGCTCAGGCCTGGTTCGTGCGCTTCGCGAGCGACCCTCAATCCGCCCGCTTCCCTGTGGTCGAGCTCGGTGATGCGGTGGTGGCCACGGCAATCGGCACTCTTCGAGCTTGGCGTTCCAAATCCGATGTGTCCACGTGGGAGGACAGTTCGACTCGCCAACCTCGTCACCCATCCCGACCATCGCGGTCGTGGCTACGGGACCGCCTTGGCCCGCGACGTGGTGGAGTGGGCGAGGTCGATCGGCGCCGACCGAGTAGACCTGAGCGCGACACCGGAGGGTCAGAGGATTTACCGACAGGTCGGGTTTCGTGCTAACCACCGCCCCGCGCATGAAGCTGATCCTCTGACGCCCGGTCACCCGGATGATTTGGCGCACCGCCGACGCCCACAAGCGGTGGTATGACGCATCGCTAACTAAGCCCCCCCCCCCCCCCCGGGGTCAGACACTGGCCACTTCCGCGAGCGGGATGTCTGGGTCGGCGAGTCGGTCGCTATCGACAGTGCGCCCAATCAGCAGCCTATTGCCAAGGAGGACCAACAGGTGGAGACTTGCCGAGAATTCGGAGACGCTTCGGGGTGCCGCCTATTTGTCCTGTGCAAAGCCACGGAACAACTCTTGAAGCGAGGAATACGCGATGCCAACGTTCATGGATTTCCACGACGACCTGAAGTTGCCGGCAGAGGCCATCGATCAGATCGGCCAAGGCACCCGCGACGGCGCGGTGGACGAGTTCGGCGTACGGCAAGTTGAGCTGTTCCACAACGAGGACGGTAAGGTCTACTGCCTTCTCGAAGGGCCCGACGAGGACGCCATCAGAAAACATCACGAAGCAGTGGGTGTGCCCTGCGGCGACGTGCACCAAGTCGACGGCGTCCTCTAGGGCCGAACGATGCACCAGCACGCGGGCTCTGTGCCTAGCATTGTCAGTCGAGGGTCTTCATCATCGATTCTGGGATCGTCGACACCGTGCCCTGGGCAATTGTGCATCGACCGCGACTTCCAACCCCAGGAATAACGGAAGCCGGACTTTGGGACGGGTCCGGCTTACCGTGATTCCCTAGCACTTCTGCCGACGAGAAGTGTGAACGGGCTGGAGTTGAGCACCTCGTCAGCGGGGGGCTCCTGAGCGATCTTGATAGCAATGAACCCATCCCGCCTGTGGCCCTAGTGAGCATAGACTATCGGCGACGCTACCCCGTAACTTCGCTGCATGGATGCGACTGGATTTCCAGCCCAAAAGCCGGGTACGCGATACCTCACCGAGGGCGGTATCGAGACCGAGATCATGTACAAATGGGGGCACGAGTTGCCCGAGTTCGCGATGTATCCGCTGCTCGACAATCCAGCCGCGATGGACGACGTACGGACGATGTATCGCGGCTACCTCGACGCCGCTGCCTCACACGACATGAACGCGCTGATGGGTGGGCTCGACTATCGGGCAAGCCCCGACTGGGGTTCGAAGCTCGGCTACTCAGCCGAGGGCCTCGCTGAGGCCAACCTCGCGTCGATCGACTTCCTGCGCTCGCTCGCGTCCGAGTATGAAGATGACATCGACACGATCCTGATCCAGGGCTTCGTCGGCCCCCGCGGTGATGCATACGAGCGCAACATCGTCATGACAGCGGATGAGGCCGAGGACTATCACTCCGTCCAGCTGGCCACCCTCAAGGAGGCAGGCGTCGACCTCGCGTGGGGTTTCACGTTCAACGATGAGCAGGAGGCGATCGGCCTGGCGCGTGCTGCGAAGGCGATCGGGGTGCCCGCTGCCGTTTCATTCACATTGAGGTCTGATGCACAGGTTCACTCCGGGTCGACGCTTGGAGATGCCATCAACACCGTGGATGCGGCCACGGATGGGTCGCTGGAGTTCTTTGCCATCAACTGCTCACACCCGGTCGAATTCGGTCCCGCTCTGACCGACGGGGCGTGGACCGACCGATTGCGAGCGTTCAGGCCCAATGCCTCCAAGATGGAAAAGATCGCGCTGTGTCAGATCGGACACCTCGAGGAGGGCGATGCCCCCGAGCTCGCGACCATGATGGGCGATCTCGCGAAGCGCTTCCCGCAGGCGGACATCTGGGGCGGCTGCTGCGGAACCGGTGCTAAGCACCTCAACCTGATCGCTGACGCCGTCCGGTGACCTTCCCGGGACACCTGGCCCGGTCCGCGCGCGTCCATCTGGGTGGTGTGACCCCGCTCGAAGTCGCGGCCTTGACGGGACACGACAGTCCGACGACTGTCGGTGGTCGCGGCTAGCGTGGTCAGCACAACGATCGATACGCCACCTCGGGACTCACCATGACCCTCACCGCCGCTCCAGAGCCGCAAGCTCTCGACGAGCTGAGCGCGCGCGGGTTGCTCGATGCCGCGTCCGAAGCGCTCCATGCGCGCCGGATGGCCGAGGTCGCCGAGATGCGCATCGCGGCTACGTGGGCGGCCGTGCACGACGCACCGCGCACCGTGACCGAGCGGCTCGACCCGATGACCCAGCCAGGTGGCGACGGCACGCCGTCGATGCGCGAGCACGCGCTGCCCGAGCTGGCGATGGCGCGTGAGACCCACCCGGCCACGACGCGCGCGCTGATGGCCGACACCCTCGACCTGATCCATCGACTCCCCCGCATCTGGAACGTCGTGGTGAACGGTCGCTGCGAGCCGTGGATCGCGCGCAGGGTCGCCGTCGAGTCGCGCTTCCTCGATGCCGACAAGGCCACCCAGGTCGATGCCGCGGTGGCGCCTGTCCTGGCCGGCGGCCACGCGGCGAAGACCGTCTTCGACACCGCCACCGCCGCCATCAAGGGCGCTGACCCCGAGGCTG
>CAWAGM010000005.1:0-340727 GCA_963781575.1 uncultured Actinomycetota bacterium | reverse complement strand
GCTCCCCGGCCACGGACACCGACGTCTTCACCGCGGAGCAACTTGCCCAGGAGCAGTCGGATGGTCGCCGAGGTGGGGTCGCAGGAGGAGGGGCAGGCGCGGTTCGCTTCCGAGTATCTGGTGGATTTCGACGCCGCTGCGCCTGGGACCTATTACGCGGGCCTGCTGGGGAGGCCGAGCGGGCCGGCCAGGTCGGGCGCGTGCCTTACGATCCGGCGCTGAAGGTGGAGACCGCCTGGGACCTGGGCATCGACGACTACACGGCGATCTGGTTCTTCCAGCAAGCCGGCCGGGAGGTCCGGGCCATCGACTATTTCGAGACCAGCGGCGAGGGGCTGCAGCGGTGGTGCGCAGCGCCATCGCCGGCAAGCCCTACGTCTATGGGACCGCACCACCTGCCGCATGATGTCATGGTGCGTGAGTTGGGCGCGGCGGGCCGCTCGCGGTTCGAGACCCTGGGGTCGCTGGGAGTTCGGCCGATCTCGGTAGGGAGCGCCATGGACCCGGAGGAGCGGATCAACGCCGGCCGACTGATGATCCCGATCACCTGGTTCGACGCCGAACGCTGCGCGAGGGGATTGGAACGGCTCGGGCTACCGCAAGCGCTGGAACAGGAGCACGCGGGCCTATGGCGGGCCGCTGCACGATCAGGCCAGCCACGGGGCAGACGCCTTCGGGGAGTTCGCCGCCAACCGGCGCGGCGTCTCGCCGCCAAGGTCGACAGGGCGGGCGGGAGCCGGCGCGATGGGATGGATGGGAGGTAGACGGGCCCGGACGCTTGCGGCGCGGCTCCCACGGGGGCAGATGTTGGCGGTGATTGACGATCAGGCCGGCCGGATCCTGGCGCTGGAATCCTCCGCTACGATCTGTCGAGCGCAGTCTGACGGCGCAGACCTGCTGCTGCGGGCCTTGCTGACCCATATCGCGCTGACCGATCCCCAGGCTTTCCAGGGTCTGATCTCCGGGTTCTCCCAGTCCGGCTTTTTTGCGCATCAAAGACTGACGGGCGAGCTCACCCATGAGGTGGCGGAGATCCTCACCGGAATGTTTGGAGAGATCGCGGAGCGCGTCGAGGCTACAGGGAAAAAGACGCCGTGAAGCGCAAAGCCTCAGGTGGTGCGAGGCAGGGCGAACGCGCTGGTGGGCTCGGCAGGCGACTGGTCGACGGTGAAGCTGCAGCGACACACCGGAGGGAGCGAAGACGAGGGACGCCGGCTGAAGGTCGAGTCGCGGGCCGCGCGTTCGATCAGCCGTGAGCCGAAACCCTTGCGGGTGGGCGCGACGGGGGCAGGGCCTCCGGTTTCGATCCAACTGACCTCCACCTTTTGCCCAGGGGTTGCCAGGCTGACACCTGCCCCTCGTCACCGGACAGGGCGCCATACTTGGCGGCGTTCGTGGCCAGCTCATAGATGATCAGGGAAAGGTTCAGGGCGGTGGTCGGGCCGATCTGGACCGGCGTCCCGGCGATCAAGAGGCGCGGGCCGAGGAGGGTCCAGGGCGGTACGGACGACAGCGTCCAACTCGGCGCCTTCCCAGGCTGTGCGGGTCAGGAGATCGTGGGCGCTGCTCATGGCCATCAGGCGGCCCTCGAAAGCGGCGTGAAAGGCGTCGGCGTCGGCGTCGGAGTCGTCTCACGGTCAACCAGGTCGACTTGGTACGCAATGTCGCCGACTGCAGCGCCAGCTATGGTCACGCCGCTCACCACTACTCGATAGGTCGCCTGCCGAACGGCTCCTGCCGCGAGCGACGACACCTGCCACACCAGGCTGTCGAGGTTTCCATAGTTGAGTCCGTTCGACGGGTGACGGGTGACTGACTCCGGACCACCAGGACCGGTGACGCTGACGGTGGCGCTGCTGAAGTCGACGTCGCCCCCCTCCGGCGCACTCAGAGACCATCGCCCGTCCGGCTCGAGGGGCACTGGAAAGGCGCCCGGCGTCGGCCAGGCGATCCACGACGGACTCGTCGGAGCACCGCGGTAGTCGTCGATGACGTGCAAGGCGGCCGCCCTCGAGGTCGATCCGAACCCCATGGTCTGGGTCAGCGGCGACAAGATGGAGCGGCGATGCCCGACGTCCAGGTTGTTGCTGCCGGGATCTACCATCCAGCCGACGATCGACGGCGTGCCGACGACGCCAAGGTAGAGGTTCGAGCGGCTGGCTCCGTCGAACCCCGCCTGCGACCAACAGGTCCAGCTGGACGGCGGCGCGTGGGAGAGCTGATTGTTCGCGTGCATCACGAGCGCGGCCTCCTGGGCCAGCTGGCTGCGCCCGGCATCGAAGGTCACTGGGCCCAGCCCCGCCAGGTCGCGAACTGCGTTGACAATTGCCAACGCCCCCGTCGTAGTTTCGGCAGAGACCTGACCCGCCCGACAGGAGGCGGCGTCGCCAGTCCAGCCGACGGCGACCTTCTCCGCAGGCGCGATGACGTCGTAGTAGGTCGAGAGCGCCTCCTCGCGCGAGTTCAACGACGCGAGCTCGATCGCGGGCTCGCTCGCCTCTGCTCCTGGCCAGACAAAGGACGTCACACCGAGGGACAAAAGCGCAGCGATAGCTGCCAGGGCGCCCAGGGAGATGGTCCTTCTGGTGCGCCAGGTGGCGTTCATGGCAGTGCTCCTCAAGGCGTGGCCGGCTCCGGTGGCGTCATCGTGGCCCACCGTCAGGGCAGCGCCTCGGCCTTCCCAGCAAGTCCGAACAAGTCCGAACAACTGGTCTGGCCCACCCCACGCACCACCGCATCGCTAAATTGTCTGACAATCTTGGCCTGGCCCCTACAGTGGGCTGGAAAGTGACCACCGCACGAGAGGAGTGAGGCGATGACCGCGTCCATCACGGATGTGACCGCACGAGCAGGCCAGAAGACCAGCCCCACGTCGGGCGAGCTCGAGTTCGGCCGCGCGGAGGCTCGGACCGCGCACAACTACCACCCGCTGCCCGTGGTGGTGGCCCACGCCGAGGGCGCGTGGATGACCGACGTCGAGGGCCGCCGCTACCTCGACCTGCTTGCCGGCTACTCGGCCCTGAACTTCGGCCACTCCCACCCGCGGCTGCTCGAGGCCGCCCACGCGCAGCTCGACAAGCTCACGCTGACCAGCCGCGCGTTCGTGCACGACCAGTTCGCCGACTTCACCGCGGCCCTGGGCGACCTGTGCGGCAAGGACCTCGTGCTGCCGATGAACACTGGCGCCGAGGCTGTCGAGACCGCGATCAAAGTGGCCCGCAAGTGGGGCTACCAGGTCAAGGGCGTGCCGCAAGGCCAGGCCGAGATCATCGTCGCGAGCGGCAACTTCCACGGCCGCACCACCACCATCGTCGGCTTCTCCGACGACCCCGACGCCTACGCCGACTTCGGACCGTTCGCTCCCGGCTTCGTGACGGTGCCCTACGGCGACCTGGCCGCGCTCGAGGCGGCGATCACCGCCGAACACCGTGGCCGTGCTGGTCGAGCCGATCCAGGGCGAGGGCGGTGTGGTGATCCCGCCGGCCGGCTACCTGCGCGGCATCCGCGAGGCGTGCACAGCCAACAACGTGCTCTTCGCCGCCGACGAGATCCAGGCCGGACTCGGTCGCACCGGACGCACCTTCGCCTGCGACCACGAGGACGTCGTGCCCGACATCTACGTGCTGGGCAAGGCGCTCGGCGGCGGCATCGTGCCGGTCTCGGCCATCGTGGCTGACCGCGACGTGCTGGGCGTGCTCAAGCCCGGCCAGCACGGCTCGACGTTCGGCGGCAACGCCCTGGCCTGCGCTGTCGGCGGAGCCGTGGTCGAGATGCTCGCCACCGGCGACTTCCAGCGCGCGTGCCGACGAGCTCGGGGTCGTGCTGCGCGAGCGGCTTGAGGCGATGATCGGCCACGGCGTGCTAGGCGGTGCGCACCCGAGGCCTGTGGGCCGGCGTCGACATCGACCCGGCGGTAGGCACCGGCCGCCAGGTCTGCGAGGCACTGATGGAGCGCGGCGTCCTGGCGAAGGACACGCACGGATCGACGATCAGGCTCGCTCCCCCGCTGGTCGTCTCCGAGGCCGACCTGGTCTGGGGTCTCGACCAGCTGGCCGCCGTCGTCGGCGGCGGTAGCAACCGCGGCTAGACGGTCGCGACGAGTGCCGGCAGGGACGCCGCGATCAGGGCCAGCAGGTCCTCGCGGGTCACCTCGCCGGGCTGGTCGACCCACGTGATCACCAGCTCCTCGCACATCGAGGCCCAGCCACGAACGAGCAGCCGCATCACTGGGGTGTCGGCGATCAACTCGCCCTGAGCGTCCTCGGTGAAGATCCGATCTGTCAGCGACGACATCGCTTCGTCGTAGATGGCGCGCAAAGTTTCGTTGCCACCGGCCGCGCCCTTGACGAGCGAGAGGTAGCCCTCGTAGTTGGTCTCGACGTAGTCGACGTAGGCAGCCATCGAGGCC
Organism: uncultured Actinomycetota bacterium; assembly: GCA_963781575.1. Taxonomy (GTDB): domain Bacteria; phylum Actinomycetota; class Actinomycetes; order Propionibacteriales; family Nocardioidaceae; genus Nocardioides. The sequence continues at coordinate 336,319 of CAWAGM010000005.1, read as the reverse complement.
GCGAGCCGAGCGAGCATGTCTCCCCCGCTCGGTGGTGCGGTCTGGGCGATCAGGTCGTCGGCCGCGCGTCGGACGACGGCCTCGTGGAAGGCGTGCTTGTTGCCGAAGTAGTGGTAGAGCAGACCGCGCGAGATGCCCGCCTCGTCGGAGAGCAGGTCGATCGAGAGCTCGTCGAGCGATCGGGTGGCGAGCAGTCGGACGCCGAGGTCGAGCAGCTGAGCGCGGCGCTCGTCGGGGCTGAGCCGGACGCGAGTGGTGGCGGTCACGAGCACAGTCTATTGACGTTTGTTCAATAAGGGAAGTACCGTCCTCGCATGAGCATCTCCCCCACCCCTGGCACCTTCCACGGCACGACGCCGCCGCGGTCAGGGACGTCGACGTCCTGGTCATCGGCGCAGGTTTCGCTGGCCTGTGCGCCGCCATCAAGCTGCAGGAGTCGGGCCACACCGACTTTGTCGTGATCGAGAAGGGCAGCGACGTCGGCGGCACGTGGCGCGACAACACCTACCCCGGTGCCGCCTGCGACGTGCCGAGCCAGCTGTACTCCTTCTCGTTCGCGCCCAACCCCGACTGGTCGAGCTCGTTCTCGCCCCAGCCCGAGATCCAGGCCTACATCAAGAAGGTGGCCACCCAGTCCGGCACCCTCGACCGGTTCGTGTTCGACACCGCCGTCGACGACGCCCGCTGGGACGACAGCGCGAAGCGGTGGCAGGTGACCACGGCGTCGGGCGCCTACTCGGCGCGCGTGGTGATCAGCGGTGCCGGCGGACTCTCTGCGCCGAAGCTGCCGGACATCGAAGGCATCGACTCGTTCGCCGGCGAGATCTTCCACTCCGCGCGCTGGAACCACGACGTCGACCTCGCGGGCAAGCGCGTGGCCGTCATCGGCACCGGCGCATCGTCGATCCAGATCGTGCCGTCGATCCAGCCGCTGGTCGCCCGGCTCGACGTCTACCAGCGCACTGCGCCGTACGTGATCCCCCGCAACGATCGCTCCTACAAGTCGCTGGAGAAGGTCGCGCTGGCCAAGCTGCCCGGCCTGCAGAGCCTCTACCGGACCGGCATCTACTGGGCACGCGAGGGCTACGTGCCCGGCTTCACGCTGGCGCCCAAGCTCGCCACCCCGGCCGCCAAGATGGCCCTGGCCAACATCAAGAAGGGCATCGACGACCCCGAGCTGCGGGCCAAGGTGACCCCGACCTACCAGATCGGCTGCAAGCGCATCCTGATCTCGAACACCTACTACCCAGCGCTCGCCGCCGACAACACCGAGGTCGTCACCGACGGCATCGCCCGGATCACGCCCACCGGCATCGTCTCCTCCGACGGCACGGAGCGCGAGATCGACGTCCTCATCGTCGCCACCGGGTTCCACACCACCGAGCTGCCGATCACCGAGCACCTCACCGGGCGCTCCGGCGCCACCTTGGCCCAGCGCTGGGACGAGAGCGGGATGTCGGCCTACAAGGGCACCGCGATTCCCGACTTCCCGAACCTGTTCTTCATCGTCGGACCCAACACCGGCCTCGGTCACTCGAGCATGGTCTTCATGATCGAGTCGCAGGTGACCTACATCGTCGACGCGCTGAACTCCATGCGTCGCAACGACTACGCGACCGTCGAGGTCACCGAGCGTGCCGAGCGCGCCTGGACCGGCGACATCCGGCGCCGCATGGAGCGCACCGTCTGGAGCACCGGCGGCTGCGCCAGCTGGTACCTCGACAAGCACGGCAACAACACCACCCTCTGGCCGCGGTCGACCTTCGCCTTCCGTGGCGCGCTGGCCTCGTTCGACGCCGCCGCCTACACCGTCACCGCCAACCGGCTCAGCACCCCTCACCCTTGAGCACCCCACGAGAGGCAGTCATCGCATGAAGACTCTGAACGACAAGGTCGTCGTCATCACCGGAGCCGGATCCGGCATCGGCCGAGCGCTCGCGCTCAACTGCGCCGGCCGCGGATCGCTGCTGGCCCTCTCGGACGTCGACGCAGCCGGTCTGGCCGAGACGGTCAAGCTGGTCACCGCCGCCGGCGTGACCAAGGTGCGCTCCGACCACCTCGACGTCGCCGACCGCGACGCGTTCTCGCGCTACGCCCTCGACGTCGTGCAGGACTTCGGTCGGGTCAACGTGGTCGTCAACAACGCCGGCGTGGCGCTCGCCGGTGACCTGACCGACCTCGAGTACAACGACATGGACTGGATCATCGGCATCAACTTCTGGGGCGTCGTCCACGGCACCAAGGAGTTCCTGCCGCACCTGATCGCCAGCGGAGACGGTCACGTCGTCAACCTCTCCTCGCTCTTCGGGCTGATCTCGATGCCTGGCCAGTCGATGTACAACGCCTCGAAGTACGCCGTGCGCGGCATGTCCGAGGCGCTGCGCGAGGAGATGCTCGTCGCGCGGCCACCCCGTCGGCGTCACCGTCGTGCACCCGGGCGGCATCAAGACCGCGATCGCCCGCAACGCCCGCGTCTCGGCCAAGGAGGACAAGGAAGCCACGGCCAACCTGTTCGACAAGAAGCTGGCCAAGATGACCCCCGAGAAGGCCGCCCAGATCATCACCCAGGGCATCGTGAAGAACCGGGCCCGGGTGCTCGTCGGCCTCGATGCCCACGCCCTGCACACCCTGGGCAAGTTCACCGGCTCGCGCTACCAGGACATCGTGGCGATGTCGGCCAAGCGCTTCCTGCCGACCAAGGCGACCATCGTGTGACGCTGACCCGTCCTCTATAGAGGACGGGTCACCGTGTGGCGAGGTCGGGCGCGTGCGATAGACAAGGCGCGTGCTCGACGTCGGTGACCCGGTGCGGGTGGAGACGACCAAGTGGGGCGACCGGCCCCACTGGGAGTTCGATGCGCGTCTGCTCGGCCAGGACGACCACGGCCACTGGCTCGGCATCCCGGCCGGCACCCCGATGGCACGCCCGGGGATGTCGTTCCTGGCCGACGTGCACCAGGTCGCCCTGGTGCCGCGCCCCTCGCACGGCGGATGCGGCGCCTGGATGGCCACGTTCCATGCTCCGGGCATCTGGGCCGCGACCTATGTCGACATGACGTCGGTGCCGGTCTGGGACGGCGCCGTCGTGCGTGCCGTCGACCTCGACCTCGACGTCATCCGCACCTCCGACGACGAGATCTACGTCGACGACCAGGACGAGTTCGTCGAGCACCAGGCCGCGTTCGGCTACCCCGCCGAGGTGGTGGCGCTCGCCGAGCAGAGTTGTGCGTGGGTGCACCACGCCGTCGTCCACGAGCTGGCGCCGTTCGGGGGCGAGCACCGACGCTGGCTCGACCTCGTCGCGTCAGTCTGAGTCGGCGGCGGCGTTCGCGGCCAGGTCGAGGACGCCGTGCGACCATCGCAACCGGGCCGACCAGGCGGGGTCCGGAGAGTCGGCTCTCCACCCGACGGGCCTCGCGGGCCAACGGCTGAGCGAGGTACTCCCCCAAGATCACGCCGGCCGCCAGGGCGAGCGCGACCGAGGCCGCCGCGATCAGTGCGACCAGTCCCTCCGAGGTGTTGCGCGCGCTGCCCTCGCCGAGCAGCGCCAGGCCTCGGTAGATCGAGATGCCGGGCAGCATCGGCACCACAGCGGAGACCACGATGATCAGCGGCGGCACCCGCAGCCGACCAGCGAGCGAGTAGCCGACCAGGCCCACGAACAGGGCTGCGATCGCCACCGACCAGGTGCGCGCGATACCTGGCTCCTGGATCGACTGGGTGATCGTCACCGCCAGGCCCGACAGCGCTGCGACGGGCACCAGCACCCGCTTGGGCGAGTAGGAGGCGAACGCGAACGCCGCGGCAGCCACCGCTGCTCCGAGCGCGACCCAGCCGACGTCCTGAAATCGGGTCAGACCCGGTCGCACCGTCGGCAGGTCGACGCCTACCGCGTTGGCGAGGCTGAGCCCGCCACTAACGCCGGCGATGATGCCCGCCGTGGACAGCAGCGCCTCGGTGATCCGTGCACCAGCGGTGATGTAGAAGCCGGTGAGCGCGTCCTGCAGCGCCCCCATGAAGCCGATGCCGGCAAGCAGCATGACGATGTTCGCCGTCACCACCAGCGAGACGTTGACGTCGAGCTTGATAGCAGCGGCACCGACGGCCACCAGCGTGGCCACGCCGCCGCCGGCGACCTGCTGGTAGAACGACGGGATCCGGCGACGCGCGATGCGCAGCTGCAGGCGATCGATCAGCACCGCGGAGACAGCAGCAAGCAGCGCGACCAGCCAGTCGCCCCCGAGCTGCACGCCGATGCCGGCCGACATGACCGCCCACCCGGCGGTGACCGCCCAGCGCGGTCTGTCGTGACCGGTGGAGACGATCCGGCGCAGCTCCGCACGACCGTCGAGCAGGCCGAGGTCACCGCGGACGACGTCGCGCACGAGATGGTCGACCCGGGTGAGGTCCTGGTAGTCGATGACTCGCTGGCGGACCTGACGGGTAGCGATCAGCGGCACCTCCTCCGGGGAGGTCTGGTGGCTCATCGTGAGGGAGGTGAAGGTGATGTCGACGTCGGCCTCGGGCGTGCCCAGCGCTCGGGTCAACGACAGCATCGTGGCGGTGACGTCCGCCGCTCCCGCGCCTGAGGACAGCAGCAGCTCACCGACACGCAGGCAGAAGTCGAGCGTGAGCGTGAGCTCGCGCGACGTCCGTTGCGGGTCGGGATCCGATGGCATCCCCCGATGGTGGCAGTTCATCCAGGGGAGGCGGGTACCCGGTGTCACCCGCCCGGCGGAGGTCGGTGTGAACGCGGGTGTGGAAGCCTGGTGCGGTGCGGATCGACTTCCACTCCTCGGCCCAGCCGACGCTCGGCGTCGAGTGGGAGCTGGCGCTGGTCGACCGCCGCAGCCGCGACCTCCGCAACGACGCGTCGCACCTCTTTGCTCGCGCCCGGCCCCGGCTGCCGAACCCCGGGCGCCTGCACCAGGAGCTGCTGCGCAACACCGTCGAGATCGTCACCGGGGTGTGCCGCACGGTCGATGAGGCGATGACCGATCTCCGGGCGACGCTCGAGCGGGTGCTGCCTGCGGCCGACGACCTCGACATCGACCTGTTCGGCGCCGGAACCCATCCGTTCGCGTCCTGGACCGGACAGCAGCTCAGCGAAGGACACCGCTACGAGGAGCTGATCAACCGCACCCAGTGGTGGGGTCGGCAGATGCTCATCTGGGGCGTGCACGTGCACGTCGGGCTGCCCGAGCGCGACCGGGTGCTGCCGGTGCTGTCGTCGCTGCTCAACTACTACCCGCACCTGCAGGCCCTGTCGGCGTCCTCCCCGATCTGGGCCGGCCAGGACACCGGTTACGCGTCGAACCGGGCGCTGATGTTCCAGCAGCTGCCGACGGCGGGCCTGCCGTTCCAGTTCGAGCGCTGGGGGGAGTTCGAGCACTTCGCCTCCGACCAGCTCACCACCGGGGTGATCGACGTCCTCTCGGAGATCCGGTGGGACCTGCGGCCGGTGCCGGCGCTCGGCACCCTGGAGAACCGGATCTGTGACGGCGTCTCCAACCTGCGCGAGATGGCCGCGCTGGTGGCGCTCATGCACTGCCTCGTGGTCGACCTCGACACCCGGCTAGCCGGTGGCGAGCCACTGCCGACGATGCCGCCGTGGCACGTGCAGGAGAACAAGTGGCGCTCGGCCCGCTACGGCCTCGAGGCGATCGTGGTGCTCGACGCCGCGTCGACCGAGCGGCTGGTCACCGACGACCTCGCCGACCTGCTGGTGCGCCTCGAACCAACGGCCGACCGGCTCGGGTGCACAGCCGAGCTGGCCTCGGTAACCGACATCGTGGCGGGCGGCGCGTCCTACCAGCGCCAACGTGCAGTGGCCGAGCAGACCAGCGGCGACCTGGTGGCCGTCGTCGACTCGGTGGTGCGCGAGCTGCGGGAGAGCCTGTGACGCGCTCCCTGGCCTGGGCGACCGATCTCGCGCTGCTCCAGCAGTCCGGCAGCCAGGTCGAGCGCGGCGAGCGGCACACGGTGGTGCCGCACTCGCCGACAACCCGGCCTTCCACTGGGGCAACTTCCTGCTGCTCGACGACTTACCGACTGCCGAGACCGCGGCCGGGTGCGCTCCGTGCGGTTCAAGGAGACCTTCCGCCGAGGCCCGCCATCGGTCGATCGGCGTCGACTGCACCCGACCAGCTCGATCGCTGACCTCGCAGCACTCGTCGGCGTCGGACTCGAGGCCGACGCTGTCGACCGTGCTGGTCACTGACGACGTGCTCCCGCCACCCCCGCCACGGGGGGTGGAGCTGCGGATGCTCGCGCAGCGACGCCGACTGGACCCAGCGCGGCGACCTGTCGATCGCACGCGACTCAGGCGACCCCGACCACGAGACGTTCATCCGCACTCGGGCCGACAGCGAACGACGCCGCTGCGAAGCGGGACACGGCGACTGGTGGGGCGCGTTCGAGGACGGTCTGCTGCTCTCGGCCCTCGGAATCTTCGACGCCGGAGGCGGCCTGGCCCGCTACCAGGACGTCGAGACTCGACCGAACGCCGAGCGTCGAGGACTGGCAGGCGGCCTGCTGCACGCTGCTGGCAGCTACGCCCGCCGGCAGCACGGCGCAACGCGCCTGGTGATCGTGGCTGACCCCGACTACGGCGCCATCCGGCTCTACCGCCGGCTCGGCTTCCGCGAGGTCGAGGTGCAGCTCGCGGCCGGACGGACGCCTGACGATCACGCTCGGTGACCGGCCGGCGGTGGCACAGTCACCAGCCGCACCCCGAGCAGGCGCACGCACTGCCGGGCTCGAGCCGCGCGCAGGCCGTCCCGGCGGTGTCGCACCTCAGATCTCCCCGCGGAGGTGGGCGAAGGAACGCAACATGTCGCCGAGGTCGCGGTACCAGGTGCGCACCTCCACGCGGCACTTCACGCGGTCGAGACGACGGTCGTACTCCGAGCACTCCGCCATCGCCTCGGAGTCGGTCGGCGGGTAGAGCCCGTCGCCGTCGGCGTACTCGATGCCGTAGCCGTTCGCAGCGTCGCCGGTGACGTCGACGATGATCGGCCGGTAGCTGCCCGGCGCACTCGTGGTGGCGTCGGCCGGCGCGAGGGCGACCGATAGACCGACCGTCGTCGCCATGGTGGCTAGGACCGCGGCGAGACGGAACAACATGGGCAGGGTGCGCGGTGGCTGGGTCAGGGATGGGTGGTCATGGGTTCTCCCGAGGGTCGTGCACCGGCGAGTTCCGGCGGCGCAAACAGACGGCTAGGAAGAGTCGGCGACGCCCGCCGTCGTCGCTGCGGCTCCCTGTGGAGATCCGCGCAGAACGATTGCCTGTGGACGACTTGTGGCGCGGTTCCAACCGCGAGCGACCGGGGCCTTCTTGTGGTGCTGGTCACGGCAAGCAAGGATCACCGTGACGAAAGGTGCTCCTGTGGCTACTCCGATCGACCCGACCTCCGCCGCCTTCCTGCTCGCGGAGAACCGGCAGATGCCGATGCACGTCGGTGGGCTGCAGCTCTACAAGAAGCCCGAGGGCGCCGGATCGCAACTACTCGCGCGAGATGTTCGAGCTGATGCAGCGCGACGACGAGATCGCGCCGTTGTTCCTCAAGCACCCGCACCGATCCGTTCGCACCGGCGGCCAGCTGGTGTGGAAGGCCGACGAGCAGTTCGACATCGAGCACCACGTGCGGCACAGCGCGCTGCCCAAGCCGGGCCGAGTGCGCGAGCTGCTCGATCTCTGCTCGCGCCTGCACAGCACCCGACTGGCGTGGGAGCGTCCGCTGTGGGAGGCGCACGTCATCGAGGGTCATGCGCGACGGCCGGATCGCGATGTACACCAAGATCCACCACGGCCTGGTCGACGGCGTCTCCGCGATGCGGCTGCTCGCCAGCACGATGACGACCGACCCCGAACGGCGCGGCATGCCGGCCCCGTGGGCCACCCACCCGGCCAGGCGCTCGACCTCGCCCGACCCGAGTGCGGGACTGGCCGAGCTGCCCGTGAGTGCGCTGCGCACCGCGTTCGGCATCACCGCGGACGCCGCCGGTCTGCCCGGCGCGCTGGTCAAGACGATCAGCAAGGGGCTCCGCAACGAGACATCAGCCCTGTCGCTCTACGCACCCCGCACGATCTTCAACCAGACGATCACCGGGTCGCGCCGCTTCGCCGCGCAGGACTGGCCGGTCGAGCGGCTCCGCGCGATCGGCAAGGCCACCGGAACGACGATCAACGACGTCGTCCTGGCCATGTGCTCAGGCGCCATGCGTGCCTACCTGATCGAGCTGGACGCACTGCCCGAAGCACCCCTGGTCGCGATGGTGCCGGTGGGACTCAACGCCAAGCAGTCGCAGGTCGCCTCGTCCGAGGGCGGAAACGCCGTCGGCGCGGTCATGGTGCAGCTGGCCACCGACCAGGTCGACCCGGCGCGCCGACTCGGCGCGATCCACCTGTCGATGAAGGACGGCAAGGAGGCGCTCTCGTCGATGACGCCCATGCAGATCCTGGCGATGAGCGCCATCGGTCAGGCGCCGGCGATCCTCACGCCGATCCTGCGCATGCAGGGCATCGTGCGCCCGCCGTACAACCTCATCATCAGCAACGTGCCAGGCCCGCGCTCGACGCAGTACTGGAACGGCGCCGAGCTCGTCGGCAACTACCCGCTGTCGATCCCGATCAACGGCATGGCGCTCAACATCACCTGCACGTCGTACGCCGGGCAGATGGGCTTCGGGCTCACCGGATGCCGGCGCACCGTGCCGCGCCTGCAGCGGCTGCTGACCCATCTCGACGACGAGGTGAAGGCCCTGGAGAAGGCAGCGGGCATCTGACCGGAACGATCACTCCGCACCCAGCTCCTCGAAGCCACCGCCGAACGTGTCAGCAACGGCCCGCAGCCGGGCACGGGTGATGTCGGCGACGGTGAGCAGGCCAGCCGCGCGGGCGTTCGAGCCGACGCGCGTCGGCTCACCGGAGTTCACGCTCAGGCAGTGCCGGGTGCCGCCGTCGGCGAGGTTCGCCAGGGCCACCGCGTGGCCGGTGGTGCCGGAGCCGGCGAAGAAGTCGAGCACCCTCGCGTCGGCTGGCATGGTCGCGAGGATCCGGAGCAGCAGCCCAGTGGGCTTGGGCGACTCGAAGACGTGGCCTACGAGCGCCTTGAGCTCGGCGACGGCGGTGTCGGTCGAGCCGACCTCCTCCGACAGCCACACCGTGCGCAGCTTCTTGCGGCGTCCTCCGGGGGTGTCGCGGAGCAGCCAGTCGCGCTGGAAGACGTCGACCCGCTCCCCGAGCCGCCCCGCCACCACGCGACACACGAGGTCGTCGGGGCGCTCGTCGATCCGTGGTCGGCTCCAGCGCCAGACGGCCGGCGTCCCGTCGCCGAAGACCGGCTTCACCTCGACCGCCCCGTCGAACGGGGCTGTGCGTACCGCGCCATTCACGAGCGAGCCCCACACGGGAAAGGAGAGCGTCGGCGCCGTCACCGGGTTGAACTTCTTGTTCGTGTTGCGCAGGGGCAGGTGCCGGAACCGCCGCCCCTCACCGTCCATCTCCGGGAAGTCACGTGGATCGACGGTCTCGGACGTCGACGGGTCGAGCACGCAGGCAGCCGGGTCGCGGGCGTAGACGAGCAGGTACTCGTGGCTGGTGGCGAAACCACCGCCGAGCTGGCGCCCCTTGGGGTTGAGGTTCACCACCACCTGCGCCATGAACGAGGCTTCGCCGAAGACGTCGTCCATCAGCAGCCGCAGGTGCGCTGCCTCGTTGTCGTCGATGCTGACGCAGATGGCGCCGCGCTCGGCCAGCACCGCGTGAGCCGCCTCGAGCCGCGGCCGCATCATCGCCGTCCACGCGCCGTGCCGACCGGCGCGACCGGTCAAGGGGTCACGGAAGTCGTCGACGTACGCGAAGTCGTTGCCGGTGTTGTACGGCGGGTCGATGTAGATGAGGTCGACGCTGCCCGGATCAAGCCGTCGGAGCACGTCGAGGTTGTCGCCCTCGACGAAGGAGTTCCACACGCACGTCATCATGGACGAATGGCGATGGGTCGGCAGCGCGAACGCACCGTGACGGTGCTGTCGGTCGTGATCACCCTGATCCTGCTCGCCGGCTACGTGACGTTCAGCGACAGCGCGATCAGCAACCGACTGCGTTCGTTGGTGGGCGCCGACGAGCGATTCCTGCCGCCGGTCGATGCGGGCAGCAGCGGCCCCTACGCCTTCCTGAACACCCAGCGCGGCAGCGACCGACCCGTCGGCTTCAACCCTTGCAGGCAGATCAGCTACGTCGTGAACCCTGCGTCGGCACCGGACGGCTGGCAGCGCCACGTCGAGCAGGCCATCACCGAAGTCAGCGCCCGCACTGGCCTTGAGTTCGTCGACGAGGGCACCACCGACGACCGCGACTTCTCGACGCGGATCCGAGACGGCGGGAGCCCGGAGCCGGTGATCATCGCCTGGGCCGACGAGGACGAGGTCGGCGACCTGGCCGACGACGTCGCGGGGGTCGGCGGTCCCACCATGGTGTCGCTCGGCCAGCTCCGCGCCTACGTGAGCGGCTCGGTGGTGCTCGACACCGACGCCACCGACCGGTTCGCCGAGGACCGCGACGGCGACGCGTTCCAGGTCGCGCTGCTGCTGCACGAGCTGGGTCACCTGGTCGGTCTCGACCACGTCGACGACGCAACCGAGCTGATGTACGCCGACGCGATCACCCGACCCGACTACGGCCCCGGTGATCGCGCTGGTCTGGCCCAGCTCGGCGCCATCCCCTGCCGAGCGTGACGATCGGCACGTCCGCTCGTTGTGTCAGTCATGACACGCCGCTCCGCCGCACTACTCGCCGCCACCCTCGCCACGGCCACCCTGGCCGCAGTCCCGACCCTGTCGGGGACCACCGCCGTCGCGGCCGGGGGTAGCCGGGTCTCGGTCACCACCGCGTGTCTCGACAGCGTGCCGGAGCCAGGCACCTCCGCACCGGTCAAGATCTGCTACTCGATCTTCAAGCCCGCCTCGGCCACCGCCGCACACCCCGCGCCGATGCTCATGCACAGCCATGGTTGGGCCGGCATGAAGGCGACCAAGAAGGAGATCAGCGCCTTCACCGACGCCGGGTACGGCGTCCTCTCCTTTGACCAGCGCGGCTTCGGTGACTCCGGCGGCTACGCCCATGTCGAGAACCCGAACCTCGAGGGCGTCGACGTCCGCAAGCTCGTGACCCTGATCAGCAAGCTCCCGTGGGTGCAGCAGGACGGCCCGGGCGACCCGCGCCTCGGCGCCGTGGGTGGCAGCTACGGCGGCGGGTACCAGTTCGTCGGCGCCTTCGAGGAACTTCGCCTGCACGGCAAGCCGATCTTCGATGCCCTCGCCCCGCAGATCACCTGGAACGACCTCGAGGGCAGCCTCTCCCCGGCCGGCGTCGTCCGCACCGAGTGGGCCCTGGCTCTGACCGCCGCGGCCCCGATCAGCAACGCTCTGCCGCCCAAGATCTACAAGGCCCTGGTGGAGGGCGCCATCCTCGGAACCTTCCCCGACGGCAGCGAGCCAGGCACCGTCGACCTGGTCAGCTTCTTTGAGAAGAACGGACCGGCCTGGCACGTCGAGCACGGCCGAAAGCTCGACATCCCCGTGCTCTTCGGGCAGGGCACCACCGACGGCCTGTTCCCGCTCGAGCAGGGCCTCACGAACTGGCGCACCGCCATCACCGACCGGGCTCGCAAGAACAGCATCTTCGTCGGCTACAACGGTGGCCACGTGCTCCCCGCAGTGCTGCCGACCGGCGTCAACGTGACGTCCGACCCCTGCAGCAAGGCGCTCGGAAGCAAGAGCTTCGAGCAGCTCTCGATCCGGTTCTTCGACGAGCAGCTCCGTGGCCGCGACCGCAACCTGACCGGCTACAACCGAATCCACCTCGGCACCACCGGCAAGGACTGCGTCACGGTGAGCTCGCCCCGCGCCACCCGGGCCATGGACCTCGGCACCGTGGGCAACCTGACGGCGGCCAGCGTCCCGATACCGGTCGAGATCGCCGCCGGCCCGATCACGGTGGCCGGCACGCCGTACCTGACCGGCGCGGTCACCGCCCTCGGCCTCCAGAACCGGATGTTCCTCGGCCTGGGCGTCGGAACCAGCCCGCTGGACGCCCACCTGGTGCAGAACAACGTGCTGCCGCTCAACCAGCCGGCTCCGGCGCAGAGCTTGCAACGCCGCGTGGCGTTGCCGTCGGTGTCGGTGAAGGTACCGAAGGGCCAGAGCCTCTTCCTGATGGTGTCGCCGTTCAGCGACACGTTCGTCGGTATGGGCTCACGGGTGCCGGGCGCGATCCTGATCGACAACACGGTGGTTCACCTCCCCGTGGTGCGCCCCTGAGTTACTTACCCTGGGCAGGTGCGAACCTTCCCCTCGCTCGCTGCTGCCTGCCTGCTCGCAGTCGTCGTCCCGACGACGCTCGCGGGTGTCTCGAGCAGTGCCGAGCCCCCTGCTGATCCCCGTCCCCTACCACCACTGGGCACGGTGATCGGCACGCACAAGCCCCAGACCAGCGACGGCGTCCCCGGCCGGGTGGCGCGCGCCGTCTCGACCTCGTTCCGAGCCTTCCGCGACACCTCGATGCGTGCCCACTGGGACGTCGTCCCGGGCGTGACCGCGACCATCTGGGACCAGCTCGACTCGCGCGGACCGATTCGCGCCCACCTGATCGCCATCGACATGCAGGCGCCAGGCGTGACCATCGACTACGCCAACGACGGCGCCGTGAAGCGCACCTCGCCGGTGATGAAGATCCTGGCGCGCGACCGCGCAATCGCCGGCGTCAATGGCGACTTCTTCGACATCGGCGACACCGGGGCGCCGCTCGGCATCGGCCGCGACCGCCAGCGCGGTCTGCTCAACGGACGCGCGGAGGGGTGGAACTCGGCGTTCTACATCCGCCGCGACGGCACTGCCGACATCGGGGCACTCACGGTGCGCACGACGATCGCGCAGCACCCGAGCATCGACATCACGAACGTGAACTCCCCGGAAGTCAAGCTCGGCGGCATCGGTCTCTACACCCGGGCCTGGGGCTCGACGTCGGGCTACCGCATCACCGGCGGCCAGACCAAGCAGGTGCGGATGGTCCGGGTCGAACGTGGCGTCGTCGTGCGCAACTCGGTCAAGCTGCCGAGCAGCACGACGATCCAAGGTCAGATGCTCGTCGGTCGCGGGCCTGGGGCCACGGCCCTGGCCAAGCTGAAGCGCGGCGCCAAGGTGACCGTCAAGCCGCGTCTGCTGGGTGCGCCGCGGATGGCGATCACCGGCAACAAGTTCCTCGTGCGCGACGGCCTCATCGAGGTGGTCGACGACCGGGAGATGCACCCCCGCACCGCCATCGGCATCGACCGCGACACCCACGAGATCCTCCTGCTCGTGGTCGACGGCCGCCAGAGCTTCAGCCGGGGCTACACGATGGTCGAGCTCGCCAACCTGATGATCGACCTCGGCGCCGACGAGTCACTCAACCTCGACGGCGGTGGCTCCTCGACCATGGTCGCAAAGCGGCCCGACGGATCGGTCGGCGTGATCAACTCCCCCTCGGACGGCTTCCAGCGCTCGGTCGCGAACGCCGTTGAGGTGACCTTCACGCCGGGTGTGGCCGGTAACTAGTTCGTCGCTGGCCGCTCGTGCGCCAGCTCCACCGCGGTGTTCCCGGGGTTCGCCCCCGAGCACGTCGGCGTGATGTCAGGCGTCTGAGTCTGAGCCTCGGTCGGGGCCGTCATTCGAGCCAGGCTCGGTGACCGCGACGAGAGCGACCGTCGTGACGGCCGCCAGGCACTCGGGCAACGGGTCGGCGACCCGGCGAGCCTCGACGTAGGCACCGTCACTGCTGAACCCGAACTCTGCGCCCGGCGGAACGTCGCACCCGACCGCGACGACCGCGGCCATCACGGCGCCGGAGCCGAGGTAGTCGTCGGCCATGGCCCGGATGTCGTCACCGAGCGCCGTCCCGCGGAACTGCGCGACGTAGTCGCTCGAGCGCCTGCGGCGTGTCGATGGCCGTCGGAGTGTTCGCGACCTCGGCCGCCGGCCGCGGTCTGGTGCACGAGTCCGAGCAGCTCGATGTTCGGACCGGCGACCGGCTGAGGATCGACCCTCGTCCCCGCACGCGGTGAGCGCGCTCAGGAGTAGCACCGCGATCAGGACGCCGAGTCGTCTGCTCATAGTGGTTCGACGCTACCGGTGTGTGGCCGGGTTCCAGGGGCGCGGTTCCGGGGACCGGCATGATGCCGCGCATGACGCGCTTCACCCGAGCCGAGCTGGAGTCTTTCCGCGACGCCGAGGTTCCCGACCTGCTCCCGGGTCCGAACGACCCGGCCTCTTCGCCTGCTCTTCGTGGGCATCAACCCCGGGCTCTGGACGGCAGCGACGAGCACGCACTTCGCGCACCCAGGGAATCGCTTCTACCCGGCGCTGCTGCGCGCCGGCGTCCTCGCGGAGCCGATCGACCCAGCTGCCGGGATGACCGACCATGACCGGGCGGCGCTGCGTGCGCGCGGCATCGGCATCACCAACGTCGTCCGCCGGGCGACCGCCAAGGCGTCCGAGCTCTCGAGGGAGGAGCTCGACGGCAGGAGGTCGCGAGCTGGCGGCACTTGGTGGCCACCGCTCGACCTCGGGTCGTAGCGGTGGCTGGCATCACCGCCTACCGCTCCGCGTTCGGCGAGCCGAAGGCTGAGATGGGCCGTCAGCCGACCCCGCTGGCAGGCTCCGACCAGCTCTGGGTCGTGCCGAATCCCGAGCGGATTGAACGCCCACGAGACGGTCGCGACGCTCGCCGAGGCGTACGCAGGGGCGGCACGTGCCGCAGGTGTGATCTAGGGCACAGCCCCCGCGGGAGCCCGTCACGCCGTTTCGACAACTCGCCGCGACGTCTGCTTACGGTGCTCCGCATGCCTCGAAAGCTCACCCTGCTCTGCCTGTCTGCTGCCCCTCGGCCTGCTCGCGCCGCTTGCTGCGTCGGCTCCGGTCTCGGCGGCCCCCGATCGGGGCGACTACGTCTACCCGACGAACGCTGCGAAGGTGCACGGTTGGGGTCGCGAGGCCTGGGAGGACGAGTTCGAGCACGGCCCACTTCGTCGCACCTGGCAGGTCAACAAGCCGCGCTACGTCAACCAGCAGTTCGGCCAGCTGACCCTCGACGCGGGTGCCGACAGCGGCACGGTCACGGCCACCGCCGGTGACCACGCCGCACGCTACGGCCGCTGGGAGTCGCGCGTACGCGCCAAGCAGTACGACGGTCGAGCGGCGGCCCGCTTCTACTGGGAGCTCGTGCCGGTCGGGAAGCTCCGCTGCGGGGCCAAGAGCATCGTGCTCGCCTCCTACCGTCAGGACGACCCGAAGGTGCGAGGCGGCGTCCGCACGCTCCAGGGCACCCCGAACGGCAAGGGTCGCAACGGCGGTCCCGTGGCCCGCGAGTACCGCTTCAGCACGCGGCTCGACCTGAGCTCCGGCTACTTCCACACCTACGCCGTCGAGGTCACCAAGAAGCACATCCTCTGGTTCGTCGATCGCGACCTGATCCGCGCCGAACGTCGCCCCGGTGCCCTCGACGGCACCAAGTACCGCGTGCGGTTCCGCATCGAGGCGCCGGCGAAGAAGAAGACCATGGCCCGCTCGCGACTTCAGATGGACTGGGTGCGCTACTACGACCTCGAGCGCTCGGGCACGCACTCGACCAAGGCTCCGCGCATGAAGGAGACCACCTACCGCAATGCCTGCTGACCGGGCCTGCTGACCGGGCCCGCTGATTACGGGCCTGCTGACTGGGCCTGCTGAAGTCAATGCGGTGCTGTCCGCAGGCCGCTACGGTTCCGCGGTGACCAAGTACATGTTCGCCCTCTGGGGCGCAGGCACCTCTGAGCTCCTGGACGATGCCCCGCGGCGCGCGCTCGCCGAGGCCGGCGTGACCCGGCTGCAGGTCAACCTCGACGACGAGCCGGTCGCGAACGCGATGCGGATCCCGACCACCGACCCGGCCATCTCGGCCGTGGTCAGCGTCTGGACCGATGCTGGCCCGACGAGCTGGACGGCGTCCTGCTGGTGCTCGGTGAGCTCGCCGACCGGGTGGCCGGCTGGCAGGTCGACGAGCGCCGTCCGATCGACCCCCCGGAGGTCGCCGACGGCAGCCGGGCCGATGCGCTTGGCCAACACGGCCCTGCTGCGACGTCCGGCCGAGCTCACCCAGGACGAGTGGCTGCACCGCTGGCTGGTCGACCACACTCCGGTGGCCATGGCCACCCAGGCGACGTTCGGCTACCTGCAGAACGTGGTGGTCGTGCCGGTCACGCCCGACGCTCCCCCCGGTCGCCGCCCTGGTCGAGGAGCTCTTCCCGAGCGCCGGCATCGAGGACATGCACGCGTTCTACGGCAGCGGCGGCGACGACGCCGAGCTCAACGATCGGCTCACCCGACTGATGGCGAGCGTCGCGCGCTTCGGCGCCGACCGCGATATCGACCTGGTGCCCTCGGGCCGCTACCTGTTCGAGCCGCCGGACATCGGGTAGTGAGCTGGTGCTCGGCCAGTACGTGACCTTGCGGATGACCTTGCCGGTCAAGTCCGCCGCGATGTACGCGCCCTCGCTGTACACATTGTTGGCGTAGGCCCGGACTCGCGTGCCGTCATCGGGGAACACGGTCGACTTGCCGTCGACGATCACGTAGTAGGTGTTGGGGTCGTCGACGAGCGCCTTGACGCGCCGGATCAGCCTGAGGAACACCTCCGGCTTCAGCCGTGCAAGGTCGACTCGCTGCTGGTTTGAAGTACCGAGCTGGTTGTCGTCAGTGAGCTCGCCGTTCCAAGAGAGCCTCCTGCTTCTCAGACTGGTCCCGTCCTCCGGCACCTCGAAGCTCGCGTACTCCGGGTAGAGCACCGCGCCGAAGACCTGGGTGCTGCCCGTGCGACCTTCGAGGGCCGACAGCATCTCCCTGTAGCCGTCCTCGGTGAGGACGGCCGCCGTCGGGGTGGTGAGGTCGGGCAGGTCGGGCAGGTCGGGGACGCCGACACCGTCGACGCCCTCACTGAAGGTGTCAGTGATCTCGGAGAAGTCGTCGCTGAAGCTGTTGAAGGCAACCAGGCCGCCGGCGCCAACCACGATGAGGGGCACCAGGAGGATCAGGATCCGGGACATTCCCCTTGGGGCGGACCTTGGACATCGCCGTCGTGAGGGTGTCGCCCTGAGGTGTGGGCGAGCCGTAGGGCACGTGCGTCGGCGGGAGGGTCTCGCGCTCCTCGGGGGGAGGCGGGCCGGAGTCAGGGGCGTACGACGGCCACTGCTTCTCGTTCGACCCTGGAGGAGGCTGTTCACCACTCACGGGCTCAAGGTAGGCCCAAGAAGGGTCTCCCGACGAGAGTCATCTTCGTCACGCGGGCTCGACGTGCGCGAACGGTACGCGCAGCACGTCGCGTCCGGCGCGCAGGTGGTAGCTGGTGCGCCCGCGCTTGAGCACCTTCCCGACCTGGCCTTGGTACTCCCCCGGCCCAGTGACTCGCGCCCGCGAGCCGACTCGCAGCAGCACGTGCGGCACCCCTGCGCGGATACGAGCGAGCTCGGCCTCGTAGTTCGGGTGGGGCGTGGCCGGGCGTCCGTGGTGGGTCCAGGAGAAGACGTGGGCGAGATCGAACGATCGGGAGCACTCACCACAGGTCATCACGCGTTCTGGACGCCGGTTTCGCCCGAGCGTGTGTCCCGCCGAGCATGTGCCGAGCCACGGTGACTGCAGCCCGGGGCCGTCGGAGGTGAAGCAGCGCTCGCCGTTGCTGCCGATCTGGACGGCGATCTTGCGCCACGTGGCGTCGTGGCCGTGCCCCGGCCCGGTCAACGCATGGGCGATCTCGTGAAGGATGGTGTCGCGCACCTCAGTCTCGCTGTGCACGGCCGTCAGCGGGGCGCTCAAGCCGATCGTCGTGGTGCTGAACCGACAGATGCCCGCTCGACGCTTGGCGGAGTCGAACACGACCGTCCACTCGGGCGGGAGGTGATGCTGGACGAGGTCCTCGGCCATCGCGAAGGCGTCCCTGAGATCCACGCGTGGCAGCGTACGACGGCTCACCGACACCGCTGCGGAGGTTCTCCACAGATCATTCGGCGTCGCCCTGCGCCCGGCAGATCAAGGGCAGGCTGGTGAGGTGACCTTGAACCTCGACCACTCCGACCTGCGCGCGACGCTCGCGCTCCTCCGCTCCACCCACGACGAGTTGACCGGCACGCGCGCACAGACCGACCGCCATATCGACCTCTTGCTCGACGGCGGCTGGCACGGTCGCGCCGCGAGCGCCTACCGCGCAGGGCTGGACGGAGTGGCAGCGCGGCTGCGACGAGGTGCTGGACGCGTTGGGATGCATGGCCGACCTGATCGACGGCCACCACCGCGCGGTCACCGAGGTCGATCAGCACGTGGCCGGGGTGTTCGCCCGATGACCGCCTTCTCCGTCGACCTCGACCAGCTCGGCGAGACCGTCGCGACCCTGGCCGACACCGCACGCCAGTGCGACGAGGCCCTCAGCCTGGTCTCGGCTCGGGTCGCGCGACTGCACGACACGTGGTCGGGACAGACCGCGGCAGCCCAGACGGACGCGCAGGCTCGGTGGGAAACCGGCTTCCGCACGATGACCGAGGGGCTTGCAACGATGCGGGCGGCGGCGGAGACCGCCGAGTGCAACTACCGGGCGGCCATCGACGTCAACGTTCGGCTCTGGTCGATCTGACCGAACTCCGTACTGACGGCTACGCCGCGGTCAGCCCACGTGTTGCCGAACCACGCGCGATGTTGGACAGGGTTACCGCTTCCGTGAACTCATAGTGCTCGAAGCGCGATAAGGGGGTGTGAAAGCAATCCGAGATGAGTCACCACCCACCGTTCCGCTTGTGGGACCACGCACGGACTACGACCTCATGCGCACATCGCTGCGCCAGCCCGAGGCGTTCGCTGAGATCTTTGACCGACACGACCGCGGTGGAAGTGGGGGCGGTACAACTCCTGCAGCACCGCGCCGTGGAAGCGTTCACACACCGAGTTGAAGTTCGGTGACCATGGTGGGATCCGGTGATGGTGCAGCCCCATCTTGGCGACGCGGGCCCCGAATGCCTTGCCGACGAACTCGGGGCCGTTGTCGCTCAGGACCCCTTGAAAGGTGATGCCGTGTTTGTGCAGCGCCTTCTTCAAGTGCTCGAGCAGCGAGGCTGCGATGGTGGCATTCTTCTCGCCTACGACGAGCTGGACGACCGCGATCCGGGTCGCGATGTCGACCGCGGTCAGTTGCCACACCGCGCCGACGCCTTTGAGTTTGCCGACGTAGAAGGCGTCCAGGGCCACGACCTGACCTGGATGTGAGGAGTACTGGCAGAACCCGAACGGGCCTTCAAGGGCCGCTTCGGTGAGTTGACCGGTCTCGGTCGCGGTCAACGACGCCAGCGATGACCCGCTGCTTGGCGGTGCCGAGATTGTGACGATGCAGAACCTTCGCGACCCCCGAAGCAGAGCGGTCGACACCACGCTTCTTGAGGTGCCTCAGCAGCGACTTGGGGCCCAGCGTCGGCCGTGCGATCGCCTCGGACAAGATCACCGCGACCTCCTCAGAGGTCATCTCGTTCGGCTGGTGCGGACGACGACGCTCGCGCAGCAACAGGGCTGAGAGCCCGCACTGCTCGGCCTCCTTGATCCACTCGTAGTAGGTCTTGCGCGAGACGCCGAACACTCGGCACGCCTCGCTCACGTTGTTGATCCGAGCGGCGTGCTCGATCAGCCGCACACGCCTGTCGTAGACAATGTCCTCGTGGGTCACGGAATGACTTCCTGTTCTCTAGATCTTCAGCAATCCAGAGACTGTCTTCCGTGGCCCACACCTACGCGCAGGCTCACCGGGTGTCACCCCAACCCGTGATCCCCAAGGCCTAGGTACGCATGGGTGGGTCGCGGTGCGCGAGCGTGTGATGTCGCGGGCAGAGCAGTCGGGCCGTGCGGGTGTCGGTGTTGCCGCAGGGGGTCCATGGATCGTCGTGGTGCACGTGGCAGCCTGCGGCCGGCGTTGTGCATCCGGGGTGTTGGCAGTGCTTCTGCTCCAGGCCGATCGCTAGGCGTTGGGCTGGGGTGTGGAAGCGACGCTTTCGGCCCAGGTCGAGCACGTGGGACTTGCCGTTGAGGACGACGGGGACGATGCCTGCCTCGCACGCCATCCGGCGCGCTTCACCAGCGCTGATCTTGTCCCCGGTGCTCAACGATGCTGCTTTCAGGTCGCCTAACAGCGTTTCAAGGGTCATCGTGACGACCACGGTGGCGTTGAGGCCGCCGGCGTTGGGGAGTCGGTCGGTGGGGTAGCGCTCGATGTACTCCTTGAACGCTCTGCCCATCTTCTGTGGGGTGGGCTGCTCGAAGTGGAACGCACCAGCGCCCTGCTTCGCGCGGACGTGCTTGGGGGCGGCGTTCGCCAGGAGTGCTGCTTTCAGGATCGCCCCGGTTGCGGCGGGCAGGGTGAAGCGGCCGTGGACTTGGCCGTGGCCGTCGTCGTGCATCGTGAACGACATCGCCTTCTCGGTCTTTGCCTCCTCATCGGCGAGCAACGCGGCTTCGTGGGCGTCGGCGAGGTCGGGGTCGACGACCTCCAGAACCCGACGGCCGAGGATCTTCAGCTCTTTCGCGTCGTGGTGCTCCGCGAGGGCGATGAGGTGCTTCTCGCACTGCTCCCGCACAGCGGTGTCTTCGGGGAGCTGGTCGACGGCGTGGGTGATCACAGAGGCTTGCTCGACGTGGACGTCGCCACGACCCAACGCTTCACGGGTCATCGGTATGCGACGTCGAGTGCTTTCGCGAGCGATGCCTTCCGTGCCGCGGCTGGCCGGGTGAGCTTCGTGGCGTGCGCCAGCCAGGTCGCGGTCGAGGTCGCACCGGTCGAAACGCCCGCTTCGACGGCGTCGGCGTGGGTGAAGATGCGGGACTCGACCTCGGCCAGCCGGGCGGTGGCGCGGGTGAGCTGGACCAACAGGTCGCGGGTCTCGGCCGGGTTGAGCGACCAGGTCGCGGTGTCGGTGATCGAGTCGAGGTCGTCGTGCAGACGCGCGGTGAGCATCGCGATCGGGTGACCCGACCGAGTGCTGCCGTCGTCCTTCATGCGTCCATCAAAGCACCGACCGCCGACAGTCCTGGGCGAGAATCCCGCTCAACCACGGGGGTTGTGGACAACTTCGCTCGTCCCCAGGGCTGTGGATGACTCGTGGTCATCCGAGCTGACTTCTCGGCCTACGGGCGTCTCGATACGCCGCCTCGTTCCTCGGCGACTACTCGACGAACGTGGGCCTGGCGGCTACTCGACGAACATGGGCCTAGCGGCTACTCGACGAACATGGGCCTGGCGACTACCCGTCGGGGCGAGGCCGAGTGCCATTGCGATCAAGCACGCGGCTCCGACTCCGACGAGCGTTCCGGCGATCACGTCGGTCGGGTAGTGCCGGCCGAGCATCACCCGGTCGGCAGCGACGACGACAACCGCCGCGACGCCGAGGACGGACGTCGCCAGCACGACGTTTCGTCGGCGCACATGTGCGGCCACGAGGACGGCGGTGGCGGCGAGTGCTCCGACCGATGTGGCGTGCCCGGAAGGCAACGAGTTGCTGGTGAGCAGGTGACCCATGGCCTGCCAGGGCGGGCGATGGCGCCCCAGGACGGTCTTGAGCACGGCGGTGACCAGCGTCGCCGCGCACGTCGTGAGCACCACGAACGCAGCAACGCGGATCTGCCGCCGGAGCAGCAAGACGATGGCCATGACGGCCGCGTAGATCAAGATGGCCGTGCGATCGAAGGCGATCTCGATATCGCGCAGCGCAGGCACCAGACCGTGAGACTCCGCCCAGGCTGATTCCGGCCGCCCCGTCGAGTCGAGCTGTCCGGTCCATCCGAGCGCGACCAAGGCCACGACCAGGACGAAGCCGGTTGCGCAGGCGACCGAGGTGAGTAGCAGGGCTCGACGCGACAGCATGACAGTCAACTCACCCGAGGGTCGAGGCCAGCGTGCCCAGCGCGTCAACTTCGGTCTGCTGGTCCGGGCTCGAGGCGCGGACCGCCATCAGGGCACCGTCGATCTCTCCGTCGACGTAGCCCCAGACAACGCAGTCCGACGACGAGAGGCGTGCCTCGGCGTCGTCCCAGGCAGTCTCGAGGTCGGCGATCCGCGAGGCGGCACCTGCCTGGTCGCCCGTCTTGACCAGGTTCAGCGTGTCTGCGGTGATGGTGCGGAAGCCCTGGACGTCCGCGGAGGGGAACGCCTCGGCGGCACGTTGCTGCGCCTCGGCGGCCGTGAGCGAGGCGTTGCTGGAACACGTCGGAGCGGGGCCCTCGTCAGCCAGAGAGCTCTGGTGAGGCTGGCTGTTGGTGTAGGCGAGCAGGCCGATGGTGGCAGCGGCAACTGCGACGAATGCCATCAGCGCGGATCGTTCGCGCTGCCTGGGCGCGTCGAGGTGGTCGTTCGTGGGCTGGGCATCGGTGGCTGCGTCGTCGTCGATGGCGTCGACTCTTGAGATGGTCAGGTAGACGACGGTGATCAGGATGGCGGCTAGGAAGACCAAGCTGGTGCCGAAGGTGCCGAGACCCAGGCCCTTCTCGGAGCTCGGGAGCGCTAAGAAGTCGCCGAAGTTCGCACCCAGCGGACGGGTCAAGATGTAGGCGAGCCAGAAGGCGAGGACCGGGTTCGCACCGTACTTCCACAGGCCGGTGACGATGGCGATCAAGGTCAGAGGCAGGAGGATCGAGGTGCCAGGACCCCAACCGGTCAGCTCGAGGGTCCAGTCGCCGGTGGCGGTGCCCAAGGCGAACGTGACGAGGACGGCGACCCAGTAGAACGCCTCACGCGGTGTGCTCGTGATGCTGTGGATCGACAGCGTCCGCTCGCGCAGCCACCAGATCCCGAACACCGCGATCAGCAGTGCGGTGAAGACCGAGGTGCTGATCCACAGCGGCACGGCAGCTTGGTCGGTGAGGATGTCCGTGTAGAGCGTTCCGGTCACGCTGACCACGACGACGGTCAGCCAGTAGGCGGCGGGCACGTAGCGGTGCAAGCGCATCTGGATGGTCAGGATCGCCGCGAAGGCGACCGTGAAGATGATTGAGGTCGGCACCAGGCCCACACCCAGGGTCATGTTGATGTAGTCGGCAAAGCTCTCGCCGACGGTGGTGCAGAGGATCTTGATGATCCAGAACCAGAGGGTGACCTCGGGAACCTTGTTGAGCATCCGGTGCGCGGTGGGGCGCAGACCGACGGTCGAGGTGGGTGGTGTGGTGGTCATGCTGAGGAGGATCGATCGATCCACCTGACATGGACCTGAACATGGCGGCCCCTCCGATGCTGCCGCGCGTGTCCGCGCAGCCGGTTGGCGTCAGGCGAGGGGCAGGGTGATGACGAACCTGGTCGCGAGCGGCCCGTCGACCACGCGGACGTCGCCGCCCATGCTGCGAGCCACTCGGCGTGACAAGGCGAGCCCGAGGCCGGCGCCATCACCACTGGTGCGGCCCGGCTCGAAGATGCGCTCGCGCTCGTCACGCGCGATTCCGGGACCGTCATCGTCCACGTAGACGTCGATGTAGCCCGGTCGTGATGGACCCGCGGAGATCACGACGTGGGCTGACACGCGTCGCGCGTTGTCCAGGACAGGGGCCAGGGCCCGCACGGTGAGCGCGATCGGCAGAAGCACCCGGGCGTCGTCGATCGTTACCTCGACGGCACCCGCGTCGAGGGTGGCGATCGCCTCCGCGACGGCGTCGCCGAGTAGGCACGAACGACCGAGAGCCTGGCTGGACTCGCTCCGCGCGAGCTCGAGGAGGCTGTCGATGGCGGCCCCCATGCGGCGGGTGGAGAGTGCTACCTCGTCGAGGGTCTCGCGGACTTCATCTGGCAGGTCCTGCATCAGGGCGAGGTCGGCACTGGTCTGGACCGCAGTCAGAGGAGTGCGAAGCTCGTGCGCCATCTCAGAGGTGAGCCGCTGCTCGGCCCGGATCGCGGTGGCGACCCGCTCGAGGAGGCGGTCGAGCGTCTGGCCGAGGACCGCGATCTCGTCGTTGCCCGCCAGACCGAATCGGTGGGCCAGGTCGTGCTCGCTCCAATCGTCGGCCGCACGTGTCATCTCCACGACCGGTGCGAGCGCGCGTCGACTGACCCAGAGGGCGAGGCCCGCGGCGAGCAGCACCATCAGCGCACCGGCGCCGACGCACACGAGTAGCGCCTGCTGCTCTGCGCGTTCGTAGGGCGCAAGCCGCTCGGTCACCACGACCACCCCAGCAGTGCCGTCGACCTCGAACGGTTGAGCCAGGACTCGACTCTCATCCTCGCCCGAACGGACCTCGGTCTCTCGGGTGGTTGCCGTGGCCAGGTCTGCGTAGAGGGACCCCACCGCGATCGGGACGCTGCCGGCAATGAGCCGGCCGTCGTCGTCGTAGACCGCGACACCTGCATCAAGTCGCTCGTCGGGAACCTGGAGCCGGCCGTCAGGATCCACGGTGACCGAGCCGATCACGGCCTCGGTCCGGTCCACCAGGACGGTGTCGACACTGCTGGTGGTCGAGCGCGCCAGGACGACCTGAACAACCACGGTCAAAGCGATGACGCCGAGCAGCGTGACCGCGGAGGTGAGCACGACCAGCTGCGTCCGGAACGAGCCGGGGCTGACACGCGGGACCAGTGTCTCAGCTCTCATCGACCGGCTCCGCCGTCCCACGACGACTCTGAAGTCGATACCCGACCCCGCGCACCGTCTCGACCGACGCGGGTGCCCCGACCTCGGCAAGCTTGCCCCGCACCCGCCTCATCAGGGAGTCGACGGTGTTCTCACTGACGATGGCGCCATCTGGCCAGGCCGCCGCGATCACCGCTCCGCGACGCACGACCTCGCCGGGCCGCGAGGCGACTGCCGCAAGCATGCGGAACTCGGTGAGTGACAAGAGCGCCTCGCCGGCCTCGGTGCGCACACTGTGCGTCGTCGGATCGAGCACGAGACCGGAATCGTCGGACGCGGTGGTCAGCTGTCGGCCACGACGACCTAGGACCGCCACGCGCGCCATCAGCTCCTTGATCTCGAACGGCTTGGCTACGTAGTCATCGCCTCCAGAGCTGAATCCGGCCAAGCGCTCGTGCGTCGCACCGAGTGCGGTGAGGAAGAGAACAGGTGCGTCCTGACCGGCCGACTTCAGAGCCTGGCAGACGTCGCGTCCATCAGCGTCGGGAAGCCCGATGTCCATGATCACCACGTCGATCGCAACGTCGCCGAACAGCGTCAGGGCCTCGGCGCCGTTGTGGGCCATCACCGACTTGTGGCCCTCGAGGTCGAGCGCCTGACGCAGGAGGCGACGCAGAGGGGCGTCGTCCTCGCAGACGCCAACGGTCAGCCGCATCGGATCATTCTGCGCGCACGGGCGGTCATGAAGAGCCACTCAAGACACGGCGCACCACACGCCGCCGGAGCGTGGGCGAGGCCACCACCTCGTAGCCGGCACTCAGGAAGACCTGGAGCAGACCAACCGAGGCCTCGTCCCAGATGACGGTCTTTCCGGGCGGAGGCTCGATCGGGTACCCCTCCAGCACTCGGGCGCCGACCTGCTGGCCGTACGCGACGGTGGCGGCGGCGAGCTCGTGGGTCAGCCCGGCCTGGCGCCACCCCTTGCGCACGACGAAGCAGGTCACCGACCACACCCCCTCCAACTCGGGGTCCATCCGCATCCACGGCTGCTTTCGGCTCCACAGCCTCGGGTAGTTCTCCCGCTGTTCGACCGCCACCCAGCCGGCTGCCTCGCCGTCGACGTACCCGATCAGGCCGGACGTCGGGCCGGGAGTGCCGCAGCCGGTCTGCTCGACCAACGCCTCGTCTCGCTGCTCCTGCGTCGTGTCTCTCCAGATCCAGCCCGGCACCTTCAACGCCTGGCACCGGCACTTGCGGGCACCTCCAGTGGCGAACACTGCCTCGACGTCCTCCGCCGTTGCTTGGTTGGCGGGGAGCCAGGTGAACTCAGGCATGTCTCGACCCTAGGACAGCCGGGCGACGTGCGGGTGAGATCGAGTCCTGTTGCCTACACGGGATAGTGCTAGTACAATTAGCACCATGCGATGGACTATCGACCACGTGTCGCCTCAGCGCCTACAGGACCAGGTGGCTGCCTGCGTCGTGCGCGGTGTGCACACTGGGGAGCTCGTCGTCGGCGAACAACTTCCACCCGCGACCGAGTTGGCGGCCGCCATGTCGGTAGACCGGAACACTGTTCTGGCCGCCTACCGACAGCTCCGCGAGGCGGGCGTCCTCGAGTTTCGCCGCGGGCGCGCTGCCCGCATCGCGGGCACCGTCAGGGCTGGCGACCTCGCGCCGGTCCGCGAAGCCGTCGAGTCGGTCGTCGACCTCGCTCGTCGGTACGGATTGGATTCCGACGATGTCATCAACCTGATCAAGGAGATGCGATGAACACCACCGTCTACACCGGGCGAGAGACCAACTGGACGAGCATCGTCATCAGTGGCCTCCTGTTGATTCCGTTGATCGGCATCGCCACCGCTTCCGGGTCAGCGCCCAGCACCGGAGTGGTGGTCGTGGTACTGGCATTGGTCGGAATGCTGGCCGAGGTCCTGACTGCATCGGACGTCCGGGCCACGTGCGGCCCGCAAGGCGTGGCTGTCCACTGGGGGGTCGCCGGCTGGCCGCGAGCGAGGTACGTGCTGGACGACATCCAGGACGCCTCGGTCGTCGTGATCCCCTGGTGGGCAGCGAGCTACGGCTTCTGGTGGACGCCCAAGCGGACCGTGTGCACCGTACGAAGCGGCCCCGCGCTGCGGCTCCGTCTGCGCAGCGGTCGCAGCGTCACGGTCACCGTTCCCGACGCAAGCGCAGCCGTGGCCGCGCTGCAAGCAAACCGACTCGACCTCAGCTAACGACCGCGACGATTCTCGCTGAAGCGACGCTGGTGTCTCTGACCGGAGGGTCACCCGAAGTACCTGACCAGTGACGCTCCGAAAACCGGTCGTCCACGGAGCGTGTTCAGTGCGGGAAGAGCGTCAACCAACGGCCGATCTCTCGATGAGGTCGAGGTCGCGCACACAGAACTGATGGTGCTCGAAGTTCTCGCCGAGCACCGCGCCCAGGCATTGCCGCAGCGATCGTCCGCGCGCGTACGGCGGCCACATGTCGTTGTCGGGGATCGGTGCCTGCTCCTGGAGCTGCTCGGAGGTGACCGTGCCCAGCCAGCGCTCGAGCTCGGCTGCCTGTTCATCACGGATCATCAGCACCTCGTCGAGCGTCGGGTCAGCCGACGGGTCGAGACCCTGCTCCTCGCGGCCGGGCACCGACTCGATGCCCAGCCCGATCGGCGTGAACAGATCGGTCGACCCGAGGCAGCAGCGGCGAAACCACGAGTCGTGGACGAACACCAGGTGGCGCAGTGTCTGCACAGCCGACCACTCGCCGTTCACGCTCTCGTGCTCTATACCCGACGTCGGCCGCATGCGCGCCACGGTGGCGGCCCAGTCGGAGCGCAGCTGCTGCCAACCTCTGCGCAAGTCCTCCAGATCGTCCGAGCGGATGAGCTGACGAACCGGGTGACGACGGTCGAGCTCGGCCTCGACGTGCTCCATCACCTCGACGCCATTCACGACGAGGTTGCTCACCATCCCGTCGATCACGGCCCCCTGCATGACCACGCCGATGAGGCGCGTGTTGTTCAGGTTGCACTCGCGGAACTCCGCGCCCTGTAGGTCCTCATCCACGTACCGCTTCATGCTCGGCAGGCTATGCCCGCCCACCGACACCTCAGGGACCCATCGGTGGAGCATGATCGACCTCACCGACCGGGCCGAGTCGCTGATCTGCGGCGGCACCTTGGCCAACCCGATCGACTCCAATCCGATCGCGGGCATCATGGGCGTGTGATCGACCCTGCCCACGGCGCCCTCCTCGACGCGGCGTGGGCTCGCGGTGAGCCGCTGGCCACCGCGGTGACCGCCACCCGCCACTTCCTCGACGGGCTCGCCGCAGCCGAGCAGACTGCGTGGCGGCTCGTGGTCGGCGACGACCACGTCGAGTGCTGGCGTGAACGGGACGACGTCCGGCTGGTCGTCGACTTCCGTCCCGACGGTCGCGCCCACCTGACTCGTTTCAGCGACGGCAACCTGGTCGCCGACGGAGAGGTGCACGCCTTCGCCGAGGGACGGCGTCCGCCCCGCGAGCTGGTGGTCAGCGAGTGGTCGGTCGGCGTCGATGAGGCCGTCACTCTGCTCGGCCGGGTCTGAGCTCGGCCTGTCCGACGTCGTGCTCGATACCCTGGGACCGGCATGAGCAATATCCACGGCGAGGACTGGTACGGCGACGAGCTCGGCGCCGTCCGCCATGAGGGCGTCGCGTTCACCGAGTGTGACTTCAGCGAGGCCACAACCCGCGGTGCCGTCTTCGAGCAGTGCGTCTTCCGTGGCTGCCGGTTCAACTCGTCGCTGCACGTATCGTCGGCGTTCGTGGCCTGCACGTTCGAGGCCAGCAACTTCTTCGACGTGACCTGGGACGGCTGCAAGCTCGTCGGCTCGGTCTTCGACCGCTGCACGATGCGCCCGATGCGGGTGCTGGGCGGCCAGTGGCGCGCGGTGACGATCCGCGGCACCAACCTCACCCGGCTCGACCTCGCGGGCCTCGACCTCCGCGAAGCCGACCTCTCGTTGTCTGACCTGACGGGGTCGGTCATGCGCGGCGCTGCTCTCGACGGAGCCTTGCTGCGCGAGACCAACCTGGGTGGCGTCGACCTCCGCGGCGCAAGCCTGCTCGGGGTCGACCTTGCGGCAGCGCGGCTTCGGCAGACGCGCCTGGACCTGTCCGGCGCAGTGCTGCTCGCCGAGCTGAACGGCGCCGTGGTCGAGGAAGAACAGGCCGGCTGACCGTCGTCTGGTCGTCCTCCGGACCGGCGCCGGCGCCGGGCCAGCTCCGCGTCATACTGGCCTCATGACTTCGGCGTTCCATGAGTTGGCCAGCAGCATCCTCGACGGCAAGCCCGCCACCGAGGACGACGCCCTGGCCGTGCTGCGTGCGCACGACGACGAGCTGCTCGACCTCGTCGCGGCGGCCGGTCGACTCCGGCGCGAGCACTTCGGCAACACCGTCAAGGTCAACTACCTGGTGAACCTGAAGTCCGGCCTGTGCCCGGAGAACTGCAACTACTGCTCCCAGGCACTTGGCTCGACTGCCGACATCCTCAAGTACAAGTGGCTCAACACCGACGAGGCGCTCGAGCAGGCCGCCGCCGGCCTCAAGGGCGGCGCCACCCGGGTCTGCATGGTCTCCAGCGGCCGCGGACCCACCAACAAGGACGTCGAGCGCGTCGCCGACATGGTCGGCTCGATCAAGTCCGAGCATCCCGACGTCGAGATCTGTGCGTGCCTCGGCCTGCTCAAGGACGGCCAGGCCGAGAAGCTGCGCGAGGCCGGGGTCGACGCCTACAACCACAACATCAACACCGCCGAGTCGCACCACGACCAGATCGTTCAGACCCACACCTATGCCGACCGCGTCGATACCGTCACCAAGGCCAAGTCGGCCGGGCTCTCCCCCTGTTCCGGCCTGATCGCCGGCCTCGGCGAGACCGACGAGCAGCTGGTCGAGGCGCTCTTCGCACTCAGGGAGATGGAGTCCGAGTCCATCCCGGTGAACTTCCTGATGCCCTTCGACGGCACGCCGTACGAGAACACCTGGGAGCTCTCCCCCGCACGCTGCCTGAAGATCCTCGCGATGGCACGGTTCGTGTGCCCCGACCGCGAGATCCGGATCGCCGGCGGGCGCGAGATGCACCTCCGCTCCCTCCAGGGCACCGCGCTGCACGTCGCAAACTCGATCTTCCTGGGCGACTACCTCACCTCCGAGGGACAGGCCGCCGAGGCCGACCTCGAGCTGATCCGCGACAACGGCTTCGTCGTCCTCGGCTCCGACGAGCACGCAGCCGCCCAAGACGCCGACCTTGCTCTCGCCGGGTCGCACAACCCCGTTGCCCGCCGTCGCGGCGCGGGCACCACCGAACGCCCCAACGCCTGAGTCGTCGAGGAACAGTGGTCGGTGACGGGAGCGATCGGCTGCTCACGTTCGACCGTGAGCACGTCTGGCACCCCTACACGTCGATGACCGACCCCGACGCCGGTGCGCATGGTCACCGGCGCGTCCGGTGTCCGGCTGACTCTGGACGACGGCAGCCAGCTGATCGACGGCATGTCGTCGTGGTGGGCCGCGATCCACGGCTACGGCCGTCCCGAGCTCGACGCGGCCGTGCGCTCGGTCGACTTCGCCCACGTCATGTTCGGCGGGCTGACCAATGCCCCCGCCGTCCGGCTCGCCGAGCGCCTGGTAGAGATCTCGCCCACCGGCCTCGACCGGGTCTTCCTCGCCGACTCCGGATCAGTCAGCGTCGAGGTGGCGCTGAAGATGGCGCTGCAGGCCCAGCGGGGCCTCGGTCATCCGGGGCGCACTCGGATGCTCACGGTGCGTGGCGGATACCACGGCGACACCTTCGGCTGCATGAGTGTCTGCGACCCCGTCGGCGGCATGCACTCGATGTTCGTAGACGTGCTGCCTGAGCAGCTGTTCGCTCCGCGGCCGCCGGCGCTCGGCGCGGACGTCGACGGCTGGGCCGCCGAGTTCACCGCCCTGGCCGACGCCCACGGCGACGAGATCGCAGCGATCGTGGTCGAACCGTTGTTGCAGGGCGCCGGCGGCATGTGGATCTACGACCCGGCCTGCCTGCGCGTGATGCGCGAGGTCGCCGACCGACTCGGACTCCTGCTGATCTTCGACGAGATCGCCACCGGCTTCGGCCGTACTGGCACCCTGTTCGCCGCCGAGGCAGCCGGAGTGGTGCCCGACCTGATGTGCGTCGGCAAGGCGCTGACCGGTGGCTACCTCTCGCTGGCTGCCGTCCTCTGCACCGAGGACGTCGGCCGGGCGATCTCCGCCTCCGAGTCGGGGGTGCTGATGCACGGCCCCACGTTCATGGGCAACGCCTTGGCCTGCACGGTCGCGCTGGCGAGCCTCGACCTGCTGGTCGCAGACGACTGGGCCGCGCAGGTCTCGCGCATCAACGCCGGGCTCGTCGAGGGACTGGCCGGCTGTCGCGAGTCGGGTGGCGTGGTCGACGTCCGCACGCTCGGAGCGGTCGGCGTGGTGCAGCTCGACCACGACGTCGACGTAGTGAAGGCCACCGAGGCTGCGGCGTCCGAGGGAGTCTGGCTGCGACCCTTCCGCGACCTGATCTACACGATGCCGCCCTACGTCTCGACGGACGCCGAGGTCGCCCAGATCTGCCGTGCCATCACCCGCGCGGCGGAGCTCTCATGACCACCGCAGCCAGCTGGGCCGACTGGCTCGCGGCCGAGGCCGCAGCGCGCGAGACAGCCGGGCTGACGCGCGCCCTGGTGCCGCGCGGCGCGGACGACCCGGTCATCGACCTGGCTGGCAACGACTACCTCGGTCTCGCCCGTGACCCTGCGGTGACCGCCGCGGCCGCCGCGGCAGCGCTGCGCTGGGGTGGTGGATCCGGGCGCGTCACGGCTGGTCACCGGATCGCTGGACCTCCACGCCGAGCTGGAGTGGCTGCTCGCCGACTACACCGGCCAGCCGGCCGGACTGGTCTTCTCGACCGGGTACCACGCCAACCTGTCGGCCGTGTGCGCACTGGTCGACCGCGACTGCCTCGTGGTCTCCGATGCCCACATCCACGCCTCGCTGATCGACGCCGTCCGGCTCTCGCGCGCCGACGTGGTCGTCGTCGACCACAACGACGTCAGCGGGGTCGAGCAGGCTCTGGCCACGGCCGCCGGACGTCGCACGATGGTGCTCGCCGAGTCGGTCTACTCCGTGCTCGGCGACGCAGCGCCGCTCGCCGAGCTCGCCGCTCTGTGCGAGGCTGCGGACGCCCTGCTACTGGTCGACGAGGCGCACGGCATCGGGGTGCACGGCCCCGGGCTGGTGCACCGTTCCGGGCTGGCCGGCCTCCCCCACGTGCTGCTCACCGCCACCTTGTCGAAGGCGCTGGGCAGTCAGGGCGGCGCTGTGCTCGGCCATCCGGCGATCATCGAGCACTTGGTCAACCGCGCGCGCCCCTTCATCTTCGACACCGCCCTGGCCCCGGCCGCCGCGGGTGCCGCGCTGGCAGCCCTGCAGCAGCTGCGCGAGCGTCCCGAGCTGTCCGCTCTGGTGCAGCAGCGCGGCCGCGACCTGGCCGCCGCGCTCGGCGTCGAGCCCAGCGTGGGCGCCGTGCTCTCGGTGCCGATGCCGAGCCCGCACGTGGCCGTGGCGGCGCAGGCCGCCGTGCTCGCCCAGGGCGTGCGCGTCGGGCTGCTTCCGCCCGCCCTCGGTGCCCGACGGCATATCCAGACTGCGTATCACCGTCAGCGCCGGCGTGCCTGACGACGCCTGGACGCGCGCGGTCGACGTCCTCGTGGCCGTCGTGAAGGAGCACACGGCGTGACCGGTCGCATCGTCCTCGTCACCGGCACCTCCACCGACGTCGGCAAGACGATCGCGACCGCTGCCCTCGCGGCGACCTCGTCCGGGGACATCGTCGTCGTCAAGCCCTTGCAGACCGGTGTCGCCGCGGGCGATCCTGGTGACGCCGAGGTCGTCGCGCGCCTGGCCGGGTGCGTCGTGCAGACCTGGGTCGAGCTCGACGACCCGCTCGCGCCCGATACCGCCGCCCGCCGCGCGGGCGTCTCGCTCCCACCCGTCGCCGAGCACGCCGCGCGGCATCATCGACCTGGCCGAGCAGTACGACGTGGTCGTCGTCGAGGGCGCCGGCGGGCTGCTCGTCCGCCTCGACCACGAGGGCGGAACGGTGCTGCACCTGGCCGAGATCGTGGCAGCCTCGGTCCCGACCGAGGTCGTCGTCGTCTGCGCGGCCGGCCTGGGCACCCTCAACCACACCGAGCTGACCGTCGGCGCGCTCCGCGCCCGCGGCCTGGAGCCTTCGGGGACTGGTGATCGGCTCCTGGCCCGAGCACCCCGACCTCGCCGAGAGCTGCAACCTCGACGACCTGCCGCTGGTGACCGGCGTGCCCGTGCTGGGGGTCCTGCCGGCCGGGGCGGGTCGCCTCTCCCCCGCCGAGTTCCAGGCTCAGGCGAAGGGCTGGTTCAAGAACCAGCGGTGACCGAACGGGTCGACGAACACCGCGACCCGGCCCGCCGGAGGGCTGTCCTCCGGCCCGCGGTTCATGGGTGTCCCTGCCGCGACCACCCGCGCGGCGACCGCGTCGACGTCGTCGACCGTGAGGTGCAGGGTCACCGCCGGGTGCCGGCTCGGGTCGGGCTCCGCGACGCCCGCCTCGTCGAAGGCGTCACTCATCATCCAACGAGCGCCGCCGACCGCGAGCTCGCAGTGACCCACACGACCGTCGGGCATCACGATCGGTTCGAGCACGACCTCGGCACCCAACGCGCCGGCGTACCACTCGATGGCGGCACGCGAGTCGCTCACGCACACGTACGGAGTCAGCTCACTCATGCCGACCAGCCTCCTACGATGGAGCCATGACCGCCACCCTGGAGCCACAGACGGCCGCCGAGGTCTACATGCACGCGATCGAGCCACCGGTGCGTGGTCGGGTGAAGCGGGTCGTGGTCGGGGCGCTCGATCTCTGGTGCGCCATGTTCGGCGGGCTCTTCGAGCTCTCCAGCGTGGGCGACGTGGTCGTGCGGCGGCGTCTCGACGGCGTCGAGGAGCTGCGCATCCCCGCGGGTCCCCCCGACGCCGCCGGCACTCTTCTCGAGCACGTGCGCGAACAGCTCGAGGAGCTCTCGCCTGACGAGTTCCGGGCTGCGTGGAGCGTCGACTGAACCGCGGGCCAGCTCACCAGACGTCCCCGTCCCGCCAGTCGCACGCGAGGGGACCGTCGAGGTCGATGTCGGTGCCTCCGAGCACGTAGACGGCGCCGTCGTCGTCGGGGGTGGGTACTACTCCTTCGGGCGAGATGACCGATGTCGGTCCGCGCCACAGCGACCAGCCGCGCGCCTCGTAGAAGGGCACGCCCGCGTCGGAGGCACTCAAGGCCAGCAGGTCGTAGGCCGGCGCCAGGCGCTCGAGCGCCGTCATCACCGTGGCGCCGTGCCCGAGCCGGCGCCGGTCGGCACGGACGGCGACCGCCTCGACGTACCCGACTCGCTGGCGAGCGCTGGTCGTGCAGCAGCCGTCGCATCACCAGCGAGCCGTGCGCGATCACCGTGTCGTCGCCCTCGAGCACCAGCGCGTGCATGCCCCCCAGGCTGTGGCTCCAGTCGTGGTCGTCGAAGCGTCCGTCGAACGCCTCCTCGAGCAGCGCCCGGATCGCGGCGAGCTCGTCGCCGGCCAGCTCGCCGCTGTGCGCTGCGATCACCCTGAGTCGTCACCGGGGTCACCACTCCGCGCTGGGCTTCCGGTCGATCCACGGGGAGGCAGCCTCCACCTGGGCGCTGAGGCTGACCAAGAGCTCCTCCTCGGCCGGGCGCGCGGCGAGCATCACTCCCACCGGGCAGCGGTGTCGGGCCGTCGGTCCAGTGCAGGGGCAGGGAGACCGCCGGCATCCCGGTGACGTTCCATGCCGAGGTGTAGGGGGTGAACGCCTTCTGGTTCTCGAAGTCGCGCGGCCGGGTCGGCGTCGTCCCGGAGCGCGCCGACTGGCAGCGGCGGACTGGCCAGGGTAGGGGTGAGCACCGCGTCGTAGGGGGCCAGCGCCTCGAGCGCGCCCGCAGCGAAGCGCCGCATGGCGCCCAGCGCCAGACCGAAGTCGGGACCGCTCACCGCACGGCCCCGCTCGGAGAGCCAGCGGGTCAACGGGCGCAGCAGGTGCTCCTGCTCGGGTGGCACGGGGGTGAGCGCCGTCAGCACCGCCCAGCACGTCTCGAACACCGGAACCGCCTCCCTGGCAACGGCACCGGGACGTCGACGACGTCGTGGCCGAGGCGCCTGGAGCAGCGCGCTGGTCTGCTCGTAGGCGTCGATGCAGGCCGGGTCGATCTCGACGTCGGCGATGACGGGATCGAGGAAGCGGGCGATCCGCAGCCTGACCGGGCTCGCGCTCGCACGCCTCGAGGAAGGTGCCGCCCGGCCGCCGGCGCCCAAGACGGGTCGCCCGGACGACGTCCCGCCTGCACGTCGAGCAAGGCGGCAGCATCGCGCACCGTGCGCGCGATCGATCCCGACGTCGCCAGCCCGACCGGGTCGCCGTACATCGGGTAGCCGCTGATGCGACCACGACTGGGCTTGAGGCCCACCAGGCCGCAGCAGGCGGCCGGGATCCGGATCGAGCCGCCCCCGTCCGAGCCCTGGGCGAACGGCACCAGCCCGGCGGCCACGGCGGCGGCGGCACCTCCCGGACGAGCCACCCGCCATCCGAGTTCGGTCCCAGGGCGTCACGGCGGGTGGGTGGCCCTCCGGCTCGGTGTAGCAGGGCGACCCGAACTCGGGCGTGCTGGTCTTGCCGAGGCTGACCAGGCCGGCCGCCTCGATCGACAGCGTCACGCCGTCCGAGGCGTCGGGTACGTAGTCGGCGAAGACCGGCGACCCGAAGGCCGTCGGCACGCCGGCCGTGGCGTTGAGGTCCTTGATGGCGGTCGGCACTCCCGCGCAGTGGCGAGGGCGTCTCGGGCAACGCACGCGCTCGTTCGCGCGCCTGATCGGAGGTGAGGGTGACGAACGCGCCTACGTCGTCCAGCGCGTCGATCCGCGCCAGGTAGTGCTCGACCAGCTCGAGCGAGGAGACCTCGCCACGACGCACGAGGTCTCCCTGCTCGAGGGCGGTGAGATCATGGAGCTCGGCCACACCACGACCGTAGCCCCGACGCTGACCCGTCCTCTATAGAGGACGGGTCAGCGTCATGCGGCGGCGGGCTCGAAGGCGACCAGAGCGTTCAGCACGCTCTGGAACCTCTCGAGCACCTCGGCGTCAGCGAGCACGTCGACGTCGATGCCGGGCTGCGAGTGCAGCGCGCCGTCAACGATCTTCGCGCCGGCGATGCCCGCCGAGCGCTGGGCATCGTCGTGGGCCCACTTGCCGCCGTACGGCGTCGGGGTGGTGCCGATGACACCGAACGGTTTGCCGACGATCGCGCCCTGGCCGTAAGGCCGCGAGAGCCAGTCGATGGCGTTGTTGAGCACCGCGGGCATGGTGCCGTTGTACTCGGGGGTCACCGCGAGCAGGGCGTCGGCGGCATCGACGCGCTCGCGCAGCGCTCACCGCGGCCGCCGGGCGTCGCGGCGGCGTCGAGGGCTTCCTCGTAGAAGGGCAGCGTCGCCGAGCTCGTCGACGATGTCGAGGACGACGTCGGCCGGGGCCCGGTCGCGGAGCAGCTCGGCGACCTGGCGGTTGAGGGAGTCGGCGCGGAGGCTGCCGACCAGGACGGCGACGCGGGTATTGCTCATGGAATCAGTCATGATCAGCACAACCGGACCACGGTCCGCTTCTATTCCCACCCGGCGGAGATTCTCGCCGCATTATTCTCCGGGCATGGATCTGCCGACCCTGCTCCCCCTCGTCGGGGAGCCCCCCAGCGAGCGCGCCGACGCCGCCCGCAACCGGGAGGCGCTGCTGCGGGCGGCGGCCGAGCTGATCGACCACTGCAGCGTCGAGAACGTCACGATGGACGCCGTCGCGCAGCGCGCAGGGGTCGGCAAGGGCACCGTGTTCCGACGCTTCGAGAGCCGCGAGGGGCTGATGGCGGCGCTGCTCGACCACTCCGAGACCGAGTGGCAGGCCGCGGTGATCTCCGGGCCTCCGCCGCTGGGTCCGGGCGCACCGCCACTCGAGCGACTTCTCGCCTTCGGGCACTCCCGCATCGAGACCACGCTGCGCAGTGCCCAGCTGATCCGTGCAGCCGGGCATGCCGGCACCCGCGCCTACGCGGCGGTCTCGTTCACCGCCATGCACGTGCGCTACCTGCTCCGCGAGCTCGGCGTGGAGGGCGACCTCGGCTACCTGGCGACCGCGGCTGCTCGCACCGCTGGAGATCCCGATCCTCGAGCAGCAGCTCGGCCACGAGCACATGCCGCTCGACCGCATCCACGCCGGCTGGGACGACCTCGTCCGCCGACTCCTCGACCACCTGACCCCACATTGACGCCGAGGCGGCGCATCTGCACGCCGAACTCGACGTCGAGTCGGCCGAGCGTGCAGTCGCGCCGGCTCGGCGGCCAGGCAGCTCAGGGCGAAGGCGATCGCCAGCAGCACGAGCCCAGACGGCGTCGCCCAGTCGACGGCGAAGCGCACCCAGTCGCGCTGGTTGATGAAGTCGAACACCCAGTCGTCGTCCTGGAAGTGGAACAGCCCCAGGCCAGCGCAAGCAGCACGTTGACCAGGCCGGCGCCGATGCCGCCGAGCGCAGCGATCAGGGGCCAGAACGCGCCGCGGCGCAGCGACCACACCGCGAACCCGGCGACCGAGAAGAACGCCGTGGCCTGCGCGCTGTAGATGACGAAGAAGCGCAGCGTCGGGTACTCGATGCCGAACTGGTCCATGGTCCCGAGCGTAGGACTACTCCACGTGGTGGCGGCGCAGCCCGTAGGTGAGTCCGTCGACCAGGGCGCCCCACGACGCCTCGATCACGTTGTGGCCCGACGCCGACGGTGATCCAGGACGACTCGCCGTCGCTGGTCTCGATCAGCACGCGGGTGATCGCGTCGGTGCCGTGGCCCTGGTCGAGGATCCGCACCTTGTAGTCGATCAGCTCGAACTTGGCGACCTCGGGATAGGCCTGCACGATCGCCGAGCGCAGCGCGGAGTCGAGGGCGTTGACCGGCCCGTTTCCCTCGCCGGTGACCACGTAGCGAACACCCTCGGCCACGAGCTTCACGGTGGCCTCGGAGACGGCCTCGTCGCTCTCGCCCCGGTTGGTCAACGTCTCGGTGATCACCCGCCACGACTCGGTCTCGAAGTACGCCGGACGACGTCCCTCGACCTCCTCGACCAGCAGCAGCTCGAACGACGCATCGGCCGCCTCAAAGGTGTAGCCGCGCTGCTCGAGCTCCTTGACCCGGGCGGTGACCCGAGTGACGAGCTCACGATCGCCGGAGAGGTCGAAGCCCAGCTCCTTGCCCTTGAGCTCGATCGAGGCCCGGCCGGCCATGTCGGAGACCAGCAGGCGCATGTCGTTGCCGACGCCCACCGGGTCCATGTGCTGGTAGAGGTTCGGGTCGACCTTGATGGCACTGGCGTGCAGACCGGCCTTGTGCGCGAACGCCGAGGTGCCGACGTAGGGCTGGCGCGAGGCGGGCGGGAAGTTCGTGACGTCGGCGACGGCGTGCGCGATGCGGGTCGACTCGCGCAGCAGTCCGGCGGGCAGCACCGTCTTGTCGAGCTTGAGCTCGAGGTTCGCCACCACCGAGATCAGGTCGGCGTTGCCGGTGCGCTCGCCGTACCCGTTGATGCAGCCCTGCACGTGCGTCGCGCCGGCGTCGACGGCGGCCAGGCTGTTGGCCACTGCGCAGCCGGTGTCGTTGTGGCAGTGGATGCCGACCCGCACGCCGGTGCTGGTGATGACGTCGTGCACGACGTCGGAGACCCACGGCGGGAGCATGCCGCCGTTGGTGTCGCAGAGCGCGACCACCTCGGCGCCGGCGTCGTAGGCGGTGCGCAGCACCTCGAGGGCGTAGTCGCGGTTGGCACGGTAGCCGTCGAAGAAGTGCTCGGCGTCGAGGAAGACCTGCTGCCCCTCGGCCTTGAGGTGGCTGACGGTGTCGCGGATCATCTCGAGGTTCTCCTCGAGCGTCGTGCGCAGCGCCAGCTCGACGTGCCGGTCGTGCGACTTCGCGACCAGGGTGACGACGCCGGCGCCACTGTCACGCAGTGCCGCGACCTGCGGGTCGTCGGCAGCGCGGACGCCGGCCTTGCGAGTGGCACCGAACGCCGCCAGCCGCGCGTGCTTGAGGTCCAGCTCGGACGCCGCGCGCCGGAAGAACTCGGTGTCCTTGGGGTTGGCGCCGGGCCAACCGCCCTCGATGAAGCCCACGCCCAGCCCGTCGAGGTGACGGGCAATGTTCAGCTTGTCGGCGACGGAGAGGTTGAGTCCCTCCTGCTGGGCGCCGTCGCGCAGCGTGGTGTCGTAGACGTGGAACTCGCCGTGCAGGTCCATCGGTTCGCTTTCTGAGGCTGGGTCACGCGGGGCAACAAAAAAACCTCCCGGTGAACGAGAGGTTGGCGCATCGAGCGTGGCTCGATGCGCTAGGCAATGATGATGCAGTGCTGCGTGTGGTGCTGCGTGTGGTGACGCGTGGTCTGGTGGTGCACGTCTCCATACTGCCATGCCGCTGATCCGACGGGCACGCGTTCCACGATCCGGCTGGTCTCGGCCCGTGTCCGGGCTCAGCCGAGGCCGGCGAACGGCTGCTCGCCGAACGGCGTCCAGCTCACACCCTGTGCCTCGACCCACAGACCGGCACCGACGGCCAGGCCCAGCACCACGGTCATGGCGATGAGCCACCACCCGATGGTGCGACTCAGCGGCACCACCGCCCGACCGACGGGCCCCCGCACTCGACTGCCCCCCGGCCCCCACCACAGCGACCCGGCGAGCACCAGCCCGCTCAGGAAGAGCGTAAGTGGGATACCGGTCGAGGCGGCGTAGCAGAGCAGCGCGCCGGCGGCGGCCAGCCCGGCGCTCCACAGCAGGAGCATCGTGGTGCTCGCCAACGACTGCACGAAGTGCCACGGGGTGTGCACCAAGAGCTGTGCGGCGTCGTACCACTTCCGCCCGCGCAGCTGGCGGCGCGCGCCAGCGGCGCTCGCGGCGAGCGAGCCGCTGCGCAGCACCCACACCAGCAGCGTGATCACGACCAACGTCACCCACGGCACGAGTGCCCCGGCGGCCGCGAGGAGCACCGCAGCCGACGTCTCGAGCAACCCGCGCCGTAGCCGCTCGGACCAGGGCACGCGCGGATCAGGCAGCGACATCGGAACGACGTGCGCATCCGGGATGCCCGAGGTCGAGGTGCCGACCGGCTGTAGCTCCGTGTAGAGCCGGGTGGGTGGTGGACCCCCGGCGTCGACCCAGGTCGGAGCGTTCTCCGGCAGCAGGTCGCCGTGCGACTGGTCGACGCGGGCCTGGGCCGCGAGCGCCAGCGGCACCGTGAAGGGGTCCTCGGCCGCTGGCGCACTAGCAGCGCCAGGAGCGACCGGCGGTGCCGACAGCAGCGGCGCGGGCCGGGTGGTCTGGGGGCCGAGCCAGGCGAGCAGCTGGTCGAGGGTCGGACGCCGCTCCGGCTCGGGGTCGAGGGTGGCAGCGACGACGTCGCGCAACGGCGGCTCGAGACCGGTGAGGTCGAACTCCCCGCGGCGGACTCGGTCCATGATCGCCATCGACGGTCCGCCGCCGAACGGCGAACGGCCGGTGCCGGCGAACGCGACGGTCGCCCCCCACGAGTGCACGTCGGAGGCCGCTGTCGCATCGTCGCCGTAGAGGATCTCCGGCGCGAGGTAGCCGGGAGTGCCGAGCAGCCAGCCGGTGTGGGTGAGCCGGGGGTCGTCGGCCACGCGGGCCAGCCCGAAGTCGATCAGGATCGGCGTGCGGCCCTCGAGCAGCACGTTCGAGGGCTTGATGTCGCGGTGCAGGA
Source organism: uncultured Actinomycetota bacterium (assembly GCA_963781575.1). Classification (GTDB taxonomy): domain Bacteria; phylum Actinomycetota; class Actinomycetes; order Propionibacteriales; family Nocardioidaceae; genus Nocardioides. The sequence goes on along the minus strand of CAWAGM010000005.1, from coordinate 295,777 downwards.
CGCCGACGCCGTGCACGGCCGCGAGCGCCTCGGCCAGGCACCCCGCGAACCAGAGCAGGTCGTGTCCGGTGATGGGCCCCTCGGTGTGGATGTGGTCGTGCAGCGAGAGGCCGGGCACGTAGCGCGTGGCCACGTAGGGAACTGGCGCCCAGGGGTCGGCGTCCAAAACCTCGGCCACCCACTTGCTCCGCACCCGCTTGAGCGAGGCGACCTCGCGCGCCAGCCGGCGGCGAGCCTCGTCGTCGCCGACGATGTGCGGCCGGAGCACCTTGAGCGCCACGCGCTCGCCCGTGGGGCGCCGGGCGAGGTGGACCACGCCCATGCCGCCCTCGCCGATCTTGGTGAGCAGCGTGTAGTCGCCCACCAGGACGTGGGGCGGGCCCGGCTGGCTGGTCACACGACGAGATTACTCGCGGGGTCGGGTACGCCGGTCAGCCCATCGACCCCCGATCACACCCGGGGTGCAACACAGGTTGGCCTCCCCCTCCTTTGGACGACACTCGAGGGCAAGACCCGTCGAGGTCCTGCGCGCAAGGCCGCCGCGGCTGGGCTCCTTGCGCGGCATAGGCGGGATGGCCCTCTCACCCTCCCCCCGCGCTCGTCGGCCGACTCAGCCTTGCGATCGGGTCGCGCGACATCGCGCTCGGTCGAGTGATCGACGTGCTGGCGCCTACACGATGCGGTGCATCCAGCCGAAGGTGTCGTCCTCACGGCCGAACTGGATGCCGACGAGCTGCTCGCGGATCGTGGCCGCGACCTGGCCCACCGGCGGGCTGGGCGCCGAGCCGCCGTTCCACTTCAGCTCGCCCACCGGCGTGATCACTGCGGCCGTGCCGCAGGCGAAGATCTCGGTGATCTCTCCGCTGGTGACGCCGTCTCGCCACTCGTCGATGCCGATGCGACGCTCCTCCACCTGGTGACCGAGCTTGCCGGCCAGCTCGATGACGCTCGCCCGGGTGATGCCCTCGAGGATGGTCCCCGTCTGCGGCGTCACGATGTGACCGTCCGCGTAGACGAAGTACATGTTCATGCCGCCGAGCTCCTCGATGTAGTGGCCCTCACCGCCGTCGAGGAAGACCACCTGGTCGCACCCGTTCGCGGTCGCCTCCTGCTGGGCGACCAGCGAGCTGGCGTAGTTGCCGCCGGTCTTGGCCGCGCCCATGCCGCCGCGGCCGGCGCGGGTGTACTCCTCGCTGAGCCACAGGCTGACCGGTTTCACGCCGCCCTTGAAGTAGGCGCCGGCGGGGCTGGCGATCACCATGAAAGTGACGTGCTGGGCCGGACGCACGCCGAGGAATGCCTCGGTGGCGATCATGAAAGGCCGGATGTAGAGGCTCTTCTCCCCTGTGCTCGCGTCGGGCACCCAGCGTTGGTCGATCTCGACGAGCGCGTCGACGGCCTGCACGAAGTCCTCAGGGTCGAGCACCGGCAGCGCGAGGCGGTGGCTCGAGCGCACCATGCGCGCGCCGTTCTCCTCCGGGCGGAACGACCAGATGGAGCCGTCGGGGTGGCGGTAGGCCTTCATCCCCTCGAAGGTCTCCTGCGCGTAGTGCAGAACAGCCGTCGCGGGGTCGAGCGTGAGCGGGCCGTACGGCGTCACGCGGGCGTCGTGCCACCCCTTCTCGGGCGTCCACTCGACCGTGAACATGTGATCGGTGAAGTGCGTGCCGAAGCCGGGGTCGGCCAGGATCTCGGCCAGCCTCTCGTCGGACGTGGGCGTGCTCGAGAGCGTCGTGCTGATCTGCATGGTGGCCACGGTATTAGACCTTCCTAGTAAATGGGATTGGGAGGAAGGACGCCCGCGGAGGTGAAATGTTGTCGCGGCGTCCTAGCCGGATACTCGGGAGGCGATCGCGTCGCCGATCTCGGACGTCGTCCGCGTGACGGCGGGGCTGCGGTCGGCGATGTCGGCGATGGCGGCGGTCTCGACGACGGCCGCAGCGTCCGGGTAACCGAGGTGGTCGAGCAGCAGCCCGACGCTGAGGATGGCCGCAGTCGGGTCGGCCTTCTGCTGGCCGGCGATGTCGGGGGCCGAGCCGTGGACCGGCTCGAACATGGAGGGGGCGGTGCGGTCGGGGTTGATGTTCCCCGACGCGGCCAGCCCGATGCCGCCGCTGATGGCGCCGGCGAGGTCGGTGATGATGTCGCCGAAGAGGTTGTCGGTGACGATCACGTCGAAGCGGGACGGGTCGGTGGTCATGAAGATCATCGCGGCGTCGATGTGCATGTAGTCGACGGTCACCTCGGGGAACTCACGGGCGACCTCCTGGGTCAGCCGCCACCACACGGCGCCGGCGTTCACCAGCACGTTGGTCTTGTGCACGAGCGTGAGCTTCTTGCGGGTGCGGCGCTGGGCTCGGGCGAACGCGTCGCGCACGACCCGCTCGACGCCGAACGCGGTGTTGACCGAGACCTCGGTGGCGATCTCGTGCGGCGTCCCGACGCGCAGGGCGCCGCCGTTGCCCGTGTAAGGACCTTCGGTGCCCTCGCGGACCACGACGAAGTCGACCTCGCCGGGAGCGGCAAGCGGTGAGGCGACGCCGGGGAAGATCCGCGACGGGCGGAGGTTGACGTAGTGGTCGAGCTCGAACCGGAGGCGGAGCAGGAGGCCGCGCTCGAGGATGCCCGGGGGCAGGTTCGGGTCGTTCGGCTTGCCGCCCACAGCACCGAGCAGGATCACGTCGTGGTCGCGGATCTCGGCCAGCACGGAGTCGGGCAGCACCTCGCCGGTCGCGAGGTAACGCTCGGCGCCCAGGTCGTAGCGCGTCTGCTCGAACTTCACTCCGTCGGGGGCGACCACCTCGAGCACCTTCAGTGCCTCGGACGTCACCTCCTGACCGATGCCGTCGCCGGGGATGACTGCGAGCTTGAGGGAGGTCATGGTGCAGGAGGCTAGTTGTCGTCGGGGCGCTCGCCGGCGCCGTCTCGCAGGTCGAGGGATGACTGGACGGCGCTGGGCTCGCGTACCCGAGGTGCCGGCTGTCGTCAGCGCGACGGTTCTTGGCGGGGCCCCACTCGGGGTACGTGTCGTACATGGCCAACATGGCTGGTCTCACTTCCGTGCCGATGGGCGGGTGACTGGACTCCGGACGTCACGTCCGGAGATGTCGGCACGGGGGAACCGGCGGTCCGTGGATCACACGGATGCTGAGCCTCGAGACTGGCGGATCACGCAACGTGCTGAAGGTGGCCCACCGTGACGACATCACCAGAGGTGATGCAGTTGTGAGGCCACGCGCAACGCCGAACACCGCGACGAGGGGGCCTCACTCGCAGGTCACGCCTGCTGGGCCTCGCCGCGGCACTCGATAAGTACGAAGATGCTCCGCATGGTGAAGCGAGCGTACGACTGACGCCATCGGCCCGCCACCGAGTTCCACAACTTGTTCGCCCCTTGAGACACGAGTCTTACGATGGGAGACCGCGGGCAACACTCGGGCCATGAGCGCCTCCCCCGACCTGCCTGACGTGGTGAGCCGCGCCTTCGCCGTGTCCCGTCGGGCCGGCTACGTGTCCTTCTGCCGCAACGAGACCGGTCGCTTGCTCGCCATGCTGGCGGCCACCCGCGACGGCACGATGGCCGAGTTCGGTACCGGCTGCGGCGTAGGCACGGCCTGGCTGCGCTCGGGCGTACGCGGCGAGAAGGCCCAGATCGTCACCGCCGAGCTGAACCCGAAGCTGGCCAAGGCCGCAGCCGAGATCTTCGTCGACGACCCACTGGTCGAGGTGCTCGCTGCAGACTGGTCGACCCTGCTCGACAAAGGCCCCTACTCGCTGCTCTTCCTCGACTCCGGCCAGCCCGGCCAGGTCGGCGTCGACGCGGTGGCCGACCTGGTGGAGGACGGCGGCATCGTCGTGCTCGACGACTTCACGCCCTGCGAGGTCTGGCCGCCGATCACCGGCGGACGCGTCGACACGCTGCGCGAGCAGTGGCTCACCGACCCCCGCTTCACCGCCGTCGAGGTCATGGTCGCCTCCGACGCCAGCACCATCATCGCGACGAAGCGGTAAGCGTCGGGGCACGCGGCCGGTTTCGAGGATCGTCGCCAGCGCTCCTCGCACCTCGACCAACCCGCGAGGTGGTTGAGCGTGCGAGCGAAGCGAGCCTCGAATACCCGCCGACTCGATGTCAGAACTCGCCGGGGGCGGCCTTGCGGAGAACGATGCGGGTCCAGGCGCCGAGGTAGACCTTGTCGCCGCCTCCGACCTCGACCTTCTGACCGACCGCGATCGGGTCCTTGGGCAAGGTGCCGGTAGCCGCCGCCGACGTAGGTGCCGTTGGAGGATCCGAGGTCCTCGACGAACCAGCGGCTGCCGTCGGTGGTGAGCTGCGCGTGACGGCGGCTGATGCCGGAGTCGCTGTCGAGATCGAGGTCGGGGTGGATGCCGCGGCTCTTCGAGGCTCGACCGATCAGCACCGAGGTGTGCTTGAGCGGCACGACGATCGGGACGCCGGGCGAGGGCAGCGGGTCGGTGCTCTGCTGGTCGGCGTACCAGTCGGGGTCGATCCAGATCTCGGCCACCCACGCGTCGGCCGGCGCGGGTGACGGGTTAGCCGGAGCGTTGGCCGAAGCGTTGGCCGGAGACGTTGGCCGGGGAGCCAGGCGCGTCAGTCGGCAGGTCGAGCGAGCTGGTCGTGCCGGTCGCCACCGGAGCGGGGCAGCGAGCCGGTGGTGAAGTCGTAGCCGCAGTTCTCGCAGAACAGCGCGTTCGGCGGGGTGGCGACCGTGCAGTTCGGGCAGCTGTCGCTGGCCGCCGACGCGACCGGGGTGTCGATCTCGGTCGGCGGCAGGTCGGCGGCGCTGCTGACGCCCTGGGTCGCTGCCCCGTGGTCGCCCGCGTCGACCGCCAACCCGCACGTGTCGCAGTAGTCGGTGGAGGCGGTCTCGTGACCGGCGGGGCACTTCACTTCTTGATCCGGGTGGTCTTCGTGGACGCCGTGTCGAGCGCCATCTCGTCGGCCTTGGCGACCGCGGCCTTCAGCTTGACGGTGCCTTCCTTCTCGTCCTGCACGTCGACGACCTTCTTCAGCTTCGCGGTGGCCTCGTCGTTGCCAGTGGCCGCGGCAAGCTGCACCGCGCGGCCCAGCTTCGTCGTGGCGGTCGCCTCGTCGCCGGACGCCTTCGCGGCCAGGCCCTCCTGGATCATCGCCGCCAGCTCGGTCTGGCCCGTGTAGTGCGCGACCTGCTGGTCGATCTTGGCGGTGAGCTCGGAGTCGCCCGACCAGGTGGCCTTCACCAGACCCTGGGCGAGGACGTCGTCCCCGATCGCGAACTGCACGCGGGCGGCGAGCTGCTCCTGCCCGATCGCCTTGGCCGCCACGCGCACGGCGACGTGGTAGTCGCGGGACTCGTCGGCCCATGCGCCGGTGGGATAGCCACCGGTGAGCGGGTTGATCTCGACGCGGCGGTTGGTGAGGTCCTCGACCGTCGGAGCGACCTGGCGCACGAACAGCACCTGCGCCCCCTGCGGCGCCCACACCCGCAGCTGGGCGTCGGCGACCCCGCGGGCCATCGAGGCGCGCATCATCTCCTGGAACTGGGCCCGCATGTCCTCGGGCCCGGGAATGATGTCGACGGTGCCGAGCAGGGCCTGGGCGATCCGGCGGATCTCGTCGACCTGCCAGTCGGTGCCCGCGCCGCGGCAGTCGCACTGGAAGAAGCCCGTGGCCATCCGGATGGCCTCGTCGAGCTTGTTGCCGCCCTCACGGTTCTCGCCGTCGGTGAGCAGGATCGCGTGCCGCTGGGTCACGTGGGGGACCGATCCGAAGAGCTGTCCGGCCAGCATCAGCCACGTCGAGATGGCGGTGCCACCGCTGCCGACGAACTGACCCACCGCCGCCTTGGCGTCCTGGCGCGTCTCGACCGACATCTGCACCATGCCCGGCCCGGCCGAGACCTGCGGGTAGGCGAGCATCGCGCGGTCGGAGCCGGCGATCACCGCAAACCAGGTGCCGTCGAGGATCTCGTCGAGCGCCGCCTGGGCGGCCTGCTTGGCCGCGGCCATGGTCTGCGGACCCATCGAGCCCGAGGTGTCGACGATGATGATCTCGCCGGCCGCGCCGCTCCCGGTCTGACCGGCCGTGCCTGCTCCCGAGCACGCGACCGTGACGATCGCGTTGACGTCGGTGCCGCCGTCGGGCAGGAACTCGTTCTGGTAGACGCTCGCGGTGAACTCAGCCATCGGTCTCCCTCTCAGTGGTTGCGTCATTCTGTCCTGCGATCACCTGGCACTGGCTCGACACGCGCCAGCGCGACGGTGATGTTGTCGCGACCTCCGCATCCGTTGGCGTACGCCGTGAGCGCCAGAGCCAGCTCGAGCGGGTCGGTCGTGCCGGCCGCGGCGAGCTGCTCGGCCAAAGCCTCCGGCTCGGAGGCGTAGTTCCACAGCCCGTCCGAGCAGTTCAGCACCCAGCCCGGCCCGGCCAGGTCGAGCTCGACGACGTGCGGCGTCAGGTCGGGGGCGTCGACTCCGAGCCATCGGGTGATCGCGTGCGCCTGCGGGCCGTTCTCTGCCTCGACCCGCGCCATGCCCCCGGCGATCTGTGACTGCGCCACGGAGTCGTCGACCGTGACCTGCACCGGCTCCGCGCCGTCGGGCAACCAGTAGACCCGCGAGTCACCGATGTTGGCCACCGAGAGCCGCGTTCCCTGGACCACGGCGACCGAGAACGTCGCGGACGCCGGGTTGGGCGAGTCGGCCGCCGTGGTCGCGACGATCGCGTCGTTGGCGGCCTTCACCGTGTGCGCGAACGTGGTGGCGACGGCGGCCGAGCGGCTCTGCGGGGTGCCGAGCCCCTGGGGGAACGGGAGGCGCAGCGCGTCGCGCGCAGCCCGCGCTCCGGCCAACGAGGCGACGTCGGAGTCGACCGAGCTGGAGACGCCGTCGAGCACCACGAGCACGGCCCGCTCCCCCGGCGTCGCTGCAGCGGCGAGCGCCATCGCGTCCTCGTTGCGGGAGTGGGTGATGCCGCGGTCGCACACGCCGCCGACCCAGGACGCGGGCGACTCGCGGAAGTGGTCGCGCTCGCTGGGCTGCTTGGTGCCGCACTGGTCGCAGTAGCCGTCGGGCCCGACCTCGCCGCCGCACGAGAAGCACGGACGCCGTCCGCTCGCGGGAGCCGCCTCCGGGCCCGTGGCGCGCGTCGGACTGCTGATCGGGCCGCTGCCCAGATCGTCGAAAGGTGCCGCCTCGGCCGGGTTCTCGGTGGTGGCTGCCGGCGTCGGGGTGGCGGCGGACGGGGCTGCACCGACCGGGTTGCCGCACGCCTCGCAGAACGCCGCCCCCTCGCCAAGGCCAGCCCCACAGGTGTCGCACTTCATGTGACGGTCCAGGTGCGAACGGCGTTCGCGCGGTTGACCAGCTCGATGCGCTCCGTGAGGTCCTGGGCATCGCGCGCCAGCAGCCGGTAGCCGCGCTCGATGCCGGTGCGCAGACCCTCCTCGGTGGCCGGGAACGACCCGACCATCGGCTTGCCCGTGACGCCTGCACCGTCAAGGATCTCAAGAGCCTGCTCGAGGATCCGCACGGTGTAGCGACCCTGGGTGGCGGGATCCATCGACGCCGACTCGATCGACCGCATCGCCTGGTCGAGCACGGCGACGTCCTTCGAGCCCTGCCCGAGCAGCACCTCTGCGCGCAGCTGGCGGCTCTCGGGGTAGCCCCGGCTGGTGCGCGGCACCCAGTCGAGCGCCTCGACCGCGCCCACGGCGTCCCGGCGCTCGGCGCGCACCCGGGCAACGCCGAACGCGGCCGGCGCGACGTAGGCGGCGTCGGTGGAGGCACAGGTGATGTAGAGCCCCTCGGCGACCTGAGGCAGTCCGCCGCGCTCGCAGGCCACGGCGAGCGCCAGCTTGGGGGCCAGCTCACCGGGCACCTGCTGGTAAACAGCGTTGAACGACGCCTGGGCGCCGTTCCAGTCGCCGCCCTGCATGGACGCGAGGCCGTCGACCCACAGCGCCCGCCACTCCCAGGGATCCTCGGCGAGCATCTCTGCGGCGATGGCGTGCACCGCCTTCACGTCGGCGAGCTCGAGCGCCGTCTCGGCGCGGGCGAGCTGCACCTCGGGACTTCGCTCTGGGGCCTCCTCGGTGAGGACTCGAAGCCGCTCGGCCGCGTCGTCCACACCCACGGCGGACAGCCAGGCGTGCTGCGGGTCCGAGGTGTCCTCCCGCAGCCCGGGGAGCTGAGACCACTCGAGCACCGAGCGGGAGGTGCTGGGCGCCTCGAACAGGGCCGAGGCCACCGACGTCGCGGCAGTGCCGACGGTGCGCTCCCCGACCTCCTCACGCAGGACGCCGAGCATCTGGTTGCGCAGCTCGTCGACCGAGGTGAACCGGTCGGCCGGGTCGGGCTCGCAGCACTTGGCGATCAGCCGGTAGAGCGAGTCGTTCTGGGCGAACAGCGGCGTCGACTCCACCGGCGGCAGGCTGTGCAGGTAGGTGCCCTGGTACCCGCGGAACTCCATGCACAGCACCAGCAGGGTGCGCCCGATCGTGTAGATGTCGCTGGCCACGCTGGGTCCGACCTGCGCCACCTCGGGCGCCTGGTAGCCGACCGTGCCGTAGATCGCGGACTCCTGGTCGTCGATCCGGCGGACGCCGCCGAGGTCGATCAGCTTCATCGAGTCGCCGACCTGGATCATGTTGTCGGGCTTGAAGTCGCAGTAGACGAGGCCGAGGTCGTGCAGGTACTGGAACGCGGGCAGCACCTCGATCAGGTAGGCCAGCGCCTGGTCGATCGGCAGCGGGTTGTAGGCGCCGCCGTTGTCCTTCATCCGCGCCTTGAGGATCTGCTTCAGCGACTTGCCGCCGACGTACTCCATGACGATGTAGCCGGCACCGTCGTGGGTGACGAAGTTGTAGATCTCGACGATCAGCGGATGCTCGACCTGCGCCAGGAACTGCTGCTCGGCGATCGCGGCCGCCAGGGCGTCGGGATCACCGGAGTTGAGCAGGCCCTTGAGCACGACCCAGCGGTCGGAGACGTTCTTGTCGCGGGCGAGGTAGATCCAGCCGAGTCCTCCGTGGGCCAGGGCGCCCGCCACCTCGTACTGACCGGCCACCAGGTCCCCGGCCTGCAGCTTCGGGGTGAACGAGAACGGCTGCCCGCACTGGGCGCAGAAGCCCTCCGGGCGCCCGGGCTCACCGTCACGGGACCGACCGATCTCGTTGCCGCACTTGGAGCACGACCGCTTGTCCTCCGGCACGACGGGGTTCGGGTTGATCGCCTTCGCGGCGTCGACCGGCGGCGCCGGCGGCACGCTGGTCAGTCCGGCACCGATGCGTGCGGCACGCACACGCTGCGAACCGCTTCGGGCTCGCCGGGTGGCCACCGACGCAGCGCCGGCGCGCTCGGAACCGAACGCCGCTGACTGCACCCTGCTCGCCGAGGTGGCGACCGAGCCGGCGTCGAGAATCGTGGTGGACGACGACGCGGCGATGTGCAGCCGAGGAAGCTCCCGGCCATGCCGCAGGTGTCGCAGTAGCCGTCGGCGATCGAGCCCGAGCAGCCGGGTTGGGTGCAGGCGGACCATCGGCGGCCGGCGTCGCGCCAGCCGAAGCAGGAGCAGTCCGGCGCCGCAGCCGAGCGCAGCACCCGGGGCCGACGTGCCGGGCTCGGCCGCCATGCCGCAGACGTCGCAGTACCCGTCGGTGATCGTGCCCGAGCAGCCGGGCTGGGTGCAGGTCATGGGAGGTCCTTCACTGACGACGGGGTCTGCTGGGACAGCTGGGCGAGCCAGGTCTGGTAGGTCGAGACGAGCTGGCGACACACGGCCATCGGGGCGGGACGTCGGGCGAGTACGGCGCGCGCCTGCTGCTCGCTCGCCGCCAGATCGTCGCGGTCGGCCACGCCGTTGGCCCGGGCCTTGGCTACGTAGGCGTCGAGCAGGGCAGCCAGGTCGGCGTGCTCGGCGAGCGCCGCGGCGTAGCGGTCCTGGGCCAGGCTCATCGCCTGGCCGACCCGGTCGAGCCGTTCGAGGTAGGGGCCGATCGCCTCGGGCGTGTTCGGCACCGGGCCGAGCAGCCCGACGTCGGGGATGGCCAGTCGGGGCGCGGGCTCGACCGTGGCCACGCACAGCTCGGCCAGGTGGGCGAGGGCGGTGGCGCGTTGCAAGCAGGTCACCGCGCAGCTCGCGGGCCGACAACACCTGGTCGCGCGCGTCGCGGCGCCGGGCGTTGCCCACGATGAGGTCTCGCTCGAAGACCGAGGCCTCCTGCTCGAGCGGGGCGAGCATGCCTCCCACGTCGGCTCCGCGTGATGCCCGCTCGGAGATCACCTCCAGCCGCGCCATCAACCCGGCGAGTCGGTCGACCACGGCGTCGCGACCCAGCGCCGGCTCGAGGCCCACCTGGTCGCGGATGCGTTCGAGCTGGGCTCGCAGGTCGGCGATGTGGGCAGCAGCCTCGGCGGCACCAGGAGCGAGCGAGATCTTGGCGCGCAGCTGACCGGCCAGGGCGTCGGAGAGGCGACAGGCCTCGGGCAGCGACACAGCCAGCCCGTTGGGCATCTCGGCAGCACCGTCGAGGCGGCCCCAGATCAGCGCGGCGATCCGCTCGCGGTCCGACTGCAGCACCCGCCCGCCGTCCCAGGTCGCGAAGACCAGCGCGTAGCGGTCGCTGACCGCCTTCCACACCGCGAGCGAGAGCGCCATGTCGGAGGCGACCTCGACCCCGTGCCCCGACCCCAGCGCCGCCGTGTCGAGCTCGGCGAGCTCGTGGCGTCGTCCGCGCACCCAGGCCTCGAGCTCGGCCAGGTAACGCTGCAGCTCGGCGGGCTCGGGAGCCGCGCCCATCGCGCCGGGCGCGACCGGCGCGCCCGGGGATGCGGTCGTGGAGTGGTCGTTGGTCAAGGTCGCGGTCATCGTCCGTAGCGCGGTTGCGGCTGACTTCCCGGCACCTGCAACGGCGCGCGCAGCCATTTCTCGTAGGAGCGCTGCCAGCGACCGTCGTCGCGCATGTCCTCCAGCGTCGCGTTGATGAGCTGCACGAGGTCGACGTCGTCGGAGTTCACCCCGATGCCGTACGGCTCCTGCGTGAGGAACTCGGTGTCGAGCACGACCGCGTACGGGTCCTGGGCTGCCAGACCGGCGAGCACCGTGTCGTCGGTGCTCACGCCATCGGCCTCGCCGTTCTGGAAGAGCACCATGCACTCGGCGTTGTCGCCAGCGGTGACCGGGATCGCCTTGGGCGCGAACTTCTGGATGTTCTCGATGCTCGTGGTGCCGGCTGGCGCGCAGATGCGCTTGCCGTCGAGGTCCTTTACGCCTTCGATGCCGGCGTCCTTGCCGACCAAAACCTTCTGCCCCGCGTCGTAGTAGATCTGCGAGAAGGCGATCTGCTGCCAGCGCGAGCAGTTGACCGTCATGTTGCGGGCGACGATGTCGATCTCCCCGCTCTGCAGCTTCGGGATGCGCTCGGCGGCGGTGATCACCTTGAGCTCGACGTGACCGACAGCCGTGCCGAAGATCGACGCTGCGATCGCGTCGACCATGTCGATGTCGAAACCCTCGATCTTGCCGCTGGCCGGGTTGCGCGAGCCGAGCAGGAACGTGTCGGCGGCGACGCCCGCGACGATCCGACCCTTGGTCGCGGATCCGGGTCGACTGCCTGGCCCTCGCCCGATCTCGCCGCGGGGCTCGTACGAGCGCACCTGGGTTCCATCGTCGTTGCTGCAGGTGGGGGGCGGCCCGGGCGTGGCTTCGGCCGGAGGCGGCGGGGCAGGCACGGTGGTCTCGTCGTAGCCGCCGCAGCCGGTGGCGAGGAGCGCGAGCATTGCTGCGCCGACGAGCAGTCGGTTCCTCATGAGTATTCCCGGCGACGCTGGTTGATGCCCCAGGTCGCAGCCGCGGCCGCGATCACCGACCCGAGCAGGGTGAGCACCACGAGGAACAGGGAGGTGACGCCGCCCGACCGGAACGAGTCGGTGGCCTCGGTGGCCGACTCGGCGACCACCTGCTCAGCAGCGACGTCGACCTCGTCGAGCATCGCGGTCGGCCCGGAGGCCTTGGTCGAGGTGGCGAGGGCCACCGCGCGGTCCCACTCGCCGTCGTCGTCGAGCCTGCGCACCTGCTGGTGCAGGGCGACGTACTCGTTCCAGAGCCGCAGCGTGCGGGGGACGCCGTCTTCTCGACGATCTCGGCAGCCGCAGCCCAGTCCTCCTCGTAGGCGGGGCCGGACCCACGGTTGATCAGCCCCTGGCTCTCCTGGGCCTTCGCGTCGTTGGCGGCGGTGCGGGCCGAGGCTTCGTCGACCGCCTGCTGGTAGGGGCCGGCGCGAGTGTCGTCGTTGTCGCCGCTCTTGCCGAAGGCGTGCACGGCCGTGAGCAGGGTGAGGACGATCAGCACCACGGCTCCAGCCGCGACGCCCACGTTGAACCGTCGGTGGAAGCGCTTGGCCAGCTGTCTGTTGACCCACCACAGCCCGAGCACGCATGCGAATCCACCCCAGAAGAGCCAGATCGGGTGCTGACCGTTCATCTCGTCGACCGCGCGCTGCGAGTTCGCGTCGACGAGGGCCTTGACGATGGGCAGCGCCTCCTGGCGCAGCGAGTCACCTGCGTTGTTCAGGTAGGCGATCCCGATCGGGAAGTTCTGCCGGTTGTAGTCGCGGGCCTGAGCCACGGCAGTGGTGTAGCTGCGTACCTCGACGTTCAGGTCGGCGAGCACGCGGCGATCGGCCGGCTGAGCCTCGGCCGCGTCGGCGATCAACCGGAGGACGTCGTCGGTGACGGCGTCGTACTGGGCGCGCGCGGCTGGCGGCTCGAGGCCACCGATCAGGAAGGCGTTCGTGGCGATGGCGTCGGCACGCAGGAGGAGCGACTGGATCTGCTGGACCCGCACCACCTGTTCGGTGTTGTCAGCAGCGCGACCGTTGGCCTGCCACGAGAGCACCTGGACCGCGGCCGCGACGACCCCAAAGATCAGGCACGCAGCCACTGCGAGCGCCTGCAGCCGGTTGAGCAGGCTGGGCACGTCCTCGGCGAGGTTGCGCTTGCCGACGGTCGCCGGCGCAGGGGTGGGTGCGGGGGTGGGTGCCGCGCCTGGGGCCGGGGGCGCGGGGGCTGGTGGCGCCGGCTGTGCGGCCGTCTGGCTCACGTGCTGGTCTCCTGCTCTGCGGGTGGGGGCTCGACCGTCGAGCCTGGTCCGAGGTCGACCAGCTCAATCTCCGGTATCACGTCCGGCGGGTCCAGAGGTGTGGGCACGTCGAAGTCGTCGGCGACGAGGAGCCGCAGCTGCTCGAGGGTCGGCGCATCGATGTCGCGCAGCCGCCACGCGTGCCGGCCGATGGCGGCCTCGAGCAGGTTGCGCACGTAGCGCGCGTTGCCGAACGTCGGACCGCGCTCGACGCCGAGCAGCAGCTCGAGCAGCCGGTCGAGCACGGCTGGGTCGACGTCGTACTCGGCACTCTTGGCCATCACCTCGAAGATCGCCACCAGCTCGTCGTTGCTGTAGTCGGCGAAGTCGATGGTGGTGCGGAACCGGCTGGAGAGGCCGGGGTTCTGGGCGATGAAGACCTCCATCGGCAGCGGGTAGCCCGCGACGATGACGACGAGGTCGTCGCGCTTGTCCTCCATCTCCTTGACCAGGGTGTCGATCGCCTCGGTGCCGTACTGGTCGCCGGAGAGCGAGTAGGCCTCGTCGATGAACAGCACGCCGCCCTCGGCGGAGGCGACCACCTCGGCGGTCTTCATCGCGGTCTGGCCGAGGTATCCCGCGACCAGCTCGGACCGATCGACCTCGACGAGCTGACCCTTCGAGAGCAGGCCGAGCGCGCGGTAGATGCCGGCGACCAGACGCGCGACGGTCGTCTTGCCGGTGCCCGGGTTGCCGTTGAAGATCATGTGCCGGGTGATGGTGGTCGACTTGAGACCGGCCTCCTCGCGCAGACCCTCGACGCGCAGGACCGCCGCCTGGCGGTGGATCTCGCCCTTCACCGCCTCGAGCCCGACCAGGCCGTCGAGCTCGGCGAGCAGCTCCTCGACGGTCTTGGCCGGAGGCTCCGGCTCCTTCTCGATCTCCGGCTCGGGCTGGGCGCACGTCTGCTGGTGGGGGTTGCGCTGCGACGGGATCGACGTTCTCGCCGGCCGAGTGCGGTCCGGGAGCAGCCGGCACGCCGGTTCGGCCCGGGCACACCGGCCAGGCCGCTCAGGTCGAGGCCGGCGAGCTTGCGCTGCACCACCGAGAGCTGCTGCACGAGCGACCGCGCGACGTCGTCGCCGAGCGTCGGCGCGGGGTCGCGCGGGGCGAGCGGTGCGTGCTGGGACTCCCCCAGCTGCGCGGCGGCGGCCGTGGCCGCGTTGCCCATGGCGCGCGGATCGGGCTCGCCGAGCTCGGCGGCCGCCAGGGCGACGTCACCCAGTGCGGCCGCATACGTCGGCGCGTGGCTGGATCGTCCGACGGCGAGCGAGCTCATCGTGGCCGTCGAGGCCGAGCGGTAGCGCCGTCCGCGCGAGGCCGCGTCGAAGAATGCCTCGGCCCCGCTCGGACGCCCGGTGGCGCTGCACCAGTCGACGAACGCGCCCTTGGACGGCTCGGCGACGGTCGCGGCCAGGGCCTCGCCCTCGCGGCGGGCCGTGGCCGAGTCGACTCCGGCGGCGGTCGCCACCTCCTCGAGCGCGTCCAGCGCGGCAGCCAGGGTCAGGCTCATCGGGTGCTCCTGGGCGGTCGGTCGGGAGTCATCAGGGAGTGCCGAGCGTCAGGTCGGGGCCGCCGTCGGAGGCGTGGCCGAACTTCGCCTCGAGGAACATGCCGTGGGCCAGCAGCGCCTGCGCGTCCGCTCGGTTGGCGGCGTCCAGGATCTTGTCCATCGTCGAGGCGAGCAGCTCGAGCTGGTCGACGAGGACCATCAGCGAGGTCTTGTAGCCGTCGATCGGCCGGGTGTCGGCCCACTCGCGCGGAAGGCGCAGGTAGGCGCGCACCGCCTCGGGCAGGTAGGTCGTGGCCGTCGCGACGACCGAGTAGGCCTCCTGGCTGCCGAGCCCGAGGTTGCGCAGCCGCGGCAGGGTGTCGTTGATCGTGCGGGCGATCCGCACCACCCGCGAGGTGACCACCGGCGGCGCGTTCCCCTCGGCGAGCAGGGCGTTGACCCGGTTCAGCGAGGCCAGCACGTCCTGCTCGGTGGGCGGCGCGGGCGTGGGCGTCCCCGACGCGGTCTGGCCCGCGCGGCGGCGTGCGCACCCACCACGATCTCAGTCCCACTGTGTGACGTCGTGGCGATCAGAGCGGCTGCGAGGAGAGGTCGAGCGTGCCGGCGGCGTTGCGGGCGTCGTGCTTCTGCACCCGGTCGAGGTACTCGCGCGACTTGTCGACCTCGGTCTCGAGCACGCCGATCGTGGCCGCCATCGAGTCGAGCGCCTTGAGCTTGAACTCGTCGATGGAGTCCATCGTGGCGTAGATGTTGGCGAAGGCGGCCTGCAGCTGCTCGATGCCGATCGTCGAGGACGCCGCCTGCTCCTGGATCGCGGCCGAGTTCTCCTTCAGCATCTCCGAGGTGCGCTGGATCATCCCGGACGTCGTGGTGTTCAGCGCCGAGATCTGGTCGAGCACCAGCTTCTGGTTGCCGAGCGCCTGCGCCACGATCACCGCGGTGCGCAGCGCCGAGATGGTGGTCGTCGTGGCGCGGTCGACGCCCTTGATGAGCTCGATGTTGTTCTTGATGATGATGTCGATGGCCAGGTAGCTCTGGATCGACACGGCCAGCTGGGTGAGCAGGTCCTGGTGCTTTTGGCGCACGTAGAAGAGCACGTCCTGGTTGAGCGCCTTCGCGGCCTCGGGGTCGGTCAGCTCGAGCTCGGCGGCGCGCGCGGCCAGCTTGGCGTCGAGCCGCTCGGCGACGTAGACGTACTGGTTCAGACGCCCCATCACGGCCCAGAGGTTCGTCTTCTCCAGGTTGAGCGCGACGTTGTCCTTGGTCAGCTCGTCCTGGCCGTTGCGCAGGCTGTGCAGGATGCCGTTGAGCTGGGTCTGGGCCGACTGGTACTTGCGGAAGTAGTCGGTGATCTTGTCGCCGAACGGCAGCATGTCGAGCCACCGCTTGGCACCGGTGGCCTGGCTGGGGTCGAGCTCCTCGACGGTGCGACGCAGCTCGAGCAGGGTCTTGCCGACGGTCGAGCCCTGGGCGATGCCGCCCTCCTTCAGCGCGGTGACCGGGCGGTCGAGCATCCGGTTGCTCGTCTCGGCGGCGCGGCGGATGTCGGCGTCCCCCATGGTGCGGACGTTCTCGGCCTGCGCGGCGAACTCGGGGCTGCCGGCCTGGGTCGAGCTCAACGCGGTCATGAAGGTGTCGACCTTGGCGTCGAGCTCGGGCATCACCTCGGCCGACACCGGCGGCGCCATCTTGGGCGCGGCGGTCTCGAGGACGCGCGCAGGGGCCTCGGGAGCGGTCAGGGTGAGCGTCTGGTCAGGCGGGGCGAGAGGCGCCACCGCGGCCTCGGCCGCGGGCTGCTCGGGGGTGCCGGAGGTCATGCCCGGCAGTCTGTCACGCCCGGTCGAGCGGCGTAACGGTCGATTCAGTCACGCTCTCGACCGGGCCTCGTCGGCAGGTCGATCAGGAAGACCGGCATCAGAGCCTGGGCGATCGGACCGATGGTCAGCGCGAACAGGCACCGTGCCCACGCCCAGCCCGCCTCCCAGGACCAGCCCGACCAGGACGACGCCGACCTCGAGGCCGGTGCGCACCAGCCGGATGGACATTCCGGTGCGGCGTACGAGTCCGGTCATCAGGCCGTCACGAGGTCCGCGCCCGAGCTGGGCGCCGATGTAGAGGGCGGTGGCAAAGCCGCAGAGCAGGACGCCGCCGACCATCAGGGCCACTTCGAAGGCGAGCGCGTCGGGCAGATCGACCAGGTCGAGCAGGGCGAGCGTGCCGTCGGCGGCGAAGTCCGACCGCGAGGGCGTTGGAGATGGTGCCGAGCCCCGGCTTCTCCCGCAGCGGGATCCAGAGCACCAGAACCACGAAGCTGAGCAGCACGACGGCCTGACCGAGCGTGATCGGAACGTGCTTGATGACCCCCGAGTGCAAGCACGTCCCACGGCGCCAGCCCGAGATCGCCCCGCACCATCAGCGCGAGCGAGGCGCCGTACAGGACGAGGCCGACGTAGAGCTGGACCAGGCGGCGGGGCAGCCGACCGGCGCGCAGCTGGGCGATCGGCCCGAGGTCGGCGAGGACGCTCACCGGGGTAGAGGGTGCGGCCAGGAGGGACTCGGTCATGGGTCAAGGGTGGCGTCGATTGGCCTTCTTCTGAATAGCCAATCGTGAGAAGAGTGGCCTGCATGTCGCAGTCCACTTCCCGAGTCCACCTCACTGTCCCCCGGGCGCGTGGCGCACCTGGTCGACGGGTTCGACCGCTCCCCCGCCTACGCCGGGCTCGCCGACGCACTGACCCTGCTCATCGGTGACGGCCGAATCGGGTTGGCCACGCGCCTCCCCAGCGAGCGCGAGCTCACTGACGCCCTGGGCGTCTCGCGCACGACGGTCACGCGGGCCTATGCGCAGCTGCGTGATGCCGGCTACGCAGAGGCGCGGGTCGGGTCGGGCACGTTCACCTGCGTGCCGGGCGGTCGGGCGCGAGCCCACGACCGGGCCCTGCTGCCACGGCCGGGTGACGGCGACGCCATCGACCTCAACTGCGCGGCGACCTCCGCCCCGCCCGGCATTGCCGCTGCCTACGCCGACGCTGCCGCAGAGCTGCCGGCCCATCTCGGCGGCCACGGCTACTTCCCGGCCGGCCTTCCCCAGCTGCAGGCCGCCATCGCGGCGACGTACGACGCCCGCGGACTCCCCACCGACCCCGACCAGATCATGGTGACGCCCGGCGCGCTCACCGCCGCCGCGATCGTGGCGCAGGCGTTGACCGGTCCGCGTGACCGAGTGCTCGTGGAGTCACCGGTCTACCCCAATGCGGTGCAGGCGTTGGCCTCGAGCGGAGCGCGCATCCGACCGATGCCGGTCGACCCTGACGGCTGGGACCTGGCCACGGTTGGCGCAGCTCTGCGCGAGGTCTCTCCCGCGTTCGCCTACCTGATTCCCGACTTCCAGAACCCCACCGGGCACCTCATGTCGGACGAACAGCGCAAGGAGTACGCGGCGCACCTGCGCCGCAGCGGCACGGTCGCCGTGGTCGACGAGGCGCACCAGGCGCTCGCCCTCGATGGACAGCTGATGCCGCGGCCGTTCGCGGCGTACGCCCCGGCGACGATCACGATCGGCAGCGCCAGCAAGACGTTCTGGGGCGGCCTGCGGCTGGGCTGGATCAGGGCACCGCGCGAGCGGATGGACAACCTCACCCGCGCCCGTCTCGGCCTCGACCTCGGCGCCCCGGTGATGGAGCAGCTCGTGCTGACCCGACTCCTGACCGATCCCGAGCCGGTGATCGAGGCGCACCGAGCCCGGTTGCGCGAGCAGCGCGACCGGCTGCTGGCTGCGATCTCGTCCGACCTGCCCGACTGGCGCTTCGTTCGCCCCGGCGGCGGGCTCGCCGTGTGGTGCGAGCTGCCGATCGACGTCCGCCACTGCGGTGGTTGCCGAGGCCGAGCAGCGCGGCGTCATCATCGCCCCCGGCCCGGCGTTCGCGGCCGAGGGTGGCCTCGACCGGTTCGTCCGCATCCCCTGGACCCGCCCCGGTGACGAGCTCGAGGAGGCCGTCCGGCGCCTGGCAGCCGCCTGGCACGCCGTCTCCAGCCGCACCCGACCGGGCCGCGGCACCCCACGCTCGTCACGCGTCATGGTCGCCTGACGCCGAGTCGGCGCTGGTGCACGCTCACAAGCCCTCGAGTCGGCGCATCTGCGCCGAGTCGGCGTGACATTGACGCGCCGACTCGGCCAGGACTGGGCGCTGAGGGTCAGACGAGGTCGACGGCGCGGGCCGAGTGGGCCGACATGGCGGTCTCGATGTCAGCCAGGACGTCGGGCGCGATGGCGGAGTCGACGGAGAGGGCCACCAGGGCCTCGCCGCCCTTGGCATCGCGAGCGACCTGCATGCCGGCGATGTTGACCCCGGCCTCGCCGAGCAGCTGGCCGACCGTGCCGACCATGCCGGGGCGGTCGCTGTAGGTGAAGAAGGCCAGGTGCGCGGTGATCTCGAGGTCGACGTCGTAGCCGTTGACCTCCACCAGCCGCTCACGCTGGGAGATGCCGATCAGGGTGCCGCTCACCGAGATCTGGGTGCCGTCGGGCAACGTGCCGCGAATAGTGATCAGGTTGCGGTGGTCAGGGCTCTCCGACTCAGCGACAAGCCGCACCTCGATGCCGCGCTCGGCGGCCAGCAGCGGCGCGTTGACGTAGGACACCGGGTCCTCGATGACGTCGGTGAAGACACCCTTGAGCGCGGCGAGCTGCAACACCTTGACGTCGTGGTTGGTGATCTCGCCCCGCACCTCGACGTCGATCTGCTGGGCGACCTCGCCAGCGACGCCGGTGAAGATCCGGCCGAGCTTCTCGGTGAGCGGGATGCCCGGACGCACCTCCTCGGCGATCAGACCGCCCTGCACGTTGACGGCGTCGGGCACGAGCTCGCCCGCGAGCGCCAGCACCACCGAGCGAGCGACCGAGATGCCGGCCTTCTCCTGGGCCTCGTCGGTCGAGGCCCCGAGGTGCGGGGTGGCGACGACGTTCTCGAGCTCGAAGAGCGGACTGTCGGTGCACGGTTCGCTGGCGAAGACATCGAGTCCGGCGGCAGCGATCTGGCCCGTCTTGAGCGCGTCGTAGAGAGCGTTCTCGTCGACGATGCCGCCGCGGGCGGCGTTGACGAGCACCAGGCTCGACTTCGCCCGCGCCAGCTCGTCGCTGCCGATCAAGCCCACGGTCTCGGGCGTCTTCGGCAGGTGCACCGACATGAAGTCGGACTCGGCCAGCAACGTGTCGAGGTCGACCAGTCGGACGCCGACCTGCGCGGCACGACCAGCCTGCACGTAGGGGTCGTAGGCGATCACGGTCATGCCGAACGCCGCGAGCCGCTGCGCCACGAGGACGCCGATCCGGCCCAGCCCGACGATGCCGACGGTCTTCTCGTAGAGCTCGATGCCGGTGTAACGAGCGCGCTTCCACTGGCCCTCGCGCAGCGCGGCGTGCGCGGGCGAGATGTGCCGTCGCGGCGGCGAGCATCAGGGCCACCGCCAGCTCAGCCGCCGAGACGATGTTGGACGTCGGCGCGTTGACCACCATGACCCCGGCCAGCGTCGCGGCCCGCACGTCGACGTTGTCGAGACCGACGCCCGCGCGGGCGACGACCTTCAGCCGGGTCGCGGCCGCGAGCGCCTCGGCGTCCACCTTGGTGGCAGAGCGCACGAGGATCGCGTCGACGTCGACGATCGCGGCCAGCAGGGCTGCGCGATCGGCCCCGTCACAGTGGCGGATCTCGAAGTCAGGTCCGAGCGCCTCGACGGTCGCCGGGCTGAGCTCCTCGGCGATGAGCACGATGGCGCGGTCGGGGGATGCGGTCACAGTGGGTCCTCTGCGGCTCAGGAGCGAATGCGGGGTGAGCACGTCACTGTGCCGTCCGCCACATCCTACGACCGGCTCCCAGCCGAAAATCGGTCGTCCGACTGCGCGGGCGCACCCGTAGCGTGACCGAGTCACGTCCCCGACGAACGGCGTGCGTCTTGAAGCTCTGAAGTTCCCCTCGCCACCACCTTGCCATCACCTGGCACCACCGGGAGCTTCAACATGCCTGCGCACACCTCCGCCACCCCCTCGTCCCTGGCTGCATCGTCGTTGACCTTCACCTGGCCCGACGGCACCCCTGCCATCACCGATCTCGACCTGCTCGTACCAACTGGCCGTTCCGCGCTGGTCGGCGTCAACGGCGCGGGCAAGTCGACCCTGCTGCGCCTGCTCGCCGGCGAGCTGACGCCGACGTCCGGGCACGTCCGCGCGGCCGGCTCGATCGCCTACCTGCCTCAAGACCTCACCGGGGACGTCGACCAGTCGGCGGCCGACTTCCTCCGCGTCGCGACGGTGCTCGACGCACTACGGGCGATCGAGGAGGGTTCGGTCGACCAGCACCACTTCGACACGGTCGGCGACGATTGGGACGTCGCCGAGCGCACCCGCGCCGCCCTGGCTCGACTCGGCCTGCCGGACGACGTCCTCGACCGCGGGCTCAACGAGCTCTCGGGCGGTGAGGTCGTGCAGCTGGGCCTGGCACGGATGGTGCTGGCCAGCCCCGACGTGCTGCTGCTCGACGAGCCGACCAACAACTTGGACACCGACGCCCGCGCCCGACTCAACGACCTGGTCGCCGGCTGGTCAGGCACGTTGCTGGTGGTCAGCCACGACCGAGGGCTGCTCGCTCACGTCGACCGGATCGGAGACCTGCGCGACGGGCGGGTCCGCTGGTACGGCGGCAGCTACGACGCCTACGTCGAGCAGGTCGCGCGCCGAACAGGAGGCAGCCGGGCAGGCGGTCACCACCGCCCGTTCCGACGTCCGCCGGCAGCGCAGCCGATCGGCAGGAGGCCGAGCGGATGATCGCGCAGCGCAAGCGGCAGGGCGCTCGCAACGCTGCCACCAGCAACATGGGCAAGGGCGCGCAGCACTTCTGGCAGAACCGGTCGGAGAAGCACGCCGCCAAGTACCGCGCCGTCCACGAGGCCCGGCTCGACTCCGCACGCGAGCGGCTCACCGAGGCGCAAGGACGGCTGCGCGACGATCGGGAGATCCGCGTCGATCTCCCTGGCACCGAGGTGCCGCGCGGCCGCACGGTGCTCACCACCCGCGATCTCGTGCTGCGCCACGGGCTCGCCGCCGAGCTCGACATCCACGGCCCCGACCGGGTTGCTGTCGTCGGTGCCAACGGAGTCGGCAAGACGACGTTCCTCCACACCCTGGCCGGACGCATCGAGGCTGCGTCCGGAGCTGCCGAGACGCACGTGCCGGTCGGGCTGCTTCCGCAGCGGCTCGACATCCTGGACGACGACCGCTCGGTGTTCGCCAACGTCGCCGCTGCCGCTGCTGTGGCCGATCCGAACCAGGTGCGGGCGGCGCTCGCGCGGTTCCTGTTTCGAGGAGCGGCCGCTGATGCACTCGCCGCCACTCTCTCGGGCGGCGAGCGTTTCCGCGCAGCCCTGGCGATGGTGCTGCTCGCCGACCCGGCCCCTCAGCTGCTGCTGCTCGACGAGCCGACCAACAACCTCGACTTTGCCTCCTACGACGCGCTGGTGTCGTCGCTCGGCAGCTACCGCGGGGCGCTCGTCGTGGTCAGCCACGACCCGACGTTCCTCAGTGACATCGGGGTCGACTGGGTGCTTGAGTTGGGGCATGACCTCCCCGGCGATCGCGAATGAGAAGTACATGTCCCTCACGACGTACCGAAAATCGGGTGAGACCGTCTCGACCCCCGTGTGGGTGGTCCCGCTCGAAGACGGCCGGATCGGCTTCTGGACCGCCATGGGCACCGGGAAGACCAAACGCCTCAAGAACGACCCACGAGTGGTCGTTCAGCCCTCTGACAGCCGCGGCAAGGTCAAGGACGGCGCGTCGAGCTGCACCGGCACCGCCACGCTCGTGCAGTCTGGCCGCGAGTTCGCCGAGGTGCAGGACAAGGTGCGCGCCAAGTACGGCTTCATGACCAAGGTGACCAAGATGCTTGCGAAGCTCGGCGGCCAGGGTCGCAAGGGGCTGTCTACGCCGACACGGTGGTGCTGATCTCGCTCGATTGAGGGGTCTCGAGGCTCGTCGCTAGCGCTCCTCGCACCTCGACCACCACCTCAGCTCGGTGGTTGAGGTGCGAAGGCCGCCAGGCCTGAGCCTCGAAACCCCACTCGCCGGGTTGATCAGGCGAAGAGCGCCTGGCCGACGTACTCGCCCTCACGCACACCGGCCGGGACGGCGAACAGCGCCGAGCCGGTGACCTTGAGGTACTCCATCAGCGCGTCGGAGCGAGCCATCTGGTTCTGCACGGGGATGAACCCGGTGTCGGGGTCACGGACGTAGGCGATGAAGAACAGCCCTGCGTTGAGGGCGCCCAGCGACGTCGACCCGTCGACGAAGTTGTAGCCGCGGCGCAGCATCCGAGCACCGTCGTTGAAGTCAGGGTGCACTAGTCGCACGTGAGCGTCGACCGGGATCGTCGGAGCGGTGTCGGTCACGGCGTCGAAGTCGAGTTCGGCGAACTCGCCGCCGCCGCTCAGCGGGCCGCCCTCGCCCTTGGTGCGACCGACGAACAGCTCCTGGTCGTGCAACGGCTGCCGGTCCCAGACCTCGATGGTCATGTTGATCCGGCGGGTCACCAGGTAGGAGCCCCGGACCAACCACGCGCTCGCGGGGTCGTCGTCGTCCCCGACCCACACGTGCTCTTCCAGGGCGGTGGTCTCTTCCGCCTTGAGGTTGGCGGTGCCGTCCTTGAAGCCGAACAAGTTGCGCGGGGTGACCTGGGCGGTTGACGTCGACGACGTGCGGCCGAAGCCGAGCTGCGACCAGCGCACGGCGGCGCGACCGAAGGCGATGCGGGCGAGGTTGCGGATGGCGTGCACGGCCACCTGCGGGTCGTCGGCGCAGGCCTGCACGCACAGGTCGCCGTACGAAAGAGCCGGGTCGAGGACGTCGGCCGGGAAGTGCGGCAGCGTGCGCAGCGAGGCTGGCTGACGCTCGGCGAGACCGAACCGGTCAGCGCCGTCCTGGTCGCGGAACAGGCCGGGCCCGAAGCCGAAGGTGAGGGTGAGCCCGGCCGCGGGCAGATCGATCGCCTCGCCGGTGTCGTCCGGCGGCAGGTTCGGGGCGCCCTCGACGGGTCCGACCTCACCGGCCGGTGCCCCCTGGGTCATCCGAGCTGCGGCGTCGGTCCAGTCCCGCAGCAGTGCGATCAGCTCGTCGCGGTCGTCGGTGGTGACGTCGAACGCTGCGAAGTGGAGGCGGTCCTGGGCTGGCGTCACGATGCCGGCCTGGTGCTCGCCGTGGAAGGCGTAGGACGCCGCGCGCGCGGCGTCCGCCCCGGTGTCCTCGCTCAGCCGGCCGACGGCGAACGCGCCGGCCACCCCGGCAACGGCTGCGCCGCCGCCGAGGAGTCCTCGCCGGGAGAGGTGCGGGCTCACACCACCGCCGCAGTCAGGCGCGACAGCGGCTCCGACAACGCATTGACCGAGTCTGAGAACGCCTTGATCTCGTCCTGCGTCAGGTCGGTGTAGAGCGTGAAGCCGTCGCCCACGCGCTGAGCGTCGAGCAGCACCTGGAGGTCGGCGAAGCGCTGGGCGAGCTCCTCGGCGAGCTCGGGGTCGTTCTGCTCCACGATCGGCTCGACGCCCTCGAAGGCGACGCGGGCGCCGTCGACGTTGGCCTGGAAGTCCCACAGGTCGGTGTGCGACCAGAACTCCTCCTCGCCGGTGACCTTGCCGGTCGCGACCTCCTCGAGCAGGCCACGCGAGCCGTTGGCGACCTGGTCGATCGTGTACGTCAGGGTCTGCACGCGGTCGTTCAGGTCGACGGTGTTGGCCAGCAGGTCGTCGGCGAAGAGCTCGCGCTCCTCGGCGGTCAACGACTTGTACTTGCCAGCCTCAGCGGGCCAGAGGTCCTTCTCGATCTTGTGCCAGCCGGTCCACTCGTCGCCCGGCTCGACGTCCGCCTCGCGGAGGTCCATCTTCGGGTCGAGGTCGCCGAACGACTCTGCAACGGTCTCGGTGCGCTCCCAGTGCGTGCGGGCGTCGGGGTAGAGCGCGCGGGCGGCGTCGTCCTGGTTACCGGCCTTGTAGAGCTCGACGAACTGCTCGGTCTTGGCGAGCAGCTGGGCCGTCTGGTCCTTCACGTACGCCGCGTAGTTGGCCAGGGCCTGGTCGACCAGGTCCTGGTCTGTGGCGCTGGTCTCGGGCTCGTCGTTCGAGGCCGTCACGGTGAAGTCGCCGCGGATGCCGTCGCCCCTCATCCCCGGCTTGCAGGCGGTGAAGTACGAGCCCTCGACGGCGTTGACCGTGAGCTTGCGGCTGACGTTGGGGCCGATGTTCTCGACCTCGGCGACGATCCGCAGGCCGTCATCGGCGAGCAGGTAGAACTCGTTGACCTGCGAGCCGGTGTTGGTCACGTCAAAGGTCAGGGTTCCGGCCGGCGCCTCGCCGCCCGAGACCTCGCACGCGTCGTCGGAGGCGTTCACCGTGAACGCGCGAGCCGAGTCGGCCCCAGCCACGTCGTCGTCGGAGGCGTTCTCGGTGCAGGCGGCGAGGAAGGGCGTGGCCAGCAGCAGAGCGGGCACGACGAGGGTCTTGCGCATGGGGGATCCTTCGGGTGTTCGGGAGAGTTGGAGTCGCCGGTCAGCTGACCGGCTGGGTGGGACGAGGAACGGGGGCAGATCGGCGCCGAACGCCGAGCACGAAGAGCGTCATCGCCGCGACGACGTACACGAGCCAGGCGGCGGCCTCGAGCCAGGTGGTCGCCGGGGAGAAGTTGAAGATGCCCTTGAGCAGGCTGCCGTACCAGGAGTTCCCGTCGACGGTGTTGGAGACGTCGAACGCGAGGGAGTTGAGGCCGGGCAGGAACCGCGCCTCCTGGAGGTCGTGGACGCCGTAGGCGAGCACGCCGCCAGCGACCAGGATGAGGAAGCCGCCGGTCCAGGAGAAGAAGACCGAGAGGTTCAGCGAGATCGCGCCGCGGTAGATCAGGTAGCCCAGGACGATCGCGGTAGCGATGCCGAGCCCGGCGCCGAGCAGCGGCTCCCACGTCGGCGGGGCGATGCCGTTGTCGTCGCGGGTGGCCGCCTGGGTGGCCGACCAGAGGAACAGCGCCGTCTCCAGCCCCTCGCGGCCGACAGCCAGGAACGCGATCACCACGAGCGACCAGCGGCTGCCTTCCGCGGCGTCGTCGATCCGGCCACGCAGCTCGCCGCCGAGGCTGCGCGCGGCTCCCGCCATCCAGAAGATCATCCAGGTGACGAACCCGACCGCGACGATCGAGAGCGAGCCCCCGATCAGCTCCTGCGCCTCGAACGTGAGCCCGCGCGGCCCGAAGGTCAGGGCCGCACCGAAGCCGAGGCTGATCGCGATGGCCACGCCCACGCCGACCCAGATGCGCGGCACCAGGTGGGTTCGCTCGGACTTGACCAGGTACGCGACCAGGATGCTGACCACGAGGGCCGCCTCCAGTCCCTCGCGCAGACCGATCAGGTAGTTGGCGAACACGAGGCGACTCCTACGCCGCTTTGCTTAGGCTTGACCTCACATTAGCTCGGGCCACCCTGACGGCGTCTCAGGGTCGAAAGCCAGGGTCGGGATGGGCGATCTCCCTGATGTGGCGAGGGTGCTCTCGCCGGTTGGCTTGCACCATGATCGAAGTCAGTCACCTCTCGCGCAGCTACGGCGGCTTCACCGCCGTCGACGACGTCTCGTTCACGGCCGCGGCCGGACGAGTCACCGGGTTCCTCGGGCCGAACGGCGCCGGGAAGTCCACCACCATGCGGGTGCTCGTCGGCCTCACCCGGGCCGGTTCGGGCACCGCCACGATCGACGGGCACCGGTTCGCCGACCTGCCCAACCCGGCTCGCGAGGTCGGCGTCCTGCTGGACGCCTCGGCCCAGCACGCCGGTCGCACCGGGCGCGAGATCCTCACCATCGCCGCCGACACCATCGGCATGCCGCGTCAGCGCGTAGCCGAGATGCTCGACCTGGTCTCCCTCACCTCCGAGGAGGCCGACCGCCGGGTGCGCAACTACTCGCTCGGCATGCGCCAGCGGCTCGGTCTCGCGGCCGCGCTGATCGGCGACCCGCGCACGCTCGTCCTCGATGAGCCCGCCAACGGGCTCGACCCCGCCGGCATCCGCTGGATGCGCGACCTGCTGCGCTCCTACGCCAACGCCGGCGGGACGGTGCTGCTGTCGTCGCACCTGCTTGCACGAGATCGAGGTCGTCGCCGACGACCTGGTCGTGATCGGCCGCGGCCGGATCGTCGCCCAGGGCACGAAGCAGGAGCTGCTCGCCGGCGCCGGATCGCTCGTCGTCCCTGCCCGGTCAGAGGACGCCGCCACGCTGGTGCGGGCCCTCAACGACGCCGGCCACCCGACGGTGCGCACCGACGACCACCCCGTGCAGCTCCGCGTCGAGAGCCACCCCGCGCGAGATCGGGCTCGTCGCCCACGCCGCGGGGGTGGCGCTCGCCGAGCTGCGCACCGCCGACGGCGCCGGGCTCGAGGAGATGTTCCTCGAGCTCACCGCCGACACCCAGCGCGAAGGAGTCGCAGCATGAGTGCCACCCTGACCCACCACGGCAAGACCACCCCCGCCGCCAGCACGGGCGACGAACGCCCGACGTTCCGTCCGCCGCCGTTCAGCCGGCTGGTGCGGGTCGAGCTGCGCAAGACCTTTGACACCCGCGCCGGCTGGTGGCTGTGCGCGAGCGTCGGGATCCTCGCGGTCATCGCGACCGGCGTGATCCTGGCGTTCGTCCCCGACGACGACATCACCTACGAGGCCTTCGCGAGCGCCGTCGGCTTCCCGATGGCGATCATCCTGCCGATGCTCGCGATCCTCTCGGTGACCAGCGAGTGGAGCCAGCGCAGCGGGCTGGGCACCTTCACGATGGTGCCGAACCGCGGCCGAGTGATCCGGGCGAAGGCCACGGTCGCCGTCGATCATCGGGGTCGTGTCGATGGTCGTGGCCATGGCGGTCGGTGCCGTCGGCAACGTCCTCGGCTCGGCGATCACCGGCGTCGACCTCGTCTGGGACACCAGCCCCGCCGACCTCGTCTCGATCGTGATCGCCAACCTGCTCGGCATGGCGATCGGCTTCATGCTCGGCGTCGTGCTGCGCAACTCTCCGGCCGCGATCGTGGGCTACTTCGTCTACAGCTTCGTGCTGACCGGACTCTCGGCGGCGCTGGCCGCCTACCAGGGCTGGTGGGCCGACCTGCAGCCGTGGGCCGACTTCAACTTCGCCCAGGGCTCCCTCTTCGAGGGCTGGCCGACCGGCGAGCAGTGGGCCCAGCTCGGGGTCTCCGGACTCTTCTGGCTGGCCATCCCCCTGGCCATCGGACTGCGCCTCGTCGTGCGTTCCGAGGTCAAGTAGCCAAAATTGCCGCTGACCCGTCCTCTATAGAGGACGGGTCAGCGTGAATTTGGTGCTCAGCGGGCGGCCGAGCCCTCGACGTAGTCGGAGTCGGTCTGCTTCCACGCGAAGTGGGAGCGGAGGTCCTTGCCGACGGCCTCGATCGGGTGGGCGGCGGCCTTGGCGCGCAGCTCCTGGAACTCCGGCGCGCCGGCGTCCTGGTCGTCGATGAACCGCTGGGCGAACGCACCGCTCTGGATGTCGGCGAGCACCGCCTTCATGTTCTCCTTCACCGACGGGTCGATGACCCGCGGACCCGAGACGTAGTCGCCGTACTCGGCGGTGTCGGAGACCGACCAGCGCTGCTTGGCGATGCCGCCCTCCCACATGAGGTCGACGATCAGCTTCAGCTCGTGCAGCACCTCGAAGTAGGCGATCTCGCCCTGGTAGCCGGCCTCGGTGAGGGTCTCGTAGCCGTACTGGATCAGCTGCGAGACGCCACCGCAGAGCACCGACTGCTCACCGAACAGGTCGGTCTCGGTCTCCTCGGTGAAGGTGGTCTTGATGACGCCGGCGCGGGTGCCGCCGATCGCCTTGGCGTAGGACTTCGCGAGGTCCCAGGCGGTGCCGCTGGCGTCCTGCTCGACCGCGATGATGTCGGGGATGCCGCGGCCGGCGACGTACTCGCGGCGCACGGTGTGGCCGGGCGCCTTCGGGGCCACCAGGATCACGTCGACGCCCTCGGGCGCCTGGATGTAGCCGAAGCGCACGTTGAAGCCGTGGCCGAACACCAGGGTGTCGCCGGCGGCCAGGTGCGGCTCGATCGACTCGGCGTAGATGTGCCGCTGGAACTGGTCGGGCGCGAGGATGACGATGACGTCGGCCTCCTCGACCGCCTCGGCCACGGTCAGCACCCGCAGGCCCTCTTCCTCGGCCTTGGCGATGCTCTTGGACCCCTCCTTGAGGCCGACGCGCACGTCGACACCCGAGTCACGCAGGTTCAGCGCGTGGGCGTGGCCCTGGCTGCCGTAGCCGATGACCGCCACGTTCTTTCCCTGGATCAGGGACAGGTCGGCGTCGTCGTCGTAGAACATCTCAGCCACTGGGGCTTCTCCTTGTGTGTTGGTGGGAACTGGCGTCTGGGTGGCGGGTTCGAGGCTCGCTTCGCTCGTACTCGACCACCGTCAGGGATGGTCAGCCTGCGTGGCGGTGGAACCGGGACGGACACCGGGCGCAGGGAGCGCTCGGAGATGGAGCGGGAGCCGCGACCGATCGCGACCTGGCCCGACTGCACCAGCTCGCGGATGCCGAAGGGCCGCAGCACGGTCAGGAAGTCGGCGATCTTGCCGGCGTTGCCGGTGATCTGCATGGTCACCGCGTCGGGTGCCACGTCGATCACCTTGGCCCGGAAGAGCTGGACGGCGTCCAGCACCTGGCCGCGGGTCTCGGCCGACGCGGCGACCTTGACCATGACGAGCTCGCGGTTGACCGACTGGGTCGGGTCGAGCTCGACGATCTTGATCACCTCGACCAGCTTGTTGAGCTGCTTGGTGATCTGCTCGAGCGGAGTGCCGGCCACGTCGACCACGATCGTCATCCGGGAGATGTCGGGGTGCTCGGTCGGACCGACGGCCAGGCGACTCGATGTTGAAGGCGCGGCGGCTGAAGAGCGCGGCGATCCGGGCGAGGACGCCGGGCTTGTCCTCGACGAGGACGGACGAGAGCGTGTGCACGCGAATCATGGGCGGCTCGCTCTCTTACGAGGTCATCCTTGTCGAACTCGGGCGCGAGGTCGCGCGCGTACTTGATGTCGTCGTTGCCGGTGCCGGCGGCGACCATCGGCCACACCATCGCGTCGCGGTGGACCCGGAAGTCGACGACCACCGGCACGTCGTTGATGCTCCATCGCCTTCTCGATCGTGGCGTCGACGTCCTCGGGCTTCTCGCACGCCAGGCCCACGCACCCGTAGGCCTCGGCGAGCTTGACGAAGTCTGGGATCCGCTTCGACTGCAGGTCGGTGTTGGAGTAGCGCTCGTTGTAGAACAGGGTCTGCCACTGCCGCACCATGCCGAGCGACTCGTTGTTGATGATCGCGACCTTGATCGGGATGTCGTTGATCGCGCAGGTCGCGAGCTCCTGGTTGGTCATCTGGAAGCAGCCGTCACCGTCGATCGCCCACACCGTCGAGCCGGGCATGCCGACCTTGGCGCCCATCGCGGCCGGGACGGCGAAGCCCATCGTGCCCAGGCCCCCGGAGTTGATCCAGGTCTTCGGGTTCTCGTAGCTGACGAACTGTGCCGCCCACATCTGGTGCTGCCCGACACCGGCGGTGAAGATCGTCTCGGGCCCGGAGATCCGGCCGAGCCGCTCGATGACGTACTGCGGGGACAGGCTGCCGTCGTCGGGCTCGTCGTAGCCCAGCGGGTACTTGGCCTTGATGCCGGAGAGGAACTGCACCCAACCCTCGTAGTCGCCGGTGCGACCGGCGTCGGCCTCGGACTTGAGCGTGGCGATGAGGTCGAGCAGCACCTCGCGGACGTCGCCCACGATCGGCACGTCGACGTAGCGGTTCTTGCCGATCTCGGCCGGGTCGATGTCGGCGTGGATGACCTTGGCGCCGGGGGCGAAGGAGTCGAGGTTGCCGGTGACCCGGTCGTCGAACCGCGCGCCGAGGCTGATGATCAGGTCGCTCTTCTGCAGCCCGGCCACGGCCGCGACCGTGCCGTGCATGCCGGGCATGCCGAGGTGCTGCGGGTGGCTGTCGGGGAACGCGCCGCGGGCCATCAGCGTGGTCAGCACCGGCATGCCGGTGAGGACGGCGAGCTCCAGCAGCTCACGGTGCGCACCGGAGCGGATGGTGCCGCCGCCGACGTAGAGCACCGGCTTGCGGGCCTCGAGGATCAGCCGGGTCGCCTCGCGGATCTGCTTGGCGTGCGGCTTGGTCACCGGCCGGTAGCCGGGCAGGTTCAGCTCGGTCGGCCAGTCGAACGTGGTGGTCGACTGCAGCGCGGACTTCGCGACGTCGACCAGCACCGGACCCGGGCGACCGGTCGAGGCGATGTGGAACGCCTCGGCGATGGTGCGCGGGATGTCGGCGGGGTCGGTGACCAGGAAGTTGTGCTTGGTGATCGGCATCGTGATGCCGCGGATGTCGGCCTCCTGGAAGGCGTCGGTGCCGATCATGGCGGCCCCGACCTGGCCGGTGACGGCGACCATCGGCACCGAGTCCATGTGCGCGTCGGCGATCGGGGTCACCAGGTTCGTCGCGCCAGGGCCCGAGGTCGCCATGCAGACGCCCACCCGGCCAGTGGCGGCGGCGTAGCCCTGGGCGGCGTGTCCTGCGCCCTGCTCGTGCCGCACCAGGATGTGCCGGATGGAGGAGTCCATCAGCGGGTCGTAGGCCGGGAGGATCGCGCCGCCCGGGATGCCGAAGATCGTGTCGACGCCCGCTGCCTCCAGCGACGTGATGAGGCTCTGTGCGCCCGTCATCTCTGCGCTCATGCCGGTTGCTTCCTTGTCTTTAGATACTGCCGGTGGTCTGACTGCTGTGCCGGGCTCTGCTCGGGCAACAAAAAACCCCTCGGCCGTCTGGCAACGAGGGGCGACGCGCTGGTGACGTGGGTCAGCCGGCGCGCCGTGTGGGTACGAGGAGGTTCTGAAGCATGACCCCACCGTAGCCGCCGCGGCCCCGTTGCCGCAGGCCAGTCTGCCACTCGTCCCATATTGCGGGACGTCGGTCCCGCGATGTGGCGGGGTCGAAGGTCGTGGCTCGACGGGTCACTCGAGCGGCTACCTCCTCGGTGCGGCCGAGCGGGGTGCAGATGCACGCCTGGTTGCCCTGGGCGTCGGCCAGCACCCAGAACGCCGGCTTGCGCGCGTCGCTGACCAGCGTGCCGCCGGCCTCGATCGCCGCCTTCACCCGCCGCTCGGCCACCTCGGGCGCCACGGTGACATCGAGGTGCCAGCGCTGGGGCGCCGCGCTGGTCGCCTCGCTGGCCTCCTGGAACCACACGGACGGGAGCAGCCCGTCGGCGTCCACCACCTCGTCGTCGCCCGAGGCCTTGAGCTCGACGCCGAGCACAGCCGCCCAGAACGGTCGGATCTCGTCGGCGGCGGCGGTGTCGAGAGCGAGCTCGAGCCGACTGATCCGGTCGACCTCGGGCTTGGCACCCAGGCTGCCGGCAGCCCGGGTGATCTCGCGCGCCAGGCGCACGTCGCGCTGGGTGACGCCGCGGACGTCGTGGCTCACCAGGGCCACGGTCACCAATCCGTAGCGGAGGTCGACGTCGGGTGGTGGTCGGCGGCCTCGGCCAGGGCACCGATCTCGTTGACGAGCCGGAGCGCCGGTGGCGAAGTCGCCGGTCGCGAAGCGAGCGTGAAGCCCACCGAGCAGCCAGCGCCAGTCGTCGAGCAGCTCGCCCGCGACGTCGGCCACGCTCAGGGTCGTGCGGTCGTCGGAGGTGGGTTCCGGGGTGGGGGTGGTCATGGCAGCACCTTCTTTCCGATGGGTCCGGGGTTGTGGGCGATCTCCCAGCGGAAGCCGTCGGGATCGGCGAAGTAGCCGGTGTAGCCGCCCCACTCGCGCTCGACGGCCTCGCTGACCGGGTCTGCACCGATCTCGCGCGCTCGGGACAGGATGGCGTCGACCTCTGCGGTCGTGGCCACGTTGTGGGCCAGGGTGAACGGCGCGACGCCCTCTCCTCGGCAGATGGGGCCGATCTCGCCCTCGAACTGCGAGTCGATCCACAGGGAGAGCACGACGTGCTCACCGACCTGGATCATCAACACCTCCCCCGGCACGTCGAGCGCGGCCTTCCAACCGAGCCCGTCGAGGTAGAACTGGCGGGAGCGATCCAGATCGGCGACCGCGAGGGTGATGAAGCTGATCCTCTGGTCCATGCCCTCGACCATGGCACGGCCCCCCGACAACGGCTACACCCGCATTTGGGTCAACTGCTCCACGACCGCGCGCCCGGCGGCCCGCCCCGAGGCGATGGCTGCGTCGATCTGGTGGAACTCCAGCAGACCGATGTCACGGGTCTGGGCGGTCACGCAGATGTCGGCCTGCTGGGTTCCCGCAGGTCGTGCGCGCCGGAGGAGAAGAGCATTGCCCGCATCAGCGTCTCCCCCAGGGCCGGCGTGCGAGGCGCGACGTTGTCGCGGGGGCCAGCGCCCCCGACGGCGAGGTTGGCCCCGATGACCGGACCCACTCCCTCGGCCACCAGCTGCGGCACCGGGAAGTTCCCCGTCACGGCTCCGTCGACCAGCATCCGCTGGCCGATGCGCACCGGCGGAAGCAGCGCGGGCACGGCCGCGGAGGCGCAGGTGATCTCCCGCAGCAGGCCCTCGCGCAGCGGCACCGCCTCGCGCCGGTAGATGTCAGTGGCCACCACGGTCAGCTCGCGCGGCAGGGTCTCGGCCCGGAGGTCGCCGAAGACCCGCTCGGCTCCCTGCCGGATTCGCCGTCCGCGCGAAAGCGCGTACCTCGGGAAGGTCCAGTCGGAGACCGGCTTGCGGCGCACGAACTCCGCTCGCAGGTGCTCCTCCATCTGCGCGACCGGCCACCCCGCCGCGTACGCCGCGCCGATGTAGGCGCCGACGCTGACGCCGGCCACCCGGTGCACCTCGATGCCCGCGTCCTCGAGCTCGTAGAGCAACCCCACGTGCGACATCGCTCGGGCACCGCCACCAGCGAGTGCCAGCCCGAGGGAGCGGCCGGCGAGGCGCGCAGCCAATGGTCGTAGCCCCATCGCGTCAGGCCGATCGACCAGGTGGACGCGTCGAGCCCCCGTGGCGGTCAGCCACGCCCGGGCCTGGGAGTCGTTAACGGGACCGGTCAGGACGAGCTCGCAGTGCTCGGAGGGCATCGGCAGCCGCGGGTCGCCCTCGCCGACGAGAACGACCCGGTCCGCATGGCGCAAGCAGAAGTCACGCCAATCGAGATCGTCGTTTCCGGCGACGAGCACGACTCGGTCGACTGCCCCCTCGGCTCGCTCGAGCCCCTCGGCGTCCACGACGCCGGGGTCGAGCACGCTGAGGTGCTTCTCGAGCAGGTTGATCAGCTCCGCTGCCACCGCGCGCGGCGGCCGTCCGGCCACCGAGACCACCGCGACGACCGACGGCGCGGCCGGCGTCGTCTCGGTGGCCGGCGCCTGTCGCACCCGATCGGCCAGCACCTCGGCCAGGCCGATGGAGGCCGCCGGGTGGGCCGTCAACACGTCGCGGACCGCGTCGGCGTCGATCTGCAGGAGGGTCGAGTCGCGGGCGGCCGTGACGGTCGCCGCGCGCGGGCTGCCCGAGAGAACGGCGAGCTCGCCGACGACCGAGCCGCGACCGAGGTCGGCGACCACGACGCCCTCGCGGCGGACGACGAGGCGGCCGCTGAGCAACACGTGCAGGCAATCGCCGGGGTCCCCCTCGCAGAACAGGTCGCGCCCGGCCAGCAGATCGACGTGCCTGCCACGCGCGTTCAGCTCGGCGATGACATCGGCGTCCAGGGCGCGGAGCACGCTCTGTTGCTGCGGCCCACGGCGCTCGATGGCCACGACGTCGTTGTGGCGCAGGTCGGGGGCCGGCAACGGCGGCGCCTGCTCGTCGACCTCGGCGCGTCCGGGCCGGAGGAAGAGTGCAATCACTGCGATCAGCAGGAAGCACCACATCGAGAACTCCCAGCCGTCGCGGAGCCGGGCGATGGCTTCCAGGGGGTTGGGCGGCACCCCGATGATCGCGATGAGCAACGACACCCCCAGCACCCCGCCGAGCTGGCGGACGGCGCTGACCACTGACGACGCCGTGGCGTACCGGCCGCCGGGCACCGCACTGGCCGAGACGCTCCCGAGAAGCGGCAGGACGGCGCCGCAGCCGATGCCGGTGATCACGGCGCCTGGCAGCCAGTCGTGCAGGTAGTCCGGGGTGAGCGTGACTCGGTGGACGTACCACCACAGTCCGGACGCCCACACCAGCGCGCCGAGCACGATCACCGGTCGGAACCCGTGCCGCTCGGCGACCTTGCCCAAGGTGGCGGCAACGACGGCGGTCACCAGTGCGCCGGGTGCGACCGCCAGCCCGGCCTCCAGCAGGGAGTACTGCCAGACCTTGTTGAGCCACAGGATGTGGTTGAGCAGGTAGGCGTACATGCCGACGCCGGCGAGCAGGCTACCGAGGCTGCCGAGCGCGAAGCTGCGGATGCGGAGCAGCTCGGGGTCGACGACCGGCACCGGGTGCGTGCGGATCCGCAGCGCCACGACCACGAGCAGCCCCAGCCCGCCAACGGCCGCGAGCACGACCCGCACGCTCTCCCAGCCCCACTCCGGACCCTGAACGATGGCCAGGCTGATCAGGGCGAGGCTGCCCGCGAGCACAGCGCTCCCGAGCAGGTCGGGCAGCCGGCGGCGTCCGGGCGAGCGACTCTCGTCGAGCAGACGCATCGCTGCGACGACCGCCACGACACCGAGGGGCAGGTTCACCAGGAACGCCAGTCTCCAGCCCGACAGCTCGATGAGCGCCCCACCGATCGGCGGGCCGAGCCCGGCCGCGAGAGCCGCGGACGCGCCCCACACACCGACGGCATGGGTACGTCGCTCCGGCCCGGCCGCTTCGATGACCACGCCGAGCGAGGCCGGCACCAGCAGGCGGCGCCGACCGCCTGGACGATGCGCCAGCCGATGAGCACACCGACAGATCCGGCCACGGCGCAGAGCACGGAGGCCACGGTGAAGAGCACGACCCCCACCACGAAGACCCGGCGTCGTCCGATCAGGTCGGCGAGCCGCCCGCCGGCGACCAGGGCCGCCGCGAACACCAGGTTGTAGGCGTTCAGGACCCACGACAAAGCCCCGGTCGAGGTGTCGGGGAACGTCTCGGCGATGGCGGGGAAGCAGACGTTGACGATCGTCGCGTCGAGGAACGCGAGGAACGCGCCGAACGAGGCGATGATCATCGGGGCGTTGCTCGTGCGCCGTCCCGGCGGTGCAAGAGCGTGTGGCGGGGACAGCTGAAGAACCATGGGGAGACCGTTCACCGAGGGGATCCGAGCCAGGTCACCATGCGCCTGCTGCGCCGTCTCCGTACAGGGACTGTGATCGCGGACGCGCGAGCGGTCTAGTCCGGTGACGCCCGCAGGCTCGACCTCTGTTCCCCGTCGGCGTCGAAGTTCTCCGGCGCCAGCCAACGCTCGTGCTCGGCGCAGATCGCGGGCCACTCTGCGTCGGTGACCGAGAACCAGTCGGTGTCGCGGTTGCGGCCCTTGGTCACCATGTGCTGGCGGAACCGGCCTTCGTAGGTGAACCCGAGCCGGGTAGCTGCCCGCCGCGAGGGCTCGTTGAGGCTGTCGCACTTCCACTCGAACCGGCGGTAGCCGAGGACGTCGAAGGCGTGGCGCATCAGCAGGTGCGTGGCCTCCGTGGTGGCCGGGGTGCGCTGCAGGGCGCGGGCGTAGAGCACACCAGCCACCTCGACCTGGCCGTGCGCGGGATCGATCCGCATGAACGAGGTCAACCCGGCGGCCTGTCCGCCTGAGGGCATGACGGCCCAGTGCTCGACGTCCGGCACCGCGAGCAGCTGCTCGACGAGAGCGACCATCGCGGCCACGTGGGCCGGCGCCTCGTGCGGCCGGTAGGTCCACAGTTCGCTGTTCGTCGGGCCGCCGAGGGAGTCCATGAGTGCCGGCGCGTGCTCGGTGCTCAACGGTTCCAGGACGACGTGCCGACCCTCGAGCCGCACTGCCGTCGGCCACGGCCGCGGCACCCACCCTGCCACGACGTCACCGGTCGCCGGAACTCCACCGTCGATGTCGGGCACGCCCCGAGTATCGCCGACTCGACGTCCCACGGTGCCACGACGCTAGCCTCAGCGGGTGCACCTCACGTGGGCCCGTCGCTGGCACGTCCTGACCGCCGGGGTCGCCGTCCTGACGATCGTGCTGCAGCTGGCCCTCGTCATCCGCGGAGGTCAGGTGCTCGACGAGGTCGAGCCGCCCGGGATGGCGTTGCGACTGCTCCGGTTCATCGCGTACTTCACCGTGCAGAGCAACGTGCTCGTCGCCATCACCGCGACCGCGCTGGCCCTCGACCCGCGCCGCGACGGTCGTTCGTGGCGAGCGGTCCGGCTGGCAGCGATCGTGGGCATCACCGTGACCGGGCTGGTTCACTTCCTGCTGCTGCGGCCACTGCTCGACCTGGACGGTGCCGACTGGCTCGCCGACAAGCTGCTCCACATGGTGGTGCCGGTCCTGGCCGTGCTCGGCTGGGCGATGTTCGGCCCGCGGCCGCGCGTCGACGGACGAAGCATCGTCGTGGCTCTGGCGTGGCCCCTGCTCTGGCTCGCAACGGTACTGGTCATCGGCGCGGCGACCGGCTGGTATCCCTACCCGTTCCTCGACCACCGCGAGGACGGCGCCGGTGCCGTCGCCATCGTGTCGGTCGCAGTCACGGTGCTGTTCCTCGCGCTCTTCATGCTGGCTCGCTACCTGGACGGTCGGTGGCAGCCCGCACCAGGGTCTCGGGGGCGGTCAGCCAAGGCAGGACGGCCACCAGGCTGACCACGCCGGTCACGGCGAAGGCCCACTCGTAGCCGGCTTGGTCCGCGACCACGCCGACGAGCACCGGACCGAGGATGGCGCCGGAGTCCTGGGCCATGGAGAAGACTCCGAGCACCTTCCCACCGCCGCGCTCGTTCCCGATCACGTCAGCGACCGAGGCCTGCTGGCCAGGATTGACCAGGCCCGCGCCGATGCCCGACAGGGCCGAGAGCACGAGCAGCGCCAAGAGATCGGTGCTGAGTCCGAGCACCCCCAGAGTGACGGCGGTGAGCACCAGACCGACGAGCACGAGCGGACGACGTCCGACCGTGTCGGCCACGCGACCGGCCACCTGCAACGTCGCGGCGGTACCGAGCGCGGCCAGAGCCAGAGCCACTCCGGCGACCCACGTGTCGTCGCGGACCACCAGCGCGAACTGCGGCACCACCGCCACCCGCACCCCGAAGTTGCACCACCCGTTGGCGAAGGCCGACGCGAGGGCTGCGCGGTAGGCCGGGTGCGCCAACGCCTCGCGCACGAGCATGGGCGGCAGGCTGGGCGCCCCGCTCGCCGGGCGCAGACTGGCTCCGGAGAGCCGGAAGGCGACCACCCCGGCCGCGACCACGAGCGCGACCGAGTAGGCGATGAACGGAAGCCGCAGGCCGAAACCGGCCAACGCCCCACCGAGCACCGGCCCGAGCATCCCGCCGAGCAGGAACGCCGACGCGTAGGACGACGAGACGCGGCCACGGATGGTCGGTGGCGACAACCGGACGAGCAGCGCCATCGCCGAGACCGTGAACATGGTCGAACCGATGCCGCCCAGGCCTCGCAGCACCAGAAGCTGCTCGTACGACTGGGCGAAGGCGGTAGCCAGCGACGAGACCGCCACCAGCATCAGGCCGCTCAGGTACACCGACCGCTCACCGAGGCGGGTCACCAGGGCGCCGCTCGCGGGGGCGAACGCGAGGCGGAAGAACGCGAAGATCGAGACCACGAACGAGGCAGCCGCGACGCCGACGTCGAAGCTGCGCGCGTAGGCCGGCAGCACGGGCGAGATCAGCCCGAAGCCGATCGCGATGACGAAGGCCGAGCCGATCAGGACCTTGATCTCGGCGGGGATCTCCGCGCGCGCCGAGGGCGCGGTGGTCTCAGCCACGGGCGTCGAGCACGTCGCGTACCGCGAGCAGTCCGTGCTCGACCTCGTCGTAGGACGTCGACAACGGCGAGAGCCCGAGGCGCAGGCCGTGCGGGTCGCGGTAGTCGGGGATGACGTCGCGCTCCCACAGCGCCGCCGTGACCTCGCGCATCAAGCGGGTGGGTGAGCGTGACGTGGCCACCGCGCAGGAACGACTCCCGCGGCGAGGCCAAGGTCAGCTCGGGAAGCAGCTCGTCGGCCGCGGGCGATCGCGAACTCGGTGAGGCCCACCGACTTCTCGCGCACCGCGTCCATGCCGACCTCCTCGATCACCTCGAGCATGTCCTGGAGGGCGAGCATGCCGATCACGGGCGGCGTTCCCGACAGGATCCGCCGAATGCCCTCCGCCGGCCGGTACGTCGGCCCCATCAGGAACGGGTCGCGAGCCCCATCCAGCCCTGCACCGGCTGGGTCCGGTGGCGTCGTCTCCAGCAGCCGCTCGGCGACGTAGACGAACGCCGGCGAGCCGGGTCCGCCGTTGAGGTACTTGTAGGTGCACCCGACCGCCAGGTCGACGTCCCACGCGTCGAGCGCCAGCGGCACCGAGCCGACCGAGTGCGAGAGGTCCCAGAGCACCAGCGCCCCCGCCTCGTGCGCGATCCGGGTCAGCGCCGGGGCGTCGGCCAGCCAGGCCGAGCGGTAGGCCACGTGGCTGAGCACGACCAGCGCGGTCTGCTCCCCCACGGCCTCGGCCAGCTGCTCGGCCGTACGCCGGCGGCGGTGTCGACGTCGATCCAGCGCAGCGTGAGCCCGCACTCGCGCGCGACCCCGTCGGCGACGTACCGGTCGGTCGGGAAGTTGTCGCGGTCGAGCACGATCTCGGTGCGCCCGGGCCGCAGCGCCACCGCGGCCCGCATCGCCTTGTAGAGCAGCACCGTGGTCGAGTCGCCGACGGTCGTCTGTCCCGGCGGCGCCCCGAGACACCGTGCGCCGATGTCGTCGCCGAGCGCCTCGGGCAGGTCGAACCACCTCTCGTCCCAGCCGCGGATCAGCCGCCGACCCCACTCCTCCTCGACGAACCTGCGCAGTCGCTCGCCGGTCGACCTCAGCGGCCGCCCGAGGGAGTTGCCGTCGAGGTAGACGAGGGCGGTGTCGGTGCCGACGAACTGGTCGCGGTAGGCGGCCAGCGGATCGTGGGCGTCGAGCTCGGCAGCGGTCACCTGCCGAGCCTAGGAGGTGGCGTCGAGCACGCAGAACTCATGTCCGTCAGGATCGGACAGCACCACCCAGCCGACGTCGCCCTGACCGATGTCGACGTGTGTCGCTACCAGGGAAACCAAGCGTCCTACCTCGACGTCCTGACTGCTGTCGTCGGTCGACGCAAGCTGGCGGGGTCACAGTTGGCCTACGGTCTCGACGGTTCATCCCCTCCTACACTCGCGCCATGCCGACGAGCGGGATCCGCCCCGAGCTGCTGGAGGTGCTCGCGCGCCGGGCGCTGACCGAGGACGCCGCCCGCCCCGAGGCCGTCGAGCGCCTGCACGAGCGGGGCGGGCGCACGGCGCGGGAGAACATCGCCGAGCTGGTCGACCCGGGCAGCTTCGTCGAGTACGGCCGCTTCGTCACCGCCGCGCAGTAGGACAGGCGCACCGCGGACGACCTGCTCGACCGCACCGTCGCCGACGGCATCGTCGGCGGGCTGGCCACGATCGAGGGCCACCCGGTGGCGGTGCTGTCCTACGACTACCTGGTGATGGCCGGCACCCAGGGCATGCGCGGGCACCGCAAGACCGACCGGCTGCTCGACGTCGTCGAGCGACTCTGCGCTGCCCACCGTCTTCTTCGCCGCCGGCGGTGGCGGCCGTCCGGGCGACGTCGACATGCCGCTGGTCTCGGCGCTCGACGTCACGACGTTCGCGGCCTGGGCCCGGCTCTCGGGCAGGCGCCCCGGATCGCGGTCGTCGACGACAACTGCTTCGCCGGCAACGCCGTCATCGCCGGCTGCGCCGACCTGATCGTGGCCACCCCGCGCTCCTCGCTGGGCATGGGCGGACCGGCGATGATCGCCGGCGGCGGGCTGGGCGACGTCGCCGCGGCCGACGTCGGGCCGCTCGACGTGATGGTCGCCAACGGCGTGGTCGACGTGGCCGCCGACGACGACGACGCCGTCCGACGGCCCGCGGCCTGCTCGGCTACTTCCTCGGCCCGATCGACGACTGGACGGCCGCCGACCAGGCGCCGCTGCGCGATGCGGTGCCCGAGGGCGAGCGCACGTCCTACGACCTCCTGCCGATCGTGGAGACCCTCGCCGACGAGGACTCGGTGACCGTGCTGCGCCCCGGGTTCGCCCCCGAGCTGCTCACCGCGCTGGCCCGCATCGAGGGCCGCACCGTCGGCTTCGTCGGCAACGACACCCGGCACATGGCCGGCGCGATCACCGCCGACGCCGGCGACAAGGCGGCCCGCTTCCTCCAGCTCTGCGACGCCTGCGGCTTCCCCGTCGTCTCGCTGGTCGACACCCCCGGGATGATGGTCGGCCCCGACGCCGAGCGCACCGGCCTGGTGCGCCACACCTCGCGGCTGCTGGTCGCCGGCGCCCGGCTGCAGGTGCCCCTGGTCGGCGTCGTGCTGCGCCGCGGCTACGGGCTCGGTGCCCAGGCGATGCTCGGCGGCAGCACCCACGAGCCGCTGATGACCCTGGCCTGGCCCGGCGCGCACCTCGGCGCGATGGGCCTCGAGGGCGCGGTCCGGCTCTCGATGCGGCGCGAGCTCGAGGCGATCGCCGACGAGGACGAGCGCGAGCAGCAGGTCCGCGAGCTGACCGCGTACGCCCAGGCCCACTCGACCGCGCTCAACGTGGCGCGGCACTTCGAGATCGACGACGTGGTCGACCCGGCCGAGACCCGCGGCGTGCTCGCCCGGCGTGATCGACGCCGCCGCCCGCGAGGGCCGGCTGCGCGGCAGCGGCCGCTCCGTCGACACCTGGTGACCGACGGGCCTAGGTTGTCGGACCGTGGAGATCCGCAAGCTCGACCCCGCCGACCTCGCCGCCGCCCGTGCCCTGCAGCCGAGGCCTTCGGCCCGCCCCCGGCGGGCACCCCGCCGCCCGCGCCGCCCAGCGCGCCACCGCCCGGTCGGCACGTCTGGGGCGCCTTCGACGGCGGCCGCCTGGTCGCGAAGGTCGCCGCGCTCGAGTTCGCGTCGTGGTTCGGCGGGGTCGAGCTGCCGACCTGCGGCATCGCCGGGGTCGCCGTGGCGGCCGAGCACCGCGGCGGGGGCCTGCTGCGCGACCGTCCTCGCCGCGGCTGCTGAGGAGGCGGCCGCCCGCGGCGAGACGATCTCGACGCTCTACCCGAGCGCCAACGGCATCTACCGCTCCTGGGCTACGAGCTGGTCTCCTCCTTCGACGCCGTGGAGGTGCCGACCGACGAGCTGGCGCGGGTGCGTCCGCCCGAGGCCACCAGCACCCGGCGCGCCGGGCCCGCGACGTGGAGGCGGTGAAGGCGGTGTACGCCGCCTGGGCCGCCGCGCAGAACGGTCCGCTCACCCGCACCGGCCCGCGCTTCGGCGCGACCGCCGAGGTGCTCCCCGGCGACGACGGTGATCGCTGGCGGTCGACGCCGGCGGGCACAGGTGGTCGGCTTCCCGGCCTGGGACCGCACCGGCGGCTACACCGACGCGCTGATCGAGGTCCTGGACCTGCTGGCCCTGACCCCCGACGGCTACCGGGCTCTGGGCGGTGCTCGGCTCGTTCGCCTCGGTCACCGACCGTGCGGCTGCGCACCTCCGGCCACGACACCGCCCGGCTCCTGCTGCCTCGGCCGCCTGGGCGCCGTGGCCGAGCGCACCCGTACGTGCTGCGCGTCCACGACGTCGCGGGCGCCCTCACCGCCCCGGGCCGCAGGTCCCGGGTCTGAGCGCCGAGCCGCCTTCGCCGTCGCAGGGGACCGGCTGGGCACCGCCGACGGCCGCTACCTGCTCACGCTGGACGAGGGCCCCGGCCGCTGCTCAGCAGCCCCGACCCGGAGCCGCGCGCCGAACGTTCACCCCGCAGGGGCTGGCCCTGCTCCT
Organism: uncultured Actinomycetota bacterium; assembly: GCA_963781575.1. GTDB lineage: Bacteria > Actinomycetota > Actinomycetes > Propionibacteriales > Nocardioidaceae > Nocardioides. Next base: position 253,093 of record CAWAGM010000005.1, on the reverse strand, counting down.
CGCGGGCGCCCAGTCGTGCGCCAACCTGCGGATGCTGGGCCACCTCAGCGGACCGGCCGACGACGACCGGACCTGGGACGCGGTGCTCGCCGGCCGACCCGTGCACGTGCGCAACTACTTCTGAGCCCGTCCTTCTGAGCCCGTCCGTCCTCGAGCTCCGTGGGCCCTCCGCCTTTGGTCTTGAGCGCCGATCTAGCCTCGCCTCGGGCCCGGGCCACCTGGCCCAAGGCAACGACACCACCACCCTCCTCCTCTCGACTCGCGGGGCGTTCACCGGGCGTGCTGGGACGCCGGGCTGCGGAACCATGCGCTTCTCCGTGGCGGGCGACCGCCTCGGGGTGACCGACGGAGCTACTCTGAGCAGAGAGCGGGCACTCACACTGCCGCGACTCAGGCCCGCGTCACACCGCAGGCTGGCCCTGGCCTACGCCGGTGCTCATCTGCGCACCTCTTGATCGTCACCGACCTGATGATCCTCGACGGCCTGGTCGACGCGCCCGGCGGCGGCGAGGTGCACGTGCGCGACTACTTCTGAGGCCATGACGACCCCACCACCTGAGGTGTCTGGATGACGGTCCGACTCCGACGACGCGCCGGACTCGATACTGCTTCCTGGCTGCTCTCCACGGGCGCCGAGTGGTGGCACCTCGTCCGGTTCGGCCATCCCCACTTCGAGGTGCACGCGCGCATCGCGTTCGACTCCGCCCCGCTCCGTGCGGCTCACCCGCACGCGGGCTGGACCTTCAAGGACGTGCCGTTCGCTCGAGGCCGCCTACTGAGATCAAGGGCTGGGGTGGTGGTGGGTCCGTTCCGAGAGCGCCGCGCGTCGAGATCCCCCACCGGTCGATGGTGCTGCTCACCGGACCAGTCGCGGTCCTCCGCGACGCCGCCGCCGTCGCGTGGGGCGAGGACGGATCGACGTCGGCGCCCGCTCTCGCGGAGCAGGCCGAGGCCGGGTCGCTGCTGCTGGGGCGGGTCAGCCACGACGAGTTCACCGTGGGGCGCAGATGGAGGAGTTCGCGGCGCTGTCGCCTGCCGGTTCGGTACGCCGAGCCGCCTACGGCGAGGATGCTCCGCTCTACCGCGACGAGGTCTAGCGGATGAGGTGCTGCTGATCTGGCTGGTGGAGCGGACGCGAGCATTTGAACCTCGACCCCTTCCCTGGAAGGAAGCGTGCTGCAACTACACCACGTCCGCCGAGACCAGCCGGTGACGCTGCTGGCACCCGCGAAGTCAATCATGCCCGGCACCAGGGCCGCTGACGGGCGTCACTGGAAGCTGACGAACCGCACCTTCGGGCGCAGCCGGTGCACCTCGGTCGAGCCGCATCCGGTCGACGTCCTCGTCGTAGAAGAGCTTGAAGCCCATCCTGAACTGCTGCGGGCGGGCCGACGGCGTCGGTAGGTCGCGCAGCTTCTGTCGCGGGGTGCCGAAGCCGTCGACGTGCTGCACCATCGCCAGGCCCGGGCCGCGGCTGCGACCGCGCTGATGTCGCGGATCATGTCGGTGCGGAACTGGTGCAGCACGAACAGCTTCTGCGGGCAGGCGTGGCGCGCGCGCCAGCCGCGAGAGCCAGGCGCGGCCGGTTGACCTCGGCGGCGCCCACGCTGCCCATCCGCCTGCCGGGCACCTGCCGCGGCCCATCCGCCACTCGGGGTCGAGCGCCAGCCCGACCCGCGGTCGCGCAGCGCCCACTCCCACCGCCGGGCGACGTCGAGGAAGCCGCTGCGCCGGGCTGGAGGTCGAGCAGCAGCAGCGCGCCGTGGCGGCGGGCGGCGTCGATGTAGCTGCTCGCACCTCGGCTCGGGGACGTCGTGGCTGAGTCGCCGTCCGGCCCGGGCGAGCGGTCGGCGACGGTGACGATCAGCTCGTAGACCGGCTGCACCGGCTGGCCGGGCGCGCGAACGGCGCGCGGCCGCGCGCGCAGCCGCGGGTGGCATCGCGTCGGGGGCGGTCTCGCCGAGGACGCCCAGCGCGCCGGTGCCGGCGGTGCCGTAGTAGGCGACCAGGAACCGGCCGTCGCCGAAGATCCGTCGGCGCCGTCGGGCGCGGCGACGCCCGCGACGCCGGCACGGCCGAGCGCCGCGGCGCGGGGCGGTCTCAGTGCGCCGGTCGGCCGGCGCGGCCGACACCGGCGCTCGGTCGGCGCCGGCCGGCCGCGCCGCGTCGTCGTCGCGCCGAGCGCGCGCCGAGCCGCCGGTCACGACCAGCAGCCACCAGCGGCGAGCAGCGAGCGGCCGCCGAGACGGTCAGGCCGCCGCGCCGCGTCGAGACCGGGGCGCACCCGGGTGTCAGCCGGTGACGGCGCCGTGCGCGGCGGACGCGACCGTGCTTGGCGTACTTGCCGAGCACGCCGCGGGTGTACTTCGGCGGGTGCGGCTCCCAGCCGCCTTGCGCGGCCTCGAGCGTCCCAGTCGTCGATCGTCGACCTCGAGGGTCCGGTTGAGCACGTCGAGGGTGATCGGGTCGCCGTCGCGGACGAAGGCGATCGGGCCGCCGTCGACGGCCTCGGGGGCGACGTGGCCGACGCACAGGCCCGGTCGTGCCGCCGGAGAAGCGGCCGTCGGTGAGCAGCAGCACGTCCTTGCCGAGGCCGGCGCCCTTGATGGCACCGGTGATGGCGAGCATCTCGCGCATGCCCGGGCCGCCCTTGGGGCCCTCGTAGCGGATGACGACGACGTCGCCGGCGACGATCTCGCCCGCGGCCAGGGCGTCCATCGCGGCCCGCTCGCCGTCGAAGACCCGGGCGGTGCCGGTGAAGACCGACTCGTCGAAGCCGGCCGACTTCACGACCGCGCCCTCGGGGGCCAGCGAGCCCTTGAGGATGGTCAGGCCGCCGGTGGCGTGGATCGGCCGGTCGAGGCTGCGGATCACGTCGTCGTCGAGCGGCGGCGGGGCCAGCGCCTCGAGGTTCTCCGCCATCGTCCGGCCGGTCACGGTCAGGCAGTCGCCGTGCATCAGCCCGGCGTCGAGCAGCGCCTTCATCACGACCGGGATGCCGCCGATCTTGTCGACGTCGTTCATGACGTACCGGCCGAACGGCTTGAGGTCGCCCAGGTGCGGCACCTTGTCGCCGATCCGGTTGAAGTCGTCGAGGGTCAGGTCGACCTCGGCCTCGCGGGCGATCGCCAGCAGGTGCAGCACGGCGTTGGTCGAGCCGCCGAGCGCCATCACCACGGTGATGGCGTTCTCGAAGGCCTCCTTGGTCATGATCTGGCGGGCGGTGATGCCCTCGCGCAGCATCTCGACCACGGCCTCGCCGGAGCGGTGCGCGAAGCCGTCGCGGCGGCGGTCGACGGCCGGCGGCGCGGCCGAGCCGGGCAGCGACATGCCGAGCGCCTCGGCGACGGCGGCCATCGTGTTGGCGGTGTACATGCCGCCGCAGGCGCCCTCGCCCGGGCAGATCGCCCGCTCGATGCGGTCGACCTCCTCGCGGGTGATCTTGCCGGCCAGGCAGGCGCCGACCGCCTCGAAGGCGTCGATGATGGTGACGTCGTGGCCGTCGACCTGGCCGGGCATCGTCGAGCCGGCGTAGAGGAAGACCGACGGCGAGGTCGAGGCGCGCGGCGGCCATCATCATGCCGGGCAGCGACTTGTCGCAGCCGGCCAGCAGCACCGAGCCGTCGAGCCGCTCGGCCATCATCACGGTCTCGACCGAGTCGGCGATGACCTCGCGGGAGACCAGCGAGAAGTGCATGCCCTCGTGGCCCATCGAGATGCCGTCGGAGACCGAGATGGTGCCGAACTCCAGCGGGTAGCCGCCCGCGGCGTGCACGCCGTTCTTCACGGCCTTGGCCAGCCGGTCGAGCGACAGGTTGCAGGGGGTGATCTCGTTCCAGCTGACGAGGCGACGCCGATCTGCGGCTTGGCCAAGTCGTCGTCGCCCATGCCCACCGCGCGCAGCATCCCGCGGGCGGCGGCCTTCTCCAGGCCGTCGGTGACGTCGCGCGAGCGGGGCTTGATGTCGGGCTGCTGGGTGTGGCTCATGCGTCGAGGATAGGACGCGCTCGACGGTCATGGCCGGGTGGGGGCACACAGATCAGGCCTGCCACCAACGCGCCGAGCGCCGGTGCCCAGTCGGCGTCATCGTGCGCCGACCGGCCAGCCGGGCCTAGCTGTCGCTCGAGCTCCGTGCCGTCGCCCCGCTCGCTGGCCAGCCCTCGCCGATCGTGCTGGTGCTGATCGGGATCGCCTCGGTGCAGTTCGGCGCCGGCGTCGCCAAGAGCCTCTTCGACGAGGTCTCCCCGACCGACCATCGTGTGGCTCCGGCTGGCCACCAGCGCGCCGTGCTGGTCGGCGTCGCCCGGCCCCGGCTGCGTCGGCGCACCCGCGCCGACTGGCTCCTCGTCGCCGGCTTCGGCGTCAGCCTCGGCCCGATGAACCGGGCGATCTACCAGTCCTTCGCCCGGATCCCGCTGGGCATCGCGGTCACCATCGAGTTCGTCGGTCCGCTGACCCTGGCCGTGGTCGGCTCCCGCCGCGCCCGCGACCTGGCCTGGGTCGGGCTGGCCGCCGCTCGGCGTCGCGCTGCTCGGGTTCGAGCGCGCCGACCTCGACCTGCTCGGCGTGCGTTCGCGCTGCTCGCCGGCGCGCCGCTGGGCGGCCTACATCCTGCTCAGCGCCGCAGACCGGCCGGCGCTGGCCGGGCTCGACGGCCTGGCGTGGCCAGCGTCGTCGCCGCGCTGCTGCCCACCGCTGCTGCTCGGCGCGGCCGACCGGGGCCGCTCGACCCGCGGATCCTGCTGCTCGGCGCGGCGGTCGGGCTGCTCAGCTCGGTCGTGCCCTACAGCTGCGAGCTGGTGGCGCTCCGCTCGCTGCGGCCGGCGGTCTTCGGGATCCTGATGAGCCTCGAGCCGGCCGCCGCCGCGCTCGGCCGGCGATCGTCGTGCTGCTGGCTGCTGACCGGCGAGTGCTCCGCGGCCTGCAGTGGGCGTGCGCCCGTCGGCTCTGCGTGGCCCGGCGGCGCCAGCGCAGCGGCGGCCCTGCGGTCGCGCCGCTGAGCACCGTCAGCGCCGGGCCCCGGCCGTGCCCGTCAGCCGTACTCGGGTCCCGGACGGACGGCCCAGCCTGAGAGACCGTGTGAGTTCACCCAGTTGTCACGCCGAGGTGATGACGAGCAGCGCTTCGGCCTAGCGTCGGACGCATGCTCGGCACGCCCCCGATCGTCAGCCCGTTCCCTCGGGCCTGATCGCCCGCCAGCGACTGGCCCGTCGCGTCGCAGCAGCAGGCCCGCCGCAACGCGATGGTCGCCTCCACCGCCTGCGCCCAGCGCCGCGTCGAGCGCGAGGAGGTCGCCGACTTCCTCGCCGCCCTCGACCGTCCCCCGAGGAGCCGCTGCCGTCGAGGCCCCGGCGCGCCGCGCCGCCGAGGCGCCCGTCACGCGTAACCCCTCCGCGCGACGGGGCTCGTCGGGCACAATCGGCGCATGCCGACCTCCGCCGCGCGCGCCGCCACGGCCATCGCTCGTCGTTCCACGACATCCTCTCCGACGACGGCACGCACGCTGCGTGCCTGGACCAACGACCCCGACGGCGTCATCGACGGCCCGACCGTGGTGCTGTGCAACGGCCTCGGCACCAACGCCTGGTGCTGGCCGGCCCTGCTCGCCCCGACTGCGGCGTCCGGGTCGTGTCGTGGAACCACCGCGGCGTCGGCGGCTCCGAGCGCCCGGCCGACCCCAGCCACGTCGAGATCGAGCACTTCGTCGAGGACGGCCTCTCGGTCATGGACCACTTCGGCATCGACCGCGCGGTCCTGATGGGCTGGTCGATGGGCGTCAACACGATGTTCGAGCTGGCGGTCCGCCACCCCGAGCGGGTCTCCGGCCTCTTCGCCGTCGCCGGCGTGCCCGGCGACACCTTCGCCACGATGCTCGGCCCGCTGCACGCTGCCCCACGCCGCGGCCCGCGCGCTCACCGTCAACCTCTCCCGCGTGATGACGGTCGCCGGCGGCCCTCACCCCGGTCGCGACCCGGCTGCCGATCGGCCCGCGCGCGATCGCACCTGCTCACCCACAGCGGCTTCATGTTCCCGGTGCGCGACCCCGAGCTGGCCGCGGTCGTCGGTCAAGGAGTTCCTGACCACCCCGATCGACTGGTACTTCCACCTGGCGCTCGAGCACCTCGCGGCACGCGCGGGTCTCGCTGAGCGCGATCGCGGTGCCGGCGATCTTCGTCGCCGCGCACCTACGACGTGCTCGCCGGCGCCCGCGACATGGCCAGCGCGCGGCCGAGCGGATCGAGGGACGCCGACGTACGTCGAGCTGCGCGGCACGCACTTCATCCAGATGGAGCAGCCCGACGGGTGCACGCGCTGCTGCTCGACCTCCTCGACAGGGTCGGCTGACGCGCGTGCGCGGTGCTCGGCCGCGGCTCGCGGCTCGTCGTCGGCTCTCGGCTCCTGGTCGCGCGCCTGCTGCCGGCTGCGCCAGGGCGGCAACGAGAGCACCGTGACCTCACCGGCACCGCGCCGCCGACCCGAGGGCCCGGCGTCCCACGGCCACCGCTCCGACCGTCGACGCCCTCGACGCCGACACGACCGAGCGCCGCCGACCGGCCGGCGACGCCGAGGTCGTCGACACGATCGCCACCGGTCTCGAGGCGCCCTGGGGCCTGGCCTTCCTCCCCGACGGCGACGCCATCGTCACCGAGCGCGACACCCAGCGGGTGCTGCGGATCGCGCGGCCGCCGGCACGAGGTGCAGCGAGCTCGGCGGCTCGACGCGGCCGCGCCGCGAGGGCGAGGGCGGCCTGCTGGGCGTCGCCGTCTCACCCGACTTCGCCACGACCGACGGCTCTACTTCTACCTCACGCACCGCGACCGACAACCGGATCGTGCGCGCCAGCGCTGCGCCGGCGGCGAGCTCGGGCCGACCCGCAGGTGCTCCTCGACGGCATCCCCAACGGCTTCATCCACGACGGCGGCCGACTCGCGTTCGGCCCCGACGGCTCCTCTACGTCTCGACCGGCGAGACCGGCGAGCCCGCGCTCGCCCAGGACCCCGACTCGCTCGGCGGCAAGATCCTGCGGATCACCACCGACGGCGAGCCCGGCCCCCGGCAACCCCTTCGCACCGCCGTCTGTCCTCGGGCCACCGCAACGTGCAGGGCCTGGCCTTCGACGACCGGGCAGCTGTGGGCCTCGGAGTTCGGCCAGGACCTTCGACGAGCTCAACCTGATCGAGGCCGGGCGACAACTACGGCTGGCCCGAGGTCGAGGGCCGGGCGGCCGACGCCGCGGCTACGTCGACCCCCAGCAGGTCTGGGACACCGACGACGCCTCGCCGTCCGGCCTGGCCTACGCCGACGGCTACCTCTGGATGGCCGCGCTGAACGGCGAGCGGCTGTGGCGGGTCGACGCTGCAGCGGCGACCGGGCCGGCGACCCGACGGCGTTCTTCGTCGGCGACTACGGCCGGATGCGCACCGTCGTGGCCGCCCCCGACGGCACCTCTGGGTGACGACCAGCAACCGCGACGGCCGCGGCGACCCCGGCCCCGGCGACGACCGGATCCTCGGTCACCCGGCCGCTGACGACCTGCGTCGGGGCTGCTCACGGCTGCCGGTGACCGTGGCCCGCGCGCGACGCCGCGGCGCAGCGTCGTGAGCACCGCGGGACCGAGCACGACGAGCGCGACGGACGTGGTGATCGCGCGCCCGGTGTCGAAGCTGCCGGTCGAGGTGAGCAGCGTGTAGACGACGAACCGCTGCAGGTTGTCGAGCAGCGGTGCGCCCGGCGACGTAGGCCAGCGACCCCTCGTGGCCCGGGCACCTGCGACGCCGAGCAGGAACGGCCAGCCCGACAGGTTCATCAGCAGCCCGAAGGCGTACGCCGCCACCACGCCGTACGCCGCCAGCATCGCGATCTCCGCGCGGCCCGGCGACCCGGCGCGGCAGCAGCCCGGCGCCCATGCCGACCCAGGCGGAGACGAGCATCTGGAACGGCAGCCACGGCCCGACGCCGGCGGTCATCAGCGCCGAGGCGAACAGCGACGTGCAGCCGAGCACGAACCCGAAGCCGGCGCCGAAGACGCGCCCGGCCAGGATCAGCAGGAAGAAGACCAGCTCGACGCCGGCCGTGCCGGCCGAGAGCCCGCGCATGCAGCGCGTTGACCGCGCTCAGCACGCCGAGGATCGCCAGCACCCGCGCGTCCATGCCGCCCTCGCTGATCTCGGCGAGCACCACCGCGATCACCAGCGGCAGCAGCGCCAGGAACAGGAACGGCGGGTCGACCCGCGTCGCCGGCGGCACCCGCAGCAGCAGCGGCCAGCACAGCATCATCAGGCCGGCGAGCGAGGCGACGGCCAGCACGGCGGCCGAGCGCAGCGCGAGCGGAACGGCGCGGGTGCGCGGCGCGGCGTCACGCACGTCGGCTCCAGCGCGGCGACGACCTCGTCGACGCGCAGCCACGGCGCGCCGAGGACCTTGGTGACCTGGGGCGCGAACGCCGGCGACTCGGCGACCACCCGGCGCACCGGCCCGGACGACACGACCTCGCCGTCGGCCAGCACGACGACGTCGTCGGCGACGGTGGCGACGAACTCGACGTCGTGGGTGGCGACCAGGACGGCGTGCCCGTCGGCGGCGAGGTCGCGCAGGATCCCGGCCAGCGCGCGCTTGGCGGCGTAGTCGAGGCCGCGGGTCGGCTCGTCGAGCAGCACGACCCGGGGCGGGCGGCGAGCACCAGGGCCAGCGCGAGGGCGAGCCGCTGGCCCTCGGAGAGGTCGCGCGGGTGGTGGTCGTCGGGGATGCCGGGCACCAGCCGGTCGAGCAGCGCGCGGCGTGCCGCGCCCCGCCGGCCGCGGCGCACTCCTCGGCGACGGTCTCGAGGTAGAGCAGGTCGGCGGCGTTCTGCGGGCAGCAGCCCGACCAGCGCCGCGCCGGCCGGCGGCGTCGAGCCGGCCGGGTCGACGCCGTCGACCGCGACCGTGCCGGACGTGGCGCGTCCGCGTGCCCTGCAGCGCCCACAGCAGCGTCGACTTGCCCGAGCCGTTGCGGCCCATCAGCGCGGTGACGCGGCCGGCCGGCGAGGTCGAGGTCGACGTCGCGCAGCGGCGACCGTGCGGCCGTGCGCCACGGTCGAGCGCCGCGGGCCGCCAGCAGCGAGCCCCGGCGGGCGGCGTCGACGGCGGCGCGCGGCGGCGACCAGGTCGAGCCCGCGCGCGGCCGCGGCGGGCCTCGCGCACGGTCAGCGGCAGCGGCGACCAGCCGGCGGCGCGGCCGAGCTCGACGATCGGCGGGACGACCGGCGAGTCGGCCAGCACGTCGGCCGGGTCGCCCACGCGCGACCCGGCCGTCGCCGGTGAGCAGGCACATCCGGTCGGCGAACGGCACCACGCGCTCCAGCCGGTGCTCGGCGAGCAGCACCGAGACCCCCAGGTCGTGCACCAGCCGGGTCAGGGTGGCGAGCACCTCCTCGGCGGCGGTCGGGTCGAGGGCGGAGGTCGGCTCGTCGAGCACCAGCAGCGCGGGGGTGCATCGTGAGCACCGAGCCGATCGCGACCCGCTGCTGCTGCGCCGCCGGACAGCGTGCGCAGGTCGCGGTCCGCGCAGGTCGGCGATGCCGAGCAGGTCGAGGGTCTCCTCGACCCGGCGGCGCATCGTCGTCGGGCGGCAAGCCCGAGCTGCTCCATGCCGTAGGCCAGCTCCTCCTCGACGGTGTCGGTGACGAAGCCGGCGGCCGGGTCCTGGCCGACGTAGCCGATGACGTGGGCGCGCTCGCGCGGCGGGCGGTCGACGACGCTGACGCCGTCGAGCAGCACGTCGCCGCGACAGCACCCCGCCGCTGAACCGCGGCACCAGTCCGGTCACCACGCCGAGCAGCGTCGACTTGCCGACGCCGGTCGGGCCCGGAGACCAGCGACCAGCTCGCCCTCCTCGATGGTGAGGTCGACGCCGGCGAGGACCGGGCGTCGTCGTCGTAGGCGAAGCGGATGCCGCGCAGCTCGATCATGCGGCACCTCCTGCGCGGCGGCGCCGGCGTGACGGCGACGGCGGCGGCGCGGCGAGCGCGAGCGCCGCCAGCGACCGCCGCGACGAGTGCGACGCAGCGCTGACGCCGGGGACGCCGGGACAGGTCGGGGTAGGCGATCGCCAGCTGGTGCCGGCTGACCCACCACCCGACGACGCCCACGGCGACCCCGGAGGCCGACCACGGCGAGCTCGGGCCAGCGCCAGCGGTCGGGCCGGTAGCGGGTGCGCTGCACGCGGCGGCCGGCGCGACGAAGCCCGCCGACCGCGACCAGCGCGCCCGACGCGAGCATCGGGCCGGCGAGCACCCGCGGGGCGGTGTGGTCGAGGACGGCGTAGACCCCGACGCAGAGCCCGACCAGGCCGGCCAGCATCAGCGCCCCGGTCGTACGGCGCTGCGCGGCCGAGGTCGCGCCGCCGGAGCGGCCGTAGCCGCGGGTGTCCATGCCGGCGGCCAGCGCCAGCGAGCGCTCGAGCGCGTCCTCGAGCACCGGCACCAGGAAGCGCCGGAGCCGGCGCGACCCGGCCGGTCTCGCCCGCCGCGCAGCGCCTGGGCGGCCCGCACCCGGCGGACGCTGTCGGCGAACTGCGGTAGCACCGTCACCGCCACGACCAGCGCGGTGCCGACCTCGTAGAGCGCCGGCGGCATCGAGCGCGAGCAGCCGCTTCGGGTTGGCCAGCGAGTTGGCCGCGCCGACGCAGATCACGATCGTGGCGAGCCGCAGACCGTCGTAGAGCCCGGCCAGCAGCGCCTCGCGCGTGACCGGCCCGAGCAGGGTGACGCCGAGCACCCAGTCGGGCAGCGGCACCTGCGGGCAGGTCCAGCAGCACGTGCCCGGGTAGCCGCCGCCGAAGACGACCCGGAACACCACCCGCACCACCACGATCACCACGCCCAGCCACGACGTAGAGCCGGAACGAGCGCGCCCACGGCTGGTCGGAGCGGCGCGGCGTCACCACGACCGCGGCCACGCCGACGAGCAGCAGCAGCAGCAGCGGGTTGGTCGTCAGCGACGCCGCCGCCGCGAGACCGATCGCCCACACCCACCAGGCCACGGGGTGCAGGTCGCGCGGCAGCGCGGGCGTCACTGACGACGCTCACGGCGGTGCGTCCTCCGCGCCGCCGGCGCAGGACGACGCCGCCGCGCCGCGCCGAAGAGCACCACCGATCGCGGCCGGCCCGACCCAGCCGGGCAGTCCGCCGTCGCCGGGCCGGCGGCCGGGCTCGACCGGGTCGCGTGCCGGGAGCCGGCGAGGTCGGATGTCGGACGGCTCGGCGTGGGCGTCGAGCCGTCGTCGTGGCCGGTGCTGCCGTGGTGCTTGCCGACTCCGCGGGTGGCCGTCGGGCTTGTCGCTCGGGTCGGCCGTGGCGACCGCTTGGCGCCGCTGCGTCGGCGGACGGCTGGCGCCGGAGCCGCTCGGCGTCCGGCGGGTCGGGGTCGGCGCGTCGAGCCGCGCGGGGCTGGCGCCGGAGGTCGGCTGCGACTCGGCGCCGGCGGTCGTCGGGTGGGCGACGGGCTCGGCGAGGGTGACGGCGGCGGCGAGGCCGGGCGGCGCGCGGGCCGCGGCGGCTCGGAGCCGGCGGAGCTCTCGTCCCACGAGAACGCGACCGACCCGCCGTCCGGGACCGTCAGCGACGCCGACGCCCGAGCGTGGCGTACGTCCAGCCGCGCCGAGGTCGCCGTCGGACCAGAACAGGCCCCAGTAGGCGTCGGCCGGGGGCGTGTTGACGCACGGGTCGCTCGGTCGGGCACGCCGTCGACGCGGCAGACGAAGCCGGGCTGGCGCTGCACGTAGGTCAGCGCGAAGCCGGCGTCGCTGAACAGCGCGGCGGCGGACTTGCCCGGCACCGGCGGCGTCGCAGCCCTGGCACGCCGCCGCCGAGCTGGTGGAAGTCCACGACCACGGTGACCCCGGATCGCCGCTGCAGCACGCGGCCGCGCGAGGCGCGCGAGGCCGGGGACCGGGACGACGACGCCCGCCGCCGCGACCAGGACGGCCGCGGCGACAGACGCCGAGAGGTGCCGGACGCAGCATCAGGCTCGCGGCAGCCGGCGAGCATCAGGTGCGTCAGGGCCGGGGCGGCCTGGGCGGTCGCCCGGCGCCACTGGTCGCGCGTCTCGGCGGTGATGCCGTCGGCCTGGCCCGGCGGTGCAACGCGGCCCGGTCGTAGGCGATCGCGCCCTGCTCACCCTCGAGCGGGGTGCCGGCGACATCTCCGCGGACCTGGAGGTCACTTGACCCACGCTGCCGCATCCTGCGCCGCGGACCGCAGGCGCCGCACGCGCCCGAAGGCCCAGCCGGCCAGGCCGGTGCTGTTGGTGTTGGGCGCTCGGTGGCGGTGCCGCCGCCGAAGGAGCCGTTGCTTCTTCTGGGCCTGGACTTCAGCCAGCGGTCGCGTTGTCGATGGCGCTGCCTGGACCTTGGTGGTCTTGCTGCGGGCTCGCCTGCAGGTTGAGCACGGCGAGCGCCGTGACGTCGGTGCTGGCGCGCTGGCGGCCGGGTCGGCGTCGCAGTCCTGCGGCCAGCGTGGCGCCGAGGGCGAGGCGGAAGTAGCCCTCCTCGCACTGCTGGGCTGCCAGGTAGTCGGTCGCCGAGTCGGTCAGCGGGCTGCCCGCCTCGTCGAGCGCGGCCACGGCGAAGGCCTGGCCGATCGTGTTGGCGAAGTCGGCCTCGAACTGCTCCTCGGGGATAGAACACGTCCCCGATCGCGCCCGGCGCTAGTCGGGCTGGTCGACGACCCGCTTCGACAGGAGGTCGATCAGGTTCTTGCCGCCGAACGCCGTCGGGTCGTTGCCCGACTCGCCCGCGAACACGGCAGCCTTGGCCAGCGATCCCGCGGAGACGTGGACCTTCTCGGTGCCGAAGATGCGTGTAGCTGTAGTACTCCTCGACCCGGTCGCCGAGCGCTGTGGCGATCAGCTCGGTGGTCTCGGTGTCGCCGATCGCGGCCAGCGCCAGGCCGATGTCGGTGGTCAGACCGTAGTCGTCGAAGTCGAACTGGTCGTTGTGCACGACACCCGTCGGTCAGCTGGTCGGCCAGCCAGGTGGCGCCGGCGGTCAGCGGTGCGGGGTCGGCGTCCGCGGCGTGTGCCGGGGCCGCGGTGAGGCCGGCGAGGCCGCTCAGCGCGAGTGCCGGGACGACTACGAAGCCGGCCGAGCGCCTCAGGAGCGAGTGATGACATCTGGATGGTTCCTTCCCGCTGCGACAGCGGGAGGCCACGGAGGCGCCACCCGCTGTTTTCCTCGACAGCGATGTGCAGGACGCGTCGTGCCAGGTGCTCCGGCTCGCACGCTCCGCCGGTGTCGGATCCGGTGGAGCGTGCCTACGGTTGCGGGTCAGCGCCGGACTTCGACCGGCTTCCCCCACCACGGGCGTGATGAATGATTCGGGCGGCAGCCTACCCAGCCCCACCCTCGCCGAGTCGGCGCATCTGCACGCCGAAATCAGCGCGAGTCGGCGCGCTCAGACGCGCCGACTCGGCGATCAGGTCAGCTTCTCGAGGATCAGCTCGCGCACCCGACCGGCGTCGGCCTGGCCGCGCATCTGCTTCATCACCGTCACCGATGAGCGCGCCGGCGGCCGCGACCTTGCCGTCGCGGATCTTGTCCGCGACGTCGGGGTTGGCGGCGATGGCGGCGTCGACGGCCGCACCGAGGGCGCCGTCGTCGGAGACCACGGCCAGGCCGCGCTCCGCGACGATCTCCTCGGGCGTGCCCTCGCCGGCGATCAGACCGTCGAAGACCTGCGCGGGCGAGCTTGTCGTTGATCGTCTTGGCATCGACCAGGGCCTGCACGGCGGCCACCTGGGCCGGCGAGACGCCGAGGTCGGCGATGTCGACGCCCGACTCGTTGGCCCGACGGGCCATCTCCGAGAGCCACCACTTGCGGGCGGCCTGAGGAGCGGCGCCGGCGGCGATGGTCTCCTCGACCAGGCCGAACGCGCCGGCTCCGACGGTGTCGCGCATCTCGAGGTCGGAGAAGCCCCACTCGGCCTGCAGCCGCGCGCCGCTTGACGGTCGGGTTCTCCGGCAGCGTGCCGCGCAGCTCGCTCGACCCACTCGCGCGACGGCGCCACCGGCACCAGGTCGGGCTCGGGGAAGTAGCGGTAGTCCTCGGCGTCCGACTTCTCCCGACCGGACGTCGTGATGCCGGTGTCCTCGTGCCAGTGCCGCGTCTCCTGCAGGATCGAGCCGCCCGCGTCGAGGATGCCGGCGTGGCGCTGCATCTCGTAGCGCACCGCCCGCTCCACCGAGCGCAGCGAGTTGACGTTCTTGGTCTCGCTGCGGGTGCCGAGCCCGCCGGCACCCTTGGGCGCGAGCGAGAGGTTCACGTCGGCGCGGATCGAGCCCTGGTCCATCCGGGCGTCGGAGACACCGAGCGCCACGATGCAGCTCGCGCAGCTGGGCGACGTACGCGCTTGGCGATCTGCGGGCGCCTTCTCCCCCATGCCCATGATCGGCTTGGTGACGATCTCGATGAGCGGGATGCCGGCGCGGTTGTAGTCGACCAGCGAGTGGTCGGCGCCGTGGATGCGACCGGTGGCGCCGCCGACGTGCAGCGACTTGCCGGTGTCCTCCTCCATGTGGGCGCGCTCGATCTCGACCCGGAACGTCTCGGTGCCGCCGTCAGCCGTGGGGATGTCGACGTCCATGAAGCCCTCGAACGCGATCGGCTCGTCGTACTGGGAGGTCTGGAAGTTCTTCGGCATGTCCGGGTAGAAGTAGTTCTTCCGCGCGAACCGGCACCACTCGGCGATCTCGCAGTTGAGCGCCAGACCGATCCGAATCGCCGACTCGACCGCCTTGGCGTTGACCACCGGCATCGCGCCGGGCAGCCCCAGGCAGGTCGGGCAGACCTGGGTGTTGGGCTCGGCGCCGAACTCGGTCGGCGCAGCCGCAGAACATCTTCGAGGCGGTGTTGAGCTCGACGTGCACCTCGAGCCCCATGGCGGGGTCGTAGGAGGCCAGCACGTCGTCGTAGTCCACCAGCGTCACGCTCATGCGATGCCTCCCGTCAGGCTCGGGCGCCTGCGCAAGCAGCGGGCCGCCCCAGCTGTTCTCCAGGGCCGCCTCGAGCGCGGCACCGACCCGGTAGAGCCGGTCGTCGGCCAGAGCTGGCGCCAAGATCTGGAAGCCCGACCGGCAGCCCGTCCTCGTCGGCCAGACCGCTGGGCAGCGAGATGCCTGGGACGCCGGCCAGGTTGGCCGGGATCGTCGCCAGGTCGTTGAGGTACATCGCCAGCGGGTCGTCGAGCTTCTCGCCGAGCTTGAACGCCGTGGTCGGCGCGGTCGGCGAGACCAGCACGTCGGCCTGCTCGAACGCGGCCTCGAAGTCGCGCGAGATCAGCGTGCGCACCCTCTGGGCGGTGCCGTAGTAGGCGTCGTAGTAGCCGCTGGAGAGCGCGTAGGTGCCGAGGATGATCCGGCGCTTGACCTCGTCGCCGAAGCCGGCGTCGCGGCTGGCGCGCATCACGTCCTCGGCGCTGACGGGTCGCCCTCAGGAACCACCCGGAGGCCGTAGCGCATGGCGTCGAACTTGGCGAGGTTGCTGGACGCCTCGCACGGCATGATCAGGTAGTAGGTGGCCAGGGCGTGCACGAAGTTCGGGCACGAGACCTCGACGACCTCGGCGCCGGCCTTGACCAGCAGGTCGAGCGAGGCTCGGAAGCTGGCCTCGACGCCGTCCTGGTAGCCGTCGCCGCCGAGCTCGGTGATGACGCCGACCTTGCAGTCCGCTGAGGTCGCCGTCGGCGCCCTGCCTCGCCGCGGCCACCAGGCCACCGACGGGCTGGTCGATGCTGGTGGAGTCCATGCGGGTCGTGGCCGCCGATGATCTCGTGCAGCAGCGCCGAGTCGAGCACGGTGCGGGTGACCGGGCCGACCTGGTCGAGCGAGTTGGCCATGGCGACGAGGCCGTAGCGGGACACACCGCCGTAGGTGGGCTTCACGCCGACGGTGCCGGTGACGGCGCCGGGCTGACGGATCGAGCCACCAGTGTCGGTGCCGAGCGCGAGCGGCGCCTCGAAGGCCGCCACGGCCGCGGCCGAGCCACCGCCGGAGCCGCCGGGGATCCGCTCGAGGTCCCACGGGTTGTGCGTGGGGCCGTAGGCCGAGTGCTCGGTGGAGGAGCCCATCGCGAACTCGTCCATGTTGGTCTTGCCGAGGATCGGCAGGCCGGCCGCCTTCAGCTTCTGCACGACAGTGGCGTCGTACGGCGGGATCCAGCCATCGAGGATCTTCGAGCCGCAGGTGGTGGGCAGTCCCTCGGTGGCCAGCACGTCCTTGACCGCGATCGGCACGCCGTCGAGCTCGGACGCCGGGGTACCGGCCGCGCGGCGCGCGTCGGAGGCGGCGGCCTGGCGCCAGCGCTCCGTCGGCGTCGACGTGCAGGAAGGCGTGCACGGCGCCGTCGACCGCGGCGATCCGGTCGAGGTGGGCCTGGGTCAGAGCGACCGAGGTGGTCGCTCCCGAGGCGAGGTCGGCGGCCATCTGGGCCGCGGTCTGCCGGACGAGATCAGACATCGGCCCCTCCTTCGAGGTCCCCGCGGAGTGCGAGCGCAGCGAGCAGCTTCGTGGGGTGGAGATCACTGCTCGTCTCCGAGGATGCGGGGAACGAGGAAGCGCTGCTGCTCGGACGCCGGCGCCATCGCCAGGGCCTGCTCAGCGGTCAGGCTCGGCGTGACGACGTCGTCGCGGAAGACGTTGGTCAGCGGCAGCGGGTGCGACGTCGGTGGGACGTCGGCACCGGCGACCCCGCTGATGGAGGCGACGGACTCGAGGATGACCGACAGCTGCGGCGCCAGGTGGTCCAGCTCAGCGTCGTCGAGGTCGATCCGGGCGAGCGTCGCCAGGTGCGCGACCTCGTCACGGGAAATCTCAGGCATGCCCGCGAGCCTATCGGCGCCGTAGCGACCACAATGGGTCGCATGCCCGTCACCCGAGGCTTCACTGGACGCCGGCGCTCCCCCGACGGAGCGGGCCGCAGCGAGCGGCTGCCCCCAGGTCAGTACGACACCGGGCGCGACTGGCCGTCGTTGACCGCCGAGGTGACGCCCGACCTCGACCCTGAGCGGTGGACGATGACGCGTCGACGGCCTCGTCTCGGCGCCGACGCACCTGGTCGTGGCGGGAGATGCACGCGCTGCCGCGCTCGACGTACGCCGGCGACATCCATTGCGTGACGACGTGGAGCAAGTTCGACATGACCTTCACCGGGGTCAGCATCGACACGCTGCTGGACGCCGCCGGACCGCGTGCCCGAGGCGGCGTACGTGATGGCGCACTCGACCACCGGCTACACGACCAACCTCCCGCTGGCCGACGTCACCGGCGGGCGGGCGTGGGTGGTGTGGGAGGCCGAGGGTCGCCCCCTGACCCCCGAGCACGGCGGCCCCGTCCGGCTGCTCGTGCCGCACCTCTACTTCTGGAAGTCGGCGAAGTGGGTGACCCGGCTCGAGCTGATGGCACGCGACCGGCCGGGGTTCTGGGAGCAGAACGGCTACCACGACCGCGGCGACCCGTGGCTGGAGCAGCGCTACCAGGGTGACCCGTGAACACCCCGCCGGTGCGGCGCCGTGGACGACGGCGCGGATCGCCGAGATCGAGCGCGTCGACAACTGGTGCGGCTGCGGCTCGACGTCGTCGACCGGGTCGGCCACGTGCCCGGCCAGCACTACGTCGTCCGCCTGCGTGCGCCCGACGACTACACGGCCCAGCGCTCGTACTCGGTGGCCTCCGACCCAGCCGACCCGTTGCTCGAGCTGATGGTGGAGTGCTTGCCCGACGGTGAGGTGTCCGGTCACCTGCACGAGGTCGCCGAGGTCGGTGACGTGCTCGAGGTGCGCGGACCGATCGGGGGATGGTTCACCTGGGCCGGTGACGACCACGGCGATCGCCGTCGGAGGGGGCACCGGTGTCGTTCCGCTGGTCTCGATGCTGCGCTTGGCCAGGCGGACGGGCGTCGTCGATCGGCTTCGGATCGTCGCGGTGGGCAAGACTCTGGAGGAGCTCCCCTACGCCGACGAGCTGATCGCAGGCGGTGCGTTCGTGGCGCTGACCCGCGAGAACCTCGGCAGTCGCGTGGCGGCGCCGCCCTACCCCGAGGAGGTGCGCGACCTGGTCGAGCTACCGACGCCGATCGAGCAGGCGTTCGTCTGCGGATCGGTCGGGTTTGCCTCGTTCGCGACCCGGTTGCTCGGCGAGGTCGGGGTGCTGGCCAGCACTGTGCGAGTGGAGCAGTTCGGGGTCACTGGGTAGGCCGACTCTGTGCGGACAGGGCGTCGTGCTGGGTGCTAGAACGAAGGAGTGCAAGCACAGATTCGCCCTGCCCGGCAGCCCGACGTGACAGCGATCGTTGCCTTCGGGTCGGCGGTGGTGCCGACCCACTACCGGCCGATCCTCGGCCCGGCGGCCGCGCAAGCACAGCTGGACTGGTGGAGAGAGCAACGCATGGCCTCCGCAGTCGCAGCAGGACGTGTGCACCTCGCGGTGCTCGGTGACGCCGTCGTCGGAGTGGTCGAGACCGGCGAGATGGGGGGTGAGCAGGTGATCTGGAAGCTCTACGTCGGACCACGGTGGCGTGGCAGGTCGCTCGGTGTCCGACTGCTCGAGCGGGCTGTCGCAGCACTGCCCGACGGGACGAGAACCGTTCTCGTCGAGCACTTCGCAGGAAACACCCGGGCCGGCGCCTTCTACGAGCGCGAAGGCTTTGCAGTGGTGCGCACCGAGGCAGCCAAGTCTGGGCACGCACAGGCGACTGTTGTTTGGCGCAGGCTCGAACTCCCCGGCCGGCCCGCGCGCTCCGAACTCAAACCTCCAGCGCCAGCTGACGCCTGCTAGGAACTGGAGATCGGGGCGCGACGGATCGATGTCGGTGGCCGGTGGGGGTGATCGTCTCTACGGTGTGTCTGGTGCTGCCGGGCTGGGGTGGGCGGACGGTGTGTTGTCGCCAGCCGATGGCTTGTTTGGCGTGGTTGCAGGCCCGGCAGAGGCCTTGAGTGTTGACCGCGGTGGTCTCGCCGCGGTTGTTCGCGGTCGTGATGTGGTCGTCGTGGGCGATCGGTGCGTCGCACCAGGGGGTGCGGCAGATCCCCTGATCACGGAGCCGGAGGAACTCAGAGAGGCCCTGGGTGGTGAACTGTTGCCGGGTCGACATGGCGATTAGGTTGCCGTGGGGGTCGGCGTACAGCCGGCGGAGGTAGATGAGGGTCTCGGAGTCCAGGGCGGCGGCGACGAGGTCGCGTGCGGTCTGCGCGGGGGACGGGCCCTTGCCGCGCTCGTCGCCGTCAGCGATCGCGGCCAACGCTGCTGCGACCAGGGCTGCGTAGGCAGCCACACCTTGAGCGACGGGGAGGTGCCCAGTCAGGTAGGACATCGTGTCGGGTGCGGGCCTGAGCGTGACGCACCGATCGGCAGCGGCCTTCGAAGCACGACGAGCAACAGCGACCGGATCGGCAGCGTAGATCCGCCTCTTCACTGCGCCGACCAACTGCCGGGTGCCGAGCTGATAGGTGTTCGGGTCGCCCATCACTTGTTCGTCGACCTGTTGGCGGTCCTGGCTGTCGAGGCAGCCGGTCTCACGGGCCACCAGCATCGCCCGGTACTCCGAGAGCCGCCCTTCACGTCTCGCGTCGCGGGTGCAGGGCAGGTCGGCAGCCAGGTCTTTCGCGAAACCGAGCAACACGACAGCCCGGTGGGGCGACTCGGCCCGAGCGAGCCCGATCTGCGCAGCCACGCCACGACCGCGCCGCTCAGCCGCGACACCGGCGGTCGCGTCCTGAGCACGGACCGACCGGTCCAGATCGACCGCGAGCTGGGCCTGCAGCCCCAGCAGCGATGTTCTTCACAGCCTCGAGCTCCGTCATCAGATCAATGCGGGCACGATCGGTCTCGACCTCTACGCCGACTGGCAGGGAGATGTCTGAGATTGCGGTGGTGATGGCGCCCGAGACCATGTCTCGACATTAGCGAACACCTGTTCGAGTCGCAAGCTTTGACCGCAATCGCTTCGCAGCACGCAGTGGTTCGGCGTCAGGGGTAGCGGTTGAGCGTGACAGTGCGCTCCCCCGGCACGAAACCCAACTGGCGGTAGAGCGCCCCCGGCGCGGGATAGCCCTGGTCGCCGCGAGGACACACGAGCGCCTCGGTCGCGCCGGTGTCGCGCGCCGCATGGAGTGCAGCAAGGCTCACCGCACTCGCGAGCCCTCGACGACGGTGCTCCGGCGCGCAGCCGACCGGTTCGATCAGCACGACGCCCGTGGTCGGGTCGAGCCAGGTCAAGCACGAGGCCACCCAGGCCCCGTCGGCCGCGACCGCCACCCAGTCGAGAGACGGCTCGTAGGGCGCCGTCTGCATGAGCGCCGAGTAGGCCGCCGTGGTGACGTTCGAGGGCTGCTCGGGACTGCTCCACGCCGCGCGATGGCAGGCGGCGCGCGGCGCGGCGTCGTCCGCGGTCACCGCTCGGAGGCGGTAGCCCGGCACCTCGGGCACGTCCGGCAGCTCCGCAAGGTCGAGGTGGTGGTGGGTGAACCACGGCCCGCCCTCGTCGACGAACCCGGCCTCCTTCAGAACGTCGAGCAGGTGATGCTCGGCCTCGAGCACCATTGCGCCGCTCGGGCGATCACTCGGCGCCTGGCCGACGAACCACGACACGGCGTCGCGAGCGAGGTCGGTGACGAACCGATGGGTGGGGTCGACGCACAGCTCGAGCCATCCCGGCTCCTCCATCCACGCCCACGCGACCACCTCGCCGTCCTCGCTCCAGGTGCGGACCGCGGCCTCGCCCGCCGCCTCACGATGCCGAGCGCTCCACGCCAGCTGCCCCGCGTGGTGTCGGGCGCCGCGGTGCCACGTGCGCGACGCGAGCGCCTGCATGACAGTCAGGTCGTCGTCGTTCAGCGGGGTCGGCACGAACCCATCCAACCAGCGCGGAGTCAGCGCTCGAGCAGCACGATCACTTCGTAGTGCTGGGTGTGGGGGAACATGTCGAGCAGCCGGGCCTCGCGCGGCCTCCACGAGGGCATCGCCGCCAGGTCGCGAGCCAGCGTGACCGCGTTGCAGCTGGAGTAGATGACCGTGCGTGCCGACGACGCTTCCAACTTGGCCGCCAGCTCTGGACCGA
Source organism: uncultured Actinomycetota bacterium (assembly GCA_963781575.1). Classification (GTDB taxonomy): domain Bacteria; phylum Actinomycetota; class Actinomycetes; order Propionibacteriales; family Nocardioidaceae; genus Nocardioides. The sequence continues at coordinate 232,005 of CAWAGM010000005.1, read as the reverse complement.
TTCCGCGACGCGGTGGGTTCACCACCACCAGGTCGGCGTCCACCCGTTCGCTGACCGCGTCGCCAGCGACGAAACGGACGTCGAGCCCGGCGTGCTCAGCCGTGGCCACGGCGCGCGGACACGGCCTCGGCGCTCGCCTCGATACCGAGCACCCGACGTCCCGCACCCGCCAGGTGCAACGCAAAGCCGCCCACGCCGCAGTAGAGGTCGAGCACGGACGTCGGCGACGTGCGGTCGGCCCACTCGACGGCCTGCCGGTAGAGCGCGGCTGCCACCGCGGTGTTGGTCTGGAAGAAGCTGCGCGGCGGGAGGTTCAGCAGCAAGTCGTTGACGCGCATGGGCAGCACCGAACGCTCGGTGAGCACCTCCTCGACGTCCCCCTCGAGCACGGCCTTGTGTTCGGGCTGGAGGTTGACCGACACGACGGCCAGCTCGGGGCACGCGTCGAGCAATCCCGGCAGGTGCTTGCGGATCCGCGGCAACCCCTCGCTCGACCGCAGCACCCACCGCACCAGGAACTCCCCGTCGGGCGACTCGGTGACCAGCAGGTGCTTGAGCTCCCCCCGCCGCGAACCGAGGTCGTACGGCGGGAGCCCGGCGACCCCGATGAAGTCGGCCAGCACCGGCAGCAACCCGTGCATGCGCGCCGAGTAGAGCGGGCAGGCGCGCAGGTCGACACCACCCCCGCTCGGATCGAGGATCCCGAGCCGCGGGTCGGCGGCCGTCCCGGTGACGACCATCTTGGCCTTGTTGCGAAAGGCAGCTTCCTCGCTCGACACCGGCGGCATCCACGTCAGCCCCGCAATCTCCGCGTGGTCGGCCAGCAGGTCGCGACAGACCTGCTCCTTGGCGGCGAGCTGGGCGACGTACGGCGTCTCGAGCTCGCTGCACGAGCGGCACACCTCGGACTCGTAGTAGGGGCACCGCACGAGCCCAATGTAGGGACGAACCAACCGATCGTGCGCTCGACGCGTCTGACAGGGTGACCGACACTCTTCCCGGGGAGACCTCACGCATGCCACGACCACCCAGCGACGAACAGTTCACAGAATTCGTCCACGCCACTTGGCCCTCGCTCTACCGCACCGCCTACCTGCTGATCGGCGATCGCGCCGAGGCTGAAGACCTCGTGCAGACCGCCCTAGCCAAGACCTACGCCTCCTGGGGCAAGGTGCGTGAGCTCGAGGCGGCACCGGGATACGCCCGGACGACGCTCGTCAACACCGCTACCTCCTGGTTCCGCCGACGGTCGTGGCGCAACGAACGCCCCACCGAGCACCTGCCCGACATCGCGACCTCGCACGACCCGAGCGACCGTCCGGCGCTGATGGACGCCCTGGCCGACCTGGCGCCTCGGCAGCGAGCCGTCGTCGTCCTGCGCTACTACGAGGACCTCAGCGTGGCTCAGACGGCTGCGGCTCTCGACATCTCCGAGGGCACCGTCAAAAGCCAGACCTCCGAAGCTCTCACCCGCCTTCGCACCCTCCTCGGGGACTCCGTCGTCCCCCACACCCTGAACTCCGGGAGCCACCGATGACCGAGCGACTTGCCCAGCTGATGCACGACGAGGCCGACAGCCTGACCATCCCGTCACCGCAGGCGGCCACCGCCCTGGCTCGCGGACGCCGCACCCGCACCCGCGACCGCGTGCTCGTCGGTGGCGCGGGCGTGGCCACGACAGCCGTGCTCGTGGGCGCGGCCCTCGTCGCGACGAACGGCGCCGACGAGCCGACCACCGGACGCGGCCTCGATCCGGCCACGGCCGCCTACCTCGACGCCGGCGCGTTCGCCACGGGCAGCACGATCCACCTACCCGGCGGGCGCGACGTCACGGTCGAGGAGAAGGTCAAGGTCCTCTACTACACCTCCGCCGGAGTGCTGGCCCGCACGGGCAAGACGCCCTGGACCGACGACCCAGGCCCGTCCCACTACACGCTGGTGCGACCAGACGGCGAGCTGTCGACCCTCGAGCTCGACCTCGGTGACCGAGTGCCAGCCACCGACCCCGACCAGTCGGTGATGGCCTACGCCGATTCCGCGGGAGGCACTGACCGATGGGACGTCGTCGTGCTCGACGTCGACACCGGAGCCGAGCTGGCCCGGGTCGGTGTCGACGGATCGTTCACCTGGGGAGGCTGGGAAGCGCCGCCGGTCGAGCTAGACGGCGACCTGGTCTACGTCGGACTAGACGACACGACCGTCGCCGTTGACTGGCGCGCCAGCACCGTCATCGGCACCGATCTCGGTGCGTCCAGGGCTCCGTCGGTCGCCGGCGGGCACGTGATCGACTCAGACCGCGCCGAGGTGCGCGTCGTCGACCTCTCCACGGGCAAGGCGATCTACACCATTGCGAACGAGCGCTACCCCTACATCGAGCTCTCCCCCGACGGCCGGTACGCGAAGGTCGTGCACCAGGACGAGATGGAGGGCACCTCGTTCGAGGTCGTCGACCTCGACACCGGTGAGGTCGCCACCGTCGAGGGAGCCTCGTGGGACTTCGGTTGGACGCCGACGGGCAACTTGTTGCGCGTCGACCTCGAGGCCAGGACCGTCACCACGTGCGACCCGGTCGACGGCGACTGCTCGGGTGGCGACATCACGGGCCCGACCCAGGGCGAGCTGAAGCTGGCCGGGCTGGCCTACGAGTCCTGACCCGCGGCGGGGCCGGTCTCGAGCAGCGCCTTGAAACCGGCCTCGTCGAGCACCGCGACACCGAGCTCCTCGGCCTTGTCGGCCTTGGAGCCGGCGTTCTCGCCGACCACCACGTAGTCGGTCTTCTTCGAGACCGACCCGGAGGCCTTGCCGCCCCGACTCAGGATTGCCTCCTTGGCGGAGTCGCGGCTGAAGTCGACGAGTGAGCCGGTCACCACGATCGTCAGCCCCTCGAGGGTGCGCGGCGTCGACTCGTCGCGCTCGTCGGCCATCGTGACCTGGGCGCGTGCCCACTTCTTGACGATCTCGACGTGCCAGGGGACGTCGAACCACGCAATCACAGCCTCGGCGATCGTCGGTCCGACGCCCTCGGCGGCCGCCAGCTGCTCTTCGGTGGCCCCCCGGATCGAGTCCATCGAGCCAAACTCCTGGGCGAGTGCGCGAGCCGCGGTGGGACCGACGTGGCGAATCGACAGCGCGACCACGACGCGCCAGAGCGGGACCTGCTTCGCGCGATCGAGGTTCGCCAAGAGCTTCTCACCGTTGGCCGTGAGCTGGCGCCCCACCTCGTCCTTCTTGGGTGCACGCGTGAACAGCTCGGTCTGCCGCAGCTTCTCGGCGTCCAGGTCGAAGACGTCACCCTCGTCGACGATGACGCCGGCGCCGAGCAAGGCATGAGCGGCCTCGGACCCCAGTCCCTCGATGTCGAACGCACCCCGACCCGCGACGTGGAAGACCCGGTCGAGCATCTGCGCGGGGCACTTCTGGTGGTTGGGGCAGCGGAGATCCTTGTCGCCTTCCTTCTGCTGGGCCAGAGTCGTCGCGCAGGAGGGGCACTCGGTGGGCATGACCCACTCGACCAGGCCTTCGGGACGCAGCGGCAGCACCGGACCGACGATCTCCGGGATCACGTCTCCGGCCTTGCGCAGGATCACGGTGTCGCCCGGCCTCACGTCCTTGCGCTTCACCTCGTGCGCGTTGTGCAGCGTGGCCCGCTCGACGGTCGACCCAGCCACCCTGGTCGGCTCCATCACGCCGAAAGGCGTCACCCGGCCGGTGCGCCCGGTGTTGACCTCGATGGCTAGGAGCTTGGCGTTGACCTCCTCGGGCGGGTACTTGAAGGCGATGGCCCAGCGTGGTGCCCGGCTGGTCGAGCCGAGCCGGCGCTGCAACGACACGTCGTCGACCTTGATAACGACCCCGTCGATCTCGTGCTCGACGTCGTGGCGGTGCTCGCCGTACTGCTCGATGAAGCCCTCGACGTCCTTCAGCGTCGCGAGCACCTTGACCCGATCGGACGTCGGCAGTCCCCAGGCCCGCAGCGCCTGGTAGGCCTGGGACTGGGCTCGCGGTTCGAACCCCTCGCGCGCACCGATGCCGTGGCACACCATGCCGAGCGCGCGGGTTGCGGTGACGCGTGGGTCCTTCTGGCGCAGCGATCCGGCGGCGGCGTTGCGCGGGTTGGCGAACATCGGCTTGCCGGCGTCGGCCATGGAGGCGTTCAACCGCTCGAAGGCCGCACCGGGGAGGAACACCTCTCCACGCACCTCGATCAGCGTGGGCACGGGGAACTCGTCGGTGGCGGTGAGCCGGTGCGGGATCGAGTCGATGGTCTTCACGTTGGGGGTGACGTCCTCGCCGGTGCTGCCGTCGCCGCGCGTCAGCGCGCGGGTGAGGCGACCGTCCTCGTAGAGGAGGTTGATCGCCAGACCATCGACCTTGAGCTCGCAGAGCAGCTCGGGGGCCTCGATGCCGTCACGGCCAAGCCGGGCGTACCAGGCTTCGAGGTCGTCGTAGCTGAACGCGTTGTCGAGGCTCTCCATCCGCTGGCGGTGGTCGTGCGCGGTGAAGTCGGTGGACACCGCTCCCCGACCTTCTGCGTCGGCGAGTCGGGCGTGCGCAGCTCGGGGTAGGCCTCCTCGAGCTCCTGCAGGCGGCGCAGGCGCCGGTCGTAGTCGGCGTCGGAGAGGGCTGGGTCGTCGAGCACGAAGTAGCGCCAGCGAGCGTCCTCGATCTGCTCGGCGACCTGCCGGTGCTGGTCACGGGCCTCATCGGTGGCCGGGGTGGGCTCCACCTCGCTGCTCATAGGCTCATCTTGCCGGGTCGCGCCGACAGCTCTCACCGACGGCCACCCCGACGACCCCTCCCGACGATCGAGTGCTGCAGGCCACTCCATCCGTTGCCATCCGATACCCGCACATGCTCCGAAGGACCTACGTGCCCCACACCACCTTCACCCCCACGTTCACCAAGCTGGACGTCGATGCTCCGCGCGCCCTCGTGCTCGCACTGCACGGCGGCAAGCAGACCAGCCAGCAACCGGTCGACCACCGGAGCGCATCGTGGAAGCGGATGGCGGCCCTGCAGCGCACGATCTCGCCCGCCGCCCACGAGGCCGGTGTCAGCACCTGGCTGATGCGCTACCGGGTGCGCGGCTGGAACGGCGGCGCACCCATCGCCGACGCCCGCGCCGCCCTCGACGAGGTACGTCGCGAGCACGGCGACCTGCCCGTCGTCCTGCTCGGCCACTCGATGGGAGCCCGCACGGCTGCATACGTGGCTGACGACCCGTCGGTGGTCGGCGTCGTGGCCCTGGCGCCCTGGTGGCAGCCCGACGACCCGGTGCGCGCGCTGGCCGGCAAGCCGGTCGCGGCGGCGCACGGTCGCACCGACAAGATCACCTCGGCCCGGATGACGCGTGCGTTCCTGCAGCGCGCCGAGCCGATCGCCTCGTCGGTGGAGATGCACGACATGGGCCGAGCCGGGCACTACATGTTCCGCCGCATCCCCGAGTGGAACGACTTTGCGATCTCGCGGTCGCTGGCATTCCTCGGCTGAAGGCAGCGGGGACTCTCGCCCCACCCGTCACCGGATTCACTGCCCGCGGGAAATCGAGTTGTCGGGAATGAAACGACTCCGTACTCTCTTGATGAAACGAAACGGTACTGTTCCATCAAGTGACGGAGGTCACGCACCATGGTTCCTCTCGCTGAGGGCACCCGGCCGCGCGTCGAGGGCGACCGTGAGCTGGAGATCCTCACCGCCACGCTCGACGTCCTTGCCGACGTCGGCTACGACCGGCTGACGATGGACGCCGTCGCCTCAGCCGCCCGGGCGTCGAAGGCCACTCTCTACCGGCGCTGGTCGACCAAGGCGGCCTTGGTGATCGACGCGCTGCTCTCGGAGAAGGGGTCGCACGCAGCCCCCGACACCGGGGCACTGCGTTCGGACCTGCTGGCCATGTTCTGCGGCGGCGGCGGCCTGACCGACGCCCGCCAGAGCGCCATCCTGGCCAGCGTCATCACCGCGATCGGCCGCGACACCGAGTTCGCCGACGCCTTCCGCGAGCAGTTCATCGGCCCCAAGTCAGCACTCGTGCACGAGATCTTCGCCCGCGCGATGGCACGCGGTGAGATCCGAGACGACCTCGACCTCAGCATCCTCGCTCCGGCCCTGCCCGGCATCGTGCTGCACCGCCAGTTCCTGCTCGGCGAGATGCCCAGCCAGGAGCTGATCGCCCGGGTCATCGACCAGATCATCCTGCCCGCCGCCGGCATCACCCCCCAGACGACGACCAGCCAGACACGACCAGCCAGACCACGACCAGCCAGACCACCAGCAAGGACAACTCATGACCGACCTGACCACCCCCGAGGCCGGCACCGGCCCGGGCACCACCGACGAGGCGGTCGCCGCGCCGCCGCACGCAGCGTGGGCCCTCGTGCTCATCTGCGTCGCCCAGCTGATGGTCGTGCTCGACAGCTCGATCGCCAACATCGCCCTGCCCTACATCGGCAAGGACCTCAACATCGACGGCGCCAACCTGTCGTGGATCGTCACCGGCTACGCGCTCGCGTTCGGTGGCCTGCTGCTGCTCGGCGGCCGCCTCGGCGACCTCTACGGTCGCCGCCGCATCTTCATGATCGGCATCGCGCTCTTCACGGTCGCCTCCGCGATCGGCGGGCTCGCCCAGAACGAGGCCATGCTGCTCGGGTCACGTGGCTTCCAGGGCGTGGGCGCGGCGCTCGCCTCCCCGACCGCGCTGGCACTGATCACGACCACGTTCCCGGCCGGTCCGCAGCGCAACCGCGCCTTCTCGGTCTTCGCCGCCATGGCCGGCCTCGGTGCCGCCATCGGTCTGGTCCTCGGTGGCTGGCTCACCGGCATCGACCCGAACCTCGGCTGGCGCCTGACCTTCCTCATCAACGTGCCGATCGGCCTGGCTGCGGTCCTCTTCGCCCCCAGCGTGCTCCCGGACTCCGACCACCACGCCGGCACCCTCGACGTCCCTGGAGCCATCATCGGCACCGGTGGTTTGCTCTCGCTCGTCTTCGGCATCACCCGCACCGGCAACCAGGACTCGCTCGGCCAGACCTTCGGCTGGGGCGACCCGCTCGGCGCTGATCGCCATCGCTCGCGGCGTCGTCCTGCTCGTCGCGCTTCCTGCTCGTCGAGCGCAAGATCAAGGTGCCGATGCTGCCGCTGTCGATCTTCGCCAGCCGCTGCCCGCGGTCGCGTTCTGGCGATGATGATCACGCCCGGCTGCGATGTTCGCGATGTTCTTCTTCCTCTCGCTCTACATCCAGAACGTCATGGGCTACTCGCCGCTCAAGACCGGCCTGGCGTTCCTGCCGTTCACCGTTCGGCATGGTCGGCGGCGCCACCTCTCAGCTCGAAGCTGATGACGCGGGTCGACCCCCGCTTCCTGGCCGGGACCGGCACCTCTCCTCGGTGGCGCGGCGCTGTTCATGTTCTCCCGGCTCGACGCCGGCTCGGTCCACTACTGGACCGATGTGGCCCCCTACATCTTCCTGATGTCGGTCGGCATGGGCCTGACCTTCGTGCCGATGACCCTGGTCGCCGTCCACGGGATCAAGCCTCGAGGACGCCGGCATCGGCTCAGGCGTGCTCAACACGATGCAGCAGGTGGGTGGCGCGCTGGGGCTGGCGACGCTGTCCGCGGTTGCTGCGCACTTCACGACCGAGAAGTCCGGCGAGCTCTACCGCTCGCTAGACATGCAGCCGGCGGCGACCCGGCCAGACGCCAGGGTCCTGTCCCCGCTTCGCCGACGGCGCCACGCACGCGTTCCTCACCGGCTCGATCATGATGTTCGCGGCTTCGGCCATCGTGTGGGTCTTCCTGAACGTCAAGCACGAGGAGATCGACACCGACGAATTGCCCGAAGGCGTGGGCGTCTGAGCGACGCTATCTCAGGTCAGCTGCGCGGCGAGCTCTACGGGCCACTGATCGTCGGCGCCCAACGAGTGGCGGCCCGGTCACCCCGCAGGGGTAGCCGGGTCGTCGTCATTGGGGTCCTGCCAGTGGTCGAGCCGGTCGCCCGCGTCGATGACGGCCTGATCGGTCGTGAGGCTCAATCGCGGTTTTTTTTTTTTTTTTTTTTTTTTTTTTTTTTTTTTTTTTTTTTTTTTTTTTTTTTTTTTTTTTTTTTTTTTTTTTTTTTTTTTTTTTTTTTTTTTTTTTTTTTTTTTTTTTTTTTTTTTTTTTTTTTTTTTTTTTTTTTTTTTTTTTTTTTTTTTTTTTTTTTTTTTTTTTTTTTTTTTTTTTTTTTTTTTTTTTTTTTTTTTTTTTTTTTTTTTTTTTTTTTTTTTTTTTTTTTTTTTTTTTTTTTTTTTTTTTTTTTTTTTTTTTTTTTTTTTTTTTTTTTTTTTTTTTTTTTTTTTTTTTTTTTTTTTTTTTTTTTTTTTTTTTTTTTTTTTTTTTTTTTTTTTTTTTTTTTTTTTTTTTTTTTTTTTTAAAAAAAAAAAAAAAAAAAAAAAAAAAAAAAAAAAAAAAAAAAAAAAAAAAAAAAAAAAAAAAAAAAAAAAAAAAAAAAAAAAAAAAAAAAAAAAAAAAAAAAAAAAAAAAAAAAAAAAAAAAAAAAAAAAAAAAAAAAAAAAAAAAAAAAAAAAAAAAAAAAAAAAAAAAAAAAAAAAAAAAAAAAAATGTTCGCGACATCGCGAGCGCCTCGCCGCGCCCACACACCTGACGAAGCGCGGCGTAGCCACACGTGCCGGACACCCCCACAAGCTCGCTTACGGCGGCCGGGTCCAGGCCGACGACCTCGAGCCAACGGCCCACGCGTTCGGTGACCGCGCGTCGCCGTGACCGGCCCTCGGTGGCCGGCAGGACGCCCAGCACCACCGTGTGTCCGGCGTCGAGGGCCTCTGCCAGCACGTCCTGGCCGGCGGCGTCGACCTGGTCGAGATCGACGACCAGACCTCGCGCTCCGGCGCCGCGCAGCAGGCCGAGCGGCGTGCCCGGGCGCACGAGTGCACCCACGGCTCCGCGCCCTCCTCGGCGGCCGCGGAGACAGCCACCCGAGCGTGTCGCTCGTCTCGGGCAGGTCGATGCGACGGTGGCGCCCGAACCCGGAGGCTGTGGGCACCCGTGCGTCCAGCACCGCCGCGAGCGCGGGCTCGTCGACCTGGACCACGATGCGGGTGGCGCCCGGCACCCGACGGCGTACGTCGCGGACGTGCTTACGCACCCCCTCGGCCAACGCCTGGGCGAGGTCGCGGCGCGCGCCGTGGTCACTGAGCACCTTGTCGCCACGCGGCTTCTCGACCGTGGCCGCCAGCGTCCAAGGACCCGCGACCTGCACCTTGAACCCGCCGACGTAGCCCTGGGACCGCTCCTCGAGCGTGTCGAGATCCTGGGCCAGCAGGCTGCGCGCGCGCCGGTGGTCGACGCCTGAGGCATCGGTGAGCCGCCAGCCGGCCGGCTGGAGGTCGATGCCGAGACCGGGCACGAGACCGAGCGCCCGGCCGGTCATGCCGGCAGTGATGCCGCGTCCGGGCACCTCGGGGAGGAACGGCAGGCCGGGCAGCTCGTTGAGCTCGACCCGAACGACACGGTCGAAGTCCTCGCCGGGCATCGAGCCGACGCCGGTGGCGTCATGGGGTGCTCATGCGGTGCTCATGCGGTGGTCGCGATCGTGGCCGAGCCGACGACCCGGCTGCCGTCGTAGATCACGGCGGCCTGACCGGGCGCGATGCCCGTGGCGGGGTCCAGCAGCTCGATCTCGACGTGGTCGCCGTCGACGGCCACGACCGCACGGTGCTCGCTGCCGTGGGCGCGCAGCTGCACCGTGACGCCCGACTCAGTCGTCGCGGCACGCTGCCGCACCAGCGCGGCCCGACGCCGGCGAGCCGGCGCACCGCCAGACGCTCGCGCGGGCCGACCGTGACGGTGCCCGAGACCGGCTCGATGTCGAGCACGAAGCGCGGCTTGCCGTCCGCCGCCGGCCGGCCGATCCGCAGGCCCTTGCGCTGCCCGATCGTGAAGCCGTAGGTGCCGTCGTGCCGCCCGAGCACCTCGCCCGTGGCGTCGTCGACGATCTCGCCACCGTGGTTGGGCGCCGGTCCCCGAGCTTCTCGCGCAGCCAGCCGGCGTTGTCGCCGTCGGCCACGAAGCAGATGTCGTGGCTGTCTGGCTTGTCGGCCACCAGCAACCCACGCCGCGCGGCCTCGGGGCGGACGTCGTCCTTGGTCGAGTCGCCCAACGGGAAGAGCGAGTGTGCGAGCTGGTGCTGGTCGAGCACCCCGAGCACATAGGACTGGTCCTTGCCGTGGTCGATCGCGCGGTGCATCTCGACCACCCCGTCGGCCGATCGCCAGCTGCGCGTAGTGGCCGGTCGCGACCGCGTCGAAGCCGAGCGCGAGCGCCCGCTCGAGCACCGCGGCGAACTTGATCTTCTCGTTGCAGCGCAGGCACGGGTTGGGCGTGCGCCCGGCGGCGTACTCGTCCATGAAGTCCTCGACCACGTCGTCGTGGAAGCGCTCGGACAGGTCCCAGACGTAGAACGGGATGCCGATGACGTCGGCCGCCCGGCGGGCGTCGTTGCTGTCCTCGATCGTGCAGCAGCCCCGCGCTCCCGAGCGGTAGGACGCGGGGTTGCGCGACAGCGCCAGGTGGATGCCGGTCACGTCGTGGCCGGCCTCGACGGCTCGGGCGGCGGCGACGGCGGAGTCGACGCCGCCCGACATGGCGGCGACGACCTTCATGGCGGCGCGCGGCCCGGGCCCGCTCGACGACCGGCCGATCGCCGCGACCACCGCATCGACGTCGGCTGGGGTCGAGGTGTGGCCCAGCGAGAAGCGCAGCGAGTGCCGGCGGCCTCCGTCGGTGCACCCCATCGCGAGCAGCACGTGCGAGGGCTGGGCGACGCCGGCCGAGCAGGCCGAGCCGGTGGAGCACTCGATGCCGCGCGCGTCGAGGAGCATCAGGAGCGAGTCGCCCTCGCAGTCGGGGAAGCCGAGGTGCGCGTTGCCGGGCAGCGCGGCTCGGGCGCGGGGCGCCGTGCAGATGCGCGTCCGGCACGACCGCGATCACGCGGCGCACGAGGTCGTCGCGCAGCGCGGATCACCCGCGCGGCGTGCTCGGCCTGGTGCTTGACCGCCAGCTCCACCGCCGCGGCCAGACCCGCGATCGCCGGGGTGTCGATGGTGCCGCTGCGGATGTCGCGCTCCTGGCCGCCGCCGTGACAAGGGCGGTCACGTCGAGCTCGCGGCGTACGACGAGTGCGCCGGCACCGTAGGGACCTCCGACCTTGTGGCCGGTGACCGACATCGCGTCGACACCGGACGCCGCGAAGTCGACCGGCACCGCGCCGAGCGCCTGCACGGCGTCGGTGTGGAGGGGGATGCCGTGGGGCGCGGCGATCGCCACGACCTCGTCGATCGGCTGCAGGGTGCCCACCTCGTTGTTGGCCCACATCACCGAGATCAGCGCCACCGACTCGGGATCGCGCTCGACCGAGCGCCGCAGGGCCTCGACGTCGAGGCGACCGGTCACGTCGACCGGTAGGAGCTCGACCTCGGCGGCTCGCTGTCGGCGAGCCAGTCCAACGGGTCGAGCACGGCGTGGTGCTCGATCGCGGTGGTCAGGATCCGGCGCCGGCGCTGGTCGACGCCACTGCGGGACCAGTAGATGCCCTTGAGCGCGAGGTTGTCGGCCTCGGTGCCGCCGGAGGTGAACACCACCTCGCCCGGTCGGGCGTTGATCGCCTGGGCGATCGTCTCCCGCGACTCCTCCACCACCCGCCGCGCGTGGGGCCGGAGGCGTGCAGGGAGCTCGGGTTGCCGACGTCACGCAGGTGCGCCGTCATCGCCTCGATCGCCGCGGGCACCATCGGTGTGGTCGCGGCGTGGTCGAGGTAGTGGGACTTGCTTGCTCATTCGCTCCCAAGCCTACGACGGTCCTGTCAGTCCGGTCGACGCCGCAGCGTCGCCGATCCTGGTGGGCGCACCCCGGGCTCGTCACGCCCGCACGTGAGGTGCGGCCTCCACCGGGTAGCCATGCACCCGCTGTGCGGCCAGCCTCGGCCGCGAACGACCGCGGGATCCGCACGGCGTACCGGCCCGCCTCCGCCACCGAGAACGGCGCGGAGACTCCGGTGCCCTTCACTTTCATCGGCCGGTCGCCGGCACCTCGGTGCGTGGAATGTGCAGGTGTCGCAGAGCCACCGGCTGGTGGCCGACGCGGAACCGGGCGCCGGTCGCCTGCCCCGAGACCGAGCGCACACCGTACTGGCGGATGCAGTTGAGGATCCGCTTCGGCACCGTGATGGTCACGCTGACGGTGCGCGACTCCACGGTCCGGCCCGCGGCGACGCGCTCCGGCAGCCTCGCGTGGATGGCTACCTTGCTCGAGCCTGACCCGTAGGACGAGTGGCAGACGTAAGCGCTGGCACGAACGCTGTCCGAGGCGGCGGGGCGCCGCCGAGAGCGGCGACGGCACCGATGATGACTCAGGTAGGCGGCCGGCAGGCCGCGCGACGAGGCTTCACGGCGTCAGCGTACGTGCGACGTGCGCGTGCCGCCTCGGGTGGTCGCGGCGTCAGAGCACCAGGTCGTCACGGTGCACGAGCTCGCGCTCGTAGGCCGCACCCAGCTCGCGCTTGAGCTCCTGGCTCGTGCGCCCGAGCAGGTCGGGGATCTCCTCTGCGTCGAAGTTGACGAGCCGCGCGCGACGGCCACCCCGTCGGGGCCGGCCAGGTCGACCGGGTCGCCGGCCACGAACGTGCCGGTCACGCCGGTGACCCCGGCGGCGAGCAGCGAGGCGCGCGCTCGACGACCGCGCGCACGGCGCCGGCGTCCAGCAGCATCCTGCCCTGGGGCTCGGTGGCGTGCGCGAGCCAGAGCAGCCGCGGCGGACTGGCGGCGTCCGGTGGGCCGGAAGAGGGTGCCGACGCGGCTCCCCCGCGAGCGCGGCATCGGCGCGGGCGGCCGAGGTGATCACGACGGGGATGCCGGCGCCGGTCGCGATCTGGGCCGCCTGCACCTTGGTCTGCATGCCGCCGGTGCCGACCCCGGCGACGCCGGGCCTGCCGATCCGCACCCGGCCGAGGTCGGCGACGCGAGTCCACCTCGGTGATCAGCGAGCTGCCGGGCTCGGTGGGGCTGCCGTCGTAGAGGCCGTCGACGTCGGAGAGCAGCACGAGCAGGTCGGCGTGCACCAGGTGGGCGACGAGGGCGGCGAGCCGGTCGTTGTCGCCGAAGCGGATCTCGCTGGTCGCCACCGTGTCGTTCTCGTTGACGATCGGGAGCACGCCGAGCTCGAGGAGCTTGTCGAAGGTCTGCGAGGCGTTGCGGTAGTGCGCGCGGCGGGTGACGTCGTCGACCGTCAGCAGCACCTGGCCGGCGACGATGCCGTGCCGGCGCGAGCTCCTCGGTGTAGCGGTGCACCAGCAGCCCCTGACCGACCGAGGCGGCAGCCTGCTGGGCGGCCAGGGCCGACGGTCGCTGGCCAGTCCGAGCGGGGCCAGTCCGGCCGCGATCGCACCTGAGGACACCAGCACCACCTCGGCGCCGCGCGCACGGGCCGCGGCGAGGACGTCGACCAGGCGCTCAGCCGCTCCGGGTCGATGCCGCCGGCGGCGGTGGTCAGCGACGACGACCCGACCTTGACGACGACCCGGCGGCGCCCGGTGACCTCAGGCCTGGTCAGCCGTGCCGCCCGGGTCGGCCTCGGCCCAGTCGGGGTCCTCGGCCGAGCCGATCTCGTAGGACGCGGGCCGTAGATCTCGGGCTTGTCGAGGCGACGGGCCACGTCGGCGCGGGTCTCGGTCTCGCCGCGGTCGGCCATCGCCTCGTCGATCGCCTCGCGACGGTCGCGGCGGGACGGTGCTCCTTGAGGCGGGTGTCCTCGCCGCGGCGGGCGAGGTTCTCGGCGCCGGCGTCGATGCCGGGCTTGAAGTCGAAGACCACGGCGTTGTCGGGGTGACCGATGAGCACGGTGTCGCCCTCCTCGGCCCCGAGCGCGAGCAGCCTGGCTTCTCGACGCCGAGCCGGTCGAGCCGGTCGGCGAGGAAGCCGACGGCCTCGTCGTTGCTGAAGTCGGTCTGGCGGACCCAGCGCTCCGGCTTGGCGCCGCGCACGCGCCAGCCCTCGCCGGTCTCGGTGATCGTGAAGTCGCGCACCGCCGTCGGCGCTGGGCGGGCGGATCACGATCCGCTGGGCGACCTCGACGGCCTTCCTCGGCGCGAGCTGCCAGCACGATCTCGGCCATCGCGAAGATCAGCTCGCGGGTGCCCTCGCCGCGACGCCGCCGACACCGGGAACACGCGCAGGCCGCGCGCACGGAGGTCGTCGACGACCATGTCGGAGATGTCGCGGCCGTCGGGCACGTCGATCTTGTTGAGCGCCACGAGGCGCGGGCGGTCCTCGAGGCCGCCGTAGCGGCTCAGCTCGTTCTCGATGATGTCGAGGTCGTCGACCGGGTTGCGGCCCGGCTCGATGGTCGGCGGTGTCGAGCACGTGCACCAGCGCCGCGCAGCGCTCGATGTGGCGCAGGAAGTCGTGGCCGAGGCCGCGTCCGTCGCTGGCGCCCTCGATCAGGCCGGGCACGTCGGCGACGGTGAACGTGGTCTCGCCGGCGGTCACCACGCCGAGGTTGGGCACCAGCGTGGTGAACGGGTAGTCGGCGATCTTGGGCCGGGCCCGCGAGATCGAGGCGATCAGGCTCGACTTGCCGGCGCTGGGGAAGCCGACCAGGCCGATGTCGGCGACGACCTTGAGCTCGAGCACGACCTCGAGCTCGTCGCCGGGCTCGCCGAGCAGCGCGAAGCCGGGCGCCTTGCGCTTGGCGCTGGCCAGCGCGGCGTTGCCGAGGCCGCCGCGGCCGCCCTGGGCGACCACCAGCTCGGTGCCGGCGCCGACCAGGTCGGCGATGACCTCGCCGTCCGGTGCTTGACCACCGTGCCGTCGGGCACCGGCAGCACGAGGTCGGCGCCGTGCCCGCCGTTGCGGTGGGAGCCCGCGCCGTGGCCACCGTGCTCGGCCTTGCGCGTGCGGGCTGTGGTGGTAGTCGACGAGCGTCGTCACGTCGGAGGTCGACCCGCAGGATGACCGAGCCGCCGGGGCCGCCGTTGCCGCCGTCGGGACCACCGAGCGGCTTGAACTTCTCGCGGTGCACCGAGGCGACGCCGTTGCCGCCGCGCCCGGCGCTGACGTGCAGCGTCGACCCGGTCGACGAAGGTGGGGACTGCCATGGGTGGTGCTCCTTGTGCAGTCGGAAATGACGAAGGGCGCCCCGGAATGCAGGGACGCCCTTCGAGAGGTGCTGGCGAACGAGCGTCAGGTCACTCGCCCGGGACGATGTTGACGACCTTGCGGCCGCGCTTGCGGCCGAACTCCACCGAGCCCGCGATCAGCGCGAACAGGGTGTCGTCGCCGCCGCGGCCGACGCCGCTGCCCGGGTGGAAGTGGGTGCCACGCTGGCGGACGATGATCTCGCCGGCGTTGACGGCCTGGCCGCCGAAGCGCTTGACGCCGAGGCGCTGGGAGTTGGAGTCGCGGCCGTTCTTGGTGGACGCGGCGCCCTTCTTGTGTGCCATCTGAGATGTCCTTCGTGTCGGTGATCGGTCGGTGAGCCGGTGGCTCAGAGCTTGATGTCGGTGACCTTGACCTGGGTGTACTTCTGGCGGTGACCCTGGCGCTTCTTGTAGCCGGTCTTGTTCTTGTACTTCTGGATGACGATCTTGGGGCCCTTGGTGGCGCCGAGGACCTCGACGGTCACCGCGGCCTTGTCGAGGCCGGTGGCGGTGACGGTCTCGCCGTCGACGGCCATCACGACGGGCAGGGTCAGCGTGTCGCCGACGGCCGTCGAGACCTTGTCGATCTCGATGACGTCGCCGACGGCGACCTTCTGCTGCTTGGCGCCTGCGCGCACGATCGCGTACACCGCGGTCTCCTTCGTTGTTTCCACTCACATCTGGGTCTGCGGCACGCCACAGCCACGCTGATCTGATGGACCAGGAAGGTGGGTGCCGTGCAGATAGGCACGTCGAAACGCGCCGAGGATCAATACTACGGACGCCGACGCCCGACGGCAAAACGGTGCGGCGCGGGCCGAGACGGCCCGGTCAGCGCTTGCGCGTGCCCTTCTTCTTGATCGGGACGTGCTCGATCGACCGGTCGGAGCTCACCGGCGCGGCCGCCGCTCGGCGCGCGGCGTCGCGCCGACCGCGGATCGCGGCGCACGCCGCGCGACGCGGCTGCGTCCTCGCGTGCGGGTGACGACCTTGGGCGGCTCGGTGCGGCGGCTGTCGCCGGCGACGGCTGCGGCCGCCGCCGGCGCTGCGACGATCTCGACCGGCTGAGGCGGGCGCCGCAGTGGCGACCGGTGCGGCTCGACGCCGCGGCGCGTGACGGGTGACCACCTTGGGCGGTCGACCGGCTCGGCTGGTGCTCGTCGACCGGCTCGGGCTCGGGCTCCGGGGTCACGCCTCGGCGCTCGGAGGTCGCCTCGGGCGTCGGCGGTCTGGGCCGAGCGGGCTCAGCATCGGGCGCTGGCCGTCACCTCGGTGGACGGTCTCGGACGCAGCCTCGTGGAGTGTCGCGGAGTCCTCGGCTGCTCGGCCTCGGCCGCAGCCTCGTCGCCTCGCGTGCAGCCTCAGCCTTGGCCATCGCGGCGAACTCGGCCGGCGTGGGCTTGTGCGGCGCGGCGGCGTTGGCCGTCGGCCGTTGCCACGCGTCGCTCGGCCCTGCTGGTCGCCCTGCGCGGCCGACCGCCCTACGACCGCCGCGACCGACGGCGGCTGCCGCGCGGCCACCGCGACGCGGCTCCGTCGCCGCCCTCGCGCCGCCCTTCGGCGTCGACCGGCATGTCGTGCACGATCAGGCCGCGGCCCTGGCAGTGCTCGCAGTTCTCGCTGAACGCCTCCACGAGACCGGTGCCGATGCGCTTGCGCGTCATCTGCACCAGACCGAGCGAGGTCACCTCGGCGACCTGGTGACGGGTGCGGTCGCGGCCCAGGCACTCGACCAGGCGCCGCAGCACGAGGTCGCGGTTCGACTCCAGGACCATGTCGATGAAGTCGACGACGATGATGCCGCCGATGTCGCGCAGCCGGAGCTGACGCACGACCTCCTCGGCGGCCTCGAGGTTGTTCTTGGTGACCGTCTCCTCGAGGTTGCCGCCCGGAGCCGGTGAACTTGCCGGTGTTGACGTCGACGACCGTCATCGCCTCGGTGCGGTCGATGACCAGCGAGCCACCGGAGGGCAGCCAGACCTTGCGGTCGAGCGCCTTGGCGATCTGCTCGTCGATCCGGTACGCCCCGAAGAGGTCGACGCCGTTGTGGTCGGCGCGTCGTACTTCTCCAGCCGCTCCTCCAGGTCGGGGGCGACGCCAGCGACGTAGTCCTGCACGGTCTCCCAGGCGTCGTCGCCCTGGATGACGAGCTTGGCGAAGTCCTCGGTGAACAGGTCGCGGACGACCTTGAGCGTCAGGTCGGGCTCGCCGTACAGCAGCTGCGGTGACTGCCCTTGGTCTTGGCCTCGATCTCGTCCCAGCGCGCCTTGAGGCGCTCGACGTCGTGTGTGAGCTCCTCCTCGCTGGCGCCCTCGGCCGCGGTGCGCACGATGACGCCGGCGGTGTCGGGGACGATCTCCTTGAGGAGCGTCTTGAGGCGGTTGCGCTCGGTGTCGGGCAGCTTGCGGGAGATGCCGCTGGTCGTGCCGTCGGGCACGTAGACGAGGAAGCGGCCAGCCAGGCTGATCTGGCTGGTCAGCCGGGCGCCCTTGTGGCCGATCGGGTCCTTGGTGACCTGCACCAGGATCGTCTGGCCGGAGGACAGCACCGACTCGATCTTGCGCGGCTGCCCGTCCTTGTGGCCCAGCGCCGACCAGTTGACCTCACCGGCGTAGATGACCGCGTTGCGGCCCTTGCCGATGTCGATGAACGCGGCCTCCATCGATGGCAGGACGTTCTGCACACGACCGAGGTAGATGTTGCCGATCAGCGAGGTCTGCGACTCGCGGGCGACGTAGTGCTCGACGAGCACCTTGTCCTCGAGCACTCCGATCTGGGTGAGCTCGTCGCGCTGGCGGACCACCATGACCCGATCGACCGACTCGCGACGGGCCAGGAACTCGGCCTCGCTGACGATCGGCGCTCGGCGACGTCCGGCCTCGCGACCCTCACGACGGCGCTGCTTCTTGGCCTCGAGCCGGGTAGAACCCGCCACCGCGGTGATCTCGTCCTCGGGGTTGCGCGGACGCCGGACCCGGGTCGTGGTGTTGGCGTCGTCCCCCTGGCCACCCGACCCACCGTCGTCGCCCTCTCGGCGGCGACGTCGGCGTCGGCGCGAGGTGCCTTCGCCACCCTCGGAGTCGGCGTCGTCGTCGTCAGCCGGGCCGGACTTCGATCCGCCACCCTGACCTCGGTTGCCGCCCTGGTTCTGGTTGTTGTTCTGGCGCCCCGACTGCTGGCCGGACCGGCCGCCGCCCTGGTTGCGGCCGCCACCCTGACCGCCCTGTCCTGCGCCCTGATCGGTGTCGGCTCCGGTGGCGTCGTCACTGTCGTCGCTGTCGTCGTCGGAGTCATTCTCGCCCCCGTCGGAGGGCTTGCGCCGGCGACGACCGCCGCGGCGGCGGCGACGGCGCGGACCGCCTCCCTCGCCGTTCTCATCGTCGTCGTCGCCGTTCTCGCCGTCGCCCTCGTCCGAGGTGTCGGCCTCGTTGGCGGCGTCCTTTGCGGAGCCGGCCAGCGCTTCTTCGGCGGCGTCGACGGCCGCGGGCTTCTTGCGCGTGCGCGTGGTGGTCTTCTTGGCTGGCACGTCTGGGGCCCGGAACAGCACGCTCGTGCTGGAGCCAGACGCGTCCCCGTCGGTGGGCCCGTCGGTCGGCCCGTCGGTCGGCCCGTCGGTCGGCCCGTCTGTCGGCCCGTCTGTGGACCCACCATCGACCGTCGCGGCGCTCTTCTTGGCGGCAGTCTTCTTCGCCGGCGCCTTCTTGGCGGCAGCCTTCTTGGCCACGGTCTTCTTAGCGATCGGCTCCTTGACCGGAGTCTCGCTCGACTCTGGGGCCGCGGGCGCTGAGGATGGGTCGGACGGGTCGGACGTGTCCGCGGCGCCTGCGGTGTCGGCGTCCGGCTTCGCGACCGCCTTCTTGGCGGTCTTCTTGGCAGCAGCCTTCTTCGCCGGGGCCTTCTTGGCGGCAGCCTTCTTGGCCGGGGCCTTCTTGGCGGCTGGCGCCGCGTCGCCGTCGGCGCTGGGCGCCTCGGCCGGTGTGTCGGTGCTCTCGGAGGGGATTGAGCCCTGGAGTTCGTCGTCAGCCATCGGGATGCTGCTCCTAGGTCCGAGCCTCACGGTCGGACGTGTCTGGCACCGCTGGCCCGAGCGCTCAGGACCAGCATGTGCAAAGCCTTCGTGGTGCGGCGACACCCTCCGCGGTGCGTCACTGGAGCCAACAAGTCACCTGCCGCGGTCGCTAGCGCTGGATCTCTGTCACCGATCCCGGGCCGCGTCGCGGTCTGGCGACGACCTGGTTCCACTGTGCCGACCCATCTGCGAGCCAGCGAGAACGTCGTCGGGTCGAGGGTCAGGGCTGGGGCGCTCGGGTCCTCGTCCAGGGCGAGTATCGCACATCAGCGTCCCGACGCGCCTCACTTCCGCGAAGACAGCGGGTCGCCCACCTCGTGCGTGACCGGGTCCAAGGGCCCCTGGGCCAGCCGGGTGAGCAGCGGCGCGTCGCCAGCGTCGACGCCCGTCAACAGCGCCACGCCACGCAGCACGTCGTCGGGCCGCACCGCCGGCACCGTGTGGCGCAGCACGAGCTGCAGGATGGCGCGGCCGTGGTTCTCCTCGGCCTCGACGCGCAGGGCAAGCACAGCAGCGCGACAGTCGAACTCGCGCAGCCCCTTCTTCGTCATCCGCTCGACGGTCACCGACTCCGCGGCGAGGAACGCGGTGACGGCACGCTCTGCCTCGGCGGCGGGGAGAGACGTGTCGATCGACCAGCGGCTGGCCTCGAGCAGGTCGGCCAGGCTCCCGCCGGGCGACACCACCACGTCGAGGACGTCGAGGCCGGGCGGCAGCGCCTCCACCAGCTGTGCGGCGACGTCGGCGGGGTCGACCACGGCGGCCAGGGCCAGCTCGAGGTACTCCGCCTCGCTGGCCGACCCGGTGGGGGCGGCGCCGGCGTAGGAGATCCGGGGGTGCGGGTTGAAGCCCGAGCTGTAAGCCATCGGGATACGCGCGCGGAACACTGCCCGCTCGAAGGCTCGACTGAAGTCGCGGTGGCTGGTGAACCGGAGCCGCCCGCGCTTGGCGTAGCGGATGCGCAGCCGTTGGACGGGGGGTGCCTGCTGTTCGGGCTGCTGGCGACTCACGGCGCAGAGTAGTGCCGCCAGCTGTGATGCGCCCGCAGCCCCGCATCAGCGCCGAGGGGTAGACGGTCTTGACGACCGTGCCGTCGAGCCACGCGGTGAGCCGCGCTGCCTCCACGTCCAGCGCCGCCCTGGCAGCGGGGGCACCGGTTCGAGCAGTCGCACCTGCACCGAGCCGGCGTCGTCCTGCACCCAGCAGCCGACGACCCGGCCGTCGACCCAGACCGTGGTTCCGGCGTTGCCGTTGCCGTCGAAGAGCTGCGGAGCGTGGTCGCCGAGGTAGAAGGAGCGCTCCTTCCAGCCCATCACGGTGGGGTCAAGCACCGGGAGCAGCGCGACCCACGGCTCGGCGGGGGGGTCCTCCTCGACGTCCTCGGGCAGCACCCAACCGGTGCTGCCCCCCTTGAGCTCGACTGCAACAGCCGACAGCTCGGCCAGAGCGGTGCGCACCATCGTCTTGGTCGAGCCGAACCACCACACCAGGTCGGTCTCGGTTCCCGGTCCGAAGGTCTGGAGCCATCGGCGCACCAGCTCGCGGTAGCCCTCGGCTGCCGCCCAGGGCGCAGGCACGTCGTCGATCCAGTGCCGCATCAGGGTCCAGCGCGGACGCGACGTACGCCAGTGGCCGGTGTTCACGGCGCGGACGACGTCGGCAGTGGCGCCGAGGTGGGTGAGCACGCGGGAAGCGCCCCAGACCGATCCGGCGGAGACCGCCACCTTCACCGCGATGTCGGGAATCTGCTCACGGATCTGCACCGCCCCCAGCCCGTCGGGCTGGTCGTCGAGCAGGTCGAGCACCAGCGCTCGAGCGCGGTCGAGCCAGGCGGCCCCGTCGTCGGACAGCCCGGCGGCTACGGCGTCCTTGGCCATCCGGGCCCCTTCGGCCGCGGCCACCCGCGCCGAGGCGCTGCCCCACGTGGCTGGCAGCAGGTCGCGCGGGAAGACGAAGAGGGTGCGCCGCATGGCGAGCTGCTTGACCAGGCTCCTGTCGCGGTAGAGCGCGCGGTCGACGTCGTCGACGGTGAGGTCGGTGGTGCGCGCCCAGCAGGAGAGGTAGACCGTGGCGGGCTCCGTGGAGTGCAGCACCGTCATGGCGCGGGTCGCGGCCTCGGGTGAGTCGGCGCGGAAGGACGGCGTCAGCGCGTGCCGGCGAGCGAGCCTGGCTCGACGCTCGAGGTCGGAGATCGACCGCACCGTACTCATCTGCGACTCACGACGGATATCTTGCCCGCACAGTCCGACAGCGGACTGAGACTGGGCTGGCACACTGACGCCTGCACCTGCCCTGGCTGCCCGAGCAGAGGACGACGATGAGCAATCCGTACGACCCCAACCAGCCTCCCGCCGACCCGAACGAGCCTCCGGCCGGGACCACCCCCCCGCCGTACGGCGAGTCGACACCCCCTCCCTACGGCGCGACCCCGTACGGCCAGGCCGGCAACCAGTTTGGCGAACAGGGTGTCCCGCCCTACGGCGGCGCCCCCTACGGCGCGCCCGTGCCAGGCGGTGAGGCGCCGAAGGGCACCGACGCCGTCTCGATCGTCGGCTTCGTCCTCAGCCTGACCTGTTGCCTGTCGTTCGTCGGCGTGATCCTCGGGTTCGTGGGTCTGAGCCGCACCAAGGGTGGCAAGCGCAAGGCCCGATGGGCGGCCATCAGCGCCGTCGCCGTCGGCATCCCGCTCACCATCGCCACGATCGTTGCCGGCGTCTTCCTCGGCATCTACGTCTCGAGCATCGTCTCGGTCGACGAGGCGACGGCGGGGATGTGCGTCGACATCAACGATGACGACGACGGCGTGGTGCTCTTCGAGAAGGAGTGCAACGAGTCGCACGACGGCGAGATCATCTACGCCGGTGACGCGGGCGACGACGCCGCCGCCCTCGAGAGCAGCGACGCCACCTCGATCTGCGTGGCGCGCATTGACGAGGCGGCCGCCGCCATCGTCGTCAGCGGCGACTACGACCTCAATGCGCTGCTCGAGGACCCCAACGACGTCGGCTCCAACGACCGCTTCGTCTGCTACATCGAGCCCTCCGACGGCGAGAAGGTCAGCGAGAAGGTCCTGCCCTGACCTGAGCGACGCTGACCCGTCCCCTATAGAGGACGGGTCAGCGGGCTGACAGCTCGAACGAGCGCGTCGCTGGGTGGGGCGGTCAGACCACCGACAGCGGCAGCAGCTGCTGACCGGTCGGGCCGATCTGGATCTCGGTGCCCATCTCGGGGCAGACACCGCAGTCGTAGCAGGGCGTCCAGCGGCAGTCCTCGACCTCGACGTCGGAGGAGCCGTCGGCCACGGCCAGGGCGTCCTCCCAGTCGGCCCAGAGCCAGTCCTTGTCGAGGCCGGAGTCGAGGTGGTCCCACGGGAGCACCTCGTCGTACTCGCGCTGACGGGTGGTGAACCAGGCTAGGTCGACGCCGGTCCCTGCGAGCCCGGACTCTGCCGAGGCGATCCAGCGGTCGTAGGAGAAGTGCTCGCTCCAGCCGTCGAAGCGGCCGCCGTCGCGCCAGACCTGCTCGATGACCGCGCCGACGCGGCGGTCGCCGCGGGAGAGCAGTCCTTCGATGATGCCTGGCTTGCCGTCGTGGTAGCGGAACCCGATGGCCCGGCCGTACTTCTTGTCCTCGCGGACGACGTCGCGCAGCTGCTTGAGCCGGTCGTCGGTCGTCTCGACGTCGAGCTGGGCGGCCCACTGGAAGGGCGTGTGCGGCTTGGGCACGAACCCGCCGATCGACACCGTGCAGCGCACGTCGTTGCGACCCGAGACGGCGCGGCCCTCGGCGATCACTCCCTTGGCGAGCTCGGCGACCTGAAGGACGTCCTCGAGCTCTTCGGTCGGCAGCCCGACCATGAAGTAGAGCTTCACCTGGCGCCAGCCGTGCGAGTAGGCGGCCGAGACGGTGCGGATCAAGTCTTCCTCGGTCACCATCTTGTTGATGACCTTGCGCATCCGCTCGCTGCCGCCCTCGGGGGCGAAGGTGAGCCCGGAGCGGCGGCCGTTGCGGGAGAACTCGTTGGCCAGCGAGATGTTGAACGCGTCGACCCGGGTGCTCGGCAGGCTCAGGCTCACGTTCGAGCCCTCGTAGCGATCAGCCAGACCCTTGGCGATTTCGCCGATCTCGGTGTGGTCGGCGCTGCTAAGGCTCAGAAGACCGACCTCCTCGAAGCCGGACTTGCGGATGCCGTTCTCCACCATCGCGCCGATCGTCTCGATCGAGCGCTCGCGCACCGGACGGGTGATCATGCCCGCCTGGCAGAAGCGACAGCCACGGGTGCAGCCGCGGAAGATTTCGACGCTGAAGCGCTCGTGCACGGTCTCGGCGAGCGGCACCAAGGGCTTGGCCGGGTAGGGCCAGGCGTCGAGGTCCATCAATGTGTGCTTGGTGACCCGGTGCGGAATGCCCGCACGGTTGGGGACGACGGCCGCGATCGCGCCGTCGTCGGCGTAGTCGACGTCGTAGAACTTGGGCACGTAGATGTTGCCGGTGACCGCGAGACGACGGAGCAGCTCGTCGCGACCGCTGGCCATCTCGCCAGCCGGCTCGCCCTGCGTCTTCCACTCGCGCACCACCTCGGAGATCGGCGAGCACAACCTCCTCACCGTCACCGAGGACGGCGGCGTCGATGAAGTCGGCGATCGGCTCGGGGTTGAACGCGGCGTGACCGCCTGCGAGCACGATCGGGTCGGCGTCCGTGCGGTCGACGCTGTGCATCGGGATGCCGGCCAGGTCAAGCGCGTTGAGCATGTTCGTGTACCCGAGCTCGGTGGAGAAGCTCAGCCCGAAGACGTCGAAGTCGCGCACCGGACGGTGCTGGTCGACCGTGAACTGCGGGATGGGCCCCTGCTCGTCGCCGGTGCGCATCACCTGCTCCATGTCGGGCCACACGGCGTAGGTGCGCTCGGCGAGGATCCAGTCGCGCTCGTTGAGGACTTCGTAGAGGATCTGGACGCCCTGGTTGGGCAGTCCGACCTCGTAGGCGTCGGGATACATCAGGGCCCAGCGGACGGTGGGGCCGTCGGGCGCACAGTCCCAGTCCTTGAGCGTCGAGTTCAGCTCGCCGCCGACGTACTGGATCGGCTTGGACACCGAGGGCAGACGAGGCTCGAGCCGGGGGAAGACGCTGGTGGACATGAGCTCCAGTGTAGGAGCGCCGACGGCCGAACCCGATTCGACGACGGGCTCGAGCGCGCCCGTGCGAGCCACGCTCGGCGCAGGCGTGACTCAACGAAAGCGGTCGAGGAACACGAGTGAGCGCTCGACCACGAGGTCGGTGGCGGCTGCGTCGTAGGCGGGCAACGAGCTGTCGATGAACAGGTGGCCGTCGCCGGGGTAGACGAACACCTCACCCTGCTCGTCTCCGACGGTCGCGACGATCTCCCGGGCGGCGTCGAGGTCGCCCTCGAGACCGAAGAACTCGTCCTGCTCCATGCCGTGCACCTGAACCGGCACGCCGTCCGGCCACGGACCGAACGCCCACTCGCCGGTGATCGGGATGCACGCCTCGTAGAGCAGCGCACCGAGCGCGCCCGACGTGGCCTGGGCGAGCTTCTGTGCCTTCGGCACGCCCCACGAGATGCCGGCGTAAACGACCGCGGACGGGAGGTCGGCGATCGCCGCCGCCTCGCGCTCGGCCATCGTGGCCTCGTCGATGCTCTTCATGTGGGCGAAGCCCGCCTGCATCTCGGTGAAGGTGGACCCTCCGTAGAGGTCGGGCGTGTGCACGCTGTGCCCGCCGGCACGGAGCCGATCGGCGAACGCCAGCACCCCCTCGGTGAGGCCCTGAACGTGGTGGAACAGCACAACGTCGGTCATGAAATCTCCCTGCGTGGTGGGTGGTTGGTTCCGACCCTGCCCGCGAGCGCCGACAGTCACACCACCGTTGAGGTGACCGGGACGGTGTGCACGAAACCGTCGACCCGAACCTGGACGAAGAAGCGGTACTGACCGGGCAGGGAGAACGAGGTGTGGAACAGCAGCTCGCTGCCGTCGTCGCTCACCTCGGGAGCCCCGAGTGGGTGGGCGTGCACGAACGCACCCGTCTCAACGTCGAAGCCGGTCAGGTGGGCGTAGGCACCGAGGTAGGTGCCGAGGTTCAGCACGCCGCGGTCGCCGTCGCTGACCGTCAGCGTCATCCGCTGGTCGGAACCCGTGGTCATCGTCGGCGGCGCCTCGACGGTCACGAAACCGTCGTCGGCGGTGTTGGCTGCCGGCACGGTCGTGGGGCTCCACGCCCCGGGCACGAGTGCGCGCTGGCCGAGAACGACGTGGCTGCCATCCGGCTGGCTGCTCGGCACGAACTCGGCGATGACGCGGTAGCGGCCGGGGTCGGTCAGGTCGACCCGGGCCGTCCAGGTGCCGTCGTCGGCCAGTGTCGGGTGCAGGTGTCGGAAATCGCCGAGGTCGTCGCGCACCACGTAGAGGTGGAGCAGCTTGGTCTGCTCCTCGACGTAGTCGGTGACCGGCTTGCCGTAGGAGTCCTCGATCTGGAACGACAGGTCACTGGGAATCCGGGACTTCTGCGGGAAGGTGAGGTTGACCATCCGGTAGCCGCCGGCGTCGGCAGTGGTGCCGTCTCCCACGGTGGTGGTGTGCGTGTGCGGGACCGCGCCGTCCGAGGGCGGCGTGAGCACCACGCGGTCGGGGTCCGCGACCCGGACGTCGTCACCCGCGCTGCAAGCGGTGAGCAGCAGCGGCACCAACAGCGCTGCCGCCAGCCCTGTCGGGGTGCGCATCGATCTCGAGTGTGCCACGGGTCACCTCACCGTGATCTCGACCGTGGTGACCGGGTTGTCGAACTCCGAGATGCGCAGGCTGACCTGCACCAGCCAGAGGCCCGGCGTCGGCAGCACAACCTTTGACGTGTAGGTGCCGGCTGCGGCGGGGACCACGGCTTGGGACCCGAGGTCAACGCTCTCGTCGGCCGCGCGGATCGAGATCGACGGTTCGGCAAAGGAGTCCAGTGGCTCGCCGGCCTCGTCCTGCACCTGGATCGCGAGGGTGTTGGGTCCGCGCAACCCCGGCGCGAGGGTGGCGAGCACCTTGGCCTCCGGCAGCAGACCCACCGACACGCGCGACCCGACCGGCTCCCGGACGGGCGCGACCTCGCGGGGCGACTGGTTCACCAGGAAGCCGGTGACGCCCAGCAAGACGACGAGCAGCGCTGCCTCGACCCGAACGGCGTCACGGACGCGAAGGGCGGCCGCGCGTCGTCCGTCGTGGCCCACCCCGGTCGTGACCCCGGGCAGCAGACGGAACCGGTTGAAACCGGCCAGGCCGGCCACGATCGCGGCGATCGAGACCTTCACGAGCAGCAGGCGGCCGTAGGTGGTGTCGAACAGCGGCGACCAGCCGCCGAGGATCTGCGCGCCCATGAGGGTGCCGGTGACGGCGAGCAGGCCGAGCGCGCTGGCCGCCAGCGTGGAGAAGCGGCTCAGCACGAGAGCGGCGTCACGCTCGCGCCCGCTCAGAGACCCGAGCGTGACCGTGAGGCCGACCAGTCCGCCGAGCCAGATGGCGCCTGCGGCGAGGTGCAGGACGTCCGTGGTGATGAGCAGCCACACCGGCTCGATGGCCCGGGTGTGGCCGACCAGGATGGGGGAGAGTCCGGCGACTGCGGCACCGGCTATGGCGATGCGCGGCCGAGCAAGCAGGGTCAGAGCGACGAGCAGCCCGGCTACGTGCAGTCCGAAGACCAGTAGGTCGTCGCCGACCAGCGCCAGGTCGACGGCGTCCGCCTCACCGAGCTGCGCCAGACCGAGTCCCTGCTGGTAGGCGCCGCTCAGGGGGATCGTGAAGGCGCTGGCGAGCACTGCCAACCCGGCGGCCGACCAGGCGACTCGCCCGAGACGGTCGCGGACCGCCGTCTCGAGCCGGATGCCGCGCATCGACCAGGTCATGAAGAGGACGAGGCCGCCGGCCACCAGCAGGCCGAGGTAGCCCAGCGCCTGCGTGATGCTCAGCACGGTCTGCACCGCGCCGGTGTCGACCTCGGGCAGGTTCGGCGCCTCGACGACCGGACTCGGTTCGCCGATCGCGAAGGTCAACGACCCGGCGATGGGGTGCCCGTCGGCCGAGATCGCCCGCCAGACGACGACGTAGCTGCCGTCGTCGAGAGCATCCGGCAGGTCGGTGGTGATCACCTTGTTGCGGCTGCCTGCCTCGACCTCGACGAGGTCACCGGCAGCGTCGAACATCTGGACTCCACCACTGGGCAGGGCGACGGGCTCGTCGAAGCTGAACGTGACCGAATCTGGCGCCTCCGCAAGCACCGCACCCTCTGCGGGATCGCTGGAGAGCAACGTGGCGTGGGCAGACGCGGGTGCCGCCCCGAGGACCCCCCACGCGAGGGTGAGCAGGGTCAGGCCCGCGACGACGCACGCGCGAAGCGTCCGTCGACGCGGGCCGACCACTGTCGAGATCACCTGCGGTGTCAGGCCCTGCGGCTGCGTGCCAGGGCCGCGCCCCCCACGAGGATGCCGACCACGCCGGTCACGAGACCTGCGACCGCGATGCCGTTGCCGTCGTCGGAGTCGACCGCCGAAGCAGACTCGTCCGAGCCGTGCTCGTCACCGTGCTCCTCTTCGGCATCCTCGTCGTCGGTGGCACCACCGTGGTGGTCCTCGCCACTGGCCTCGGTCACGGTGAAGGCCGGGGCCGGGCTCTCGGGCTCAGGCTCACCCTCGGCGACGACCTCGGTCCAGGCCGTCTGCCCCTCGGTGCAGGTCTGGATGGTCGGGAAGGCCAGCGTCTCGCCGACGACGGCGTCCTCCGGGATCTGCAGCGACAGCTCGAAGGTGTCGCGGTAGCCGTCGGGCAGCGGCGACTTCGCGGTGTAGGTCACCGTGCTGACCCGCTCGGTCAACTCGTTGCCGTGGGCGTCGGTGACCGGCGGGTTGAGCTGTTCGAGGTTCTTCTCGACGCTGTAGAACGCGTTGCGGGTGGGGGTCACCGAGTTGATGCCCTCAGGGATCGAGATGTCGATCTTGGTGGTGGCCTTGCCGTCGCAGCCGTGCGGGACGCTGAAGGTCAGCACGGTGTAGGCGCCGGCGCCGGTCTCGCTCGGCGTGGCCGACACGTGGGCCGAGGCGGGCCCTGCCACTCCCAGAGCGATGACGGCGGTGGCGCCGACGAGCGCGGCCGGGCGGGTCAGCCAGCGGGTGGAGGTGGAGCGGATGTTCATGGGTGGTCCTTGTCTGATCGGTACGGAAGTCGATGTGCGCACACAGGCGCGGCCCGACCACCGGGCAGGCGATCAGGCAGGGGTGAGGCAGAGCGCCCACGGGGGGCCCCGTCGTGGCGCGTCCGTCACGACGAGCCGCACGTGTACGGCCGCGAGGACGCCGTGCGCAGCGTCGCGGACGGTGCCCACGACCGGCAGTCGGTCGGGCTTGGACCAGGCCAGGACGATCTCGGTCGCCCGCGCGCGCAGGTGCCAGACCAGCGCAGTGACCATGGCGGCGCCGACGTGCACCGCCAGCATCCGCGGGTCGAGAGCAGTGTGAGAGTGGCCGGCGTGCGCGCCGTGGCCGCCCGTTGACAAGGCGGTCAACCACCCGTGGAGCAGCAGTTGCGTGGCCACGAGGCCCGGCACGGCGTACCGCATCGCCAGGTCCTTCTGCAGCACGAGCACACCAGCCCCGAACACGGTCAAGGCCATGAGTGCGATCCAGGTGGCCGAGGGAAGTGCCCCGCCGGCCCAGGCGTGGCCGAGCACGAGCACTCCGGTGATCTCCCCCGACGCCCACGCCGCGCGCAGCGCAGCGCCACGACGAGGAGCGAGCCGGAGGGTCAACATGGCTCCATCATGCCGAACGACTGAGCGTCACACACGAGCGAGGGTCCGCCGCGGAGCAGGCAGGAGCCTGGCGGCCGGGGCGGACGCCGAGCGCCGCGAGATGTTGACGAGCAGCCCCACGGCGAGCATCGAGGCGAACATCGAGCTACCGCCGTAGGAGACGAAGGGCAGCGGAACGCCGGTGACGGGCATGATCCCCAGACACATGCCGACGTTCTGGAAGGCCTGGAACCCGAACCAGCACGCGATGCCGGACGCGGCGACCCGACCGAACACGTCGTCGGTGCGCGTTGCTATCGCCAACGCACGCCACAGCACCACGCCGAGCAGGGCAATGATGGCGGCGGCGCCGACCAGACCGAGCTCTTCTCCTGCGACGGTGAACACGAAGTCGGTGTGCTGCTCGGGCACGAATCCCGAGCGCGTCTGCGACCCGTCGAACAACCCCTGGCCGAAGAGGCCGCCATTCCCGACCGCGATCCGCGCCTGCTCGACGTTGTAGCCGGCCCCTCGCGGGTCGAGCTCGGGATCGGTGAAGGCCAGGAACCGGTCGACCTGGTAGTCCTTCAGCAGACCACCGGCGATGGCCAGGACGGCACCGGCAACACCGACGCCGCTGACGAGCAGCAGCCAGGCCCGGGGGGCACCGGAGGCGGCCAGCACGCCGAACACCGTGGCAGCCAGCACGAGCATGGTGCCCAGGTCGGGCTGGGCCAGGATCAGTGCCGCGGGCACGGCGGCGATCACGAGCATCGCGAGCACGTCGGGCGAGCTGACGCGGGCGCGCCACCGCCCCTCCGAGCGCTCGGCCACGACCAGCGCCATGCCGATCACCACGGCAAGCTTGGCGAACTCCGACGGCTGGATGGAGAGCCCTCCGAACATCAGCCAGGATCGCGACCCGTTGACCACGGTGCCCATGGTCAGCACGAGCACCAGGCCCCCGATCGAGGCGAGGTAGACCATCGGCGCGACGATGCGCACCCAACGGTGGTCGGTGAAGACGACGACGGCGAACAGCGCCAGTCCGATCGCCACGTTGACCACCTGCTTCTGCACGAACGCGCGGGGGTCGCCGCCGGTGAGCTCGGCCCGAGCACTGCGTGGCCGACCAGACGAGCAGGCAACCGACGGCGCTGAGCAGCACCACGGCCGTGAGCAGGATCCAGTCCATGCCGGTACGACGACTCATCGGCGCTTCTTCCTCTCCCCTGCCTGGCCGGGCTGGTGTCGCGCGGCCGGGCTTGGGCGGCAGGATGGCGCCGTTGCTGGCAAAGGTCGGCAGCCGGTCGGGGAGCGTCGTGCCCGGGATTGCTGCCCGGTCGGGTCGCACGACCTCACCGTCGATGCCGTAGAGCGTCTCCCAGATCTTGCGCACGGACGGGCCCGACGTGCCGGAGCCGGTGCCACCCTGGCTGACCATCATCACCACGACGTAGTCGTCGGAGTAGGACGCGACCCACGACGTCGACTGCTTGCCGTAGACCTCGGCCGAGCCGGTCTTGGAACGAATCACGACGTCGTCGAGCGGGAAGCCGCCCATCCGCCAGGCCATCGTGCCCTGACGGGTGACGCCCTTGAGCGCCTCGTCGATGTAGCCGACCACCGAGCGGGGAACGTTCACCCGTCCCACCGGCTTGGGCGAGATCTTGCGGATCACGGTGCCGTCGGCCGCCACGATCGCCTTGGCGATGCGCGGGGCGTAGAGCGTGCCGCCGTTGGCGATCGCGGCGTACCCGCGGGCCAGCTGAAGGGGGGTGACGATGGTGTCGCCCTGGCCGATGGCGAAGTTGGCGGCGTCGCCCGCGCGGTAGGCGTAGCCCTCGACGCAGAACTCTGCGGCGAACTTGTAGACGAAGTCGCTGGTGCCCGGCTGCTGCGGCTTGGCCGCCAGGCCGCAGTAGTACTTCTTCTGCGACTGGTAGTAGGCCCGCTTCCACCTACGATCGGCGATCCGGCCCGATGCCTCACCCGGCAGGTCGATGCCGGTCTCGCGACCGAAGCCGAACTCCTTGGCCTCCTTGACCAGCGGGTCCTTGGCGTTCACGTCGGCCACGTCGGAGCCGTAGCGGGCCCAGAAGTCGTAGCCGACCCGGTAGAAGAAGGTGTTGCACGAGACCTCGAGCGCCTTGGCGAAGCCGATGTAGCCGTAGGCACCCGACTCGTAGTTCTTGAAGGCCCGGTTGCCGACCTGGAACGACGACGAGCAGTTCAGCTGGGTGTCGAACGAGTAGCCGTTGGTCAGGGCGCCGGCGGTCATGAAGGGCTTCCACGTCGAACCGGGCGCGAACTGGCCCTGGGTGGCTCGTCCGAGCAGCGGGGTGCCGGCCTTCTTCGAGTAGAGACCCGCGAGCTGCTTCTTGGTGATCCCGCCGACCCACACCTCCGGGTCGTACGTCGGCTGGCTGGCCATCGCGACGATCCGGCCGGTGTCGGCCTCCATCACCACCACCGCACCGGAGTCCGCCACGTAGTTGCGACCGGTGACCGTGTCGCGGGTGGCGCGGGCGGTGGCGATGGTCTCGGCCAGCTGCTGCTCGACGGTGGCCTGCACCTTGGCGTCCAGCGAGGTGACCAGGGTGTCGCCCGGCTGGGCCTCGATCTGGCTGTCGTCGCCCAGGACGCGACCCATCGAGTCGACCGCGACCTTCTCGTAGCCGGGCATGCCGCGCAGCCACTCGTCGTACTCCTGCTCGATGCCGGCGCGGCCGACCACCGACGCTCCGTTGACCGAACGGTCGCCGTCGGACTCGGCCTGGTCGAGCTCGCCCTCGGTGATCGGGCTCAGGTAGCCGAGCAGGTGGGCGGCGTTGATGCCGAACGGCTGCGGATAGGCCCGCACCGTCTGTTGCCTGACCACCACGCCGGGGAAGTCCTCCGGCTGCTCGAGGATCCGCTGGGCGCGAGCCTGGTCGACGTCGAGGGCGACCGGCACCGGCTGGTAGGGCGAGCCGTTCCAGCAGACGCCGGGTGCCGACCCATCGGAACCACACGTGACCAGCTTCTTGCGCATGCGGCGCCGGACGCTGGTCGACGACGCGGGCGACGCGCTTGACCAAGGTGCGGCCCTGCTGCTCGGACAGCTTGCCCAGCACCGTGCGGTCGATCGACACCACCCAGCTCAGTCGGTTCGCCACGAGCGGACGCCCCTGGTCATCGACGATGAGGCCGCGCGCCGGCTGCACGACGATCTCGCGCACGGACTGGGCCGCGGCCCGGCCCTGGTAGACCTCGCCGCTGACGACCTGGAGGTAGTAGAGGCGCACGAAGAAGGTGGCGAACAGCGAGAACACCAAGGCCTGGATGACGACCAGGCGTAGTCGACTCCGGCGACTGCTCGACATGCTGCTGCTCCCCCTCATGTCAGCGCTCAGACCGCGAGCCGGTGGGGCTCGAGCCGGTCGAGGGTGCGCAGCACCACGGGAACGAGCAGCAACGCGACGACGACGTCCCAGACGACGCCAGCGAGCACGACCTCCAGCAGGTCGGGCACCGAGCCCGCCGTGTCGGCGAGCACCAGGCCGCTGATGGCGAACAGTGACGAGCCGAGGAACGAGCAGGCGGCGACCGCGGCCAGCGCGGTCGGCAGGCTCGGCACGGCGTCTGGGCGCACGCGGCCGGCGACGTAACCGACCACCAGCAGCGCCAGGGCCCAGCGTCCCGCGACGTGGTCGGACGGCGGTGCGAGGTCGACCAGCACTCCCGCGCCGAAGCCGATCACCATGCCGAAGTGCGAGCCGCGCGCCAGTCCGGCGGCCACGACGACGAGCAGCACCAGGTCGGGTCCGACCCCGCGCCAGAGCAGGTGCGGGAAGACGGTCGTCTGCACGACCAGGGCCAGGGTGACGGCCAGCGCGGTGAACGCGACACGGGCCGCGTGGGTGCTCGTCATCGCAGGCTCCCGTCTGCCTCGATGACCGAGCGGTCGTCGGTCCGGGTGCCCGAGGGGACGACGATGCCGACCAGGTCGAGCTCGGAGAAGTCGACGAACGGCTCGATCACGGCGCGCTGCGTGGTGTCGCGCGGGCTGGCGTAGACCGAGGTGACCTGGCCGATGGGGATGCCCGCGACGTACGGGCCGGCGCCCT
The DNA here is from genome assembly GCA_963781575.1 of uncultured Actinomycetota bacterium. GTDB lineage: Bacteria > Actinomycetota > Actinomycetes > Propionibacteriales > Nocardioidaceae > Nocardioides. The sequence goes on along the minus strand of CAWAGM010000005.1, from coordinate 198,861 downwards.
TGCGACTGCCCCAGGTGACGACGGTGTCGTTGCGCGAGGGGATCACGGTCTGGTCGACGAGCTGGAGGTCGAGCTTGCCCTGGCGCCCGAGGTCACCGCGGCCGCTCAGAAAGCCCAGCTCCATCGTCTCGCCGATCCTGCCACCGACCGTGGAGTCGCGGTCGACCACCAGCAGCACCGTGGCCGTGGTGTGGGTGACCCGCAGCACCCGACCGACCAGACCGTCGTGGTTGATCACGGTGAGGTCGGGGCGGATGCCTGCGTCGGAGCCGGCATCGATGGTGACGGTGCTCGAGAACGACTGGGAGGGTCCGAGCCCGACCACCCGGGCCGGCACCAAGGCGTACCCGAGGTCGGCCGCGGCCGTGGTGAGGCCCTCGAGCTCGGCGAGCTTGTGGCGGTTGTAGCCGGCAGTGCGCACGCGGGTGCGTAGCTCGGCGTTCTCGGTCTCCAGCGCGCTGAGCTCGGCTTGCAGGTCGCCCCGCGACCGGAACATCTCGGGCAGGTTGACGACCGGGCGCACGACGCCCGACATCGCAGTCTGGGCCGGACCGACGACCTCGCCGACTGCTCGGCGTACAGGGTCGACCACGGTCTCTCCCGCGCCCTGGTCGAGCACCATCAGGCTGGCGCAGGCGAGCACGAGTGCGACGACGAGGGCCCGTGGAGGCGTGCCGGGCGGCTCGTCCTCACCGGGCGACCTCCCCCAGGCTCGCCGTTCGAACGGACTCACCGCGAGCGCCTGGCATCAGCGACCAGCACGGCCTGGAGCGCGTCGAACTCCTCGACGCACCGACCGGCCCCGAGCGCGACCGAGAGCAGCGGGTTCTCGGCGACGTGCACCGGCATGCCGGTCTCGAAGCGCAACCGGTCGTCGAGGCCGCGCAGGAGCGCCCCGCCACCGGTGAGCACGATGCCGCGGTCCATCAGGTCACCTGCCAGCTCGGGCGGGGTCTGGTCCAGGGTGACGCGGACGGCGTCCACGATCGTGTGCAGCGGCTCCTCCAGAGCCCTGCGGATCTCGCCGGCGGTCACCGTGACGGTGCGGGGCAACCCGGAGACCAGGTCCCGGCCGCGGACCTCGCCGACAGGCTCGCCCTCGGTGGAGGGGTAGGCCGACCCCAGGCTCACCTTGACCTGCTCGGCCGTGCGCTCCCCCAGCATCAGGGAGTGCTCCTTCTTCATCCAGGTGACGATCGCCTGGTCGAGCTCGTCGCCAGCGGTGCGGACGCTGATCGAGGTCACGATGCCTCCCAGGGAGATCACCGCGACCTCGGTGGTGCCGCCGCCGACGTCGACGACCATGTTGCCGGTCGGCTGGTGCACGGGCAGCCCGGCGCCGATCGCGGCCGCCATCGGCTCCTCGATGATCGAGACCCGGCGAGCGCCGGCCTGGTAGCCGGCCTCCTTGACCGCACGCTGCTCGACCGCGGTGATGCCGCTCGGCACGCAGATCACCATGCGGGGCTTGGCGAAGTAGGCCCGGCGGTGCACGCGGGCGATGAAGTGGCGCAACATCTGCTCGCTGGCCTCGAAGTCGGCGATGACGCCGTCCTTGAGCGGACGCAGGGCGGTGATGTGGTCAGGGGTGCGGCCGACCATCTTCTTGGCCTCGTGGCCGACGGCCAGCACCTCGCCGGTGCGGTCGTTGCGGGCGACGACGCTGGGCTCGTCGAGGACGACGCCGCGCCCACGGACGTAGACGAGCGTGTTGGCAGTACCGAGGTCGACCGCCATGTCGCGGCCGATGATGCTGTTCGCCATGCGCGCGTGCCTCACTGCTCGTGCGCAACCAGGGGAAGGTAGGCCACGACGCGCACGACCGTCGGTGCCCGGTTGTGAGCGTAAGTAGTGGGGCTGGTGTGACGCAGGAGGCGCGCCGAGGTTGTCGAGCCGGGATACTGCGCCACTGGGTCGACCTTCAGCACGCCTCAAAGGTTGACCCAGTGGCGGACTATCCCGACCGGGTCACTCAGGCAGCGGTTCGTCCTCGGACTCGCGCAGCCAGAGGTCGCTGTCTTCCTTGGGGCACGTCGATGCAGGGGCCGCTGAGCTCGACGAGCACGAAGTCGCCGAACTGGGGGCGGTCGGTCACCGAGACGGCGATGCCGGTCTCGCTGGCGCTGGTGCCCTGCAACGACTGGCCCTCGGACCCGGTCGAGGCAGCCGCGAAGGCGAACCCCTCCTGCTCGAGCCGAGTGCCGAGCTGGGGCAGCGACGCCCGCTCCGCGCTGGTGGGCGCGGCGCCGTCGAGGCGGACGCTCAGGCGGTACTGGAAGCTCGCGAACGTGTCGATGCCCGCGCTCTGGCATCCCTGGTAGCGCCCCTGCTCGCGACGGGGCCGGCCGGGAAGCTCGGACGCGATCGCCGCGATCACGCGGACGGCGGCCGCTCGGACGTCGTCGCGCTGCTGCTCGAGCTGCGCCCGCGAGGCGTCGGGGCCTCCGCCGTCGTCACCCATGCAGCCAGTCAACCCGATCAGCAGCAGCGCGGCCGCCCCCGCCGCCGCGGGAGTGGGCGCTCATCGGGTCGCCTGGGTGGTCGGCTCGCGATCGAGCTCAGGATCCTGCACCCCGGCGTACCACGGGTCGTAGTTGTGGTCAGCGCTCACCACGGCGTCATAGTCCCCGTTCACGATCTGGCTGATGTTGTGCAGCGACTCGGTGTCATGGTCGAAGTACAGCGAATGCTGCCCGAAGTCGGGAAGGGACCCCCGGGTCGTCGACTCGGCCTGGAACCGGTTGCCACCGAAGTCGTCCTCGGCGGGGTCGTCACCCAGGCCGGCTCCGCCCAGCGTCTCGAGGTGGAACCAGCCGTGGTTGGCCAGGTAGGTGACCGGGTCGCGACTGTTGGCCCCGGCCCAGACGTGCTCGGGGTCGACGCCGGTGTCACCGGCGTTGTTGGTGTCTCCGCCGACTCCCGGGCTGCCCACGAACACCAGGTCGTCGACCGGGAGTCCGTGGTCGTGGGCGGCGTGCCCGGTGGTGGTGGAGCCATAGCTGTGCCCGATGGCAGTCAGGTGCGCCGGCTCTCCGTCGCGCCCGGCTCGCAGGCCGTCGATCGCGTCGGCCAGGCGCTCACCGCCAACCGTCGCCATCTGCTCGGAGACGACACCGGCGCCGTCCCATCCCTCATCCCAGGGAGCGTTGTCCGGAGCGTCGTAGCCGATCCAGAACATGGTGGCGTTGGAGGCGTGCGGATCGAGGAAGCGCGTGGACTCGTACATCGTCGCTGCCCGGTCGGCCTGGTACGGCGCGCTCTCGCCGTCGGTGCCGAAGCCGGGAGTCAGCACGGCGACGTTGTCGGCAGTGTCGAGGTTGCCGGCCGAGATGCCGATCGCTCCGTCACCGTCGAAGGCGGCCGGGTCGTAGAGGTAGAGCTGGGTCTCGATGGGCAGGCCGGTGATCGGATCGACGCGGTCCTCGATCTCCTGACGGGCGTCCTGGGCGGCGCGGGCGTTCTCCAGCCAGGTGCGCTCGTCGTCGGTGATCAGCCCCTGGCTCTCGACGTTCTCCCAGTCGGCCAGGTCTCGCTCGAGAGCGACGGTGTTGGCCTCGTCGCGGGCGCCGGCAGGGATGCCGTCGAGGTTGCCGATCGAGCCGGGGGCGGCGGCGATGATGGCTTGCTGCTCGGCTCGGGTGAGGCCGTCCCACCACGCGTTGACCTCCTCGGCCGAGGCGCCTGCGGGGGGCAGGGTGTCGAGCGCGGCGTCGGCCGGGTCGGCGACCCCGCCGTAGAGGCGGTCGACGGCGTCGAGGTGGAGAACCCTGCCGAAGGCGGCGTTCATGGCCTGTTCCTCGGTGACCACGGCGGCGGTCCAGGTCTGCAGGTCGGTCTCGAAGAGCGCGACGTAGCCACGCACCCGGGCGCAGTCGTCCTCGAGGTCGGCACGGGCCTCCGGGGTGAGGGCCTCGGCCGCGCGAGCCTCCAGAGCCACCACCTGCTGGGCCAGGTGGAGCCGCCGGTCGTCGAGGTCGTCGTGCTCGACGAGCAGATCGGCCATCTCGTCGGCGTGCTGGTCGACCCGCTGGGCGACGCCGCGCAGTGCGAGCGACATCGCGTCGGCCTGCCGTCCGATCGGCCGGATGCCGTGGTGGTAGGCCGTCGAGCCCTGGCTGGAGGTCCAGTCGGCGATCCGTGCGTCACCGGCGACGAACGTGCCCGCGTCGTCGAGCTGGGTCGATGCGGCCAGCAGCGTGCTCCCGCACGCCCTGATCGACTCGGGCTCGACGACCAGAGCCGGCACCGGGCTGGGACGGCGAGGCAGGCTCACCATCAGCGCACCTCGGTGAGGTAGGCCAGGAGCGCGAAGTAGTCGGCTCCGACGGCCTCGTCGCTCTCGACGTAGTCGCGGATGGTCGCGCGCAGATCGTCGGCCTGTGTCTCGCAGCTGAGCGCCAACCCGTCGGTGTGCCGTTCCCAGGCCGCGAAGGAACCGCGCGGCTGGGCCGCTGACTGCGGCGGTGAAACCGCTGGTTCCGACCGAACCGATCTGCCCGGCAGCGGCCTGCGCGTCGAGGTGCTGCTCGTCCCAGGCTCGCGAGGCGTGACCCACCGATGCCGGCACGACCTCCATCAGTCCTCGCTCCCGGCCTGGACCAGCTGGCGGACGAGCTCGCGTGCGCGCGCAGGTCCGACGTGCACGTGGAGCTGCCGCGAGGTTCACCAGCAGGGCTGCCGAGCCCTCGGCGTAGGAAGCACTGAGCTCAAGATCGTCGAGGTGCGCGACGAGGCGTTCGACGGCGCTGGGGGGACGGGTGACCGCCCAGCCATGCTCCTCGAGCTGGTGCCGGAGCGAGACGAGCACCTGGAACCCGTCGGGCCGCGTCACCCCGAGACGTGCCGAGGCCCGCACCCAGCCTGGGTCGGAGGCGTAGTGCCATCGCGCGACGGGCGCGGCCGGCTCACCGGTCGCGGCCACCCAGAGCGTCTGGAGCTGCTCGGCCACCCTGGCCAGAAGACGGGCATCGATCTCGGCTGGGACGTCGTCTGCTGGAGCGCCTGGATGGGCCGCCAGGATCGTGCGCCGGAAGGACGACGAGGTCGACGTCGGGGTGCCGCCGGTGCAGCTCCTGCCAGCAGGGGGTTGCCTGGAGGCATGGGGCGCGGCGAGAGCGGGTCCGAGATCTCCATGCAGCCAGGCTGCCCGGGGGTCAGCGGCGAGAAACCACCGCCCGGCGATCTGTGGATGACCGGCGGGGCGCTCAGCGGGTGAGAGCTACAGGGCTGGGAACCACAGCGCGATCTCGCGCGCGGCCGACTCGGGCGAGTCCGAGGCGTGCACGAGGTTCTCCCGGTTGGAGAGCGAGAAGTCACCGCGGATGGTGCCGGGGGCGGCCTTGCGTCCGTCGGTGGCGCCGTTGATGGCGCGGACGACGTCGATGGCCTCGTCGCCCTCGAGCACCAGCGAGACGAGCGGCCCGCTGGTCGCGAACGCGCGCAGTGGCGGGTAGAAGTCACGCTCGACGTGCTCGGCGTAGTGCTGGTCGGCCAGCTCGCCGTCGATGGAGCGGTGCTCCATCGCCACGATGGTGAGCCCCTTGGACTCGAAGCGCGACAGCACCTCCCCCACGAGTCCCCGACGAACGGTGTCGGGCTTGAGCAGGACCAGGGTGCGCTGGGTCATGCTTCCGACCCTAGTGCTCGGGCACGGGCGCCGACATCGGCGGGGACGTCGTCGTGCGAGTCGTCGCCGGAGATCGGTGCACCGGCTACCCGACGCAACGGGATCACCCCACCCCACACACCTGCGTCGACGTCCTCGGGCTCGTCGACCGGTCCCTCCGCGCGCACCTTCATCGACGCCTCGCGCAGCGGCACCGCGAGCACTGAGGTGGCCGCCAGCTCCCGTCGTGTGTGCGGACGCAGCGTCGCCGAGCGTCCGGGGACCATGTGGTCGACGGTGAGGCTGAGGGCGTGACTCTTCTCGTCGGGTTCGGTGACGACCCGCGCAGCACCGATGACGACAGCCGAGCGGTAGTTCATCGAGTGGTGGAAGCCCGAGCGTGCCGTGACCAGCCCGTCGAGCTCGGTCATCGTGACGCACACCGTGGTCGACTCTGCCTGGGTCAGCCACCGGGCTGCGACGGAGCCGTGGATGTAGAGCGTGCCCCCGTCATCAGGTCCGTCGAGATCGACGGCGAACGCCACCGGAAGCACCACCGGGTGGTCGCCGACGGAGACACCGACGTGGGCGATCAGGGCCTCGCGCAGCAACGCGTGCAGCTGCTCCCGCTCGGAGACGGCTCGGTTGCGACCGCGGCGCACGGACGTGCGCTCGGTGGGTGAGAGCTCGCCCGGGTCGCGAGGGGTCACGACTGGCTCTCCTCGCGGTCCCCCTGGTGTGCGTCGAAGGCTGCGAAGGCCGCCGCACGCTCCTGCTCGATCCTGCGGCCGAGCAGGTCGGCCATGCCCCACAGCAGGGCGAAGATCGCGCCGAGGAAGAACATCGTGGTGACCAGGAAGCCGAGCGACACGGCGGCGACCTGCACCACCCACCCGGCGGTGTAGCCCCACGGACGGCGCAGCAGGCCGGGCACCAGGAGGCACACGACGCTCAGCCCCAGACCGACCGGAAGGGCCTGGGACGCCGGCACGTCGGCGACCGAGATCATCACCGGCGTGCTGAGCCCCAGCGTGATCGCCTCGAGCGTGAGCACCGCCGAGCACATGCCGCGTCGTGGTGACTTCTCCCGCTCCGAGGTCATCGGTCGCGCCCCCGGGTGAGCAAGGTTCGGGCCTCACCGACCGTGACGACCGAACCGGTGACCAGCACCGCACCGGAGCCGAGGGGGTTGCCGTACGCCTCACCTGCCTCGGCGAGCGCGGCCGCCTGGTCGATCGCGTCGGCCAGCACCGGCGCCACGCTCACCCGGTCCTCGCCGTACATCTCGATCGCAGCCTCGGCCAACCTCTCGGCAGGCATCGCGCGGTCGGTGGAGTTCTGGGTGCACACGACGTGCTCGAGGTGCGGCTCGAACGCCGACAGCAGGCCGTCGGCGTCCTTGTCGCTCATCACGCCGATGACCCCGATGAGCGGGCGAGAACTGGAACGAGTCCTCGAGAGCAGCAGCAGTCGCCTGCGCACCGTGGGGGTTGTGGGCCGCGTCGAGCACGATCGTCGGACTGCGCCGGATCACCTCGAGCCGACCGGGCGACGTGACCTCGGCGAACGCCGCGCGGACGAGGTCGTCGTCGAGCGCCTGGTCGCCGAGGAATGCCTCGACGGCAGCCAGCGCCACGGCAGCGTTCTGCGCCTGGTGGGCGCCGAAGAGCGGCAGGAAGACGTCGTCGTAGCGGGCTCGGAGCCCCTGGAGGGCGATCATCTGGCCACCGACCGCCGGCACCCGCGAGACCACCCCGAACTCGACGCCCTCGCGGACCACCGTGGCCCCGACCTCGCTGGCTCGGGCCAGCAGCACCGGCGCTGCCTCCGCGGTCTGCTGGGCGAGCACCGCGATGGAGTCGGGCTTGATGATTCCGGCCTTCTCGAGGGCGATCTCGGCCGGCGTCCCGCCGAGGTACTTCGCGTGGTCGACGGCGACGGGCAGCACCACGGCGACGTCGGCGACGACGACGTTGGTGGCGTCCCAGGTGCCGCCCATGCCGACCTCGACCACGGCGACGTCGACCGGGGCGTCGGCGAAGGCGGCGAAGGCCATGGCGACGACGGTCTCGAAGAAGCTGAGCGGGTGGTCGGACTCGGCGTCGACCAGGTGGGTGTAGGGCGCCACGTCGTTGAAGGCGCGGACGAAGGCCTCGTCGTCCAACGGCTCACCGTCGATGCTGATGCGCTCGTTCATCCGCTCCACGTGCGGCGAGGTGAATCGCCCCGTGCGCAGCTCGAGGGCCCGCAGCAGCGTGTCGATCATCCGCGACGTCGAGGTCTTGCCGTTGGTGCCGGTCAGGTGGATGGTGCGAAACGTGCCGCTGCGGGTCGCCGAGCAGCTCGCAGAACGCCTCGATGCGCTCCAAGCGACGGATCGAGCTTCGTCTCCGGCCAGCGGGACAGCAGGGCGTCCTCCACCTCGGCGAACGTCGTGGCGAGGCGAGGGGCGGCGGGGGTTTCACTCATGTCGCCACGAGTCTAGGGAAGTGCCGCGCCCAGACTCGGCCGCGTCTGGTGACAGCGAACTGGAACACGTTCTAGGTTGGGTCGCATGACCGACGCAACGACGCGTTTCGACGCCCTGCGCAACGCCCACCCGGCCGACGTGGCTGACCTCGACGCACTGTGGGCCGACCTGGCGCCGGTGAGCGTCACCGAGATCCTCGGCGCGTGGCGCGGCGGCGACTTCGACACCGGGCACCTGGCCAGCACGGTGCTCGAGCAGGTCGGTTGGCACGGCAAGCGGTTCGACGCCCCGCTCGACGCCAAGCCGATGATCTGTCGCGGCGAGGACGGCGAGCTGTTCTCGCACCTCAAGGCTGGCGGAGGCGGTGAGGCCAGCCTGTGGCCCGTCGAGTTCCGCGGCGAGACCACCGCGACCATGGTCTACGACAAGATGCCGGTCTTCGACCACTTCAAGAAGGTCGATGACGACACCCTGATGGGCATCATGAACGGCAAGCTCGAGGCCGCGTTCGGCGTGGCCGACCTCTACTACTTCTGGCTCGAGCGAGAGGACTGACCCGGTGAAGACCACCGTTGCGATCGTCAACGAACAAGGCACCGACTTCACCTTCGAGGAGGTCGACCTCGACGAGCCCCGCGCCGACGAGGTGCTGGTGCGCATCGTGGCCACCGGGCTGTGCCACACCGACCTCTCGCTGCGCGACCAGCTTCCGCCTGAGATGTTTCCGCGCGTGTTCGGCCACGAGGGAGCCGGCGTCGTCGAGCAGGTCGGCGCCGACGTCTCGGGCATCGAGGTCGGCGACCACGTGGTGCTCAGCTTCCGCTCCTGCCGCGCCTGCGCCGCGTGCGACGAAGGGGCAGTCGGCTACTGCGAGAACACCCTGATGCTCAACTACATGGGCTTTCGCATGGACGGCTCGACCACGCACCAGCGCGAGGGAGCCCCGGTCTACGGGTCGTTCTTCGGGCAGTCGAGCTTCGCCCAGCACGCCATCGCCTACGCCGACAACGTGGTCGTCGTCGACAAGTCCCTCGACCTGCCCACGATCGCGCCGTACGGCTGCGGCTTCCAGACCGGTGCCGGCACGGTGCTCAACATCTTCAAGCCCGGCCCCTCCGACAGCCTCGTCGTCTTCGGCGTCGGCGCCGTGGGTATCGCGGCCATCGCGGCGGCCCAGGCCTCCGGCTGCGGCACGATCGTCGCGGTCGACCTCATGGACTCGCGCCTTGACGTCGCCGAACGTTCGGGGCGGTCCGGGTCAACCCCGCGCAGCCTCGGCGACCAGCCGGTACCGGAGCGCGGTCAAGGAGCTGACCGGCGGCGGTGCGTCGTACGCGATCGACACGACCGCGGTCTCGTCCGTGGTCAAGCAGGCCCAGCAGTCGCTGAAGGTGCGCGGCACGCTCGTCGCCCTGGGCCTCGGCCCGGAGGAGTACGCGATCGATGCGATCGACCTGCTGCAGAACGGCAAGATCATCCGTTCCTCGATCGAGGGGGAGAGCGACCCGCAGGAGATGATCCCCCGACTGCTGCAGATGCGTGCCGACGGCGCCTTTGACGTCGACGACCTGGTCACCACCTACCCGTTCGCGCAGATCAACAGCGCCATCGACGACGTCACCTCCGGAAAGGTCGTCAAACCCGTCCTGGTCTGGTGACAACCGAACCGCTTCGTCACCACGTCGTGAGTGGTGAAGGGGTGAGGAATGGACACGGTGATGGCAACACGGCCCGACGCGACCACGACCACGTTCGAGGAGTTCGTAGCGGCTCGCTCGACCGCTTTGTGGCGCAGCGCGTTCCTGCTCACGGGCGACGCCCACAAGGCCGAAGACCTGCTGCAGACCGCGTTGGTGAAGGCCTGGCGGCGCTGGGACTCGATCGAGCGTCGCGAGGCCGTCGAGAGCTACGTGCGCAAAGCGCATGGTGACGACCTACACCGACTGGTGGCGCCGCCGCTGGAACGGGGAGTCGCCCACCGAGGTGCTCCCGGATGCGCCGGCCGGAGACGAGGCCGACCGGGTCGACGTCCGCCGCGACGTGCTGGCCGCCCTGGCCACGCTGCCGCGCGGCCAGCGTGCCGTGCTGGTGCTGCGGTACTTCGACGACCTCAGCGAGGCGCAGACCGCCGCCGCGCTCGGCGTCTCCGTGGGCACGGTGAAGAGCCAGGCCTCACGCGCGCTGGCCGCGCTGCGCTCCTCCCCCCTGATCGACGCCCGACCGGCAGGAGACCAGCCATGAGCCACGACGAGTTCGACATCCGCGGCCTGCTCGACAGCGCCGCGCGCCAGCCTGAGGTCGGGCCGACCGAACGGTCGCGCTCGGTGGTGGCCCGCGGTCGCGCTGCTCGGCGCCGCAACCGCGTCGCGCTCGCTGCGGTGGCTGCCGTGGCAGTGGTCGGCATTGGCGTTCCGGTGCTGGCCGGCGGTGGCGACGGCGGCAGCGGCGTCGACGTCGCGACCGGGCCGTCGTCCGTCGAGCCCGAGCCGTGCCCCGACCCGCCGGTCGACGTCGAGACGCTCGAGCCCACCGACCTGCCGGTCGGCGCGGCTTGGGCCCGGATGTGTGACGGCACCTGGTCAGGGGCCGAGCCCGACCCGTCGAGGGTGTCGACCACATCATTCGACTCCACACCTGTCACCGACGACGTCGACGCGCTGCTCGACGCGATCCGCGGGCTGCCACGCTACGACCAGGTCGAGCCTGAGTGCGCGACGATGATGATGACCACGACCCCGTGGACGGTCGTGGTGGGCTACCCCGACGGCACGACCGCCACGATCGGGAGCACGGTCACCGCCTGCGGAGCAGCCGAGGTGGCTGGCACACCGCGCGGCGCAGCGGCGATCCTCGAGCTGGTCGGCGACGCGGTGAACGACGCTGACGACTCCGAGGCCACCGATGGCGTCGCCGAGTGCCCCGAGCCGGTGAACGGGCTGCGGACGCTCGAGCCTGCGGCGGACACCTACGAGGGCGACCTCACCGCGTTCCGGCAGACAGCGGCCGTGGTCTGCTACGGGATCGACCCACTTGGGTGGACCGGAGTACGAGGCGACCGAGGGAGACCTGGACGACGAGCAGCGGTTCTCGATCTTCACCGAGGCCGCCTCCGGCTCGACACCAGAGCCTCGCCGTCCCGGCGGCTGCATCGACAGCGGCCCGACCCGCCTGATCGTGCTGGTCGACGACGAGGGCAAGCGGTTGACGCTCACGGACAGCTCCTGCACCGGCGAGTTCACCTGGACGTACGGCTACTGGAAGCCCGGACCCGACGCCGAACAAGTGATCGCGGACGCCTTGGGCGGACGAGTCAACCAGCGTTGATGCGCAGGTTGACCATGTCGACCACCGGTCGGTAGCCCAGCGCCTCATAGACGTGGTTGGACGTCGGGTTGGCCTGGTCGGTGAAGAGGCAGGCGCGATGCCCCACGCCGAGGGCCTCGCGCGAGACCGCGGCCACCGCTGCACTGGCGTATCCGCGGCCGCGGTGCTCGGCCGGCGTGTAGACCGGACCGATCCGCACCACGCCGAAGGCAGGCTGGTTGGCGGCCGTCAGATGGACGATCTCGCCGGCGTCCTCCCACAGCCAGATCGCGCCAGCGTCGATCCGGTCCTCGATGTCACTGCGCTCGAAGTGCTCGCCACCACCCGGCTCGACGACCCGTCCTGCCACCTCGTCAACGGCGACGATGAAGTCGCGGAACCAGGCGAGGCAGAGCTCGGTGTCGTCGCGTCCGGCGACGCGCAGACGCCCTGAGGGGACGGCCGGATCGACCAACGCGGGGAGGTGGAACAGCCGCGTGCGTTCGTAGATCTCCACCGTCGCGCCGGTGAATCCAGCAACCTCGTCGGCGAACACCTGCGTCGTGGGCATGGCGCCGTTGGCCGCGGTCACGACGACGCCGCGATCGCGGAGTGCCTGCGCGAGCTGACGTGCGGCGTCGTCCGGCATCGGCAGCAGGTAGGGCGGGTACGGCACGAAGGGCGCCGTGCCCATCGCGACACCGGTCACCTCACCGTCCTCGTCGCGGGACACCGCCCACCAGGAAGGGTGGTCCTGCCGCGGACGTCCGGACTCCTCGTGGCGGGCCAGGCGTTGCGCATTCGTCGCGATCACGGTGCACAGCACGGGATCGCGCTCGAGCCACCCGGAGGCTGCGGCCAGGAAGTCGGAGGCCAGGTCGTGGATCTCGACGGTCGTCACAGGGCTATCCGATACGACAGGTGACCATCCACACAACTAACCTGTCGGCCATGACCGAGATCATCGAAGGCACGGCACCGGACGCGACGAGCACCGAACCTGGTGCGCTCGTCGTACCCGAGAAGCCGGCCCTCGAGGGCCTCGAGGAGAAGTGGTCGGCGCAATGGAAGGCCGACGACACCTACGCCTTCGACCGCACCCAGCCACGCGAGAACGTCTACTCGATCGACACCCCGCCGCCCACCGTCAGCGGGAGCCTGCACGTCGGGCACGTCTTCTCCTACACGCACACCGACCTGATCGCCCGCTACCAGCGCATGCGCGGCAAGGCCGTGTTCTACCCGATGGGCTGGGACGACAACGGGCTGCCGACCGAGCGCCGGGTGCAGAACTACTACGGCGTTCGCTGCGACCCGTCGCTGCCGTTCGACGTCGACTTCACCCCGCCCGAGAAGCCCGACCCGAAGAAGCAGATCCCGATCAGCCGACCCAACTTCGTGGCGCTCTGCGAACAGCTCGTCGAGCAGGACGAGAAGGTCTTCGAGGACCTCTGGCGCACGCTCGGTCTCTCGGTCGACTGGAAGCAGCACTACACGACCATCGGCGCGGTCTCGCAGAAGGTCAGCCAGACGGCGTTCCTGCGCAACTTCGCGCGCGGCGAGGCCTACCTCCAGGAGGCGCCGACCCTCTGGGACGTCACCTTCCAGACCGCCGTCGCCCAGGCCGAGCTCGAAGCGCGTGAGTACGCCGGCGCCTACCACCGGGTGAACTTCCACCGCCCCGACGGCGAGGTCGTCACCATCGAGACGACGCGTCCTGAACTGATCCCGAGCGTCGTGGCGCTGATCGCCCACCCCGACGACGAGCGCTACCAGGCTCTGTTCGGCACCACTGTCACCTCGCCCGTCTTCGGCGTCGAGGTGCCGGTCGTCGCACATCCCCTCGCCGAGATCGACAAGGGCTCGGGCATCCTCATGTGCTGCACGTTCGGCGACCTGACCGACGTCACGTGGTGGCGCGAGCTCAACCTGCCGGTGCGCACGGTGATCGGCCGCGACGGCCGGCTGACCCGCGAGACGCCCGAGTGGCTGGCTGCGCCCGCTGCGGCCGAGGCCTACGCCGAGCTCGCCGGGAAGACGACGTTCTCGGCTCGTGAGGCGATGGTGGCCCTGCTCCGCGACCAGCGGTGACCTGGACGGCGAGCCCAAGCCCACCCAGCGGATGGCGAACTTCTACGAGAAGGGCGACAAGCCGCTCGAGATCGTCGCCACCCGGCAGTGGTACGTGCGCAACGGTGGTCGCGACGAGGCGCTCCGCACCGAGATGCTCGACGTGGGCCGCGAGATCACCTGGGTGCCGCCGCACATGCACCACCGCTACGACAACTGGGTCGGCGGCCTCAACGGCGACTGGCTCATCTCGCGCCAGCGCTTCTTCGGCGTCCCGTTTCCGGCGTGGTACCCGCTCGACGACGAGGGTCAGCCCGACTACGCGCACCCGCTCATGCCGGCCGAGGCTGACCTGCCGATCGACCCGTCGACGGACGTGCCGGGTGGCTACTCGGAGGATCAGCGTGGCAAGCCGGGCGGCTTCCTCGGCGACCCCGACGTGATGGACACCTGGGCGACGTCCTCGCTGACCCCGCAGATCGCGGGCGGCTGGGAGCGCGACCCCGACCTGTTCGAGCGGGTCTTCCCGATGGACCTCTGCACCCACGCGCACGACATCATTCGCACTTGGCTGTTCTCGCGCGTCGTCCGGTCGCAGGCCGAGTTCGGCGTGGCGCCCTGGTCGCACGCGCTGATCTCCGGCTTCATCGTCGACCCCGACCGCAAGAAGATGTCGAAGTCGAAGGGCAACGTCGTCGTGCCCAACGAGATCCTCGACAAGTACGGCGCGGACGCCGTGCGCTGGCGGGCCGCGATCGCCCGTCCGGGCCTCGACTCCCCGTTCGACGAGACCCAGATGAAGGTCGGTCGCCGCCTGGCGATGAAGGTGCTCAACGCCTCCAAGTTCGTGCTCGGCAACGTCGGCGCCACTTCCACCGACCCGGTGCGGGTCAGCGAGCCGATCGACTGCGCCCTGCTAGCCCGCCTGGCCGTCGTCGTCGACAAGGCCAGCGACGGGTTCGACGCCTACGACTACAGCTCGGCGCTCGAGGCCACGGAGAAGTTCTTCTGGGAGTTCTGCGACGACTACGTCGAGCTGGTCAAGGAACGCGCCTACCGCGAGGACGGGTCAGTCGCCACCGAGTCCGCCAAGGCGACCCTCGCCCTGGCGCTCCAGGTGCAGCTGCGCCTCCTGGCGCCCTTCCTGCCCTACGTCACCGAAGAGGTGTGGTCGTGGTGGCAGCCCGGATCAGTGCACCTGTCCACGTGGCCGACCGTCGCCGAGCTCGGCTCCGCCGCCGCGGCCGACCCGGCCGCCGTCGACGCCGTCGCCGCCACCCTGCGCGGCATCCGCGGCGCGAAGTCGTCGGCCAAGGTCTCGATGCGCGCCGAGCTCTCCCGCGTCGAGGTGTCCGGCCCGGAGGCCTTGGTGCGCCAGGCCAAGCTGGCCGAGTCCGACCTGCGCGCCGCCGGCAAGATCACCGGTGACCTGGTCTTCACCGCCACCGACGCCACCGAGCTGACCGTCGACGCCGAGCTCGCCCCCTCGGTCATCGAGTAGCGGGCGCGACTGAGGAACGAAGTCGCTCACGGCGTATCGAGATGCGGTGAGCCGACAGACGACGTCGAGCCCATCAGCCAGCCCCATCGCATGCGGCGTCTCGATACACCCGCCTCGTTCCTCGGCGGGCACTCGACGAACGACGCGTGGATCGGCGCTCCGCGCGGGACGACTCAGGCCGACTTCTTCTTCTTGGCTTCGGGTTCGCGGAGGATGAGCTCGGGGTGCGCCTCGCCGAGGACGACCTCGTTGGTGACGATGACCTTGGCGACGTCGCCACGTGAGGGGACGTCGTACATCACGTGGAGGAGGACCTCCTCGATGATGGCGCGCAGGCCGCGAGCACCGGTGCCGCGCTCAAGAGCCTTGTCGGCGATCGAGGCGATGGCGTCCTCGGTGAACTCGAGCTCGACTCCGTCGATCTCGAAGAGCTTGCGGTACTGCTTGACCAGGGCGTTGCGGGGCTCGGTGAGGATCTGCACCAGGGCGGCCTGGTCGAGCTTGTTGACGCTGGCGATGAGCGGGAGCCGACCGATGAACTCGGGGATGAGCCCGAACTTGGTGAGGTCCTCGGGGCGCACCAGCGCGAGCAGGTCTTCGGACGCACGCTCCTCGGCACCGCGCACCTCGGCGGTGAAGCCGAGGGTCTTCTTGCCGACCCGCTGCTCGATGATGTGCTCCAGACCGGCGAACGCGCCGCCGACCACGAAGAGGATGTTCGTGGTGTCGATCTGGATGAACTCCTGGTGCGGGTGCTTGCGACCGCCCTGCGGCGGCACCGAGGCGGTGGTGCCCTCGATGATCTTCAGCAGCGCCTGCTGCACGCCCTCACCGGAGACGTCGCGCGTGATCGACGGGTTCTCGGCCTTGCGGGCCACCTTGTCGATCTCGTCGATGTAGATGATGCCGGTCTCGGCCTTCTTGACGTCGTAGTCGGCGGCCTGGATCAGCTTGAGCAGGATGTTCTCGACGTCCTCGCCGACGTAGCCGGCCTCGGTCAGGGCCGTGGCATCGGCGATCGCGAACGGGACGTTGAGCATGCGGGCCAGCGTCTGGGCCAGGTAGGTCTTGCCGCAGCCGGTCGGACCGATCACCAAGATGTTCGACTTGGAGACCTCGACGACCTCGTCCTTGGCGTGCTTGCCGGTGCCGGACTGCGTGCCGGCCTGGACCCGCTTGTAGTGGTTGTAGACCGCGACGGCCAGTGACTTCTTGGCCTGCTCCTGCCCGATGACGTAGGAGTTCAGGAACTCGAAGATCTCCCTGCGGCTTGGGCAGCTCGGCGAGCTCGACGTCCGAGCCCTCGCTGAGCTCCTCCTCGATGATCTCGTTGCAGAGGTCGATGCACTCGTCGCAGATGTAGACGCCGGGGCCAGCAATCAACTTCTTCACCTGCTTCTGGCTCTTTCCGCAGAAAGAGCACTTCAGCAGGTCGCCTCCGTCACCTATGCGTGCCACGGGCGGGTCCTCCAGACCATCTGAACAACAAGATCAAACAAGGGGTTCTGGGACGGTACCCCGTGTCGGCCCCGTCAGCGGGGACAGACACGGGGCCAGTCTTCGGGTTGGGCGTCGTCGTGCCCTCAGGCGAGGGCGGGGGTCTTCAGCGACTCGAGCACGCTGTCGATCAGGCCGTACTCGACGGCCTGCTCGGCGGTCAGGATCTTGTCGCGCTCGATGTCGCGGCTGACCTCCTCGATCGACTTGCCACTGTGCTCGCTGATCATCTTCTCGAGCAGGTCGCGCATGCGCAGGATCTCGTTGGCCTGGATCTCGATGTCGGAGGTCTGGCCGAACGTGCCCTCGGTGTAGGGCTGGTGGATCAGGATCCGGCTGTTCGGCAGGGCGAGCCTCTTGCCGGGAGCGCCGGCGGCCAGCAGGATCGCGGCCGCGGAGGCCGCCTGCCCCAGGCACACGGTCTGCACGTCGGGCTTGATGAACTTCATCGTGTCGTAGATCGCCGTCAGCGCGGTGAAGGAGCCACCGGGGCTGTTGATGTAGATGCTGATGTCCTGGTCGGGGTTCATCGACTGCAGGCACAGCAGCTGGGCGATCACCGCGTTGGCGACGTCGTCGGAGATCGGCGTGCCCAGGTAGATGATCCGCTCTTCGAAGAGCTTGGCGTAGGGGTCGATGCGGCGGAAGCCGTACGACGTGCGCTCCTCCCACTGCGGGATGTAGTAGTTCATGTGGCTACCTCAGCTGTCCTTCTTGTGGGCGGGACGGCCGTCGTCGACGGCCTCGCGAGCGCTGGTGACGACCTGGTCGACCAAGCCGTACTCCTGCGCCTGCTCGGCGGTGAACCAGCGGTCGCGGTCAGCGTCGGCGATCACCTGCTCGACGGGCTGGCCGGTGTGCTGGGCGATCAGGTCGAGCAGCACCTTCTTGATGTGCAGCGACTGCTGCGCCTGGATCTTGATGTCTGAGGCCGAGCCACCCATGCCCGAGGAGGGTTGGTGCATCATGATCCGCGCGTGCGGCAGGGCGTAGCGCTTGCCCTTGGTGCCGGCGCAGAGCAGGAACTGGCCCATCGAGGCGGCCAGGCCCATGCCGACCGTCGCGACGTCGTTGGGGATGTAGTTCATGGTGTCGTAGATCGCCATGCCGGCGTCGACCGAGCCACCCGGTGAGTTGATGTGCAGGAAGATGTCCGCCTCGGGGTCCTCCGCCGAGAGCAGCAGCAGCTGGGCACAGATCGCGTTGGCGTTCTGGTCGCGGACCTCGGAGCCGAGGAACACGATGCGCTCGCGCAGCAGCCGCTGGTAGATGTGGTCGTCGAGAACGTTGAGTCCGCCGCCGGCACCCATCATCGGGCCACCCGTCAGCGGGGCGTCGTTGGAGTTCTGGTTCACGTCAGCGACCCTAGCCCGCAGGGAGGACACAACCACGGGATATCCCGGGCTGTTCGCCGACAGCAGAAGGCGCTGGCTCAGCCGGGTCAGCGGATCGGCGGATCGCGGATCAGGCGAGCCAGGCGTGGAGCTTGTCGAGAACCGCGGGGTGGTTGAGCAGCCCGAAGTGGTCGGTGCCCCCCACGTGCAGGACGTCGGCGTCCGGGAACAGCCGACCACCCCGACGGTCCCGCCCGTACGCCGAGTGCGGGCGCACCAGCAGGTCGCCGACGACGTGGCCCACGGGATGGCGGCGTTGCTCGGTCAGGGTGGCGCAGACGAGTCGGTACCGGGCGTGCGGCAGCGCCGGCACGTCCTCGGCGAGGCCGGCCACCAGGTCGTGGACGCCGATCGAGCGCCAGTCGAGCAGTCGGCCGAACGCCGCGGTCTCGGGCAGCCACGAGAGCCCACGACTGCCGTGCCCGATCCCCCACGCGATCGGGGCGCCGAGGTGGGGCGTGCCGAGGGTGACGACGTCGCTGACCCGCTCGGTCCAGACGGGGTCGTTCCCCGGCTCCCCCAGGCTGACCGCGCTCGCTGCGCGGATGACGAGCCCACCGAGCGAGTGGCCGACCAGGGCGATCCGGGTGACCGGCACGGGCCAGCCATCGACCACGCGCTCGAGCAGCGAGCTCAGCGCCGCGCCGTTCTCACGCAGCGACAGACCGGTGTTGGCGCGCAGGTAGACCGGCGTCCAACCCCGGCCCTCGAGGCTCTCGCCGTAGGTCGTGCCGGTGCGGTCGCGGTGGAAGCGCCAGTACGACTCGTTCTCGCAGAGCCCGTGCAGGAAGACGACGAGCTGACCGGTGGCGTCGGGGAAGGCGGCTGCCAGAGCCGGACCATCGGGCGCGACGTCGCGGCCGCCGAGGCGCACCGCCATCGGGATCGCCATGTGGGGGCGCTCGCGCAGCAGCCGGTCGCCGATCAGACCGTTGACCGCCGAGCTCACGAAGCGTCCTCGAGGGCCGCCCTCGAGGTCGGGGCCGATGCCCTGCTCGGCGGCCTTGTCGAGCAGCACGGACGTCGCCCGCAGCCCGGCCCCGAGACCGCCGTAGACGGCGCTCGCGATGCGGCGGTGCACAGCGCCCGGAACCCGCGAGGACGGACCCAGCACGCGTTCGGTGACCCCGTGCACCCGGTCGGCGAAGGCCAGGTGCGTGTCGCGGATGGTGGCGAGCACCAGCCCGTCGGCCACCTCGGTGGCCAGCGACAGGCTGTCGAGGAGTCGTGGGCCTGGCGCGGTCGTCATGCACCCACGATACCCATTCGGTGGACACCCGTGCACTCAACATGCCTAGCGGATCTCCGGACGCGGATGGCCTGCATGCCGGATGCTTGGCCTCGTGCCCTCCGCCTCCCCACTGAACGCTTCGACGCGCCACCTGGTCGACCGCTTCGCCTACGGCGTGAACGACGACCTCGTCGCTGACGTCCGCTCGCACGGTGGCGCCGAAGGATGGTTCCGCAGCCAGCTGAACCGCTCGGCCCAGGAACCGCTGACGGCCAACTTGATCCCGACCTGGTTCCCCCTGCTCAACCTGCTCCCCCAGGTCCAGTACGCCAGCCACATCGCCGGGGTTCGAAGCGCCGACACCGTGGGCAACGAGCTGATCGCGCAGAACTTCGCGCGTCGCATCCTGAGCCGGCACCAGGTCTACGAGACCATGGTCGACTTCTGGTCGAACCTGCTCTACGTGCCGATCAACGAGGACCGCTCGTTCCCGTGGCGCACCGACTACGAGCTCAACGTCATCCGGCCGCACGCTCTGGGCACCTACCGCGCGATGCTGAAGAAGGCCGATCGTGCACCCGGCGATGGCCGGCTACCTGACCAACGACCTGAACTACAAGGACGGCATCAACGAGAACCTCGGGCGCGAGCTGCTCGAGCTGCACACGGTCGGACGGCGCTACAGCGAGAAGGACGTGCTCAACGCCTCGCGCATGCTCACCGGCTTCACCGTCAACGTCTTCATCGACTATCGCGCCGCCTACGACGCGAACCGCCACTACACCGGCCGGATCAACGTGCTCGGCTTCTCCCACCCCAACCGGGCCAAGGACGGCCGCGCCGCCCTCGACGAGATGCTCGGCTACCTCGCCGGCCACCCCTTCACGGCCCGACGGATCGCCGAGCGGCTCTGCACGCGCTTCGTGAGCGACGATCCGCCGGAGACGATCATCAAGGCCGTCGCGAACGCCTATCGGCGCAGCGGCACCGACATCAGCGCTACGCTCACGGCCCTGGTGCGGCACCCGGCGTTCCAGAAGTCCAAGCACATGAAGGCCTGGACGCCGAGCGACGACGTCGTCCGCACGGCCCGGGTGATGGGGCTGGAACCGACCAACGGGCTGGCGATGGCCGACTCGTTCGTGCAGCACCTCGTGGCGACCGCCCGAGACATGGGCCAAGTGCCCTACCGCTGGCCGCGGCCCGACGGCTGGCCGGAGACCTCACGCGACTATCTGTCGGCGTCGCGAGTGCTGCGCAGCTGGCAGCACCACTACAACCTCGCCGCCACCTCCGGCGACCTGTTCCGCGGCGTCACCGTGGCCGAGAAGGCCTCCCAGCTGCCCGGCACCTGGCCGCGGACTCTGGCCCAGCTCACCGAGCACCAGTCCCAGCGGCTGCTCGGGCGACCGGCGACCCGCGAGCTCGTGTACGCCGTCGCGGCGGCGCTCGGCAAGCCCAGCACACGCAGCTACCGCGGCCCCGGGGCCCTGTCCGACACCGAGTACCAGCTGCTGCGTGGCACTGTGCTCAACTCACCGGCAGGACTCGAGCGATGACCACTCCCCCCATCTCAGGCTCAGTTCCCGGTGCCGAGTCCTGCGGCTGTGTCGACTACCGCGACCTCTCGCGCCGTTCGCTCCTCAAGGGCGCGGGCGTGGCCGGCCTCGCCGGGGCCGCCGGCGTCACGACGTCCATGGTCGGCGACGTGCTCACCGCGGCCGTCTACGGGGCTGAAGCCGCCGGCAACGTGCTCGTCGTCGTCTCCCAGCGCGGTGGCGTCGACGGCCTCTCGATGGTCGTGCCGCACGCCGAGAAGGCCTACTACAGCGCCCGCCCAACCACCGCGATCGCCAAGAGCCGGTTGCTCCACAAGGACGCGACCTTCGGCCTGCACCCGTCGTTCCGAGCCCTGTCGCCGATGTGGAAGAAGGACGCCTTCGCCGTCGTGCATGCCGTCGGCATGCCGATCCCGAACCGCAGCCACTTCAGCGCGATGGAGGAGATCGAGGACGCCGACCCCGACAGCGTCGAGCGCGTCGGCTGGCTCAACCGGATGATCGGCGCCCTCCAGAGCGACGACATCTTCCAGGGCGTCGCCCTCGGCACCAATGTTGTTCCGACCTCGCTCGTCGGCCCCGCGGAGTCGGTGGCGCTCGCCTCGCCCGGCTACCTGGCCACGCCGTTCGCTGGCTCCAAGACCGGGAACGGTCTGCGCCGCGGGCTGCGGGAGATGTACAGCGCCAACAACCGACCGGCCTCGCGCGCGGGACTCAACGCCCTCGACCTGGCCAAGCGCGGCCTGCGCTACTCCGAGCAGGCCGCTGAGGAGCCCCGAGGCGGCGCTGCCTACCCGGGCTCAGGGCTCGGCATGTCGCTGCGCAACGCCGCCGCGCTCATCCGGGCCGGCGTCGGCGTCCGCGCGATCGCGGTCGACTCGGGCGGCTGGGACCACCACCTCAACCTCACGACGGCGATGTCGAACGGCGTCGCCGACCTGGCCCAGTCGCTCGCTGCGTTCTTCACCGACCTCGGCCCGGCCGCCCAGCGCGTCACCGTCGTGACCCTCAGCGAGTTCGGACGCCGCCTCGCAGAGAACGGCGCGAGCGGCGTCGACCACGGTTACGGCAACGCCGTGCTGGTGATGGGCGCCGGCGTGCGCGGCGGTCGCTACTACGGCCGCTGGCCCACGCTGAACAGCGGGAAGCAGGTGGAGGGCGACCTCGCTGTCACCACCGACTACCGCCACGTGCTCACCGAGATCCTGCATTCCCGGTTCCCCACGGTCGACACCAGCGTGGTCTTCCCCAACCAGGGCTACCGCCGCGTCGGCATCATGCGCTAAACGACGCTGACCCGTCCTCTATAGAGGACGGGTCAGCGCAAGAAGAGTTGAATCAGGCGTCCTCGGAGGACTCCTCGGCCGGAGCTTCGGCGTCCGCAGTCTCCTCGGCGACCGGCTCGCCGATGGTGCCGTCGGGCTGCAGGTTCTTCAGGTCGATCACGTTGCCCGAGCCGTCCTTGACGGTGGCGGCCTCGACGATCATGGCCAACGCCTTGCCGCGCAGAATTTCCTGCACGAGGTCGGGGATGTGGTTGTGCTCGAACATGTGGTTCGCGAACTCCTGCGGGTCCTGGCCGGACTGCTGGGCGCGACGCACGAGGTGCTGGGAGAGCTCGGCCTGGTCGATGCCGAACTCCTCCTTCTTGGCGACCTCGTCGAGCACGAACTGGGCCGCGACGGCGTCCCGGACGCGAGCCTCGAGGTCGGCCTCGAACTCGTCGATGGTCTGCTCCTCGTCCTCGAGGTACTTCTCCATCGTCAGGCCGGCGTAGCCCAGCTGCTGCTCGACGCTCTGGCGCCGGGCGTTGAGCTCCTCGGTGACCAGCGAGTCGGGAAGCGGGATCTCCATCTGCTCGAGCAGCACCTCGAGGACGGCGTCGCGCGCCGCGGCGGCCTGCTCGAGACGCTTGCCCCGGCCCAGCCGCTCGCGGACGTCGGCGTCAAGCTCCTCGGCGGTGTCGAACTCGGAGGCCAGCTGGGCGAACTCGTCGTCGAGGTCGGGGAGCTCCTGCTCCTGGACCTGGCTGACGGCCACCGCGACCTCGACCTTGGTGCCCACCAGATCGCCACCGACGAGCTCACTCTCGAAGACCTTCTCCTCGCCGGCCTTCAGGCCGACCAGGGCCTCGTCCAGACCGTCGATCATGCCACCGCGACCGACGCGGTAGGACATGCCGGTGACCTCGGCGCCCTCGACGACCTCACCGTCCTGGGTGGCCTTGAGGTCGAGAACGACGAAGTCACCGTCAACGGCCGCGCGCTCGACGTCCAGCAGGGTGGCGAATCGCTCACGCAACGCCTGGATCTGCTCGTCGACGTCGGCGTCGGTGATCTCGATGTCCTCGACCGAGGCCTCGAGGCCCTGGTAGGCCGGGAGGGTGATCTCGGGACGGATGTCGACCTCAGCGGTGAACTCGAGGGTCTCGTTGTCCTCGAACTTGGTCACCTCGATCTCGGGCTGGGCGAGTGGGGAGAGCTTGTTCTCCTCGAGCGCCTGCACGTACTTCTGGGGCAGCACCTCGTTGATCGCCTCGTCGAGGACCGCGCTGCGGCCGACCTGACGGTCGATGACCATCGGCGGCACCTTGCCCTTGCGAAAGCCTGGGATGTTGATCTGCTGCGCGATCTTCTTGTACGCCTTGTCGAGGCTCGGACCGAGCTCCTCGAAGGGCACCTCGACGGTCAGCTTGGCCCGGGTCGGGCTCAAGGTCTCGACGGCGCTCTTCACAGGTGTTCTCCTTGTTATTTCGTGGCTGGTACAGGGCTGGATCGTGCCTGGGTTCGTGCGTCGGGCACGCGGCCGAGCCGGCCGCTGCTGACTGAAAGGTCTCGGGCGGCCCGCAGGACGGCGGAGGCCGACGTCCGATCGTACCGGTGTGCCCGGCAGGCCCGAATTCGTCGATCCAGATCGAGAGCGGAACCTCGAGGCCCGCGGGACGACCGAGAACGTCCACGACCGGCGGTAGTTGCCGCCGGTCGTGACGACCAAGATCGACTACGTCCACATCTGGAAGTAGCTGGGTCGGGGCGACAGGACTCGAACCTGCGGTCTCCTGCTCCCAAAGCAGGCGCGCTAGCCACTACGCTACGCCCCGTCAAGGCGCCCTTTCCGAACTCGGAAATCGACCCCTTGGAGCGGATGACGGGAATCGAACCCGCGTAATCAGTTTGGAAGACTGAGGCTCTACCATTGAGCTACATCCGCCGATCAGCTCTCCGCGCCAGAGCGCGGATCTGAACCCGATGATCGTCCCACACGTGCACCGGTGTGGACCAACCGGCACCAGCGTGTATGGCGGGCCCGTTCAGGTGCGCTGCACGACCATCAAAGCCCGATCGTCGTTCTTCGAGCCGAGCGCCTGCGCCAAGAGCTCAGCGGCGCCAGCGAACGAGCCACGCACCATCGTCTCGCACTGGCCGAGCAGTCGATCGATGCCGAGGTCGATGTCGCGCATCGGCTCCTCCACCATGCCGTCGGTGTAGAGCAGCACGGCATCGCCTGCTCCCAGCGTGCCTCGCACGCAGGTGAAGCTCGCCTCGTCCAGGAGGCCGAGCACCGGGCCGTCAGTGTTCAGCACCGACCAGCGGCCGGTCGCGGCGATGCGGTGCGCGGCCGGTGGGTGCCCCGCGGCGCGGACCTCGTAGTCCCCCCTCTCGAGGTCGAGCCAGAGATGGATCGCCGAGGCGAATCCCTCGTCCCAGTCCTGCCGCATCAGGTATGAGTTCGCGGCCGGCAGAAACTCGGCCCGGGGCATTGCTCCGAGGAGCCCACCGAAAGCACCGGAGAGCAGCAAGGCCCGGGTGCCTGCCTCGACACCCTTGCCCGAGACGTCGACGACGACCAGCTGCAGCGAGCGCGCGTCGGCCGATTGGGCCGCGACCACGAAGTCGCCGGCGAAAGCCGTGCCTCCCGCGGAGTGGAGGGCCGACTCGACCAGCCAGCCGCGCGGCAGGTCGGGAATCCCGCCCTGGTTGAGGATCCGGTCGCGCAGATCGACGAACATCGACTCGCCGCGCAGACCGGCCACGCCGAGGCGCGCGCGCCGGAAGCTGGCCAGCAGGACGATGCCAGCGACGATGAACTGGACGCCGGCCGCGCCGATGGTGCGATTGGTGATCTCCTCCTGGTTGGACAGGGAGATCGTGAGCATCACCATCACGAAGACGACGAACCACGGGAGCGTGCGCGGCCCGAGCAGGATGCTGCCGAGGATCACCGGAATGACCAGACTCGTGAACGGGAACTGCGTGGGGAAGCTGGCGATGAGGACCGTGACGCCAACCGTGCCCACCGCCAGCGCCAGTGCGATCCGGTTCTCGATCGTCGTGCCGCGTCCCAGTGCCTGCTGCCACCGACGACGCGTCGAGATAGCCCGAGCAGGGCGAGACGCGCGTTGCGCAGCTGAGATCGAGCTGTTCACTGTGCTGGCACTTCCGGGGAGTGATCCGAGATGAGGAGCCTTCAGCCTAGTGCCGCTCGCGAGAAATGATTGGACGATTGGCGCCGCCATGGCACGCCCCCGGCGGTGTTGGCATCGCTTGCGTGGCGCCCGGTAGCCCTGCGCGACGCCGCCTTGCCCGGCACGCACCCTGACGACGCGAACCGACCAGGTATTTCCCACTCACGGCACTATGGCCCTGGATCGGAACGTGGGCTGGCATCGAGAACACCAGAAGAGATTGCGGGTCTCGAGCACGGCTGTGCTGACCTTGCGGCCACACACGTGGCAGGGCTGGCCGTGCCGCCGGTAGACGTACACCTCGCCGCCGTGGTCGTCGCGGCGCGGTTCGCGTCCCATCGCGTCCGGGGTGTGCTCGGGCCGCACCGTGTCTATCCGTCCGCTGCGGACGCCATCGGCCATCAGCACCACCAGGTCGTCCCAGATCGCCTGCCACTGCCCGACCCGGAGGGTGTTGCCCGGACGCAGGGGGTGCAGCCGCTGCCGGAACAGCACCTCGGCCCGGTAGACGTTGCCGACGCCGGCCAGCACACCTTGGTCCATGAGCAGGGCCCCGATCGACTTGCGGCTGCGGCGGATCCGGTTCCAGGCGCGGGTCGGGTCGGCGTCTGCCCGCAACGGGTCGGGTCCGGCCTTCGCGACCAGCGCGCTGACCTGCTCGACGGTCATCAGCTCGCACGCGATGGCGCCCCGCAGGTCGGCGTACGACGAGGGGGTGGCCAGGCGGAGCCGCACCTGACCGACGGGAAGTGGCACCTCCTCGACGTGGGCGTGCACGTCGAAGGTGCCGATCAAGCCGAGGTGCACGTGCACGAAGCGCTCGCCCGTGAGCTCGATGAACAGCTGCTTGCCCCATGCCTCGGCGCCCTCGAGGACAAGGCCG
Source organism: uncultured Actinomycetota bacterium (assembly GCA_963781575.1). GTDB lineage: Bacteria > Actinomycetota > Actinomycetes > Propionibacteriales > Nocardioidaceae > Nocardioides. The sequence continues at coordinate 172,883 of CAWAGM010000005.1, read as the reverse complement.
TCAAGGAGAGCAGCCGACTCGGCGAAGCGGCCCTGCGGACTGCTCACCGAGACCCGGCGGCCGCCGAACGCAGCCGTCAGGTCGGCGGCGAGGCGGTGGAGCGTGTGCCCCTCAGGCACCGGCGTCCGGGACCGGTGCGCCCAGATCTGAGGGGGCCAGATCTGATGGGGCCAGGGCCGACTCGGGCAGCGGCGGAAGCTCCTCAGTGGTCTCGTAGTCGGCGAGCTGGCCGATACGCCGCACGTGCCGCTCGTCACCGGGGAACGGCGTAGCGAGGAACACCTCCACGAACCGGGTCATGTCGTCGAGCGAGTGCATGCGGCCACCGACCGAGACCACATTGGCGTCGTTGTGCTCGCGCGCCAGCACGGCGGTCTCCTCCGACCAGACCAAGGCCGAGCGGATGCCGGTCACCTTGTTGGCCGCCATCTGCTCGCCATTGCCCGAACCGCCGATGACGACGCCGAGGCTATCGAGGCCGTCGTGGCGCTCGGCCGCTACTCCCTCGGCTGCCCTCAGGCAGAAGACGGGGTAGTCGTCGAGGGCGTCGTAGACGAACGGGCCGTGGTCGACCGGCTCAAAGCCGTGGTCGATCAACCAGGTCTTGAGGTGGTCCTTCAGTTCCAGGCCGGCATGGTCGCTGCCGAGGTGCACGCGCATGCGGGTAATCCTGTCAGGCGTGGGAGGCCAGGAACGAAGCCGCCTGCCGCATGAGCGGTTCCGCCGCGGTGAAGACCTGCTCGTGCCGCCAGAAGCCGTGGATCTGACCCAGGTAGCGGGTCGCCACGACCTGCACTCCCTGCTCGGCCAGCAGCCGGGAAAGGTGCTCACCCTCGCCTCTCAGCGGGTCGTGCTCGGCGGTCATGATGAAGGTCGGCGGCAAGGTCCAGAGCGTCTCCGAGCGCAGCGGGGCGAGGTCGGGGTCGTCGAACCGGCGCGGGTCTCCGCCGGAGTACTGCGTCCAGTACCACTCCACCTCGAGCGGGTCGAAGCCCGCGGTCTCGGTCGTGTGGGAGTCGAACCGGCAGGTGGGATCGAGGAACGGGTAGATCAGTGCCACCGCGCGGAACCGCCCCGGGTGACGCAGCGCCGCGACGAGCGCGAGGTTGGCGCCGGCGCTGTCCCCGTGGGCGAAGGTCGGACCGTCGAGGCCGCGGCTCGCACCCTCGCGGTCGAGCCACGACAACACCGCGTCTACGTCGTCGCGGGCAGCCGGGAACGGGTGCTCGGGGGCGAGCCGGTAGTCGACGCTGAGCACCGAGCGGAGCGAGCGGTTGGCCAGCCGCCGGGCCGCACCGTCGTGGACGTCGATGTCGTTGAAGACGAAGCCTCCGCCGTGCAGGTGCAGCACCACGCCCGGCTCGGCCTCGACGGGACGGTAGAGCCGACAGGCGACCCCGCCAGCGTCGACGTCCTCGACCAGGGCGACGCTCTCGCGCGGCGCCCGCCGCGGCCAGCTCGCGCGCCTGGGCCCGTGCGCCAGCGATGTCGTAGCCCGGCAGGTAGACCGGTGGCTCGAGGGCGGCCTGCTCGACGGCAGCGCTCGACTCTGGCGTCAGCATCAGCGCTGCATGAGGGCGTCGAGCCCGACCGCGAGCGCGGCGGCGACGCGGAAGTCGATCGCCTGCTCGGGCACCGTCACCGTGTACTTGTCACGCACGCTGCTCTGCCGCTCCACCTGCAGCAGCGGGCGGCCGTCGGCGGCCGACGAAGTCGAAGTGGATGGGGAGGAACGGGATGTCGGCGAAGCGACGGATCAGTGCCACCGCCTGGCTGCGCTCCCGTCCGGTGCCGGCGTAGCCCGGGCCCTCGATGTGGAAGGTGGAACGCAGCAGGCTGGCCCCGAAGTCCTTGCGGAAGAAGCCGAGCTGCTCGATGGTTCTCATCGAAGATGTCGTAGCCGGAGTTGAGGTCGATCCGCTTGCGCGCCTTGAAGCTGAACACCGGCCGCGACTTGGTCTCGTCGGAGTAGAAGGTGACCTCCTCCTTGAAGGCCAGGCGCTTCTGCTGGGCCAGGCCCATCATCTGCCCGAACGAGCCGTCAGGGTTGGCGGCGTAGAGCTCGTACCGGTTGGTCGTCATCGCGAACTTCTGCTTGACGAAGAATGCGGGTACGTACATCGGGGCGGTCATGCGACCAAACCTATCGACGCCACAACGCTGACCGCGTGACCAGCGGACACCAGCGAGTCAGTCGGTCTTCTCGTCCTCGGCCGCAGCCTGCTCGCGCAGCTGCCGCGCCGCGGCGAGTCCACGCGCTGGCCGGACGGGCCGCGGGTCGGACGGGTCGTAGAGGCCGGCCTCGGCGGCACGCTCGACGTTCTTCAGCCGCTTGACCAGGCTGAAGCCGAGCAGCACGACCGCCACGATGCCGAGCCCGAACAACCCGAAGGCGGTCCAGCCGGCGACGACGTCCTCGTCCTCGGGAGCGGCCGTGAGCAGCATGGGTGCAAGCGCGACGAGCATGGGTTCAGTCTCCCTCAGGGCGTGGAATGCCGGCGAAGAGGTCGTCCTCGGGCTTGGCTGAGTCGACGAACGAGGTGACCAGCTCGTAGTCCTCGGTAGGCCAGACCTCGGTCTGCAGCTCGCGTGGGATCGCGAACCAGAAGCCGTCGGGGTCGATCTGGGTGGCGTGCGCGAGCAGCGCCTGGTCGCGCACGCCGAAGTAGTCGGCGCACGGCACCTTGGTGGTGACGCGGGCATCCCACTCAGGTTCGGGCTTCCACTCCTTGAGCCGCTCGGCCCAAGGTGACTCCAGCCCGTGCTCGAGCATCACGTCGTGGAGCTTCTGCATCCGCTCCCGGTTGAACGAGTGGTGGTAGTAGAGCTTGAGCACCTGCCAGGGCTCCCCCAGCTCGGGGTAGCGCTCGGGGTCGGCGGCGGCGGCAAAGGCCTCGACGCTGATCTCGTGGCACTTGATGTGGTCAGGGTGCGGGTAGCCGCCGCGCTCGTCGTAGGTGGTCAGCACGTGTGGCCGGAACTCGCGGATCAGCTTCACCAGCGGGGCCGCGGCCTCCTCGAGCGGCACCAGGCCGAAGCAGCCCTCGGGCAGCGGCGGCTTGGGGTCGCCGTCGGGCCAGCCCGAGTCGACGAACCCGAGCCAGTCCTGGCTGACACCGAGGATGTCGCGCGCCCGCTCCATCTCTTGGCGCCGGATCTCGGTGATGTTCTCCAGCACGTCGGGCCGGTCCATCTTGGGGTTCAGGATCGAGCCGCGCTCGCCCCCCGTGCAAGTGACGACGTGGACGTCGACTCCGGCGGCGACGTACTTGGCCGTCGAGGCCGCGCCCTTGCTCGACTCGTCGTCGGGGTGGGCGTGCACGTGCATGAGGCGGTAGCCCGCCAGGTAGGCAGGGGGCGTTCCAGGGTCCTGCGGCATGGCTTCATCGTAGGTGTGAGGATGGACGGGTGAGCTCGCAGGACACCCTTGCTGATCGGTACGGCGCACCCGCGCCGTGGCGTCGTCCCGTGGCCCGGGTCGCAACGGTCGTCCTGGTCCTCGTGTTCGGTGGCTGGTTGACCTGGACCATCGTGGAGCAGGCGAACCCGTCGGTCGCCTCGGGCGAGCTCACCTTCGACGTGGTCGACGACACCACCGCGACGGCGTCCTTCGTGGTCGACCTGAGCTCGGACGACGTGGAAGCGACGTGCGAGCTCAAGGCCTACGCGGAGGACCACACGCTCGTGGGACGGGCGGTCTTCACCCCCGAGCCCGACTCCAACGGCCGGGTCACCCACGCGGTGAGCACCGAACGCCGTGCGACGTCGGTGGAGCTGGTCGGGCTGCACGGCACCCGGGCAATCGCGACCCCGCTGACCGGCTTCTTGCTAGGGTCGATCTTTCGGCCGTCCGCTCGACCTGCGCTCGCTGGGCGCTGAGACCGACCGCACCGACAGGCACGCACGGCCCGACCTCGTTTCGCACCCATCACACCGCATCACCACGATGTACTCAGGAGTACCCATGACCCAGTCAACCGAGCAGGGCACCGTCTGGGTGACCCAGGACGCCTTCGACAAGCTCCAGGCCGAGCTCGAGAACCTGAAGGGCCCGGTTCGCCAGGAGATCATCGCCCGCATCAGCGAGGCGCGCGACGAGGGTGACCTGAAGGAGAACGGCGGATATCACGCCGCCCGCGAGGAGCAGGGCAAGCTCGAGGGCCGGATCCGCCAGCTCGAGGACATGTTGCGTCGCGCCGAGATCGGCGAAACGCCGCCCGACGACGGCGTCGTCGAGCCGGGCATGATCGTGACCTACAAGTTCAAGGGTGACGCCGATGACGAGGCCGAGACCTTCCTGCTCGCGGCCCGCGAGATGGAGGACACCGTCGAGGGGCTGACGGTCTACTCGCCGCAGTCACCGATGGGTGCCGCGATCCTCGGCGCCAAGCGCGGCGACAGCGTGACCTACGAGGTCAACGGCCGTCAGCAGACCAGTGGAGATCGTCGACGCCAAGCCCTACACCGGCTGATTCCCCCCCACGCCGACCCGGCGCAGGACTACCCGCTGACGCGGTAGCCGCGCTCGCGCAGTCGTTCCAGCACCAGCACGGCATGCTCCTCGCCCCGCGTCTCCAGCTGCACGTGGACGTCGACCTCGGCGAGGTCGAGCGACGGGGAGATCCGCTCGTGGCCGACCTCGAGGACGTTGGCGCCGGTCTCCCCTACGTCACCGAGGAACTGCGCGAGCCCACCCGGCACGTCAGGGATGGTGACGTGCAGGTTCAGGTAGCGGCCGGCCGCAGCCATGCCGTGCTGAATCACCTTGCCCAGCAGGATCGGGTCGATGTTGCCGCCTGAGAGCACGGCCACCACCGGCGCTTGAAACGCGTCGGGACGTTCGAGCAGGGCGGCGACGGCGGCGGCACCGGCCGGCTCGACGACCATCTTGGCCCGCTCGACCAGGGCCAGGAGGGCGCGTGACATCGACTCCTCGGAGACGGTCACCACCTCGTCGACGTGGTCGCGCACTGCCGCGAAGGTGATGTGCGCCGGGCAACCCGACCGCGATGCCGTCAGCCATCGTCTTCATCGAGGTCAGACGGCACCGGGGTGCCCTGCTCGAGCGAGCCCGGGTAGGCCGCGGCTCCCTTGGCCTGCACGCCGACGACGCGCACGTCGGGTCGCAGCGCCTTGACGGCGATGGCGATGCCGGCGAGCAGCCCGCCACCACCGGTCGGCACGACCACCGTGGCGGCCCCGGGCACCTGCTCGAGGATCTCCAGCCCGACGGTGCCCTGGCCGGCGACGACGTCCACGTGGTCGAAGGGATGGATCAGCACCGCCCCCGTCTCGTCGGCGAACGCGCGCGCCGCCACGAGGGCGTCCTCGAGGTAGCGGCCGTGGAACACGACATCGGCACCGTAGGCGCGGGTGGCCTTCTCCTTGGGGATCGGTGCCCCCTCGGGCATGAAGACCGTGGCCTGGATGCCGAGCAGCTGAGCCGCGAGCGCCACGCCCTGCGCGTGGTTGCCGGCCGACGCAGCGACCACTCCCCTGGCGCGTTCGGCCTCCGAGAGCCGGGAGATGCGCACGTAGGCGCCGCGCGCCTTGAACGAACCGGTGCGCTGGAGGTTCTCGCACTTGAGGTGTGCCGGGCCGCCGACCACGGAGGAGAGCCAGCGCGACTCCTCCATCGGCGTGGTGATCGCGACGCCCGCCAGGAGGCTGCGAGCCGACTGGATGTCACTGAGAGTCACGTCAGCCGTCATCGCGGTCCGCTGCGTGCTCACTGATCTCGTGCTCCAGCTCTCCAGTGTCAGGAGGCTCATCACCGGTCTCCTCGTAGTCCTCGGCCAGCTCGTCGACCGGGTCGTCCCCCACCTCTGTGAACGAGGCGAGGTGCTGCGCGACGGCGTTGGCGGTGGCGGCCAGGGGGACTGCGACGAGTGCGCCGGCCACACCCCCCACCGTGACACCGCCTGCAATCGCGATGATGACCGCGAGCGGGTGCACCGAGACCCACCGCCCCATCAGGAACGGCTGGAGCACGTGACCCTCGAGCTGCTGCACCCCGATGACCACCCCCAGCATGATCAGCGCCGTGAGCGGGCCCTTGGTCGACCAGCGCCACCAAGATGGCGACGACTCCCGCGACCGTGGCACCGATGAGGGGCACGAAGCCGCCGAGGAAGACCAGGACTCCGATCGCCAGCACGAACGGCACCTGCAAGATCGCTGCGCCGATCATGATGCCGAGCGCGTCGACGGCCGCGACGATCACCGTGGCTCGCACGAACTGGGTCAGCGAGATCCAGGCGACCCGCCCCGAGCTGTCGACCCGCTCGCGTGCCGCGCGCGGGCGCGATCCGGACGATCCAGGCCCAGATGCGGTCGCCGTCTGCCAAGAAGAAGAAGGTCGCGAACAAGATGATGAAGAAGCCGGCGAACACGTGGCCGAGGGTGCTGCCGATCTGGGTGGCCTGGGAGAACCAGTCACTGTCGGCGGTCTGTTCGCTGATGGTGTCCTGGACGTCCTGGATGTAGCCGTCGATCTGTGAGTCGCTGGCGTTCAGCGGGCCGTCCTTGAGCCAGGTCTTGATCTCACCCAGGCCACGCACGGTCGAGTCGGCGAGGTCGTTGGCGCCGCTCGCCACCTGCTGACCGGCGAACGTGAGAAGCAGTCCCACGGCACCCAGGAAGCCGACGACGACCAGGATCGAAGCCAGCCCACGTCGGCAGACCGAGCCGTTGCAGCAGGGCTCACCACGGGGCTCACCAGTGCAGCGACGAGAAGTGCGATCGCCAGTGGCAGCGTGACCACCGCGAAGAAGCCGACGAGGCGAAACAGCAGGTACGTCGCCGCCGGCGATGACGAGCAACCGCCACGCCCAGGCCGCGGCGAGGTCGAGGCCCCACGGCACCTGGGCCCTGGCTGAAGTTCGACGGACCCTGGTCGTTACCGGCGCCGGACCGGCCCTGCCGCTCCTCCCGCACCTGCGCCCACTGGGCAGCGAGTCTGGCACGCACCCGTTCCTCACGCTCTCGCAGCCGGCGCCGTCGCTCCGCTCGTGTTCGTCGCTTCCCGGGGCCACGGGCTCTCGTCGTCGGAGGCCATCGCGTCAGCCTCGGATCCGAGGGCGCGGTCGAGGTCTGCGAGCAGGTCGTCGATCGACTCGATGCCGACGCTGAGTCGCACGAGGTCGGCCGGCACCTCGAGGTCGGTGCCCGCAACGCTGGCGTGGGTCATCCGGCCGGGGTGCTCGATCAACGACTCGACGCCGCCGAGCGACTCCCCGAGCGTGAACACGTGCGTGCGCTCGCACACGGCCAGCGCCTGGTCCTCGCCGCCCGAGACCCGGAACGACACCATGCCGCCGAATCGCGACATCTGCCGCGCAGGCGACGTCGTGGCCCGGGTGCTCGGCGAGACCGGGGTAGATCACCTGCGTGACGGTCGCGTGACCGGCCAGGAACTCGACGACGCGCTCGGCGTTGTCGCAGTGCCGATCCATCCGCACCGCCAGGGTCTTCAGCCCGCGGTGGGTGAGGAAGCAGTCGAAGGGCCCGGCGACCGCGCCGATGGCGTTCTGGTGGAATCCGACCTGGTCGGCGAGCTCGAGGTCGCGGACGACGAGCGCCCCGCCGACGACGTCCGAGTGGCCGCCGACGTACTTGGTGGTGGAGTGAACCACCGCGTCGGCGCCGAGGCTCAGCGGCTGCTGGAGGTAGGGCGAGGCGAAGGTGTTGTCGACGACCAGCCGGGCACCGGCGTCGTGCGCGACGGCGGCGAGCGCCTCGATGTCGCCGATGTTGAGTAGCGGGTTGGTCGGCGTCTCGAGCCAGACGAGCTTGGTCTGGCCTGGACGGATGGCGCCGCGGACGGCGTCGACGTCACTGACCGGCACGCTGGTGTGCTCGACGCCCCACGCCTTCTCGACCTTGTCGAAGAGCCGGAAGGTGCCGCCGTAGGCGTCGTTCGGCAGCACGACGTGGTCGCCGGGGCGGCAGGTCGAGCGCACGAGCGTGTCCTCGGCGGCGAGCCCCGAGGCGAAGGCGAAGCCGCGCTCGCCCTCCTCGACGGCCGCCAGGGCACCCTCCAGCGCGGTGCGGGTCGGGTTTGCCGAACGGCTGTACTCGTAGCCGCCGCGCAGCCCGCCGACGCCGTCCTGCTTGTAGGTCGATGTCGCGTAGATCGGCGGGATCACCGCGCCCGTGGTCGGGTCGGGCTCGTAGCCCGCGTGGATGGCCCGGGTCTCGAACCCGGCCTTGCCCCGATGCTCCTGCTCGCTCACCCGGCGAGACTATCCGCCGCGGTCGCGGCGTCATCGGTCCGTAAGGAGCGTGTGCCGGCCCGAGCTGGAACGAAGTGGCTAGCGTCGTGGTTGAACCCAGCAGACCGCCCACCCCGGGCGGCTCGAGTTCAGCTTCGAGGAGGCTCCCCGTGTTCTTCACCAACAAGTCCGAGCTGATCGCTCCCGAGCAGGCGCTGCCCGGTCGCAGCGAGCGCCCGTTCCACCTCTCCGAGCGCCACAAGACGCTGGACGCACCCGATCGTCACCGACACCGCGCCGGAGGGCTACGAGGTCGCGATCTTCGGACTCGGCTGCTTCTGGGGCGCCGAGGAGATCTTCTGGAAGATGCCCGGCGTCTGGTCGACATCGGTCGGGTACGCCGGTGGGACGACGCCGAACCCGTCGTACGAGGAGGTCTGCTCCGGCCGGACCAACCACACCGAGGCGGTGCGCGTGGTCTACGACCCGGACGTCGTCTCCTACGCCGACCTGGTCAAGACGTTCTTCGAGGTGCACGACCCGACCCAGGGCATGCGCCAGGGCAACGACGTGGGCACGCAGTACCGCTCCGCGCTCTACTTCACCACGCCCGAGCAGGAGCAGACGGCGCGCGAGCTCAGCGCTGTCTACAACGCCGAGCTGGAGCGGCGCCGGCTCGGGTCGGTGACCACCGAGATCCGCGAGGTACCGACGTACTACTACGCCGAGGACCACCACCAGCAGTACCTCGCCAAGAACCCGTTCGGCTACCGGTGCCACTCGAACACGGGCGTGAGGTTCCCGGAGGCCTGAGGTCTGATCCGGTGATCGTCAGCCTGCGCGGGGTTCGTACATGGCGATCGGGAAGTGGACGCCCTTGACCTCGACCTCACCGCGCAGCTCGCAGGCAACCGTGTCGGAGACCAAGGCCCAGCTCGTCTTCGAGAGCAGGATCGATCCGGGGTCGCACTGAGCCTGGATGCGAGCGGCGATGTTGGTCTGCAGTCCCATGCCGGTGTACGTCGCACGAACTGCGGACCCGAACGTCCCCACCGAGATGACACCGGTGTTGATGCCGATCCTCGCCTGCAGGTCTTGGTCGATCCCGAGTGCGTACCACCCCTGGCTCCACCCGGGCAGCGCGCGCTGCAGCTCTCGAGCCGCCTCGAGAGCGGACCTGACCTGATCGCGTGGCTCCATCTCGTCGGGGGCTCCGAAGATCGCCATCACCCCGTCGCCGGCGAACTCGTTGAGCGTGCCACCGTGGCTCTCGACGATCTGCGCCACCGAGCCCAGGTACTGGTTCATGATCTCGGCCAGGGCCTCCGGGTCGATCCGGTCGGCCAAGGTTGTGAAGCCGACGACGTCGGCGAAGAACACCGTGACACGGCGGCGTTGCGGGGCGTCGACGGTGGTGTCGCCGTGCTCGAGCCGGTCGGCGACCGCAGGTGGGGCGTAGCGCCGGATCATGGCTCGCGAGCTGGCCAGCTCCTCCTGCTGCCGCGCGATCACCCGCTCGTCGACGAACCGTGCACGCGAGTTGCTCTCGATGACCAGGCTCATCCGACCGAGAGCGATGACCGCGATCGAACCCAGCAGCCACATCTGGTAGTTGAGGGTGCTGTTCCACGTTCCATCGCGCTCGGCGATGCTGACCGCAGCCACCACACTGTGGCGGGCACCGTCAGGAGCAGGACGACCGCCGTGCTCCGGAACGGAAACTGGAGGACGGGCGCGAGGTAGAGGAAGAGCAGCGGTCGTCGACACCATCAGGATCGGCGTGTTGGGTGCGTCGATCCAGTACGACGCACAGCAAGCGCCGCCAGCGTCGTCGACGTCAGCACCACGGGTTGCATCCAGATCCGGAGGTGCCGCTCGCCCAGCAGCGCCGTAGCAAGCACGAGGGGTAGGCCGAACCCCCAGCACACGAGCCATGACCTTAGCGGGAACGGCCACCTAGATCCAGTACCCGCGGTAGCGACGAGTGGGTTGGATCACCCAGGTGGCGACCGAGATCCACAGGATCACCCGGGTGGCCGGCCAGGTGCGCTTGAGGAACCACCGCTCGTAGATCGCTTCGGTCGCAGGGTCGAACACTCCGAGCAAGCCCGTCACGTTGCACCTCAGGTCGCATGGGTGTGCTCATGCGCGGACGCTACTGCCTCGCGGCGCCTGGGCGTGGCCATTCATGTCAGCGAGCGAAGTTACTCGAGCGCGGATCGGCCCGTCGGCGGTCATGGTGAACGGCAGGGCGAGCGGGAAGTCGTCGTCGAGCGCCTCGATGCGCGCGGCTCGGATGATGGTGGCCAGACCGAGGGTGGCCTCGAGCATCGCGAAGTGGTCGCCGATGCACGATCGCGGACCGGCGCCGAATGGCAGGTACTGCCAGCGATCGAGCGTTCGCCTTCGGTCGGAGCGAGAACCGTTCGGGGTCGAAGCGCTCCGGCGTCGTCCCACAGACGCCGGATCACGGTGCAGGGCGTAGATGCCGACCGCCACGTTGGTGCCGGCGGGGATCCGGAAGCCGTCGACGACCACGTCGCGCATCGCGAGCCGACCGATCGCCGCCGCAGGGGGACACAGCCGCAGTGCCTCGTGGAGGACCTGGGCTGTGTACGGAAGCCGGGCGACGTCATCGGTGCCGAGCGGACGGTCGCCGAGGTCGGCGACCTCCGCGGCGACGCGGTCCTGCATCTGCTGGTCGCGTCCGAGAGCCCACAAGGCATACGTGAGGGTGGTCGCCGTGGTGTCGTGGCCGGCGATCACGAAGGCCACCAGCTCCTCGCGGATCTGCTCCCGGGTCAGCGGCGCGCCGCTGGCGGGATCCATGGCCGCCTGTAAGCAGCCGGATCAGCTCGGCGTCCTCAGACTGGTCAGCGTCGTCGATAGCCTCGTCGATGATCAGGTGCACGGCGGCGAGCGCCTGCCCTCATCCGACGTCTGGCTGGGGTCGGCAGCCACAGCGGTGCCCGCACCGGCCGCAGCGCTCGAGCGGTGTTCCACTTCAGCAGTCGCACGATCGACGGGCCGAGCTCGTCGGCGCGTTCGCCGAGGTCGATGCCCAGCACGGAGCGCCCCAGGACCTCCAGGGTCAGCCGGCGCATCGCGGCGTCGAGGTCCACTGTGCCGCTCCGTCGTGAGCTCATGGGCCGTCTCCGCAGCCGCTTGCGCCATGTGCCCGGCGTAGCGGCCGACCTGGCTGCTTGGTGAAGACCGGCTGAAGCGTCCGCCTGCGTGAGACCCAGCGCTGATGCCTGAGATTGAACAGGTTGTCGCCGAGGCTCCTGTTCTGCACGTGGACGATCATTTCCTTGTCGAACGCACCGTCGTGCGCCGCCAGCACATCGTGTGCGCCCTGCGGAGACGTCACGATGGCGAAGGTCGGCACCAGCTTGGCCGGCCCGAGTCGGAGCATCGCCACCGGTCCCGCGACGTCGCGGATCAGTTCCATCCCCGTATGGAACTGCCGAATTGCGCGCAGCCGATCCCTGTAGCGCAGAGGAGCACTCGGCGCGCCAGGCAGCTCGTCAGCGCGAGGAAGGCTGCGGGCGGCCTCAACCGTCATGACAGCACTCGGTGAGGCCGACGTCGTGCACCAGTGTGTCGATGGCTGGCTGCGCGATAGGTCGGAGTCGTTGGCGCAGAACGCCGCCTGGCCCTTCTCGTCGACGTCTTCGGTCGCCCGCTGCCTGTCCCCGCGGGTCTACCAGCGCTTTCGCTTGACCCTGCGGGGCGCCGAGCGCGAGCAGGTCGCCGTGGAACTGGTGGCTCTCCTTCAGCAGATTCTCGTGGGCCGCCGTCATCTCCGCGGGCGTGGGCGGCTCGCTCATCGACCGGAACCGGGACCCGACAGCCTTGCCGTTCGCTAGGCAGAGCTGATCGCCCTGGTGATGAATTCGGCCTACGAGATCACAGGAAGCGCGCCCTGCGGCGGCAGGCGCGTCGCTGTCAGGACTGCTGTCTGAACCACGAGCGGAGAGGCCGCTCGGGCTGACGAACGTCCCCGCCCCCAGGGCGGGACAACCTGCCTGGCTTTCGATCATGGAGAGGGTCCTTCGCGTGAGTGGCTCTGGGGTGACCCAGGGTGCTGCTCGTGCGGGCTCACGTCTGTTGCCCGGCCGACACAGTACGAACCGACGATCAGTTGGCGGCCAGGCTCCACAACGCTGCGCGGTCGAGCACGATCACCCGTCCTCGACCCAGCTCCAAGACCTCGTCAGCGGCCAAGCGCTGCAGGACTTGGTTGACCGACGGTCGCGTGCCGCCTACGAGGTCTGCGATCTGCTCCTGTGTGAGAGGGATGACGGCAGGCTCGCCACCGACCTGGTAGATCTCGACGAGATCCGCGAGGCAGCTGTACAGGCGCCGGTCGAGCGGGACGTACATCGCTCGCAACAGCTGGGCGCTGAGCTCACGGACCCGAGCCGCCATCAGCGTCGCCACGAGGCGCTCCACGCGAGGGTGCCGCCTGCAGAGCTCGTGGAAGTCGCGCAGCGCCAGCATCGACGTGGTGCCGTCATCCAGAGCAGCCACGGTGGCCGAACGCGGTGCGGGTTCTGGTTCATGAGCCAGGGACAGCTCCCCGAACCAGTGCCCGGCGCAGAGGATGTTCAAGGTGGCGCGCTCGCCGTCTGGCGTAGACACCCTGACAGCGAAGTGTCCAGATGTGACGAAGTGGACCGAGTCGGCCAGGTCGCCCTCCAGGAAGACGACGTCGCCCTTGGCGAACGATCGGGCGTGGGCCCGGGCGGCCACCTCGCGCCGTTCAACGGCGTCCAGTACCGCTAGTGGTGGCCATTCCATCCGGCAGTGATAGCACAGGCCGAGGCTCTACCGCGTGGGACGGAACTTTCCTGCCTGAGGTGTCGCATCCGGCCAGTCCCATTCGTGGAAGGGTTGGAGGCGGGCAGCAGGCCCGCCGCTGACAGGAGGAGCAGGACATGGCGCAGTACCTCATCTACTTCAACCAGCAGTGGGTCGGCGACCACGACGAGAACTGGTTCTGCGGGCGTGGCCCGCTCGCCAAGGCAGTCGTGGACGAGATCAAGGACGCCGGGCACTTCGTGTTCGCCGGCGGCCTGGTGGAGGAGATCGAGGAGGCGTTCAGCGCCGACGCGACCACGGGGACACTCGCGTTCACCGACGGGCCGTTCGTGGAGACCAAGGAGTACCTCGGTGGCGTGACCATCGTCGACGTGCCCGACGAGGCGACCGCCCGAGTTTGGGCGGGCAAGATCGCCGAGGCGTGCGGCTGGCCGCAAGAGGTCCGTCAGTTCAAGCCGGGGTCGCCCGGCGCGTGACCTCGGCGGCTCGGGACGTCACACAAACGCCTCGCTCGAGGCCACGCCAGCACCGTCGTGAAGTTCCCCGCCACCGCCTGACTCGAGGGTGTCCCGGACGGCTCCCGACGTCGTGTTGACTGAGATCGTGGTCAACCCTCTGCTGAGTCCGTCGACCCTGCCGTTCGCCCTGCCCGACTACGCGCAGCCTCACCGACGCCCACGTCCGCGAGGCGCTCGAGGTGGGCATGACCGAGCAGCTGACCGAGCTGCGCGCGATCGCCGACCGACACCGAGCCGGCCACGGTGGACGAACGTGCTCGAGGCGTGGGAGCGCAGCGGCGCGACGCTGACCCGCGCCGCTGAACGCGTTCTGGGTGGCCAAGGCCGCCGACACCAACCCCGAGCGGGACGCCATCGAGGAGGACTTCGCGCCCCGGCTGGCCGCGCACGAGGACGCGATCCTGCTCGACGCCGCGCTCTACGCACGGCTGCGCGCGCTGGCCGACGCGACGCGAGCGCCGGCGAGGTCACCTCGATGCCCAGGCGACCCACCTGCTCGAGCGGCGGCTGCTCGACTTCGAGCGCGGCGGCATCGCCCTCGACGACGCCGACGCAGGAGCGGCTGCGCGCGCTCAACGGCGAGATCGCCACGCCTGCAGACCACGTTCGACCAGCGCCTCGTCGCCGGCCGCAACGCGGCCGGCGTCCACGTCACCGACGAGGCCGAGCTCGACGGCCTCGACGACGGCGAGCGGGCCCGGCTGCGCGAGTCCGCCGCAGGCGGCCGGGCTGGACGGCTGGCTGATCGACATCACCAACACCACCCGCCAGCCCGTCCTCGCCTCGCTCGAGCACCGCCCGCTGCGCGAGCGGGTGCACCGCGCCTCGGTCGCCGCGCGGTCTCGGCGGCGAGCACGACACCCGCGACCTGCTGCTCCGCCTGGCCCGGCTGCGCGAGGAGCGCGCGCGCCTGCTGGGCTACCCCCACCACGCGGCCTACGTCGCCGAGGACGGCTGTGCCGGCACCACCGAGGCCGTCACGACCATCCTGGCGCCGGCTCGCCGCCGGCTGCGGTCGTCCAAGTGCCGAGCGAGGAGGCGGCCGAGCTGCGCGGCGCGCTTCGCCGAGCTCGACGCCCGGCGCGACCCTCGAGGCCTGGGACTGGGCCTACGTCGCCGAGCGGGTGCGCGCAGGAGCGGTTCTCGCTCGACGAGGCGCGGCTGCGGCCCTACCTGGAGTTCGACCGGGTGCTGCACGAGGGCGTCTTCGCCGCCGCGACCGCGCTCTACGGCATCACCTTCCACCAGCGCCCCGAGCTGGTCGGCTACGCCGCCGACGGCCCGGGTCTTCGAGGTCCGCGAGGAGGACGGCACCGTCCTCGGGGCCGTCGTGATCGACCCCTACACCCGCCCGACCAAGCAGGGTGGCGCCTGGATGACGTCGCATCGTCGACCAGTCCCACCTGCTCGGCGACCGCCCCGGTCGTCACCAACACCTGCAACTTCCCGCCGCCGGCCCCGGGCCAGCCGAGCCTGCTGTCGTGGGACAACGTGATCACCCTCTTCCACGAGTTCGGCCACGACCTGCACGGCCTGCTCTCCGACGTCCGCTACCCCTCGCGCTCGGGCACGGCGGTGCCGCGCGACTTCGTCGAGTTCCCCAGCCAGGTCAACGAGATCTGGGCCTACGAGCCCGTCTCTGCTGGCGCGCTACGCCGTCCACCACGAGACGGGAGAGCCGATGCCCACCGAGTGGGCGGAGACCATCCGCGCGGCTCGCGCAGCTTCGGCGGTCGGGTTCGACGACACCGAGAAGCTCGCCGCCATGCTGCTCGACCAGGCCTGGCACACGACCCCCGCCGACCAGCTGCCCACCGACCCCGCCGAGGTCGAGGCCTTCGAGCAGACGCGCCCTGGCCGCCGCGGGCGTCGACGCTCCCGCTGGTGCCGCCGCGCTACCGCTCGACCTACTTCAGCCACATCTTCGGTGGCGGCTACGCCGCGGCCTACTACTCCTACATCTGGTCGCGAGATCATGGACGCCGACACCGTGGCCTGGTTCGGCGACCACGGCGGGCTCTCCCGCGAGGCCGGGCGAGCAGTTCCGTCGACGGACTGCTCGGTCGCGGTGGCTCGCTCGACTCCATGGAGGTCCTACCGCGACTTCCGCGGTGCCGACCCCGATCTCAGCCACCTGCTCGAACGGATGGGCATCGCGGGTTGAGCAGCGGCCGTCGCCGGGGCCGCGCCGCTTGGGCCGGGAGCGGTGAGTTAGACACCGTTCCTTGCCCATCAACGGTGGCGCAAGCACCGCTCACGTCGCCGCCATCCGGGAGCGGTGCCTCAGCCACCGTTCCCGGATGACGAATGGTGGCTGAGGCACCGCTCCCCCGGCGCTACCCCGCGGCAGTCGCCAGCGCCGCGTAACCGGGCTTGATGACTTGGTCGATGATCGCGAGGCGCTCGTCGAAGGGCAGGAACGCCGACTTCATCGCGTTGATGGTGAACCAGCGCAGGTCGTCGAGGTCGTAGTCGAACGCCTCGATGAGGGCCGTCATCTCGTCAGTCATCGAGGTGTCGCTCATCAACCGGTTGTCCGTGTTCACCGTGACCCGGAAGCGAAAGCTGGTGAGCAAGCCGATCGGGTGCTCGGCGATCGAGCTGGCCGCGCCGGTCTGGATGTTGGAGGCCGGGCACATCTCGAGCGGGATCCGCTGGTCACGCACGTAGGAGGCGAGCCTGCCGAGCTCGACCGAGCCGTCGTCGTGCACGGTGATGTCGTCAGCGATACGGACGCCGTGGCCGAGCCGGTCGGCACCGCACCACTGGATGGCCTGCCAGATCGACGGCAGACCGAACGCCTCTCCGGCGTGGATCGTGAAGTGCGAGTTCTCCCGCTGGAGGTACTCGAAGGCATCTAGGTGGCGGGTGGGCGGGTAGCCGGCCTCGGCGCCGGCGATGTCGAACCCGGCAACTCCTCGGTCGCGCCAGGCCACCGCGAGCTCGGCGATCTCCATCGAGCGCGCCTGGTGCCGCATCGCGGTCAGCAGCTGCCGCACGACGATCGGGCGCCCTTGGGCGGCCCGCGCGGCGACGGCCTCGTCGAAGCCTTCTTGCACGGCCGCGACGACCTCGTCGAGGGTGAGCCCCATCGAGACGTGCTGCTCGGGGGCGTAGCGCACCTCGGCGTAGACGACCCCGTCGGCAGCGAGGTCCTCGACGCACTCGCGCGCCACCCGGCTCAGCGACGGTCCCGTCTGCATGACGGCCACCGTGTGGTCGAACGTCTCGAGGTAGCGCACGAGGGAACCGGAGCCGGCCGAGTCGCGGAACCACCGCGCCAACGAAGCAGCGTCAGCGGCCGGCAGCTCGTGCCCGACCTCCTCCGCCAGCTCAACGATCGTGCCCGGGCGGAGACCGCCGTCGAGGTGGTCATGGAGCAGGACCTTGGGGGCTTTGCGGACCTGCTCGCGTGTAGGTTTCCGTGGGTCGGCCATGCCGCCATCACACCATCTCGACCCCCGACCCGTCCCTCACGAGGAGCCCCCGGCGATGCGAACGTTCACCACCTTCGACGAGATCCAGGCCGCCGTGGGCGAGGAGCTGGGCACGAGCGACTGGCTACTGGTCGACCAGGAGCGGGTCAACACCTTCGCCGATGCCACCGGAGACCACCAGTGGATCCACGTCGACGTCGAGCGCAGCGCGAGCGGTCCGTTCGGCGGCACCATCGCGCACGGCTTCCTCACCCTCTCGCTGATCCCGGTGCTCGGCAGCGCGGTCTTCGCGATGGAGACGCCCGGCGCCAAGCTCAACTACGGCGTCAACAAGGTGCGCTTCCCCAGCCCGGTGCTGGTGGGCAAGCAGGTGCGCGTCACCGTCACGCTCGCCGCATGCGACGACATTCCCGCTGGCAAGCAGGTCACCCTCAAGCACGTTATCGAGATCGACGGCGAGTCGAAGCCGGCCTGCGTGGCCGAGACGGTCGTGCTCCTCCTGAGCTGACGCTCAGCGGACGAGGGCGGACGGCGTGATGCTCACCGCGAACGGGAGCGTCGCTGTCCAGGTCTCGTCTCCCAGCACGTAAGCCACCTGCTCGTACGTGCTGCCGTCCAGCTCCCACGCCGTGAGGCTGGGAGCGCCGTCCAAGCCCGGATCTATCACCCAGTACGACGTCGTGCCGAGCTGCTCGTAGGCCGCCTTCTTGGTGTTGAGGTCGAGCAGCCGCGTGCTGGGCGAGAGCACCTCGACCGCCAGGCTCGGCGCCACTGGGAGGTCGGCCGCGGAGATGTCGGCGCGCCGCGCGACCAGTAGGTCGGGCTGCAGGTTTGTGCGGGGCGAGATCCGCACGTCGAAAGGCGCGAACAGCACCTCGAGGTCGTCCGGACACCCTGCCCCCATCACCAGTGCCAGGCGAAGGAGAGCTCGCTGGTGACGATGCTGCGGCGCGGGCGTCACGAGGAGCATTCCGTCGAGCAGCTCACGACGCAGCCCGTCGTCGGGCATCGCATCGAGGTCGTCGACGGTCAACCCGTCCACCGCTGTCATGACACCCATGGTGCCCCACCTCCCGAGAGTCGGCGATCATTCGGCAACGATGCCCGACCGCTCAGCCGCCGAGCGACGTTCTCCACAGGCCGCTGGCTCGGCTCAGGTCACCCGGTCGATCACCAGCGGGGAAGGCGTGACGCCAGAGCCGTCGCCGATGTCGTAGCTCCCCTCGAGCGAGGCGAGCGCCCGGTCGAAGCGCGCAGGCTCGTCGGTGAGCAGGGTGAAGAGCGGCTCACCCTCGGTCACCGTGTCGCCCGGGCGGGCGTGCCAGAGGACGCCAGCCCCGGCCTGCACCGGGTCCTCCTTGCGTGCCCGACCAGCTCCCAGTCGCCACGCGGCCAGGCCCACAGCCATCGCATCGAGCCGGGTCAGCACACCCGACGCCGGCGCGGTCACCACGTGCGACTCCCGCGCGACGGGCAGGGAGGCGTCTGGGTCGCCGTCCTGGGCGCGGATCATCGCCCTCCAGACGTCCATCGCCGTGCCGTCGGTCAACTTGTCGGCCGGGTCGACGTCGTCGACGCCGGCGGCCGTGAGCATCTCGCCCGCCAGCGCCAGGGTCAGCTCGACGACGTCGGCCGGACCGCCACCGGCGAGCACCTCGACCGACTCGGCCACCTCGATCGCGTTGCCGGCGGTGAATCCGAGCGGCGTCGACATGTCGGTGAGCAGCGCGACCGTGCGGACTCCGGCATCGGTGCCCAGAGCGACCATCACCTCGGCCAGCTCGCGAGCGCGGGCGACGTCCTTCATGAAGGCGCCCGTCCCGACCTTGACGTCGAGCACCAGTGCACTGGTTCCTTCGGCGATCTTCTTGCTCATGATCGAGGACGCGATCAGCGGGATCGCCTCGACGGTGCCGGTGACGTCACGGAGCCCGTAGAGCTTCTTGTCGGCGGGGGCGAGCCCGTCGCCGGCAGCGCAAATGACGGCTCCGACCGACTCGAGCTGCGCCATCACCTCGTCGTTCGAGAGCGAGGCCCGCCAACCCGGGATCGACTCGAGCTTGTCGAGCGTGCCGCCGGTGTGGCCCAGGCCGCGTCCCGACAGCTGCGGCACGGCCACGCCGCAGGCGGCCACGAGCGGAGCGAGCGGGAGGGTGATCTTGTCGCCCACGCCGCCGGTCGAGTGCTTGTCGGACGTCGGCCGCGAGAGTGCCGAGAAGTCCATGCGCTCCCCCGAGGCGATCATCGCGGCGGTCCACCGTGGCGATCTCGCGGCGGTCCATGCCGTTGAGCAAGATCGCCATGGCGAGGGCCGACATCTGCTCGTCGGCGACCACGCCCTTCGTGTAGGCGTCCACCACCCAGTCGATCTGGCTGTCGGACAGCTCGCCGCCGTCACGCTTGGCGAGGATCACCTCGACGGCGTCGTGTGCAGACATGCGCGTGACCCTAGATCACTCCAGGGCCAGGTCGTCGGGCCCGAAGGCCTGCGGCAGGACGTCGGCCATCGTGAGCACGCCGAGGGGGGTCTCCACGAGCAGCTCCGGGCCGCCGTTCTCCCACAGGAGCTGGCGGCAACGGCCGCACGGCATGATCACCGCCCCATCCCCGTTCACGCAGGTGAAGTGGGTCAACCGACCACCACCGCCGGCGTGCAGCGACGACACCAGACCACACTCGGCGCACAGGGTGACGCCGTACGCCGCGTTCTCGACGTTGCAGCCGACCACCATCCGCCCGTCGTCCACGAGCGCAGCAGCGCCGACGCGGAACTTGCTGTACGGCGCGTAGGCCCGTGCCATCACCTCCACGGCAGCCGCGCGCAGGCTCGGCCAGGGTTCCTCGGCGACGTCGATCACCCCACCACCATCACGTACCTCGCGCACCCGGAGCAACGGGCGCCCGGTGCCAGAACGTCGCAACTAGGTAACCGTTGGCGCACGCGTCTATCGAACCGTGTCATTAAGGGGCACCATTCGGTACGTTGACCGACCATCGCCCCCACCGATGCGGGGGCTGAAGCCTGGAGGAATCAGTGAAGAAGATGAGGAAGGCCTTCGTCGGCGGTATCGCCGCCCTGGCCGCCACCACCGCCCTGGCCGCGTGTGGCGATGCGCCCGAAGACGACAACGAGGCATCCGACGGCACCAGCGAGAGCGCTGAGCCCACCACCGACTTCCTGCCCTGCATCGTCTCCGACGCGGGCGGCTTCGACGACAAGTCGTTCAACCAGCTCAGCTTCGAGGGTGTCGAGCAGGCTGCCGACGAGCTCGGCGCCGAGTTCAAGGCCGTCGAGTCCAACAGCGAGAACGACTACGGCCCCAACCTCGAGAGCCTGACCGCCGAGGGTTGCGACGTCATCGTGACGGTCGGCTTCGCCCTCTCGGCCGCCACGGTCGAGTCGGCCACGGCCAACCCCGACACCGAGTACGTCCTCATCGACGACGCGGCCGACAACGACTTCGACGGCACCAAGGACGCAGACAACGTCAAGCCGCTGCTCTACAACACCGCCCAGGCAGCGTTCCTCGCCGGCTACGCGGCCGCCGACTACACGACGACTGGCGTCGTCGGCACCTACGGTGGCCAGCCGTTCCCGACCGTCACGATCTTCATGGACGGCTTCAAGCAGGGCGTTGAGTACTACGCCTCCGAGAAGGGCAAGGACGTCGAGGTCGTCGGCTGGGACGGTGAGAACGGCAGCTTCACTGGTGGCTTCGAGGCCAACCAGACCGCCACGAACACCGCCAAGCAGCTCCTCGACCAGGACGTCGACGTGATCCTGCCGGTCGGTGGACCGATCTACCAGGGCGCGCTGACCGCCATCGCCGACTCCGGCAAGGACGTCGCCCTGATCGGCGTCGACGCCGACTTCTTCGAGACCGACCCGACCACGCAGGACGTCGTGTTCACCTCGATCCTGAAGAACATGAAGGTCTCGACCTACGAGGCGATCATGGCTGCCGGCGACGACACCTTCGACCCCGAGGCCTACGTCGGCACGCTCGAGAACGACGGCGTCGGCATCGCTCCGTTCCACAACTTCGAGGGCTCGGTGTCCGACACCCTGGCCGACGAGCTGGAGACGGTGAAGGCCGGCATCATCGACGGCTCGATCCCGGTGACGTCCTACCTCACCCCGTGAGCGTGTGACGCCTACGTGACCCCCAGTGACACCGCTGTGATGGTGTGAGGGAGGTCGACCCCCGGGGTCGACCTCCCTCACCCATTTCGACCCCTTCATCTTTCGTCACACCCCGTTCAGCACTCACCCCTAGGATCGCCACCATGCAGCTGGCTCTGCGCGGAATCACCAAACGGTTCGGCTCCTTCGTCGCGAACGACCGGATCTCGATGACCGTCGAACCAGGCGAGATCCACGGCTTGCTCGGCGAGAACGGCGCCGGCAAGTCGACGCTGATGAACGTCCTCTTCGGGCTCTACCAGGCCGACGGCGGCGAGATCGTGCTCGACGGGGAGGTGCAGAAGTTCTCCGGTCCGGGCGACGCCATAGCGGCCGGGATCGGCATGGTGCACCAGCACTTCATGCTGGTTCCGGTCTTCACCGTCGCCGAGAACGTGATGCTCGGCCACGAGAGCACCGGCTTCGCTGGCGCGCTCGACCTGAACGCAGCCCGGGCTCGGGTGCGGGAGATCTCGGAGCGCTTCGGCTTCCACGTCGACCCAGACGCGATCGTGGAGAATCTCCCGGTTGGCGTGCAGCAACGAGTCGAGATCATCAAGGCCCTCGCGCGCGACGCGAAGGTGCTCGTCTTTGATGAGCCCACCGCGGTGCTGACCCCGCAGGAGACCGACGAGCTGATGGAGATCATGCGCCAGCTCAAGGCGACCGGCACCGCCATCGTGTTCATCACGCACAAGCTGCGCGAGATCCGTGCCGTGTCCGACCGGATCACCGTCATCCGGCGCGGTGCCGTGGTGGGCGAACCCAGCCCGACGGCCAGCAACGCCGAGCTCGCGTCCTTGATGGTCGGGCGTCCGGTCGAGCTGACCGTGCACAAGGATCCACCGACACTGGGCAACGACGCGCTCGTCGTCGACGGCCTCACGGTGGCCGATGCAAGCGGCCTGGTGCACGTGAACAATGTCAGCTTCACGATCAGCGCTGGCGAGGTGCTCGCCGTCGCGGGAGTGCAGGGCAACGGCCAGACCGAGCTCACCGAGGCCTTGCTCGGTCTGCAAGACCACGTCACGGGGTCGATCCGGCTCGACGGCAAGGAGCTGCGGGGGCGCAACGTGCGCCAGATCCTCGAGGCTGGCGTCGGGTTCGTGCCCGAGGACCGCCAGGCCGATGGCCTGGTCGGCACCTTCACGATCGCCGAGAACCTGATGCTCGACCGCAGCTTCGGAGCGCCCTTCGTGCGCGCGTGGACGGTCCAGCGAAGCAAGCTGCAAGCCTTCGCTCAGGAGAAGCTGGAACAGTACGACGTGCGCGCTCCCGACATCAGCGCCCAGGCGGGGAACCTCTCGGGCGGCAACCAGCAGAAGGTGGTCGTGGCCCGCGAGCTCTCGCGCGACCTGCGCCTCCTGGTGGCGGCCCAGCCGACCAGGGGCGTCGACGTCGGGTCGATCGAGTTCATCCACAAGCAGATCGTCGCGACGCGTGACTCCGGGGTACCGGTGCTCGTGGTCTCCACCGAGCTCGACGAGGTAACTGCACTTGCCGACCGCATCATGGTCCTCTTCCGTGGTCGGATCGTCGGCATCGTGCCGGCCGACACGCCACGAGACGTCCTCGGACTGATGATGGCCGGAGAACGGCCCGCAGGAGCGGTGGCATGAGCCCCGAATCAGACGACGTGGAGACCCAGTCCGTCGCCCCGCCGGCAGGATGCTGAGGCGCCCGAGACCCCAGACGGCGACCACTGGCACAACGCGCTGCGCTCGATCACCACCGGAAACGCACGTGGTCGCGGCGCTGTCGATCGTGCTGGCAGTCATGGTCGGTTCGCTGATGATCCTGTTCACCGACGAGGGTGTGCGCGAGTCAGCGAAGTACTTCACCTCTCGCCCCGGCGACTTCCTCTCCGAGGCACGCAAGCGCCATCACCGGCGCCTACAGTGCCTTGTTCCGGGGCTCGATCTACAACTACCGGGCCGACGACTTCGCCACCGGCATCCGACCGCTCACCGAGACCCTGAAGTTCTCCGGTCCCCTGATCGCCGCCGGGCTGGGGGTCGGGCTCGCCTTCCGGGCCGGACTGTTCAACATCGGCGGCAAGGGACAGATGCTCCTGGCCGGCGCCGCTGGGGGCTGGGTAGCGATCAACGTCAACCTGCCGGCTCCCTTGCACCTCACCCTCGCGGTCGCTGCGGCCATGCTGGCCGGGGCGCTCTGGGCTGGCTTCGCCGGGCTGCTCAAGGCTCGCACCGGCGCGCACGAGGTGATCGTCACGATCATGCTCAACTACGTCGGCTTCTACCTGGTCTTCTATGCACTGTCGCAGCAGAACCTCTTGCAGGCGCCCGGGTCGGCGAACATCAAGTCGCTGCCCATGCAAGACAGCGCCACCCTTCCCAAGGTCCTCGCCGAGCGCTACAACGTGCACCTCGGCTTCGTGCTGGCCCTGGTCGCGGTCGCCGTCGTGTGGTGGTTGCTCAACCGGTCAGCACTTGGCTACCGGTTCCGCGCAGTGGGCGAGAACCCGAACGCAGCGCGCACCGCTGGCATCGACGTAGGCCGCACCTACGTCGTGGTGATGTTGATCGCTGGCGCCCTCGTCGGTCTGGCTGGCGCCAACCAGGCGCTCGGCACCGTCACCAGCGGGGTGACCGTCGACCTCGACGCGGGTATCGGCTTCGACGCGATCACGGTGGCCCTGCTCGGGCGGTCGAACCCGATCGGCATCCTCTTCGCCGGCCTCCTGTTCGGCGCCTTCAAGGCTGGTGGCTTCTCGATGCAGGCCTCGGAGGGCATCCCCGTCGACATCGTGCTGGTGATCCAGTCCCTCATCGTGCTGTTCATCGCCGCTCCGCCGTTGGTGCGCGCCATGTTCCGCCTGCCCACCAAGGAAGCCTCGTGAGCGAGTCAGTCGACACCACTACCGATCCGACGCCCCCGGTGGGCTCGGAGCCGGACCGCATCACCGTGCTCAGCCGGAAGACGCCGGTCCTCTTCGCGGTGCTCACCGCGGCGCTGGCTGCGGTCGTGGGCCTGGGCTCACAGTCGGGTGACACCACGTTCCGGCTGGCTACCGCTGATGACCTGTTCCAGCTTCCCGCGCTCACGGTTCCCTCGGTGGCAACCGCTTGGATCGATGATCGTCCTTGCTGGCGCTCGGCACCCTTGAGTCGGCGCGCCGCTACCTGGCCCGGCAACGCACGCCCATGTGGCTGGCGATGGCGTTCTCGCTCGTGGCGATGACGGGGTTTCTCTCCTGGGCCGCGGCCGGAGGGACGATCCCGGTGGTGGGCCTTCTCGGCGGATCGCTGGCACTCGCCGTGCCGCTCGTCTTCGGAGCGCTGGGCGGTGTGCTCGGCGAACGTGCCGGCGTGGTCAACATCGCGATCGACGGACAACTTCTGGCCGGCGCGTTCGCAGCCGCCATCGTCGGCTCGATCACCGGATCCACCTGGGCCGGACTGCTCGGCGCCATGGCGGCCGGCGCCCTGGTCGCCCTCGTGCTGGGGATCTTCGCGATCAGCTACTTCGTCGACCAAGTGATCGTCGGCGTCGTGCTCAACGTGCTGGTCATCGGCGTCACCAGCTTCATGTTCTCGCAAGTCCTGACACCCAACACGGCGGCGCTCAACTCGCCCCCGCGGTTCGGCACCTGGGATCTTCCCGTTGATCGGGGACATCCCGCTGATCGGTCCGATCTTGTTCCGACAGACCCCGATCGTCTACCTGCTCTACGTCGCCGTCGTCGTCGTCACCTGGGCTCTCTACCGCACCCGGTGGGGGCTCCGCGTGCGCGCGGTGGGCGAGCACCCCAAGGCAGCCGACACGGTAGGGATCAACGTCATCGCCACCCGCTACCGCACCGTGCTGCTCGCGGGCGCCATCGCCGGTGCTGGCGGGGCGTTCTACACGTTGGTATCGGTTCAGCAGTTCAACCGCGAGATGACCGGCGGTGCTGGCTACATCGCCCTCGCCGCGGTGATCTTCGGCAAGTGGGACCCGATTCGGGCGACCCTCGCCGCACTCCTGTTCGGCTTCGCGCTCGAACCTCCAGGGCGTGCTCTCGGTGCTGGGCTCACCGGTGCCGAGCCAGTTCATGCTGATGCTGCCCTACGTCGTCACCATCTTCGCGGTTGCCGGCCTGGTCGGGCGCTCAAGACCACCGGCCGCAGACGGATTGCCCTACCGCAAGACCTAGCCGTGCGCACCGAGCTGGCGCGCTGGAGTGGTCAGGCCAGGACGGCGTGCACTGCGGTCTCGGCCAGCACGCGCGCACCGATGCCGATCGCGCGCTCGTCGACGCGCAGGTTGCCCTGGTGCAGGTCGTACGTCGGGCCTCCCGGCGTCCGCGTGCCCAGGCGGAACATCGCGCCGGGCACCTGCTCGACGTACCAACCGAAGTCCTCGCCGCCGAGGCTCTGCGGCACCGCGGTGACGCCCTTGGCGCCGAGCACCGAACGCACTGCGGTCGAGAGGATCGCGTTGGAGCCCGGGTCGTTGACCACCGGCGGCACACCTTGCAGGTAGTCGACGTGCGAGGTGACGCCGTACGGGCGCACGATGTCGAGCACGGCCTCCCGGATGATCGGCTCGCAGCCCGCCCAGGCGACCGCGTCGAGGATGCGTACCGTGCCAGCCACCACCCCGCGGTCGGGAATCACGTTGGCAGCCGAGCCGGCCGCGACCTTGCCCCACACGACCGAGACTCCCGCCCGCGGATCCATCCGGCGGCTCAGCACGGCGGGCAGCTCGGTGACCACCTTGGCGAGCGCGAAGGTGAGGTCGCTGGTCAGGTGCGGGCGCGAGGTGTGGCCGCCGGTGCCTTCGAGCCGCACCTCGATCTTGTCGGCGGCGCTGGTGAGTGCCCCGGTGCGGAGCCCCACCCGGCCGACGTCGACCGCGGGCTCGCAGTGGAGGGCGAAGATGCGCGAGACCTCGTCAAGGGCACCCTGGCCGATCAGCTGCTTGGCTCCACCGGGCATGACCTCCTCGGCCGGCTGGAAGAGCAGTCGCACCCTCCCGGGAAGCTCTCCGCGCTCGTGGAGCTCGCCGAGCGCGAGCCCTGCCCCCACCAGGGCAGCCGTGTGGACGTCGTGCCCGCAGGCGTGCGCGACTCCGGGCACGGTGCTCGCCCACGGGTTCCTCCGACACGTCGTCGACGGGAAGCGCGTCGAGGTCGGCACGCAGGGCCACGACCGGACCGTCCTCACCGAGGTCGGCGATCAGGCCGGTCTGGTCGAGGCGCGCGACCCGCCACCCGGTCTGCTCGAGCCGCTGGGCCACCAGATCGGTGGTGCGGTGCTCGTTCCACGACAGCTCGGGGTGGGCGTGCAGGTCGCGGCGCAGGTCGATCAGCTCGGCGTCGTACTTGGAGACGACGTCGGCGATGACGGCAGCGACCTGCTCACTAGCCCGCTCTGACGACATCTAGCCATCGTAGGCGCGGCACCGGCTCGCCGGGAGCGGTGGTCTTGAGGCGAAACCAGGGACGCGAGACACCTCAGACTCACCGCTCCCAGTGCCTGCCCCCCGGCAGCGGTGACTTTGAGGCGAAACCAGCGACGCGAAACGCCTCAGTCTCACCGCCCGACTCAGTCGCCGTCGTAGGCCGCGATGATCCGGTCGGCGGCCACCGTGGCCGGCAGGTCGCCGGCCAGCACGTCAGCGCGGACGTCGTCGCGAATCGCCCGCACGCGCGGAGAGTGCCGCAGCCGCTGGTCCAGCTCGTCGCGCACCAGCGCCCAGGTGAACTCGAGCTGCTGGTCGGCGCGCTTGGCGGCCAGCCCGTCGATGCCGAGGTGGTCACGATGGGCGTGGACGCGATCCCAGAGGTCGTCGACGCCGACGTCGGTCAGGCCGCTGCACGTCACGACGGGTGGCGCCCACTCGCCGTGCCCCCGCACCAGGCGCAGGGCACCGGCCAGCTCGCGTGCCGCGGCCCGAGCCTCCTGCTCGCGGTCGCCATCGGCCTTGTTCACCGCAATGACGTCGGCGATCTCGAGGATGCCCTTCTTGATGCCCTGCAACTGGTCGCCGGTGCGAGCGAGGGTGAGGAAGAGGAACGTGTCGACCATGCCGGCGACGGTGACCTCCGACTGGCCGACTCCCACCGTCTCGACCAGCACCACGTCGTAGCCGGCCGCCTCGAGCACCGCCATCGCCTGCGTGGTCGCGCGAGCCACGCCCCCCAGCGTGCCGGCAGACGGGACTGGGCCGGATGTAGGCGTTCGCGTCGGCGGAGAGCTTGGCCATCCGGGTCTTGTCGCCGAGCACCGAACCGCCGGTGCGCACGCTGGAGGGGTCAACTGCCAGCACGCCGACCCGATGCCCGTCGGCCGTCAGTCGGGAGCCGAGGGCCTCGATGAACGTCGACTTGCCGACGCCTGGCACCCCGGAGATGCCCACCCGCACGGCAGGCGAGTGCACCCCCGCCGTCTCGCCCTCGGTCAGCCGGGTGAGCAGCTCACGCGCGGCAGCACGCCGCTCCGGCTTGGCCGACTCGACGAGCGTGATCGCCTGGGCCACTGCAGCACGGCGTCCCGCGCGGATCCCCTCGACCAGCTCGTCGACGTCGGGGGTCATCAGGTGGTTTCGAGGCTCGTCGCTAGCGCTCCTCGCACCTCAACCAGCACCACGCTGTGCGCGCGGTGGTTGAGGTGCGAGCGGAGCGAGCCTCGAAACCCCGCCACGTCAGGCGCCGTGGCCGAGCAGGTCGCGCAGCTTGGCCAGCAGGTCGAGCGCTGACTCGGCGATGACCGTGCCGGGCAGGAACACCGCGGCCGCGCCCATCTCGAGCAACGTCGGGACGTCGTCGGGCGGGATGACCCCACCGATGACGGTCATGATGTCGCCCCGACCCTGCTCCTCGAGCGCCTTCTTCAGCGCAGGGAGCAGCGTGAGGTGGCCCGCGGCAAGCGAGCTGACACCGACGATGTGAACGTCGGCGTCGACCGCTTGCTGGGCGACCTCCTCGGGCGTCGAGAACAGCGGACCCACGTCGACGTCGAAGCCCATGTCGGCGAACGCCGAGACGATCACCTTCTGGCCGCGGTCGTGGCCGTCCTGGCCCATCTTCGCGACCAGGATGCGCGGCCGGCGTCCCTCGGCCTCGTCGAACTCGGCGGTCGCATCGAGCACCTGCTGCAGGAGCGTGCTGTCGCCCTCGGCCGTGGTGTCGCGGTACACGCCGCTGATCGTACGGATGACGGCCTGGTGCCGGCCGTAGACCTTCTCGAGCGCGTCGGAGATCTCGCCGACGGTGGCCTTGGCGCGCGCTGCGTCGACAGCCAGCGCAAGCAGGTTGCCGTCGAGACTGCCCTTCTCGGGGCCCCGCTCGGCGGAGTTGGTGAGCGCCTCGAGAGCACGGCGGACGTCGTCGTCGTCTCGTTCCTCGCGGAGCCGCTCGAGCTTGGCCACCTGCTGGCGGTAGACGTCGTCGTTGTCGACCTTGAGGACGTCGAGCTTGTCCTCGGCGGCGAGCCGGAACGTGTTGACCCCGATGACCTTCTGGGCGCCGGAGTCGATGCGCGCCTGGGTGCGTGCGGCGGCCTCCTCGATGCGCATCTTCGGGATGCCCTGCTCGATCGCCTTGGCCATGCCGCCGGCCTGCTCGGCCTCCTGGATGTGAGCCCAGGCGCGTTCGGCGAGGTCGTGGGTGAGCCGCTCGACGTAGTAGGAGCCGGCCCAGGGGTCGATCGTGCCGGTGGTGCCGCTCTCCTGCTGCAGCAGCAGCTGGGTGTTGCGCGCGATCCGGGCACTGAAGTCGGTCGGCAGCGCGATGGCCTCGTCAAGCGCGTTGGTGTGCAGGCTCTGCGTGTGGCCCTGCGTCGAGGCCATCGCCTCGATGCAGGTGCGGCCGACGTTGTTGAACACGTCCTGCGCCGTGAGGCTCCAGCCCGAGGTCTGGCTGTGGGTGCGCAGGCTGAGCGACTTGGGGTTCTGCGGGTCGAACTGCCGC
The DNA here is from genome assembly GCA_963781575.1 of uncultured Actinomycetota bacterium. GTDB lineage: Bacteria > Actinomycetota > Actinomycetes > Propionibacteriales > Nocardioidaceae > Nocardioides. The sequence goes on along the minus strand of CAWAGM010000005.1, from coordinate 143,793 downwards.
ACCAGCCGCGACCACAGGGCGCGGGCCGCCCGCATCTTCGCGATCTCCATGTAGAAGTTCATCCCGATGGCCCAGAAGAACGAGAGGCGCGGCGCGAACTGGTCGATCGTCATGCCGGTCTCGAGACCGGCCCGGATGTACTCGACCCCGTCGGCCAGCGTGTAGGCGAGCTCGAGGTCGTTCGTCGCCCCGGCCTCCTGGATGTGGTAGCCCGAGATGGAGATCGAGTTGAAGCGCGGCATCTTCGCGGAGGTGAAGCTGAAGATGTCGGAGATGATCCGCATGCTCGGCGCCGGCGGGTAGATGTAGGTGTTGCGGACCATGAACTCCTTGAGGATGTCGTTCTGGATGGTCCCCGCGAGCTGTTCCGGCTTCACCCCCTGCTCCTCGGCGGCCGCGATGTAGAGCGCGAGCACGGGCAGCACCGCGCCGTTCATCGTCATCGACACCGACATCTCGTCGAGCGGGATGCCGTCGAAGAGCGTGCGGGTGTCGTAGATCGAGTCGATCGCGACGCCGGCCATGCCGACGTCGCCGCGCACGCGCGGGTGGTCGGAGTCGTAGCCGCGGTGGGTCGCGAGGTCGAAGGCGACCGAGAGACCCTTCTGTCCGGCCGCCAGGTTGCGGCGGTAGAACGCGTTGGACTCCTCAGCGGTGGAGAACCCGGCGTACTGCCGGATGGTCCACGGCTGGGTCGTGTACATCGTCGGGTACGGGCCACGCAGGAACGGGCTGAGACCGGGCCAGGTGTCGAGCGCGTCGAGGCCCTCGAGGTGCTCGGGGCCGTAGACCGGCAGGACGTCGATGCCCTCGGGGCTGGCCCAGGCCGACGACGGTGCTTGAGGTGCGAGCGAAGCGAGCCTCGAAACCCCGTCACCAGCCAGGTCGAGCCCGGCGAAGCTCTTCGGAACGCTCATGCCAGCGCCTTTCTCGTGCGGGTCAGGAACGCCAGCGCATCGACCCCGGCCGCGCAGGAGTCGTCGACGTAGTCGGTCGGCCTTGCCCGCGATGATGACGTGGGTCGCGCCGGCAGCGCGCAGGCCGGCGGCGGCCGCCTCGCCCCACTCGGCGTAGGTCGGGTCGGAGCCGGCCAGGCAGACCACGGCCTGCCCGTCGTACGCGGCGACCAGCTCGTCGACGCCGTCCGTCGCGCCCGCGACGTCGACGGCGATGCCGCCGGCGGCCAGCAGGTTGGAGGCGAACGTCGCGCGGGCGGTGTGCGGCGGCCACCGGCCCGAGGGTGGCCAGGAAGACCGGCGCGTTGGCCGGTTCGGCACGCATCGCCTCGAAGCTCGCGCCGTAGGGCCGGACGCCGTCCCACGCGCCGTCGGGCGCGCGCTTGGGCAGCGTCCTCGGCCAGGTTCGGGAACTCGGTCACGCCGGTGAGCGGGCGCTTGCGCGTGGCGACCTGCTTCTCGCGAGACTCGACCACCGCGGCGATCATCTCGTCGAGGCGACTCCCCGCCCTCGAGGCGTGCCGAGCACGTCCCACGCCGCCACGGCGAGGTCGTCGGTCAGCTTCTCGACGGCGTACGACCCGCCGGCGGGGTCGGCGACCTTGGCGACGTGCGACTCGTCGATCAGCAGGTGCGAGGTGTTGCGGGCGACCCGTCGACCCAGCGTGTCGGGGCGGCCGAGCGGGCTGTCGAACGGCAGCACCGTCACTGCGTCTGCTCCCCCGACTCCGCCGGCAAAGGCAGCGACGGTGGTGCGCAGCATGTTCACCCACGGGTCGTAGCTGCTCATCATCGGGCGGCTGGTGACGGCGTGCTGGCGCTGGGCGACCGGCTCTGCGTCGCACAGCTCCTGCACGCGCGCCCACAGCCGGCGGGCAGCGCGGAGCTTGGCGATCGAGGGGAACTGCTCGTCGGTGACGGCGTAGCGGAACTCGACCAGCGAGGCGGCGTCCTCGACGCTACAGCCGGCGTCGGTCAGCGTGCGCAGGTAGGCAGCCGCGAGCGCCATGCTGTGCGCCGAGCTCCTGGGCGTCGGAGGCGCCCTGGTCGTGCACGGGCGTGGCGTCGACGACGAAGGCCAGGATGCCGCGTTCGCGGGCGAGCGCGGCGATCTCGCCGCGTGGCCGCTGCCGCCGGGACGCCGAGGTTGGTGGCCGGGTGCAGCTCTCTGTCACCGGCGTGCTCCAGGAACGACCGTGCGGCGGCCGCGGCGTCCCCGCGGGCATCGAGCACGACGGGCGCCAGGTCGAGCAGTACCTCGTGCAGGGTCGTGGCCCAGTCGGCGTCGTCGTCGACCGCGAGCCAGAGCGACGTAGTGCCGCCGTTGAGGTCGACCAGCGCCTCCTCGTTGACGGTCTTCGCGTCGCCCGGGCTGTAGAACGCCCGGATGTCCCACGCACCGGCGCGAGTCGGCCGGCCGGCCGTCGTGAGGTCGTCGAGCAGGTCGGGCGTGCCGAGCGGGGCCACCGCGATGCCGTCGAGCGTGGTCCGGGTCAGCTTCTGCCACACGAGGTCGTCGGCGTCGTCGTCGCTCATCCGCTTCGACTTGCGCAGCACCTTGGCCGTCTCGCGCTCCCAGTCGGCACGACTGTGCACGTCCTCGGCCTGGGCGAGGTCGAGGGAACCCTGCTCGGGCTCGAGCTCGGTGGGCTCGTCAGCCCGCCCTCGACGGTCTCCTCGGTGGGGCCAGAAGTCATGTGCGCACTTTAGGAGGCGTGCAGCCCGCCGCGGCACACGGTGTGCCATTTCTGGAACGAATCCTGGCCCGAACGGGCCATGGTCACCGAGCCAGGACAGGCTTAACGTCCATGCGATGACGCTCCGCTCCCTCGCCGTCGCGGCCGGCACCGCTCGCCGCTCTCTATCCTCGCTCCCTTGGCGGCCGTCGCCCGGCGCACGCTGGCGACTTCGTCGACTGCGGTGAGGTCGGGTACACATCGCCCGGTCCGGTCTCGGGCTCGCACTACGGGGCACAACGGTCCAGGCCAAGGGAACCGCGTGCAAGGTGGCCCTCAAGGTCGCCAAGGCCTCTGCAGGAGCGGGGAGGGTCCATGTACGCGAGCTCAGGCTTCACCTGCAAGCCAGGCAAACTCAGAGCCGACAAGCGTCGTCCGTACAACTGCTCGAAGAAGAAGAACGGACGCATCGTGGCCAGGGTTCGCTTCATCACCGTCGGCAACGACGGCTAGCCGCGTCGCGCGGACTGCCACTGTTCACGGTGGGGTCATGAGCGTGTAGCGAGCCGGTCGACGTCGATGTCGATGCTCGCCAGCATGAGGATCGCGCTCGTCACCGAGACGTTCTACCCCGCCATCGACGGCACGACGACCACGCTCAAGGCCGTCGCCGACCGCCTGGTCGACCTCGGCCACACGGTGCGGATCATCGCGCCAGGCCCGGGGCTCACGACCTACCGCACCTCCCAGGTGGTGCGCGTGCGCCCCTTGGAGGCCGTCGGCCCGCAGATCCGCGCGGCGCTCGACCAGTTCGCACCCGACCTCGTGCACGTCACCTCTCCAGGCGCCGCTCGGCCGCAAGGCGCTCAAGCACACGCACCGCGAGGGCATCGCCGTCCGTCGTGGTCGAGCAGTCGCCGGTCTTCGACCTGAGCGCCGACTACTGGCGGGTGCGCGTCGCCGAGCGCACCGATCGGGTGCTGGTCACCTCGACGTGGATGGTCGAGCGGATGGCCGAGTTCGGCGTCAGCACCGAGCTGTGGCGTCCCGGCGTCGACACGCCGCGCGTTCACCCCGGGCCTGCGCGACTCCTGGCTGCACGACTCCTGGTCGCGGGCGCGGTCGCAATCGGGCCCGCAGGTCGTCGTCGGGTACGTCGGCAGCCTGCACAAGCGGCACGGCGTCCGGCGCCTGGCCGACCTCGCTGGCATTCCCGGCATCCGTCCGGTGATCATCGGTGGCGGCTCGCAGCGCGCGTGGTTGGAAGCTCGGCTTCCCAGCGCGAAGGTGACCGGCGCTCTGTCGGCCGGCGAGCTGACCATCGCCATGCCGACCCTCGACGTGCTGGTGCACCCCGGTGACCACGAGACGTGCTCGCACGCGCTGCGTGAGGCAGGGGCAGCCGGCGTCCCGGTGATCGCACCCCGCTCGGGAGGTGCGACCGACGTGGTGCGGCACCTCGAGAACGGTCTGCTCTACGACCCGGGCGACTCGCGTGGGCTGAGCAGAGCAGTCGAGGCCGTTGCTGCCGACCGCCACCGTGCCCTGATGGGAGCAGCCGGGCGCGAGCGCGCGCTGGAGCGCAGCTGGTGCGACGCCGTCGACGAGCTCGCAGCGGTGTTCGCCGACGTGGCTCGGGTAGCCCGCCGCGATCACCTCATCGCTGCAGACGTCGACCTGGGCGCCTTCCGAGCCCTCAGAGCTCGGTGCGGCCCGCGGTGTCCTTGTTGCGGATCCCGATCTTGTTGCCGAGCCAGACCAGCGGGTCGTACTTGCGGTCGGCTACGCGCTCCTTCATGGGGATGATCGCGTTGTCAGTGATCTTGATGCCCTCGGGGCAGACCTCGGTGCAGCACTTGGTGATGTTGCACATGCCGAGGCCGGCCGCCCCCTGAGCCAGCTCGCGCCGGTCGTGGGTGTCGAGTGGGTGCATGTCCAGCTCGGCGTAGCGCAAGAAGAAGCGCGGGCCAGCGAAGGCCGGCTTGTTCTCCTCGTGGTCGCGCATGACGTGGCAGACGTTCTGGCACAGGAAGCACTCGATGCACTTGCGGAACTCCTGGCCACGCTCGACGTCGACCTGCGCCATCCGGCGCTTGTTGTCGGCATCGCGCGGCGGCGGGGCGAACGACGGCAGCTCGCGGGCCTTCTCGTAGTTGAACGAGACGTCGGTGACCAGGTCGCGGATCACCGGGAACGACCGCATCGGCGTCACCGTGATCGTCTCGGACTCGTCGAAGTCCGAGAGCCGGGTCATGCACAGCAGCCGCGGCTTGCCGTTGATCTCGGCGCTGCACGACCCGCACTTGCCGGCCTTGCAGTTCCACCGGATGGCGAGGTCGCCGGCCTGGGTGGCCTGCACGCGGTGCAGGGCGTCGAGCGACGACCTCACCCTCGGACACCTCGACCGAGTAGTCGCCCAGGTCGCCGCCCGAGACGTCGCCGCGCCAGATCCGCATCTTCAGCTGGTATCCCATGATCCCTACTTCCCGGCCTGTGGTGCGTCGAAGTACTTCTTGAGCTCGTCCGGCATCACCGGGATCGGCTTCTCGTGGAGGTCGACGCCCGTCCCAGCGGCATTGAGGTTGACCACGAGGTTCTTGGTGCCCCACTCGGCGTTCGGGCCCGGGAAGTCGTCGCGGGTGTGGCCACCACGCGACTCCTGACGGGCCAGCGCGGCCTTGGCGATGCACTCGCTGACGATCAGCATGTTGCGCAGGTCGATCGAGAGGTGCCAGCCGGGGTTGTACTGCCGGTGACCCTCGACCTTCATCGACGCGGCGCGCGTCTTGAAGGCCTCGATCTCGGCGAGCGACTGCTCGAGCTCGGACGCCGTCCGGATGATGCCGACCAGGTCGTTCATCGACTGCTGGAGGTCGGACTGGATCGTGTACGGGTTCTCTCCGCCCTCGACCTCGAACGGGCGCCAGCGCGCTGACCTCCGCAGCCTTCACGTCGGCCTCGTTGACCGCCGGGCGGTTGCCGCCGAGTGAGTTCGTGTACGCCGTGGCCGCCTCACCGGCGCGCTTGCCGAAGACCAACAGGTCGCCGAGCGAGTTGCCGCCGAGCCGGTTCGAGCCGTGCATGCCGCCCGAGCACTCCCCCACCGCGTAGAGCCCGGTGACCGCGCTCTCCTGGGTGTCGGCGTCGACCTCGACGCCACCCATCACGTAGTGGCAGGTGGGGCCGATCTCCATCGGCTCGGCCGTGATGTCGACGTCGGCGAGCTCCTTGAACTGGTGGTACATCGACGGCAGCCGCTTGCGGATGAACTCCGGGCTGCGTCGCGAGGCGATGTCGAGATAGATGCCCCCGTGCGGGGTGCCGCGACCGGCCTTGATCTCGGAGTTGATGGCCCGGGCGACCTCGTCGCGGGGCAGCAGCTCAGGTGGTCGACGGTTGTTCTTCTTGTCGTCGTACCACCGGTCGGCCTCCTCGACCGTGTCAGCGGTCTCTGCCTTGAAGAACTCCGGGATGTAGTCGAACATGAAGCGCTTGCCCTCGGAGTTCTTGAGGATGCCGCCGTCGCCGCGCACCGACTCCGTGACCAGCAGGCCCTTCACCGAAGGCGGCCAGACCATGCCGGTCGGGTGGAACTGCACGAACTCCATGTTGATCAGCGAGGCACCCGCGCGCATCGCGAGCGCGTGGCCGTCGCCGGTGTACTCCCACGAGTTCGAGGTCACCTTGAACGACTTGCCGATGCCACCGGTGGCGAGGATGACGCTGGGCGTCTCGAACATCACGAACCGGCCGCTCTCGCGCCAGTAGCCGAACGCGCCCGAGATCTTGTCGCCTTCCTTCATCAGGTCGGTGACCGTGAACTCCATGAAGACGTCGATCTTCAGCGCGACCACCCGCTGCTGCAGCGTGCGGATCATCTCCAGTCCGGTGCGGTCGCCGACGTGGGCGAGCCGGGCGTACTTGTGCCCGCCGAAGTCGCGCTGCGAGATCAGGCCGTCGTCGGTGCGGTCGAAGAGCGCGCCCCAGTCCTCGAGCTCCATGACCCGCTCCGGGGCCTCCTGGGCGTGCAGCTGGGCCATCCGCCAGTTGTTGAGCATCTTCCCGCCACGCATGGTGTCGCGAAAGTGCACCTCCCAGTTGTCCTCGGGCCACCGGTTGCCCATGGCCGCGGCGATGCCGCCCTCGGCCATCACGGTGTGCGCCTTGCCGAGCAACGACTTGCAGAGGATGGCGACCTTGGCGCCGGCGTCGTGTGCCGCGATCGCGGCGCGCAGGCCGGCACCACCGGCTCCGACCACCACGACGTCGTACTGGTGCCGCTCCATGCCGCCCGCGGCCTCGCCCGACATCTCGTTGCCGGTCATGGGGTGACGGTCAGAGGACTCAGTCATTTAGAAGAACCTCAGGTCGTGGATGGTGCCGTTGGCCAGGAGCATCACGTAGAGGTCGACGAGGGCGACCGAGAAGAGTGAGTACCAGGCATAGCGGCCGTGGTGGACGTTGAGCTTCGAGACCCAGGTCCAGAGCCGGTAACGCACCGGGTGCTTGGAGAAGTGCCGCAAGCGGCCGCCGACGGCGTGCCGGCACGAGTGGCACGAGAGCGTGTAGAGCCAGATGAAGGCGACGTTGATGATCATCAGCAACGTGCCGAGACCCATGTGCACGCCGCTGGTCTCGCCGTCCCCGATCGCGTACTGGTCGGGCATCGCCCGGAACGCCAGGAACACGTCGTAGGTCAAGACGATGCCGACCAGGATCGCGGCGTACCAGAAGTACCGGTGCAGGTTCTGCACGAGCAGCGGGAACCGCGTCTCACCGGTGTACTTGGTCTTCGGCTCGGCGACGCCGCAGGCGGGGGGCGAGAGCCAGAACGCCCGGTAGTAGGACTTGCGGTAGTAGTAGCAGGTCATCCGGAAGCCCAGCGGGAAGATCAGGATGATCAGCGCCGCCGACAGCGGGAACCACGAGAACGGCTGCCCGAAGTCGGACGCACCCTCGACACAGTCGCCCAGGCACGGGGAGTAGAACGGCGAGAGGTAGGGCTTCGCGTAGTAGTCGGCGCCCGCGAACGCGCGGACCGTCGCGTAGACGACAAAGGCAGAGAACACCGTGAACGTCGTCAGCGGGGCCAGCCACCACCGGTCGTCTCGAAGTGTCTTCCCCTCGATCTGCGCCCGGGTCGGGCCGTGCACTCCGGTCGACGTCATGCGTACCTCCGTGTGATCTGGGCCACGCAGCCCGGACAGAGTCTGCACACTCGCACAGCGATACGGAAGCCGCACGCGCCGGGATTGAGAAGGCGGTGGGTAATAAGTCACACCGGACCTGGTCACTGAGACCCCGATCACGGCGGTAGATTGCCCTCTCGTGGCATCCACGACCAGACATCCTCAACGTCCCGGCCTCGTCAAGGGTTCGCGCGGCGTCCGCTCGATGATCGCGGTGAAGTTCCTGATGGCCGCCAGCGGCCTTGTCTTCATCGGCTTCGTGCTCCTGCACATGTACGGGAACCTGAAGGCCTTCGGTGGCCACGACTCGTTCAACGAGTACGCCCACCACTTGCGCGAGCTCGGCGAGCCGATGCTGCCCCACGAGGGTGCGTTGTGGATCATCCGCGCCGTGCTGCTCGGGTCGCTCATCGTGCACGTGGCCTGCGCCTTCGCGCTGTGGAGTCGTGCGGCCAAGGCCAGGCCCATCAAGTACGTCGTGAAGAAGAACAACTCCTCGTCGCTCTCCTCGCGCTTCATGCGCTGGGGCGGGCTCACGCTGCTGCTCTTCATCGTCTGGCACCTGCTGAACTTCACCGTCGGCAAGGTCAACGTCCAGGGCGGCGCGACCGACGACCCCTACAACCTGCTGGTCGACACCTTCGACGTCTGGTGGCTGACCCTCATCTACCTGGTGGCGATGGTCGCGCTCGGCATGCACCTGCACCACGGGGTGTGGAGCTCGGCCCAGACCCTCGGGCTGACCGGCACCGAGTCGTCGCGGCGCAACGCGAAGTTCCTGGGCGCCGCCCTGGCGATCGTCATCGCCGGTGGCTTCTCCCTCGTCCCGATCTTCGTCCTCGCGGGCGTCATCTCCAAGTAACGAACCTAAGGACACCGAGGCCGTCATGACCGACATGCCCGACACCACCAACACCTTCGACCCCTCGCACAGCGTCGACCTGTCCACGGACTACGACGACGCGGCCGGCTACTACGTCGACGGCGCCCCGGTCGCCGACACCAAGGCGCCCGGCGGTCCTCTCGACGAGCGCTGGGACACCCGGCAGTTCGAGGCGCGAATCGCGAACCCGGCAAACCGACGTCGCCTCTCGGTAATCGTCGTGGGCACCGGCCTGGCTGGCGCCTCGGCCGCCGCCACGCTCGGCGAGGCCGGGCTACGTCGTCAAGTCGTTCTGCTACCAGGACAGCCCCCGCCGTGCGCACTCGATCGCGGCGCAGGGCGGCATCAACGCTGCCAAGAACTACAAGGGAGACGGCGACTCGGTCTACCGACTCTTCTACGACACCATCAAGGGCGGCGACTACCGCTCGCGCGAGTCGAATGTCTACCGGCTCTCGCAGGTCAGCCGGAACATCATCGACCAGTGCGTGGCCCAGGGCGTGCCCTTCGCCCGCGAGTACGGCGGCCTGCTCGACAACCGCTCGTTCGGCGGCGTCCAGGTCTCGCGCACGTTCTACGCGCGCGGCCAGACCGGTCAGCAGCTGCTGATCGGCGCCTACCAGGCGCTCGAACGCCAGGTCGCGGCCGGCACGGTCAAGTGCTACACCCGCCACGAGATGGTCGAGCTGATCGTGGTCGACGGCCGCGCTCGCGGAATCATCGTGCGCGACATGATCACCGGCGAGATCGAGACCTACTTCGCCGACGTCGTCGTGCTCGCCTCTGGCGGCTACGGCAACGTCTTCTTCCTGTCCACCAACGCCATGGGCTGCAATGTCACGGCGTCGTGGCGCGCGCACCGCAAGGGCGCCCTGATGGCGAACCCTTGTTACACGCAGATCCACCCGACCTGCATCCCGGTGTCGGGCTCGCACCAGTCGAAGCTGACCCTGATGTCGGAGTCGCTGCGCAACGACGGCCGCATCTGGGTGCCCAAGGACAAGGCCGACTGCGACAAGGACCCGCGCGACATCCCCGAGGAGAAGCGCGACTACTACCTCGAGCGCATCTATCCGGCATTCGGAAACCTGGTGCCCCGCGACATCGCCTCGCGTCAGGCCAAGAACATGTGTGACGAGGGTCGCGGCGTGGGCCCGGAGGTCGACGGCGTCCGTCGTGGCGTCTACCTCGACTTCGAGGAGGCGATCGAGCGCCTCGGCCGCGACGCCATCGAGAACAAGTACGGCAACCTCTTCGACATGTACGCCCGGATCACCGGCGAGGACCCCTACTCGGTGCCGATGCGCATCTACCCGGCCGTGCACTACGTCATGGGTGGCCTGTGGGTCGACTACGACCTGCAATCGTCGATCCCCGGCCTGTTCGTGACCGGTGAGGCCAACTTCTCCGACCACGGCGCCAACCGCCTCGGCGCCTCGGCGCTGATGCAGGGCTTGGCCGACGGCTACTTCGTGCTCCCGAACACCATCCGCGACTACCTCGCCGAGGGTCCGTTCGAGAAGATCGCCGAGGACGACCCGGCCGTCGTCGAGGCCCAGGAGGCCGTGCAGGCACGCATCGACGCCTTCATGAGCTCCAACGGCACTCGCTCGGTCGACTCCTACCACCGCGAGCTCGGCAACATCATGTGGGAGTACTGCGGGATGGAGCGCTCCGCCGAAGGTCTGAAGAAGGCCGTGGAGCTGATCCGTGGCCTCAAGGCCGACTTCTGGCAGAACGTGAAGGTCCTCGGCACCGCCGACAGCATGAACCAGTCGCTCGAGCGCGCCGGTCGCGTCGCCGACTTCTTCGAGCTCGGCGAGCTGATGTGCATCGACGCGCTCAACCGCCGCGAGTCGTGCGGCGGCCACTTCCGCGCCGAGTCCCAGACCGAGGAGGGCGAGGCGCTGCGGCACGACGACAAGTACGCCTACGTCGCGGCCTGGGAGTGGGGCGGTGAGGGCGAGGCCCCGATCCTGCACAAGGAAGAGCTGACCTACGAGTTCGTCGAGATGAAGCAGCGGAGCTACAAGTAATGAAACTGACCCTCAACATCTGGCGCCAGGCGAACACCGACAGCGCGGGCAAGATCCACACCTACGAGATCGACAACGTCTCCGAGGACATGTCGTTCCTGGAGATGCTCGACGTCCTCAACGAGGAGCTCAACGAGAAGGGCGAGGAGCCCATCGCGTTCGACTCCGACTGTCGCGAGGGCATCTGCGGCATGTGCGGCCTGATGATCAACGGCCAGGCGCACGGCCCCGAGGTCACCACCACCTGTCAGCTGCACATGCGCTCGTTCAAGGACGGCGACACGATCACGATCGAGCCGTGGCGCGCCGAGGCGTTCCCGGTCATCAAGGACCTCGTGCGTCGAGCGCTCCGCCTTCGACCGGATCATCCAGCAGGGCGGCTACATCTCGGTCAACACCGGCGCCGCCCCGGACGCCCACGCGACCCCGGTGCCCAAGGACAAGGCCGACCGCGCTTTCGACGTGGCCACCTGCATCGGCTGCGGCGCATGCGTCGCCGCCTGCCCCAACGGCTCGGCGTCCCTGTTCCTGGGCGCCAAGATCACCCACCTCGGCGAGCTGCCGCAAGGCCAGGCCGAGCGCGACACCCGCGTGGTCAACATGGTCGGCCAGCACGACCACGAGGGCTTCGGCGGTTGCACCAACATCGGTGAGTGCACCGCGGCGTGCCCCAAGGAGATCCCGCTCGACGTGATCTCCCAGCTCAACAAGGACCTCCGCACCGCCATCAAGAACGGCCACTGACCATTATTTTGCGCTGACCCGTCCTCTATAGAGGACGGGTCAGCGTGAGCTTCGGGTGGCGCGCCAGGCCTTCCAGCCGATCGTGGCGAGCACGGCGGCGATGGCGAAGTTGACGACGATCAGCACTGAGTGGGCCACCCAGTAGCCGGTGGCGCGGTCCTCGCCGGAGCCGTAGGCGGCGTACAGGTTCTTGGCGAACGTGCTGAACGTGATGACGTTCCACGCCGCGACCCCGAGCAGGATGACGGCGTGCTTGCGCTCGAACTTCATGGCTTCTCCTTCTTGCGGGCCAAGGCCCCGAGGGTGAGCCCGGCGGCGCCGCCGGCGGCGAACGGCTTGAGCCAGCCGCGAGACGGCGGCTCGGAGGATGCGTAGGCAGGAACGGGCGGGCTTACCGGGCCCTGCACCAGCGCGGCCGGCTGATCGCGGCGCAGCCTCCGCGCCTCGGCGGTCGTGTACGCCCAGGCAGCGGCGTACAGCACCAGCCGGGAGAAGTAGTTGATCCACACGAGCAGGATCAGTGCGATGCCGAACGCCTGGAAGGCCGGCTGGCCCTCCGTGGAGGCCAGGAGCAGCCCGGAGACCTGCTTGAGGATCTCGAACCCGACGGCGCCGAGGATCGCCCCCGACCGAAGCGAGGACGTCGGGAGGTCCGGCTCGGCCAACAGCTTGAAGAGGGCGAAGAAGAGGACGGCGTTCGCGGCCAGTCCGAGCACCACGGCGAGCACCTTCACCAGCCATCCGAGCTCGGAGTCGAGGTCGAGCCAGCCGAGCAGGTCCTCGGAGAACCCGCTGACGAACCCAGCAACTGCGACGGCGACGACTAGGACCAGGCCGACGACCACGAGCGCGGTGAGGTCGCGCAGCTTGCCGCGGATGAAGGAGGGCTGCGCGAGCTCGGGGGTCTCGAACACGACGGTGAGCGCGCCGCGCAGCGCCGAGACCCAGCCCAGCCCAGAGTAGAGGACACCCGCCAGGCCGAGCATTCCAGCGAGGCCGGAGAACGAGCGGACGTCGTCCAGGGAGATCTGGTTGGCACCCGAACCGATGATGCCCGGGAAGATGGAGTCGATCGCGGCTGTCAGGTTCTCGTCGGCATCGGAGTAGATGCCTGAGATCAGCCCGACGGTGAAGAACGCCAGGGCGAGCACCGGGAAGAAGGACAAGAAGGCGAAGTAGGTGACGGCACCAGCCTGCTGGCTGGCCTTCACCTCGCCGTAGTGCTCCTGCATGACGAGCACGTGGTCGAGAGCCGGATGCTCCGCACGAGCATCGGCAAGGCGTTCCTTGACTGACGGCATGCGGCTAGCGTGCCCGCCCCAGGGGGAAGTCATGCGTCGGCTGCCACCCGGCGGCCTCGTCGTGCTCGTAGAGGTGGAACTCGTCGACGTCGAACTGGCACTCGAAGTCGGCCAGCTCGTCGAAGGCCCGGTCGAGCAGCTCGTCGTCGAGGTGGTGAGCCACCGTGACGTGCGGGTGGTAGGGATAATCGAGGTCGACGTCGAGGGGTCCACGCACGCACTGCCGCGGCCAGCCTCTCGCACTCGGAGATGCCCCGGACGAGCGTCACGAAGACCACCGGCGAGACGGGCCGGAACGTGCCGGTGCCGCGCAGGTGCACCCGGAACGTCCCGATCTCGGCGGCGGCATCCGCAAGATGTCGCTCCACCTGCGCGAGGTCGTCGTCGACCTGGGTAGGCGGCACGAGCGTGATGTGGGTGGGGATCATCTGCGCCGTCGCGTCGCCGATGGAGGTGCGGTAGTCCTGGAGCTCGGTGGCCCAGGGCTCGGGGATGGCCACTGCAACCCCGATCGTCGGCATGTCTCGACCCTAGCGGGCGTCGCGTAGATTCAGCGGGCCGGTGCAGCGAAGCCGACGCGCTGGTAGACGTCGCGCAGCGTTGCCGTAGCCACCTCGCCGGCCTGGGCACGGCCCTGCTCGAGCACGGCCGTCAGGTGGGCTTGGTCGTCGAGGAGTGCCAGGGTGCGGTCGCGGAACGGCGTCACGAACGAGACCACCGCGTCGGCGAGGTCGGACTTCAAGGCGCCGTAGCCGCGACCCTCGTAGTCCTCGACGAGCGCGCTGACCGTCACGCCGGTGAGGGCGGAGAAGATCGTGAGCAGGTTGCTGACGCCGGGCTTGCCCTCGGGGTCGAAGCGGATCTCGCCATCGGAGTCGGTGACCGCCGAGCGGATCTTCTTGGCGCTCACCGACGGTTCGTCGAGCATCTCGATGATGCCGGACGGAGAGGAGGCTGACTTCGACATCTTGGCGGTGGGGTCCTGCAGGTCGCCGATCTTCGCTGTCGCCTTGAGGATGTAGGGCTCGGGCAGCCGGAAGGTCTTCTTGTAGCGGTGGTTGAACCGTTGGGCCAGGTCGCGGGTGAGCTCGAGGTGCTGGCGCTGGTCCTCGCCGACCGGCACGTAGTGCGGCCGGTACAGCAGGATGTCGGCCGCCTGAAGGATCGGGTAGGTGAACAGGCCGACCGACGCGGCACCCTCGCCACCCTTGGCTGACTTGTCCTTGAACTGGGTCATCCGGCGCGCTTCGCCGAAGCCGGCCAGGCATTGCAGCACCCAACCGAGCTGGGCGTGCTCGGGCACCTGGCTCTGGATGAAGATCGCCGAGCGCGCCGGGTCGACCCCCATGGCCAGCAGCTGAGCGGCCGCCCGCAAGCAGCGCTCGCGCAGCACCTTCGGGTCCTGCTCGACGGTGATCGCGTGCAGGTCGGCGATGAAGAAGAACGGCTGGTGGTCACGCTGCAGGTCGACCCACTGACGCAGCGCACCGAGGTAGTTGCCGAAGTGGAAGGAGTCGGCCGTCGGCTGAATGCCGGAGAGGACCCGTGGACGAGACCCCCGGCCACCGCGGCCGGCACGCTCACATCGGGCTGCGTGGTGGCGGCCAGGTTGGGCATGTTCGTCATTCTTCCCGATGGGTTGCCAAGATGGGCACGTGCCCACCCACCTCACCTTCGCCCAGCACCTGAGCGGCCTGCACCAAGCGATGGGCGCCCTTGCCCTGCACGCCGGCGAGGCAGGGCTGGACGTCGACGTGCCGTCGTGTCCGGACTGGACGGTTCGTCGTCTGATCGGGCACCAGGGCGCCGTCCACCGCTGGGCGCGCGCCAACCTGCTGGGCCAGGACCTCGAGTGGGCACCGACGGAGAAGCAGGGTCGCAGCGCCCCCGAGCCGGTTGAGTGGCTGCGCGACGGCGCCATCGACCTGGTGGCCACGTTGGTGAAGGTGCCGGACGACGTCGAGGCGCTGGTGTTCCTCGAGGACGCCCCGCCGGCCAAACAGTTCTGGGCCCGCCGTCAGTGCCACGAGACCACGATGCACGCCGTCGACGTCCTCGCCGCCGCACTGGGTCGACTGCCCCGCGCCGACGAGACCTGGGTCGGCCACGACCTGGCGCTGGACGGCGTCGACGAGCTGCTCACCGGGTTCGTCACGCGCGCCAAGTCGCGGCTGCGTTCGCCCGAGCCGGTGACCCTCGCCGTGCGCGCCACCGACTCCGAGCACTCGTGGACCGTGCACGTCAGCGACGTCGAGGCCGTCACCACCCGCCACGTCGGCCCGGTCGAGGGCGACCTGGTGATCGAGGGCAGCGCGGTGCAGCTCTACCTCGCGCTGTGGCACCGCACCGACGAGCTCACCTCGGACATCTGGCCGCTCTGGCACACCTCGGCCATCCACTAGCCCCGAGTCGGCGTACGTAGACGCCGAGTCGAGTCGGCGCGTCTGTCGCGCCGACTCGGGTCGAATTTCGCGTGCAGATGCGCCGACTGGGCGATAACTGGGGTGCTCAGACGATGGCCCGCGTGGCAGGGTGCCGCGCATGACGGCTCCCCACGTCCCTGACTCGGTCTCGGCCACTTCCATCCCGACGTTGACCGAGGGGCCGGTGACGATCCGGGCGCTCGGCGAGGGCGACGTCCAGCGTTGTTGGGAGCAGTGCGTCGACCCGGAGTCGGTGCGTTGGACCCAGGTGCCGAGTCCGTACTCGCTGGACGACGCCCGCGAGTTCTGCCTGACCTATGTGCCGGCCTGCTGGGCCGACGGCACCCAGTGGATCTTCGCTGTCGAGCACGAGGGCCAGTACGCCGGCAACATCGCCCTGCGCGACCAGGGCCTCGGCCGCGCAGAGGTTGGGTACGGCGCCCACCCCGAGGCCCGCGGCACCGGCGCCCTCGAGACCGCGCTGCGACTGCTCCTCGAGTGGGGGTTCGCCGAACAGGGCGTGCAGACCATCGTCTGGTACGCCGAGGTCGGCAACTGGGCGTCCCGGAAGCTGGCGTGGCGTCTCGGGTTCTCCATCGACGGGGTGCTGCGGCAGTCGCACGCCTCCCGTGGGCGCCTCGTCGACGCCTGGGTCGGCACGCTGCTGGCAGACGACGCGCGCGAGCCGACCGGTCGGTGGCTCACGCCCGTTCCCGTGGAGGGTGAGGGACTTGTCCTGCGTCCCTTCACCGACGACGACGTGTCACGTGTCGTCGAGGCCTGCTCGGACGACCGCACCCAGCACTGGCTCGGCACCCTCCCCCGGCCCTACACCGAGCAGGACGTGCAGACGTGGTGGGCGCTGAACACGGAGGGCCTGGCCATCGGCCGCAAGATCACGTGGGCGATCACCGAGGTCGGCAACGACCAGGCGTTGGGCGCCATCAACATCTTCGGCATCAGCGACCGCGACTGCGAGATCGGTTACTGGATGCACCCGGATGGCCGGGGCCGTGGCGTGATGGGCAGGGCCGCGCGTCTGGTGACCGGGTGGGCCTTTGAGAACTTGGGGGTCGCACGAGTCCGGGCGGTGGCTGCCGTCGACAACGCGGCATCTCGCCACGTGATCGAGTCGGCCGGGTTCACCCACACCGGCGGCGAGCGCCTCGGCACCAACCTACGTACCGGCCCCGCCGACGTGGCGCTCTACGACGTGCTGGCCCCGGAGTGGTCGGCGGCGACGCGCTCGGCGCGGTGAAGCGTCGCTGACCAGACCAAGATGCCGATGCCGAGCACCGAGAGCGCGGCGCCGACGAGCGCCGGCGAGCGGTAGCCGTAGCCCGCAGCGATGACCAGTCCCCCGAGCCAGGCCCCGAGAGCGTTGGCGAGGTTCAGGGCGGCGTGGTTCATCGCCGCGCCGAGGGTGACGGCGTTGCCGGCGACGTCCATGAGGCGCAGCTGCAGGTTGACCACCAGCACCGAGCCGATCGCGGTGATCGCGAAGACGACGGGCAGCAGCCACCAGCCGTAGGGCGCGACGGCCCAGAACACCAGCATCACCACGAACGAGCCCACGCCGGCGGCGATCAGCGAGCGGTAGACCGACCAGGCGGCGAGCTCTCCGGCGAGCCAGGTGCCGGCGACCATGCCCAGCCCGAACGCGAGCAGGAACACCGGAACGGTGCCCTCGCCGAGCATGCCGACGTCGGTGACGATCTTGGCGATGTAGGAGTAGACGGCGAAGAGCCCACCGAAGCCGATGGCCCCTGCGGCCATGGTGAGCCACACCTGCCGGTTGCCGAAGAACTCGCGTGCCTCCTTGCGACCGGTCGCCTCGCGGTCACCGGGCACCGACGGCACGAAGGTCAGCACCAGGGCGGCCGCGAGTGCGGCGAGGGCGGCGGCGAGAACGTACGCCGCGCGCCAGCCCAGGTGCTGGCCGACCCACGTGGCGGCGGGCACCCCCACGACGTTCGCGAACGACAGACCGAGCATCACCGAGGCGATCGCCCGCCCGCGTCGTTCCGGCGTCGCCAGGCTCGCCGCAACCAGCGAGGCCACGCCGAAGTACGCGCCGTGCGGCAGTCCGTCGAGGAATCGAGCGAGGGTGAGCACCTCGTAGCTCGGCGCCACCGCGCTGAGCAGGTTGAAGGCGGCGTAGGCGCCCATCAACGCGACCAGCAGCCCGCGCCGGGGAAGCGCCGCCCCGAAGAAGGAGAGGATCGGGACCCCGACGACGACGCCGATCGCGTACGCCGAAATCACGTGCCCGGCCGTCGGAACCGAGATGTCGACGCCGTCGGCGATCTGCGGCAGCAACCCCATCGTGACGAACTCGGTCGTGCCGATCGCGAAGCCACCGACGGCCAAGGAGAGCACCGCCAGCGCGAAGCTCGTCGGCTGCTCGGGCGCCACCGGGCGTCCGGTCGCAGCAGGGGTCGCGGTCATGAGGCCTTCCGGTCGGGGTACACCATCGTCCAACCGGGGGGCGAGGCCGTCCTATTCCTCGCGCCGCACCAGATCGATGGGCTGGCCATCTTTGGGGAACGGCAGCGAGTGCCAGTCGATCGGCGCGACGTAGCCCGGATCGACCGACCAGTCCCAGCCTCGCAACAGCTGGTGCATGATCGTCTTCACCTCGGCGCCGGCGAAATAGAGCCCGATGCACTTGTGAACGCCGCCACCAAAGGGCTCCCAGGCGTAACGGTGGGACTTGTCCTCCCGACGCTGGTCGGAGAACCGTTCGGGGTCAAAGGTCTCCGGCTCCGTCCAGTACTCCGTCATGAGGTGCGAGTGCTGCGCGCCGACGATGCAGTGGGTGTCGGCCGGGATCGCCACGCCCTGCACCACGGTGTCCTTGACGGTCTTGCGCACCAGAATGGGCACCGGAGCTCGCAGGCGCAGCGCCTCCTTCATCACCAGGTCGACCGACTCGAGGCTCTCCAGCTCCTTCAGCGTCGGCCGTGGTCCAAGCTCCAGCGACTCCTTGCGGCAGCGCTCGCGCCAATCCGGGTGCTGTCCGAGGAACTGCAGCATCGTCGAGACGGTGATGGTCGTGGTGTCGTGCGCGGCCATCATCAGGAAGATCATGTGGTTGACGACGTCGTCGTCGCTGAACCGCTCGCCCTGGTCGGTCTCGATGTGGCAGAGCGCCGAGAAGATGTCGTCGCCCGAGCCCGCCCGGCGGGCCGGAAGGTAGTGCCGCAGGAAGTCCTCGAGCACACGGCGACCGGCGTACCCACGGCCCCAGCGCGTGAACGGGACGTTGGCGCGCACGGCGCCAGCGGCCGCTTGCACGCACGCGATGAAAGCTCGGTTGACCCGGTCCATCTCGGTCGAGCTGTGGTCCTCGGCGCCGCCCATGAAGATGTCGGCTGCGATGTCGAGGGTGAGCTGCTTCAGCGCGGGGTAGGACCGGAAGTCCTGCTCCCCTCCGGACGCCGCCCACATGGCCAGGCCGCGCTCGACGGCTGGCCCCATCCGATCGGCGTAGCCCTCCAGCCGGTCGCGGGTGAACGCCTCCTGCATGATCCGGCGATGAGCGTGGTGCTCCTCGAAGTCGATAAGCATCAGCCCGCGCTTGAAGAACGGCCCGACGATGCGGGTCCAGGCTGGCTCGTTCGCAAACGCCTTGTCGGCGTTGCGCAGCGCCTCCTCGCACGCGTCCGGCCCCAGCAGCATCACCGAGGCCTCGCCGAGGAACGCGAAGGGGGAGACCGGGCCGTAGTGCTTCCACTGGTAGGCCATCAACGCGATGGGGTCTCGGGCGTACTCGAGGAAGCGCCCCACGAGGGGGAAACCGCGGTCCTGACGACGTACAGCCGGAACTGGACGGACTCCGTCGACCGCGGTCATGGCGCCAGGTTACGTGCTGACGGCCGCGGCGAGGCGCCCCAACGAGTCCTCCAGGGCCGACTCGGGCACCAACGGGAACGACAGCTTCTGCAGCAGGTCCTGGTCGGTGACCGCGCTCCAGTCGTAGGTGAGCGTGACCTCCGTGCTGCCAGCGCCCTCGGCGGAGAGCTCCCACAGCCACTCCCAACCGGGCGGCTCGGCACCAGCGGGTGCGGTCTTCCAGGCGAGCAGCTTGTTGGGGTCGTAGCCGGTGACCACGTTGTCGGTCTGGTAGTCGCCGCCCATGTGGTCGCCGGTCATGTTCATCCGGAAGCTCTGGCCGGTGGCGGTGATCCGGTCGGACTTCTCGTCGCTGACGACGAAGCCGGACCCATCGAGCTCGGCGTGACGCTCGGGGTTGGAGAGCACGTTGAACACGTCACTGGTTGAGGCGTCGATCGTGCGGGACACGGTGATCTTCTGGTCGGCTGTCATGCCTTGACCATGTACAGACGACGGCGCCTCGTTCAAGCGCCTTCGGGGTGAGCCGCCTACCCAACGCGACTCAGCAGACGTCGCCGAGCTCGTCGACCGAGTCGTCGAAGCGGTCCTTTGCGTCGTTGACAGCAGAGGTGTCGACGTCCGCGCCGTCGGCGGCCTGCGCGGCCTCGTCGGCCAGGTCAGCCACGGCGTCACGGGCGTCGGCGAGCGCTTCCTTGGCGTCGCCACTGATCCCGTTGGCGGCGGCGTCCAGGCCACGCTTGATGCCGTCGAGAGCCCGCTTCGCGGCCTTGGGGTCGGCGTTGATCTGGTCGACAGCCCTACCGATCGCGCCCTTGGCGCCGTCCAGCGTCGAGCGCGCCGTCGCGCAGGCCGCACTGGTGGCGGTGTCCCTAGCGGCGTCCTTGGCAGCGTCCTGCACCTCCGAGCAACCGGTGAGGGCGAGGGCTGACACAAGAGCCGGCACGAGGGCTGACTGGGCGATGCGCATGGACGTCACCCTGCCAGAGTGAACGGGCCAGATTGAAGGGGCCAGAGTCATGGGCCCAGAGTCATAGGGCCAGGGTCAGCCCGCCAGGTGGGCCCAGTCGGTGGCCAGATCACGCCACGGCCCGATGGCCGCGACCTCGCCGTCTACCAGGACGACGACCCGGTCGGCCTGGGCCAAGGCAGCGTGCTTGGACGTCGCACCGATCACGGTGGCGCCGCGAGCGCGCAGAGCCGCCCAGAGCTCGACCTCGGTGGCCGCGTCGAGGGCACTGGAGACGTCGTCGGCGAGCAGCAGCTCGGTGTCGGTGGCCAGCGCGCGCGCCAGAGCGAGCCGCTGCACCTGACCACCCGAGAGCCGTACCCCGCGGTGCCCGACGAGCGAGCCAACCCCGCCGGCGTCGGCGACGTCGGCTCCGAGCCGTGCGTCGTCGACGGCCCGGTCGACCGGTCGGCCGTGGTCGAGACGGACGTTGTCGGCGAACGTGCCCGACAGCACGCGCGGCACCTGTGCCACGTGCGCCACCTGACCGGGTCGCAGGAACGTCTCGGCGTCCTCGATCGGGACGTCGTTCCACGCCAGGCCACCCGTGTGGTCGACCAAGCCGGCCAGGGCCGCGAGCAGGCTGGACTTGCCCGAGCCCACCTGCCCCAGGAGCAGCACCAGCTCGCCCCGCTCGACCGTCAGGTCGACTCCGTGCACCCCGATGGTGCCGTCGTCGTGGACGGCGGCAAGGTCGCGCAGCGCGAGCGTCTCGAGCGACACCCGCTCGACCTCGACCGGCGCTGGGGCCGCGCCGCTGACCAGGGAGACACCCGGGGGTAGGTCCATCAGGTCGCGGCCACCGGCGAACCGGCTGGTGGCTCGCTGCCAGGACGTCGTGCCTGGGGCCTCGGTGATGATCGAGCCAGCGACCCGGCCGAACCAGTCGAAGCCGTTCACCGCTCCGGTGACCAGCAGCGCCGTGGCGAGACCCCAACCGTCGGCCGCGTAGACGCCCCACGCGGCGACGACGCCGAGCTGCACCATCACCACCGGGACGCCGTCGAGCACGGCCTGCACGCGGTGCTCGCGCACCGCGGCGTCGACGCGCCCGGTGTCGACCCGGCCCAGGTGGGCGTGCACGGCCGGCGTGGCTGCTGCGAGCTTCACGGTGCGCGCCGACTCGAGGGCCGAGACCAGCGAGCGCCCGAACCGGGCACGGGCGGCTGACGCGGCCGTCGCGGACCGCCCAGCTATCGGGCGACCCACCGAGGAGGCCAGCGCGGAGGCCACCATCACGCCGAGCAGGATGCCGCCGGCCAGGAAGCTCATCCCCACGATCGTGGTGAGCACGATGATGATCAGGCCGTTGATGAAGTCGACCCAGCGGTCGGCGTAGCGAGCGAACCGGTCTGCATCGAGCGCACGGGCCACGACCTCGCCGGGAGGGGTGCGAGCCAGCCGGCGCTGCGAGGTCTGGCCGACCAGTACCGACATTCGTGCGCGCAGGCGGACCTCGATCCACCAGTGCGGGTAGCGCATGAAGGCCTCGGCCAGGAAGAGCGGGGCCACCACGAGGGAGGCGGCCAGCAGCGCGGCCCACGTGGTCGGGGTCTCTCCGCGCTGCAACGACTCGACCAGGCGCCCCCAGACCAGCCCGGTGAACAGCCCGTACGACCCGGTGACCGACGCGGCCAGGAACAGCGCGGCGCCGACGACGCCCCACTCGGGCCGGAGGCTCAGCGCGTGCCTGATGCCCTGCGCAAGGGTGGGGCCGCTGCCGGGATCACGCACCGGCGGCGCCTCGCCGGTACGACGTACGCCGCCGATCGCCGCGACCGCAACGCCCTGCTGCTCGAGCAGGTCGCGGGGCTCGGCTGTCTCGTCCTGTGCCTCCTGGGGCGTCCTGGGGGCGTCCTGGATGGCATTCTCGGTGGCGTCGTCGAGGCCACCGGCTTCGAGCAGGCGACGGAACGGCCCGGGTCGCACGGCCAGCACCTCGCGTGGTCCGTGGTCGATGACCCGGCCGGCCTCGAGGACGGCGATCTGCTCGGCGCGCGCGGTGGTCGAGAGTCGGTGGGCGACCAGCAACCCGGTTCGCCCGGCGACCAGCCGATCGGCGGCGCGCACGACGAGCGACTCGGTGAGCGGGTCCATGCGGGCGGTGGCCTCGTCGAGCACCACGACGGAGACGTCGCGCACGAGCAGCCGCGCGAACGCGACCAGCTGCTCCTCCCCCGCCGAGAGCGTGGTGCCGCCGGGGCCGAGCAGGGTGTCGAGACCAGCGGGCAGGCCTGCGACCCACTCGCCGAGGGCGAGCTCGTCGACGGCGGACTCGATGCGCTCGCGCGGCAGGTCGGCGAACAGGGTGATGTTCTGGGCGAGGGTGCCGGCGATGATCTCGGTGCGCTGGGTGACCACGCCGACGGCGGCACGCAGCTGCTGGAGGTCGAGGTCGCGGACATCGACGCCGCCCAGGAACACGGTGCCGGGGCGCGGTTCCATCGCTCGCGAGAGCAGCGAGGCGAGCGTGGACTTGCCCGAGCCGGTGCGACCGACCAGCGCGCAGGTGTGGCCGGCCAGCACGGTCAGGTCGACGCCGTTCAGGGCAAAGGTGCCGTGCGCGTAGGCGAAAGTCAGGTCGCGGAACTCGATGTCGAGCCGGCCCTCAGGCACCGGCAGCCCACCGACGGGTTCGGGCGGCGCCTCGAGCAGCTGGCGCAGCCGCATCACCGCGCCGAGCCCCTCCTGCAGGTCGGGGAGGTGTCTGGCCAGCATGTCGATCTGGCCGACGAACGACGAGGTGACCAGGAAGAGCGTCACGAGGCGGGCGACCGTGAGGTCGCCGTCGACGACCAGCGCGACGCCGACCAGGGCGATGCCGGCGAGCAGCGCGTGCAGCAGGACGCCGGCTCGGCGGGTGATCCGCGTCTCGATGATCAGGACCTGGGTGAGCTTCTCGTGCGTGTACGCGGAGAGCTCCGCGAGCCGGCGCACGACGTAGGCCTGACCCAGGCTCGTGCGCAGGTCGTCTCGGGCGGCGACGCCCTCCTCGAAGGCGGCGGCGTGGTCGGTCCAGGCCATCTCCTCCTCCACCTTGCGGCGCGCGACCTCGGGCAGCAGGGTGCGGACGACGGCCACCGTGACCAGTCCGCACAGGGGGAACAGGAACCACGACGGCCACCACGTGAGGCCGGCGACGATCCACATCGGCAGGGTGCCGAAGACGGTGCGCAGGGCGTCCCACACCTGACGCCGGACGACGGCCCCCACCTCCCACGTGTCGTCGTCGACGCGGTCGAGGATCTCCCCGACGGCCTGCTCGGACAGGGTCTCGAGCGGCTGGTGGAGCGCAGCGGCCAGCAGGTCGGCGCGCAGCTGCCCCTCGGCGCGGTCGCAGACGCCGGCCCAGATGGTGCGCCCCGCGGCGTCGAGCAATGCTCCGCCCACGACGAACGCGGCGAGCCACCAGATGAGTGATGTCGTGGGGTCTTCGGCGAGCCGGCCGGCGACGACCGTGCCGAGGGTGGTGCCGATGGCGGCCAGCGCGCTGGCGATCAGGGCCACCACGGTGACCGGGCGTCGCAACCGGCGCCAGTCGATGCGTCGGTCGGGGCCGGACGGCGTCCCGTCGACGTGGTCGGCCGGGCGTTCCCGAGGCGGCGCGGCAGTGGTAGTCATCGTGGCCGAACGCTACGCGCGCCCGCCGACGTTCTCACCTGGTTTTCGTCGCGAACGACGCTGACCCGTCCCCTATAGAGGACGGGTCAGAGTGAATTCGCGGCGACCCGTCGCTACGTAGCGACGGGTCAGCGGCAAATTTGGTCAGAGCGCGGCGAGCGCCTCGTTGAGCGTGGCCGAGGGGCGCATGACGGCGTCGGCCTTGGCGTCGTCGGGGCGGTAGTAGCCGCCGATGTCGGCCGGGCTGCCCTGCACGTCGTTCAGCTCGGCCACGATGGCGTCCTCGTTGGCCGCCAGCGACTCGGCCAGCGGCTTGAATGCAGCGGCCAGGTCGGCGTCCTCGGTCTGGGCTGCGAGCTCCTGGGCCCAGTAGAGCGCCAGATAGTAGTGCGAGCCCCGGTTGTCGATGCCGCCGAGCTTGCGGGTCGGCGACTTGTCCTCGTTCAGGAACGTGCCGGTAGCCCGGTCGAGGGTGTCGGCCAGCACCTGTGCACCGGCGTTGTCGGCGAAGTTGGCGAGGTGCTCGAAGGAAGCCGCCAGCGCGAAGAACTCGCCGAGGCTGTCCCAGCGCAGGTAGTTCTCCTTGACCAGCTGCTGCACGTGCTTGGGGGCCGAGCCACCGGCGCCGGTCTCGAACAGGCCGCCACCGTTCATCAACGGCACCACCGAGAGCATCTTGGCCGACGTGCCGAGCTCGAGGATCGGGAAGAGGTCGGTGTTGTAGTCACGCAGCACGTTGCCGGTCACCGAGATGGTGTCCTCGCCCTTGCGGATCCGCTCGAGGGAGTAGGCGCAGGCCTCTGCCGGAGCCATGATCTCGATGGTCAGACCGTCGGTGTCGTGCTCGGTGAGGTACTCCTTCACCAAGCCGATCAGGTTGGCATCGTGCGCGCGGGTCTCGTCGAGCCAGAAGATGGCCGGCGAGCCGGAGGCACGCGCGCGGGTGACCGCGAGCTTCACCCAGTCGCGGATCGGGGCGTCCTTGGTCTGGCAGGCGCGCCAGATGTCGCCGGGCTGCACGTCGTGCTCGATCAGCGCCTCACCGGCGCTGTTGACGACGCGCACGGTGCCGGCCGCCGGCACCTCGAACGTCTTGTCGTGCGAGCCGTACTCCTCGGCTGCCTTGGCCATCAGGCCGACGTTGGGCACCGAGCCCATGGTGGCCGGGTCGAAGGCGCCGTGGGCGCGGCAGTCGTCGATGACGGTCTGGTAGACGCCGGCGTAGCAGGAGTCGGGGATCACCGCGAGGGTGTCGGCCTCCTCACCGTCGGGACCCCACATGTGGCCCGACGTGCGGATCATGGCCGGCATCGACGCATCGATGATGACGTCGCTCGGCACGTGCAGGTTGGTGATGCCCTTGTCGGAGTCGACCATCGCGACGGCCGGGCCCTCGGCCAGGCGCTCGGCGACAGCGGCCTTGATGGCATCGCCCTCGGGCAGCGAGCCCACGGCGTCCAGCAGGGCGCCGAGGCCGTCGTTCGGCGAGATCCCGGCGGCGGCCAGCTGCTCGCCGTACTGCTCGAAGAGCGTCGGGAAGAACGCCTGCACGACGTGGCCGAAGATGATCGGGTCGGAGACCTTCATCATCGTGGCCTTCAGGTGCGCCGAGAAGAGCACGTCGTCGGCCTTGGCGCGGGCGATCTGCTCGGTGAGGAACCGGCGCAGCGCGGCGACGTCCATGTAGGTGCCGTCGACGACCTCGCCGGCCAGCACCGGGATCGACTCCTTCAGCACGGTGACGGTGTCGTCGACGCCGACGTGCTCGATGCGCAGGGTGTCTTCGGCAGGGATGATCACCGACTTCTCGTTCGAGCGGAAGTCGTGCTCGCCCATGGTGACGACGTTGGTCTTGGAGTCGGAGCTCCACTTGCCCATGCGGTGGGGGAACGACTTCGCGTAGTTCTTCACCGACGCCGGAGCACGGCGGTCGGAGTTGCCCTCGCGAAGCACCGGGTTGACGGCAGATCCCTTGACCTTGTCGTACTTGGCCCGAGTCTCCTTCTCCTCGTCGGTGGTGGGGTTCTCCGGGTAGGCCGGCAGGTCGTAGCCCTGCTCCTGCAGCTCCTTGACCGCGGCCTTGAGCTGCGGGATCGACGCCGAGACGTTCGGCAGCTTGATGATGTTGGCCTCGGGCTTGGTCGCCAGCTCGCCCAGCTCTGCGAGGTGGTCGGCGACGCGCTGCTCGTCGGTCATCCGCTCGGGGAACTGGCTGATGATCCGGCCCGACAGGGAGATGTCGCGGGTCTCGACCTCGACGCCCGCCTTTGCGGCGTAGGCCGCGACGATCGGGAGGAAGGAGTAGGTCGCGAGAAGTGGGGCCTCGTCGGTGTGGGTGTAGATGATCGTTGACTTGTCAGCCATGGGTGATCGTCACTCCTGCTCGCTGCGGCTCGTGGATTCGTCTTGACGTCAAGATACCTGACGGACGTCGTCCGCCGTTGGCAGCAGGCCTTCCGGCACAGGTTCGACAGAGCCGTCCGCCGCCAGGTTTGGCGAGCCGCGGGGCGGGGCACATCCGGCCGCATGGACGACAGCGTTGCTCCCGCCACCCACTTGCCCGTCACGATCACCGGTTCCGAGGACGCCACGCTGGGTCAGCGGCTGACCGCAGAGGCCATCGGCACGTTGGCGCTGGTGGTGGTCGGGTGCGGCGCGATCGTCGTTCCCTTGCTGCGCTTGATCGAGTCGTTCGACGAGCGCGGACCGCTGAGCACGTTCGACATCCTGACCCAGACGAGCACGCCCCTGGTCTCGTTCACGTTCGGCTTCTTGATCATCGGCCTCGGCTTCGCGCTCGGCCGCACGTCTGGAGCCCACTTCAACCCGGCCTTGTCCATCGCGGCTGCCGCAGCGGGTCGGATGCCGTGGGTCGACGCGCTCCGCTACTGCCTGGCCCAGATCGGTGGCGCGATCGTAGGTGCAGCCGGGCTGCTGCTGCTCGCTACCGGCTTCGAGACCTTCGACGCCTTCGACTTCCCGCTCGGCGCGAGCGCCTGGGGCGACAACGGCACGGGTTACGCCTGGTGGGCCGCCCTCCTCCTCGAGATCCTGCTCACCGCGTTCCTCGTGCACGTCTTCCTCGGCGCCACCGACGAGCGCAACCCACACCGCGCCTTCGCGCCGCTGGCGGTCGGCCTCGGTTTCGGCGCCCTCTACTTCCTGTCCGTGCCGGCCGTGAACGGCGGCCTCCACCCGGCCAAGGCGATCGGCGCGGCGCTCTTCAGCGGCAGCGACGCCCTCGGCGCCCTCTACGTGTTCGTGCTCGGGCCGGTGCTCGGTGCGCTGCTCGCCGGCGTCCTCCACCCCGTGCTGTTCGGCCGCGCCAGTGAGCCCGTGCCCGGCTCCGGGCTGGCGCTCGGCGGGTGGCACGCCGAACCCGTCGCGGTTCGAGACCGACCCGTACGTCGAGCAGCAGCACCAGCCGCAGGAGCCGATCATCCAGGACGGCTGGATGTGGGACGCGCAGTCACAGCAGTGGGTGCCGGCCCCGATCGGCCTCGACCCGGCGAGCGAGCGCACCCAGATCAGGCCGTCGGACGGCGTCTGAACGTCTGCTCCTCGGTGGTGCCGTCGGGTGCGACCAGCTCGAGCACCACCTGGTCGTCGGAGACCGACAGCACCGTGGCGCGCGGGTCACCCCCGATGCCGGCGGCGGTGCGGTAGCCGTCTCCCTCACGCGGCTCGGCCGCCATCAGCAGCCCGGCCTCGGCGCCGCTCCTCACCGGCCTCCCACACGCCTGTCGCGACCGAACCACCACACGTTGCCGCCGCGTGTCCTGGGCGAAGAAGTCGGTGACGAGAGCAGCGTTGATGGTGGTCTCGCGCGCCGTGGTGGCCACACCGAGAATGTCCGGCCCGGCCACTGGGTCGAGGGTGAACCAGGGATTGTCGACGACGTCCACGAAGTCGGCCGGCTCGGGGCTCGGGGTCGGGATGGTCAGCAGGTCGACCCCGGTCGGTTCGCTCGGGTCGGAGAACGAGCTGCACCCAGAGACGCCGACGAGAAGCAATCGTCCAAGCGGCTCCGGCGGCAGCTGCAACGACGGCTCGTCTCATGGGTCACATGCTCTCCCACGCCCGGAGACCGCGTACGGCGGGCCTGTCGCGCGCTGCTAGCGTCGGCGGCATCTTTCGTTCCCCACACTGACTACAAGGGAGTCGTCGTGAGCTCTGCCCCGCTGAAGATCGCCGTCACCGGCGCCGCCGGCCAGATCGGCTACAGCCTGCTCTTCCGTCTCGCGAGCGGCTCGCTGCTCGGCGACCGTCCGATCGAGCTGCGCCTGCTCGAGATCACGCCCGCGCTGAAGGCCCTCGAGGGCGTCGTCATGGAGCTCGACGACTGCGCGTTCCCGGGTCTGGCCGGAGTCGAGATCGGCGACGACGCCGAGAAGATCTTCGACGGCGTCAACCTCGCCCTGCTGGTCGGCGCCCGCCCGCGCGGCCCCGGCATGGAGCGCGGCGACCTGCTTTCGGCCAACGGCGCGATCTTCACCGCCCAGGGCAAGGCTCTGAACGCTGTCGCCGCCGACGACGTCCGCATCGGTGTCACCGGCAACCCGGCCAACACCAACGCGCTGATCGCGATGAAGAACGCCCCCGACATCCCGGCCGAGCGGTTCTCGCGCGCTGACCCGCCTCGACCACAACCGCGCCATCTCTCAGCTCGCCGCCAAGACCGGCGCCGCCGTCAACGACATCAAGAAGATGACGATCTGGGGCAACCACTCGGCCACCCAGTACCCCGACCTGTTCCACGCCGAGATCGGTGGCAAGAACGCCGCCGAGGTCGTCGGCGACCAGGACTGGCTCGAGAACACCTTCATCCCCACCGTCGCCAAGCGTGGCGCCGCCATCATCGAGGCACGAGGCTCGTCCTCGGCCGCCTCAGCCGCATCGGCCACCGTCGACGCCGCCCGCGACTGGCTGCTCGGCTCCGCCGCCGACGACTGGGTCTCGATGGCCGTCGTCTCCGACGGCTCCTACGGCGTGCCGGAGGGTCTGGTCTCCTCCTTCCCCGTCACCACCAAGAACGGTGACTGGGAGATCGTGCAGGGCCTGGAGATCGACGACTTCTCCCGTGCCCGGATCGACGCCTCGACCGCAGAGCTCGACGACGAGCGCAACGCCGTCACCGAGCTGGGGCTGATCTGATCTCGCAGCGGACCACGAGGAACGAGCGGTCCGCGTGGGCGAGATCAGGTTGAGCAAGCCGAACGACTGAGGCACGAAGTCGCTCGGCGCGTCGAAACCTCGGCAAGACGAGAGTCGGCCGCAACCGCACGGGTTGCGGCCGATCGTCTTCCTGCGGCATCTCGATACGCGCCACCGCGTCCCTCGGCAGCGCTACTCGATGACCACAACACCCCGGTCGTCGAGTAGGCCGGAGCGAGGAACGAGACGGCCGTATCGAGACGCCCGCAAGCCGCGCATCCGCACTATCACGGCTGATCTGGAATGGATCCCGCAAGCCAGTACAACGCGAGGCCCACGCCGACCAGGAGCGCGACGTCGATCAGCCGGTGCCGGACGGCGAGCATGCCGGCGTCCCGCTGCGGGAGCAGCAGTCGCAGCACGGCGGCCGCGCCGAGCGCCGACGCCAGCACGCGGACGCCCAGGCGCCACTCGTGCGCCATCACGATGGCGACCGACGCACCAGCCGTGATCAGGATCGCGAGGTAGAACGCGCCGCCGATGGTCGAGGGATAGCGCCGTTCCTCCGGCTCGGACGGCAGCGGCTCGAGTGGATCGACGGGCACGGACACCTCAGGCCAGGGTCTGCTCGGCCCGTGCCACGATGTTGGACAGCAGCATCGCGCGGGTCATCGGGCCGACTCCGCCCGGGTTCGGAGAGACCCAGCCCGCGACGTCCCACACGTCGTCGGCGAGGTCGCCGGCGATCTTGCCGTCGACGCGCGAGACACCGACGTCGAGCAGCGCGGCACCAGGCTTGACCATGTCAGCGGTGATGATGCCGGGCACGCCGGCCGCGGCCACGACGATGTCGGCGCGGCGCACGTGGGCGGCCAGGTCGCGCGTGCCGGTGTGGCACAGCGTGGTGGTGGAGTTCTCGGAGCGACGGGTGAGCAGCAGACCGAGCGGACGCCCGACGGTGAGGCCCCGACCCACGACCACCACCTCGGCGCCGTTCAGCTCGACCCCGTGGCGGCGGAGCAGCTCGATGCAGCCGATCGGCGTGCAGGGCAACGAGCCCGCCTCGCCGAGCACGAGCTTGCCGAGGTTGGTGGGGTGCAGGCCGTCGACGTCCTTGTCTGGGTCGACGCGCGAGAGCAGGGCGAACTCGTCCAGCCCGGTGGGCTGCTGCACCAAGAAGCCCGTGCAGCCGGGGTCGGCGTTCAGCTCGTCGATGACCGCCTCGACCTCGGCCTGGGTGGCGGTGGCCGGCAGGTCGCGACGGATCGACTCGATGCCGATCTCGGCGCAATCCTTGTGCTTGGCGCCGACGTACCAGTGCGAACCGGGGTCGTCACCGACCAGGACGGTGCCCAGCCCGGGTCGGACACCCTGCTCGTTGAGGATGCGCACCCGCTCGGTGAGCTCGGCCTTGATGACCTTGAGGGTGGCCGAACCATCGAGTCGCTGTGCTGTCACGGCGGCAAGTCTAGGGACGGCGCGGGCTCAGCTGCCGACCGGTGCACCGACACGCGCCAGGTACCGCTCGGCAGCTCGAGCAGCCGGGTGTGCGGCCGCCGCCGCGGCGACGCCGATGGCGGCGATCACGATCCATCCCGGCGCTCCCCAGTGCAGCGCCAGGAATGTGTAGAGCGCGGGGAAGACGATCGGCTCGACCTGGTAACCGACGCCCCACACGCCCTGGTAGTCACCGAGGCGCCGGTGGTCGGAGAGCTCGGAGGTGAAGCCCCAGTCGGACGCCGACTGCCACAGCTCGGCACCGGTGATGGTCACGTGGCCGATCCAGATGAGGACGATCGAGACCCATCCGACGGTCTCGTGGGTGACGCTGATGACCAAGCAGGAGACCAGAAAGGACCACCCCGACCAGCGCACGGCACGCAGCGAACCAGCCACCGTCTCCGAGCCGCGCGAGGCGCGCACTTGCAGCAGCACGGCGAGCACCGTGTTAGTGCCGAACAGCCACGCGAGCAGCACCGGTGGCGCGTCAGTCCGCTCGATCAGCCACAACGGCACCACGATGTTCAGCAGCACCTGGTTCGAGCTGAGGACGCCGTTGCACACGGCCAGCGACACGAACCCCAGGTTGCGAAAGGCACCCGGCACCTGCGCCATGTCGGTGCCCGCGACCGGCGCCGGCCTGGTGACAGACGGCAGGAAACCCACCATCAGCGCATTCAGCACGAGGAGACCGCCGGTGACCAGCGGGATGGCGATGATCGCCTCGCGACTGCCGATTCCCAGTGCGACGCCCGCAGCACCAGCCCCGAGCGTGTAGCCGACGTTGCGGGCCGCGCGCATGTAGGCCAACGCGCGCACCCGCCCCTCCCGCGGGAACACCGCGATCCGGTAGACGTTGCGCGCCGACCGGGCCGCAGTCTCCACGGACGCCAGCACCGAGAGCAGCAGCACGAACGTGACGAAGCCGCCGATGGACGGCCAGGCGAAGTAGAGCGCTGCCTCCAGCATGGAGCTGGCGACCCAGAGCCGCTTGGCGCCGACCCGGTCGGAGAGTCGTCCGAGCGGGATCGACAGCGCCAGCGTGACGACCGCCGACACCGACAGCCCGAGCCCCACCTGCGCGCCGCTGAGGCCGACGATGCGGGTGAAGAACACGGCAGTGCCGGTCAGGAACGACCCGGTCGCGAACGCCGACAGCACGCACTGCAGCGCCAGGTCGCGCTCCAGCTTGTTCTGCGGGATCAGGCCTAGTGGGAGTTTCACTCACGGTCTCCTGCGTGCGAACCGGATATCGACGCGTCCGTCACGACCTCGTTGCCCGGTCGTGGGGCTTGCTCAATCTTCGCCCACGACCCGCCGACCTCGTCCCTCGGTCGCGGGCTCGCTCGACCTTCGCCCGCCCACACGCGATGCTCGTTCCTCGCACCGCGCTGCACCGGTCTCGACACGCCTGACGCGACCTCGTTTCTCGGTCGCGGGCTCGCTCGACCTTCGCCCGCCCACACGCGATGCTCGTTCCTCGCACCGCGCTGCACCGGTCTCGACACGCCTGACGCGACCTCGTTCCTCGGTCGCGGGCTCGCTCGACCTTCGCCCGCCCACACGCGATGCTCGTTCCTCGCACCGCGCTGCGGGCTCAGTGAGCAAAGTGGCGAGTGCCGGTGAAGTACATCGTGACGCCGGCGGCCTTGCAGGCCTCGATGGTGAGCTCGTCGCGCACCGAGCCGCCGGGCTGCACGATGGCGGCCACACCGGCGTCGATCAGGATCTGCGGGCCGTCCTCGAACGGGAAGAACGCGTCGGAGGCCGCCGCCGAGCCGCCGGCCCGGTCGCCGGCGCGCGAGACCGCGAGCTTGCAGGAGTCGACGCGGTTGACCTGACCCATGCCGACACCGACCGAGGCGCCGTCCTTGGCGAGCAGGATCGCGTTCGACTTGGCGTGACGACAGGCCTTCCACGCGAACACCAGGTCAGCGAGCACCTCGGGCGAGGCAGCCTCACCGGTGGCGAGGGTCCAGGTGGCCGGGTCGTCGCCCGGGGCGGTGACCTGGTCGGCGTGCTGCATGAGAAGTCCACCGCTGATCGGCCGGGTCTCGATCGCGGCGCCGACGTCGAGCGCGCACTCCAGGATCCGGATGTTCTTCTTGCCCTGCAGCACCTCGACGGCGCCGTCCTCGTAGCCCGGCGCGACGATCACCTCCGTGAAGATCTCGGCGACCTGCTCGGCCATCTGCTTGGAGACCGGGCGGTTGACCGCGATCACGCCACCGAAGGCGGACGTCGGGTCGCACTCGTGGGCGCGGCGGTGGGCCTCGGCCACGTCGGTGCCGACGGCGATGCCGCACGGGTTGGCGTGCTTGATGATGGCGACGGCGGGCTCATCGAAGCCGGCCGCCGCGCGACGGGCGGCGTCCGTGTCGACGTAGTTGTTGTAGGACATCTCCTTGCCGTGCAGCTGCACTGCCGCGGCCAGGCCGCGCGGCCCGTAGGCGTTGCGGTAAAGCGCGGCCGGCTGGTGGGGGTTCTCGCCGTAACGAAGCACCGCGGCCTTGTCCCACGTCGCCCCGGCCCACGCCGGGAAGCCGGAGCCGTCGGAGGTGTCGGTGAGCACGTTGCCCATCCACGAGGCGACAGCGACGTCGTAGGTGGCCGTGTGCACGAAAGCCTCGGCCGCCAGGCCCTGGCGCTGGGCCAGGGTGAAACCGCCCTCGGCGACGGCAGCGAGGACGTCGGCGTACCGGGCCGGCGAGGTCACGATGGCGACCGACGGGTGGTTCTTGGCGGCGGCCCGGACCATCGAGGGACCCCCGATGTCGATCTGCTCGACGCAGTCGTCGGGTGCCGCGCCGGAGGCCACCGTCTGGGTGAACGGGTAGAGGTTCGACACGACCAGGTCGAACGGCTCCACCTCGAGGTCGGCGAGCTGCTGCACGTGTGACTCGAGGCGACGGTCGGCCAGGATGCCGGCGTGCACGCGCGGGTGCAGGGTCTTCACTCGCCCATCGAGGCACTCGGGGAAGCCGGTGAGGTCCTCCACCTTGGTGACAGGCAGGCCGAGGTCGGCGATCAGCATGGCCGAGCCACCGGTCGAGACCAGCGTGACGCCAGCGTCGTGCAGCCCCCGAACCAGGTCGTCGAGGCCGGACTTGTCGTAGACGGACACCAGCGCCCGCTTGATCGGGATGCGCTGCTCAGACATGTGGGTGCTCCTCGAGTGGTGAAGGGGTGGCCACCCAGGCGGTCGATGGCCGTACCGGTTCACTCCCTGGTGGTTTCCCACCCGCGCCAGTCGTGTGGGGGCTCACTCTATCGACCCCTAGCGACCGAAAAGCACCCGGCGACCCTCGACCCGGAAGCCCTCGCGCGCCATCCGGCCGACTGTCTCGACGAGCATCGTGCGTTCTGCTGTCTTGATCCGCTCGTGCAGCGTCTCGACCGTGTCGTCTTGAGCGACAGGCACCGCGCTCTGGGCCAGGATCGGCCCGGTGTCGACCCCGGCGTCGACGACGAAGAGCGTGCAGCCGGTGACCTTCACGCCGTACTCGAGCGCGTCGGCCGGGCCGTGCATGCCCGGGAAGGACGGCGACAGGGCGGGGTGC
The DNA here is from genome assembly GCA_963781575.1 of uncultured Actinomycetota bacterium. GTDB lineage: Bacteria > Actinomycetota > Actinomycetes > Propionibacteriales > Nocardioidaceae > Nocardioides. Next base: position 109,886 of record CAWAGM010000005.1, on the reverse strand, counting down.
GTGTTGACCGTGCGGCCACCGTGGGCGGCCAGGAACGACTCACCCACCAGCTTCATGAAGCCAGCGAGGACGACGACGTCCGGCTGGTGCTGGGAGACGCGCTCGGCCAGGTCGGCGTCCCAGGCTGCCCGTGACTCGAAGTCGGGCACTCGACTCACGAATGTGGCGATGCCGGCCCGCTCGGCGCGGGCCAGGCCCTCGATGTCGCCACGATCGGCACCGACGGCGACGATCGTGGCGCCGTAGGCCGGGTTGGTGCAGGCATCGATCAGCGCTTGCAGGTTGGTGCCGCTGCCCGAGACGAGGACGACGAGTCGTGCAGGGCTGGTCACGGCGGTGACCCTACTCAGTGGTCGAGCAGGCTCCGTCGCTGCCACCAGGTGATGGCCAGGGCACCCAGCAGGGCACCGATCCCGAACGAGGGGACGGCGTGCAGCATCGCGTCGAACGCGAACGGCGCGACGTCCTGCATGCGGCCGGGGCCGATGGCGCCGCCGGCCAGGCTGGCCAGCGCTCCGAAGCCGACACCGGCCACGACCCCACCGACACAGCCGTGCAACGCGGCCTCCAGGTAGCGCGGCGTCGGCCGGGCGCGCAGCGCGAGGGCACCCGCGACGAACGCGATCACCGGGGGGAGGAGGACCAGCCAGGCCGTCCAGCCGGGCGTGGTTCCGTCGTCGGGGAGAGCCGCGAGCAGCGGGAGCATCGGGAGCGGGCCGAGCACCACCGCGCCGGGGGTGACCAACGTGGCGGTGCCGACCGTGAAGCCGGGGCCGAGCAGGTAGGCGCCGCCGAACACAGCGGCATTGGGGAGCACGAGCAGGCTCAGACCCATGATCAGGACGCTGGCGCCGGAGTCGGCTCCCAGCTGCGACATCACGTTTGCGGCGGTGCTGAAGTCGACCACCAGCGCAGTGAGCACCGTGAGCAGCGAGACCGCTCCCCACAGCAGCAGCACGCGGCGGGCGACGAGGGCACCGGCCCGGACGGCGTCGGGCAGGAACGCTGCCCAGATGGCGGCCCGGCCGGAGCCCACCGCGATGGCAGGGGCCCCGACGGCCGCGCAGAGCAGGAGCGCCCAGCTGACGACGCGGCCGTTGTCGATCGGCGAGGTAGCGGTCACGGCTACCGACGCCGTGACGACCGCGGTGACGATGTACCCGGCGGTGAACAGGGCCGCGGCGAGCGGCACGGTGAAGTCACGCTGCCCGTCGAGGATGGCGTCGGCGTCCGGGCCGTGGCCCGACACCGACGCTCCGACACGCTGCCCCAGGTGCCAGACGGACCAGGCGCACAGCAGAGTGACACCGAGCGGGACCGCGGTGATCACCGTGCCCTCGACGGTGATGCCCGACCCGTGGCCGAGCAACCAACCGAGCGCGCCGGCACGCAGTCCGTCACGTGGGGCGCCGTGAGAGCCGCCGTCGGTGAGGAACCAGCCGACGACCCCGACTCCGAGGCAGACCACCAGGGTCGCCGCGGCTGCTGCGACACCACCGACACTCGCCACCAGCACCAGCGGACGACGGGTCGCGAGGTCGCGCCCGATGTCGGCGGCCGGACGGCGAGGTCGACCCGCGGTCGAGCTGGCGGGGGAAAGCAGGGAGGTCATGGCTCCAGCATTTTGACCCGTCCGCCTCCTCGCACGGGGCTCCCACGCCGCGCAGGTTCGGGTCTGGTCGGGTCGGGTCGGGCTTGCCGCTTGGACTACCTTGCAGGTGCGATGAGAGACCCGGAGCAGTTCGACGCGTTCTACAAGGACGCCCGCGACCGCCTGCTCGTGCAGACGTTCGCGCTCACCGGCGACCTCTCCTCCTCGCGCCGCTCCGTGCGCGACGCGTTCATCGTGGCGTGGCACCACTGGCGCAAGGTGTCGCGGCTCGACGACCCCGAGACGTCGGTGCGGCCCACCGCGTGGCGCCTGGCCCAGCGCCGACACACCGCCCGCATGTGGCACCGCGAGCGCCAGCTTCCCCCCGAGGTGATGGCCATCGTTGAGGCGCTGGCCAAGCTGTCCGGATCCCAGCGGCGAACGCTGGTGCTCACCCAGCTGGCGGCCGTCTCGATGCCGCAGATGGCACGTGAGGTCGGACTGCCCCTCGAGCAGGCCGAGCGCGAGCTCCAGCTCGGCGCCACCCAGCTCTCGCTGCTGCTCGACGTGCCGACCTCGGGGCTGCGGTCGGTCTTCGAGCGGCTCGGCACCGCCGTCGTCGAGCGGGTTCAGTGGCCCCGCGCGCCGATCGTGCGCCGTGCCGGCGCCGCCCGTCGGCGCGGCCACACCGCGATCGGAGCCGCCGCCGCGCTGGCGTCGGTGGCGCTCACCGGCGCCCTGGTCACCGACGCCACCGGCCAGCGCCCGGCGCTCGACCGCTCGGCCGGTGAGCGAGCCCAGCGCGACGACGAACGCGAGATCGCCCCCGCCGTCGTCCCGACGCTGCCCGAGACCAGCCTGGTGTCGTCGTCCCAGGTCTCCGCGCGGTTCGACGAGCGCGCCTGGATCACCGAGCGCACCGGCGACAACGAGGGCGGCAACGGACGCGTCGTGCCCTGTCAGACCGATCGCTTCGCCGACCCGAAGGGCGTCGCGGCCCTGGTGCGGGTCTTCCGCGCCACCGAGTCGGGGTCGCAGGCCCCCATGTCGGCCACGCAGATCACCGAAGCATCGGCCTCACCCAAGGCTGCTCGCCGCACCTTCCGCACCACGGCGAGGTGGTTCGCCGGCTGCACCGTTCCTCGCGTGCAGCTCTTGTCGACCCGGACCCCGACCGGAGTCGGCGACGAGTCGGTCCAGCTGGCGCTGCGCTCGTGGAACCGTCCGGTCACGACCTACGTGGTGGGAGTCGCGCGCACTGGCATCTACACCACCACGACGTTCGTGAAAATGGACGGCGACGCGAAGCCCGACAAGGAAGCCTCGGCCAGCCTGCTCGCGGACGCCGTGACCGGCCTGTGCGCGCTCGAGCTCGGCGGCAGTGCGCCCCGGACGTCAAGCGTCCCGACGTCCCCCTCCAGGACCCGCTCCCGATCGGCATGTCGCCCGCCCTCCTCTCCGAGATCGACCTGCCTCCGGTGCGCCAGGTCTCCGAACCCTGGGTGGGCACCGAGCCGCGCCGAGCGCGCACCAACGACGCCTCCTCGGCCTGCGACAACACGTCGTTCGACGGCGCCTTCCGCAAGCAGGACTTCTCACGCAGTGCGACCCGCACGTTCGTCATCCCCGAGGCCAAGCTGTCGGAGGAGTTCGGCCTCACCGAGACCATCGGATCGTTGCCCGGCCGCACCGCCGGCGCGCTGATGGAGCGGGTCCGCGCCCGGCTGGCGGGCTGCTCCGACCGCGACCTGAACACCGACGTCGACGTCGTCGCCCGGCTCGACGACGGCCCCCGGTCGCTGAGCGCCTGGCGACTACGCATCGACGTCACCCAGCGCCGCACGGTGACCTTCTACATGGCGTTCTTCCGGGACGGGTCGTCGGTCGGACAGCTCGGGTTCATCCCCGACGGCATCCACGACCTGCCGTCGGGCACCTTCGTCGCCCTGGCCGAGCGGGCACTCGAGCGACTGGGTCAGCTGCCCGCGCCGACCGACTGAGAAGTCATCGGGCGAACGGTGCAACCGTGGCGGTCGCCCAGGCGTATCCCTCATGACAACACCGACGATCACACGACGACGGAGGGGAGGGCCGGGATGGACGAGGCTGAGTTCGACGAGTTCTACACCGCATCATTTCGACGCGTGACCGGCCAGGTCTACGCCATGATCGGCAACCTGGACGAGGCGCAGGAATGCGTGCAGGAGGCCTTCGTGCGGGCCTGGGCTAACCGCCGCAAGCTGGAGCGGACTGAGCATCCCGAGGCCTGGGTGCGGGTGACCGCGCACCGGATCGCGATCAGCCGCTGGCGCCGCACCGTGCGGGGACGCCGGGCGCCCGACCGTGCGCTCTCAGGACGCACGGCCGCGCCCGAGGTCGACCCGTCGCACGTGGCACTGGTCGAGGCGCTCCGTCAGCTGCCCGAGGCCCAACGACACGCACTGGTGCTGCACCACATCGCCGACCTGCCGGTGCATCAGGTCGCCGTCGAAGTGGGGGCCCCCGAGGGCACCGTCAAAGCTCGGTTGAGCCGGGGCCGGGCCGCTCTGGCCACGTTGCTCGCCGACGAACCGAGTACCGGATTCCAGGGAGGAGCAAGCCATGTCTGACCAGCCTGACGAGATGAATGACCGACTGCAGAACTTCGACCCGGGAGCCAGCATGATGCCTCTGACCGGCGGCGAGATCCGCCGCCGTGGCGACCGGCTGCGGCGTCGACGTACGGCCCTCTCGGTGGTGGCAGCCGCCGTCGCGGTCGCCGCGATCGCCACGCCCATCGCGGTGCTCGGCAACGACGGCGACCAGGCCGTCGGACCAGCCGAGCCCGACCGCACGACGCAGACTCCACCGACCACCGAGCCTGAGCCGACGTCCACCCTGCTCGGGGCCGACGACCTAGTGCCGCGGCCGGGGCGCACCGCCTGGACCGTCTCCGACGACGACTTCCCGGTGCTCGGGTGCCAGCCGATCGACGCTGGTGGGCTCGAAGCCCTGGGCGCCACCTTGAACGAGGTGCGGTTCGGTGCGGACGTCGATCTCGCCGGCCAGCCCGGCGCATCCGTCGAGCCCGGTCCACCCACGGCACGGGTCGGCAACGCAGTCCTGGACTTCGACACGCCCAAGCAGGCGTCGGCGGCCTTCAACACCCTCTTCGACTGGCTGATCCGCTGCGACGACCTCGGCGACGAGCGCCAGACCACCGACGAAGGGGTGCTGGAGCAGGGCAACGTGCCGGTCGCTGACGGCGAGGCTCTCTGGCTGCTCTTCCGCGTCATGGACACCGACGTGTGCGCGTGGCGTGACGGGTGCGACGGGTTCAGCCTCGAGCGGCAGGGCATCGCGCGCTTCGGCTCCCGCCTCGTCGTGCTCTCCCTGACCGACGTCGGAGGGCCGGTCGACCCGGTCGGCCTCCAGGAAGACATGGCGTCGACCTTCCCGAAGGCCATCACCCGGGCCGGCGGCGAGGTGACCGGCGAGGTGACGATCGACTCGGCCAACCAGGGGGGCGAGTTCGACCCGGGCGCGTTCCTCGACGACGTGCCGCTCGACGACGGCCTGGTGGCCATGGAGGGCGACGGCGGGGAGAAGATCGGCCCTGGGCCCGATGTCGCCAGCATCGAGTTCGCGGAGGGCTCGTGCTTGAGCGAGGTGTGGCCAGCCCCGACGGCGCTGGACAAGCGCGCGGTCAGCGTCAGCGGTCCGGAGTACTTCGAGGTCCGTGAGATCGCGGTGTTCGAGTCGAGCGAGGCAGCCGCGACCGCACTCGAGGCCGTGCGGCAGGCGGTTGGCCGATGCCCCGAGGTGCCCAGCGACATCGAGGGCAACGACCTGACGTACACCGAGGTACCCGATCGGCTCGCCGAAAACACGATCACCTTCTCGGCGCTGTTCGAGACCGGCCTGACCGGTAACTCGCTCTACTCGTTCGGCCAGTTCGGCAACGTCGTCATCGGCGAGCAGCGGATCGGCGAGTGGTCGGGGTCGAGCGCCAACGCCGCCGCCTCGGACCTGCTGGAGGCCATGTTGAAGGTCCGCAACGCGGTCTGCGACCTCACCGACTGCACGCAGTAGCCCCGAAATCACGCTGACCCGTCCTCTATAGAGGACGGGTCAGCGTAAAATTGGTGAGTTGTGGATCAGAGGTTCTTGAGGATCTCTCGCATCAGCTCGGCGGTCTCCGACGGCGTCTTGCCGACCTTCACACCGACGGCCTCGAGGGCCTCCTTCTTGGCCTGGGCGGTGCCCGAGGAGCCCGACACGATGGCGCCGGCGTGGCCCATGGTCTTGCCCTCGGGAGCGGTGAACCCGGCGACGTAGCCGACGACCGGCTTGGTCACGTTGTCCTTGATGTAGGCCGCGGCCCGCTCCTCGGCGTCGCCACCGATCTCGCCGATCATCACGATCGCCTTCGTGTCGGGGTCGGCCTCGAACGCGGCGAGGGCATCGATGTGGGTGGTACCCACGATCGGGTCGCCGCCGATGCCGATAGCCGTCGAGAAGCCGTAGTCCTTGAGTTCGAACATCATCTGGTAGGTCAGCGTGCCCGACTTCGAGACCAGACCCACCGGCCCGGTGCCCGAGATCGTGTGCGGCGTGATGCCGGCCAGCGACTCCCCAGGGGTGATGATGCCGGGACAGTTCGGCCCGATCATCCGGGTGTCGCCGTGGTTGGCCTCGCTCTGCAGGTAGGCCCAGACCTCGGCGGTGTCCTGCACGGGCACACCCTCGGTGATGACCACGAGCAGCCCGATGCCGGCGTCGATGGCCTCGATGCAGGCGTCCTTGGTGAACGCCGGGGGCACGAACGCAACCGACACGTCGGCGCCGGTCTCCTTCATGGCCTCCTCGACGGTGCCGAAGACGGGCAGCTCGGTGCCGTTCAGCTCGACGGTCGTGCCGGCCTTGCGGGCGTTGACACCACCGACGATGTTGCTGCCGGACTGGAGCATCAAGGTGGTGTGCTTGGCACCCATCCCACCGGTGATGCCCTGGACGATGATCTTGCTGTCCTTGTTGAGGTAGATCGACATGTCTCTCGTCCCTTACGCGTTCGCGAGCTCGGCGGCCTTGTCGGCCGCGCCGTCCATGGTGTCGACCTGAGTCACCAGCGGGTGGTTCAGCTCGTTGAGGATCGCCCGGCCGGCGTCGACGTTGTTGCCGTCGAGGCGCACCACGAGCGGCTTGGTGGCGGAGTCGCCGAGGATCTCCAAGGCGCCCTTGATGCCGTTGGCGACCTCGTCGCACGCGGTGATGCCACCGAAGACGTTCACGAACACGCTCTTGACCTGCTCGTCGTTGAGGATGACGTCGAGGCCGTCGGCCATCACCTGGGCGTTGGCGCCACCCCCGATGTCGAGGAAGTTGGCCGGCTTCACGCCACCGTGGTTCTCACCGGCGTACGCGACGACGTCCAGGGTCGACATGACCAGACCAGCGCCGTTGCCGATGATGCCCACCTGGCCGTCGAGCTTGACGTAGTTGAGGCCCTTGGCCTTCGCCTTCGCCTCGAGCGGGTCGGCGGCGTCCTTGTCCTCGAACTGGGCGTGGTCGTCGTGACGGAACTCGGCGTTCTCGTCGAGCGAGACCTTGCCGTCGAGTGCCTCGAGCTTGTCGCCGGCCAGACGGGCCAGCGGGTTCACCTCGACGAGCGTGGCGTCCTCCTCCACGAACGTCTTCCACAGGGCCAGCACGGTCTCGACGGCCTGCTCGGTGAGCACGTCGGGGAAGCCGGCCTCCGCGACGATCTCGCGAGCCTTCGCCTCGTCGACGCCGGTGCCGGCGTTGATCGCGATCTGCTTCACGGCGTCCGGGTTGGTCTTCGCGACCTCCTCGATCTCGACACCGCCCTCGACGCTGGCGATGCAGAGGTACTGCCGGTTCGACCGGTCGAGCAGGAAGGAGAAGTAGTACTCCTCCTCGATGCTCGCGGCCGGGGCGATGAGCACCCGGTGCACGGTCAGACCCTTGATCTCCATGCCGAGGATCGCGGTCGCGTGCTCCTCGGCCTCGTCGGGCGTCTTGGCCAGCTTGACGCCGCCGGCCTTGCCACGGCCGCCGGCCTTCACCTGGGCCTTGACCACGCACACGCCGAGCTTCTCGGCTGCTGCACGCGCCTCGGCGGGCGTCGTCGCGACGATTCCGGGCGTGCCCGGTACGCCGTGCTTGGCGAAGAGCTCCTTCGCCTGAAACTCCATCAGATCCACTGATCCACCATGTCCTCAAGTCGAGCGGCGCAGCTCGGAATGTGGCCGCGCACGAGTGTGGGATTCCCCGGGCACCCTAGTCCGCTCGCGCGGAGGTCAGGCCAGGAGGTCCACGATGCTGTCAATCCCGTCATCGACCGACCTGACCAGCACGTCGGTCAGCGCGAGCGCCTGCAACGCCGCTCGCACGCCGTCGGCGAGGTCCTGGACGACGACCACGTCGGCGTCCTCCTGGAGCGCCGCGGCGGCGACGGCCTCCGGCACGGTCTCCACCACGACGACCACCTCGTGGCCGGCGTCGCGTAACTCCCGCACCGGCTCGGTCGTTGAGTCGTTCGTCCTCGCGGCGAACACGATCCTGATGCCTGACCCGGTCACTGTGCACTCACGATCCACAGAGTCTCAGGTTCGACTTCCGACCACGCTGCCATCAGTTAGAGTCGGGGCTCGCGCCGCTCGGACGGTGCCTGTCAAGCCACTTTCGGTCACACTTTCGGTCACACTTTCGGAGTCAATTCTTCATGGGGAACCACCGAGCGGAACGCCGCCCTGCGCGACGCGACCTCTCGGACCCCTCTGGCCCCTCTGGAGCGGTCTACGTCGGACGCCGCGTCGCCGGTCGTGGCGCCGTCGGGGGCCACCCAGGTGGGCGAGTCCCTCGAGACGCTGGCCCCGGCCCCCGGACCGGTCGTGCCGCCCGTGGTCGAGCCACCGGTCTTCTCGATCTCCGACTCCCTGGCCGACCAGCTGCAGAGCTCCGGGACCTTCCACTTCACTGACCTCGACGTCACCGCCGAGCTCCCGATGGTGCGCGCCACCCCTCCGGCCGGCAAGCGCAAGGCCGTCAAGCACGCCGGCTCGCGCGGCCCGCTGTTCAAGGGTCTCCCCTCGGCGCCGGTGCTCCTGGGTGTCGCCACCCTCGCCGTGGCCATCGGCGGCGCGATCACCTCGACCAGCCCCGAGCTCGTCAACAGCGGCGAGCAGCTGCGACCGGCCAGCGCCCTGAGCGGCGCCAGCGGGGTGGCGAACGTCAACACGCTGCGCGGTGAGGGCGTCAGCCGCTCCGCGTCGCGAGCCAGCCTCCCAGGCGGCCAGCGACTCCGAGCTGCTGGCAGCCGCCGAGCAGCAGGCGCAGATCCGCAACGAGGCGCTCGGCACCTTGGCCACCCAGGCCGAGAAGCAGGCCAAGTTCCTCGCCGAGAACCGCTGGGTGCTCCCGCTGACGCCTTCGATCACCACCGCCGAGTTCGGCGACTACGGCCTGTGGGCGAGCTACCACACCGGCCTCGACTTCAACGGCGAGAACGGCGACCCGATCGCAGCCATCGCCCCCGGCGTGGTCACCTTCGGCCGGCTACGACGGGTCCTACGGCAACAAGACGGTCGTCACCCTCGATGACGGCACCGAGCTCTGGTACTGCCACCAGACCAGCATGGGGTGTCCGAGTCGGCGACCTGGTCGGCCAGGGCGAGATCATCGGCACCGTCGGCTCCACCGGCAACGTCACCGGCTCGCACCTGCACCTCGAGGTCCGCCCCGGCGGCGGCGACCCGGTCGACCCGTACGCCGCGTTCGTCGTGCACGGCGTCACTCCCTGAGCTTGCTCAGGAGTGACATCGGTGGTCGAGCAGCGCGCACGACCGAGGAACGAGGTCGTAGCCGCGCGTGTCGAGACTCGGTGAACGAGGCGCGCGCCATCGAGGCCGCGCCCGCTCGACCTCGCCTCTCGGCTCACCGCATCTCGATACGCCGCGCCGCGGGTTCGTTCCTCACCCGCGCCGGGCTACTCGATGACCATTGAAGCTGCAGCCACTCGCAAGCTCGTGGCTACAGCTTCTCCACCGGCGCGTAGCGGAGCAGCAGGCGCTTGACGCCCTCGGAGCCGAAGTCGATCGAGGCGACCGACTTCTCGGCCGCGCCCTCGACGGCCACGACCGTGCCCATGCCGAAGCTGTCGTGCAGCACTCGGTCGCCCGGCTCGAGGCTCGGGATCTCGCGGGCCGGCTTCGCCTTGGACGCCGCGTCGGCGCGGGCCGCAGCCGAGGAGAAGTTGCGTCGTCCGGCCGCGGTCGGCTGACCGAACCCGCCGGCGACCGAGCGCGATCCCTCGGCCAGGTCGGGGCGGCCCCAGCTCGTCTGCGCCGCCTCGGTGCGCTTCCAGTCGACGAGGTCGATAGGCAGCTCGTCGAGGAACCGGCTCGCCGGGTTGTGCGACGGCGCGCCCCAGGCTGAACGCACCACGGCGCGACTGATGTAGAGGCGCTCGCGGGCCCGGGTGATGCCGACGTAGGCGAGCCGACGCTCCTCCTCCAGCTCGGGCTGGTCGCCGAGACTGCGCGAGTGCGGGAACACGCCGTCCTCGAGGCCGGTGAGGAAGACCGTCGGGAACTCCAGGCCCTTGGCGGTGTGCAGCGTCATCAACGTGACCACCCCGGTGTCGTCGGGGTCGTCCTCGGGGATCTGGTCGGTGTCGGCCACCAGCGCGACCCGTTCGAGGAAGTCGCCGAGCCCGGGGGTGACCTGCTCAGCTTCGACATCGGCGGGGTCGGCGCTCGGACCGGCCACCGGGTCGTCGGAGAACTCTCGGGCCACCGCGACGAGCTCGCCGAGGTTCTCGACGCGAGTGGCGTCCTGCGGGTCGTCGGAGGCCTCGAGCTCGGCGAGGTAGCCCGAGCGCTCGAGCACGGTGTCGAGGACGACGTCCGGCCGCTCCCCCGCCTCGACCATCGACTGCAGCTCCTCGACCAGACGCGACGAAGCCTTTGATGTTCGTCAGGCTGCGGGTCGCCAGCCCGGGTGCCTCCTGCGCGCGTCGTAGTGAGTCCCAGAAGGTGATCCGCTCACGCTCGGCGAGCTCGTTGACACACGCGACCGCGCGGTCACCGATGCCGCGCTTGGGCACGTTGAGGATGCGTCGGAGGCTGACCTGGTCGTCGGGGTTCACGAGCATGCGCAAGTAGGCGAGCGCGTCGCGCACCTCACGGCGTTCGTAGAAGCGCACACCGCCCACGACCTTGTAGGGCTGGCCGGTGCGGATGAACACCTCCTCGAACACACGACTCTGGGCGTTGGTTCGGTAGAACACCGCCACGTCGCCGGCCCGCGCGCCCCCGTCGGTGAGCGTGTCGATCTCGTCGCTGACGAACCGTGCCTCGTCGCGCTCGTCGTCGGCGACGTACCCGACGATCCGCGAGCCGTCGCCGGCGTCCGACCACAGCCGCTTCTCCTTGCGCCCCGAGTTGTGGCCGATGACGGAGTTCGCGGCGGTGAGGATCGTCTGCGACGAGCGGTAGTTCTGCTCGAGCAGGATCGAGGTGGCGTCGGGGAAGTCCTGCTCGAAGTCGAGGATGTTGCGGATGTTGGCGCCACGGAAGGCGTAGATCGACTGGTCGGCGTCCCCGACCACCATCAGCTCGGCAGGCTGCACGCGCTCAGCGCCGTCAGCCAATTCAGGGTCATCGGCGCAGAGCTGGTGGATCAGCGCGTACTGCGCGTGGTTGGTGTCCTGGTACTCGTCGACCAGCACGTGCCGGAATCGGCGTCGATAGGTCTCGCGCACCTCGGGGTACATCTGCATCAGGTGCACCGTGGTCATGATCAGGTCGTCGAAGTCGAGCGCGTTGGCCTCGCGCAGCCGGCGTTGGTAGAGCGTGTACGCCGACGCGTAGGTCTCCTCGAGGTTGTTCTTGGCGTCCTTGGCGACCTCCTCGGGGTCGCGCAGCTCGTTCTTGTGGTTGCTGACCCAGTGCAGCAGCGGTCCGGGCTGGTAGCGCCGCGGGTCGAGGTCGAGATCCTTGAGCACGAGCGTCATCAGGCGCTTCTGGTCCTGGGCGTCGTAGATCGAGAAGTTCGACTTGTAACCAAGCCCGTCTCGTTGGAGCGCGATGATCTCCTTGCGCAGGATGCGCACGCAGGCCGAGTGGAACGTGCTGACCCACATGATGCGTGCGCGCTTGCCGACGAGGTCCTCGACGCGCTCCTTCATCTCGGCCGCGGCCTTGTTGGTGAACGTGATCGCGAGGATGGATCCGGGGTGCGCCTTGCGCTGCTGGATCAGCCAGGCGATCCGCCGGGTGAGCACACGCGTCTTGCCACTGCCGGCTCCCGCGACGACGAGCAGCGGCCGGCCCTCGTGCCTGACCGCGGCACGCTGCGGCTCGTTGAGCCCCTCGAGCAGCTCGTCGGGCGTCGGCCCGCCACGCTGCGTCCGCGGCTCGGGCGCTGCCAGCCCCTCGACGCCGAGGCTGTCGAGCCCCAGCTGAGCGGTGGCCCGTGACGGGGGTTGCTGCGACGGCGTACTCATGCTGCGTTCACCCTACGGCCGACCACGGACGCTCCGAGCCGGCCACCACAAGTCGTCCACAGGCGCCTCGACGAAGGCCGTCATCCACAGCCCGTCCGCGGGCGGTGTCGAGATCTCGCTGAGTCGCCCACACTCGCGGCATGCATCGATTCTCTCGGGTCATCGCCCTGTCCTCGACGGCCTTGGTGCCGCTCGCTCTCACCAGCGCAGCCACCATCGGGCCGCTACCTGCGGCCGCGCACGAGCCGTACGGCGGGTGCGCCGAGGCCTGGCAAGCGCCACGCTCACCCGGCGCCGACCACTGTCGTGCGCACGGGTGGACGGTGGGGCGGCGCGTGGTCATCAGCCCAGACCGACACCTGCACCGCTACCGGCTGCCTTCCTGCATCGTCGAGGACGCCTCATCTGGCCCGGTGCCGTGCGGCTGGAACGTGCGACCCGACGACGGCAATGGTCGGGGGCGGCCCTACGTCGTGACCGGCTCGAACCGCGCGCCGCGATTCATCTACCTGCGTCGCGAGGCTGGCTCAGCTGTGCACGGGCGACCAGAGGACGGCGATGCACACGTTCGCGATCGAGAGCACGAGCAGGATCACCCAGAGACCCTGAGGAATCCGCTCCTTGCGGGCGTTGGCCATGACTAGCACCAGCAGGACGAGGCCGATCAGGAACTTGACCGCGACCTTGCCGTGGTCGACGGAGTCGTCACCGGACTCAGCACCCCAACCAGGGCCAGTCCGGCCACGAAGGCGGTGCCGATGCCGTCGCGCATGGCACCGGTGACGCGCTTCTCGCCGGGGCCGGCCTGGGCGAGCAGGCCGCCGAGCAGCGCCGCGAAGCCGAGGATGTGCAGGATCAGCAGGATCAGACGCAGCGCTTCCATGTCGCGCAGGCTATCGGCTCCAACGCCTCTTGCTCGCGGCCCGACTCAGCAGCTGGCGCACCGGGGCTACAGCAGCCGCCGGTCGGAGGCCCAGCGTGTCAGCTCGTGCCGCGAGGAGAGCTGCAGCTTGCGCAGCACCGACGACATGTGGGTCTCGACGGTCTTGATGGAGATGAAGAGCTCCTTGGCGACTTCCTTGTAGGCGTAGCCGCGGGCGATCAGCCGCATCACCTCGCGCTCGCGCTCGGTCAGCCGGTCGAGGTCCTCGTCGACCGCGGCCACCTCGATCGTGCCGGCGAAGGCGTCGAGCACGAAGCCGGCCAGCCGCGGGGAGAACACGGCGTCGCCGTCGGCCACCCGCTTGATCGCCGAGACGAGCTCGGGTCCGGTGATGGTCTTGGTGACGTAGCCGCGCGCACCGCCGCGGATCGTGCCGATGACGTCCTCGGCCGCGTCAGAGACCGACAGCGCGAGGAAGCGGGTCGTGGTCGCCGCCCGACCGACGCATCACCTCGACGCCCCCACCGCCGGGCAGGTGGACGTCGAGCAGCACGACGTCCGGGGAGTGGTCGGCGACCGCCCGCACCGCCTCGTCGACGTCGGCAGCCTCGGCCAGCACCTCGACCTCTCCGATAGCCGGCGGCCTCGAGCTCGGCGCGCACCCCGCGGCGGAACATCGCGTGGTCGTCGACCACCACGACGCGAATCGACTCACCCATGCTTCTCCTCCTGGCTCTCCCGGGGCAGGTGCAGCCGGACCTCGGTGCCCTCCCCCGGCGTCGACCGCACCTCTCCCGAGCCACCGTGGCGGTCCATCCGATCGATGATGCTGTTGCGCACGCCGTACCGGTCCTCGGCGATCGTCTCGACCTCGAACCCGACCCCGCGGTCGCGCACGAAGACGTCGACTGCGGCGTCGGAGATCTCGGCGTAGACGTCGACCCGCGGCACGCCGGCGTGCTTGGCCGCGTTGGTCAGCGACTCACGCGCGGCGTTGACCACCGGGCGCAGCGACTCGTCGAGGTCGCAGTCACCGACGGTGACGACGTCGACGCTGATGCCGTGGGCGTCCTCGACGTCAGCAGCGACGCCGCGCAGCGCGGAGGCCATCGTCGACTCGTCGGTCGACTCCCCGGAGTACAGCCAGGCCCGCAGGTCGCGTTCCTGCGCGCGCGCCAACCGGCCGACGGCCGAGGCGTCCTCGGCGTTCTTCTGGATCAGGGCCAGGGTCTGCAGCACGGAGTCGTGCAGGTGCGCTGCGACGTCGGCGCGTTCCTGGGTGCGCACCCGCTCGGCGCGCTCGTCGGTGAGCTCGGTGGCGATCCGCCACACCCACGGGCCGACGACGACGGCGATGCCGAGCACACCGAGCATGCCGGCGATCACCGCGCCGCGCGCCTGTCGCAGCGACCCTTCGTCGAAGCCGAACAGGAAGATGGCGGAGAGGATGAGGGCGACCCCGGCGGCCACCCGGGCGTAGGCGGCCCAGCCGCCCGCGCCGAAGACCACCTGGATCGGGTTGATCCGTCCGTTGACGTCGAACCAACGCTCGCGCTGGGCCTCGTCGGCCTGCCGCCACAGCAGCGCCACCCCGGCCAGCCCGATCGCGATCGGCCAGAACACGGCGCCCTGACCGAACACGGCCTCGACGGTGAAGACGGCGCCGAGACCGAGGGCAGCGAGCACGATGATCGGGCCCGAGGTCGCTCAGCCGCCGCGTGCGGCCAGGACGTCGTCCGCCCCTGCTCGCACTCTCGAGGCCGGGCGCAGCCGTCTCGAAACCGCTGCCGGCCGGCAGCATGACCCAGAACCCCGCGTAGAGCACGAGTCCGAGCCCGCTGAACGCGGTGGCAACGACGAACCCGACGCGCATCCACAGCACCGGCAAGCCGAGGTGCGCGGCCAGCCCGGACGCGACACCGCCGACGACCGGCGAGTCGAGATCGCGGGTCGCCCGGCGGTGGGTGACGCGGTGGGTGGCGGGCGGTGCCGCGGCGGTCGTCATGACACCTCAATCGTCACACAGCGACCTGCCCCGCCCATCAGGTCGACCCCCGGCCCGACCCTGACTCTGCCGCTGATGAACGGCGTCCAGAATCAGGGACCTCCCCGATGGTGCGCATCCCGCGCGTGGCGCAGTCTTGACGCCATGAGCACCTCACCACCCGAAGCACCCACCCCGGAATCCACGACCAGCGGACCGCGCGTCGGCCGCGACGAGATCCGCGACCTGGGCAGACTGCGCCGCTCCCGGCAGGACCGCAAGATCGCGGGCATCGCCGGCGGCCTCGCGCGCCACTTCGACGTCGACCCGATCATTCCGCGGGTCACGCTCGTCGTGCTGGTCTTCTTCGGCGGTGCCGGGCTCCTCCTGTACGGCGTCTGCTGGCTGATCGTGCCCACCGACGACACCCAGGAAGCCACCGTGCGGCTCGACGAGCGCAGTCGCACCATCGCCCTGGTGATCGTCGGGATCCTGGCCGGTCTGGCGCTGATCGGCGACAGCCTCGGCGGCTGGGGCTTCCCGTGGCCGCTGGCCATCATCGGCGCGATCGTGCTCGGCGTGATGGCCTTCCGCAACCGGCGCAACGACGAGTGGGAGCCGCCACAGTTCAGCGATCCGTCGGTAGGGCCGGAGGACACGGACGCCGACGACCTACACCCCGGCTTCGGCTGCCGCCCGCTCCACGCAAGGGCGGCCCGGTGCTCTTCTGGTACGCGGTGCTGCTGATCACTGTGGCCTCGGCGTGCTCGGCATGATCGACCTGGCCGGCGCCGACATCGCGGACGGCGCCTACCCCGCGGTCGCCCTCGGCGTCAGCGGAGCGATGCTCGTGCTCGGCTCCTTCTGGGGACGCGCGGGCGGCATCATCCTGCTCGGCCTGGTCAGCGCCATCGCCACCGCAGGAGCCACCGTCGTCGACCAGATCGAGACCGGCCACATCGACGCCCGGCCGCTCACCGCCTCGGCGGTCGAGTCGGAGTACAGCCTGGGGCCGGCGAGATCGAGCTCGACCTGACCGCCGTCGCCGACCTGGCAGAACCTCGACGGTCGCACCATCGAGATCGACGTCGACCTGGGTCGGATCGCAGTCACGGTGCCACAGGGCCTCGACGTCCGCGTCGAGGGTGGGGTCGACATCGGCCACCGCGACGTGTTCGGCGACGACCAAGGCCGCGAGGGCACGAACACCGTCGACGGCGGCCCGCAGGCACCCGTGCTCGAGCTCGACGTCGAGCTCGGCATCGGCGAGATCCAGATCATCCGCGAAGGAGACAACTGATGGAGACCGTCAGCGGCTGGGCCTGACCCACACCCCGCCCGCCCGCCACCCGGTGAACATCGGCCACCTGGTCATGGGCATCGCCTTCCTCGGACTCACCGGGGTCTGGGGCCTGGTGACCGGCGACGCCGTCGAGGAGAACGACATCCGCTGGCTGCTGCCGCTGCCCTGGGTGCTCGCCGGCCTCGGTGGCCTCGCAGCACTGGTCAGCGCCGACCGTCGCCGGATGACACGCCGCCACACCGGATGGGTCGATCCCACCCCGCAGGGATAGCGCGGAGTCGGGCCCTGGGGGTGCTTCTTGATACTTTCAGCGCGCGATGAGCAGCGGCACACGGTCCGTCGAGACCGATCAGGCTCCCGCAGACCACGACGCTCGGGGCGGGTTCCGCGCTGACGTCCAGGGCCTGCGGGCCGTCGCCGTGCTCACGGTCATCGCGGCGCATGCCGGGGTCTCCAGCATGGCCGGCGGGTTCATCGGGGTCGACGTCTTCTTCGTCGTCTCCGGCTTCCTCATCACCCGGCTGATCGTCAACGGCATCGTCAGCGACGGAAAGTTCCGCATCGGGTCGTTCTACGCCCGTCGAGCGCGTCGCATCATCCCCGCCGCCAGCGTCGTCCTGGCCCTGACCGTCGTCTTCTCGGTCGTCTACCTGAACTTCATCGACGCCCTCGACGCCGGCAAGGACGCCGTGTGGGCAGCCTTCTTCGGCGCGAACATCCGGTTCGCCACCCAGGGCATCGACTACTTCGCGCTCGAGGAGTCGCCCTCCCCGATCCAGCACTTCTGGTCGCTGGCCGTCGAGGAGCAGTTCTACGTCGCCTGGCCGCTGCTCGTGCTGCTCGCCTGCCTCCTCACCTACCGCCGAGCACCGGGCCGGGCGCCGATCAAGACCCTCGCGTTCTTCGCCCTGGTCGGCGGCGGCGCCAGCCTCGCCTGGTCGATCCACCGCACGGTCGAGGAGCCGACGTCGGCCTACTTCTCGACGTTCACCCGCGCCTGGGAGCTCGCCATCGGCGCCCTGGTGGCGCTGTTGCTCCACGCCGGGCGCTCGATCCGGTTCCGCACCCTCACCGAGCCGCTGGCACTCGCCGGGCTCGGGGGCATCGCCCTGGCCGTCGTCCTCTACGACGACAAGCAGGCGTTCCCCGGCTACGAAGCGCTGCTCCCGACCCTCTCGGCCGCCGTGCTGCTGATCGCCGGCGCCCATCCGGTGCGCCGTCCCCTCGTCTCGCAGCTGCTCGCGATCAAGCCGCTGCGCACGATCGGCGACTGGTCGTACTCCCTCTACCTGTGGCACTGGCCGGTCATCGTGGTGCCGCAGGTGAGCATGGGCCGCACCCTCACGGTCACCGAGACGGTCATCGCCGTGCTGATCACCTTCCAGTTCGCGTACGTGACCTACCGGTTCGTCGAGCAGCCGTTCCGCACCGGCACGTTCTGGCGCCGCCCCGGCCGTGGGCTGCTCCTCTACCCGGTCTCGCTGGCGCTGGTGCTGCCGGCCGCCTTCGGCAGCCAGGCGTGGGCCGAGTGGCTGGGCACCGAGCGCGGCAGCGACCCCGCCGTCACGGCGTCCGCGTTCGGGTTGGTCGAGGAGGACGTCACCACCCTGGTGCAGGCCTCGGTGCGTGCCGGACTGCAGGGCTGGCCGGTGCCCAGCGACCTCACCCCCGACCTCATCGATCTCAACGACGACGTCGCCGATGTCGGGGAGTGCAACTACCAGCGTCCCGAGCGGCCGGTGTGCCGGCGCGGCGACGTCGACAGCGACCAGATCATGGTCGTCACCGGCGACTCGCACGCCCGCGCATGGATCCCGGCGCTCGAGCAGATCGCCGAGGAGACCGGCTACGCCACCTACTACTTCGTGAAGCAGCAGTGCACGGCCGCCTTCGTCGACCCCGGTCAGCTCGGCACCGGCGCGCGCTGGCCCGAGTGCGAGGAGTTCCACGACTGGGTCGTCGAGCAGGTCGAGGCGCTGCAGCCCGACCTGATGGTCTTCGCGATGTCACCGCCGCCGACCGGCGTCTACGTCGACGGTGACTTCTTCGACAAGCGCGACGACGTCGAGCGCATCCTGGCTCCCGGCTACGACGAGATGTTCGCCGCCTACGCGCCCAACGTCGGGCGCATGGAGCTGCTCACCGACGTGCCTCGACTGCCCGAGGAGCCCGGCGCCTGCTTAGCGCAGGACGACGCCGACCTCGGCTCCTGCATGTTCGCGCCGACCAGCTGGAGCGAGGACATGCGTCTGGTCTCCGCGGACGCCGCAGAGCGGGCCGGGGTCCACAGCATCGACCCCACCGGCTGGCTCTGCGCGCAGGACCTCTGCCCGGTGGTGATCGGTTCGACGATCGCTTGGCGCGATCGCGGACACATCAGCTCCACCCGGGCAGCGGAGCTCTGGGTGCCCCTCGGCATCGAGCTCGGTCTGCTCGACGACGACGACGACAAGGTCAGTCGCGAGGAGCGCGAGGAGCGCCGCGAAGAACGCCGCGAGGAACGTCTCCGCGAGCGCCTGCTCGAGTAGGCCTCAGACGCCGGAGATCCGGACGCCTGAGTGCGTCTTGTAGCGCTTGTTGATCGAGATCAGCACCGCCGTGAGGGGCTCGAGCTGGCGCGCCAGGCGCAGGGCGCCGGCGTCGATGCCGGGTCGACCGGTCACCGAGGCAGCCAGGTCGATGACCGCCTGCTTGGCCTCGACCGAGTCGCCGCAGACCAGGATGTCCTCGTGCTCGAGGAAGTCCTCCTCACCCCAGAGCGTGACTGCCGAGACGTGGTGGAACGCGCCGACGACCTGCGAGCCGGGCGCGATGCGCTGCGCCGACTCGGCTGCCGATCCCTCGCCACCGTCGATCACCCGGCCGTGCGGGCCCTGCTTGTCGAAGGCCAACGGGTTCACGCACGAGACGACGATCTTGCCGTCCAGCGGCAGGGTCGCGACCAGGTCGTCGTGGCCGTCGTACGGGATCGCCAGCAGGACGACGTCCGCCTCGGCGCACGCGTCGGCGTTGGCCGCGCCCGTGACCTGACCTGCACCGGTCACGCCGGCGAGCCGCTCGGTGACCTCGGCCGCGACCGGCTCTGGCCTTCTCGGCGGCACGGGAGCCGAGCACCACCGTGTGCCCGTTGCGGGCGAAGCGGTAGCCGAGTCCCTTGCCCTGGGGTCCGGTTCCTCCGATGACGGCGACGCGGTAGGTCGACAAGACAAGCTCCTCGGTTCTCCATCTGATGGACATCGGGTTGATCTGCTCGGATGATGCCACCGGAGCCGAGACGCTCGACCAGCCGGCCGCACCGTGGTCTATTGTGACAGCGTTACTGTCACTGTCGATCAGGAGCCCTCGATGAAGCTGTCCATGATGTTGATGTACGACGGCAACCCCCGTCAGGCCGCCGACCAGGTGGTGGCGTACGAGAAGGCCGGCCTCGACACCGTCTGGGTCGCCGAGGCGTACGGCTTCGACTCCCCCACACTCATGGGCTACCTGGCCGCCAAGACCGAGACGGTCGAGATCGGCTCGGGCATCCTCAACGTCTTCTCGCGCACGCCGGGCGCCTTGCTGCAGACTGCCGCGGGTCTCGACAACGTGTCTGCAGGCCGCGCGATCATCGGCCTCGGCGCTTCCGGCCCGCAGGTCATCGAGGGTTTCCACGGCATGCCGTACGAGCGCCCGCTGGGCCGCACGCGCGAGGTCATCGAGGTGCTGCGCCAGGGGCTGCGCCGCGAGCCGCTCGAGCACCAGGGCCGCTCGTTCACGCTGCCCCTCCCCGCCGACCAGGGGCTCGGCCTGGGCAAGCCGCTCAAGCTGCTCACCAAGCCCGAGCGCCCCGAGGTGCCGATCTGGGTCGCCTCCCTCGGCGACAAGAACGTCGAGATGACCGCCGAGGTCGCTGACGGCTGGATGCCGCACCTGTTCTACCCCGAGAAGGCCGCCGAGGTCTGGGGTGCTCCCCTGGCCGCCGGCGCCGCCAAGCGCTCGGCCGACCTGGGCACCCTCCAGGTCACCGCGGGTGGCGTGGTCGCCATCGGCGACGACGTCAAGGGCATGCTCGACTTCGCGCGTCCTATCTACGCCCTCTACGTCGGCGGCATGGGCGCCAAGGGCAAGAACTTCTACAACGACCTCGCCTGCCAGTACGGCTACGAGAAGGAGGCCGCCGAGATCCAGGACCTCTACCTCAGCGGCAAGAAGAAGGAAGCCGAGGCCCTGGTGCCCCAGGAGTGGCTGGAGGCCGGCAACCTGGTCGGGCCCGAGTCCTACGTCAAGGAGCGGATCGCGGCCTTCGCCGAGGCCGGTGTCACCCACCTCAACGTGATGCCCGCCAGCGCCGACCCGGCCGCCACCATCGCCCAGGTCAAGGCCCTGCTCGCCTGACCGCTCAGTCGGTGGAGAGGGAGCGGGTGATGACCGCGTTCGCCGCCCGCTGGAAGCCGGAGATGACCGACTCCATCGTGAGCCGGCGCAGCTGCGCCATCGTGCGCTCGAGCCGGACGGCGTCCTCGGGCGAGGTCGGCTGGCCGCGGTAGGGCTCGAGCACCTGGGTGTGCAGGATCGTGGTGAGCTCGTCGGCGAGCGCCTCCATGTGCCGGCGGATCGCCTGCTCGGCCAGGCCGAGGCTGGCCTCCGACACGTCGACGTCCAGCAGCTCGACGCCCACGGGGAAGTGCGAGAGCGCCACGAAGTCGGCGCCTCGCTCGTCGATGGCGCCGACCGTCACCAGCAGCCTGAGGTCGGCGTCGGAGAGCTTGCGGCCGGCCTTCTTCTCCAGCTGGCGCCGGGTGAGCTGCTCGGGCGGCGTCGAGCTCCACGACGTCAGCATGACCCGCTGCAGGGCGAGCTCCTCCACCGACGCGGCCAGGGGGATGTCGGCCAGCACCCGCTCGATCGCCTGCAGGGTGAACCCGTGCTCCTGCAGGGCGCGCACCAGCTCGAGCCGCGCCCGGTGCACTGGCCCGTAGTAGGCGATTCGACCGCGCCGCTCGGGTGCGGGGATCAGCCCCAGGCTCGCGTAGTAGCGCGTCGTGCGGACCGTCGTCCCGACTGCGGCCGACAGCTCGTCGATGGTCAGTGCGTCGTCGAGATTCGGGTCGGGGGCTGCGCTCACAACCATGACAGTAGTACTGTCACACTGTTCATGGCGAGATGCAGGCCCGCAGACGATTCCCGGAGGACCACCGACATGCCCGAGACCCCGTCCATCTACGAGCAGGAGCACGAGGACTTCCGCTCCACCGTGCGCGCTTTCATGGAGAAGGAGGTCGTTCCTCACCACGACCAGTGGGAGAAGGACGGCCAGGTCAGCCGCGAGGTCTGGACCAAGGCCGGCGAGATGGGCCTGCTCTGCTTCGACGTCGACGAGCAGTACGGCGGCGCTGGCATCCACGACTTCCGCTACAACGCGATCGTCGCCGAGGAGATCTCCCGCGTCGGCGCCAGCGGACTCGGCTTCCCGGTCCACACCGACATCATCGTTCCCTACATCAGCCAGCTGGCGACCGACGAGCAGAAGCAGCGCTGGCTGCCCGGACTGGTGAGCGGCGAGCTGATCTCGGCCATCGCGATGACCGAGCCCGGCGCCGGCTCCGACCTGCAGGGCATTCGCACCAGCGCGGTCGACAAGGGCGACCACTACGTGCTGAACGGATCGAAGACGTTCATCTCCAACGGCATCATGAGTGACATCGTCATCGTGGTCTGCCGCACTGACCCGGACGCCGGCCACCAGGGCATCAGCCTGCTCGTCGTCGAGCGCGGTATGGAGGGCTTCGAGCGCGGGCGCAACCTGGACAAGATGGGCCTCAAGGCCCAGGACACCTCCGAGCTGTTCTTCGACAACGTCGTGGTGCCGAAGGAGAACCTCCTCGGCGAGGAGGGCTCCGGCTTCGTCTCCCTGATGATGAACCTCCCGCAGGAGCGCGTGTCCATCGCCGCGATCGCGGTGGCGGCCATCGAGCGGGTGCTCGAGATGTCGCTCGACTACGCCAAGAGCCGCCAGGCGTTCGGCAAGCCGATCGGGTCGTTCCAGAACACCCGCTTCGCCCTGGCCGAGATGGCCACCGAGGCCTACATCGCCCGCGTCTTCGTCAACGACTGCATCCTCAAGCTCAACGCCGGCGAGGTCGACACCGCGCTCGCCTCGATGGCCAAGTGGTGGACCACCGAGCTGCAGAAGAAGCTCACCGACATGGGCGTGCAGATCCACGGCGGCTACGGCTACATGTCGGAGTACCCGATCTCGAAGGCCTACACCGACGGCCGCATCCAGACCATCTATGGCGGCACGACCGAGATCCAGAAGGAGATCATCGGTCGCTTCCTGGGCGTCTGACAAGGACACGGACATGGATTTCGATCTCCCTGATACCGCGCTCGCCGTGCGCGACGGCGTTGCAGCGGTCGCCGCGAAGTACGACCACCAGTACTGGTCGCGCTGCGAGGAGGAGCACCGCTTCCCCGCCGAGGCGTGGAAGGACCTGGCCGACGGCGGCTGGATCGGCCTCTGCGTGCCCGAGGAGTACGGCGGCGGTGGGGCCGGCATGCTCGAGCTGGCCGTGGCCTGCGAGACGCTCTCGGCGTCCGGCGGCACCGCCGGGGTGTTCCTCTACATCCTCACGCCCGGTTTCGGCGCGATGACCCTGGCCCGGCACGGCACCGAGGAGCAGAAGCAGGCGATCCTGCCGGGGGTCGCCACCGGCGACACCCAGTTCTGCATGGCGCTGACCGAGCCGGACGCCGGCTCGAACGCTATCGAGATCACGACGTCCTCGCGACGTGACGGCGACGAGTTCGTCATCAAGGGTCAGAAGATCTGGATCTCCGGTATCGAGAACGCGGAGTGGATGATCGTGATCACCCGCTCCACCCCCGCGGCCCAGGCCAAGGAGGTCGGCGGCAACCGCACGTTCGGCTTCACCTTGCTGCTGGTCGACGTGAAGCAGGCGCTGGCCGACGGCACGCTCAGCTACACGCCGATCCCCAAGATGGGGGCCAACACCGTCACGTCGAGCCAGGTCTTCTTCGACGACGTCCGAGTGCCCGTCGACAACGTGATCGGCGAGGTCGACCAGGGCTTCCCCGTGCTGTGGGACGTGCTCAACCCCGAACGCATCCTGGCCGCGGCCGGCGGCGTGGGCGGAGCGGAGGCGGCGCTGCGCATAGCGGCCGAGTACGCCTCCGAGCGCGTGGTCTTCAACCGGCCGATCGGCAGCAACCAGGCCATCCAGTTCCCCCTCGCACAGCTGAAGGCCAAGACCGAGCTGGCCCGACTGATGACCTACAAGGCTGCCTGGTTGTTCGACCAGGGGCGTCCCTGCGGCAACGAGACCAACGTCGCCAAGCTGACCGCGGCGCAAGTGGCCTGGGAAGCAGCCAACCAGGCCTTCCAGACGTTCGGCGGGATGGCCTACTCGAAGGAGTACCCGGTCGAGAGACTCTTCCGCGACAGCCGGATCGGTAAGAACATTCCGGTGGCCGAAGAACTCATCCTCGCCCACATCGGCACCCAGATGCTCGGGCTGCCCAAGTCGTACTGATCCACCTGATCTCACCTGACACCCGACACCGTCTGACCCACAGCAGGAGACCCCATGACGAACACCGACGTTCTCGCCGAGCGCGCCCGCATCGAAGCCCTCATCGATGGCCGCACGCTCATCGACCTGCTCGCGGAGACCGCGCGCGACCGGGCCGACGAGTCTGCGTACTCCGACAAGCACCACGTCGCCGAGGGCGAGTCGTGGCGCACCCTGACCTGGGCCCAGACGCGCGAGCTCGCACTGGACGTCGCCGCGGGTCTCGTGACGCGGGGCGTCGCCCCGGACGACACAGTGGCCGTGATGGCGTCGAACCGGATCGAGCACTACGTCGCCGACATCGGGGCGGTGCACGCCGACGCGACCCCGATGTCGATCTACAACACGCTCTCCCCGACGCAGGTGGCCTTCGTCGCCGGCGAGTCGAGCCCCACGGCCGTCGTCCTCGAGAACGCCGACCACCTGGCCCGTTGGGAGAAGGCGCTGAGCGACGTCGACAGCATCGCGACCGTCGTGCTCATCGACGCCGCGGCCAAGCCCGAGGGCGACCGCTACCTGAGCTGGGACGAGCTTCGTCAGCTCGGCCGCGCCGCCCGCCCCCACCTGGACGACGAGCTCACCCGCCGCTGCGGCCTGGTCACGCCCGACTCCCCCGCCACGATCCTCTACACGTCGGGCACCACCGGAAATCCCAAGGGCGTGGTGCTCACCCACCACAACGTCACTTACGAGGCGCTCAGCACGCTCGAGCAGGCGGGCCTCATGGAGCCGCAGGTGGCCGTGAGCTATCTACCGCTGGCCCACATCGCCGAGCGAGTGCTCGGCCTGTACGGACCACAGATCCAGGGCAGTCACATGTACGCCATCGGCGACCCGGCGCAGCTGTTGCCAGCGCTCGGCGAGGTGCACCCCACCGCCTTCTTCGGCGTGCCGCGCGTGTGGGAGAAGATCAAGACGGGCATCTCCGCCAAGCTCGCCGCCGACCCTGACAACGCCGAGATGGTGAAGCAGGCGATGGCCGCAGGCTTGGCCTGGGTCGAGGCTCACGAGGTCGGCAAGGAGATGACGCCTGAGATCGAGGCGGCCTACCGGACCGCCGACGAGCAGATCCTCGGCTTCCTTCGCCTGCTGCTCGGGCTCGACAAGGTCGAGTGGGCGGCGTCCGCTGCGGCACCGATGCCCCTCGACGTCGCCAAGTTCATGGCCGGCCTCGGGATCAAGGTGTTCGACGTCTACGGCATGACCGAGACGTGCGGTGCCATCACGGCCAACGGCCCGACGTGACTTCCGGCTCGGGTCGGTCGGGTCGCGCGACCCCCGGCATGGAGGTCAAGCTCGGCGAGGACGGCGAGGTGCTCGTGCGTGGTCCGGTGATGACCCCGGGCTACCACCGCCAGGAGGCAGCCACGCGTGACCTGATCGACGAGGACGGCTGGCTGCACACCGGCGACATCGGCACCCTCGACGACGATGGCTTCTTCGCGATCGTCGATCGCAAGAAGGAGCTGATCATCACCAGCGCCGGCAAGAACATCGCGCCGTCCAACATCGAGAACTTCCTCAAGGAATCTCCGATCATCGGGCACGCGATGGCGATCGGTGACGGTCGCGCCTACATCGTGGCGGTGCTGACCCTCGACGGCGAGATCGCACCTCTGGTCGCTCAGCAGATGGGCATCGACTTCGTCGACCTCGCCGACCTGGCCCAGAAGCCGCAGATCCGCGCGATGGCCCAGGCAGCCGTCGACGCCGCCAACGAACGGCTCTCACGTCCCGAGCAGGTCAAGGCCTTTGAGTTGCTCCCGACCGAGTGGACCGCGGAGTCCGAGGAGCTGACCCCGACGCTGAAGCTGAAGCGTCGCGTCATCAACACGAAGTACTCCGACGTGCTGGATCGTCTCTACGGCTGACCGGCCCGGAGCAGCTCTGTCTGGAAGCGTCTGCAGGGCGGTGAGGACGTCGCGATGCGCCTTCACCGACCGCGCAAGCTGCTCCGGCGGAATCCGGTCTGGCGTGTCCTCGACCGTGTGGTAGTGCGGCGTCGCCATCGTCAGGCTCGAGCTCGGGACGCCGAGACCACCCATCAGGCCCTCGAGGTCGGGATTCGGAGTCGACGCTCGGCACCGTGGGCGCGGGGACCACAGGTGCCAGCCGGTACTTCAACAGCACCGGCGCCCAGATGGCAGCGAGCGCCGGGTGCGCGGTGGTGAACAGCGCCCGCTCCTGATCGAGTGGGGTGTCGACCAGCAGGCCCATCATGTCAAGCACGCCCGAGGTCGAGGCGTGCTCCTCGTGGTGGGCCGCCAGGTGGTCGAGGTTGACGAAGGAGTCGAGCCGTTCCACGAGGCGTTGCCGGGTCGTGGCCCAGTGCTGCAGGCCGCCGTACGGGAAGCCGGTGTCGTGCCCGGTCACCGACACGAAGTACATGTCACGTGGACGCTTGGCCCGCGGCACCCGAGCGAAGTGCTCGGCCAGCCCCACCAACCCGGCGACCCCGGTGGCGTTGTCGAGGGCCCCGGTGAACCACGAGTCGACATGGGCACAGACCATCAGCGCGCCCTTCTCGGCTCCGGAACCGGCTAGACGCCCGGTGATGTCGTAGGTCTGCCCGTCGACGTGCTGAGCGTCCAGCCGCCACCGGATCGTCTTGCCTGCGCGCGCGGCAGTGCGCAGCCGCGCGAGGTCGAAGGCACCGAGGTTGAACGCCGGGATCGGGTTGCGGTCGAGCCGGTTGGCGGTGCTGCTCGTCGGTCGGATCAGGTTGTCGGGCGCGTCCGAAGTCACGAACATCGCCACCGCGCCCGCCTTCGCGGCCTGCAGGTAGGCGTCGCGGTAGGTGCTGAAGACGTTGAGCAGCGCCTTGCCCGTCACGACGACGGCCTTGCCCCGGAGGTCACTGGCAGCCAGCTCCATGGGTGACCCGAATCCCACGTCGACGAGGGGCGCCTCGCCTGCGCCACCACGACTCGACCACAAGGGAAAGGTGTCGACCGGGAGCGATCCTCCACCGTCGAGCAGGACGACACGCCACTGCTCGAGCTGCCACTTGCGGAACCCGTACTTGTCGACGTCCACCTCCAGACCGGCCGCGCGCAGACGAGCCCCCACCCAGCGGCTTGCCTGATGTTCGGCGCGGTACCCGGTCCAACGCGGTCCGAAGTCGCAGATCTCTCGCACGTGCCGGTGAAGGCGCGCGGCGCTCATCGGCCGCACGGCCGGGAGAACGGGTGCTGCCCGAGCAGCCAGCCCGGTCGGGGCAGAAGCGACGAGGCCGACGCCCGCCGACGCAGCGACCCCGGCGAGAAAGGCGCTTCTGGTCATCATGGTCATGTCGCCAACCTCTTCAGGATCCACTCGACGACCGGTCCAGCAGCAAAGCGGTCGTCGACGACTTCGGGGTGGCCAGCCGGCCAACGGGTGTAATCGACGTGGCTGCCCGCTCGTCGATAGGTCTGCACCAGCAGCTCGGTGAAGGGCAGCGGCGCGACGGCGTCGAGGATGCCGGCGTCGATGCGGATCGGCAGTCCAGGACGCAGGGTCAGCGAGCGAGCGTCGTTGAGGCGGAGCACTCGCTTCAACAGCGCCACGGCCTGCTCACCTCGGGGGCCGGTGACATCGGCCGGCGCGAGGCCACCCCATGAGTCGGCCTTGGTCAGCTCGACCAGACAGCGCTGCTCGAGATGGGGCAGCAGCGCCACGGCACGCTCGCTCAGGCCACCATGGGTGAGCAGGTTGCGGAGCCGGACGTCGACGGTCGCCGCACCGCCGATGAGCATGCCGGCCAGGGCCACCAGACCGTCCACACCCGGTGCTGCAGCGGGGGTTCGTCGGAGCAGCTCAAGGGTGGTGTCGATGCGCGTCACCGGGGTGAGTGCCACTGCCCCGCGCAACCTGGTCCCGGCAGGCAGCGCTTGGTCGGATGCCGCGGTGAACAGGCTCGCGACGCCGCCTTCGGAGTGGCCGGCCACGACCCAGTCGCTGCCGAGCCGCGGCTCCAGCTCGCGTGCGGCGCGGACCATTCCGACGACGGACGTGGCCAGCGAGCGCCCGATGAGGTACGGGTGGGGGCCGGGCGCTCCGATGCCCTCGAAGTCCGGACGGAGGACCGCGACGCCGGCACGCAGCAGGCGACGAGCGATGTCGTCGCCACGAGTCATCCGCTCACGTTCCGGGTTGTCGGGTGTGACCTCACTGGGGTCGCACATGTCCGCGGACCCCGTGGTCACGTGGTTGTAGACGACGAACGGCCACCCCCCGGCCGGCGCATCTCCGCGAGGAAGCAGCACCAGACCCGTCATCGCGCCGAGCGTGCCGCGGACCGTCCGGGCGCGGTACCGCAGAACCAGGGCGCGTGAGGACGGCTCCACCACCGCGAGTCCGCGAGCGGGCGTGGTGCCGATGACGGTCGAGGTCGACCGCTCGGCCGCGGGTCGCTGAGCCAACGCGGGCACGCCTGCCCCGCCGACGAGCAGGCAGCTAGTGACGAACAGCGCCGTAGCGCGAGACGTCCTCATCCGAGGAGCGGCAGCGGCAGGGCCCCGAGCACCGGAGCCGGAACCAGTCCGATCAGGTCGCTGGGCGTCTCCTCCATCAAGTCGATGATCTGTTGGTAGGCCCTGGCCACTGGTCGCAGCTGTGAGACGTCAACCTTGTCGAGAGTGTCTGCCTCGTCGTACATGTACAGCGGGCCGGCGATCAGGCTGACGATCGGGAGCCCGGCGAGCACGGCGAACGACGCGTCGGTGGGGATCCCGACCGGGAGGAACGGCGTCGCGTTGAGCAGGGCGGTCGCCCGCAGGTCGTTGTCGACCAGGATCCCCGCGAGCTGGGTCTTGAGCCGCGGGTTCAGGTTCTCAAAGATGCCTCGGGGCTCCGACTGGTTCAACGTGCGCAACCGCCCGCCCGGCCCGATGACGGCCTTCTTGCCCACGTGCTCGATCGTGGCGTTGCCGACGATGCGATAGGGCGTCCGGCGATTGATGAGGTACTTGTCGGCGAACGCGATGTGGCTCTGGTAGCCCGTGAAGTGACTGTCGAACGTGATGAACATCAGGGTCTTGTCGCGCGCGTTGTAGTCGGGACGTCGGGCCAGTGCACCGTAGTAGTCGGCGAGCGCGATCACTTCGGCAGTTCCGGTGCCGTCCTCGACGGCCCCTGGGCCTTGGGAGTCGTGGTGCGACTGCACCATGAGGGTGTCCTTCGTGCGTCCGGGGAGGAATCCGACCACCGTGCGCGCCACCACCTTCTTGCGCACCACCGTCAGCTTCATCGTCGCCCGCGTCGACGGAGCCAACGAGGACCGGATCTGGGCAGCGACCCGCTTGGTGACGAACATGCCAGGAATCTTGAAGGCTGTGCCTCGGTAGAGCTCGTTGTGGTAGCGGTTGGAGTCGAAGTAGTCAGCCAGGACCACGATCACGCCGACCGCACCAGCCGCCATGGCGTCGACGTAGGTCGACTCGAGCGAGGTGACGTACGGATTCGCGGTGAGCAACGTGGTGGCGTTGACCAGCTCGAGCG
Source organism: uncultured Actinomycetota bacterium (assembly GCA_963781575.1). GTDB lineage: Bacteria > Actinomycetota > Actinomycetes > Propionibacteriales > Nocardioidaceae > Nocardioides. The sequence goes on along the minus strand of CAWAGM010000005.1, from coordinate 80,563 downwards.
CTGGGTCCCAGAAGAACTCCATCACCGCCGCCAGTGCCGCCAACGGCAACTGGAACTTCAGGTCGAACATCACGAACTTCCCGCGGACGTCGGCGCTGCTCACTGGGAGCGGACCGATGTCCACGACCGGCGCAGTGCGCCCGTTCGGTCCGAGCGTGGTTCGGCCGGGCGTCGACTCACCCTTGATGAGCGAGTGGGACACCGGGAAGGCATCGATGCGACTACCGCCGATGCTCAATCCGTACCGGCTCGGAGTCCAGTTGTAGGACGTCGCCTTCTCGAAGTGCACGTCACTCAGTCCAGCGCCACGGAATCTCTGGGCCACGTAGGCCGAGGCCTTGCGACCGCCGCGAGTCCCGGTCACGCGCGGTGCGATGTCGACCAGGTCGCTCACGGTGCTCAGGATCTGGCCGGTTGACGGCATCGGGTCGACTGGTCCCGACCCAGACGACACAGCCGCGGCATCGGCGGAACCGATTGCGCCGACGAGCATTCCCGCCACCAGGAGAGCGCACCATCCACTCCGGCGTCGGGCTGTTCCCTTGGACCACGGTCGACTCACGTCCGACTCCCTACCTGCCACATCGATTGAAGTACGAGTTCGTACTTTGATCAGCCTAGAGGACGCAGAGCAGATTTGCTACGGCTGTGTTACCCGTGTTCGGCGGGTCCGGCGAACATCACTGACACCCACTTCGTGACGTCGACTTTCAGAGTTGAGAAGTCCGGGTTCGGACCGTCGAGGGCATCGGAGGCCAACTGTCGAACGCCATACACAGCGGCGATGTAGGCAGCCTCGGGCAGGCGGTCAGGAGCCATCGGATCCCAGTCCGCATGCTTCGCCCGGAGGAAGAGCCCCAGTGCAGTCAAGGCGTCGCGTCGTCGATGTCGAGCTACCGCTCCCATGGAGTCCATCTCGACCTGGAAGGCGCGCGCGACGACGAGGTCGCCGCCCAAGGTGTCGATATAGGCGCCGACGACTTGGCTGACGTACTCGTCCCACTCGATGCCCTCGCCGCCGGTCGACTCCAACCGCTCAATCAACACCGCGATGAAGTGGTCGTAGGCGGCGAAGACACATGCATCCTTGCTCGCGAAGCACTCGTAGAAGGCGGAGAGCGAGACCCCGGCCCGAGCACAGATCTCCTTGGCCGAGGCCGCGCCGATGCCTCCGTGCGCCAGGAGCTCCGTGGCGGCGATCATCAGGCGCTGCGCCTGGCTCTCCCGCACGGCGGCCCGGTCGAGCGTGTGTCGACCTCGGGGCAGAGCCGCGGGCGGCGTGAAGAACACTCCCGGGCAGATGCTCGCCATCGAGTCAGGATCGCCGGTGCTCACGACATCACCTTGTCAGGTCGCGGCCACGCGGGCCGACCATGCCACGTCTTCAACCAGCCAGCGCCGGTAGCCGCCGCTCGGGTGCTGGCGCTCTTGGAGCGACCGATCGATGTCGGTGCCCGGTGGGGGTGGTGGTTTCGACGGTGTGCCTAGAACTGTCGGTGTCGGGGATGACGTGTTGTCGCCAGCCGGTGGCTTGTTTGGCGTGGTTGCAGGCTTGGCAGAGGCCTTGGGTGTTGCTGTTGTTGGTCTGTCCGTTCTCAGCGTTGGTCTGGATGTGGTCGTGGTGGGCGATGGGGGCGTCGCACCAGGGGGTGCGGCAGATGCCTTGGTCGCGGAGCCGCAGGAAGTCGGAGAGCCCGGTGGTGGTGAATCTTTGTCGGGTGGACATGGCGACGAGGTGGCCGGCGGGGTCGGCGTAGAGGCGGCGCAGGTAGGTGAGGGTCTCGGCGTCCAGGGCGTCGGCGACCAGGTCTCGGGCGGTTTGTGCGGGGACGGGTCCGTGGCCGGGCATGTCGGCGGGTTCGTGCCCGGTGCCGAACAGGGTCTGGTCGGAGATGACGAGGTCGATGGTCAACGGGACCTCGGGTGCAGCGGCTTGTCCGGTGAGTCGTTCGACGAGGATGTCGGCCATCAGCTGACCTTTGCCGCGTTCATCGCCTTCGGCCTTGGCTGCGGCGGCGGCCTGGATCAGCGCTGCGTAGACCGCGACGCCTTGGGCGAGGGGCAGGTGGGCGGTCAGGTAGGTCATCGTGTCCGGTGCGGGGCGCACGGTGACGCACCGGTCGGTGGCGGCTTTGGCGGCACGGCGGGCCACAGCGACCGGGTCGGCGGCGTAGACGCGGCGTCGATCTCGGCGGCGAGCTGCCGGGTGCCGAGCAGGTAGGTGTCGGGGTCACCCATCACCAGGTCGTCGACGTGGTGGCGGTCGGTGGTGTCGAGGCAGCCGGTCTCGCGGGCGACCAGGGTGGCCCGGTACTCCGAGAGCCGCCCCTCCCGTAATGCCTCCGCGGGTCGGGAGGTCGGTGGCGAGGTCTTTGGCGAGTCCGAGGAGCTGCGCTGCCCGGTGGGGCGACTCGGCACGGGCGAGCCCGATCTGCGCAGCCACCCCACGTCCGCGGCGTTCGGCCGGCACACCCGCAGCGGCGTCCTGGGCGCGCACGGACCGGTCGAGGTCGACTGCGAGCTGGGCCTGGATGCCGGCGGCGATGTTCTTGACCCGCTCGAGATCAGCCAGCAGGTCGACCCGCGCTGCATCGGTCTCGACGTCGAGCCCGGTGGGCAGGTCGATGCCGAGGAGTGCGGTGGTGATGGCGCCCGAGACCATGTCTCGAGTCTAACGAACACATGTTCGAAAAGCAAACTATTCCTCGCTGGCACTCCGTCAGCGGACTCGGGGGACCTCAACTAGCTCCGCAGTCAGCTCCTCGGCACGAACGGGCACATGCAGGTCCACGAGCCGGTTCAGCTGCCAGCGAGTTCCGCCACGTACTCGCGCTTCAGCTCACCCTTGACCATCTTGCCGGTGGGCGTGCGGGGCAGCTCGTCACGGAAGTGGATCTCGCGCGGCACCTTGTAGTGCGCGATCCGCTCGCGGGCGTACGCCGTGAGCTCGGCCGCCAGCTCTGGGCCGGGCACCGCCGCCGGGGCTACCTCCACGAAGGCGACCACCCGCTCACCCATGTCGTCGTCGGGCACCCCGAGCACGGCGATGTCCGTGACCGACGGGTGCAGGGTCAGCACGTCCTCGACCTCCTGCGGATAGATGTTGACTCCGCCGCTGATGATCATGAAAGCCTTGCGGTCGGTCAGGTAGAGGTACCCCTCGTCGTCGAGGTAGCCGAGGTCCCCGACGGTGGTCCAGTTCGGGTGGTCGGGGTGCTGGGTGGACGCGGTCTTGTCCGGGTCGTTGTGGTATTCGAACGGCGCGCCGTCGAAGTCCTCGCGCGCGAAGTACAGGGTGCCGACCTCGCCGACGGGCAGTACGGCGCCGTCCTCGTCGCAGATCTTCGGCACCCCGATGAGCGGGACGCCGACCGAGCCCGGGTGGGCCAACCACTGCTCGGAGTTGATCATCGTGGCGCCGTTGGCCTCGGTGGAGGCGTAGTACTCGTTGATGATCGGGCCGAGCCAGTCGATCATCCGGTGCTTGACCTCGACAGGGCACGGCGCGGCGGCGTGCACGACGCACGTCAAGGAGGAGACGTCGTACGACAGCCGGGTCTCCTCAGGCAGCTTGAGCAGCCGCACGAACATCGTCGGCACCATCTGCGTGTGGGTCACCCGGTGCTCGCCCACGGCGGCGAGGAACGCCTCCGGCTCGAACTTGTCCATCATCACCAGCGTGCCGCCAAGTGCGTGGATCACGCCGCCGAAACGCAGCGGTGCCGCGTGGTAGACCGGCGCCGGCGAGAGGTAGACGGTCTGCTCGTCGAAGCCGTAGAGCCCACCGAAGATGGCGACGTACTTGTAGCCCGGCTGGTCGACGTCGTAGTCGGGCAGCGGCAGCTTGATGCCCTTGGGTCGTCCGGTGGTGCCAGAGGAGTAGAGCAGGTCGTCGCCGTGAGGCTGCGCGGCCAACGGGGCGTTGCCGGCGTCGGCCAGCGCCGACTCGTACTCACCGAACCCCGGCAGCGAGCCGCCGTAGGAAAGCCGCTCGCTGACGACGACGTCGAGCGCCGCGACGAGGTCGGCCTTGCCGGCCGAGACCACGAGTGCCTTGGCCCCGCAGTCGCGCACGATGTACGACGCCTCGTCGGCGCTCAAGTTGTGGTTGACCGCGGTGATGTACAGACCAGAGCGCAGGGCGGCCCAGTAGACCTCGTAGGTCTCGGGCGTGTTGTCGCTCAGCAGCGCCACCACGTCTCCCGGACGCAGACCGGCACCGTGCAGCCAGTTGGCCAGTCGGAGGCTGCGGTCATTGAGCTCGGCGTAGGTGAGGCTGCGGCCGGCGTGCGGGCCGCCGCCGGCCATCACGAGGGCGAGCTTGTCGGGCGACGTGCGCGCCCACGTTCCGGGATACATGCCGCCGACTGTGACAGCCGACACGTCCGGGATCCAGTGACCACGCGATGTGACATGTGCGACGAGTCCCGGCACGTCACCCCTGAGGTCCGGACCAGCGATGAGAATCGGGCCGGGCTCCGGTCAGATCGGGGTAATCCCTGATGCCGAGTGTCGCCGCTACCTGAGAGAGTCCTGAACATGCATCGTCAGATCGCCGGCCGCCTGACCGGCCGCGTTACCAAGTGGTTCGTCCTCGTCGCCTGGCTGATCATCTTCGCGGGCTCGATGGGGCTCAACGCCAAGCTCGTCGACGTCCAGAACAACGAGGCGTCGTCCTGGTTGCCCGACTCCGCCGAGTCGACCAAGGTGGCCGAAGAGCTCTCCGCCACCGTCGACCCCGACGACATCCCCACCCTCATCGTCTACTTCCGCAGCTCGGGCCTGACCGACGCCGACTTCGCCGCGATGGACTCCCAGGCGGCCGAGCTCGCCGACATCGACGGGGTCACCGACAAGGGAGTGCTCACCCCGACCATCGCCGAGCAGCAAGCGTCTCCCCTTCGACCTCGTCTCCCCCGACGGCACCACCGCCTACTCGTCCCTCACGTTCAACTTCGGCAAGAACGGCTGGAACGACATCCCCGACGCAGCCGACCAGATCCGGGAGATCGCCGCGATCGACGGCGTCACCGTGCACCTGGCCGGGTTCGGCGGCCAGGCAGCCGATGCCTCCGAGGCGTTCGAAGGCGTCGACGGCGCGCTGATCGGCATCACCTTCTTGGTCGTGATCGTGCTGCTGCTCTTCACCTACCGCAGCCCGGTCTTGTGGTTCCTGCCGATCTTCAGCGCGGCCGTGGCCTACATGGTCTCCGGTGGCGTGGTCTACCTCCTCGCCAAGTACGCCGACCTGACGGTCAACGGGCAGAGCCAGGCGATCCTCGGCATCCTCGTCATCGGTGCCGGCACCGACTACGCCCTGCTGCTCACCGCGCGCTACCGCGAAGAGTTGCGCCGCCACGAGGACCGGCACGAAGCAATGGCCTTCGCCCTCCACCGCGCCGCGCCGGCCGTGCTCGCCAGCGCCGCCACCGTGGTGGTCGGGCTGCTGTGCCTGGCCTTCGCCGACCTCAACTCCACCGCCGGGCTCGGGCCGGTGCTCGCCGTCGGAGTCGCCGTCACGTTCCTGGTGATGGTCACCCTGCTGCCGGCCCTGCTCGTGATCTGCGGCCGCTGGCTGTTCTGGCCCAAGCGCCCTCAGTTCGGGTCGGCAGAACCCACCAGCCGTGGCATCTGGGCCCGGACCGGCCGACAGATCAGCAAAGCACCGCGCGCCGTCTGGACGGTCACTGCGGGGCTGCTGCTTCTCGCGTGCCTCGGCCTGTTCACCTTGGACACGTCGGGCCTGTCGACCGAGGACACCTACACCAAGGAGTTCGACTCCATCAAGGGTCAGAAGCTGCTGGTCGAGCACGACCTGGCCGACAACTCCAACACCGCTCAGGTCGTCGCGAACTCCGAGCAGATCGAGGAGGTGCGCACCGCACTCGCCGAGGTGCCGGGTCTAGGGCAGCAGACGGACGTCGTCGACATCGGCAACGGGCGTTCGTACTTCGAGGCCACCGTTGGCGCCGACATCTCCTCCACCGATGCCTTCGACATCGTCGAGGCCACGCGCGACGCCGCCCACGAGGTGAGTGGAGCCGAAGCGCAGATCGGCGGCGGCGCGGCGTTCTACCTGGACACCAAGATCGCCTCTGATCGCGACAACCGGGTGATCATGCCCATCGTCCTGATCGTGGTGTTCCTGATCCTCATCGGGCTCCTGCGCTCGCTACTCGCGCCGCTGCTCCTGATGGGCACCGTGGTGCTCTCGTTCGGCGCAGCACTCGGGCTCTCCTCGCTGCTCTTCGAGTACGTCTTCGGGTTCGCCGGCTCCGACCCAGGCTTCCCGTTGTTCGTGTTCGTGTTCTTGGTGGCCCTAGGCGTCGACTACAACATCTTCTTGATGTCGCGGGTCCGCGAGGAGACGGTCGTGCACGGCACCCGCCGGGGGTCGCTGATCGCGCTGTCGTCGACCGGCGGGGTGATCACGTCGGCCGGACTGGTGCTTGCTGCCACGTTCCTGGTTCTGGGCTCGATCCCCTTCGTGTTCCTCGCCGAGCTCGGTGTGGCCGTGGCGCTCGGCGTCCTGCTCGACACGTTGATCGTGCGCTCGGTGCTGGTCACCGCGCTCAACCTCGACCTGGGCGGCAAGATCTGGTGGCCTAGCAAGCTCGACGAGGCCGACGCACCCCTGTCCTCTCGACGATCCTGTCGACGAGAGGCAGTCGGTCACGGTCTGACGGCGATGCGCAGCCAGAGCACGTTGACCACCGCGTGGGCCGGGGAATCTCCTCGGCCCACGCGCGGTTACCGTGGATCACCATGTCTGACCAGGACGACACCCCCACGCCGCACCAGGTTCGACGCGCCCTGGCGCGTGCCGAACGTGGAGCTGCCCTCGACGTCGCCGAAGCCACGGCACTGCTGGGCGCCACAGGCCCAGACCTCGACCGGCTCACGGCCGCAGCAGCGAAGGTGCGAGACGCCGGCCTGATGCCGCCGGTCGTCCCGGGGTCGTGACCTACTCACCCAAGGTGTTCATCCCGGTCACCAAGCTGTGCCGCGACCGATGCCACTACTGCACGTTCGTCGTCTCGCCCGGCCATCTCGAGCGCACCGGCCAGGGCTACTTCCTCTCCCCCGACGAGATCCTCGAGATCGCGCGCCAGGGCGCGGAGCTCGGCTGCCTGGAGGCCCTGTTCACCCTGGGCGACCGGCCCGAGGACCGCTGGCCCGAGGCCCGCGCCTGGCTCGACGAGCAGGGCTACGACTCGACCCTCGCCTACGTGCGGGCCATGGCCGTGCGGGTGCTCGAGGAGACCGGCCTGCTGCCCCACCTCAACCCCGGCGTCATGTCGTGGGAGGAGATGAACCGGCTCAAGCCGGTCTCGCCCTCGATGGGCATGATGCTCGAGACGACCTCGCGGCGGCTGTTCGAGACCAAGGGTCTGGCCCACTACGGCTCGCCCGACAAGGACCCGGCCATCCGGCTGCGCGTGCTCGAGGATGCCGGCCGCCTGTCCATCCCGTTCACCACCGGGCTCCTGGTCGGCATCGGCGAGACCCTCACCGAGCGGGCCGAGACGATCTTCGCGTTGCGCAAGGTCTCGACGCAGTTCGGTTCGGTGCAGGAAGTGATCGTCCAGAACTTCCGCTCCAAGCCCGACACCGCCATGCGGCACATCGACGACCTCGATCTCGACGAGTACCGCGCCTCGATCGCGGTCACCCGTCTCGTGCTCGGGCCGAAGGCACGCGTGCAGGCGCCCCCCAACCTGGTCGATCTCGCTGAGTGTCGTGCCCTGCTCGACGCCGGCGTCGACGACTGGGGCGGCGTCAGCCCGCTGACCCCCGACCATGTCAACCCCGAGCGCCCCTGGCCGTCACTCGAGCGACTGAAGGACATCACCGCTCAATGCGGGTTCGACCTGCAGGCCCGCCTGACGGTGCACCCCGAGTACGTCCGGCAGGGCGAGCCCTGGCTCGACCCGCGCATCTCGGGCCACGTCGCGGCCCTGGCGCAGCACGACGGGCCGGGCGCAGGCCTCGCGATCCCCGAGGTGCGACCGGTCGGCCTGCCCTGGCAGGAGCCGGACGGCGGGTTCGCCTCGCTCGGCCGCACTGACCTGCACGCTGCTGTTGACAGTGAGGGCCGCACCGACGATCGGCGGTCCGACTTCAGCGACGTCTACGGCGACTGGGACGAGGTCAAGGACGCTGCGGCCGGCACGTCGCTCATCGACGGAGCACCGTCGGTGCTGCACGCCCAGGGCGCCGACGCGCTGCGAGCCGCCGAGGCCGACCCGGGCCACCTCTCCGACGAGCACGCGCTCACCCTGATGACTGCCGAGGGTGACCTGCTCGACGCCGTGTGTCGATTGGCCGACGACCTACGGCGCGAGGTGGTCGGGGACGACGTCACGTACGTGGTCAACCGGAACATCAACTTCACCAACGTCTGTTACGTCGGTTGCCGCTTCTGCGCGTTTGCTCAGCGACGCACCGACGCCGACGCATTCTCTCTCTCCCTCGACGACGTGGCCGACCGGGCTGAGGAGGCGTGGGATCTCGGCGCCACCGAAGTGTGCATGCAGGGCGGCATCGACCCCGAGCTGCCGGCAACCGCCTACTTCGACCTGGTCAGCGCCGTGAAGCAGCGGGTGCCTGACATGCACGTGCACGCATTCTCGCCGATGGAGATCGTCAACGGCACCGCCCGGACTGGCCTGTCGGTGGAGGACTTCTTGATCAAGGCCCGCGAGGCTGGCCTCGGCTCGCTGCCTGGCACCGCTGCGGAGATCCTCGACGACGAGGTGCGGTGGGTGCTCACCAAGGGCAAGCTGCCGGCCCGCTCCTGGATCGACATCGTCTCCACCGCGCATCGCGTCGGCATCCCCACGACCAGCACGATGATGTACGGGCACGTCGACAACCCGAGGCACTGGGTCGGCCACCTGCGCGTGCTCTCGCGCATCCAGGACGCGTCGCTCGAGGCCGGCGCCGCCGCGTTCACAGAGTTCGTGCCGCTGCCCTTCGTGCACACCTCCGCGCCGATCTACCTCGCTGGCGTCGCCCGGCCCGGGCCGACCCTGCGCGACAACCTGGCCGTGCACGCGATGGCGCGGATCCTGCTGCACGGACGCATTGACAACATCCAGACCTCGTGGGTGAAGCTCGGGGTCGAGGGCACCCGCGCGATGCTGCAGTCGGGTTGCAACGACCTCGGCGGCACCCTGATGGAGGAGACGATCTCGCGGATGGCGGGCTCCGAGCACGGGTCGGCCAAGACCGTCGAGGAGCTGGTCGAGATCGGTGCCGGCATCGGCCGCCCGGTACGCGAACGCACTACCGGGTACGGCGTGCCTGCTCCGCGCTGAGGCCATCCCTGAGGGTGGTTTCGCCGCTCATGCTGTGGGGCAACGGTAGGAGAGGCCCGAAACCCGGGCCGTTGCACCGAAAGTCAGGAGTACCCCCATGGGCTTCCTTCTCTGGATCCTCGCCGTCATCCTCGTCGTCGCCGGCGTGGTCACTCTGCTCCAGGGCTCGATCCTGTTCGGGATCATCCTGATCATCGTCGGACTGGCCATCGGCCCCGGCGGCTACAGCGTGTTCAACGGGCGCCGTACTGCCTGATCCGCACTGCCTGACCTCTCGCGCGTGGGTCGGCCGATCGGCCGACCCACGCGCGGTCATGGCTCCAGCACGACCTCGACCTCGAACCCCTCGGAGTTCTCCACGTAGAGCGCCGTGTGGTCCTCCCCGCTGGCGTGCGGGTAGCGCGCCGAGAACAGCTCGTGCCACCCGTGCGACGTCGACTCGGCCCGCATCCGGTCGAGCAACGACCGCGACTCGCAGGTCAACGCGAGGTGGTTCACCCCAGCACGCAGCCGGTCGTGCGGCTCGTCGACCTGGTCGGACGATCGCTCCATGAACAGGTACGTGCCGTCCGGGTGCACCCACGACGCGCCTGGTCGGTGCGGCCAGGTCGATCTCCCAGCCGAGCTCGCCGAGCAGCCAGCCCCACTCGTCGGCCGCCAGCGCCGGATCGCTCACCCAGAGGTCGATGTGGTGGATCGCGCGCGCCATCCGAGCACTGTAGGGGGCTCGCAAGGTCCGATCCCGCCGATACGGCCCCCGATTGCTAGAACGTGTTCTAGTAGTCGGGCTAAGGTGCGCTGGTGCGCTTCTCGATCGTGACCGCCTTCCAGCCGGTCGACCACATGCTCGAGCTGGCCAAGGCCGCCGATGAGCTCGGCTTCCACGCCATCTCGGTGCCCGACCACGTGATCGACCTGGAGACCCTGGCGACGCCCTACCCCTACACCCCCGACGGCGCTCGACGGTGGGAGATCGATGCCGAGTGGCCTGACCCCTGGGTGCTGATCGGCGCGCTGGCCGCCGTGACCACGCGGGTGCGGTTCTTCACGTCGGTCTACGTGGCGGCGATGCGCAACCCGTTCCAGGTCGCGAAGCTGGTCGGCACCGCAGCGGTCATCTCGCAGAACCGGGTCTCCCTGGGTGTGGGCATCGGCTGGTGCAAGGAGGAGTTCGAGCTGCTCGAGCAGGACTTCCACACCCGCGGCAAGCGCACCGACGAGGGCCTGGCCTTGATGAAGGCGCTCTGGGAGCCCGGGTTGGACCGAGTTCGAGGGCGAGTTCTACTCCGCGCCGCGGATGCAGATGAACCCCTCACCCACCGCACCCATCCCGATCCTGATCGGCGGACTGTCCGAGGTCGCGTTCCGCCGCGCCGCCCGACACGAGGGCTGGGTCGGCGACATCTACACGCTGGCGGAGTCGTGCGCCCACGCCCGACGGCTCCACGAGATCCGCGCCGAGATCGGCGCCACCGGCGACTTCGAGGTGATCACCGCGATCTCTGACGCGTTCCTGCCCGAGCACTTCGCCGAGGCCGAGGCCGCCGGAGTCACCGAGGTCTGGACGATGCCCTGGGCCTACTACCACGGTCTTGACGCCACCCTCGAGCAGAAGCTCCACGGCATGGAGCGCTTCGCCGAAGAGGTCATGGAGCCGGCTGCCCGGCGCGTGTGACGCTCGGTCACCTGCGCGCTCGCACCCACCAGCCGGAAGCGGCGAGGCGGGAGTTCGCGGTGGGCTGCGGGACGGCGGTGGGCAGCGGCAGGTCGGGGTAGGCGCCTTGGAACTGCATCTCGCTCAGCACCTCGAACGTGCAGTTGACGAGCTGGTCGAGCGGGTCCTGGGTGCCGACGTAGGTGACCAGGCCACCGTTCTTCGGTGTGTTCGGCGCCGGCTCGGAGGCGCTGTCGGAGCACCAGATCTTGTCGTAGACACCATCGTCGAACACGACGACGTGGTCGAAGTCCTGCTCGCCGAACACCGCATCGACCCCGGTGCCCGGATAGATGACGTCCTCGCCCTCGTCGGCGGTGATGTTGGGCGGCTTGATCCCGTCGAAGAGCGTGCAGTCGTTCTTGTGCGGCGGCTCGCCGAACCCTGGGCAGGCCTCGTCGCCGGGGCCGCCGTCGATGAAGTCGTCGCCCTCGTCGCCGTCCATCTGGTCGCTGCCCGGGCCCCCGTAGACCCGGTCGTCGCCAGGCCCGCCCTGCGGGTGGTCCATGCCGTCGCCACCGATGCACCAGGTCGTCGCCCTCGGCGCCCTGGATCCAGTCGTCGTCAGCACCGCCGTCGAGCCGGTCGTCGCCTTCACCGCCGTTGATCCGGTCGGCGCCAGTCGAGCCGAGAACGAGGTCGTCGCCGGTGTCGCTGTTGAGGGTGTCGTTGCCAGGCCCGCCGTCGACCCGGTCGTCGCCGGGCCCAGTCGCGACCGTGTCGTCCCCGTCGCCACCCGTCGCGAGGTCGTCGTCGGGCGTCTGGGCCCCCTTCTTCGGAGGGCTCGTGGTGATCTTGTCGTTGCCGCCACCGCCGTTGACCGAGTCGTTGCCGACGTCGCCCTTCAACGAGTCGGCGCCGCTGCCGCCGCTGATCGTGTCGTTCCCGGTGCCGCCCGAGACGGTGTCGTTGCCACCCTTGGCGGTGATGGTGTCGTTCCCGTTGAGACCGGAGATGGTGTCGGCGCTGCCCGTTCCGACGAGCTTGTCGTTCTTGCTCGTGCCCTTGATCGTGCGCGCCTCCGCCACGGTGGGCGCGAGCACGAGCGCACCGACGGTCAGCAGGGCGGCGAGACGAGTGCGCGAGAGCGACATAGGCTCACGGTAGTTGTGGGGCGCCGCTCCCGGCACCAGAACGGCGCACTCGCCACGTCTCCAGCAGAGCCAGCACGACGAAGCCCGAGATCAGCTTGTCGGAGACCGAGGTGAGCAGGTTGGAGGACGTCACCGACAGCAGAAGGTTGTGGCTCAGGTCGACCATGGTGGCGGTGATGTCGTCTGCGGCGTGGTGACTGATCCCGTCGAAGACGATCATGATGATCGGCACCGCCACGATCGAGCAGGCCACCCCGACCGCCACGTTCAGGACGAAGAAGCGCGGGATCGTGGTGCCCGCCCGCGAAGCGGCGCACGCCGTACCCCCACACCAGTGCCCCGACCACGTTCACCAGCCCGAAAGGGAGGCTGACCCAGCCACTGGTCAGCGCGCCGATCAGGTTGGTGAGCATGCCCACCAGCGCGCCCCACCACGGCCCGAGCGCGATCGCCGCGAAGGCGGTGCCGGGCATGTCGAGGTACAGGGGCAACCCCAGCAGGTCGACGAGCAGGCGCCCCAGGAGATTCACGCCGATGCAGACCACGACCACCGCGCCCACCAGGCGCAGCGTGAGTCTGCCCCGCAGCCGTTCGAGGTCGGTGATGTCGATCAGGTCGGGCCGGACGGCGAGCACTTGTTGTGAGGGTGTCGCGGTGATCGACCGCGGTGGCACATCCTCGCCGGCGACCCGGTCGGCGCCGTTGCGCTGGTTCAGCGACTGCACCTCGCGCAAGGCTTCCTGGCATCGCGTCGTCCAACGCGCGACCTCGTCGTCGTCGGCGCCCAGGGCGCGCACGATCTCGATGATCAGGCCCGCGTCGATGCGACGTCGGCCCGCGCGGAAGGCGTCGTAGACGGTGGTACGGCCAGGTCGAGCCTCGGCCTCCGGCACCCCCCGCTCCTGCCGCCGAGCAGCGATCCGGGTCACGAGATCGGCGTAGGACGGGGAGCCGGCCTCGGCGCGGCGAGCCTGCAGGTCGGCAGCGAGCCGGTCGAGGGCGGCGAGCGCGCCGTCCACGTGATCTGTCATGACTGCCCCTGCATCTGTTCTGAACGCCTTGAGGTTATCGGCGTGCATCGACAGTTGGCGGGGATCTCATGAGAGTGCCTAGTTTCACCAAGGACCAGCAGCCACCGGTGGCGGCCTGGAAGCTATTGACGAACCGGGGTCGATCTCACCCATCGCCAGAGCACGGGGCGGCGAACTCCTGCGCGGGAACGTAGCGAATCCACTCGTCAGGAGTGATCTCTGCGCCAGCCGACCGACAGGTCTGGTCGGCGACGGCGTCGGGATCGGTGTCCCACGAGAAGACCCGGCGATCGACCCCACCGGCGACGATGGCGTGGCCGACCGGCGAGGCGGCCACTGCCCAGAGGCCCCCTGTACCGGGTCTCAGAGTCGCCGTCAGCTCGGCCGCCGTCGGGTCAGCGACGTCCCACATCCAGGCGGCTCCGTCGGCGGCCGCGACCAAGGACCGTCCGTCGCCGCTGAACGCAACCGAGTAGATATAGCCGTTCGGGCCCGAGAGGGGTTCTCCCACCAGCGCCGGCCGAGCTGGGTCGTGCACGTCGTACAGCCGCACCAGCTCGTCGTCGCTACCGATCGCGGCGACCTGACCGTCGGGAGAGAAGGCGACCGCGTGTACGAAGTTCTCGAAGTCGCTGAGCTCCGCGGCCAGCTGAGGCTGCGCGGGGTCGGTGACGTCGTACACGTAGGCGCTCTGGTCGGCGCTGGCGGTGATCAACGTGGCGCCGTCCGGCGAGAACGCGAGTGCGAGCACCCGGTCCGCGGCATCGGAGAAGGTCGCCACCTGCACCGGCGCAGTGGGGTCAGAGACATTCCACAACGTGACCAACGAGTCGTCGGCCGCCACTGCCAGCAATTGGTGGTCAGCGGTGAGCGCGAGCTGCTGGATCAACGTCTCCGAGGCTGCGAGCTGCGACGCGAGCACCGGCCGGCTCGGAACGGAGGTGTCCCACAGCTGTACTTGCCCGACGGCGGTGCCGGCCGCCAGCAGGCTTCCATCGGCACTGAGCGTCGCCTCTCCGTTGAGCAGCACCGCCGGATCGCCGGAGACGATCTCACTCACGAGCGCCGGCCGCGTGCGGTCCCGAACGTTCCAGAGCTCGACCTCGCCACTCAGTGCGCCCGCGTTGCCGGCGGCGAGCAGGCCACCATCGGCCGAGTAGCCGGTGCTGACCGTCGGGGCGACCGTCTTCCGAAGCGAGGCGTCCGGACGGCGCCAGAGCCGCACGAAACCGTTCGACGACCCGAACACGATGCTGCCTGAGGCACCCAGGTAGAAGAGTGAGGTCACTGGAGTGGTGTTGTTGAGCAGCGCCACCTCCGACCGGGTTGCGAGATCGAAGACGCGCACGGACAGGTCGGAGCTTCCGGCGGCGATCTCAGACCCGTCCGGGCTGAACTCGAGGTGGTTGATCTGCGCACCGAACGTCCCCAAGGGTGCTCCAGCGGGACGCAGCTCCAGACGCGAACCACGGCCCAGCACGGCGAACAGGTGCACCATGCCGTCCTTGGCTCCGACGGCCAAGCGACGTCCACTGGCGTCGAAATCCACCGACGGTACGGCGTTCGCGGTCGGACCTGCGGGGGTGGCGAAGGTGTCCCCGACCGAGGCGATGGCTAGCGGCCGGTTGGTTGCCCGCTGGTCGCGCGCATCCCAGATTCGGACCGAGCCGTCGCTGCTCGAGGTCGCGATCAAACGACCATCGGGACTGAAGTCGGCCCAGTGAAGGTATCCGCCGAACCCGCTCAGGTCTCCGAGCGGCGTCGCTCTCCCGTCTGCCGACAGGCGCCAACGGTGCGCCACGTCGAGCGCAGTGGTTGCCACGAGCATCCGGCCGTCCGGGCTGAACCTCATGCCCTCGACGGCCTCTGCCTGCAGCTCGACACCAAGTAGCTGGGGGGCCCGCGGGTCGCTGATGTCGACCAGCCGAGCCACGGTGCCGGTGCCCCCGATGGCCACGAGCCGGCGATCGGGACTGATGGCGACGCCGTACATCTGCTGCTCGGCGTCCACGGTGACCGCACCGATCTGCTCAACCGACCCGTCGTCCGACACCTCGAACAGTCGCAGCTGACCGTCGACATTGCCCGTCGCGATCAGCGAGCCGTCGCCCGAGACTGCCACTGACGTCGGGCCCGGCGGAACCGCGATCCGGGTCACCTGGGCCTGGGCGGAGACGTCGAGGAGCGCCGATCGGGCCTCGACGGTCGGCGCGATCCGGTAGCTCGCGAGAGCGAGCTGCCGGGCCAGCGCCGGATCGCGTGCAACAAGCGCCCTGGCCTGGCCCGCCACCTCCCGCGACTGCGCCGCAAGCCGCTCAATGCGTGCCTTGTCCGCGGCGTCGTCCGCGCGGCGGCTGCTGGTGACAGCGACGCCCGCGAGCACCAGGGCAACCACGGCGAGGATCGCAACGGCACCGAGCAGTTCCTGGAGTCGACGTGTGCGGCGACGCTGAACACCGGCTTCGGCCGCGGCTGCATCGGCACTGGCGTCGAGGAACTCGCGCTCGGTCGGATTCAGCAGATCGAGCCGCTCGGGGCTAGCTGCCCACGTTGTGGCCGCGGCGAGGCGCGGACCGCGCCACAGATCGCTCTGGTCGCGACCCGCCCTGGCCCACCCGTGGGCAGAGTCGGTCAGTTGTCGGTGCAGGCGCAGCCCCTCGCGGTCCACGGTTACCCATTCCTGGATCCGCGGCCAGGCGGTGAGCAACGCCTCGTGGCTGACCTCGACCGTCTCGGTGTCCGCGGTCAGCAGGCGGGCGCCGATGAAGTGCTCCAGCACGTCGGTTGCAGCATCGTCGTCGTGCCCGGTGTCGACCAGCTCTTCCCAGAGGACGCGGCGACGGACGGTGAAGTCGTCCTCGACGGCGACCAACCGAAGGAGCAGCGAACGCGCGAGCGTCCGGCCATGGAAGTCCAATGCCTCGTACACCCCGTCCGCCGTTTGCGCGACGGCGCCGTACAGCCCCCCGCTCGCCTCGTAGTCAGCGAGCGAGATGGTGCGCTCACGCGACCGCTCCCACATGGTCCGGAGGACGTGGGAGAGCAGGGGCAGGGCTCCTGCGTTGGGAGCCTGGGCACCGTGCTGTGCTGTGCCGAGGTCGAGCAGGAGGCGGTCGACCAGATCCGGCGCCAGTTCGACACCGGCCCTGCGGGCGGGCTCGGTGATCGCCAGACGCAGGTCCGCGCGGCCCATCGGACCCACGACGACCTGAGCTCCCTGAAGCACCGGGACCAGCTCGGGTACGGCTGCGGCGAGCGGGTAGAAGTCGGCTCGGAGCCCGATGACCACGAGCATCGACGGCTCACCGTCCAGGATCAGGCGCAGGAACTCCGTGCGCGCCTCCTGGGCGGCATGGGTGAAGACCTCTTCGAACTGGTCGACGACGACCAGCGTCTGCTCAGCGTCGAAGGTCTCGGTCGCGCGTCTCAGTACCGCGACTGGATCGGCTCCTGGTGTGATCACGGCTACCGACCAAGCACCCGGAAGTGCACCGTTGCGCACCGCGGGCACGACGCCGGCGCGGAGCACCGACGACTTGCCGGAGCCTGAGGCCCCGACGACGGCGACCGCACCACCCTGCCCGATCTGCTCTCGGAGCCGGGCGACCACGTCTGCGATCACGGCGTCCCGGCCGAAGAACCAGTCAGCGTCCTCGGGCTGGTAGCTGTCAAGCCCCTTGTAGGGCGACGTCTGGTCTGCAGCCCGGAGCGACGGTGCCCAACGGAGCCGTTCGAGGGCAGCGACCCAGGGCTCGTGGTCCTCGACGCCGAGCGCGTCGAGGACCGCCCGAAAGGGGTCCAGGAACGACAGGTTGGGAAGGTGGCGCCCCCCGAAGTAGCCGCCAGTGGTACCGGCGGGCACGTTGGCGATGCGAGCGACGTCCCGCACGCTCAATCGAGCCCGTTGGCGCGCAATGGTCAGCGCTCGAGCGAACTCGGCCCGAGTGGTGAGCGCTTGCAGGGGAGGTTCTTCCGATGCACTCAAGCCCATGATTCCTCCGCGAGGATGAAGAACATACCGGGGCGCCCGAGCGTGGACTCATCAAACCAAACGTTGCGCGCCTCCGGGTGTATTGACTTGTACGGAGTGCACGGACCTCGTCCGGACCCGCTCGCAAGGGTTCCCCCCGGTGCTGCCGTCGGGTTCTCTTCCAGTCATGACCCTCGACCTGGTCACCCCAGGCCAACCGTCAACGCCGGCACGGCTCCGCGCCGGTGCGTCGATTCAATCGAGTTGAGGTTCCCATGGCACACAACATCCCCTTCCAGTCCCCTCCGATCCTTCCGCCCGTCACCGTTGCACCCCACCATCGCGCTCTGGTACGAACGACCGTGATCGCGCTCTGCGCGGTCACGATCCTGACCGTCGTCGCAGCCGCTGTGGTGACATTCGCCGGCCCGGCGATCTCCGCACGAGCCACCCTCGTCGCCGACTGGTGGTGGCAACGGCCTGAAGGGCTGGTGCTCTCCAGCGTGGTCGTCCTACTCGCAACGAGCGCAACCCTCGCCGCCCGGAACATGCGGATGGACGCCGAGAAGACGGTCTACGACATCCGGTGAACGGCCAGGGCAGGCGACTCCCGGCCCCGGGCCCTGTCGGCGCTGACGGCGGGCGGACCGGCGCCCAGCATCGCTACCGACGCAGTGCCGAGGCGAACGAGGCGGCGGACCACCCCGAGGCGTGGCCCGCGGCCACCTTCGGCAGGTTGCGCCCGCCGTAGACCACGCGTCCCTCGGGGTCGGCGTAGGTCAGCCACGTCTGGTTGCGCACGCGCCCCGGGCCCGGCGTGCGGTAGTCGCACACGCCCATGGGGAACACCCGTTGCAGCGTTTGCCACTGCGTGTCGTTCATCGGAAGCGTCAGGAAGTCGAAGTCCGCGCGCCGCAGGGGCTGCAGGTCGCAGACGAGTCGGTCGTTGCGGTTGGTGTCGCCTGCCTGCTCCCGGGGGCTGCTGAGGTTGAGCTGAAGATTGCCGTTGAGCACGCAGTCGACCTCGCCGTTCTTGCCCTCGGTCTCGAGGAGCCCCGGCAGGTTGAAGCAGCGATCGGTGACGTCGGCCGGCTTGCCGGCCGCGATCTTGTGCGCGAGCGATCTGCTCGACGTGTCCTTCTCCACCCGGGTCAGCCACCGGTCGACGTCCAGGACGGCCTCGGCCTGCCAACGCGGGTCTCCCAGCAGCGGCACTGCGCCGAACCACATCACGCGGTTGGCGGTCTCACCACCCTGGACCCGCCGCAGGCGACGCTCCATCCAGAACGCGTGAGAGTAGTCGTGAGCAGCACCGGGGTCAGGCCCGCCCACGTTGATGATCGCCAGGTCGCTCATGTTCTGGCCGAGGTTCATCATCCCGGAGCGGTAGCTGCGCCGGACTGCGGCCGCATCCGCACGGACCCGCTTGGCTTGGTGGCTGATGTCGACGTCGAGCCCGCCGATCTTCTCGTTGAGGTCGAGAAACTGGGCGAAGGTGATCTCTCCGCGGCGCAGCGGCTCGAGGCCGTACTGCACGCCGACGTTGCCGAACGGTGTGCCGGTGAAGCCGAAGCCCACCTTCTTCTCACCGGCGCTCCACGATCCCTTCGGTCGTGGCCCGAAGATGTTGGCGCCCATCTCCAATGCCGAGCAGCGGACGCCGCCGGGGTTGCGCTCGGTGTGGTACCGGGTGTTGCGATCGCCGGCCACCGTGGCCTGCGTTCCGGGGCACGCACTCTCGGGGTCGAGGGCCTGCTTGAAGAGCAGCTCGTCGGAGGTGATCGCGTTGACGTGGGACAGGTGTCCCTCCACCCTCCCCATCTGGGTCGGGCTCCACAGCACGCCCCACTTCGTGGGGTTCTCGAAGTACAGGCGCATCAGGTGGAAGTCGTAGAACTGCATGCCTGGGCTCAGCACGTCGGGGTAGGTGCAGGCGGTGACGATGCCCTGGTAGATGCCGGGGTAGGCGTTGGCGATGGTGTTCTCGGCGACCGAACCGCCCGAACAGCCGGTGCCGATCGTGTAGCGCAGGGTGCCGTACTGCTCGATGATGCGCTCCTTGGCCATCATCAGGGACTCAGCGCCAGCCACCAGGCTGCAGTTGTGACCGGTGTTGTCGAGCGCTGTCGACATCACCGCGAAGCCCCGGCCCAGCATCTCGACGTCCTCCACGCCGGGGGCGTCGGCCGGCGTGTAGGAGGCGCCGCAGCTGCCGCCGTGGGTGATCAGCAGCTTGTGGTTGAACTGAGGCTGAGGGTCGAAGGCGTCCCACGGCTTGTTCGGCTGCCAGAGCACCGCGATCGCATACCGGTCGCGCGCTTGGTACCCGTTCTCCAGACGCACGATGAACGGCACCCGCACGCCCTGGTCGGTGGTGGTGGTCGCGACGTCGGCAGGGGGTTCTTGGGGTCGTAGGGCTGCAGGCCTGTGAGCAGCGGGTTCGACGACTGGTAGAGGTAGCGGTAGCGCGCCGGCTCGTTGCACTGCTTGTCGCGCGCACTCGCCTGGCAGCGGTAGTACCGCGACTGTGGCCCGGAGAACACCGGCCCGCCGTTGGGATGGTTGGTCACGACCAGCTGACCTGTCGAACCCGACGACGTGGTGGCCCGTACGACGTTCGACCCGAGGCGAAGCCCAGTGACCAGCCCCTCAACCAGGCCGGTGGGACGCAACGCGAAACGACGGCTCACGTCGCGACCGTTGAGCGACACCCGGACGCCGTCCGCGGTGGCACCGACCGCGCGCACGTCGACGGCGATGCGCACGTCGCCGGCCGAGACCAGGTCGGGACGGTTGGACACCGCCGTCACGGGCACCTCACGAGCCGCGCGCCGAGCCTGACTCACGTCGACGGCGTCGGCCTGCCCGCCCGTGGGGGTGAACAGCGCGAGCACGAGCGGGAGCAGCAACAGACCAGCCTTGGGGCGCACCGGCCCTCCTGTCAGAGCGGGACGGCCCAGCGCCGTCCCTCACACAACGTCACAACTGACACGAAGTTACGAACGCCGCGGCCGTGGCTATCGGCGCGTGCAGCTGATCTCTCAGAAACCGTGGTCGCTAGTCCATGCGGCGATCTCCGCGTCGCCCAGCGCGCCGTTGGTCCAGACCACCCGCTCACCGTCGTCCTCGACGCTGCGGCTCGGGGTCTGCCTCGTTCTGCATCTCCTGGAACTGCCAGGTGACCCGGTCGGTGCTCACCGCCACGAAGGACTGGTCAGGTGCCTGCTGGGCGAAGGTGTCGAACTCGTAGCAGCTGGCGCCGAGCGCCACCGTGCCGCCCGCGGTGTCGAGCTCGAGGTAGAGGCAGCCGTCCCCAGCACGCACGACCGTGGTGGGCTCGGTCCAGCGCGTCGGATCCTCGGGGTCGGAGAACTGCGCTCTCACTCGTCGTATGTCTTGGGGGTCGATCCAGACCACCACTCGACCACCGTCACCGAGATCGGCGCGCGCGATCACGTTCTCCGGGTACGGCGACTCGTCGCTGCCCCGCGGAAGGTCGGCCCGCTCGGGCGCGGCCAGGGTGGAACCGTAGACAACCTCGACGTGCGACTCGTCCTGGGAGCAGGCTGTGAGCGCGACCGTGATCAGCGCGACGGCCATGATCTTCATCCGGACACTCGACTCTTTAGTCTCAAAGGGACATCCGATACTCCCACTTGATGGTGCCCCCGCCTCTGCTCTCGAACGCCCTGAGGGTATCGGGCGGGCATCGACAGCTCGGGCGAGAAGCGCGACGCCGGTCGCAGGACCGCATTGACACGCGACGGCTCGTCGACCGAGTTCACCTACTAGAGTCCGGCTCGTGGAGTTGCGCGTTGCCATCGCCGAGGACTCGATGCTGGTTCGCGAGGGCATCCGACAGGTCATCGAGCGCCAGTCCGACCTGACCGTGGTTGCGGTGGCCGAAGACCTGGAGGGTGTGCGCGCAGCACTTGCCGAACACGAGGTGGACGTCGTCGTCACCGACGTACGGATGCCGCCTGGCTTCTCTGACGAGGGGATCAGGCTCGCAGTGGAACTGCGCACCACGCACCCCGACGTGGGGGTCGTGGTGCTCTCGCAATATGCCGAGGCGTCCTATGCGCACGACCTCCTCGCCTCAGGCAGCGCCGGGCGCGCCTACCTCCTCAAGGAGCGTGTCAGCGAGCCGCTCGAGCTTGCGGCCGCGATACGCGCGGTGGCCGAGGGTCGGTCGGTGATCGACCCGGTCGTGGTCGACCTTCTCGTCAACAGCCGTGACGCCCGATCCCCCCTGGCGGCGCTGACCCCGCGCGAGCGCGACGTCCTCGACCAAGTGGCGCGGGGCAGGTCGAACGCAGGCGTTGCCGCGCACCTCTTCCTCACGGAGCGCTCGGTGGAGAAGCACATCAACGCGGTCTTCTCCAAGCTGGGGCTCGAGATGACGCCCGACGTGAACCGCCGCGTCGCTGCTGTGCTCCTGCACCTCGCCGCGAGGACCGACGGCTAACGCCTGGCGGAATGCCGTCCGCCGGAGATGGTGGGGCTACCACGCTGGTCCGTCTCCGCGTGGCCCGTGAGACTGGAGGGGTGGAGGTACTCATTGTCGACGACCAGCCGCCGTTCCGTGCGGTCGCTGGCCAGCTGGTCTCGCTCATCGGGTGGCACCTCGCCGGCGAGGCCGAGAGCGGGGAGCTGGCGGTTGCCGCCGCCCGCGAGCTTCGCCCCGAGCTGGTGCTGATGGACATCAACCTGCCCGGCATCAGCGGCATCGAGGCGACCCGCACCATCATGGACGAGCTGCCCAACACGCGCGTCGTGCTGTTGTCGACGTACGCCGAGTCAGACCTGCCCGAGGACGCGCGCTCGTGCGGAGCGATCGCCTACGTACACAAAGAAGACCTCACCCCGCGCATGCTTCGCTCTCTGCTGGCGGTCTAGGTCGGCCGCGGCGGCCCCTCGGCTGCCGTCAACGCACGGCCTTGGCCGCCAACGGCTCTGCCGGGATCACGAACGTGAGCCGGGTCCCCTGACCCGGCGCCGACTCCACCTCCAGCGTGCCTCCGATCGCTCCGAGCCGGTCACGCATGTTCAGGAAGCCGTGGCCCTCCTGTCCTTGAGCGATGTCGTAGCCCGCGCCGTCGTCGGCCACCTCGACCCGCAGCGTCTGCTCGTCGGCGCTCACCAAGAGGGTGATCGATGCGCCGTCCCCGGCATACTTGCCGGCGTTCTGGAGCGCCTCGGTGCAGCAGAAGTACGCCGCGGTCTCGGCCTGCTCCGGGTAGCGGCCTGGCAGATCGACGGTGACCGAGCACGGCAGCCCGGAGCGACCGGCGGCCGTGCGCAAGGCCTCGCCCAGGCCGCGGTCACGCAGGAGCGGCGGGTAGATGCCGTGCGCGAGCTCCCTGACCTCGTTGATGGTCGTGTGAACGTCCGTACGGAGATCGGTGAGCATCTGCGGCACCGTCTCGGTCTCACCGTCCTCGGCCATGCTGGCCGCGAGGCCGAGCTTCACGGCGAGCGCCACGAGGTGCTGCTGCGCGCCGTCGTGAAGGTTTCGCTCGATCGCCCTCCTGGCCGAGTCAGAGGCGGTGACGATGCGCAGGCGGGATGCCTGGAGCTCCACGTTGCGCTCCGCGAGCTCCTCCAGCGACTCCTGCAGGGCCGAGTCGAGCTGGACGTTGTGCAGCGCCAGACCCAGCTGGTGGGCGAGCTCGACGAGCGCATCGTCGTCCGCGTCGCCGAAATCGGCGGTGCGTTCGGGTCGAACGACGACGACCAGCCCGAGGAGCTCTCCGAGGTGGGCGACCGGCACCACGCGGAAGTCGCCGTGCGGCTCGGCCGGGACCAGTTCGGGCAGCCAGACACTCACCCACGCCGGTCCGCCGATCCTGGCTCGGGTGACGGTCGTCGCTTCGGTGCCGGTCACGCTCAGCAGCGCGGCAGGTTGCGAGGGCACGCTCGTCGTACGCCGCAGCGCCTCGGACGTTCCGGTCCAGATCTCCACCTGGGTGCCAGGAAGCGTCTCCCTGACGGACTCCGCCAGCTGCAGCATCAGCTCGTCCATCGGCACCGCACGACTCATCCGCGCCCCAAACGCTGCGACGATTTCACCGGTCGACGGGCGCTCCTCGTGAAGCAGCGAACGCACCTCTTCGGCCACCCTGGAGCGCACCGGCGACACGAGCACGGTCGCGACCAGGGCTGCAAACAGGCTGGAGAGCATCACACCCCGCTCGGTGCCAGCGGGGCGACCGCTGATGCCCACCACCAGCACGAGATAGACGGCCACCACCACCAGCGCGGCCGCAGTCAGTGCGCTCGACTGCACCAGGACGTCGGCGGCGACCTTGTCATTGGCAAGCCGTCGCGACGCCAGCAGCACCACCGGAGCGAGCGCGAGCAGCCCGAAGAACCACAGGCCAGGGTCACGAGGTGATCCAGTCATCAGGTTGAGCGCCCACAGCGAGGCTCCGGAACCGACGGCCACGGCGAGAGCCGCCAGGAACCAGCGCACCTGACCCCTGGTCAGGCGCCACAGGGAGGGTCGATCGGTCATGGGGGTCACTCCGTCCTCAGGATGTCGGCGACGCGCACGAGAGCAGCCTGTCGTCCAGGCCACCAGGCGAGCATCGCCGCTGCCAGCACTGTCATCATGCAAATTCCCAGCACCGCCGCCAGAGGGGTCGGCGCCACGTGTTGTAGAGGCGTGTACGTCGCGACGGAGCGCCACACCGTGCGACCTGCAGCGAAGCCCATCGGGACCCCGACCACGATCCCGACCACAGCGGTCGCCATCGCCTGGACGACCACCGTGCCCCGGGTCTGCGCGGGGGTCATACCGATCGCCCGAAGCGTTGCCAGTTCGGTGGAGCGGCGACGGACCGTGGTCAACAGCGCATGACCGAGGGCCCCGCAGGCAAGGAGGACCAGGAAGGCAGCGAGCACCAGCGGGAGCGGCCGCACCTGCTCCAGCTGGCGGACGACACGGCCGTTGCTGACAGGACCGATCTCGAAGCCGGAGTCGGCGTAGTCGGGAAGGGCTGCCAGCACCGCGGCCGTGAGCCGCTGATTGGTGGCGGAATCTTCGCCCACGGTCTCGGTCAGCTGCACCAACATCAGGCGGAAGTCGAAGTCGTCGAAGAGCTGGTCGAAGCCACCGCTGGTCAATGATCCGCCTTCGTCGAAGCGGTTGCTGGGCCCCTCGGTCAGCAGCCCGATGCCGACCACGCGAAGGTCTGCCCGCCCAGCCGTGCCGGCAAGTGACACCTCGTCGCCGATCTCTACGTCCAGGGCGAGGGCGGACGACGGTGCGAGCAGCACCTCGTCGGTCGTCTCCGGGCTCCGTCCGTCGAGCACGACGTCGGCGACCGGAAGCGTGGACTTCTCCTGGCTGAACAGCGTGACCGAGACGTTGCTCGCTGGCATCCGTGGCCACGGCGACCCGGGGCGATGCCAGCCCTACGATCCGGTCGTCCTGGGCCAGCGCGGCCTCCACCTCAGCAGTGGGGATGTATTCGAACCCCCCGAAGCCGGTGAAGGCGCCCGAGTCGAACGACTCCCCGAAGCGCTCCGGGTGCTCGACGGCGTCGGAGACGCCGCTGCCGACCACCATCACCGCCACCAGGCCGAGGACGCCCGCAACCGAGGCGAGGAGCGTGGATCTGACCGGGGCCGACGACGCGCCTCGGCCGTGCTCGAGGGCCAGGCGGCTCCCGACGATCACGGGCAGGGGAACACCGACCCGCGCCAGTCCGGTGCCGAACGACCGAGCGGTGAGGACGGATCGGTCGATCCGCCGTGCGAGTGACGACGACCGCACCCCCGGCGGCCACCAGGGCGGCGACCACGATCAGCAGCGAGCCTCCACACGTGAGCACCCAGGTGTCGAGCTTGAGACCAGGATCGGGCTCGAGCGGTGCTGCGGTGCCGATGGGGAAGAGGTGCGAGGTCGCAGCGGCGCCACCGATCGCGACCATGGTGCCAACGGCACCGGCCAGCAGCGGCCCGATGATGACGGCCGCCCCGACCTCGAGCCGGGTCATGCCCAGGGCCGAAAGGGTCGGCAGCTCATGCCGCCCGCCGGCGATATGGCGCACGATCATCTGTCCGAGGAGCACCATTGACGCGAGGGCCGCTACGACCCCGAGTGCGGTGAGGCTGCGTACCTCGAAGTCGATGCTGTGCTGTCGGTCGGCGTACTGCTCGCCGAGGTCTTGCACGTTCAGGTCGGATCTCCCGGTGACCCGGGCCAGGTCGGCTCGGAAGCGGTCGACGCCGGCGGCGCCGTTCCGGAGCCTCACCAGGGCGTCCTCCGACGCGCTCGGGTCCTCACGTCCACCGATGCCGTAGTAGCCCCGGGGATGCGCGGCCGCCACACCGGGCGAGGGCACGATGATGCCGTCTTCGCCGGGCCAGTCGGCGTAGAACGTTGTCCGGATGACGCCGACGATCCGCAGAACGATCCGGTCCCCGCGCAGTGCCCCAGCCTCACCGACACCCATCCCGATCTGCCGTGGCGCCGGCAGCTGCAGCTCGACGCTGTCGCCCACCCCTCGCCCCCAGCGATCGACGAACCTCTGCGTCACCACCGCCTCGTCTGCGGCGCCGGTGCGGTAGACCCGGCCGCTGAGGACCACCGGCTTCTCCAGGGAGACCAGGAGGCCGGCGTCGGTGGGGGTCTCGACCAGCGTGTCTGTCGAGACCCCGTCGCCGAGCTCGCCCAGACCGCCCGAGATCACCCGTCCGACGGCTTCGACGTCGGGGAGCGCCTCGAGACGGCTCCAGTCGAACCCGGGCTCGATCTGACGCACCGCGACGGTGGCCGGTTCGGTGACATCGGAAAGCCGGCCCAGGGCCGAGTCGGCCCGCCGAGCACCGGCGAAGGCGGCCATGATCACGGCGCCCGCGACGGCGACGAGCAGGGCGAGGACGACCAGGGAGCGCCATCTCCGGCGGATGTCCAGGATCCCCCAGGCCCACGCTGACGCCATCACTCGGCCCTCAGGACGGTGTTGACCCGCACGCGGGCGGCGCGTCGGGCCGGGAGAGCGGCGAGCAGGTTGACCAGGACCAGGGCTGCTGCGGTGACCAGTAGCAGGGAGCCGACCGCGGCCGGGGGGACGTACTGAAGGGGGGTGTAGTCGGCCACGGCGCGCCACAGGGTGCGGCCGAACGCGATGCCGAGCGGGATGCCGAAGGCCAGCCCGACCAGCATCATCAGCGTCGCCTGGCTCGCCACCACGATGCGAGACTGGGAGGGGGTCATCCCCAGGGCCCGGAGGACGGCGATCTCACGGGAACGCCGACGCATGGCCAGGGCCAGGGCGTGGCCGAGTGCGCCGCAGGCGAGCAACGCCAGGAACAGCCCGAGCAGGCGGGGCAGCGTCCGGGTGCGCTCCAGCGTGGCGTGGACGTCCGCCAGATCGGGACCCTGGAAGGTCAGGCCCTCGTCCACGAACTGCGGGAGGGTCTCGCCGACGTCGTGGAGCATCCGGTCGTAGACGTCCGGAGTGCGGGCAGCCGGCTCCACCTGGATCAACAAGACCTGGAACGCGGAGTCCGAGAACAACAGGTCATAGGACTCCCGGCTGATCCAGCCCCCGTCGCTGTAATTGTTGATCACGCCGGGCTCCGGCACCAACGCCTCCCCGACGACCCTCATCGACCGGCTGCCACCCGAGCCCTTCAACGCCACCGTGTCGCCCACGTCAGCTCCGATCTCGGCGAGGCTCTCGGGAGCCAAGGCCACCTCGTCGGTGGCCTCGGGCATCCGCCCACGCAGGACGATGGCAGGGAACTCACCGTCGTGGCTGAAGAGGCTGAGAGAGGTGCTGCCGCCGGGTCGCTGGCCACCTGAACCTGGCAGTCGAGGACCTGCTCGACGTAGTCGAGGTCCTGGACGGCGTCGCAGCACGGAGCCCTCCGGGTCGAAGTCCATAGCCGGCGAACCCGTGGAAGGCCAGCACCTGAGCGGTCTGGCCGACGCGCTCGGGATCGTCGAGGGCGTCGGTGATGCCGGCGTCGAACGCGATGACGCCGACCACGCCGATGACGCCGATCACCGCGCCGAGAAGCGCCGGGTCGTGCGGGAACCGCGGTCGGGCCCCTGCCCGTCTCGAGGGCGAACCTGGCGCCGATGACCACCGGCACCGGCAGCCGTGAACGGCTCGACCAGGCTCGCGACCGCCGAGCGCCGCGGCGGACCCGTCGCCGTGGTGGCGCGGAAAGACGCCGAGCGCACTCGCCGACTGCCACCACGACGAGCAGGCACCAGGATCAGCAGCACCCCGCCGCCCGAGCACGAGGACGTCGACGTCGATCCCGGGGTCGGGTTCGACCGCGCCGGCCACGCCGATGGGGAACCTCTGCGACGCGAGGACGCTGACCCCCAAGGCGGCGACCAGACCGGCCACGACGGCGAGCACGGGTGCCGGTCGCGGCGCCGACGACGACCTGCCGGGGGGGCATCCCGAGGGCCCGCGCCGTGGCGAGCTCGGCGGCGGAGTAGGCGACATGCCGTGGCCAAGCGCCTGTCCGACCAGGAACAACGTGGCGAGCAGGGCGATGGCCGCGAAAGCCCACAGGCAGGTCGACTCGAAGGCACTGGTGTGCTTGCCGACCCGGTCGCAGCCTCGATGTCCGACGACGTCGATGTCGCCGCGCCCACTGAGCCGCTGCAGGTCGCGGCGGAGCTGGGGGATGTCAGCTGCCCCGTGGGTCAGGCGCGCTTGGGCGTTGACGACCGTCTGCCGCCCGACCTTGCCGGCAGGGCCGATGATGTTCTCGGAGTACGCCGTGGTCAGCGCCGGGCTGACCAGCAGGAGCCCCGGTCGTCCGGGAAGGTCGAAGTTGTAGGGGGTGCGGATCACCCCGACGATGGTGACCGGCACCCGGGGCCCGTTGAGCTTGTCGGCGGGCTCCGGCTCGTCGTAGATCTGGTTCGGCGCGGCGAGCGCCATGGTCAGGGAGTCGCCGACGCCCTTGCCATAGCGGCGGACGAACTCGGGGGTGACGACGACCTCGCCGACCTTCGTCGGGTCGTAGGACCGTCCCTCGAGCACGACCGGCTTCTCGATCGTGCGCAGCAGCTGGTCGTCGAGCGTCGGGTAGCCCACCACGCCGGGGTCGTAGTCACCCACCGGGACGATCGGGTCGGTGATCGCCAGCTGGGCGAGGGCCTCGACGTAGGGCAGCCTCTCGATCTCCGCCCAGTCGAAGCCCCGTTCGTTGGGCAGGATGAAGACATCGGCGGGGAGGGTGACCTCCCGAAGCCGGTCCGCCGCCGTGCCCCCCCGATGGGCTCCGGCCGCCGCCGTGAGCACGACCGCTGCCGAGACCATGGTCAGGAGGGCAAGGACGACGAGCGACCGCCACCGGCGTCGGAGGTCGAGGCGCGCCCACGCCAGGATCGCCGCCATCACTCAGCCCTGAGCACGTGGGCGATCCGGAGGCCGGAGGACCGCATGGCCGGCCAAGCGGCGACGACGTAGGCCAGCAGCAGCGCGATCGGTCCGACCAGACTGAGCACCAGCACCGCGGTGGGCGGCACGTACTCCAGCGGCGTGTAGTCGGCGACCAGACGCCACACGCTGCGCCCGACCGCGAGGCCGAGGGGCAGTGCCGAACACGACACCGATCAGGACCAGGACCGTCGCTTGGGTGACGACCACGGCTCGCGTCTGCCAGGGCGTCATCCCGACAGCGCGGAGCACGGCGAGGTCGTAGGCCCGTCGGCGGGTCGCGGTGGCGATGGCGTGTCCGACCGCTCCGATAGCGAGCAACGCGAGAAAGATGCCCAGGGCGACGGGGAGCGATCGCACCTGGCTGAGCTGTCCCTGGGCTCCCGTAATGCCCAAGCCCTCCTCGTTCGCGTCGCCGAAGAGCTCCGACGCCTCGGCCAGGTCCGGCAGCGTCGTCGTCACGT
Source organism: uncultured Actinomycetota bacterium (assembly GCA_963781575.1). Lineage (GTDB taxonomy): Bacteria > Actinomycetota > Actinomycetes > Propionibacteriales > Nocardioidaceae > Nocardioides. The sequence continues at coordinate 51,550 of CAWAGM010000005.1, read as the reverse complement.
CGGCTGTCAGCCTCTCGATGAGACCGGCGCCCCGCGCCGAGGCCTCCACGGAGACGAGCAGCAGGCTGAACTTGAAGTCATCGAAGAGGACGTCGTAGCCCTCGGCGGTCACGAATCCGCCCTGGTTGTAGCTGTTGTGCGGGCCGGACGGCACGAACCCAGCGCCCACGACCGTCAGGTCGGTCATGGCCAGACTGCCGCTGAGCTCGACGGTGTCTCCGACGCTGACGTCGAGTGCCTTCAACGAACCGGGGCTGAGCAGCACCTCGTCCTGCGACTCCGGCATCCGACCGTCGAGGACCACGGTGGGCAGGGCCTTGGGACCGGTGTCGTAGGACCACAGGTCGACCGAGGCTCCCCCGCCGGAAGTCGTTGCTATCGCGTTGCGTCCGACGTCGACCCCGGTCACGTAGTCGAGGGAGCGGGCGGCGGCGCCGATCTCCGCCAGTGGGAGGAACTCCTGACCGCTGAAACCGCCGAACACGTAGGACTGGAAGGTCTGGCCGAAACGCTCCGGGTGGTCGAGCGCGTCGTCCACTCCATGCGAGAAGGAGAAGGCGGCGACCACGCCGAGCACGCCGACCACCGCACCCACCAGGGCGGGCAGCACCGGCACGCTCGCGCGACCCAGGCCGCGCTCGAGGGCGAACCGCGTGCCGATCATGGCGGGCACGGGAAGGCCTCCCCTCGACACCGCCGCCGCGACGGCGGAGGAGCGAGGAGCGACAGTCGCGGACGTGCGCAGGCTCAGGACCGCGCCGAGCGCCGCGCCTGCGGTGACCAATGCGACGACGACGGCCGCAACGGCGCCGAGAACCGGTAGGTCGAGCTGGGTCCCGGGCTCCGGCTCGACCCCTCCGGCGGTCCCGATCGGGAATCTCGACGAGGCCACGACGGCCGCCGCGACCGCGATCGATGCACCGGCGATGCTCGCGATGAAGGGACCGAAGGCCGAGGTGACGATTGTCTGGCGCGGAGTCATCCCGAGGGCCCGCGCCGGTGCGGAGCTCGCTGGTCTCGGCGGCGGCATAGCGCGCGATGGCTTGGCCGACGAGGAACAGACCGGCGAGGAGCGCGGCCAGTCCGAAGGCCACCAGGCAGCGCGCCTCGAAGTCGAGGTTGCGCTGCAGCTCGCCGAAATCGGCGTTGAAGTCGTAGACGTCGATGTCCGCGCGCCCGGTGATCTTCTCCACGTCGTCTCGCAGGCGCGGCAGATCATCCACGCCGTGCGCGAGGCGGAACTGGGCGTTCACGTAGTAGGACTCGCCTGTGACCCCTTGGATGTTGTCGCGGTACTTCGTCAGGAATCCAGGAGCGATCTGGAGACCACCGTTGCTCCCCGGCCGATCAAAGGACCAGGGTGACCGGACGATGCCGACGACGGTGAGCTTCACGGCCGGCCCCGCGTACTCGTCGGGCGAGAGACTCTCGGCCTCGCCCGAATCCTGTTGCTCGGGACTGACCAGGTGGGCGGTCAGGACGGCGCCGACCTCGAGGTCGTAGGTATCGGCGAAAAGGGGCGTCATCACCGCCTCATCGCTGGTTGCGGGGTCGAGCGCGCGACCTTCGAGCACCACGGGCTTCTCCAGCGTCCGCCCGAACTCAGTGTCCGGGTGCAGGAAGTCGAGTCCATCGGCGCTGTCGGTCCCTTCGAGCCCGATCGGGGCGCCGAGGACGAACTCGCTCATGGCCTCGACGTAGTCAAGCTCGCGGAAGGGCGCCCAGTCGAAGCCGGGGGTGTTGGGCAGCACCATGGCGTCCAGCGGCAGTGTGTGTTCAGCCAGTCGGTCGAAGGACGTCGCACCGCGGTGCGCGCCCGCGAACGCGGTCATCACGGTGCCGCCGGCCAGTGCGATCAGCAATGCGAGCACCGTCATGGACCGCCAGCGGCGTCTCAGGTCGAGCCGCAGCCAGGCCCCCACCAGGCTCACCACTCGCACCCGTCGCATGGTCGGGACACGGCAGTCACTCGGCCCGGAGCACGTCGGAGATGCGGATCCTGGAGGATCGGACCGCCGGCCAGGCAGAGACGGTATAGGCGATCAGGAGCGCTACCGGGCCGACCAGGATCAGCACGAGGGACGCCGTCGGTGGCACGTAGTCGAGCGGGGTGTAGTTGGCGACGAGGCGCCACACACTGCGTCCGACGGCGACCCCGACCGGGACCCCGAACACGAGGCCGACGAGCACGAGCACGGTGGCCTGGGTGACGACGACGGCGCGGTTCTGCCACGGTGTCATGCCCACCGCCCGCAGGACGGCCAGGTCATGCGCCCGGCGACGGGTCGCGGTCGCGATCGCGTGGGCGACCGCGCCGATGGCGAGCAGCGCCACGAACAGGCCGAGCGCGAGCGGGAGCCGGCGGATCTGGGTCAACTGCCCGACCACCTGGGAGGTGTCGAGCCCTTCCTGGGCCGGGTCCGCGAAGATGTCCTCGGCTCCGGCCAGGTCGGGCACGGCCGCCGCGACGTCGGCCGTGAGCCGGGCCGGGAGGTCCTCGCCGCGGGCCGCGGGCTCGACCGAGACGAACATCAGGGCGAACTTGAAGCCGTCGAAGGTCGCGTCGTAGCCGTGAGCGGTCAGGAAGCCACCGGAGTTGTAGCTGTTGTGCGGACCGGTCGGCACGAAACCCCTGCCAACGACGCGCAGCTCGCGGACCGGCCCGCTGCCCTTCAGCTGCGACCGTCTCGCCGACGCCGGCGCCGAGCGTGTCGAGGCTCCCGGGCGTGAGCAGCACCTCGTCGTCGCTCTCGGGCATCCGACCCTCGGTCACCACCGTCGGCAGCGCCTTCTCCCCGGGGTCGTAGGACCACAGCTCGACCGAGGCCTCGCCGTCGGGCGTGGTCGCGACGCCGATCCGCCCGCGGTCGACGCCGGTGACGTAGTCGAGGTCGCGCAGCGCCTCGCCCATCTGCTCGGTGGGAAGGAATTCCTGGCCGTTGTAGCCGGCGAAGGCGGCCACCTGGTAGGTCTGGCCGAAGCGCTCGGGGTGGTTGATGGCGTCGTCGACCCCGTGCGAGAACGAGAACACCGCGATCACCCCGAGCACGCCGACCACGGCCCCCAACAACGCCGGCATCACCGGCACCCCGGTGCGGCCGGACCCGCGCTCGAGGGCGAAGCGGGTGCCGATCACGACCGGCACCGGGGCGCGGCTCCCGGACACGGCGGTGGCCACCGGCGAACGTCGTGGCGTACCAGTGGCGGCGGCACGCAGGCTCACCACGGCGCTCAGGCCCGCCCCTACGGTGGCCAGCAGGATGACGACCACCGCGACCGCGACGAGCCGCACCGGGTCGACATCGATGCCCGGATCCGGCTCGACGCCGCGGGCGGTCCCGATCGGGAACCACCGGGAAGCCACGATGCTGCCCGCGATGGCGAGCCCCACGCCGACCGCGGTGGCCAGGAAGGGCCCCACCGTCGAGGTCACGACTGTCTGTCGTGGGGTCAGGCCGAGGGCACGGCCGGTGCGCAGCTCGGCGGTCTCGGCCGCCGCGTAGCGCGTGATCGCTTGCCCGACCAGGAGGAGGCCGGCCACCAGTGCGGCCAGCCCGAACGCCAGAAGGCAGCGCGCCTCGAAGTCGAGGTTGCGCTGGGTCACCTGAAACTCGTCCTCGATGTTCCACACGTCGATGTCGTCGCGACCGGAGATGCGCGCGACGTCCTTGCGCAGCTGCGGGATGTCCGCGGTGCCGTGGGCGAGACGGAACTGTGCATTGAGCCAGGTGTTCTCGCCCATTGCCCCCATGACGTTGTCGTGGTACTTCGCGTAGTACCCGTGGGAGATGCCGACGCCGCCTCGGCCGCCCGGGTCGTCGGCGTACCAGAAGGTGCGCACCACGCCGACGATCGTGACCGGAACCTCGGGCCCCGCGTAGTCCTCCGGGGCCAGGTCTTCCTCGGCCCCGTCGACCTGCTCGGGCGTGGGGATCCTGGTGGTCAGCGTGTCGCCCACCCCGAGGTGGTAGGCCTCGGCGAATTGCGGCGTGATGACGGCTTCGTTGCTGGCCTCGGGGTCGTAGAAGCGGCCCTCGAGCACGATGGGGCGTTCCATGGTGATCCCCCAGGTGTCGGCCTCGGCGTGCAGGAAGTCCTGCCCGTTCTCGTCGATCCCCTCGATGAAGGGACCAGCCGACAGCGCGAACTCGCTCATCGCCTCGACGTAGGGCAGCTCGCGGAAGGGGCGCCAGTCGAAGCCCGGTTGGTTGGGTAGCACCATCGCGTCGATCGGCAAGGTGTCTGCCAGCAGCCGCTCCGCGGAGGTGGCTCCCCGGTGTGCGCCGGCCAGCGCCGTCATCACGGTGCCCGACGCGACGGCGACCAGCACCGCCAGCACGACGAGCGAGCGCCATCGGCGGCGGACGTCGAGCCGCAACCACGCGAGGAGGAGGATCATCGGATCGCGTTGACGGGCAACCCTGCGGCCAGGGTGTCGGTCTCCAGCCGTCCGTCGCGCATGGCGACGATCCGGTCGGCGCCCGCCGCGACCTCCGGCGAGTGGGTGACCATGATGACGGTCTGGCCGTCGCCGTGCAGCCGGCGGAACAGCTCCAGCACCTCCGCGCCGCCCTCGGTGTCCAGCGCGCCGGTGGGCTCGTCGGCCAGCAGCACCGTCGGGCTGTTCACCAGTGCGCGGGCGATCGCCAGCCGCTGACGTTGGCCGCCAGACAGGACCGCGGGCACCTGCTCGCGGCGGTCGGAGAGACCGAGCAGGTCGAGCAGCTCGTGGGCGCGGGCCACGGCCGCCTTGCGCTTCATCCCGCCGAGCACGGCGGGCAGCACGATGTTCTCCGTGGCGCTCACCCCGTCGAAGAGGTTGAAGAACTGGAAGACGATGCCGATGTGGTGCCGCCGGAACTTCGCCAGCCAGGCCTCGCTCTGGTCCTCGATGCGTTCGCCGTCGACCTCCACGGTGCCCTCGTCGAGCCGGTCGAGACCGGCGATCACGTTGAGCAGCGTCGACTTCCCGCACCCCGACGGGCCGGTGATGGCGACGAACTCACCGGCGCGCGATGTCGAGGTCGAGGCCGCGCAGCGCCCGTACGGGAGCCAGGTCGGCGGTGAACGTGCGGCGGGCGCCGCGCACGCTGACCGCCGCGGAGATGGTGGGCGGCGTCGATCCGATGTCGGTGCTCATGGTCTCAGCTCTCTGTCGGGGAGGAGGGAGTGGCGTAGCAGGCGAAGGACTGGACCGTGGCGACGCGGCCCTTGACCTCGCGAGGTCCGAGGTCGACCCAGCCGTCGGCGGTGAAGCGACCCCGACGGCGGCCGTCAGGGTGGCGGCGGAGGCGACGGTGGTGCCGGCCGGGCGGGCCAGGTCCTGGAGGCGCTGGGCGAGGTTCACGACGTCGCCGACGACGGTGTACTCGACGCGCTCGGTGCTGCCGAGGTAGGCCGCGGCGACCTCCCCGGTGGAGAGTCCGATGCCGAGCCCGAAGGGCAGCAGGCCGTCCTCGGCCCAGCGGGCGTCCAGAGCCGCCTGCCGCGCATGCATGTCCTCGGCCGCACGCATCGACTCCGCGGCGTGCCCGGGCCGGGGGTCGGGGCGCGCCGAAGACTGCCATGACGGCGTCCCCGACGTACTGCATCACCGTGCCTCCTGCGCCGATGATGGCAGCGTTCATCTCGCGCCGATGAGCGTTCAGCTGACTTGCCAGCACGGTCAGATCGGCGTTCTCGGCGATTGCCGAGTAGCCCCGGACGTCGGACATCAGCACGGTCACCGTGAGTCGCTCGGTGCGGTCGACGGAGCCCTTGTCGGAGCGCAGCTTGTCGGCGAGCCCCCCGGGCAGCATCCGCGACAGGGTCTGGCCCTGCTCCTCGCGGTCGAGGATCGCGCTGTGCAACATCCGCAGGTGGCGCAACGCATCGGTGCGGCCGGCCGAGGCGTCGGCGGCGAGGACCATGAAGAGGCTCTCGATGGCACCGTTCACCGCTTCGGGCGTGGAGTTGGTCTGCGCGGCGATGGCCTTGACGGGGCGGCCCTCGGCGACGTGACGCAGGAGCTCTTCCTGGGCCTCGGTGAGGGTCCCTTCGGCTGCTGGCGGGTGAGACCATGGCGGCGACGATCTCGGGGTCCAGCATCGAACCCCCGGTCGCGACCTCGCGGATCGCTCGAGCCAAACGGTCCCCGTCGGCAACGCGGTCCTTGAGCAGGTAGGCGTAGCCGGCCGCTCCGTCCGAGAGAAGCTCGATGACGTACTCGGGACTGTCGAACTGGCTCAGCACGACGATGGCGGTACCTGGAAGCCGCTTGCGGATCTCGCGGGCCGCATCGATGCCCTCGCTCTGGAAAGTGGGAGGCATCCGGATGTCGGTGACCACTACCTGTGGCGCCAGCCGGGTCGCGGTCTCGACGAGCTCGTCGTAGTCCCCGGCCACGCCGATCACCTCGATGGCGGGTGCGCGGGCCAGGAGAGCGCGGACACCCTCCCGCACGATCAGGTTGTCGTCGGCCAGGACGACCGTGATCGCATCGGCATCGAGGTCGCTGTCGGAGGGCACGCCACCACCCTGATCCGATCCGCGGCGCAGCACCAGAGAGACAACCCTCCCGAGAAGGTGGTGGTAGCCACACCCCCACGAGACCGGGTGACTCACTGTCGCTGGACAGGGCGTCATTCTAATGTCGATTGCATGTCCCAATTACCCACTCGAGTCACCGCCCGCGCGACGTCCGTCTCGTGGATCCCCTCCGAGGCAGTCGAAGGCATGATGAAGGGCGCCTTCGCCACGGGTGTCAGCCACTACGACCCCCCGCCGCCGTCGCGGATCGTCGACCTTGACGGCATGCGCGATGCCGACGCCTTCCGCTTCGCCAACCTGCTGACGGCGTGGGCCGACTTCGACGGCGACCGCGTAGTCGACTGCGGCCAGGACGGCGGCGTCGTCATGGGCTCGACGACCGTCAAGATCGGCGGCGCCGGGGTGCGCTTCGCGGCCGTCACGATGCCTGACCTGCGCCCCGCACCCGAGATCGGCGAGGGCTGGGTGCGCTTCACCCAGACCTCCGGGGGCCGAACCTCGCTGCCGTTGCCGCGCAAGAGTCTCCAAGGCGCCGTTCTTCAAGCTGCAGTCGCCGCTGGTGTGGACCACGGTGCGGCTGACCCTGCATGCCGACGGTCGCAGTGAGCGTCGAGCTCGCCGGGGCCAGCCCGTTCCCGCGGCACTGGGTCTACGACGCGGACGACGCGATCGCGCTCAAGGCCGGGCGTCGCGGACTGGTCGGCGTGGCTGGGTCAGCCCTCGTGGCAGGCCACGCCCTGGGGCGACCAGGACTCGCCCGTGATCGTCGCGCAGGCCGAGACCGAGCTCGAGCGTCAGCTGTCGGTGCTGCTGATGCACGGTGCCCACAAGCCCAAGATCCGCTCGGTCGCGACCGGCGAGGCGCTGGCCGAGCAGGGCGAGTGGAGCAAGGAGCTGTTCCTCGTTCTCGACGGAATGCTGTCGGTGAGCGTCGACGGCAAGGCTCTCGGCGTGGTCGGGCCCGGCGCGGTGCTGGGCGAGCGCGCGATCCTCGAGAACCGGCGGCGTACGGCGACCCTGACGGCGCTCACGCCGGTCCGCGTGGCCGCCGCGCCGGCCGACGCGATCGACCGCGAGGCGCTGGCGAGCCTGGCTCGCCCTGCACCGGCGCGAGGAGGAGTGAGACTCACGCTGCTCGGGGTGCGCGGATCCACTCCGGCTCCCGGCGCCGACTTCGTCCGCTACGGCGGTCACACCAGCTGCGTCACGGTGAGCGTCGGCGACGATCGCCCTACCGCTGGTGCTCGAGGCAGGCACCGGACTCCGGTCGCTGTCCGTCGCCTCGGCGGACACGCCGTTCCAGGGTGACCTGGTTCTCACCCACCTGCACTGGGACCACGTGCAGGGGTTGCCCTTCTCGCGGCGCCGTCGACCATCCCGACGCCGTCGTGCGGATGCACGTGCCCGTCGAGTCCGCGGACGACGACCCGGTCGAGGTGCTGAGCGCGCGATGTCGCCGCCGAGCTTCCCGATCGGGCCCGAGGGACTCCTGGGGCACTGGGAGTTCCTGCCGCTGCTTCCCGGCGACGTGCGCATCGGCGACGGCCGGCTGCAGGTGACGGCGGCCCGGATCCGGCACAAGGGCGGGCCGACCTACGGGCTGCGCGTGACCGGGCCCGACGGGGCAACAGCCGCGTACCTGCCGGACCACATGCTCACGACGCCCGACGACCTCGACGGGAGCGACCTCGTAGCGGGCGTCGACCTGCTGCTGCACGACGGCCAGTTCACGTCCTCGCAGGCCTCGCAGGCCTTGCAGTACGGGCACTCGACGATCGACGCGACGATCGCCTACGCCGATCGCAACGACGCGCGCGAGCTCGTCTTCCTGCACCATCACCCCGACCGGACCGACGTCCAGATCGACGAGATGGCAACCGTCCACACCCGGACACCTGGCGGGCGAGCGGATCCGGTTCGCCGCGGAAGGCGACGTGATCGAGGTCGCTGCCGACGACCTGTTCGGACACCCTGACATCGGTTCTGCTACAGCCTGACCACCATGACGGCCACCCTCGGCGGTCGGGTGCCTGGGGAGGTACCGCTCAGCTCGCGGACGGCGCGCCTCGGCGGTGGAGAGAGGCCCGTGACGACGCGACCGACGACTACGACCGCCACCTACTCCTGACGCTGGACTTCTTCGGCGCAGTCGCACTGACGCGCGCGGAACAACACGACTGCGCGACTCAACTCTTGGACGCGATCGTGACCGAGGCCCGCGCCCTGGACTCCCGGTTGACGCTGGCCCAGGCGCTCGGATTGCGCGCCTGCCTGGCCGGTCCCGGGTCGGATGCGGACGCCACCGAAGCCGGTGCCGTGTTCGCTCAGCTCGGTATTCTCGACACCCGGCAGCTGCTCGACCCGAACTGGGTAACGGCCGGGGCCACGAACACCGCCGGTTTCAGGTCGGTGAGCACTCCCACTCCACTTGGAACCTAGGAGTCATCACGGCTCAACCATCTGCACACCGATGATCATTGCCAGGTCGGAAAGTGGCAAGAGTGCGTCGGGAGACTAGCGGCCGAGGATCCGGCCGAATTCGGCCCACGGGTCAGCTAGTTCGGTCCGTGGGCGAACAGCATGCGGGTCGCTCGCACGTCGCGGAGTCTATGGAGAGACTGCTCGGCCGTCCGCGCATTTGCTGTGAACATATCCGGTGCGCGGACGAGTGCGCCCTCGACGACGCCGAGACAGTCACCGACAAGCAGCACGCCTTCGCGCTCATCGATGAGGCTGATGTGGCCAGGAGTGTGGCCAGGTGTGGCTATAACTCGAAGACTCCCGATGCAGTCGCCCTCGCCGAGACCGTGTGCGCCGGGGATCGCCTCGGAGGGGTGGGCATGCACGCGAGCCTGCGGCGCCGAGGCCCGTACGGCGTCGAGAGCCCCGATGTGATCGGGATGGGCGTGGGTGATCATCACGTCGGAGACATCGCTCCACTCTGCGCCGGCCGTGCTCAAGGCCGCCGTCAGGGCCTCTCCTGTCGGCTCCATGCCGGTGTCGATGAGGACCATCCCGGTGAGGTGTGGAACGAGGTAGGCACGAACATCAAGCGTGAACGCCTTTGGGCCAAGTGCTCCAGCGGGAATCAGGTGCTCCATCGACACAGCCACGATCTCGGCGCCGCTCATACGACGCTCTCCAGGCTTCGCGCAATAGAGAGCCTGACGTGCCGGACGATAGCGAGCCGAAGAACGGGACCCATGTCAGTCGTCATCAGCGAACTCCCCTAAGTGCAGTGGCACTGCAATTTATTATTGCAGTTAGACTGCAATCCATGGAGCCTGATGTCAAGTCGGCACTGACACCCCGCGCGGAAGCAACTGAGGGTCGGATCGTCGCCGCCGCATCAGAGCTGTTCGTGCAGCGCGGCTACCGCGGCACCACGATGAGTGACGTCGCGCGGGCAGCGGGGGTGTCGGATCGCACCGTCTACGTCCGCTTCGCCACGAAGGCCCATCTGCTCAAGCGTGCTATCGATGTCGCAGTCGTCGGAGACACCCGGCGGGTTGAACTCTCTCGTCGAGACTGGGCGATCGCTGCGATGATCGCGCCCACTCTCGAGGAACGGGTGCGCGCGGACGCTCGGGGTTCGACCGCTCTGTTCGTGCGCCTGGCCCCTCTGGTCGCGGTCGCGGCACAGGTCGAGGCCGACGAGCCGATCGTTGCCGAATCGGCCAAGTCGGGACGCCAGGGGACCTTGGCCCACCAGCGCCAATTCTGGACGAAACTACGCGCCGACGGACTGATGAACTCCGACAGCGACCTGGATTGGGTGGTCGCCACCGCCGGACTGGCCGGAACGTCGGAGGTCTACTTGAGCATGACCCGAACGACCACCTGGACAAACGAGGACTACGAGAGCTGGCGTTACCGGACATGGTGGCTGCTTGCAACCACGCCTGGGCCCCCACTGGAGATCGCAACCCCCTGAGCATGGCGACCGGCTGGTTGCTCGGGATGGAAGCCCGATCGGGCGTCGCGGCCGCGAGCCTGCCGGCGCCACTTTTCAGCCACGCCCAACTACTGATGAACCGGGGTTGATCACGCGGCACGAACGCCCCGAAAAACAACCCGGTCAGCACACTGAAAACCAAGCCGGTCAGCACGCTCACCTCATGGCCCGGCGGAAGACAACAATGCAGCGTTCGGTAAATCCTCTCGATATAAGCAGGTGCATCGTGAAATCAGCTCGCCGCCTTGCCATCGCCGCCTCGATCGCGACTCTGACGTTCGCGATCACCGGCTGCGGCAACGAAGACCCCGACACCACCACGTCCCCGTCGTCGACCTCCCCATCGAGCGAAACCGCACCCACCGACACGGAGTCCACCCCCGTCGAGGCGAGCGCGGAGCAGACCAAGGCGTGCTCGTCGCTCCTGGCCCTACAGCAGACCATGGCGACGATCGGCGGTGACGAGCCCGACAAGAAGACGATCCTGACAATTCAGGGCCTCATGGTCGACATTGCGGCCGGAACGCAGGGAGACCCCGCGATCAGTGCGCAACGTGCGGCCGACACCATCAGCGAGGCGCTCGACACCAAGAACCTCAAGCTCCTCGACAGCGACGAGTTCTTCGGCACCCTGATCGCTCCCGCCTCAGCCGGTCGCGAGTGCGGTTTCACGCCCCTCGACATCACCATCGACGAGATGGCCGCTGCGACCAAGAAGGACAATCCGATGTTCCATTACATGGGTCTGCCCGCACAGGTCGCTCCCGGCACGTACAGCATCGGCCTCACCAGCTCGAGCAAGGCCTTCCACGAAGCGATCGTGATCAAGCTCAAGGACTCCTACAAAGGCAGCAAGGACGACCTTCTCGCCTTGCCGGACGCAGCAATGGCGAAGCAGTTCGATGGGGCACCGACAGTCGGCTACGTACCGCCGGACGCGTCCGGATTCGTCAACGCCGATCTGACCGTTCCAGGCCGATACCTGGTGTTCTGCCACATCCCGCTCGAGGGGGAGGGCGGCCAGCTGGTCATCGGTGACCGGGGCCCGATCTGGCACTTCGTGCTCGGCATGGCTGAAGAGATGACGGTCAGCTGAAGGGCCCCGCGGGCTGGTCGCGCCGTGGCCTCCTCACCGTGCTGGGGGGGGCCGCGGTCTCCGCGCCGGCCGGGTTCCTGCTAGGTGGCTGCTCTGGTGGTCCTCGCCCCTCGCAATCCGGGCCGACAGGTCATTCGTCCCAGACGCCACGACCTTTCCTGCCGATCGTCGGCGAGACGGAGTTCGCCCAGAGCGGCGCCCGGGTGGTCAGCCAATGCCCCTTCCCCGCGCCCTACACACGTCCACTGATGATCCCCAGCCCGCTCACCCCGACGTCAGTCACCCCGGAGCGGGATCACTACGACATCACGGTGAGGGTCGGGGAAGCGGAGATCCTTACCGGAACGCGCACCGAGATCTGGGGATTCGACGCGACATTTCCCGGGCCGCTCTTCGAGTCGAGGCGAGGACGCGGCGCAAGCATTCGCGTGCGCAACGAGCTACCCGTGCCCATCGTGCGCCACCTGCACGGCGGCCTGACGCCGTCGGCGTCGGACGGCTACCCACTCGACTACGTGCTGCCTGCCTCGGGCTGGAACCAGCACCTCCACATGCCGCGAACGGTCCATGACGGCGAGTTCACCTACGAATACCCGCTGGATCAACGAGCAGCAACGTTGTGGTACCACGACCATCGGATGGACTTCAGTGGCCCGCAGGTGTGGCGGGGCCTGGTGGGCATGCACCTCCACCGTGATGACGAGGAAACGGCGCTAGGACTCCCGGACGGTGATCATGAGCTCCCCCTCCTCATCTGCGACCGTTCGTTCGGGCCTTCGGGGGAGCTGCTCTATCCCTCCATCGACCCACGATTGGTCGAGCCTCCGGGCGTGCAGGAAGACTTCAGCAACGGGGTCCTCGGAGACACCGTCCTGGTAAATGGCACCTGGGCGCCGTACCACGAGGTCCGCCAGGGCAGCTACCGACTCCGTCTCGTCAATGCGAGCAATGCACGGCACTACCGACTGACGGTCGACCCCCTGCCGGCAGCGGGTGAACCGTTCGTGCAGATCGGCACCGACGGCGGCCTGATGGCGTCACCGATGGAGGTGCGCAGCCTGCTGCTCGCGCCGGCCGAACGCGTCGACGTCGTGATCGACTTCTCCTCCTATGCCGAGGGAGACGTCGTCACTCTCACCAATCTGTCTGGTTCCGGGCGAACGGCCGAGCTTCTCCAGTTCCGAGTGACCGGACCGGACGACCGGCCCCGATGGGTACCTCCGCGCCGACTCTCCGACGTACCGGTGCTGGCGACCGGGCAGGCGGTGCGCACCCGCCGCTTCACCTTCTCCCGAGTACCGATCGCGAGTGGTGCGGAGTTCCACATCGGCCACGAGGCCTTCGATCCCGATCACGTCGCTGCCGACCCGCGTCAGGGCGACATCGAGATCTGGGAGTTCCTCTCTGACCTCGCGCACCCCATCCACATACACAACACGCAGTTCCAGATTCTCGGCGACAGCGGGCCACCTGCCTGGAAAGATGTCGTGAGCCTGAGCGCCAACGACACGGCACGAGTCATCGCCCGCTTCGACAGCTTTCGGGGGACCTACATCATGCACTGTCACAACCTCGAGCACGAAGACATGGGCATGATGGCGAACTTCGAGATCCGCTGACCCTGGCGTGTCGTGGAGCCGAGCCGGCCGCTCCGGCATCGTCAGCGCACTCGCGGCTCACTCCCACTCGATGGTGCCCGGCGGCTTCGCGGTGATGTCGACGGTGACCCGGTTGATCTCGCGCACCTCGTTGGTGATGCGGGTCGAGATGCGCTCCATCAGCTCGTAGGGCAGTCGTGCCCAGTCGGCGGTCATGGCGTCCTCGGAGGTCACCGGGCGCAGCACGACGGGGTGGCCGTAGGTGCGGCCGTCGCCCTGCACGCCGACCGAGCGGACGTCGGCCAGCAGCACCACCGGCATCTGCCAGATGTCGCGGTCGAGACCGGCGCCGCGTGAGCTCCTCGCGCGCGATCGCGTCGGCCTCGCGCAGGATGTCGAGACGGTCGCGGGTGACCTCGCCGATGATCCGGATGCCGAGGCCAGGCCCGGGGAACGGCTGGCGCCACACGATGTCGGCTGGCAGGCCGAGCTGCTCGCCGACGAGGCGCACCTCGTCCTTGAAGAGGGTGCGCAGCGGCTCGACGAGCTCGAACTCGAGGTCGTCCGGCAGGCCGCCGACGTTGTGGTGGCTCTTGATGGTGGAGGCGCCCGCTCCCCCGCCGGACTCGACGACGTCCGGGTAGAGCGTGCCCTGCACCAGGAAGGCGACGGTGTCGCCGTCGTCGATCGCGCCCTCGAGACCTCGGCCTCGGCGGCCTCGAAGGTGCGGATGAACTCGCGCCCGATGACCTTGCGCTTCTCCTCGGGATCGCTGACCCCCTCCAGCGCGTCGAGGAACTGCTTCTCGGCGTCCACGACCTTCAGGTCGACGCCGGTCGCGGCCACGAAGTCGCGCTCGACCTGCTCGGTCTCGCCCTTGCGCATCATCCCGTGGTCGACGTAGACGCAGGTCAGCCGGTCGCCGATCGCGCGCTGCACGATCGCGGCCGCGACGGCGGAGTCGACGCCGCCGGAGAGCCCGCAGATGGCCCGGCCCGGTCGCCGACCTGGGCCCGGATCGTGCTCGATCTGCTCCTCGACGATGTTGACCATCGTCCAGGTCGGGCGGCAGCCGGCGATGTCGAGCAGGAAGTGCTCGAGCACCGCCTGGCCGTGCTCGGTGTGCATCACCTCGGGGTGCCACTGCACGCCCGGCCATCCGCTTGTCGAGCGACTCGAACGCCGCCACCGGCGTCCCCGCCGTCGAGGCCAGCACGTCGAAGCCAGCAGGCGCCGCGGTGACCGAGTCGCCGTGCGACATCCACACCGAGTGCTCGGCGGGGATGTCGGCCAGCAGCGTGCCGGGCGCGCGCACCGACACCGGGGTCCGTCCGTACTCGCGGGCCCCGGTCGCCGCGACCTCGCCGCCGAGCCCGCGCGCCATCAGCTGGAAGCCGTAGCACATGCCGAACACCGGCACGCCGGCCTCGAACAGCGCCTGGTCGATGCCCGGCGCGCCGTCCTCGTAGACCGACGAGGGGCCGCCGGACAGCACGATCGCCTTCGGGCTTGCGCGCCAGCATCTCCGCCACCGGCAGGTGGTGCGGCACGATCTCGGAGTAGACCCGGGCCTCGCGCACGCGCCGGGCGATCAGCTGGGCGTACTGCGCCCCGAAGTCGACCACCAGGACCAGGTCGTGGTCCACGGGACGCGGCAGCCGTCATGGCCGAACCTATCGAGGCACGACAGTGCCCGCACCGACTCAGCTAGCACGACCCGCAGCGAGGGTGCCAGCGCACGAGGTCGTGCCTCGTGGGTGCAGAAGCGGCGGCGCAGCGCGACTCGATGCCTCGAGCCGTCAACCAGCACCCGCGCCGTCGGCGACCGGGAGAAGAGGAGCTGCCTTCTTCAACCACCAGGACGCCTACCACCGCCGTCCGGCGACGACGCCGCACGCCGACGCCCGACGGCATCGCGGACGCTCGAGGCGGCCGCCGAGTCGACCCGGACCCAGCGGACGCGCCACACCCCGAGCCACCGCGGCCGCACCGGCCGCGATCTCGATGACGCCAGTTGCGGCCTCCTCGCGTCCGGCCTGCCGGCGTCTTCGATCTCGCCGACCGTGATCCGTCCCCGCGCTCGTGACCCTCGACGCCTCGCCGCCCTGGGTCTCGATACGCCGGCGCTTGCGGCCTCGCTCGCGTCGGCCGCGCGGGCCACTCGATCTCCCGACGCTGATCCGTCCCCGCGCTCGTGCCTCGCGGCGCGGCACGGCGTCGTGACAGAAAGCGGCAAGGCCCCGCCGGGGAGGGAGGGTGGCGGGGCCCTGCGCGTCCACGCGTCTGTGGACAGTGCACGGACGTGAACTCGGCCCTTCGGGAGGGAGCATGTTCGCCGAGTTCGCTGGCTCAACGAGCCGGTCTGATGCCGGGTTACGGCCCTCGGTCGAAATTTCTGAAGTTGTCTAGACCCGTGCCCGAGCGGGACGGGCCGGCGTCAGGACTGACCCCCACGATCGGCAGGTGCAGCGCGCCGGGCGCGTGCGGCGGCACGGCCGGGGAGCCGCGGGGCGACCGGCTCGATCCGCTCGTAGCCGCCCCGAGGGCCGGGCGCTGGTCGGCGTCTCGCCCTTGTTGGGCCAGAACGCCATCGCCCGCTCGGCCTGGGCGGTGATCGTCAGCGACGGGTTGACGCCGAGGTTGGCCGAGATGGCGGAGCCGTCGGCGACGTGGAGGCCCGGGTGGCCGAAGACCCGCTGGTAGGGGTCGACGACGCCGTTCTCGGGCGGTCGTCCCCGATCGCGCAGCCTCCGATGAAGTGGGCGGTGAGCGGCATGTTGAACGGCTCGCCGATGTTGCCGCCCGGGGTGCCGCCGAGCACGCCGGCGATCCGGCGCACGGCCTCGTTGGCGACCGGGATCCAGGTCGGGTTGGGGGCACCGTGGCCCTGCCTGCGACGTCATCCGCCACTTGCCCGTCAGCCGGTCTTCGCTTGCCGTAGGTCGTGATCGAGTTGTCGAGGGTCTGCATCACCAGCGCGATGACGGTGCGCTCCGACCAGTGCTTGAGGTCGTAGAGCTCGAAGAGGTTCTTCCGCTCGGTCCACATCGCCTTGAGCCAGGTCCGCCAGCGCGGGCGCGTCGCCGTCGCCGTCGGTGAGCACGGTCTGCATCATCGCCATCGTGTTGAAGCCCTTGCCGTAGCGGCACGGCTCGATGTGCGTGTGCTCGTCGGGGTGGAAGCTGGAGGTGATCGCCACGCCGTAGGAGTAGTCGGTCGTGTCCGTTGACGGCGCGATCGCCCCGAGGATCGACTCGGAGTTGGTGCGCGAGAGGTAGCCCAGCCGGTCGGAGAGGCGGGGCAGGTGTCCCTCGTTCTTCATCCGGTGCAGCAGCTTCTGGGTGCCCAGCGACGCCGCGGCGAAGACCACCTGGTCGGCGGTGATCACCCGGGTGCGGCGCCTTCGTGGCGCGCTTGGCCTTGGTGTACTTGACGTGGACGTCGTACCCGCCCAGTCGCGCGCGGCGCGACCCGGGTCACGGTGGTCAGCGGGAGCACCTTCGCGCCGCGCTTCTCGGCGAGGTAGAGGTAGTTCTTGACCAGGGTGTTCTTGGCGTTGTGCCGGCAGCCCGACATGCACTCGCCGCAGTTGAGGCAGGCGTTGCGCGGCGGGGCCCTCGCCGCCGAAGAACGGGTCGTCGACCTCCTCGCCCGGGCGCGGCCTCGGGTCCGCCGAAGAACACGCCGACCGGGGTCGGGTGGAAGGTGTCGCCGACGCCCATGTCGGTGGCGACCTTCTCCATCACGTCGTCGGCCGGCGTGCGCACGGGGTTCTCGACCACGCCGAGCATCCGCTTGGCCTGGTCGTAGTAGGGCGCGAGCTCGTCCTTCCAGTCCGTGATGCCCGCCCACTGCGGGTCCTTGTAGAACTGGTCGAGCGGCTCGTAGAGCGTGTTGGCGTAGACGAGCGACCCGCCACCGACGCCGGCCCCGGCGACGATCATCGTGTCGCGCACGGCGTCGATGCGCTGGATGCCGTAGCAGCCGAGTGCCGGCGCCCACAGGTAGCGCTTGAGGTCGAAGGTGCCGGAGGCGAAGTCGTTGTCCTCGAAGCGCGGGCCGGCCTCGATGACGCCGACCTTGTAGCCCTTCTCGGTCAGCCGCAGCGCGGTGACCGAACCTCCGAAGCCGGAGCCGATCACCAGGACGTCGAAGTCGGGCTACCATCAGGCCCTCCCCAGCTTCTTCATCAGTCGCAGGTTGACGGGTCATCATCTTCGCGTACGTCTCGTCGGACATGCCGAGCATCGGGGCGAACCGCAGCCCACGCTGGGTGGCCGACCGACTGCGACTCGGTGTAGCGGTGGATGCCCTCGCTGCCCTGCCGTCGACCCATGCCTGACTCGCGCATGCCCCCCATCGGCGAGTCGATGCTCGCGAAGGTGGCGCCGAACGCCTCGTTGATGTTGACCGTGCCGCACTTGATCTGGCGGGCCAGGGCCCGGGCGCGGTCGCCGTCCTGGCTGTAGATCGAGCCGTTCAGGCCGTACTCGCCGTCGTTGGCGCGGGCGACCGCCTCGGCCTCGTCGTGGAAGCGGTAGACGCGAGATCACCGGCCCGAAGGTCTCGTGGCCGAAGCACGTCATCTCCGGCGTGACGCCCTCGAGGATGGTCGGCTCGAAGAAGTACGGACCGAGGTCGGGGCGAGCCTTGCCTCCGGCGAGCACCCGCGCACCCTTGGCCACGGCGTCCTCGACGTGGGCGACGACGGTGTCGAGCTGGTCCTGGCGAGATGAGCGAGCCCATGTCGTTGCCCCACTCGAGCGTCGCGCCGAGCGTCATCGCCTGCGTGCGCGCCACGAAGCGCTCGACGAACCGGTCGTAGACCTGGTCGGCGACGAACATGCGCTCCATCGAGACGCAGAGCTGTCCGGCGTTGGAGAACGAGGCCCGGACGGCGCCCTCGGCGGCCTTCTCGATGTCGGCGTCGCGCAGCACCAGGATCGGGTTCTTGCCTCCGAGCTCGAGCGAGCAGCCGATCAGCCGCTCGGCGCACTGCCTGGCGATCACCTTGCCGGTGGCGGTCGAGCCGGTGAAGCAGACGTAGTCGGCCTCGCCGATGATCGCCGGACCGAGCTCGCGCCCGGGGCCGGCCACGACCTGCCAGAGGTCCTTCGGGAACCCAGCCTCGTCGAGCAGTCGAGCACCGAGCAGGGCCGAGAGCATGGTCTGTGCGTCGGGCTTGGCGACCACTGCGTTACCGGCCAGCAGGGCCGGCAGTCCGTCGCACAGCGCCATCGTGAACGGGTAGTTCCACGGCGAGATGATGCCGACGACGCCCTTGGGCACCCGGTTGACCTCGACCCGGGTCAGCGCCGGGATGACGCCCATCTTGCGCTGGGTGTCGAGGTGCTGGTGCGCGGTGCGTGCGTAGTAGCGAGCCGTGAGCGCGATGTGCAGCGGCTCGTCGAACGCGTGCTTGCGGGCCTTGCCCGACTCGAGCACGATCAGGTCGATGATCTCGTCCTGCCGGTCGAGCACGAGGTCGTGCAGGCGCAGCAGCATCGCGGCCCGCTCGTCGAGCGGCGTGCGCGTCCCAGGCCGCCTGGGCCTTGCGCGCGCGGACGTAGCGCCTCGGCCACGTCGGCGTCGCTCGACTGCGGGATGTGGGCCAGCGGCGCGCCGTCGAGCGGGGAGTCGACCTGCACGGTGCGGCCGGACGTCGCGAGCAGGCGAGAGGTCAACCGCTCGACGTAGCTGGGCTCGAGCGCGTAGGAGGCGGCCGGGTCGTGCTCGGGGTCTGCGGGCCCCTCGACCAGTGGTCCGCCAGCGGGAGAGGGATTCGATGGGGCGCTCATATACCGAGAGTATGTGACCCCTGTCTCCGTTGCTACCCGTAGGTAGTCGAATGTGGCGCTTTACACATGAGCTATCGATGTCAAGCGCCCCGCCAGGGCCCAGATCGCCCCGCCGAGTCGGCGTCAACGTATGCCGACTCGGCGTGCTCGATCAGCCGGCGGGCGCCTCGAGGTAGACCGACTTCAGCTCGGTGTACTGACCAAGTCCCTCGGGTCCGAACTCACGACCGATGCCCGAGGACTTGTAGCCACCGAACGGCGCCGCGAAGTCCATGGTGTAGGTGTTCACGCCGTACGTGCCGGCGCGCACCCGACGCGCCACGTCGAGCCCGGCCTCCTGGTCGCCGGTCCACACGGTGCCGGCCAGGCCGTAGTCGGAGTCGTTCGCGATCCGGACGGCGTCGTCGACGTCGTCGTAGGCGATCACCGAGAGCACCGGGCCGAAGATCTCCTCCTGGGCGATCCGCATCCCGTTGTCGACGTCGGCGAAGACGGTCGGACGCACGTACCAACCGCGGTCGAGACCCTCGGGCATGCCGACACCACCGACGACCAGGCGAGCGCCTTCCTCCTGACCGAGCGCGATGTACTTCTCCACGCGCTCCTGCTGGCGCTGCGCAACCATCGGGCCGATCTCGGTGGCCGGGTCCATCGGGTCGCCGACCTGCATCGCCGCCACCTTGGCGGCCAACGCCTCCACGACGTTCTCGTAGTTGGCGCGGCTGGCCAGGATGCGGGTCTGGGCCACGCAGGCCTGGCCGGAGTTCATCAGGCCGGTGAACTTGATGCCCTCCATCGCAGACTCGAGGTCAGCGTCGTCGAGCACGATGGCGGCCGACTTGCCGCCCAGCTCGAGCGAGAACCGCTTCAGCTGCTCGCCGCACACTGCGCCGATCTTGCGACCCGCGGCGGTCGAGCCAGTGAAGGCCACCTTGTCGATGCCCGGGTGCGCCACCAGGTGCTCGCCGGTCTCGCGGCCGCCGGCCACGATGTTCACGACGCCCTCGGGCAGGCCAGCCTCCATGAACAGCTCGGCCATCAGGTAGCCGTCCAGCGGCGTCTCGGGCGCCGGCTTCACGACCACGGTGCAGCCGGCCAGGATCGCCGGGATCACCTTCGACATGATCGTGAACTGCGGCACGTTCCACGGCGGGATGGCGGCCACGACGCCCACGGGCTCGCGTCGGACCATCACCGGGCCGCCGAGAGCGCCGGGCCTGATCTCCTCCCACGGGTACTCACGGGCGATGCCGAGGAAGGCCTCGATCTGCATCCAGGGCGCCGGCGACTGCGCCAGGTTGGAGAACGACGTCGGCGATCCCATCTCGGCGGTGATGATGTCGGCCATCTCGCCCAGCTTGCCGGCGTACAGGCCGGAGAAGGTGGCGACGACGTCGATCCGCTCCTCGGGCGTCATCCGCGGCCACGGACCGTGGTCGAAGGCCTTGCGGGCAGCCGCGACCGCGTGGTCGATGTCGTGCGGCGTGCCGTTCGGCACCTGCGCGATGACCTCCTCGGTGTGCGGGGAGATCACCTCGATCTTCTCGTTGGTGGCGGGGGCGTCCCAGTCGCCGTCGATGTAGAAGGCGTCGTGGTTGAGGTCGCGGGTCATGGGCGTACTCCGAATCAAGGGGCGAGGGTGAACCAGTCGGCGAAGCCGCTGGGGTCGTGCCGGCCGAGGGCACCGTGCTCGAACAAGCCCCAGCCTTCCTGGGGCGCACCGCCGTCCTCGGTGCAGACAGCGCGTCCGACGTGGTCGATCACGCCGAACATGACGCGGCCGGCGACGTCGGGAGCGTTGATGTCGTAGGTGAGGCGTTCAGTGAAGTCCGGCCCCTTCCAGACCCCGTGGGTCCAGTCGGAGTCACCCCCGTAGCCACCGCCGACGTGGATCGGCACCGGCAGCAACGACTCGACGTCCAGGCGCAACGTTTTGCCTTGCGGGGTCGTGCAGGTGATGGTGGCGCCGGTCGGCACCCGGGTGCCGGAGGTGTAGTGGATCTTGGAGTGCGGCCAGCCGAGCTGCTCGATGCGGCCGTCCTTCCAGACCCGGTGGCAGTCGTTGAGCGTGCGGTAGCCCGAGGGGTCCTCCTGCATGATCAGCACGATCGCGAAGTCCTCGAAGCGCATGGGCACGTAGAGCCACCACATGCCCTCGAACTCGGGCACCAGCGGGGCGCCCGGAGGCATCGCCTCGCCCACTGGCCGGATGCCCCACGACCGGTCGCGGGTGCCGACCCAGCGGTCGGAGGAGACGTCGATGTCGGTGCCGTCGATCGACAGCGTTCCCTGCCAGGTGCCGACCTGCGCGAACCGCTGTGCGTCGAGGGTCATCCGGCTCTCGGCACGCATCACGTGCCGCTCCTCCTGGAGCACCGGGAACGAGCCCTCCCAGGTCATGTCCATCGCGATGCCGTCGGTCTCGTCGAGCACGATGCGCAGCTTCTGCAGCGGCTCGACGACCTCGATGCGGTAGGCGCCGACGCGTTGGTCGAGGCGGTCGCCGCCCGCCGGGTCGATCGCGTCGGAGAGGTGCACCGCGGTCTGCTCGTCACCGCGCCGCACGAGCACGAAGGCGTCCTTGGTGCCGAGGTTCGGGTACCAGCCGGCGCCGGTGATCACGAAGATGTCGCCGGTTCGGTCGTGGGCGTTGAAGTAGCAGCGGTCGTAGAAGTTGCGGTCGCTGCTACCGGCCCACGTGACCGGTAGCGGCAGCTGATGGATCGGGTACTCGTCGAGCTGGCTGATCACTTGTCAGGCTCCCGCTTCGTTCATGATCCGCTCGACGAGCGGCTTGCAGTGGAACAACGACTCGATGTCGTCGGGCTTCTCGATCTCGCCGAAGTGGATCTGGCGGGCACCGGTGCGCATGAAGACGATGCACCACTGCATGCCGTTGTAGACGTCGTACCAGGTGAGGTCGCCGACGGTGGCCCCGCTGGCCTGCTCGTACGTCGCGACGACGTCCTCGGCGCGAAGGAGGTGCGGCATGCCAGGCAGCTCCATCATCTGGGCGATCGACTCGAACACCTGGTGGGCGAAGACCATCCACGACAGGTCGAGCTCGCGTGGACCGATCGCGGCCATCTCCCAGTCGAGGACTGCCACCGGCTCGAAGTCCTGGAACATCACGTTGCCGATGCGAGAGTCGCCCCAGCACAAGACGGCGTCCTCGTCGTCGAAGTCAGGCAGGTTCGCCTCGAGCCAGGCCAGTGCGCGCTCGACGAGCGGGGAACGGCCGAGGTCCTTGACCGCGAACTCGTACCAGGCGCGCGCCCGGGCCAGGTTGCGCTCCACCAGGGTCGCTCCCTCGTAGCCGTGCCGGGCGGGGTCCAGGAAGTCGAAGGTGGTCAAGGCGTCGGGGATGGCGTGCAGCTTGGCCACCGTGTTCACGGTGTTGTCCTGCAGCGTTCGCTGCTGCTCCGGCGTGGCGTCGAAGAGCCAGTTGTCGCCGAAGTTGTAGGGCAGCACGTCCTGGGGAACGATCCCTTCGATCCGGTCCATCAGGAAGAACGGCGTGCCCAGCACGTCGCCGGTCGCCTCCATGAACCCGACGGGCGGTACCGGCACGTCCGTCTGCTCGCCAACGATCCGCATCGCGTCGTACTGGTCCTGCAGGTCGTAGCGCGGGAACACCGGGAAGTCCTGAGACGCCGGGGCGACCCGGGCGACGTACTTGCCCTCGTGCGGGCCGCCGTCGGCCGTCCAGGTCGCGTCGAGGATGAGCGTCTCGGAGCTCATGCCGTTGCTGTCGATGCCGGAGTGCAGCACCACCTGTGGGTCCGCACCCGCGGGCAGCAGCGTGCTGAGCCAGGTGGCCATGACGCCCGGCACCGCGTCCGCGTCCCTGCTCGAGCGTTGCATCTTCAGGTCGGCCGGCGGTGGAGCCTGGGTCACGGATCTCTCCTGGGGTTCGGGTCGTGGGGCAGCCGGAGCCCGCTGTGATGCGGGTCTCAAGTTGACACGTGTCAGGATTATTGGAACACGTTCTACTTGTCAACCACCGGCCCACCTTGCGTCAAGCAGTGAATCAGAGTTCACTACTTGCGTGGACGCCCCTTGGAGACCAGAGCACGACGACGTCCCGGACTCACCGGTGTCGGAGTACGCGACCTTGACCTACCAGGTCACCGGCCGGATCGCGCGGATCACCTTCAACCGTCCGGCCCAGGGCAACTCGATCACCCGGGACACCCCGGTCGACCTCGCGCACGCGGTGGAACGAGCCGACCTCGATCCCCGCGTGCACGTGATCGTCGTGTCGGGACGAGGCAAGGGGTTCTGCGGTGGCTACGACCTCGCGGCGTTCGCCGAGAACTCCCGCGACGCGGGTGGCGGCGAGACCGGGACGGTGCTCGACGCTGCGGTCCAGCTGGCCAACCACGACCCGACGGGCACCTGGGACCCGATGCTCGACTACGCGATGATGAGCCGCTTCAACCGCGGCTTCGCGAGCCTGCTGCACGCCAACAAGCCGACGGTCGCGAAGGTCCACGGCTTCTGCGTGGCCGGTGGCACCGACATCGCCTTGTACGCCGACCAGATCGTGATCGCCGACGACGCCAAGATCGGCTACCCGCCCACCCGCGTCTGGGGCGTGCCGGCCGCCGGCATGTGGGCGCACCGGCTCGGCGACCAGCGCGCCAAGCGACTCCTGCTGACCGGCGACTGCCTGTCGGGTTCGGAGGCCGCCGACTGGGGGCTGGCCGTCGAGTCCGCGCCCGCCGACCAGCTCGACGAGCGCACCGAGGTGCTGCTCGAGCGGATCGCCGCGATGCCGATCAACCAGCTGATCATGGTCAAGCTCGCGCTGAACTCGGCGCTCATGCAGCAGGGCGTGGCCACGAGCGGCATGGTCTCCACCGTCTTCGACGGGATCTCCCGTCACACCACGCGAGGGCTACGCCTTCCAGCAGCGCGCCGCCGACGTCGGCTTCCGTCAGGCCGTCCGCGAGCGCGACGCCGCGCCGTTCGACGACGCCGGCCCGAGCACCAACAAGGGCTGAGGACACGGCACGACATGGCCTACCGCCGCACGGCCGCCGTCCAGGAACGGCTCGACGCCACCCGCGAGCGCATCCTCGGCGCCGCCCACGACGTGGTCGCCGAGCGTGGGTTCGCCGGCTGCTCGGTAGCGGTCGTGGCCGAGGCAGCACGAGGTCGCGACCGGCAGCGTCTACCGCCACTTCCCCGACAAGGGCGCCCTACTGGCCGAGGTCTTCCGCACCTCGACGCAGCTCGAGGTGGACGCCGTCGCCGCGGCCAGCGGGGGCCAGCGGCGCGATCGAGCAACGCATCACCCGCGTCGTCGACACCTTCGCCTCGCCGCGCCTTCCGAAGCCCTCGGCTGGCCTACGCGCTGATCGCTGAGCCGGTCGACCCACAGGTCGAGGCCCAACGTCTCGTCTACCGGGCCGCCTACCGCGATCTCATCGCACGACTGATCGAGCACGCCGTGGCTGCCGGCGAGCTGCCGTACCAAGACGCCCAGGTCTCGGCCGCGGGCGTGGTCGGCGCGATGGCCGAGGCGCTCGTCGTCCCCCTGCACGACGGCGCCAGCGGCGGTTCCGAGCCGCACGTCGTCCCAGCCCTGACCGACTTCATCCTTCGATCCCTAGGAGCGTTCCGTGCACACCCATGACGTCACCAACCAGGTCCCGCCGCTCGTCGGCCACGACACCTCGCAGGACGCCGCGCTACGCGCCGCCGTCGAGCGCGAGGGCGCGGGCTGGGCGATGGACGAGATCAGCGAGCTCGGGCGGCTCGCCGGCACCCAGGAGGCCCAGGACTGGGGGCGGCACGCCGAGCGCACTCCCCCGCTGCTGACGACGCACGACCGCTACGGCCACCGGATCGACGAGGTCGAGTACACCTCGGCCTACCACTCGATGATGGACGTCGCCGTGACGCACGGCCTGCACGGCGCCCCCTGGGCCGATGACCGTCCGGGTGCCCACGTGGCACGCGCGGCCAAGTTCATGGCGTGGAACGTCGACGCCGGGCACGGCTGCCCGATCTCGATGACGTACGCCGTGGTGCCGGCGCTGCGGGCGAACCCTGAGCTCGCCGCGACCTACGAGCCACTGCTCACCTCGCGCACCTACGACTTCGGGCTGCGCGTGCCGAGCACGAAGGCCGGGTTGATCGCGGGCATGTCGATGACCGAGAAGCAGGGCGGCTCCGACGTCCGGGCCAACACCACGCAGGCGGTGCCGCAGCCCGACGGCAGCTACCGGCTCACCGGCCACAAGTGGTTCACGTCCGCTCCGATGTCCGACCTGTTCCTCGCGCTGGCCCAGGCGCCGGGCGGGCTCTCGTGCTTCCTGGTGCCGCGAATCCTGCCCGACGGCAGCCGAAACCCGATGCACGTGATGCGGCTCAAGGACAAGCTCGGCAACAAGTCGAACGCGTCGTCGGAGATCGAGTACGACGACGCGACAGCGTGGCTGGTCGGCGAGGAAGGTCGCGGGGTTCGCACGATCGTCGAGATGGTCAACATGACCCGCCTCGACTGCACGCTGGGCACCGCTGCCGGCATGCGCTCGGCCGTCGTCCACGCCACCCACCACGCCCGCCACCGGCACGCGTTCGGTCGCGCGCTGGTCGACCAGCCGCTGATGCGCAACGTGCTGGCCGACCTCGTCGTCGAGTCGGAGGCCGCAACGATCACCGCGATGCGGCTCGCCGGCGCGACCGACCGCTCCGTGCGCGGCGACGACGACGAGTCGGCGTTCCGCCGCTTCGCCCTGGCCGTGAGCAAGTACTGGATCTGCAAGCGCGGCCCGGCCGTCGCCGGCGAGGCGATGGAGTGCCTGGGCGGCAACGGGTACGCCGAGGACTCCGGCATGCCGCGCATCTACCGCGAGCTTCCGCTGCTCTCGATCTGGGAGGGATCCGGCAACGTGGCCGCGCTCGACGCCTTGCGCGCAATGGCCCGCGAGCCCGAGTCGCTCGACCGCTTCTTCGTCGAGGTCGAGCTGGCCGCCGGGTGCCGACCACCGGCTTGACGACGCCATCGCCGTGGTCAAGAAGGAGCTCTCGGACATCGACGAGATCGAGCTGCGCGCCCGGCGTCTGGTCGAGCAGCTCGCGCTGGTGCTGCAGGGTTCGCTGCTGGTGCAGCACTCCCCCACCGCTGTGGCCGACGCGTTCTGTGCGACCCGACTCTCCCGCGACTGGGGCGGCGCGTTCGGCACCATGCCCAAGGGCCTCGACCTCGACCCCGATCATCGAGCGCGCCTACCTCGACCTCTGATTTGCGCTGACCCGTCCTCTATAGAGGACGGGTCAGCGCAAATCAGCGGCGGAGGCGGCGTTGGATGAGGTAGCCGAGGCCGACGGCGGCCACACCACCGGCGATCAGGCCGGGGCTGGCCTTCAGCTTGCGATAGTCCTCGGTGACGACCGGCCACACGGCGTCCTCGATGAGGCGGGCGGCCTCCTCGGGCGTGGCGGTCAGGTCGGCCACCGGGATCGGTTCGGCGAACGAGACCTGCACCCGGCGCGGCAGCGGGAAGCGGCGCTTCTCGGTACCGGTGAGCGCCGTCGGCACGATCGGGGCACCGCTCTCGATGGCCAGGCGAGCCGCACCCTTGCGCGGCGAGCCGAGCGCCTCGGGGTCGCGCACCCGGGTGCCCTCGGGGAAGAGCGCCAGCGCGTCACCCCGGGCCAGGATCGCCAGGGCGGTCTCGATCGCGGCAGCGTCCGAGGAACCCCGACGTACCGGGAACGCCCCCAGCGCCAGGAGCAGCCGCCCGGCCCGACCTTCGAACAGCTCGGCCTTGCCCATGAAGAAGATCCGCCGCTTCAGGACGGCCGAGATGAAGAAGGCGTCCCAGAAGCTCTTGTGGTTCGGCGCGATGACGACCGCCCCGGTCGCGGGCACGTTCTCGGCGCCGACGACCCGCATCGCGAACAGCACGCGGATCAGCGGGACGAGCAGCACCCTGACGAAGAAGTAGGCGATCCGGCCGCCACCCTTGCGCGCCGCCGCGTGGGCGGCCGCGTTGTCCATGCTGGGCATGGCGGCAACCTAGTGCCCAGTCAGTCGCGCAGGAAGCGTTCGGTGTAGGCGGCGAAGCGCGACCTCAGGCCGTCGCGGTCGAGACCGAACATCTCGCAGCTGGTCGCGACCGTTCCGAGCCGGCCGCGTTGGTGCCCGGCGAGGTAGTCGGCCATGCCCGCCTGCACCTCGGCGGTCACCGGCTCCCCCGCGAGCTCGAGGATGCTCTCCGCGACGCCCAGGTCGTCGGCCATGAACCGGTCGAACTCGACGTCGACCGAGTGCTCGGCGTCCAGCACGTCGCGGTCGCGCACCAGGGCGTCGAGCATCGTGCCGAGCCGGTCGACCCAGTACTCCGCGATCTCCTCGACGTCGACCGGCGAGCGGTGCATGCGCGCGGTGTAGGTCAGCATCATCAGCATCGACAGGGTGACGGGCACGGGGTCGCGGTGCGTGATGACGACCGTGGCATCCGGAAACACCCGCTTCAGCACCGGCAGCTGCTCGACGTGCTGGGGAGACTTGAGCAGCCAGCGTCGCCCGCCGCGCAGGAACTGCAGTGCCTTGAGCTGGGTGTGCAGGTGCTCGTAGTGCGGGGTCTGGTCGTGGGCGAGGTAGTGGTCGCGCCAGGCGGGCACGTGACCCATGGTCTCCATCAGCATCGAGGAGAAGTCGTTGGCGAGGAGCTGGATCTCCTCGTGCACGTGGTCGGTGGTCATCTCGTGCATCAGCGGGAACAGCGGCATCGCAGCGTTCATGAAGCCGACGGCCAGGTCGGTCCGGTCCCGGCGGGGGTCCGGCTCGACACCGGCCTCGGCGGCCAGGGGAAAGGGCTCGAGGCTCTCCCAGTAGCGCAGCACCCGGAACGTCGGCCCGGCGGCGAGCAGGTTGTGCAGATGGGTGGTGCCCGTGCGCGGCAGCCCGGCGATGATCGACCGGCGGCTCGAGCTCGATGTCGTGGATCTCGGGATGCCGCGTGAGTAGGTCGGTGAGCAGCAGCCGGTTCTTCAGCAGCTGGAGAGCCGTGAGGTGGAAGTTCACGATGCCCGGCCCGTGCAGCCCCCGATGTCCGCCACTGCGGTCAGCAGGACGCCGAGCCGCTCGCGGTAGTCGTCCGGCCCGAAGTCGTGCAGCCCGGTCTCGGCCCTCGCCTTGGCGTGCAGCACCTCGGCGTCGAGGGGGCAGTCGTTGGCCATCGCGGCCATGAAGCCGCGCATCTCCTCGACCTCGGGGCTGAAGGTCGGGACGTGCAGGTCGTCGACGATGACTGGGTCGCTCATAATACGTTACGCTCCATATCGTAATGGAAGCAGACCTCGGCGCCGTTGACCAGCGTCAACCGCAGCAGGGCGCCCCCGCGATCCGCGGATCGACCGCGCCGTCCTGGAGGCGACCGCGGCTCTCGTCACCGAGACGGGCTACGCCGCGCTCACCGTCGCTGCGATCGCCGAGCGGGCTGGCACCACCAAGCCGGCCATCTACCGCCGCTGGCCGAGCAAGGCTCACCTCGTGCACGAAGCCGTCTTTCCGCAGGGCGACGCCATGACCCTCCCCCGGTCGGACTCTCTTGCCGACGACGTCCGCGAGATGCTGCGTCGCACCGCGGCCGCGTTCTCGGCGCCCCCGGCGCGAGCGGCGCTGCCCGGCCTGCTCGCCGAGATCGCGGCCGATCGCAGCCTGCACGCCGTCCTCCTGGAACGCTTCGCCGGCGAGATCTGGGGCGTGCTTCCCGAGCGCCTCGCCGACGCCGCCGCACGCGGCGAGGTCAGACCCGGCCTCGACCCCGCGTCACTGATCGAGGTGATCGGCGGGACGGTGCTGATGGCGCTCCTCATGCGTGAGACCGACCATCTCGACGACGACTGGATCGACCGCACAGCCGACCTGCTCACGAGAGGCATCACCCCATGACCCAGGACCCGGCGTGCGCCCACGGCGAGGCGACCACCGCCTGGCGCGAGCTGCTGGACACCTTGCGCGAGCTCGACCAGGGGTTCACCGCAGGGCCTCGGGCAGTCATCGACGACCGCACCAGGGCCGACGGCTACCGGGCGATCGCCACGACGCTGGGGGTCGCGTTCGACACCTACCTGTTCGCCGAGCCGAGCCGTCCGGTCTTCGTCGACGTCAACACCCCGTTCCGGCGCGACCGCCGCTGGGGTGGCGACAACACGGACGCGTACTACGCGATCTGTCCGGTCGACCCCGAACGCCGCTACCGGGTGACGGCAACGTCGGCGACAGCGTCTACTTCTCGCTCACCGCCTACAACGAGCCCGAGCCGGGCGCCTGGTCGGACGCGGTGGTGGCGATCGTGCGCGACGACGACTCGAGGCCGACGCCGACGGCAACTTCTCCTTCGAGATCGGCCCGCTGCCGGACGCCGCGGTGCTCATGACCCGCGACTACCAGGTCGACCCGATGCACGGCCGCCGCATCGATGGCAGATCGAGGCGCTCGACCCGCCGACCCGATCAGGCACGGCGAGGCCGAGACGGCCGCATCGTTGCGCGCCAGCGCTGCGTGGCTGCGGACGATGTTCGCGATCATCCCGCTGGCGGTCGGGGTGCGTTGCGACGACGAGCACACGTCGGGCCACGAGATCGCCCAGGTGGCCAACACGTTCGGGGCGCCCTACCAGGTGCCCGACGCCAACTTCGGCTGGTCGGCCCGCGACGCCTGCTACTCCTTCGGCAGCTTCGACCTCGCCGACGACGAAGCGCTGGTGATCACGCACCGCCCGCCCGCGTGCCGCTTCTGGAGCCTGGTGGTGTGGAACCAGTTCATGGCCACCCACAACGTCACCGACGCCCGCAGCTCGGTGAACATCGGCACCGCGGTGCCGAACGCCGACGGCACGGTGACGATCGTGGTCGCGCGCGGCCTGCTGCTCACCCGAACGCCGTGACGACCCTCGACTACCCGCGCGGCAACCTGGCCTTCCGGTGGTTCTTGGGCGACGCCGTGCCCGAGCCACCGCACGTCAGCCTGGTCAAGCTGGCAGACGCCCCCACCAGCCCCACCTGAGCCTGCGCGGTCTCAGCCGAGGACCGCGTGGCTGGCCACGGCCCGCGCGATGATCCGCCCGCCCTGGGTGATCTCAGCCTCGGTGGATCCGATGCGACGTCCGACGTTGACGGCCCGCGCCGCGCAGACCAGCGTCTCGCCGGGAAGTGCGGCGCGCACGTACTGGATGGTGAGCTGGACGTGCGGGGCGGGGGACGCCGGCAGGCAGACGCGCGTGGACGGCGTGCCCGGTCGCCGTGTCCAGCAACGCGCTGAGGTAGCCACCGTGCACGATGCCGCCGCCATTGAGGTGCTCCGGCCGCGGATCGGCCTCGAGGAGCGCACCCTCCGCGTCCGCGCGCACCACCCGGAAGCCGAGCAGCGCGGAGAAGGGCCCGGGGCCGTTGCCCGAGAAGGGCGGCCGGTCGATGTCGGTCACGGGAGCACGCTAGCGATCCGCATCGGGCAATCCGTCAGACGATGTCTCGCACCTGCACGCGTGCCTCGTCGGCCTCCTGGTCGGTGAGCTTCAGCTGGCTCTGCCGCTCGGCCTCCACGCGCCTCAGGAAGTGGTCGACCTCCTCGGCGACCCGCTCGTCGGTCCACCCGAGCTCGGCAGCCATCAACCGAGCCGCAGCCGGCGCCGCGCCGACGCCTCGGTCGAAGGTCTCGATCGAGATTCGCGTACGGCGCGTGAGCACGTCGTCGAGGTGTCGGGCGCCCTCGTGGGTGACGGCGTACACGATTTCTGCAGCCAGGTAGTCCTCGGCGCCCTCGAGCGGCAGGGCCAGCACCCGCCGGCCGTGGATCAGCGCGAGGACGTCGTCGATCAGTCCGCCGTAGCGTGAGAGCAGGTGGTCGATGCGGGCGACGTGCAGCCCGGACCGGCGGGCCAGCAGCACCCGCTGGTTCGACCGGGTCTCGTAGCCGTCGGCGCCGATCAGGGGCACCCGGTCGGTGATCGAGTCACGGATCGTGAGGTTGGCCGACGTCTTGAGCGAGTGGGCGGCCGCGTCGACGGCGTCCTTCGCCATCACCCGGTAGGTCGTGAGCTTGCCGCCAGCGATCATCACCAGCCCGGAGACCGGGGTGACCACGGTGTGCTCGCGAGAGATCCGTGAGGTCGGCTCGGACTCGCCCGAGAGCAGCGGCCGCAGCCCGGCGTAGACCCCCTCGACGTCCTCGTGGTCGAGGGGCTCGCGCAAGATCGAGTTCACGTGCTCGAGCACGTAGTCGATGTCGGCCCGACTGGCGGCCGGGTGAGCCTTGTCGAGGCTCCAGGGGGTGTCGGTGGTGCCGATGATCCAATGCCGGCCCCACGGGATCACGAACAGCACCGAGATCGCGGTGCGCACGATGAAGCCGGCCTCGGAGCAGATGCGGTCACGCGGCACCACCGGTGGATGCCCTTGGAGGCCTGCACGTGCAGGGCGCCGCGGCCACCGACCATCTCCTGGATCTCGTCGGTCCAGACCCCGGCAGCGTTGATCACGACCCGGGCGCGGACCTTGAAGTCGCGATCGTGCTCGAGGTCGCGCACCCGGACGCCGACGACCCGCTCGCCCTCGCGCAGGAACCCGTCGACGCGCGTACGCGTAGCGACGTGGGCGCCGTGGCGATGCCGCCGTCCGCGCCGTCATCATGACCAGGCGAGCGTCGTCGACCTGGCAGTCGTAGTACTGGATCGCTCCAGCCAGCTTGTCGGCCTTGAAGTCGGGAGCGATGCGGGCGACCCCACGGCGCGTCAGGTGCCGGTGGCGCGGCACCCCCATGTCGTACTTGCCGAGCATCGCCATCGCGTCGTAGAGGGCGAGCCCGGCGCCGATGTAAGGGCGCTCCCAGCCGCGGTGGGTGAGCGGGTAGAGGAACGGCACCGGCTTGACCAGGTGCGGCGCCAGGCGCGTGAGCAGCAGCCCGCGCTCCTGGAGAGCCTCCTTCACCAACCCGAAGTCGAGCATCTCGAGGTAGCGCAGACCGCCGTGCACGAGCTTGCTGCTGCGGCTGCTCGTGCCGCTGGCGAGGTCACGCTGCTCGAGGAGACCGGTGTTCAGTCCGCGGGTCACGGCATCGAGGGCCACGCCCGCACCAACCACTCCCCCGCCGACGACGAGCACATCTAGCTCGGCCTCGCCCTCCAGGCCCGACATCGCGGCGATGGCCGCGTCGCGGCCGCTCGGGCTCAGCGCGCTGGAGTTCATCACCCCATCCAAGCAAAGCGGTGTTGCGAGCGGGTTGCACACGAGGTCGTTGGGGTGTGCGAGCCGCTGGGCTCGAGCCTCGAAACTCCCCTGTGCACGTACGTCGAGTAGCGAGAGCGAGGCACGAGCGATCCGCGTATCGAGGGTCCTGAGCCCACAATCACGCGACGACCACGTGGATGACTGCGGTCATCCCGTGCTGATTCTTGGCTTGCGAGGCGCCTCGATACGCCGCCTCGTTCCTCGGCGGCTACTCGACGAACGTGGGTGGGCGGTGCTGCTACTCGACGAATGGAGTGAACCTGCCGGCCGAGACCAGCGTGGCACGTCGCTCGGGGAGGACCTCCTCCTCCACCACGAATCGACGCGGACCCGAGTCGGGGGCATGCAGCATGACTCCCGGATCGCCCGGAACGACCACGAACCCCACGTGCGTGATGCGGGTGGTGGGGCCGTCCTTGGCAAAGAACCACAGGTCGCCAGGTTGCTCCTCCCCCAACGCAACCGGCTCGCAGGCCAGTGCCTGGTCCGCCGCATCGCGGGGCACGGTCATACCCACGGCACGGAAGCTTGCGTGCACGAGGCCGGAGCAGTCGATGCCGGCGTGGGTGAGACCGCCCCAGACGTACGGCGTGCCCAGGTGTTCGTGGGCGATGGCCACGACACTCTCCTCGTCGAACGCGAGGTCGGCCCGACGTACCCACCCCGGGTAGCCAGCAGGATCCTTGGACGACGACTGTCCAGGCACGGTGACCCCAGCCACTCGTCGCTGCCCTCGCGCACCTCGACGTAGTCGCCGGCGAGCAGCTGGGTCACCTGCTCAGCGTCGTCGGCCGGCCTCGCCAGTACGCCGGTGGTGCGGATGGCCCTCATGCGAGCAGCCCCGTCACGCCGAGTCCGGGCGTCGGCACTGAGCACGAGCTCGTCACCCTCGTACGTCGGACCGCCCTGGAACGGCGATGCAACCGCCCACCACGCCGGCGTCAAGGTCGGGCATGGCGGTGGTGCCGACTGCCGCCACCAGCGCGGCCGCTGCGCCGACGCCCACGTGCGACTCCAGCATCGAGCCGACGAACGTGCCGAACCCGTGCAGCCCCGCGACCCTGAGCAGCTCGAGTGCCGGGGTGAGCCCGCCGCACTTGGCCGAGCTTCACGTTCACGAGGTCCGCGGCGTCGAGTCGGATGATCTCCACGAGGTCCTCCAGCGTGAAGAGCGACTCATCGGCCATCACCGGGGTGTCGACGTTCGCGGTGACGTGCGCCAGCCCGATCAGGTCGGCGGCGGCCACCGGCTGCTCGACGACCTCGACTGTCGACGCCGGCGTCCTCGAGCGCGTGGATGACTGCGATCGCCGAGAACGCGTCCCACCCTTGGTTGGCGTCGAGGCGCAGTGCGACCCCGGGACCCGACCGCCTCACGCACTGCCTTCACCCGCGCCACGTCCGTGGCGGCGTCGGTACCGACCTTGAGCTTGAGCACCTCGAACCCGTCGGCCACCCGCGCCTGCGCGGCGGCGGCGAGCGACCCGGCGTCCCCGGCGGCGAGCGTGACGTCGGTGCGCACGCGCGAGGCGGCGATGCCCAGCCCGACGTACGTCGCCAGGTGCTGGGCCAGCGGCACGCCGGCGCGGCGGGCGGCCAGGTCGTGGAGGGCGACGTCGGCCGCCATCTTGGCCGAGCGGTTCGCCACCACGGTGCGCTGGATGACCGAGGCGGTGAACCTCGGGTCGCTCGGAGCGCCGATCAGCGCGTCGCGCAGCGGGCCGTCGAGGCAGGCCTGCGACCCGGCGAGCGAGTCACCCGTGACCTGCCAGACCTGCGGCGCCTCTCCCCATCCGCTCACCCCGTCGGAGTCGACGACCTCGACCAGAACGGTCTCGACCGTGGTCGTGCGGCGCAGCGCGGTCACGAAGGGCGTGTGCAGCGGCACGCTCAGCCGGCGGGTACGCACGTGCTCGATCGTGCTCACTGACTCATCCTCATCGGCGTCGCTCCCAGGCCTGCACCGCAAGACGCGCCATCAGCACGTTTGCCTCCTCGTAGGCGACGCCGGCCAACCGGGTCAGGAGCACGAGCGCGAACGGCTCGGAGTCGGTGGGACGCACGATCGCCATGTCGTGGGTGTGACCGTCGATCCAGCCGGTCTTGTTGGCGATGGTGGTGCCAGCAGGAAGCCCCGCAGGGATCGCGTCACGGTAGGTCTGGCCGCGCATGACGTCCTCGACCTCGGCGGGGTGTCGCCGCGAGCAGTCGGCCCAGGTCGCGTGCGGTCACCACGTTGCGTGTAACCGGCGTCGCGGGCCGGGCCGTCGTCGATGCCGCGGGTGATCCGGGTGCGCTCGCTGATGCCGGCCTCCGCCAGCACCGCCGTCACCTCGGCCACGCCGGTGGGCTCGAGCAGCAGGTTGGTGGCCAGGTTTCCGGACACGACGATCGCCCGGCGCCGGAACTTGCGCAGGGTGACCCGCGTGCCCACGTCGTCCCATGTCGCATCGTCCTGGTCGTCGTCTCGGTCGAGCACGTAGCGCGCGCCGGACAGCTCGGAGTCGAAGTCGGTGTGGATCTCGCACCTCGGAGTCCAGGTCGATCTCACCACGCTGGTGGCGCCGTTCGGCCGCAGTGGCGACGGGCACCTTCATCAGGCTGGCTGAGTACGCCGGCTCGTCGGCGTCCTGCTCCCACCACGTGGTGCCGTCGAGCGCGCCCTGCCAGATGCCGATCAGGTCCGCGTCCACGTGGTAACCCTAGTGAGTGACGAATCGCGTGCAGCGCCTGCTGGGGGTCGAGATCCCCATCATTCAAGCTCCGATCACCTATCTCGCCCGCGCTGAGCTCGCCGCGGCGGTCTCCAACGCCGGCGGCATGGGCGTCATCGAGACCCCCATGCTCGAGGGCCAGGCCGACCTGCTGCGAGTGCGCGACCTGACCGACAAACCGGTCGGCGCCAACCTGATGATCCAGGGGTGGAAGCACGATCCCTCGATCGTCGACGTGCTGGTGAAGTCGGGCATCACCTACGTCGCCACCTCCGCCGGCGACCCAGGGTTGTTCACCCTCTAGCCCCTCAAGGACGCCGGCATCACGGTGTTCCACGTCTCGGCTCGATGCGGGGGCGGCAAGGCGGCTGCTGCAGGCGTCGACGGACTGGTCGTCGAGGCGTCGAAGGTGGCGGCTTCAAGGGCGCCTTGAGCGCCTCGACGATGGTGCTCATGCCCCTGGTGGCCTCGGAGTTCGACCTGCCGTTGGTGACCGCAGGTGGAATCTGCGACGCGACGTCGATGGCCGCCGCGTTCGTGCTCGGCGCCGAGGGTGTGCAGATGGGCACCAGGATGCCGGCGACCGAGGAGGCGCGCTTCACCAGAACCTCCAGGACGCCATCGTCGCGGCCACGACGACGGGACCACCGCTGTCGGTGCGGGGCAATCCGACGATGCGGGTGCTGCGCAACGAGCTGGGCGCGGCGGCTGCTGGCGACGCGCAAGCTCGCTGGGCTGCTCGGCGGATCACCGACCTGTACTTCGACGGCGACATGGAAGCCAGCGTCGCCAACACCGGGCAGGTCTCGGCCCGGATCACCGACGTGCGCCCGGTCGCCGACGTCGTCCACGACATGTGGGCCGGGTGTCTGGCGGCGCTCGACGCCGGCCGCGCGCGGTTGGACTGATCCGCCGGCAACGGCAACCGAAGGGTCGGGCTCGTGCGTCCCCTGAGTGTGACCCCTCGTGTCAGGCTGATCAGCGCCGTCCTGGCTGCGCCGTGCTTGCCACCCTGGTGGCACCAGTACCTCCCCCATCGTCCGAGCCCCCCGACGCACCCGCACGTTCGCGTTCCGCCTGGTCGCCGATCCCGAGCCACCCCGACGCCCGACCCCGACCGCACCGCGCACCATGTCGCTGGTGATGGGCGGCGACCTGCTCTGGCACAACACCGTGTGGCAGTCGGCGCAGGCCGACGCCGTCGTACCGGACGGGGCCTGGACGGCTTCGACTTCGACCCCATGTTCGCAGCGCTCAAGCCGCTCGTCGAGAGCGCCGACGTCGCGCTGTGTCACGAGGAGGTGCCGTTCGCGCGTCCGGGCCACGCGTTGCAGATCTACCCGGCTTCGCTGCGCCCCGCCAGATCGCCCCGTGGATCGCGCGGATGGGCTTCGATGGCTGCACGACGGCGTCCAACCACGCAGTCGACCGGGCTGGGAGGGCCTGAAGTACACCGCCGACCTGCTCGACTCCACGACGTGGCGCACATGGCACGTTTCGCAGCGCCCGGGAGCGCCGTCGGCCGGTGATCCTCCGCACCGACGACGGCGTCCGCGTCGGCGTGGTGGCCGGCACCTACGGCTTGAACGGGTTCCCCGTGCCGGCCGGCCGCCCGTGGTCGGTGTCGCTCTGGGACGCGCCCAACCTCCTGGGCCAGGCGCGAGCCGCCCGCGCGGCCGGCGCCGACATCGTGGTGGTTCACCTGCACGGCGGCACCGAGTACGACCACCTGCCCAACGGCGACCAGGTGGCGCTGGTGACGCGGTTGACCGCCTCCCCCGCTGTCGACATGGTGCTTGGCGAGGATGCCCACGTCGTCAGCCGATCACGAAGGTGAACGGGAAATGGGTGGTCTACGGGATGGGCAACATGATCGCCCAGCAGGAGACCAACCGAGCCAACACCTACGAGGGCATCACGGTGCGGTTCCTCTTCACCGAGCAGAAGAGCGGCCGGTTCCTCGTCAGCCGAGCGGCCTACGTGCCGACGACCTGGAACGTCTTGGGCGCAGGTCGCCCGATCCGCATCCAGCGGGTCGTGCGCGCGCTGCAGAAGGGGCGAGGCAACCGAGCGCACCTGCTCGGCGTTCAGGCTGACATCCGAGCCGCGGTCAACGGCCACGGGCGTCACCCGCTCCTGCTGGAGCGGTGAGTCAGCCGCCGAACCGCGGCGGGTCGTAGCGCTCGCAGCGCCCGGTGTCGAGCGGGTCGAACCGCACCCGGATCGAGCACACCCGACGCATCTGGTCCTTGGCGTCCACGGGCAGCAGCCAGCCTCGGCGGACGGCGGTGTCGGTCGCCGCGGCCATCTTCTGGCGGTAGGTCGCGTAGGTGCCGTACCGCTGACCAGCTCAGCTCGGTGAACGGCACGTGAGGCCCCCGAGCGGGCACAGGTCGCTCTCGTACGTCGCCACCGGCACCTCGACCGGAGGCAGCCGGATGCCGCCGAGGGCGTTGCGGTCGTCGTCCTTGGCCAGCGCGCCGCCGGCGAACTGGTAGCGCGGCGCTTCTCGGCGGCCGCCCGGTGCGTACCCAGTGGTCGAGCTGGTGCAGCGCCGTCGAGGCCGCGTAGTGCATCGGCATGGTCGCGCCGGCGACGATGCACGCCGGGTGGAGCGGCGAGGAAGCTGGCCGTAGTTGCCGGCCTGCCGATCAGGTCGCGGAGCCCTGCTGCAGCGGCTGGCAACGAGCGACGCGCGGCTGGCACCGAAAACCTGCTGGTAGCCGACGAAGTAGCCCGAGTGGCGGTGCCGGCGATCTCCATCAGCCGGTAGTTGGGGTCGCCGTCGGAGGAGTCGGGTCGGCCTCACGGTCGCTGAGCAGATGGATCACCGGCACGGGGAGCTTCTCTGCGAAGGTCTTCTCGCCGC
The DNA here is from genome assembly GCA_963781575.1 of uncultured Actinomycetota bacterium. Lineage (GTDB taxonomy): Bacteria > Actinomycetota > Actinomycetes > Propionibacteriales > Nocardioidaceae > Nocardioides. The sequence goes on along the minus strand of CAWAGM010000005.1, from coordinate 13,744 downwards.
CGCCGTGGATCAGGAATCCGTCGATGGCGCCGGCGGCCCGCTGGTTCTCGTTGACGTAGGCGTAGAGCCTGCTGGCCGACTGCGACTGGCCGCCGCGAGCACCCGCTTCACGCTCAGTCCCGGCATCGGGTCGACGCCCGCCTCGCCGCGCATCGCCGCGCCACCTGGGTGAACATGTCCGCGCGTAGTTGTCGCCGGGGTGGTCGAGCGAGGCGTAGCGCACCGGGTCCCAGCCCTTCGGGGTCAGCGGGATGCAGCACAGCCCCGCCGCCTGGGCACTGACGTGCACGAACGCGTAGCCCTCGCGCAGCAGCAGCTCGCGCGCCTCGAGGCTGTCGACCGGGTTCTCGAACTGGGCCGTGACGTTCACCCAGTCGAGCATCACGGTGCCGTTGAACCGCTTCTCGCTCTTCGGCCGGAACACGATGATCCGCGTCGGTACGCCGCCTGCTTTCCCGTCAGCGTCGGGCCGTGCCCGACACGAAGTACTCCTGCTCCTCGTAGCCGAACGGCGCCAGCTGGTGCCACGAGTCCCACAGCGGGTGGCCCATGATCCCGGCGGGTGGGTTGGTCAGGCGTGGGACGGCGGGCGAGAGTTCGCGGCACGTGCCGCCGACGCCTCGGGCCGCGCCTGGGCCGGCCCGACGCCGACCAGGGTGGTCGCCGACAGGGCGAGTGCGAGGAACGGACCGAGCACACGGATTCTCACCATGGTGTCGTAACGAACGTCACAACTGACAGTTACGGAGTAGCGGCCTCGACCGCTTCAGCCAGCCCCTGCGCGGCCAGCCGATCGGCGCGTTCGTTGCCCTCGTCGCCGGCGTGACCCTTCACCCAGTGCCAGTTGACCTCGTGGCGCGCGACCTCGGCCTGGAGCTCCTGCCAGAGATCGACGTTCTTGACCGGCTGCTTGGCCGACGTCCTCCAGCCGTTCTTCTCCCAGCTGAGCACCCACGTCGTGATGCCGCTGCGCACGTAGACGCTGTCGGTGTAGAGCTCGACGCGCACCCGGCGTCGCAGCACGCGCAGCGCCTCGATCGGCGCCCTCAGCTCCATCCGGTTGTTGGTGGTCTCCCCGGCCTCGCCACCGGAGAGCTCGAGCCGTGACTGCCCTGGCGCAGCAGCGCACCCCACCCGCCCGGCCCCGGGTTGGGGATGCACGCGCCGTCGGTGTGGATCGTGACGACTTCCAGCTCGGCACCGGCACCTGCACCAGATGTGCGGCGGGAGAAGCCTCCGTCACTCGACGACGACCTCGACCCGCTGGAACTCCTTGAGGTCGGTGTAGCCCGTCGTCGCCATCGAGCGCCGCAGCGCGCCGATCAGGTTCATGGTGCCGTCGGCGACGCGCGAGGGGCCGAAGAGGATCTCCTCGAGCGTGCCGACCGCTCGAACTTGCACCCGCTGCCGCGCGGCAGCGCCTCGTGGTGGGCCTCGACCCCCCAGTGCCAGCCGTGGCCCGGCGCGTCGGTGGCGCGCGCGAACGGCGAGCCGACCATCACGGCGTCCGCGCCGCAGGCGACGGCCTTGGCGATGTCGCCCGACTTGCCGATCGAGCCGTCGGCGATCACGTGCACGTACCGGCCGCCCGACTCGTCGAGGTAGTCGCGGCGGGCCGCGGCGACGTCGGCGACGGCGCTGGCCATCGGCACCGCGACGCCGAGCACGGTGCGCGTGGTGTGGGCGGCGCCGCCGCCGAAGCCGACGAGGACGCCGGCCGCGCCGGTGCGCATCAGGTGCAGCGCCGCCTGGTGGGTGGCGCAGCCGCCGACGATGACCGGCACGTCGAGCTCGTAGATGAACTCCTTGAGGTTGAGCGGCTCGGCCTGCGACGAGACGTGCTCGGCCCACACGGTGGTGCCGCGGATGACGAACATGTCGACGCCCGGCGTCGACCACGGTCTTGGCGAACTCCTTGGTGCGCTGCGGCGACAGCGACCCCGGCACGGTCACGCCGGCCTCGCGGATCTCGCGCAGCCGCTCGGTGATGAGCTCGGGCCTGACCGGCTCGGTGTAGATCTCCTGCATCCGGGCGGTGGCGTCGATGCCCTCGAGCTCGGCGACCTCGGCGAGCAGGTCGCTCGGGTCGTCGTAGCGGGTCCAGAGGCCCTCGAGGTTGAGCACGCCGAGCCCGCCGTGGCGACCGAGCGCGATCGCGGTCGCGGGCGACATCACCGAGTCCATCGGCGCGGCCAGCACCGGCAGCTCGAAGCGGTAGGCGTCGATCTGCCAGTCGATGCTCACCTCCTCGGGGTCGCGGGTGCGCCGCGAGGGCACGATGGCGATGTCGTCGAAGGAGTACGCCCGCCGGGCGCGCTTGGCCTGGCCGATCTGGATCTCGGTCACGGGCGAACCTTAGACGCCGCTCGGTGGCCGGAGTAGTTGGGCGCCTCGACGGTCATCTGGACGTCGTGCGGGTGGCTCTCCTTGAGCGAGGCCGAGGTGATCCGCACGAAGCGGCCCTTGTCCTGCAGCTCGGGGATGGTGCGCGCGCCGACGTAGAACATCGACTGGTTGAGCCCGCCGATGAGCTGGTGGGCGACGGCGGCGAGCGGGCCGCGGTAGGCCACCTGGCCCTCGATGCCCTCGGGCACGATCTTGTCGTCGCTGGTGACCTCGGCCTGGAAGTAGCGGTCCTTGGAGTAGGACTTCTTGCCGCGGCTCGACATCGCGCCGAGCGAGCCCATGCCGCGGTAGGCCTTGAACTGCTTGCCGTTGACGAAGACGAGCTCGCCGGGCGACTCCTCGCAGCCCGGCCAGCAGCGAGCCGACCATGACCGTGTCGGCGCCGGCGACGATCGCCTTGGCGATCTCGCCGGAGTGCTTCATGCCGCCGTCGGCGATCACCGGCACGCCGGCGGGCTTGCAGGCCAGCGAGGCCTCGTAGACCGCGGTGACCTGCGGGACGCCGACGCCGGTGACGACGCGCGTGGTGCAGATCGAGCCGGGGCCGACGCCGACCTTGACGGCGTCCGCGCCGGCGTCGACGAAGGCCTGGGCGCCCTCGCGGGTGGCGACGTTGCCGCCGATCACCTGCACGTGCCGCGGTGGCCGGGTCGGTCTTGAGCCGCTTGACCATGTCGAGCAGCATGCCGCACGTTGCCGTGCGCGGTGTCGGCGACGAGCACGTCGACGCCGGCGTCGATCAGCGTCGTGGCCCGCTGCCAGGCGTCGCCGAAGTAGCCGATCGCGGCACCGACCATGAGCCGGCCGTGCGCGTCGTTGGAGGCGAGCGGGAACTGCTCGGACTTCACGAAGTCCTTGACCGTGATGAGGCCGCCGAGGCGGCCGTCGCTCGTCGACCAGCGGCAGCCGCTCGCGCTTGTGCTGGCGCAGCAGCATGCGTGGCGTCCTCGCGCGAGATGCCGATCGGGCCGGTGATCAGCGGCATCGGGGTCATCACCTCGTCGACCTTGGTGGTCGCCCACTCCGCGACCGGGGTGAAGCGCAGGTCGCGGTTGGTGATGATGCCGAGCAGCCTGTTGTCGGTGTCGACGACCGGGCAGCCCGGAGACGCGGTACTCGCCGCAGATGCGGTCGAGGTCCTCGAGCGTCGCGTCGGGCCCGATGGTGACCGGGTTGGAGATGATGCCGGTCTGGGTCCGCTTGACCAGGTCGACCTGGTAGGCCTGGTCCTCGATCGAGAGGTTGCGGTGCAGCACGCCGATGCCGCCCTGGCGGGCCATCGCGATCGCCATCCGCGACTCGGTGACGGTGTCCATCGCGGCGCTGATCAGCGGCACCTTGATGCGTGATCTCGCGGGTCAGCCGCGTGGTGGTGTCGATCTCGTCGGGCGCCAGGTCGGAGTGACCCGGCAGCAGCAGCACGTCGTCGTAGGTGAGTCCGAGGGCGGCGAACTTCTCGGGAACCTCCACCCGATCATCCTACCGACGCTCGAGCGCTAGCTCCCGAGCGGGCGCAGCTCGTGCACGGCGATGCGCACGGTGAGAGTCTCCCCCGCCATCCGGATGCGGCCGCGCATTCCGGCCGCGAGCACCATCGGCATCACGGCGCGGTTGTCGTGAGCGGTCGAGAGCACGATCTCCTGGGCACCGAGCTGGCGCGCCAGCCGGCGGCGTCGCTCAGCAACCGGGTGCCGATGCCACGTCGCTGCCACGACGGATCGACCTCGATGTCGACGGCGCGCACCGCGGGATCGGCCTCGTCGGCGTCCATCACGATGGCGCCGGCGACGGCCACCCCGTCAGCGATCACCAGGATGCGCGATCCGTCGACGACGTACTCGGGCACGGCACCGCTGCCCATCCGGCGACTACCCGAGGGCGCGAAGGCCGGCCGGTCGCGGCCGAGGACGTCGCTGACCAGGTCGGCCATCGCCGCACCTCGGGCGTGCTCGGTGGCGGTGAACGGCGCGGTGCGGCGGATCTGCACCTGCACGTCGCCCACCGACATCTCCATGACGTCCTGGTGCTCGTCGACGGCCAGCACGTCGGCGTCGAAGAGGTGCGCGACCACGTCGGGGAACGACGCCGGCTGGCTCAGCATCGACCGAGCCGCCTGCACGTAGCGGGTCGGCTGGTCGGCCAGCGCCTCCTCGGTGCAGACCTGGGCGATGATGCCCTCGCCGCCGGCGCCCTGGAGCAGCTCGGTGATGTCGGTGTCGGTCCAGTCGTCGGGCGTGCTACGACCAGCTCGTCGGTGACCCGCTCGACGCCGGGGAAGACCTGCAGTCCGACGATGTTGACCTGCGCCGTGCCGCACTCCTCGGCCAGGAGCGCCAAGGCGCCCGGACGATCGGGCAGCGTCGTCCGAACTCTCCACAGCATGAGCCGAGCGTGCGCCTGATGTGTTGCTCGATCAAGTCCGGCGCGTTTCCGCAGCGAAACAAGATCTGCGGGTCCTGGCCAGCTCACGGCCCCTCTAGGCCAGCTATTGGGGAGTGATGCGTCGACCAGCCAGACGTCGTCGGTGAGCACCAGGTCGACGAGCACCCGGTTCTGGCTGACGTTGATGGGGTCGGCCTCGCGCTTCATCGTGTCGCTGGAGACGAGGAGCTGGTCGATGTAGACGAGGCAGAGCACGTGCTCGGCCCCAGTCTCACCGTCGACGCGGACGACGCCCGCAGCCCGCACCGCCGCGTCGGTCACGGCCTGCTTGTCGCGCGCGAGCGGGGCCGCGGTGGTGCGGAACGTGCCCCGGAACTCCTTGCCGAACGACGGGGTCATGCCGGCGGTGGCGGCGGCGAGGCTGCCCGCGAGGTCGCGGTAGTCATAGGTCAGCGCCAGCGGCAGCGCGGCGCTGGCCGCGGCCAGAGCGGCCGCGCCGAGCTCCGGGTCGGGGCTCGGCGCCGGCTCGGCCTCGGGCTTGGTCAGCGCCAGCCACAGGATCTGGGCCGAGCCGAGCAGCACCAGAACGGTGAGCACGAGCACGAGGTTGCGGCGGGTCATCCTCGGGGACTTCATCGGTCTTATCACGAACCCACCTGGTCCAGGCCGGAGACCAACCAGCCGTCGCCGTCACGCACCAGCGCGACCCGGGTGCGGTAGCGCGCCTCGTCGGTGACCCCACTCGGCGCCGTCGTGGTGACGTCGACCGAGACCAGCACCTGGGCGGCCTCCGGGCCGAACCTCTCGATCGCGGTTCCGTCGTCGAGCAACGTCGGCACGAGTGACAACTTCAGCTTCTCGACCTCACGCTTGAGCGAGGCAGCCTCGCGACGTACTCGGCGCCGAAATCTCGGTCATCAACGCTCGGGCGGCCTCGATGTTCGCGTCGGCATCGCGGTGGTCGAGGGTGAAGAAGGCGGTGGCGGCGTCCTCGGCGAGCGCGCGCACGTCGAGCATCGCCGCCGAGGTGTCGGACGCGGCCGGCTGCTCGTCCTCGCGCTCGCCCCACAGCACGACGGAGACGGCGACCACCGCGACGAACAGCACCGCCAGGACAGCTGGCAACACAGCTGGCATCACGGCGACACTGGCGGCAGCAGCCTGCCGACACCAGCCGGGCGTGCGTCGTCCTCGCTCATCGTCCCTCCACCTGACCCTCCCCTGACCCTCCCAGGTCTCAGCGTGACGCTACCGCTCACCGCCCCGCTTGGGCGTAGGTTCACCCGCATGAGTGCGCGCGTGTTCGTCGTCGGTGTCGGCATGACCAAGTTCGAGAAGCCCGGACGACGGGAGGGCTGGGACTACCCCGACATGGCCCTGGAGTCCGGCACCAAGGCCCTGCAGGACGCCGGAGTCGACTTCGACCGGATCGAGCAGGCCTTCGTCGGCTACTGCTACGGAGAGTCCTGCGCGGGCCACCGGGCGGTCTACGGCCTCGGGCTGACCGGCATCCCGATCTTCAACGTGAACAGCAACTGCTCCACCGGGTCGAGCGCGCTCTACCTCGCCGCCCAGGCGATCCGTTCCGGCACGGCCGACTGCACGCTCGCGCTCGGCTTCGAGAAGATGCAGCCGGGATCGCTCGGCACCGCGCTACGACGACCGCGAGCAGCCACTCGGCGCCACATCACCGCGATGGCCGAGCTGCGCGAGTTCGCGTTCCCGCCGGCGCCGTGGATGTTCGGCGCGGCCGGGCTCGAGCACAACGAGAAGTACGGCTCGACCGCCGAGCACTTCCAGAAGATCGCGGTGAAGAACCACGCGCACTCGGTGAACAACCCCTACGCGCAGTTCCAGGACGAGTACTCGCTCGACGACGTGCAGGAGGCGAAGATGATCTACGCCGAGGCAGCCTGACCCGACCCATGTGCTCACCCACCTCCGACGGCTCGGGTGCCGCGGTGCTCGCCAGCGAGGCCTTCGTCGAGCGGCACGGCCTGGCCGACCAGGCCGTCGAGATCGTCGGCCAGGCGCTGGTGACCGACGTGCCCGGCACGTTCGAGAGCCGCAGCATGATCTCGCTGGTCGGCGCCGACATGAGCCGAGCCGCCGCCACGCTGTCTACGAGCAGGCACAGCTGACACCCGACGACGTCGACGTCATCGAGCTGCACGACTGCTTCGCGCCCAACGAGCTGCTCACCTACGAGGCCCTCGGCCTGGCGCCCGAGGGCGAGGGCCACCTCCTCGTCGAGGACGGCGACACCACCTACGGCGGCCGGTGGGTGGTGAACCCGTCGGGCGGACTCATCAGCAAGGGTCACCCGCTCGGCGCCACCGGGCTCGCCCAGTGCGCCGAGCTGACCTGGCAGCTGCGCGGCACCGCCGCGAAGCGTCAGGTCGACGGCGCCTCGGTGGCGCTGCAGCACAACATCGGGCTCGGCGGCAGCGCCGTCGTCACGGCGTACCGACCCGCTCAGCGCTGAGGGCAGCCGTCCGCCGGCGTCCAACCCGGGGGGCCGAACAGGTAGCCGAGCTTGTCGCGCCAGCGCGCCGACGCGCGGACGTCGCGCCACAGCTGGGCGTAGTAGCCCATCTCCAGCTGCCACACGTCGTAGGTGCCGACCGGCTTGGTCAGCCCGTAGGTCGGCCGGTGCTGCTCGGCGACGAAGCTGCCGAACAGGCGGTCCCAGATGATCAGGATCCCGCCGTAGTTGGCGTCGAGGTACTCGGCGTTCGAGCCGTGGTGCACCCGGTGGTGCGACGGCGTGTTGAAGACCCACTCGATCGGGCGCCAGAGCCGGTCGATCAGCTCGGTGTGCACCCAGAACTGGTAGATCAGGTTGAAGCCGAAGGCCAGGTAGATCGTCCAGGGCGCGAAGCCGAGCAGCGGCAGCGGCATCCAGAAGGCGAGCTCGAACCACGGGTTCCACTTCTGGCGCAACGCCGTCGTGTAGTTCATGTGCTCGCTGGAGTGGTGGGCCTGGTGCGCGGCCCAGCCGACGTTCACCCGGTGCACGAAGCGGTGGTTGGCGTAGAAGAGCAGGTCGAGCCCGAGGATCAGGGCGACCCAGTACCACCACGTGTCGGTGGGCAGCTCCCACGGCGCGAGGTGCACGAAGACCGCGGTGAACACGAAGAACGAGCCGACCTTGAAGATCGTCGTGGTGACCAGCGAGCCCACGCCCATGAGCAGGCTGGCGCGGGAGTCGCGGCGCGCGTACCCCCGCATCGGGTGCCCCTCGCCGTCGTCCTGGTCGAGGTACTTCAGCGCCGCGAGCTCGATCGCGATGGTCAGCACGAAGAACGGCACGGCGTAGGTCACGGGGTTCTTCAACGGATCCGTGATCTCGAGCAGGGTCTCCACCCGCACATCCTCCCAAATGACGCTGACCCGTCCCCTATAGAGGACGGGTCAGCGCAAATGCTGTGGACTACTGGGCGATCAGTGGCCGTGTCCGTGGCCGTGCCGCCGCCGGCGGCAGCCGCGGCGTCCTCGTCCTCGGGCTTCTCGACGATCAGGGTCTCGGTGGTCAGCAGCATCGCGGCGATCGAGGTCGCGTTGATGAGGGCCGAGCGGGTGACCTTGACCGGGTCGAGGACGCCCTGGGCGACCAGGTCGCCGTAGGTGTCGTCGGCGGCGTTGTAGCCGTGGCCGAGGCCGAGCTCGCGGACCTTGGAGGTGACGACGTAGCCGTTGACCCCGCCGTTCTCGGCGATCCAGCGCAGCGGCTCGTCGGCCGCCTTGCGGACCACGCGGACGCCGGTGGCCTCGTCGCCGTCGAGGCCGAGGTCCTTGTCGAGCACCGAGACGGCGTGGATCAGGGCCGAGCCACCGCCGGGGACGATGCCCTCCTCGATCGCCGCGCGCGTCGCGGAGACGGCGTCCTCGATGCGGTGCTTCTTCTCCTTGAGCTCCACCTCGGTGGCGGCGCCGACCTTGATCACGCAGACGCCGCCGGCGAGCTTGGCCAGGCGCTCCTGCAGCTTCTCGCGGTCCCAGTCGGAGTCGGTGTTCTCGATCTCGGCCTTGATCTGGTTGACCCGGCCCTCGACCTCGGCGGAGTCGCCGGCGCCGTCGACGATGGTGGTGTTGTCCTTGGTGACCACGACGCGGCGGGCGGTGCCGAGCACGTCGAGACCGACCTGGTCGAGCTTGAGGCCGACCTCGGGGGCGATGACCTGGGCACCGGTGAGGGTGGCGATGTCCTGCATCATCGCCTTGCGACGGTCACCGAACGCGGGGGCCTTGACCGCGACGGCGTTGAACGTGCCGCGGATCTTGTTGACCACCAGGGTCGACAGCGCCTCGCCGTCGACGTCCTCGGCGAGGATGAAGAGCGGCTTGCCGGCGGGATGACCTTCTCGAGCAGCGGCAGCAGGTCGGCGACCGCGGAGATCTTGCCCTGGTGCAGCAGGATGTAGGGGTCGTCGAGGACGGCCTCCATGCGCTCGGGGTCGGTGACGAAGTACTGGCTGATGTAGCCCTTGTCGAACTGCATGCCCTCGGTGAACTCGAGCTCGGTGCCCATGGTGTTGGACTCCTCGACCGTGATCACGCCGTCCTTGCCGACCTTGTCGAAGGCGTCGGCGAGCAGGTCGCCGATGTCGGCGTCGCGGCTGGAGATCGTGGCGACCGAGGCCATGTCCTCCTTGGACTCGACCTCGCGGGCGGCCTCGAGCAGGGCGTCGCTGACGGCCTGGGCGGCGGCGTCCATGCCGCGCTTGAGGCCCATCGGGTTGGCGCCGGCGGCGACGGCGCGCAGGCCCTCGTGGACCATCGCCTGGGCCAGCACGGTGGCGGTGGTGGTGCCGTCACCGGCGACGTCGTTGGTCTTGGTGGCGACCTCCTTGGTCAGCTGGGCGCCGAGGTTCTCGAACGGGTCGTCGAGCTCGATCTCGCGGGCGACGGTGACACCGTCGTTGGTGATGGTCGGCGCGCCCCACTTCTTGTCGAGGACGACGTAGCGGCCCTTGGGGCCGAGCGTCACCTTGACGGCGTTGGCGAGCGCGTCGACGCCGCGCTCGAGCGCGCGGCGGGCGTTCTCGTCGAACTCCAGGATCTTGGGCATCTGGATGTGACTCCTTCGTCAGGTGAAAGAAAGGGGTGAGGGTCCCGACACGAACGCGCGCGTCCGGGTCGAGACCCTCAGAGATTTCGGACAACTACGAGAGATCAGGAAACGACCGCGAGGACGTCGCGCGCGGAGAGGATGAGGTACTCCTCGCCGGCGTACTTGACCTCGGTGCCGCCGTACTTGCTGTAGATGACCTTGTCGCCGACGGCGACGTCGACCGGGATGCGGCCGTCGCCGTCCTCGTTGAAGCGGCCGGGGCCAACGGCCACGACCTCGCCCTCCTGGGGCTTCTCCTTGGCGGTGTCCGGGATGACCAGGCCAGAGGCCGTGGTCTGCTCGGCCTCGAGGGGCTTGACGACGATCCGGTCCTCGAGAGGCTTGATGTTGACCGACACGATGTCGACCTCCACTTTCGGTTTATCTCTGGCGGGGCTCTACGGTGGGGCTAGCTCGTGCGGTACGCCGTCGCGGGGGTCGCACCGCGTCACAAGCGCTGGCACCCTCGGGTGGAGAGTGCCAATTCCGAAACTAGCACTCCCCCTGCGACGAGTGCCAGCGAGGGGTCGGCCGGCGGCTGTCAGGATCAGCGGTGTGGACCTCGACGCCTTCCGGTGGCTGCTCACCGACGACGGCCAGCAGCTGCTGGACCGCGCGACGTCGGCCACGGCCGGCGAGGCCGCCACGACCGTGACCGCGTTGGCCGTGCAGACCGCGCTGCGCCGCACCGCCACCGCCGAGCACGTGGCCGCCGCGCTCACCCAGGTCGAGCTGCGCCGCCGCGCCGAGGCCAAGCTCGGCCCGAGCGCCGCCCGGATGTACTTCACGCCCGACGGCCTCGAGCAGGCCACCCGGCTGCCGGTCGCGCGACACCGCGCCGGCCGGCTCACGGCGTTCGGCACCACGACCCTCGTCGACCTCGGCTGCGGCATCGGCGGCGACCTGATCGCCATCGCCGAGGCCGGCATCACCTGCGTCGGCGTCGACCTCGACCCGCGTCCGGGTCGCGGTCGCCGAGGCCAACCTCGCCGCGCTTCGGTCTCGGCGGCGCGGTCAGCGTCGCCGACGCGCCGACGTCGACACCTCACCGTTCGACGTCGCGTTCGCCGACCCGGCCCGACGCACCGGCGCCGGGCGCACCTTCCGGGCCGACGACTGGACGCCCGCCCTGGTCGTTCGTCGAGACGCTGCTCACGCCGCGACTCGTGCGTGAAGGTCGCTCCCGGCATCCCCCACGCCCTGGTGCCCGACGGGGTCGAGGCCGAGTGGGTCAGCGACCACGGCGAGGTCAAGGAGGCCGCGCTCTGGTCGGGCCGGCTCGCCTCGGCCGCGGCGTCGCGCCACCGTGATCGGCGACGGCGGGCTGGCCACCCTCACCGAGGACGACGACCCAGGCCCCGCGGCCGTCGGCGTGCGCGACGGTGGGTGCGTACCTCTACGAGCCCGACGGCGCGGTGATCCGCGCCGGGCTGGTCACCGCGGTCGCCGGCGGGGTCGGCGGCGGCCTGGTCGACGAGCACATCGCCTACGTCACCTCCGACGACTCGTTCCGCACCCCGTTCGCCCGCGGCTACCGGGTGCTCGAGGAGCTGCCCTACCGCGAGAAGCAGCTCAAGGCGGCGCTGCGCGAGCGCGGGGTCGGACGGCTGACCATCAAGAAGCGTGGCGTCGACGTCGTCCCGGAGACCCTGCGCAAACGGCTCGCACTCGCCGGCGACAACGAGGCCACGATCGTGCTCACCCGGGTGGCCGGCCAGGGCACCGCACTGCTGGTCGCGCCCTTCTGAGCTAGCGCCCGAGCGCGGCGGCTTCAGCGCCGATCGTGGTGTCGTCACCGTGACCGGTGTGCACCACCGTGTCGTCGGGCAGGGCGAAGAGCTTCGTCGCGGATCGACGCCTCGATCGGTCGGCCGGTCGCTGAAGCTGCGACCGGTGGCGCCGGGCCCACCCTGGAACAGGGTGTCGCCGGTGAACACGCAGCCCGAGGTCGGCGTGCGTAGAGGCACACGGCCCCCGGGGCGTGACCCGGGCGTGTGCAGCACCTGCAGGCTGGTGCCGCCGACCTCGATGGTGAGCCCGTCGGCCAGGTCGAGGTCCCAGAGGTAGTCGGTGTGGGTGAGGTCCCAGACCGGCTTGTCGTCGGGGTGCAGCATGATCGGCGCGCCTGACCCGTTGTTGGCCCGCTCACGCAGCGCCGGCGCCACCCGGACGTGGTCGTCGTGGGCGTGCGTGCACACGATCGCCTTGACCTTGCGGTCCCCCACCAGCGCCATGATGTCGTCGACGCTGTGGGGCGCGTCGATCACGATGCACTCAGCGTCGTCACCGACCACCCAGATGTTGTTGTCGACGTCGAACGTCTCGCCGTCCAGGCTGAAGGTGCCGCTGGAGACGGCGTGGTCGACGCGCACGTCACCGGCCATCAGAGCACCACCACCGAGCGCAGCACGTTGCCCTCGTGCATCTTCGCGAAGGCCGCCTCGACGTCGTCGATGCCGATCTCCTCGGTCACGAACGCGTCGAGGTCGAGCCGCCCCTGCTGGTAGAGGTCGACGAGCATCGGGAAGTCGCGGCTCGGCAGGCAGTCGCCGTACCAGCTCGACTTGAGCGATCCGCCGCGGCCGAACACGTCGATGAGCGGGATGTCGGGCAGCGTCATGTCGGGAGTCGGGACGCCGACCAGCACGACCGTGCCGGCGAGGTCGCGGGCGTAGAACGCCTGCTTCCAGGTCTCGGGGCGGCCGACCGCCTCGACCACGACGTCCGCGCCGAAGCCGCCGGTGAGCTCCTGGATCGCCGCGACCGGGTCGACTGGAGCTGGAGTCGATGGTGTGGGTGGCGCCGAGCGCCTTGGCCTGCTCGAGCTTCTTGGGGTCGATGTCGACGGCGATGATCGGGCTGGCGCCGGCCAGCGCCGAGCCGGCGATGGCCGCCACGCCCACGCCGCCGCAGCCGATGACCGCCACCGACTTGCCGCGGGTGACCGCGCCGGTGTTGATCGCCGCGCCGATGCCGGCCATCACGCCGCAGCCCAGCAGCCCGACGGCGGCCGGGCGGGCGGCGGGGTCGACCTTGGTGCACTGGCCGGCCGCGACCAGGGTCTTCTCGGCGAACGCACCGATGCCGAGCGCCGGGCTGAGCTCGGTGCCGTCCTCCAGCGTCATCTTCTGGGTCGCGTTGAACGTCGCGAAGCAGTACTGCGGCTCGCCGCGGTTGCAGGCGCGGCAGTCGCCGCAGACCGCGCGCCAGTTGAGGATCACGAAGTCGCCCGGCGCCACGCTGGTGACGTCCGAGCCCACCGCCTCGACGATGCCCGACGCCTCGTGCCCGAGCAGGAACGGGAACTCGTCGTTGATGCCGCCCTCGCGGTAATGCAGGTCGGTGTGGCAGACCCCGCAAGCCTGGATCTTCACGACCGCCTCGCCCGGGCCCGGATCGGGCACGTTGATCGTGACGAGCTCGACGGGCTCACCCTTGGCCTTCGCGACGACGGCCTTGACCTGCTGCATGTGCGTTCCTCCCGGGCGACGATGACGTCGGTGTCTGTGTGCGTCCAGCCAACCGCATCCCTGGTTGAGCTGGTAGAGCCTGGTGGTGCAGCAGGCGAAGGACGCCGGCGTCTGGGTCTTCGGCGGCGGCCTCAACGACAGCGTCCCCGCGATGATGGTCGATGCGGATGGCCGCGCCACGGCAGGCACGTATCCGGAGACGGTGCGGCTGGACGGCGGCTTCACGGTGCTGGTGCTTCCCACCGACCAGGCAGCGCTGGAATGGGCGGCCCGAATCGCGGCAGCTTGCCGCTGTGCTCAGGAAGTGCGGGCATTCCACTACGACCCCGAGAGCTGACAGCAGGCGGGGCAGTCAGGCGAAACAGTCAGGCGG
>CAWAGM010000004.1:0-255178 GCA_963781575.1 uncultured Actinomycetota bacterium | reverse complement strand
TCACGCTGCGCGATTCGATCGAGCGGCCGGAGGCGCTGGACTCGGGCGCGATCGTTATGGGCGGCCTAGACGCTGACAACGTGGTCGAGGCAATCGACATGGTGAGAGGGTCCGCGCCGCGTCGACTTCCTCCCGGGTACGAGATAGTCGACGCCTCCGAGCGGGTGGTGCGGTTCGCGATGTCCACCGCACGCCGCAACGCTCGGTGGCATGGGCTGAACTACGACAAGAGGCGTTGGGCGTGACCTGCCGGTTCACAGAGCCTCTACGTCGAGTGGTCACGCGTAAGATCCAGGCCGGGGTCGGGCGCTGGCCACGCGCTTACATCGGTCTCATGCGTCTAAAGTACCGCGGTAAGCGCTACCGACGCCGGATCGTGTCGAACTCAACGGAGCTCGTCATCGAGGGTTTTCCTCGATCGGGGACGAGTTTCGCCATTCGTGCGTTTGCGTTCGCGCAGGATGTCGAGGTCGACGTTGCGAGTCACGCGCACCATGGCGCGCAGGTGCGTCGTGCCGCTTCGCTCGGCATCCCGGCGTTGGTGGTGGTCCGCCACCCGTCGCAGTGCATCCCCTCATTTTTCGCGCTGCGAGAGGAGGGAAGGCTGGTGGGTGGCACGCAGCCGGCGCTGAACATCGCCGAGGCCCTGGCGAAGTACGCCTCATTCCACGAGGACGTCCTCAAGGTCGTTGATTCCGTGCTGGTAGCGGGGTTTGAGGAGGTCATCGCGGACTACGGTGCGGTGATCGCACGGCTCAACCAGAAGTTCGACACGTCCTTCGACTTGTTCGAGCACACCGAGTCCAACGTGCGGGCAGTGTTCGAAGGGTCGGGCGCGCACCTGTCTCCAAGCGAGGCTCGTCGGGCCGACAACGGTCGCGGTCGTGAGCTCTATTCGCGGGCATCCCCGCGACTGCGGACGCGAGCCGAGGCAGTGTACGAGCGGGTGGCGGCACATGTCGGTCCTCGGCAAGCGGGGCCTTCCGCATGATGCCGGCGGATGGAGTCGCGCAGGGTGGAGGCGACCCACAGTGTCCCTGACCATCATCGTCGGGATGCGGCGTTCAGGCACAACGGTGTTCTGGAAGTGGTTCCGGCACCACCGACGACTGACCTGCTTCGACGAGCCATTTCAGCGAACAGCTCATGACTTTGCCTGCGTGCTCAGCGGTGCGAAGTAGCGGTCGTGGATGGCTGCGTCGGCGTACTTCTGCGGGTCGAGCACCCACACGAGCAGGTCGGCGAGCACGACGAGCCGGTCGACCTCGAGGTGGTGGGCGACCTCGGTGGAGTCGTGGTCGGGCAGGTCCATCAGGACGACGCCGTCGAGCTCGCGGTCGGCGCGGTAGGCGGTGTCACCGTCGAGGTCGAGCAGCGAGTCACGCATCGTCTGGTGGCGCGGCGGGATGCCGAGCCACTCCAGCAGCTCCTCGGCGTCCGCGCTGCCCCACACGCAGGCAGTGGCCCAGGACGTCGTCGGGCGCCGCACGCCGGTGGAGGAGAGCTCGAGCCCGGTCAGGGCGTTGAACGTCGACGACTTGCCCGAACCGGTGGCGCCAGCGATCGCGACCACCGTGTGCTGGGCCGAGAGCCGCAGCCGCCCGGTGCCGCGTCCGGCGGTCTCGGTGACCTCGTCGAGCAGGCTGTCGTCGAGACGCCCGCGCCCCGCTGCCACGGCCCCTTCGAGGCCCTCGATGCGAGTGCCGAGATCGCTGCCACGCAGCACGAGCTGCCGTGCGTCCTCGAGCATGCTGGTCACAACGAGTCTCCCGGATCGACGTCCTTGACCGACGCCTCGTAGCGCAGGTCGTCGACGCGCCGAGCCGCCTGCCGCAGCCGCTCGGCGGCGGTCGGGTGGAGCGCGAGTCCGTCGACCAGCGAAACATAGCGGGCACGTTCCTCGCCCATCAGTGCGCCGACCCGCTCGGTGAGCGAGGCCTGTCCGCGGTCGACCAGGGACGTCGCGGTGGCATCGCCGAACACGGCCTCGAGCAGCCGGCGGGCCAACGCCGCCGACGGGTCGGTGTCGGACGTGCGGGCCAGCACCGCGACCATCAGGGCCGCCGAGAGACCGTTGACGCCGAAGGCCAGGAACTTGGGGCTGGTGCGTCGGTCGGCACCGTCGGCGCGCACCATCTCGAGCAGGTCGAGCTGCCAGTCGCGCACCATCCGCTCGGCCTTGCGGCGCAGGTCGCGCGAGGCGCGGCTCAGGTCGCGGGTCTCGGTGCTCAGCACCGCGAAGCCGGCCGGCCGCTCGACCCACTCGCGCGTGCGAGCGCGCGGCTGCCACCTCTGCCTGCTCGAGCAGCAGCGTCTCTAGCCCGGCCTCGATCGCGACGGTGAGCCGCTCGGCCTGCTGTGGCTTGCCCTTGATGGTGTTGACGAGCCGGTCGCGGATGCCGCCGACCCGGCTCTCGAGCGAGGAGAGCAGCTCGCCGGTGCCGATGAACTCCTGCCATCGCACCAGCACCTCGCCCTGGACGACGGTGCCGTCGGTCGACTGGGTGGCGATGGTCTCGAGCGCGGCCTCGTAGGCCGCGACAGCCTCGTCCTTCAGCTGCAGGGCCAGGTCGGTCTGCTCGTCGCTGATGTCGGCCACCGGGTAGGAGCCACGCGTGATCGTGCGGACCGCACCCTCGAGCGTCTGCCTCACGACGACGGTGCGGGCATCGGTGTCGGCCGCCAGCGACTCCAACCAGCTGCGCACCTCGACCACGTGGGCCGCCGGCAGCAGCCCGTCGACGTCGACCTTGCCCTCGGTGACGGTGAAGAGTGGGGAGTCCTTGAGTCCGCGGCTGGCGAGCATCCGCGCCAGGTGGGTGGAGACGGTCTGGATCGCCTCGTCGGGCGTGCGGTCGAGGATCACCGCCACCGCGGTGGAACGCTCGGCGGCCTGGCGCAGGAACGCCCACGGCACCTGGTCGGCGTACCGCGCAGCCGAGGTGACGAAGAGCCAGAGGTCGGCGGCCTGCATGAGCTGGGCGGCCAGCAGCCGGTTGCGCTCCTCGACCGAGTCGACGTCAGGAGCATCGAGGATGGCGAGACCCTGCGGCACCGAGGTGGTGGAGACCAGCTGCAGGCAGCTCGGGTCGTCGGTGGAGTGCTTGACGCGGGTGAGGTCGGGCAGGAGTCGGTCCTGGCCGAACCAGGTGGCGTCGTCCGGGTGGTGCACCAGCACCGGTGACCGGGTGGTCGGGCGAAGCACGCCGGGCGTGGTGACCCGGTGCCCGACGAGTGAGTTGACCAGGGTCGACTTGCCGGCACCGGTGGACCCACCGACCACCGCGAGCAGCGGCGACTGCAGCGTCATCACGCGCGGGATGACGTAGTCCTCGAGCTGGTCGATCATCTCGCGCCGGCGCGAGATGACGTCCTCGATGCCGGGCAGCACGAACGGCAGCTCGGCGCCCACCAGTGCCTGGTGCAGCTGCACCAGCGCGGTGACCATCCGACTGTCGCCGGTCGGCTCGGTCTCGCTCCGGATGTCTCATAGCGCCGGGACGACCTGACCGGGGAAGGCGAAGTAGGGACGAGCCGCGCGGATGCGCGCGACGTGCTCGGCGCCGCGTGCCCGCCAGTCGGCAGGCGGAGTGCCGCGGAGCAGTCGGTGGTGCAGGAACCCGAGCTCGATGGCGGCCTGCTGGTAGTCGGCCATCGCGCGAGCGGCGTGCGGGCCGCCGGTCGCCAGCGCGTGCGCGCGGGCGCTGCGGCGCGCGCGCAGGTCGACGACCCAGCCGATGTCGGTGGCGGGAATGAGCTGGCGCTGGGCAGCGTCGGTGAGCGCGGCGTGGAGCATGACCGCCTCGGACTTGCGGGCCCACACGGCCAAGCAGACCAAGCCGACCAGCGCCGGGACCATCAAGATCACGTAGACGCCGGCGAAGCCGATCACGCCGAAGATCGTCGAGCTGTTCCACAGGCCGTGCGTGAGCGCGGCCAGTGCGAAGCCACCGAGCGGCGCCAGCACTCGCACTGAGCGTCGACGCGAGATCGACGGCCAGGCCGACGCCGACCCCGATGAAGGCAGTGAAGAGCGGGTGGGCGAACGGGCTGACGACGCACCGGAGCACGAAGGTCGAGGTCACCTCGGCCACGCCTCCCGGACCCACGCCGCTGGTGCCGTTGTAGGCGGCGGCCAGGTAGAGGATGTTCTCGGTGAAGGCGAAGCCGATGCCCACCATGCCGGCGTAGACGATGCCGTCGAGGATGCCGTCGAGCTCGGCGCGGCGCCACCACAGCAGGAGGAGCAGGAACAGGCCCTTGCTCGCCTCCTCGGAGATCGGTGCGATCACCGCGAGCGAGGCGTTGTCGGTGATCGGCACGAAGAGTCCACCGACGCCGCCGACGACGATCGCGGCGGCCGTCGCTACGAACGCGCCCCACAGCAGACCGAACCCGAGCAGCCGCTTCGGCTCGGGCTCGTAACGGTCGAGCCAGAGGTAGCAGGCCAGCAGCGGTCCGACGGGCACTGCCGCGAGCAGCGTGGCGACCAGCGTGACGGATGGGGCGCCGGAGAGGGCAAGGACGGTGAGCATCACGAGCGCGCCGACCACCACGGACACGGTCACGACGACCGTGAACGTGACGCTGTCGGCACGGCGTTCGGACATGGGTGAACCCTATCCGCAGGGCGCCTTCGGGCCGGTGACCGCGGCGTACAGTGTTGTGGGTGAGCAAGCCCAACCCCTCGGAAACCAGTCCCCGAATCGAGGCCCCCGTGAACACGGAGTCGCACGACCCGGCCGTGCCGGAGGCCTACCAGCGCTTCATGCGCACCGGCTGGGACGACCGCAACGCCGAGGTCCCGCTCCACCCGGTGGCCCCGCTGGCCGCCGAGCGCAGGGCTCGGCTGGCCGCGATGTTCCCCGGCGAGCGCCTGGTGCTGCCCGGGGGTGGCTACAAGGTGCGCTCCTACGACACCGACTACCGCTTTCGTGTCGACACCGCCCACGTCTACTTCTCCGGCAACCAGAGCAGCGACGCGGTGCTCGTCATCGACGATGGCGACGCCGTGCTCTACGCCCGTCCTCGGTCGGGCCGCGAGACCGACGAGTTCTTCCGTGACCGGCAGTACGGCGAGCTCTGGGTGGGCAAGCGTCCGTCGCTGCCCGAGATCTCGGCGTCCCTCGGCCTCGAGGTGCGTCACATCGATCGACTGCAGGACGCCCTGACAGCGGCAGGCGGCGCCACGAAGACCCGCGTGCACCGCGGGGTCTCGGCCGCTGTCGACCGGATGCTGCCCGGCTGACGCGGCGCTCGATGAGGACTTTCAACGCGTCATCTCCGAGATGCGCCTCGTCAAGGACGACTGGGAGCTCGCCCAGCTTCAGGAGGCGTGCGACATCACCACGCTCGGCTTCCAGGACTCCGTGGCCGAGTGGAGCCGCGTGCTCGAGTTCGGCGAGCGTTGGGTGGAGGGCACCTTCTTCCGGCGCGCTCGTGCGATGGGCAACGACATCGGCTACGACTCGATCGTCGCCGGCGGCTCGCACGCCACGACGCTGCACTGGATCGACAACACCGGCCCGATCAACTCCCGGCACGCTTGGTGCTGCTCGACATGGGCGTGGAGGGACGCAACCTCTACACCGCCGACGTCACGCGCACGCTCCCGGTCGACGGCACCTTCACGTCGGTCCAGCGCGAGCTCTACGACCTCGTGCTGGCTGCCCAGGAGGCCGGCATCGCGACGGTGCGCCCCGGCGTGCTGTTCAGTGACGTGCACGCGGCGTCGATGCGCGTGCTCGCCCACGGTCTCGACGACTTGGGGCTCCTGCCGGTCTCCGCTGAAGAGGCGCTCGATCCCGACTCAGCCGTCTACCGCCGGTGGACCCTCCACGGCACCAGCCACATGCTCGGTCTCGACGTGCACGACTGCGGCAAGGCGGCCCCCGAGTCGTACGCCAAGGGCGAGCTCGCGCCGGGCATGGTGCTCACCGTCGAGCCCGGGCTCTACTTCCAGGCCGACGACCTCCTGGTGCCCGACGAGCTGCGCGGCATCGGCATCCGGATCGAGGACGACGTCGTGGTCACTGCCGACGGCTGCGACAACCTCTCAGCGGCGCTGCCCCGTTCGGCCGACGACGTCGAGGCGTGGATGGGCGAGCACCGCGGCTGACCCGCGCCACCTATACGAAGGCCCACCGAAGGCCCAGCGAAGGCCTACGATCCCTCGCGTGACCCGGCCCGCTGCCCGCTCCCTCTCCCATCTCACCTGCGTCCTCCTGCTCTCGTTCGGGCTTGCCGCCTGCGGTGACTCCGACGAGCCCGACGGCAGCGACACCCCGGCCACCGTGGAGTCCACGGGGGCGCTGCCGGACGGCATCCTCAGTCCCGACGAGCTGCGCACGGCCCTGATCGCCAGCGCCGACATCCCGTCGGACTACGAGGAGGTCGAGCCCGAGGATGACGAGGAGGACAGCGATCTCTTCGACGGCACCTGCCTCGAGGGCGTCCAGGACTTCAGCGACCAGGTCGGGTCCGAACCCGTCAGCGAGGCCGAGACCGAGTTCTCCCACCAGGACGGCGACGGTGAGGCGCAGATCCTCTCCGGCATCGGCGCCTTCGCCGACCAGCAGGCGTTGACCGAAGGCATCACTGCCTTCGGCGACAGCCTGGCGGCGTGCCCGTCGGTCACGCGCACCGACGACGACGGGGTCACCTACGACTTCGAGGTGGCCGCCGACGACGAGGTGACCGTGGCCGGCGCCGACCAGCAGCTCTACGTGACGCTCGACGGCACGATCACCGCTGGCCCCGAGGGGCTGCGCCTGTCGTTCGGCATCCTGCTCACCCGCATCGGTCCGTACGCCGCTCGTGTCGGCACCGCCGAGCTGGGCAGCGACCACGGACTGGCTGAGCAGATCACGGCACTGGCCACGCTTCAGACCGAACGCCTGGTCGACCTGGCGCGCTAGCGCGACCGGGCGAGCGCGAGACTGTCGGGGTGACCCACCACTGGAGCGACTGGTCGACCGAGGAGCTGCTCGCCGCCAAGCAGTCGTCGGGCGTGCGGGTCAGCCTGGTGGTGCCGGCCCGCAACGAGGCAGCCACCGTCGGAGACGTCGTCACGCGGGTGCGTGAGGCGCTGGTTGACACCGTCAGCCTGCTCGACGAGATCGTGGTCATCGACAGCGACTCGACCGACGCCACCTTCGAGGTCGCCGCCGACGCCGGCGCGACGGTGCACCGCTCGGCCGAGATCCGCCCCGAGCTGGGCAGCTATCCGGGCAAGGGCGAGGCGATGTGGAAGTCGCAGTTCGTCACCGACGGCGACCTCATCGTCTTCATGGACGCCGACCTGCACGACTGGGACACCCACTTCGTGCCCGGCCTGCTCGGCCCGCTGCTCACCTCGCCCGAGGTGGTGCTGGTCAAGGGGTTCTACGAGCGCCCCGGCGAGCGAGGCGCACTGGACGGCGGCCGGGTGACCGAGCTCGTGGCCCGCCCCCTCATCGCCCTGCTGCATCCCGAGCTCAGCGACCTCGTGCAGCCGCTGGCCGGCGAGTGGGCCATCCGGCGCACCCACTTCGCGACCCTGTCGGTGCCCACCGGTTACGCCGTCGAGCTCGCCGCACTCGTCGACACCGCCACCGCACTCGGCTCGCGTGCGATCAGCCAGGTCGACCTCGGACTGCGCGCCCACCGCCACCAGGCACTCCTCGACCTCGGCGGCATGGCGACCCAGATCCTGGCCGCGAGCCTGCGCAGGCGCACCGACCTCGACGTCGACAGCGCGGTACTGCGCCAGTTCCTGCCCGGCCCCGAACCGCTCGACCGGATCATCGCCACCGAGGAACGTCCGCCCGCCTCCACGATCGGCCCGCGGTCATGACCCTCAAGCTCGGCCGCCACGAGTTCGCCGACGATGCCACGATCATGATGGCGATCGTCAACCGCACCCCCGACTCCTTCTACGACCAGGGCGCCACCTGGGCCGAGGACAAGGCGTTCGAGCGGGTCTCGCTCGTCGTCGGGCAAGGCGCCGAGATGGTCGACATCGGAGGAATCAAGGCCGCGCCCGGTGCCTTCATCGACGAGGACGAGGAGAAGGAGCGCGTCGTCTCCTTCGTCGAGCGGGTCCGGGCGGCCTTCCCCGATCTGGTCATCTCGGTCGACACCTGGCGCGCCTCCGTCGGCCGGGCTGTCTGCGAGGCCGGCGCCGACGTGCTCAACGACGCTTGGGGCGGAGCCGACCCCGCGCTGGTCGACGTGGCGGCCGAGTTCGGTGCCGCCATCGTGTGCACCCACACCGGCGGCGTCACGCCTCGCACCCGGCCCTATCGCATTGAGTACGACGACGTGGTGGCATCCGCGATCGCCGACACCGTCGCGTACGCCGAGCGCGCGCTGGCCGCCGGCGTCGCACGAGAGTCGATCGTGATCGACCCCGCCCACGACTTCGGCAAGAACACCTTCCACTCCCTCGAGCTCACCCGCCGGCTCGACGAGATGGTCGCCACCGGGTGGCCGGTGCTGGTGTCGCTGTCGAACAAGGACTTCGTCGGCGAGACGCTCGACCTTCCTGTCGGCGACCGGCTGCTCGGCACGCTCGCCGCCACGGCGATCAGCGCGATGGCCGGAGCGCGCATCTACCGCGTGCATGAGGTGGTCGAGACCCGACAGGTGGTCGACATGGCCTGGACCATCGCCGGACGCCGTCCCCCGGCCCGCGCGATCCGGGGCCTCCAATGAGTGGGGCTCGTTCGGGTGGTGCTGGTGCCTGGCGCACTCGCACTGTTGCCGGAATACGCCTCGATCACCGACCCGATCGCTCGACCTGCGCGCCGCCTGTCTCGACGCAGTCGGCTGGCTCGGCACGGAGGTCGAGGTGGTGGCTGCCGCTCATGGCGGCGCCGGCGAGCGCGTCGCAGCGAGCCTGTTGGCTGCGACGACACGCAGCGGCACTGACCAGTCCGTGCTGGTCGTTGGCAACGGCAGCGCCTGCCGCACCGAGAAGGCGCCCGGCTTCCTCGACGAGCGCGCGACCGCCTTCGACGCCCACCTCTTCTCGCGCCTACGTGCCGCTGACGCGGCTGCCCTTGCCCGTCTCGACCTCACACTGGCCAGCGAGCTGCAGGCCGACGTCACCGCGCTGACCCGGCTGGCTGAGGTGCTGCCGGCGGCGACGTACGACGCGCAGGTCGACTACGACGCCGACCCGTTCGGCGTGCAGTACTGGGTGCTGCGCTGGACTGGCAGCCAGTACCAGAGAGCTTGCTGGCTAGTGCTTGCAGATGAGGCCGCCGTCGACGACGACCTCGGTGCCGGTGACGAACGACGCCTCGGGTGAGAGCAGGAAGGCGACGACCGCGGCAACCTCGCTCGGCACGCCCATCCGACCCAACGGGGCGGCCTGCTCGAACTCCAGCTTGATCTCGGGAATGTCGAGAGCCTGCTGGATCATCGGCGTCACGATGAAGCCGGGGCACACCGCGTTCACCCGGATGCCCTCCGGGCCCAGCTGGGCGGCCATCGAGCGGGTGAGCCCGAGCATGCCCGCCTTTGACGCGCAGTAGGCCGGGATCCAGGGGTTCGCCGCCATCCCCTCGATCGAGGCGATGCCCACGATCGAGGCTCCGGGCGACTTCTGGAGGTGGGGCAGCGCGCCCTGGCACAGGTGCGCGAACGCTCCGAGGTTCACGTCGAGCACGGAGTTCCACGACTCGACCGTGAAGGCGCCGAGGGGCTCGGTGCGTACCTGGCCGGCGGCGTGCACCAGGCCCTGACACGCCCCCCATCACGTCGGCGGCCTCGGCGATCGGGCCGCTGAGGTCGGCGGTCACGTCGACGACCGCACCGTGCGCGCCGATCCCGGCCGCGACCTCGGCAGTGTTCTGGGCGAGGTCCCAGATCACCACCTGCGCCCCGCGCTCGGCGAGCAGCGTGGCCGTCGCCAGGCCGATGCCCGACGCTCCGCCGGTGACGATCACGCGTTGGGGCCCGGTGGCTCGCGTGTCAGTACTGGTCATGTTCTTGTCCCTTCAGGCAGTGGAACCGTGAGGCCCGGCGGGCCCTGGGTGGTCATCGTTCGGCCGTGCGACGCGGGAGGTAGGGCGGGTCGAAGGCCGGGCTGACGAACTGGTCGAGGAAGCCGATGAGCGACTCGCGGTCGTCGGCGTCGACGGCCAGCCCAGGGACGCCGACGAGCGAGACCACGACGCGGATCGCCCACTCGGCCGCCGCGTCGATGTTGAGGTCGGCGCGCACCAGCCCGCGCTCCTGCGCCCGGACGAGCTGGTCGGCCCAGAAGCCAGCGAGGCCAGGCACCACCTCGTGCACGTAGGTGCCCATCACCTCGGCGTAGGCCTGCGGCTCCGACTCGGCGAGACCCAGCGCCAGCGATCCCACCGGGGCCTCGCGCGAGAGCAGCACCGCCTCGGCCACCATCGCCGCCACGGTCGGGGCACCGGAGACACGCTCCTCGGCGGCGTCCCAGAACTCCTCGTCGCGGCGGATCAGCGCGGCCGAGACGAGCGTGGCCTTGTCGGGGAAGAACCGGTACACGTAGGCGCGCGAGAGCCCTGCCTCGGCAGCGACCGCCAGGACCGTCGTGCGCCGGATTCCGTCGCGGCGCAGGCACTCCTCGGCGGCGTCGAGGATCCGCGACCTGGCCAGGTCGGGTGCGCTCACGACAGCTGGTAGTCGCCAGGGTCGGGCTGCCGGGTCCACGCCCAGTAGTCGACGAGCCGGAACGGGTTGAGCCCGTGCACGTCACCGAGGCTGTTCGTGTAGTAGTTGTGCTCGATGTGCGGCGAGGCCCACACCATCGTCTGCGCCTCGGCCTGCACCCGGGCGTACCAGTCGTCGTACGCCGCGCGCGTCGGCTCGATCGTCGTGTGGCCGGAGTCGACCAGCAGGCGCAGGCACTCGACCATGAACCGCACCTCGCACTCGGAGGCCAGAGATGATGCTGCCGCCGCTCGCGAGGTTGGTGTTGGGGCCGTAGAGCAGGAACAGGTTCGGGAAGTCGGTGACCGTGACGCCGAGGTGGGCGCTGGGGCGGTCGGCCCAGGTCTCGCGCAGGTCTGCCCCTCCCCTGCCCACGATCTTCAGCGGCACCAGGAAGTCGTTGGCTCGGAATCCGGTGGCCCAGACGAGCACGTCGGCCTCGTGGCGCCCGCCGTCCTGGTCGACCACCACTCCCGGTTCGAGGTGGTCGACCCCGGAGCGAACCAGCTCGACGTCGTCGCGACTCAGGGTGCGCAGCCAGCTGCCGTTGTCCTGCAGGGTGCGTTTGCCGGTGGGCGGGTAGGTCGGCACGACCTTGGCGACCAGCTCCGGGTCGTCGGGCAGCTGGCTGGTGATCCAGTCGGTGAACATCGTGCGCACGATGTCGTTGATCTCGCTGACCGAGTGCTCCTGGTCCTGCCACTCGGGGTCGACCCTGGCAGCCACCAGGCCGGCGTCGCAGCCGGGGAAGAAGATCAGGAACCGGAACCAACGGCCGTAGAACGGCAGGTGCCGGATGGCCCAACCGACCCCGGGGCCGACCTCGTCGTGGTAGCCGGGGTTGGGGAACATCCACTGGGCACTGCGCTGGATGACGGTGAGGCTGGCGACCTGCTCGGCGATTGCCGGAGCCAGCTGGAACCCGGTCGCCCCCGCACCCACCATCACCACGCGACGATCGGTGA
Organism: uncultured Actinomycetota bacterium; assembly: GCA_963781575.1. Classification (GTDB taxonomy): domain Bacteria; phylum Actinomycetota; class Actinomycetes; order Propionibacteriales; family Nocardioidaceae; genus Nocardioides. The sequence goes on along the minus strand of CAWAGM010000004.1, from coordinate 243,542 downwards.
GGTCGACGTCGCGGTCCCAGCGCGCGGTGTGGAACTGCGGCCCGTCGAAGTCGCCGGGCACGTCCGGCACGAAGGGCTGGTTGAGCTGGCCGACCGCGACCACCAGCGATCGCGCGGTGAGCGACTCGCTCCCCTCCACCTCCACCGCCCACGTGCCGGCGTCCTCGCTCCACGTCGCGCCCAGCACCTCGGTGCCGAACCGCGTGTGCTCGGCCAGCCCGTGCTTGTCGAAGACGCGCTGGAAGTAGGCCTGGATCTCAGGCTGCTGGGCGAAGTACTCGGTCCAGTGGTCGGCCGGCTCGAAGCTGTAGCAGTAGAAGTGGTTGCCGACGTCGACCCGGGCACCGGGATAGGTGTTCTCCCACCAGGTGCCACCCGGGCCGGCGTTCTTCTCGACGATGACGAACGGGAAGCCAGCCTCCTTGAGTCGGATGGCGGCGAGGATGCCGGACATGCCGCACCCGACGATCACCACGGGGTGGTCGGGTGCGCCCTCGATCTGGGACGGCGCGCGGCTGTCGACGCCGTCGAGCTCGAGCTCCTCGAGCATCAGCGGCACGTACTCCTCGCCCACCTCGGCGCCCACGATCCACTCCATGAGTCGCTTCAGCATGCCGTCGTCGAGCGGCTCGGGCTCGGGGCAGCCACGGTCGCGCCAGTCGCGGATGACCTCGACCGCCAGCGCGCGGCCCGCCGCCTGGTCGTCGGGAGACATGAAGCCCTGGTACTCGTTCAGGTAGCTGCCCTGGGGCCGTACCGCACTGTCGAGGATGCCGTCGCGATCCGCCGGCGCGACTCATGTGCACGCACGAGACCAGCAATGCCGGCACCGAGAGGTCATCGACGAAATCGGCGATCTGGGCGTCGGAGAAGTCGGCGGCGGAGAATGGCAGGCCGGCGTGGACGTTGCGCACGCAGGCAATGTACACACTATGCAGAATCTGTCTACTCGGCTAACTTCGGCATCTATGCGTTCAGTCGTGGTGCAGGGACAGGGCCAGATCTCGGTCGAGACCGTCGCCGATCCGGAGCTGCCGGGGTCGGATGGGGCGGTCGTGCAGGTGGAGCACTCAGCCATCTGTGGGTCCGACCTCCACTTCTACGACGGGGACCTTCCCTTCTTCCCGGTGGCCGTCGGTCACGAGGTGGTGGGCACCGTCGTCGAGGTCGGCAGCGACACGCGCCGCGTCAACGTCGGCGACCGCGTGCTGGTCGCGTCGGTGACCGGGTGCGGAGACTGCGTCGGCTGCGCGGACGGCGATCCGGTCACGTGCGTGCACGGACCCAAGGTGTTCGGCTCCGGCGAGCTCGGCGGCGGCCAGAGCGAGCTGCTCGCCGTCCCGGCAGCCGACTTCCAGTTGCTGCAGGTGCCCGACGGCATCGACGACGAGGCAGCGCTGCTGCTCACCGACAACCTCGGCACCGGCTGGGCCGGGGCGCAGCGAGCCGACATTCCGCCGGGCGGCACGGTGCTCGTGCTCGGGCTGGGCGCGGTCGGACAGTGCGCCGTCCGAGCCGCCCTGCTGCAGGGCGCTGGACAGGTGCTCGCCTTCGACCCGGTCGCCGGACGACGTGCACTGGCGAGCGCGGCCGGAGCCACAGCGGTCGAGGGACCGCTGCTCGAGGCGGTGCTCGCCGCTACGAACGGACGGGGAGCCGACTCGGTCATCGACGCGGTGGCGAACAACGCAACTCTGGACGACGCGTTCGCCTGCGTGCGCCCGGGGGGAACGATCTCGGTGATCGGCGTCCACGACATGGAGCCCTATCCGATGCCCGCCCTGATGGGCGTCTACCGGAGCGTCACGCTGCGGATGACCACCGCGCCCGTGCACCGCACGTGGGCCGAGCTCGTCCCGCTGGTGCAACATGGCCGCCTCGACACGTCGGGCATCTTCACCCACACGTTCGACCTCGAGGACGCCGCCGCCGCGTATGCCGCGGTCGCGGCGCGCGACGCCGACTGTCTCAAGGTGCGCTTCTCCTTGACCGGTCGCTGACATGGGCTTCCTCCAGCCGAACCTGCCGCAGGTCGACCACGACGTGTGGGATGGCCTGCCCCGCCAAGAGCGGATCCGGCCGATGGCCAAGCACTTCGCCGAGCACGGCTTCGGCAGCCCTGACGTCCTCGTCGTCTTCTACTTCGTCAAGATCGCGCTCTACGTCGCCGCAGGGTGGGGCCTGGTGCTCACCACGCCGGGCGTCGACGGGTTCACTCGACGTTGCGTCGTGGTGGGAGAACCCCACCGTGTTCTACAAGTTCGTCCTCTGGACCATGCTCTTCGAGGTGCTCGGACTGGGCTGCGGCTTCGGTCCGCTGAACCTGAGGTTCTTGCCGCCGATGGGGTCGTTCCTCTATTGGCTGCGCCCGCGGACCATCCGCCTGCCACCGTGGCCCAAGCGCGTGCCGCTGACCCGCGGTGATGACCGCACGGTGGTGGACGTCGTCCTCTACGCGGCATTACTGGTCTCGCTGGTCTGGGCCGTGTTCGGCGCACTCCCCCGCTGGCAGGTGGCGGCGGTCGTCGGAGCGTTGGCACTGATCGGGCTGCGCGACAAGACGATCTTCCTCGCCGCCCGATCGGAGGTGTACGCCACGCTGGCGCTCACCTATCTGCTCGTCTCCGGCGACCAGGTCGTCGCTGCGAAGCTGGTGCTGGTCGCGATCTGGTGGGGCGCGGCCACCTCGAAGCTCAATCGCCACTTCCCGTTCGTGGTCTCGGCGATGATGACCAACAGCCCCATGTGGCGTTTCGGCCACCTGCGCCGGCACTTTCACCGAGACTTTCCCGACGACCTGCGCCCCTCACGTCTCTCCACCTGGTTGGCCCACGGCGGCACGGTGGTGGAGTTCTCGGTGCCGGCGGTGCTGCTGCTCAGTGACGGCGGGCCGGTCACCGTGGTGGCGGCGATCGTGATGATCTGCTTCCACCTCAACATCATCTCCAGCTTCCCGATGGGCGTCCCGCTGGAGTGGAACGTCTTCATGATCTGGGGGATCGTCACGATCTTCCTCGCGCATCCCTCGGCGGGCGTCGGTGATCTCGGCCAACCGGGCTGGGTCATCGCGCTCATGGCCGTGGTCGTTGGCACTGTCGTCGTGGGAAACCTGGTGCCGAGCAAGGTCTCGTTCCTGCCCGCGATGCGCTACTACGCCGGCAACTGGGCGACGTCCATCTGGTGCTTCCGGGGCGACGCCCTCGAGCGCTTCGACGCCAACATCGTCAAGGCCTCGCTGATGCCGCACCAGCAGCTCGAGAAGGTCTACGGCTCGATGCAGGAAGCGATGGTGCCGCTGCACCTCGGCTACGCGTTCCGCGGCTTCCACACCCACGGCCGCGCACTGTGGACCCTCGTCCCCCGCGCCTGCGGGCCTGAGCACGAGGACTACCTCGTCCTGGACGGCGAGCTCGTCGGCGGCACCACCCTGGGTTGGAACTTCGGCGACGGCCACCTGCATGACGAGCAACTCATCGCGGCTCTCCAGCGTCGTTGCGACTTCCAGCCCGGCGACGTCCGCATCGCGATCCTCGAGGCTCAGCCCTTCCACCGCGGCACGCAGCAGTACCGACTGATCGACGCCGCCACCGGCGAGCTCGAGCGCGGCTACGTGAACGTGACCGACCTGGTCACCGGTCAGCCGACCGACGCCGACGTGCCGGTGCACGTCACGTCGACTCTCGCCGCGCCCGGCAACTGACCTCGCTACGCTTGCCCGGGCTCACAGCGCGTGTGCCTACCCGCCTCCGTAGCTCAGCTGGATAGAGCAGCGGCCTTCTAATCCGCCGGTCACAGGTTCGAATCCTGTCGGGGGCACGTCCCGGCACCACACATGATTGCTCGAGCAGTTCGATCTCGTCGGTGCCTACTCGAGGTACGTGGTGGTTATGTCCGCATTGGTGGGTCGCGGTGGGCGAGCGTGTGGTGTCGCGGGCACAGGAGCCGCGCTGTGCGGGTGTCGGTGTTGCCGCCGGGGTCCCATGGATCGTCGTGGTGCACGTGGCAGCCTGCGGCCGGCGTTGTGCATCCGGGGTGTTGGCAGTGCTTCTGCTCCAGGCCGATCGCTAACCGTTGGGCGGGGGTGTGGAAGCGGCGCTTTCGGCCGAGGTCGAGCACGTGTGACTTCCCGTTGAGGACGGCGGGCACGATGCCTGCCTCGCACGCCATCCGACGGGCTTCACCGGCGCTGATCTTGTCCCCGGTGCTCAACGATGCTGCTTTCAGGTCGCCCAACAGTGTTTCAAGGGTCATCGTGACCACGACGGTGGCATTGACGCCGCCGGCGTTGGGGAGCCGGTCGACCGGATAGCGCTCGATGTACTCCTTGAACGCCCTGCCCATCTTCTGCGGGGTGGGCTGCTCGAAGTGAAACGCGCCAGCACCCTCCTTGGCGCGGACGTGCTTGGGGGCGGCGTTCGCCAGGAGTGCTGCCTTCAACATCGCACCCGTTGCAGCGGGCAGGGTGAAGCGGCCGTGGACCTGGCCGTGGCCGTCGTCGTGCATCTTGAACGACATCGCCTTCTCGGCCTTGCCTCCTCATCAGCCAACAACGCGGCTTCGTGGGCGTCGGCGAGGTCGGGGTCGACGACCTCCAGCACGCGACGGCCGAGGATCTTCAGCTCTTTTGCGTCGTGGTGCTCCGCGAGGGCGATGAGGTGCTTCTCGCACAGCTCCCGCACCACCGCATCGTCGGGCAACTGATCCACGGCGTGGGTGATCACTCGAGCCTGCTCGACGTGGACGTCGCCACGGCCCAGCGCTTCCCGGGTCAGTGAGTGCGAGTCCAGCGCTTTCGCCAGCGACGCCTTCCGGGCCGCGGCCGGGCGAGTCAACTTGGTGGCGTGCGCCAACCAGGTTGCGGTCGAGGTCGCACCGGTCTCGACGCCTGCGTCGACCTCGTCTGCGTGCGACATCAGGCGTGCTTCGAGCTCGGCCACCTGTGCCTGCAAGCGAGACACCTCGACCAGCGTGGCGCGCGTGGTGCGGGTGTCCAGCGACCACATCGCGTGCTCGGCCACCGCGGTGAACCCGGCGCGGGCCTCGGTCACGGCAGCACTGATCGGGTGACCCCAATCGGTGGTGCTGCCGTCGTCCTTCATGCACTCCATCAAAGCACCGAGCGCCGACAGTCAAGATCGAGAATCCCGCTCAACCACAGGGCTTGTGGACAACTCAGCGAATCACGCCGACTGTGGATGACTCGTGGTCATTCGGCGGTGATTCTCGGCCTGTGGGCGTCTCGATACGCCGCCTCGTTCCTCGGCGGCTACTCGACGAACGTCGGCCGCGGACCCCACAGCGTGCGCGTAGTCCGGTCGGGCCATCTCTGGCCGCATCCGGGCCATATCCGGGCCAAGCCGGCACCGCACTCCCCGGCCGCGACCGACAGGCTCAGCCCATCACCGTCACCGTCACCTCGAAACGAGCGAGAGCCGCGTTGCACCGACCTGAGATCGCCGCAGTGGTCACCTTCTTGGTGGTGCTCGTCGTCGCGGGCGCCGTCCTGCTCGGTGGACGCTGACCAACCCACCTTCGCGTGCCGGGTCGGCGCGCCTCCTCATCTACTCGCCCCACCGCCGATACAAAGGAATCGGCCCGGCGAGGTATGAGTTCGCCGGGCCGCTGCATGCTCCCGGGATGTCGGTCGGGCATCATCGCGCCATGCACTTCTCGCAGACGGTGCCGGCCCTTCCGGTTAGCTCGATCGCTGGTGCCGTCGAGTACTACACCGACCGCCTCGGTTTCACCGCTGCGCATGTCGGCGCGGACTTCGCCGTGCTGCTGCGAGACGGCGCCGAGATCCACCTCTGGAGGTCGGGGGACGACGGCTGGCCGCTGCGCCCCACCGATGAGCTCGTCGCCAACCCCGTGTGCACGGGGGCCGAGACCTTCCTGGCCGGTACCGCCAGCTGTCGCCTCCGGGTGGACGACGTGGCCGACGTCGACGGACCTTCACGCCGAGCTGGCTGGCACCGAGTCGCTTCACCCCACGGACCAAGGCAGTCCGCTCGACACTCAGTTCGGGACCCGCGAGTTCGCGGCCGTCGATGTTGATGGCAACCAGCTGACGTTCTTCGCCCGGCGCTGACGCCTTCACCCACTTGGAGGATGTGGCTCTCACCACACGGTTCGTAGATTCGTGAGGTGACCGAGCTCCACACCACGGCTGACGTGTGGCGTTCGCACCCGGCCTACGGCGCGGGGCCGGTGCTCGATCTGACCAACGGCGACAATTCGTGCACCCGCTTGGTCGTCGTCGCGGCCCATCCCGACGACGAGAGTCTTGGCGCCGGGGGGCTCATCTGTGCGGCCGCCGCGGCCGGCCTGTCGATCTACGTCGTGCTGCTCACGGCCGGCGAGGCCTCGCCGTTCGCCTCGCCCAGCTCGACCCGCCATGCGCTCGCCACGCTGCGGCTTGCCGAGATGGAAAACGCGCTGGCCCGACTCGCCCCCGACAACACGCTGGTGTTCCTCGGCGCCCCGGACGGTCAGGTGGGCAAGTCAGAGCAGCAGATCGCGGCCAGCCTGACCGACCTGCTCGGCGACGGAACGCGCACCCTGCTCGCCGCACCGTGGCGGCTCGACGGTCACGACGACCACGACGCCGCGGGGCGAGCAGCCGCCGAAGCAGCTGCCGCCAGCGGGGCGAGGTTGGTGGAGTTCCCGCTGCTCGCGTGGTCGCGCCAGACGCCCGACCACCTCCCCTGGCACCAGGCACGACGACTCCCCCTCGACCAGGAGGTGCAGGACCGCAAGGCGGCCGCCATCCGGGCGCACGTGAGCCAGGTTCGCGCTGCAGGCGCCCACGCTGGCGGCGAGGCCCCGCTGCCTGGTCGGGTTCTTGCGCACTTCTCCGGCCAGGTCGAGCACTACCTCGAGGCGCCGGTGCCCGATGCGCCGTCGGTCTCGCCTCCGTTCGAGTCGTAGGCGTCGATCTCAGCGCGCACCCGAGCGCGGACGTCGTCCGGCGCGAACGAGACGTCGATCGACGTGCGCGCCAGGTCGGCGATGCCCGCGTGGTCGAGATCGAGCAGCTCCGCTGCGATCTCGTACTCGCGATTGAGGGTGGTGGCGAACATCGGCGGGTCGTCGGAGCCGATCGAGACGAGCACGCCGTGCTCGACGAACGTCGGCAACGGGTGGTCGGCCAGCGTGGACACAGCCCGCGTCGCAATGTTGGACGACGGGCACACCTCGAGCGGGATCCGGTTCTCGGCCAGGTGGCGCATGAGAGCTGGGTCCTGGGCCGCCGACGTGCCGTGCCCGATCCGTTCCGCCCCCAGGAGGGCGATGGCGTCCCAGACCGTCTCGGGTCCGGTGGTCTCCCCCGCGTGCGGCACCGAGTGCAGACCGGCAGCACGAGCCTGGTTGAAGAACGGCTGGAACTGCGACCGGGAGACACCGAGCTCCGGGCCACCTAGGCCGAATCCCACGAGCGTCTCGGGGCCGTGGTCGAGCGCGTACCCCAGCGTCGCCTCGGCCGCCGGCACTCCCGACTCACCCGGAATGTCGTAGATCCAGCGCAGCACGATGCCGAAGTCGCGCTCGGCGCTGATCCGAGCATCCTCGATGGCCGCGACGTAGTCCTCGATCGCGATGCCCTGCTGCACCGACGTGTACGGCGTGCAGGTGAGCTCGGCGTAACGCACGTTCTGCTCGGTGCCGAGCTCGCGCGCCACCTCATAGGTCAGGTACCGAATGTCGTCCGGTGTCCTGATCAGCGCCACCACGGCGAGGTACACCTCGATGAAGTGGGCGAAGTCGCGGAACTCGTAGAACGCCTGCAGCGCCTCGGGCTCGACCGGCACGGTGCCCGGATGCCGCGAGGCCAGCTCGCTGACGATTCGCATGGACGCCGAGCCCACGTGGTGCACGTGCAGCTCGGCCTTGGGCAGTCCAGCGACGAAGCCGCTGAGATCGGTGTGGCTCACCCTGAGGATGCTGCCACTCGCTACGCGACTGCGGCCACCAGGTTGTTCGCGATCTCTTCCCAGCTGCTGCCGTCGCGGAAGGGCTTGCCGTCGAGCAGCACCGTGGGGGTGCCGTCGACACCGGTCTCGACGGCCTCCTTGGTTGCGCTCTCGACGGTGTCGGCCTGCTCGCCGGACTCGATCGCGTCGCGCACGGTCGCCTCATCGGCGCCGGCCGCGACGGCCTTCTCAACCAGCCAGTCGGTGTCGGGGAACGGGCCCTCCTCGGAGGGCTGGTCGGCGAACAGCAGGTCGTGGAACGTCTTGGCAGCCTCGTCCCCGGCTTGGTCGCGCACTACGAAGAATGCGTTGGCGGCATCCTCGGAGTACGGGCCGAACCGGTCGAGGATGACGATCGGGCGGTACTCGACCTGCACGTTCCCGGCCTCGGCGAGCTCGCTCAGACGATCGCCCGCGGTGTTCTCGAGAATTCCGCAGATCGGGCAGAGGAAGTCTTCGTAGATCACGATCGAGTGCGGCGCGTCGGCGTCCCCGATCACCAGGCCGTAGTCGCTGGATCCGCCTGCCGCCGCGGCCACGTCGTCGGAGTCGTCACTCAGCTTGTTGATCAGGAAGCCCACACCGACGATCAGCACGATTGCCAGCACGACACCCGCCCCGACAAGCGTGTTTCTGCGGCGCTCCGCCTTCCGCTGCTGGGCAAACGCGATCGCCGCCTTCTCCTTGCGCAGCTGGGCCTTCGTCTGGTTCGAGGTCACGTCAGGGAGCCTTCGTTCTCGTAGTCGGGTTGCAGCGAGCTCGGCACCGAGTGCCGGAAGAGCAGCGAGTCGAGTGCCAGACGGCCCCGGTTGATCACCAGCACGAATAACGAGAGGGCCAGCAGACCGAGGTCGCGCGCGATCTCCCACGGGTATTGCGAGGCGGCGTCCCGGTTGGCGCCGCCGTCACCGAAGCACCCGCAGTCGATCTTGAGCCCGGTGGCCCACGCCCAGGAGATGCCGAAGACGAAGGCGGCGAGCAGCACGATCGAGAGCAACGCGGCGCCCCGCGTCATCACCCCGATCACCAGGGCGGCACCGAGCACGACCTCGAGGGGTGGCAACAGGTAGCCGACGGGCTCGACCAGGGACGCCGGCAGCAGCTCGAAAGCGCGCACGGACTCGACGCTCGCTGCCGGGTCGGGGAGCTTGAGGAGGCCAGCCCAGATCCAGACGCCGCCCACGACCAGACGCGCCGCCAGGCCAAGCCATCCCTTCACGCCGACGAGATTACGGCCAGCGCCTGAGGCGTGGCTGAGACCGCGGCCCGGCCCCGGCCCGGGTCCAGTGCGTAGGGTGTCCGACCGTGAGCGAACGACTGGTGTGGATCGACTGCGAGATGACCGGGCTGGACCTCGGCGCCGACGCGCTGGTCGAGGTGGCGGCGCTCGTCACCGACTTCGACCTGAACGTGCTCGGCGACGGCGTCGACATCATCATCAAGCCGCCTGCCGAGGCGCTGGACCAGATGATCGAGTTCGTGCGCTCGATGCACGAGTCGTCCGGCCTGCTCGAAGAGCTCGAGGAGGGCGTGACGCTCGCCGAGGCCGAGGCCGAGGTGATGGCCTACATCCGCGAGCACTGCCCGGTCGACAGTCGACCGCCGCTCGCGGGCAACACGGTCGCGACCGACCGCGCCTTCATCTCCCGCGACATGCACGACCTGGACGCGTTCCTGCACTACCGCATCATCGACGTCTCGTCGATCAAGGAGCTCTCGCGACGCTGGTACCCACGGGCCTACTTCGCTGCCCCCACCAAGCGGGGCAACCACCGGGCACTGGCCGACATCCAGGAGAGCATCGAGGAGCTGCGCTACTACCGCGACACGGTCTTCGCACCCCCTCCCGGCCCGGACACCGCAACGGCGAAGGAGGCTGCCGCACGACACGGCGGAGCGCTCACCGGACTAGGCCTCCCGACGGCGTCCACGAGTGAAGTCGAGCCTGATTCTGAGGCCGGGGCCTGATCCGTCTACACTTCTCACCGGCTCGCCCACGCGAGTCATGGTGGGTATAGCTCAGCTGGTAGAGCGCCGCCTTGTGGTGGCGGATGTCGCGGGTTCGAGTCCCGTTACTCACCCCAATGCCATCGAGCCCCTGACCTGCACCGCAGGCGGGGGCTGGATGTGCTTGCGCTCGTCTCGGATCGCCCTCGAGGGTGGCCTGCTTCCACCGAGGCAGACCTAGCGTGGTCGTCGTTCGCGGCACTTGCCGCGATGCACCCACTCTCGGAGGAAGCATCATGAAGGCTGTGACCTGGCAGGGCCCGCGCGACGTCCGCGTGGAGGACGTGCCCGATCCGAAGATCGTCGACCCCACCGACGCGATCATCCGCGTAACCACCACGGGCTTGTGCGGTTCTGACCTGCACCTCTACGAGCCGCTCGCCGCGTTCATGGATCAGGGCGACGTGATCGGCCACGAGCCGATGGGCGTGGTCGAGGCGGTCGGTGCCGACGTGCGCGAACTTAAGGTCGGCGATCGGGTCGTCGTCCCCTTCAACATCAGCTGTGGCCACTGTTGGATGTGTGACCGCGGGCTGCACAGCCAGTGCGAGACCACACAGAACACCGAACAGGGCACTGGAGCGAGCCTGCTCGGCTACAGCCGCCTCTACGGTTCCGTGGCGGGCGGACAGGCCGAGCTGCTGCGCGTGCAGTTCGCCGACTTCCTGCCCATCAAGGTGCCCGACGGCCCCTCGGACGACCGCTTCGTCTTCCTGTCCGACGTCATCCCGACGGCATGGCAGGGCGTGCGGTACGCCGACGTCGCTGAGGGTGACTCCCTGGTGATCATGGGAGCCGGTCCGATCGGCGACATGGCCGCTCGCGTCGCGCTGCGCGACGGCGTGCGCGTGATCGTGGTCGACCGGGTGCCGGAGCGGCTGGCCCGGGTGGCGTCGTTGGGCGCCGAGACCATCGACCTCGACGCCGTCGACAGCGTCGGCGACGAGGTCCGCAGTCGCACCGAGGGGCGCGGCGCCGACGCGGCCCTGGACGCGGTGGGGATGGAGGCTCACGGCAGCCCCATCGCCGAGAAGGTGATCAAGGCCGTGGGACTTCTGCCCGATGTCGTGGCCGACCCGTTGATGAAGCGCGTCGGCATCGACCGAGCTGCGGCGCTGATGGCGTCGATCGACTCGGTGCGACGTGGTGGCACCGTCTCGGTGTCCGGGGTCTACGGCGGTGCTACCGAGCCGATGCCGATGATGCAGATGTTCGACAAGCAGCTCCAGTTGCGCATGGGTCAGGCCAACGTCCGACGCTGGAGCGACGACATCCTGCCCCTCCTGATCGACGATGCCGACCCGCTCGGCACGGAGTCCTTCGCCACGCACCGACTGCCACTGGCTGAGGCCCCCGATGCCTACGCGAGCTTCCGTGACAAGCAGGACGGCATGATCAAGGTCGTGTTCACGCCGTGACGCCGCAGGTTCGAGTCGCGAGTCGCGAGTCGCAAGGTGGGCGCCGGGTACCTGGCGCAGTGGACTAGAACTGCGACCCGTCGTAGATGCCGTAGGCGATGAAGCCCATGACGGCGAGCACCACCAGGATCCCCACGACGTAGACGACCAGGACCCAGGTTCCCCTGCCCGGGTGTGTCATGCGCATGACATCTCCTCCTCACATCCCTCGCACGGCTCTGCGTGCGGCCGTGCTCCCAGGCTCGTCGCTCGGCGCCGTCCGGCGAACACCCGTCCGGGTGACCGCTAGGACTCCAGGGTGAGCTGGTCCCAGGCGGTGATGATCGGCGCGAGGACGCCGTCGGCCCACAGCGGTAGCTGGTCGTGATGGTGCGGGTCGGTCGGGTCCCCGGCGGCACCGGTGGGCACCACCCAGCCGCTGGCGCCGCGGTCGGCGAGGTCCCAGACGTAGCGGGCCACCGAGCCGCGGTAGCACTCGTCGCTCTGGGCGGGGTAGGAGCCGGTGCAGCGCACGCAGTCGCTGTCGCCCGACACCGGTAGTCGCGGCAGGTCGGGCGGGGTCAGCCCCATCACCTCAAAGGCATGCACTGGCGCGACGACGTGGGTCTCGCCCCAGGCACGCGAAGTCGCGGCGACGTCGGCGAGCGCCTCCCGGGCCAGCGCCGACAGGTCGAGCCCGAACGGCGCCCCGGCATCGACCAGCATCGGTAGAGCCAGCGCGATCCGCGACGTCAGGTCGAGCCACGGACCGAACAGCGGGTCGTGCCGGTGCTCGGCCGAGGGCTCCAGGAACGGCGCGAAGACGGGTTCGGCAGCGATCCGCGCCACGAGCGACGAGCGCCAGTCGGCGAACCGGCCGGCCGCCTGCGAGTCGGCGTCCATGTGCCCGTCGAAGTCGTCGAACTCCCCCGGCACCAGTGCGCTCAACAGCGGCACGGTGGCCAGGTAGGTGTCGTTGTGGAAGCCGGCGAAGTCGGACGCCGTGAGGTCACGGCGGGTGCCGAGCAACGCGTGCAGCCGGTCGGCCCGGTGGGACGGAGCGAACTCCCTGCCGATCGCGTCGCTCTCAGGCCCTCGTCGCTCGTTGGCCGTGACGATCTGCCCGTCGGAGGAGACGTCGTGCCGGGGCAAGGGTGCGAGCCAGCCGGTCCAGATCTCCCCGTCGCGCGTCGGCACCCGACCAGCGATCCGGTAGCGCACGGCGCCGTGAACGTCGGCAATCACGACGTTGTTGACCGGTTCGACCCAGTGATCGAGCGCCCGGTCGACGTCGTCGACGGTGCGCGCACGCAGCAGCGGCAGCAGCGCCTCGAACCCGAGCTCGCCGTGCACGGTGGCGGCGTCGCGGAGACTACGCCCGGGCTCGAAGACGACGCCTTTCTCGGTGCGGATCACCTCGACCTCGACCGGCTCGGCGCCGGCCACCGCGATCGTCTCGGTACGGCGCTCGACGACGTCGCTCGGCTCGAGGTCCTCGACGCACACGTCCTGGTAGTCAGCCATCGCGTTGGTGATTGCCCAGGCCACGTCTCCGGCGTGGGCGAAGTGCTGCACCCCGGGCACGCCGGGGAAGGTGAAGCCGAGCACGTCAAAGGCGTCGTCGGGGTCGTCGCACGCCAGCCGGACCTGCATGTAGACGCCCGGTGACTCGATCACGCGGTGCGGGTCGCCGCCGATCAGCGGTCGACCGCTCGCCGTGCGGTCGCCCCCGACCGCCCAGGCGTTGCTGCCGCTCGACACCGGCCCCTCGTGCGAGAGCAGCGTCGCGTCGTCCCCGAGGACGTCGCGGGCCCACCGCCGCCACAGCTCGCTGCCGAGCCCTGCGAACAGGATGTGCTGGGCGTGGAAGACGGCGAGCGGCATCCACTCCGGCCACGGCTGCGGCTCGATGCCGAGGTGCTCGAGCTCGTGGCCGTCGGCTCGCAGACCGGCGTTGAGCCCGTCGACGTACGCGCTCACGAAGTCGCGGCTCTCGGGGCTCAGCGCGTCAAAGGCCCGGCGGGCGGTGTCGGTGAGCATGCTGCGGCGGGCGAAACGGTCGAAGCTCAGTCCGGGCTCGCCGAAGACCTCGGCGGTGGTGCCCGTCGCGCGTCGACGCTGGTACTCCAGCTGCCACGAGCGGTCGTGGCCTGTGACCAGGCCCTGCCCGCGGGCCAGCTCGAGCATCGAGTCAGCCCGCAGGTGCGGGATCCCGAGGGCGTCCCGGTAGCGGCGGCAGGTCACACCAGGTGACCCTAGCCATCACCGGCACACATCACCGGCCCAGTCGTGGCCCAGTCGTGGCCCAGTCGTGGCCCAGTCGTGGCCCAGTCGTGGCTCAGTCGTGACTCAGGCCGGGATGTCGCCGAAGTGGCCGCGCTGGAAGTCCTCGTAGGCCTGCATAACCTCAGCCTTGGTGTTCATCACGAACGGGCCGGCCCAGGCCAGTGGCTCCCGGATCGGACGACCACCGACGACGATCACGTCCAGCTTCGGCGAGCGACTCTCCTGGCTGCCGTCAGCAGTCACGGTGAGGTAGTCACCCGCGCCCAGCACTGCGGTCTGCCCGCTCGCGATGGGACGCGCGTCGACACCCACGGTGCCGCGCCCGTTGAGCACGTAGACGAGCGAGTTGAACTCGACGTCCCACGGCAGGTCGAGCCGGGCACCGGGCTCGATGGTGGCGTGCACCAGAGACATCGGCGTGAAAGTCGATCCCGGGCCGTGGTGACCGGCAACCGTTCCGGCGATGACGCGCACCAGCGCCCCGGCGTCCGGGCTGGCCAGCAGCTGCACCTCGCCCGAGCGGATGTCTTGATACTTCGGGCTGTTCGACTTGGCGTCGCGGGGCAGGTTCACCCACAGCTGGACGCCGTGGAACAGGCCACCCTGCGTCACCATCCACTCCGGCGGCGCCTCGATGTGCAGCAGGCCGGAGCCAGCCGTCATCCACTGCGTGTCGCCGTTGGTGATCGTGCCGCCGCCGCCGTGGGAGTCCTGGTGGTCGAAGGTGCCGTCGATGATGTAGGTGACGGTCTCGAAGCCGCGGTGTGGGTGCCAGGACGTGCCCTTGGGCTCGCCCGGCGCGTACTCCACCTCGCCCATCTGATCCATCATGATGAACGGGTCGAGCTGAGCCAGGTCGACGCCGGCGAACGCGCGGCGGACCGGGAAGCCCTCCCCCTCGTAGCCCTGCGGGGCGGTGGTCACCGACCAGACCGGGCGGGGCTGGTCACCGAGACCGGGCTCCGCGAGGCGGTCGAGGACGGTCAGGTCGTCAACGGTGATTGCGGGCATGTCGCCCACCTCCTGTGCCTCAGATGCTTCTGTCAATGTCCCAGCAGTCGCCGGGCGTCACCAGGCTCAACAGTAGTTGAATATTGAACATTCCCGGGTCGAGGCGAGTCAGTACGGTGACCAGATGGTCACACGCAGCTCGTATGACGTCGTCGTCGTGGGGGGCGGCCACAACGGCCTGGTCTCAGCCGCCTACCTGGCCCGCGCCGGCCTGTCGGTCCTCGTGCTCGAACGCCTCGACCACACCGGCGGGGCGGCCATCTCGGCCCCTGCCTTCAGCGGCCACCCGACCCGGCTCTCGCGCTACTCCTACCTGGTGTCCCTGATGCCCGAGCCGCTGATGGCCGACCTCGAGCTCGACGTTGCGCTGCGTTCGCGCACGACGGCGTCCTACACCCCTTGGCTGCGCGACTCGAAGCCCGGCGGCCTGTACGTCGAGCGCATCGAGCGCGAGGCCACCCGAGCCTCGTTCGCCGAGCTGACCGGCTCGGACGACGAGTACGCCGCGTGGCAGGCGTTCTACACCGAGGTGTCCACGCTGGCCGCGCGCCATCTCGCCCACGCTGCTCCACCCGCTGCCGTCCGAGGCCTCCATCCGAGAGCTCGTCGACCCACAGATCTGGCACGACGTCGTGGCCTCCCCGCTCGGTGCTGCGATCGAGCGTCGGTTCCTCGACGACACGGTGCGCGGTGTCGTGGCCACCGACGCGCTGATCGGCACCTTCGCCTCGATGCACGACCCGTCGCTGATCCAGAACCGGTGCTTCCTCTACCACCTGATCGGCAACGGCACCGGGGAGTGGCGAGTGCCCGTGGGCGGCATGGGTGCTGTCACCGATGCTCTCGCGAAGGCCGCTGTGAGTGCTGGCGCCGAGATCCTGACCGAAGCCGGAGTGAGTGCGATCCGCACCGATGCGAGCGGCGCCGAGGTCACCTGGCACGACGACACTGGCTCGCACACCGTCGAGGCCGGCACCGTGCTCGCCAACGTCGCCCCCTGGGTGCTGCGCATCCTGCTCGGCGAGCCCGAGGACGCAGCATCCAAGCCGGAGGGATCCCAGCTCAAGATCAACGTGCTGCTCGACCGGCTCCCACGACTGCGCTCGGGTATCGACCCGGCCCTCGCGTTCGCCGGCACGCTGCACCTCGGCGAGGACTACTCCCAGCTCGAGGCGGCGTACGCCGATGCTGCCGAGGGGCGCGTGCCCACGACCATGCCGGGCGAGGTCTACTGCCACTCGCTCACCGACCCGACCATCCTCGGCGACGTACCGACCGGCACGCACACGCTGACCTACTTCGGTCTGCACACGCCGGCGTCCCTCTTCGAGGCAGACCCCGAGGGCGCCAAGGCGCTCGCACTCGAACGAGCCATCGCCTCCCTCGACCAGCACCTCGTCGAACCGTTGGCGACCTGCGTGGCCCGCGACGCCTCGGGCAACCCGTGCATCGAGGCGAAGATCCCTCAAGACATCGAGCGCGACCTAGCCATGCCCGGCGGCCACATCTTCCACGGCGACCTCGACTGGCCCTGGGCACCGGCCCGCGCCCTGCTGGAGACGCCCGCCCAGCAGTGGGGCGTGCAGACCCACGTCGACTCGGTGCTGCTGTGCGGCTCGGGCGCCCGTCGCGGCGGCGCCGTTTCCGGCATCGCCGGACACAACGCGGCGCAGGCGGTGCTCGCGCTGCGGTGACACCAGCTGATCGTCCACTGGCCGTCACCTCCGCGGCGATCGCTCGTTGACTCGGTACTCACCCGGACGGGGTACGAGGCACCAGCGCAGACACCAGGAGGAGCCATGGCCACCGCCACCGCGACTCCCCCGCGCACCGTCTCGGTTCGCCGCGACACCCGGCTCATCTCGGTGAGCGGGGTGTGGATCGACACCACCTGGATCGACGAGACGCTCCTCGAGCACTGCCGCCGCTCGGCCGACGGCGGCTTCGCCTTCCGCGTGCGCTCGCCCGAGGTCGCCACCGCCCTGGTGGCTGCTGGGTTCGCCACCCGGGACGCCGGTCACGCGACCGCGCTGGTCGGCTCACGGACCGACCTCCCCGCCGCGCCCGAGCACGCCACCCCGCGCGCGACCGAGCCCCCTGCTGCCGCCACCTCGGCAGCCTCCCTGGGTCACGTGTGGCAGCAGCCACCACCTCGACCCGGTCGAGGCGACGGTCCGCGGCCGCCGCGCGGTCAGCGCCCACGCCGACGACGGGAGCGAGCCGGTCGCTCTCTGCGACCGCTGCGCCAGCCTGATGGGCAGCGCCGGCTTCTTCGTCGCCGCCTGATCTCGATTTCATCCGCCCGATCACCGCTGGTATGTTTTCTCCTCGCGTCACCACACGCGGCATTAGCTCAATTGGCAGAGCAGCTGACTCTTAATCAGCGGGTTCGGGGTTCGAGTCCCTGATGCCGTACCCCAGTAGATCTACCCAGTAGAACCAGACAACCTCCGACCAGCAGGGTCGGAGGTTGTTTTGCGTCCGAGGTCGGGCAGGCGCGGTTACCTTGGGGCCATGGCCACGCCGATCCGAGTCTTCCTGCTGGACGACCACGAGATCGTGCGCCGCGGCATCAAGGAGCTGCTCGAGACGGAAGGCGACATCGAGGTCGTCGGCGAGTCCGGCAGCGCCGAGGAGGCGATGCGCCGGGTGCCGGCACTGCGGCCTGATGTTGCGATCCTCGACGGACGGTTGCCCGACGGGTCCGGCATCGACGTCTGCCGCGAGATCCGTTCGAACGACCCGGAGATCAGCGTCCTCATCCTGACCTCTTACGACGACGACGACGCGTTGTTCGCCGCGATCATGGCCGGCGCCGCCGGCTACACGCTCAAGGAGGTGCGCGGCAACGACCTCGTCGACACCGTACGCCGGGTGGCCGCGGGCCAGTCGACCCTCGACCCGGCGGTGACCTCGCGCGTGCTCGAGCGCGTCCGCCAGGGCGGACGGCAGGACGATCAGTTCGCCCAGCTGACGCAGCAGGAGCACCGCATCCTGCTGCTCGTCGGTGAGGGTCTCACCAACCGGCAGATCGCCGAGCAGATGTACCTCGCGGAGAAGACGGTGAAGAACTACGTCTCCTCGATCCTGGCCAAGCTCTCCCTCACCAGTCGCACCCAGGCCGCGATCTTGTCGACCAAGCACCGCCCCTGAAGCGCAGACCAGCGACGCAGCTCTCAGAAAACCACCCTGCCGGCCGATTCATCCGAGGTACGGTCCCCACAGTCTGCGAGGGTCCTGGGGGGGAACGTGGAGACAGAAAGTCGGGTTGGCGACTCCTCGGCGAGCGCCGGGACACTCGTTCAGGCCGAGTTCGACGAGCTGCTGCGCGAGGTGCTGAGCCGCGTCAACGGCGTGCTCGACGAGCAGACCCGCCTTCGACTGCTGCTGGACGCCGTCGTCACGATGTCCGCCGACCTAACCTTGGACGGAGTCCTGGCGCGGCTCGTCTCGGTGGCCCGCACCCTCGCCCACGCGAAGTACGCCGCCCTCGGCGTTCTGGGCCACGGCCCCGATCGCCGGCTGCGCACGTTCATCCACCACGGGTTCGTCCAAGACGGGGCTACCGACGACCAGCTCGCCCAGCTAGGCGAGCTGCCGACCGGCCACGGTCTGCTCGGCCTGATCATCGACCGCCCCGAGCCGCTCCGTCTGCACGACATCGCCGAGCACGCAGCGTCCTACGGGTTCCCTGCGAACCATCCTCCGATGAGCTCGTTCCTCGGAGTTCCGGTGCGCATCCGTGACCGAGTGTTCGGAAACCTCTACCTCACCGAGAAGGAGGGCGGTGGCGACTTCACCGAGCAGGACGAGAACGTCGTCATCGCCCTGGCCGCCGCTGCTGGCGTCGTGATCGAGAACGCGCGCCTCTATGAGGAGGCGGCCACGCGCGAGCGCTGGTTGGCCGCAACGGCAGAGATCACCTCCGTTCTCTCCCGTCCCTCGGCCGGCATCGGCGAGCTCCAGGTCGTGGCCGATCGCGCCCGCGAGGTCTCCGGCGCCGACATCTCCTGGATCGCCGCGGGCGGGACGCCGGAATCGATGCGCATCGAGCGCGTGTCGGGAATGCCCGGAGTGGTTCCCCACGACGTTGACCTCGACCACTCACTGACGCGCTACGTCGCCGAGACGCGGAGCCTGCTGCGGCTCGACGACCTGGCGAACGACGAGCGCACCTCCGTTCCAGATCAGACCTCATTGCGGGACAGGGTCGGGCCCGGCATCGTCGTCCCGCTCGTCTCCGGAGCCCAGCTCGAGGGCGTGCTGGGCCTGGGCGTGGAACACGGACAACGCTGAGGCCTTCTACGCCGTCGACGTCGACCTGGTGGCCAGCTTCGCCGAGCAGGCGGCACTGGGTCTGCACGTGGCTCGGGCTCACGACGACCAGCAGCGCTTGGCAGTCCTCGAGGAGCGCGACCGGATCGGGCGCGACCTGCACGACCTGGTGATCCAGCGGTTGTTCGCCGTCGGGCTCAGCGTGCAGGGGGTGGCCCGGCTCAGCGACCACCCTGAGGTGACCGAGCGAATCGAGCAGGCGGTCGACGACCTCGATGCGACGATCCGCGACATCCGGCGCTCGATCTTCGATCTCGGCAGCACAGGCGCCGACCACGACATCCAGACCGAGATCACCCGGATCGTCGAGCGCGCGGCCGGCACGTTGAAGTTCCGGCCCAGCGTGCGGTTCACGGCCCGGTGCGGAGCCTGGTCGACGAGCGCATCGCGACCGACCTGCTGGCGGTGCTGGGCGAGGCCCTTTCCAACGCCAGCCGGCACGCGGAGGCGACCTGCGTCGACGTCGCGCTCAACGCGGGCGACCGCCTCGAGCTGGTTATCCACGACGACGGACGTGGACTTTCTGGCGACGAGCCGCGGAGCGGCTTGGAGAACATGGCGCAGCGAGCGGCGCGACACGGTGGCAACTTCGCCGTGACCTCAGCGCCGGGTCAAGGCACCACAGTCACGTGGTCGGTGCCGTACGCCATGGTGTGACACCCGGCGCAGGGCCCGCAGTTCAGCGAGCGACAGCCAGAGCGCGGCCGCGAGCGGCAGGCGGCGTCGCGGCAGTCAGCAGGCGGCGTCGCGGACGACGCCGAGCTGCGCGAGTGCACGCAGCTCGAGCAGCATCTGCACGACGTCGTCGGTCGTCAGCGATGCGTGACCGCCAGCCTTCCGCTCGGCGTCGTGGGTCTCGTTCAGGAGGATGGTCATGAGTCCATGGTGGTCCAACGGACGACGATGCGCACGGGCCCACAGGCACGTCCTCCCGGGACCAAAGTCCCGGGAGGTCTGCTTGACACCCGTCGCGCCGGTCCTCAGCGGATCGGCGTCGGCTTCGTCACCTCTGGCATCGCCACGGCGATGCTGTAGTAGAGCGGCTTGCCGCCGACCGCGCCGTACGGCGCCTGCGCAGCGCCCGAGCGCACGTAGTAGTCGACTCCCTCGGGCGTGACTGCCTTGCCCGGGATGGTCGCGCTGAACGTGCCCTTCACTGAACCCTGCTTCATCGCCACGGGGTAGAACCCACCCCGACCATGCCGCCGGTAGTAGAGCGTGGGGCTCGGCCGCGCGTGCACCGAGCACCACCGCGGTGATGACGGCCGAGCGGCCCGACACCGAGTCGCGCACCGGGTTGACGTAGACGAGGGTCTCGTCTGGGCGCAGCGCCCTGCCCGTCCTCACCCCGAAGTGGGTCAGCACCTTCTTCAGCAGCTGCGCGGTCTCGGCCGCGTGCTCGTCGTCCCCGATGTTCCAGCCGAGCACCGCGGTCTTGAAGCCGCGATGCTTCTTGTCGCCGTCCAGCGCCACACCGATGTAGGCCGGGTCGGAGGCCTTGGTGACTGCCTCGAGCATGCGCGACGACGGCGAGCACGAGCCCGGTGGCCTTGCCGTAGGGCTTGATGGTGCCGCCCGCGGAACCCGCACCTGCACCAGCCAGACCCGCCAGGCTGAAGAACTGCCGCGCAGGCGAAGGCCGGGTCGTCACCTTCAGTCCCTTGAGCAGGCCGGTGCCACGCACCGTCTCGACGCGACCCTGGGTCTGCACGTACGTCGCGTTGCCTGCCGGCGTCCGCACCCCGAAGTAGTGCGCACCGAACGGCACCGCGCTCGCCGGCGTCTGCACGGTGCCCTTGACCGTGAGGGCGTCCATCGCCCGGTTGCCGGTGAGCAGCACCCGACCACCGCGATCGAGATACTTCTGGATCGCGGCCCGGTCGGCGTTGTTCAGCACTCCCTCGTACCGGTCGACCGAGGTCGACCAGATCACCGCGTCGTACTTCTTGAGCACGGCGTAGGTCGGGTGCGCGGTGTACGTGGCGTAGGGCACGCCCAGCGCGGCCAGAGAACCCTGGACGGCGCGCTCGTGGGCCAGCGTCTGGTCGTCGTCGACGACGAGGACCTTGGCGTTCTTGGGTCCGGCCCAGAGGTGGGTCACCTGCGTCTGGTTCTGCTCAGCACCCTCCTTGATCGCGTTGCGCGGGTCGACCGTCACCGCAAGGTCGACCGGCCCCTCGGCGCGCGGCGTGAACGGGAAGGAGACGTACTTCCGCTCGAACGCGCCGAGCTTGACGGTCTTCGAGGCGACGACCCGGCCCTGCGCGCCACCATCGCGGACGACGACCCGCACCGTGCCGGGAGCCTTGCCGCCGTTGGAGAACACCGGCACCTGAAGGACGTTCTTGGTGCCGGCACTGAGGGTGCCCGAGCCGCCCTCGTTGTCGCGGCGTCCCGTCACGAAGCCGGGCGAGACGTCGACCGCGCGTCCGAGGTCGAGCACGTCAAGCGTGATGTCGCTGGTGCGGGCTCCGCCTTCCTGGCTCTGGTCGAGGCCGTTGCCGTAACCGCGGACGTTCGTGAACGCCCAGCCGGTCGGCTTCTTCGACCAGTTCGACCAGGTGTCGGCCGAGCCGAAGGTGTTGAACGCTGCCCTCGGCACCGCCGTTGAAGACCACCCGGCCGGACCACGGGCCGCACAGCAGGAAGTCACCCACGGTGACCGTCCAGGTGCCCGGCCTCGGCTTCTTGACGTTGATCGTCTCGGTCTCGAGCGGGCCGGCGGAGTCGACGTCGGCGGTCTTGTTGCCCTTCGGGTCGGTGAGCTGCAGCTTGCAGTCACCCACCAGGTCGGTACCGACCGTGACGTCCATCGACGCGTTCACGGCGGTCTTGCTGACGGTGAAGGTCGCCGTGCCGGCCGAGATCGGGCGTCGTCGTGCCGCTGATCTCGATCGGCTGCTGCGGCTTGCCCTTGCCCGCTGGCTTCGTGTGCGGCGGCAGCATGTGGGTGCCCGAGGTGATGCCCGTGGCGGCTGCGGTGAGCAGGTCGGCCGGGTTGCCGCGCGCGAGGTTGAGCTGGATCTCCTGGGTGTTGTCGTTCTGGTCGAACTCCTCGAGGTCCACCTGGTATCGGTTGGCGTCGCTCTGCGCGTTGTTGTCGTGACCGAAGTAGGTCGAGGACTGGCGCCAGTAGTCGAAGTGCCAGACCGCAAGACCTGAGGAGTGCATCTGGCGGTCGAACATCGAGCCCATCGGGCTGCGCGGATCAAGGGAGACCGAGCGCGCGTTGCGGCTGACGTTCTCGAGGTAGAACCCCTCGACGACGTACATCTTGGTCGCCTTGTCGAACGCGAGGCCGTAGACGTCCTCAGCGGTCCAGACGTGACCGAGGGAATCCTTCTGGCCGACCTTGATCTCGTAGGTCGGCACCAGCAGCAGGTTGCGGTCGGGCTGACCGAACTTGTAACCCTTCTTGGGCAACGCGGTGCGCGGACGCAACGTGTAGTTGCGCAGGCTCTTGCGGACGATCGTCGGCGTGACGTACTTCTGGAAGACCCGTGTGGCCGGGTTGTTCATCGCCGGGTTGCTGCCCGACGGGTTACCGAGGTAGGAACCGCCGGCCATGATGTCCCAGTCGCCGGTGCCCACCGAGGCACTGGTCACGTCGTAGTAGTCGGGCTCGCCGATGGCGTGCGCCATCTCGTGCGTGGCGACACCGATGGTCAGCGGGTCGGCAGCCGACTCGAACTCCGGGATCGTGACCACGCGGTTCACGAAGACACCGGGCGTGGACGTCGGAATGCCGACCTTGAGAGTCTCGGCATCGATCCCGAGCAGCCCGGTGGCGATGTTCGCCAGGCTGGTCGCGGTGATCGCGTGAGAGTGGGTGTTGCACGGGTCGCTGGTGACCTCGTGGCCGCCCCCGGAGTGGATGATCATCGTGAAGTCGACGACGCCGTCGTCGTCGTTGTCGTACTTGCCCCATGGAACGGTGAGCGCCTGCGGCACCGCCTCGACGGCCATGCCGAGCGCGCCGACGCCGCCGACACCGAGCAGTCCGCCGGCCGGGTCGGTCAGCTTGATGTCACCGTCGTCGGGCGAGCCGTAGTGGCACGGGTCGCCGATGGACAGCGACCGACTGGAAGGTGCCGTAGACGTCGACGCGCACCAGGAACTGGCCGAACGACGACTCGTAGTAGAACTGCGTCATGCTGCCGTAGGGGTTGCCGCCGAACCCGTCGAGAATCTTCGTGAAGTACTCGACCGTGTCGGTCGGCGAGTGGAACTGCGGCATCGTCTCGCCGGCCGCCTCGTCGTACCAGGTGGCCAGCATCAGCGCCGGCACGTAGAAGACGCGGGGCTTCGCCGCGGCCTTCTCAGCCTGGGGAGCCAGCCGAGCCGCCATGGCCTCGAGCTGCTGGGCCATCGCCGAGCGCATCGCCTGTTCACCAGGCGTCAGCGTCGTCTCGCTGCGGCCGGCACGCTTCACCAAGGTGACCGGGGCCGGAGCAGCCGAGACCGGCGCGCCCAGCTCGGGACGACCAGCGCTCAGCCCGGTGACGTAGCGCCACACCCCCTTGCGTCGCGGTCGACGCTGTAACCGTCGGCCGTCTCGAACAGCCCACCGACGGTAATGTCGGTCAACGAGGCGCGGAACCGGAAGCCGTCGGGCTGTCGAAGCACCTGGGTCACCTGGTCGAGGATCGAACCCAGATCGAGGTCGTCCCCGACGTCGGGGACGACCAGGTCCGCGAGACTGGTGAGATCAGCTGTCAGAGGAGCTGAGGCCGAGGCGGCGGAGCCGCCCGGTCCGCCGATCACCGATGTGCCGCCACAGGCCAGGGCCGCGGCCACGGCCAGGGTCGCCGCGCGGCGCAGGCGCGGTCGAGTAGTGCTGGGGTGCATGTGATTTCTCCGGTACGAAGTAGGGAACGCATCCTCAACGTCCCACGCGGGAAATCGTCATGCCGAGTAGCCCCGACACCGACAAATGTCACCTAACCGAGACGAAGCGGTCCAGACCACGGGTGGCCGTTACGCTGCCACGGTGACGTCCTCGACCAGCTCCGAGGGCCCCGAGAACGCCGAGAACGCTGAGAACGCTGAGAACGCCGAGAACGCCGTGGTCGACGCCGCGCACGTACCGACGTACACGCCCCTCCCCACAGATACCGACGCCGGCTTCGAGTGCCGGGTGACCTGCTCGTGCAGTGACTTCACCCGCACCTCCACCAGCGCCAAGGGCGCCACCCAGGCCCGCGCGAACGCCCGCGCCGCCTTCACCCGGCACCGGCACAAGGTCCAGGCCCTAGTCGAAGCCCTAGTCGAAGCCCCCCTCGAAGCCCTAGTCGAAGCCCCAGTCGAAGCCGACCCGGCACCGCACCTTCGAGGTGGAGCCCGAACCCGAGCCCGAGCCGGAGCCCGGACCCGAGCGGCGGGCGCAGCCCCGAAGCGGACGCGCGGCCTACGCCCTGATCGTGGCCGTGGTGCTCGCGGTCATGGTCGTGGTTGCGCTGACGACCGCCGGGGACGACGTGCGATCCCCGCAGGCAGCGCCCCCCGCGTCGCCCGGCGGCCCACCGATCGGCAGCCTCCCGCCGCTGCCGGTCCAGGTCGTGCTGGGCCCGCCCAAGGCGGCCTTCGTCGACCTCCTCCACCGGGCCGACCCGGTCTTCCTGCCCTACCGCGACAGCCAGCTCGAGAGCGGCGGGCGCGCGATCTGCCGCGACTACGGCCGTGGCATCGGCGTCGTCGAGATCGCCTCGACGATCCTGGCCACCAGCACGCTCGACTCGGTGCAGGCGATCACCATGATCGCGGCGGCCGGCCGCACGTTGTGCCCGGCCTACGATGGCGGGATCGCATCCGAGGTCTCCGGCCTGGGGTAGGCGTCCTGGGAGCCGTGGGGGTGGACGTCCTGGAGGAGCGGGACCACGTCGCGTCACCGAGCGCCGGAGCCTGATCGAACGACTATGATGGTTGCCGTTCGCAACTATTGCGGATCTCAACGCCCAGGAGTCACATGTCAGCGTCGTCCCGCCGCTCGCGCGAGGCGACCACGTTCGCGGTGCTGACCGTGGCTGTCTGCTCGTTCGCCCTGCTCCAGTCGCTGGTCGTGCCCGTCCTGGCCCGCGTCCAGGCGGAGTTCGACACCAGCCAGACCACGGTCACCTGGGTGTTGACCGCCTACCTGCTCTCGGCCTCGATCGCCACGCCGATCCTCGGTCGGATCGGGGACGCCGTGGGCAAGCGTCGAATGCTGGTGGTCACCCTCGCGATGCTCGCGGTCGGCTCGGCCATGGCCGCGCTCGCGCCCTCCATCGGGTGGCTGATCGTCGCGCGAGTCGTCCAGGGGCTGGGTGGCGGCGTGCTTCCGCTCTCGTTCGGCATCGTGCGGGATGAGTTCGGGGACCGGATGACCGGCGTGCTGAGCGTGCTGGCTTCGCTGACCGCTGTGGGCTTCGGCGGCGGCATCGTGCTGGCTGGCCCCATCGTCGACCACCTCGGTTACGCCTGGCTGTTCTGGCTGCCGATGATCGCGACCATCGTCGCCGCGGTCGCAGCCCAGCTCTTCGTGCCCGAGTCGCCGGTGCGCACGCCCGGTCGGCTCCCGATCGTTCCCGGCCTCCTGCTGGGAGCCGCACTGGTCTCGCTGCTGCTCCCCGTCAGCCAGGGCCGCCAGTGGGGGTGGACCTCCCCCGGCACCCTGGCTCTGCTCGGGTCGTCCATCGTGCTCGGCGCCTGGTGGGTGCGCTCGGAGAACCGAGCGCCGGTGCCGCTCATCGACATGAAGATGATGCGACTGCGCGGGGTGTGGACCACGAACCTGGTCGCCGGGTTCGTGGGCTTCGGCATGTTCGCGGCTTTCGGCTTCCTGCCCCAGTTCTTGCAGACGCCGCAGGAGGCCGGTTACGGCTTCTCCGCGACGATCTCCGAGTCCGGGCACCTGCTGGTGCCGAGCGCAATCGCTAGCTTCCTGATGGGCTTCACCACCGCGCGCCTGATGAGACGCCTCGGCGCACGACTGGTGATCACCACGGGCACCATCGTCAGCGCCGCAGCCTTCCTCACGATGGCGTTCTTCCATGACCACCAGTGGCAGCTCTACCTCGCCACGACCGTGCAGGGAGTCGGCTCAGGCTTGGTGTTCTTGAGCCTGGCAGGCGTGGTCATCGCGAGCGTGCCCGCGCACCAGACCGGGGTCGCCAGCGGCATGAACGCCAACATCCGCACCATTGGCGGGTCGATCGGCTCGGCGGTCATGGCCGGGGTCGTGACGGCCCACACGGGCGTTGGTGACTACCCGGCCGAGTCGGGCTACACCGTCGGCTTCACCCTGCTCGCGGTGGGCATGCTGGTCGCCGCCGCGGTGGCGACGCTGATGCCCGACGTGCACCGCCAAGGCACGTCGTCCCGGCTCGCGGACGCCGACAACGCCGAGCTCGCGATGATCCCCGGATCTCCCGCAGCGCCCTGACTGATCAGCGGCTCGTCGTGCCGGCAGCGGCTACGTCCATCGGCTCATGTTCAGCTCATGGTCAGCTCGTCAGCCGGTGACCCGTTCGGTCTTGATCAGGTCGTCGGCGATCTGCCGGTCGGTCCACGCGAAGTCGACCCACTTCTCCTGGGAGAAGAGCTTGGTCTGGTCGGAGGCGAACGGCGACAGCGGGTTCTCGGACTGTCCATACGTCAAGATCGTGCGCGCCGAGACCCGGCCGCCGGACAGGAACGCGATTGACTGGATGTGCGAGGAACCGAAGGTGATCGCCCGGTAGCGACCCTTGTTGGTCACCGGGTTCCGCGAGGCCAACGCGTTGGCGTTGCCGGCGGAGTCACCCGTACCGCCCCCGAGCGGGATCGGGGGTGCGCCTCGGTCCCCGGCGACCTGCAGCTTCCCCCAGGCCCGGTCGAACGGGATCTTCCGTTTGCGCAGCGAGGTGAAAGCGCGCTCCATCGCCCGCACGACGAGCGGGTTGTCGGCGTTGAGGCTGCGCGGAGTGTTGAGCGGGTCGCTCGCCGAGAAGGGCGTCCGCCACACGCCCGTTGTCGGGCAGCTTGCGCAGGAACATCTCGAAGATGTGGGTGCCGACCGACGTGGTGTCGGAGCGTCCGTCCCAGGCCTCCAGCACCCGGCATCCCTCGATCTCACCAGTCTCCGAGCAGACCTGGTCCAGCGCACCATCGGCTCGCATCACCTCAGCGGCACGGACCCGGTTCGCGTACTGGTGACCAGCCAACGTGCTCGGGGACTCCTTGCCGCCGTCGGCCAGCTGGTCGATGACGTACTGGCTCACCATGCGGGTGCGCATGGTCCGCTCGCACCGCTCGCAGCCGATGATGGTCGAGAAGCCCTCCAGCGGCGAGGCCGGGTTGGGCAGCCAGTAGGAGTCGTTGGCGTTCATCACCCAGTCGCGGCGGACCACGTCGGGCAGGTTCTCCGGGCCGAACATCCCGGGCCGCTGGGCCGAGCTGTCGCTGCCCCAGGCACACGTGGAGTTGGCCAACGCGCCGTTCAAGCCCGGCAAATTGGCCACCTGGTCAAGCACAGCGCCGACCGGCGTCAAGCAACGCGCCTTCATCTCGTTAGTCACGTGGGGCACCACCGAGTGATCGGCGTACAGCACGTCGCCCTTGCGGTCTGCCGCGGTCGTGTTCACCCACGGCATCCCGCCAGCGGCGTCCTGACGTCGCAGCAGGTCGCGCACCGAGGTGGCTTTGCCCATCTTGAGGAAGGTGTCGATCGTGCGTAGATGCTCGGCATTCGCGTCGCGCAGCGCCCACACACTGGCCGGGGTCCACCCCATGAGTTGGCTGGGCGAGTCAGACACGTAGCCCTGTGCGGTGCGGTAGAGGTCCTCGGTGATCGTGCCGATCTTGCCGTTCGCCCTCTTGACCTTGACCTTGACGATGCGCCGCTCGAGCTGCTGAGGCCCCGACTCGGTCAAGTACGTGGTCGGGCTGCCGAGCAATGGGTACTCGTACGGGGTGAACCGATAGGCGGTGGAGACCGTGTGGCTCCAGGTGACGTCGCGATTGAAGCCGATCAGCACCACCGGAGAACCCACCAGCGCCGAACCGGCCACGTCGTATCGACCGGGGATCGTCAGATGCTGTTGCGTGAAGTGGTAGCGCCCACGCCACGGAAAGTGCGGGTTGCCCAGCAGCATCCCTTTGCCAGTCGTTGTGGAATCGCCACCGATGGCGGTCGCGTTGGAGCCGAAGTCGGCCTGGGGTCGCAGCGAGGTGCGCAGCCTCGTCGGCACGTGCAGCGGACAGTTGGCCAGGGATCGGAAGTTCCACAGGCAAGCCCGGATCAGTCAGCGATGGCGGCTCGGCGTCGACGATCGCCTTGACGAAGACGCCGGTCGATGCCAGCAAGTTGGCGAGATAGACGCCGTACCAAAGGTCGATCGGCTTCACGGTTGGCTTGAGGTAGGCGGCTCCCTGGCACGCCGGGTCGGTGACCTCGTGGGTACGCAACCACTTGTTCACCCCGGCGACGTACCCGTTCACCATGGCGCGCGCCTCACGCCCAGGGCCCGCGTCGGAGGCGAGCAGCTTCTCGACGACCCGTCGGTTGTGCAGGTCTCCGACGAGCGTGTCGATCTGGAGGTTGGTCCCGTTCATGGAGACCTGGTCGTCGTAGATCTTCTTCGGCCCGAACCAGCGCGAGCGGGTGCCGCGACCGGTGATCAGGGTGTCGGCCAGCGTGCAGATCGTGGTCGTCGCGGCGGCGTAGCCACCACCGAAACCGAGTGAGCCGAAGTCCCGTGCGGTGATGTGCGGGATGCCGTGCTCGGTCCACTCGATGGTGGCGGCGTACCGCGACTCGTCAGCAGCACGCGCAACGGCGACGCGGGCGTCGGTGGCGCTCTGGGTTGGTGAGGACGGACGCCGTACTGGCCGGCACCAGGGTCACCGTCAGCAGGAGGGCAGGCAGGATCAGCAGTGGGGAGCGCACAGTCCACTCAACGCGCGAACGTGACGCCCGTTACGGGTCTGGCAAGAGGCTGCTTCAGAGATACAGGCCGGCGGTCTCGTCGCCGAGCCGATCGGCGGCCACCGCGTGCACGTCGCGCTCGCGCATCACCACGTAGACCTCGCCGCTGACCTCGACCTCGGCCTTGTCGTCGGGGTCGAAGAGCACCCGGTCACCGACCTCCACCGACCGGGCGTGCGGCCCGACGGCGGCGACCCGGGCCCAGGCGAGTCGCCGGGCGCCCATCGCGGCCGTAGCCGGGATCACGATGCCGCCCGTCGAGCGACGTTCCCCGGCCTCGACGTCCACCTCGACCAGGAGGCGGTCGTGCAGCATCTTGATGGGCTGCTTGTCAGCCACGACGACTCCCGAGCTCAGCGAACGACGCGACGCACGACGACGAACAGCGCCACGGTGCCGACGACGCCGCCGACGACCTTGAGGATGTTGTCGGTGCGCGGTCCGCCCGAGGAGGCGTCCACGAAGAAGCCCTTGATCGAGGCCACCTCGCGGCCCACGATCGTCTTCGGGTGCGAGCGGTAGAGAAGCTGGTCGATCGTGGTCGCCAGGCGCTCCCGGGTCTGCTCGATCTCGCGCTCGAGGTCAGAGAGTTCGTTGCTCACCCGGGCAGGTTACCAATGGTGCGTGGGTCGAAACCGAACGGTAGCTCCAGCCGGTGGGCGCGCATCAGCTCGTCGTCGGTCAGCACGTCGAACGTCGCCCCGTCGGCGACCACGTGGCCATCGCTCAGCACGACCGAGCGCGGGCACAGCTCGAAGGCGTAGGGAAGGTCGTGGGTGACCATCAACACGGTCACGTCGAGAGAGCGCAGAATGTCGGCCAGCTCGCGGCGCGAGGCCGGGTCGAGGTTCGACGACGGCTCGTCGAGCACCAGGATCTCGGGCTCCATCGCCAGCACGGTGGCCATCGCCACCCGGCGCCGCTGCCCAAAGGAGAGGTGGTGCGGGGGCCGATCGGCGAAGTCACCCATCCCGACCAAGTCGAGTGCGTGTCTAACCCGCGCGTCGAGCTCCGCGCCCTTGAGCCCGAGGTTGCTCGGGCCGAAGGCGACGTCGGCACGCACCGTGCCCATGAACAGCTGGTCGTCGGGGTCCTGGAAGACGATGCCGACGCGCCGTCGGATCTCGGCCAGGTGCTGCTTCGTCACGGGCAGCCCACTGATCATCACCGATCCGGCTCCGGCGTTCAGGATGCCGTTCAGGTGCAATACCAAGGTGGTCTTGCCGGCGCCGTTGGGTCCGAGCAACGCTACGCGCTCGCCCTCGTGCACGTGCAGGTTCACCCCGGCGAGCGCCTGGTGCCCATCGGGATAGGCGTAGGCCAGCCCGCGCACGTCCAGGACCGGGGTGGTCATCGGGGCATCTCGCCGGTGTAGCCGCGCGACAACATGGCCAGGTGCACGCGCTCGCCGCGCTCAAAGGAGCGGATGAAGAGGGCGCCCAGCGTCTTGGCCAGCACCGGCCACTGCCGCACGTCGCGGCCGCTGAAGCCTCGCGACTCTCGCGCGATCCGCATCCGTCGCAGCTCGTCGGTGACGACTTCGAGGTAGCGGATCATGAACCCCATGATCTGCACCAGCAGCGCCGGCATGCGGAGCCGCTGCAGGCCGAGGAGCAGCGCCTGAGGCTCGGTGGTGGCCGCCAGGGTCAGGCTGGCGATCACGCCCAAGGTGCCCTTGGCGAGCAGTCCCCAGGCCCCCAGCAGACCCGACTCGCTGACACTGATGCCGAGCACGTCGGTGCGAGGCCCGTGCGCGACGAACGGGAGCAGGAGCGCGAACACCACGAAGGGCACCTCGACCACCATCCGCTTGAGGAGGTAGGTCGGTGGCACCTGCGAGACGGCGATCACCGCGATCAACAGAGCGAGATAGCCGCCATAGACCGGGAACCACTCCCGAGGAGTCGCCACCACGGTGACCATGAAGACCAGGAGCGCGACCAGCTTCAGGTGCGCCGGAGCCCGGTGCAGGGGCGAGTGCGCGTGGAAGTGCAGCTGATGACCGTGTGCGCCGCCCACTCAGGACGACATCACGCGGTCGGCTGGTCGCTGGTCCGACGACGCACGACGTACGCGAGTCCGGCGCCCAGCACCAGGACCACCACGACTCCGACGACGCCCGCCAGACCACCGCTGAGACGCTCGTCGTCGACGAAGCTGGCACCGTAGCCCGCGAAAGGCCCCTCGCCGGCGGCGTGCTCCTTCTCCGAGGAGGCGAAGCCTTCGTCCTGCGAGACCTTGGTGAGCCCATCGGGACTGCTCGCCGCGTAGAAGCTCACCACGCCGGCAAGGATCAGGGCGACGACGAAGATCCCGACTCCGACGGCCTTGGTGCTGACGCCCCTGCTGGCACCCTTCCCGCTGGGTGCCTTCATGCTGCGACTCCTGTCGTGCGGATCTCGAGCTCGCGAGTGGCCAGCAACGAGCGCGCGCCGTGGACCAGGTCGGGGCGGACCGCGATCAGGCCGCCGACCGCGAAGAAGGTGATGAGGCCCTCGCCGATCCCGATGAGGAGGTGGACGCCGACCATGGCCCCGGTGAGGGCGGTGAGCGACAGGTCGACCGAGCCACCGACCGCGTAGAGGCCGACGAAGGCCAGCGAGGCGACCGGCACGGAGACGAAGGCCCCGATACCGGCGGCGAGCGGCACGACCGAGATCTTCTTGGGAAGCACCCGCAGCAGCGCGCGGAACACGATCCAGCCGACACCGCACGTGATGACACCCATCAGCAGGATGTTGGTGCCCAGCGCGGTGATCCCTCCGTCGGCGAACAGCAGGCTCTGCACGATGAACACGACGCTGGTGCAGAGGATCCCTGTCCACGGACCCACCAGCACTGCGGCGATCGCACCCCCCAGCAGGTGGCCCGACGTGCCCGAGGCGACCGGGAAGTTCAACATCTGGGTGGCGAAGACGAAGGCAGCCACGAGGCCCGCCAGCGGAGCGGTGCGGTCGTCGAGCTCACCGCGCGCCTTGCGCAGGGATACGCCGACGACGGCAGCGGCCACGACCCCGGTCGCCACCGACGTAGGCGCGTCGAGGAAGCCATCAGGCACGTGCATCGGGGACTCCGGCCGTGAGTAGGTTGTGGGCGAGCCGTTCAAGCTCACCCTACGTTGCTGCAAAGAGTTCGCAACAACCGCTCATTTGGATTGGATTCCCTCGATGACCGAGCCCCGCCTCGCCCTCGGCGACACCGCACCCGACTTCACCCTGGTCGACGACACCGGCGCCGACGTCTCGCTCGCGAGCCTGCGCGGAGGCAAGGTCGTCGTCTACTTCTACCCGGCCGCCCTCACCCCGGGCTGCACCAAGCAAGCCTGCGACTTCAGCGAGTCCCTCGACTCGCTCCAGGCCGCCGGCTACACCGTGCTCGGCATCTCGCCGGACAAGCCGGAGAAGCTCGCGAAGTTCCGCGAGAAGGAGGGCCTGACCATCACGTTGCTCTCCGACGCCGACAAGTCGGTCATGGAGTCGTACGGGGCGTTCGGGGAGAAGAAGCTCTACGGCAAGGTCGTGCAGGGCGTGATCCGCTCGACCTTCGTCGTCGACGCCGACGGCGCCATCGAGCTGGCGCAGTACAACGTCAAGGCCACCGGCCACGTGGCCAAGCTGCGTCGCGACCTCGGTCTCGACTGACCGGACGCGCACTGGCAGACTGGCCTCACCAGCTGGAGTGGTGGAATTGGCAGACACGCAGGTTTTAGGTACCTGTGCTCTAGGGCGTGGGGGTTCGAGTCCCCCCTTCAGCACCCTCACGGATCTGGGCGTGGCTCGCGCACTGAGCGTACGAGTCAGCTCGCACTTCCGGCCGCGCGGCGTCGGGCTCGCGACTGGTGAGCCAGAAGTCTGCGTAGGCCCGCCGCGTCACCGCTAGGGCACGACCGCTGTCGCGCGTCGCGAGCAGCGCCAGCCTGAAGGCTCGCTCGACGGTCTCGTCGAAGAACGCGGCGAAGTCGCGAGCGTCCGGCCAAGGCTGCGAGAGGTTCACAGGCCGTCCAAGTGTGGGGGTCCGAGATGGTCGCTGCGTGGGGTCGTTCCGTTCGTCCTCAGACAAGCAGGTCGGCCAGCCGGGGCGCTAGACCCCGAAGTGCCAGACCGCGGTGCGAGATGGCGTCCTTGACCTCGCGGTCGAGCTCGGCGGTGGTCAGCCCTGGGCGCGCGTCGGCCACGAAGAGCACGTCGTACCCGAATCCGCCCGAGCCACGGGTCTCTCGGATGATCGTGCCGTCCATCCGGCCCTCGACGACGAGTTCGCGACCGTCCGGCACACACACGGCCACTGCGCACCGGAAGTGCGCTCCTCGACGTTCGTCGGGGACGTCGGCCAGCTGGGCAAGGAGCAGCTCGTTGTTGCGCTCGTCGCTCTTGGGCGGTCCCGACCAGCGGGCCGACAACACACCCGGCATGCCGTTCAAGGCATCGACGCACAGCCCGCTGTCATCGGCGACGGTCGCCAGACCCGTGGCCAGCAAACCCGCCCGAGCCTTGATGAGCGCGTTGCCCTCGAACGTCGGAGCATCCTCGACGGGCTCGTCGTAGGCCGGCACGTCGTCCAGCCCGACCACGTGCACGTCCGGCAGGTGCGCAGCGAGGATGCGCTCCATCTCCGCGATCTTCTTGGCGTTGCGCGAAGCCAGGTGGAGACGGGTCACGCGCCCAGCGTTCGATTGTCCAGGGCCTCCAGCTGGAGCCGGGTGAGGTCGGCGCACCCCTTCTCGGCCAGCGACAGCAGGGCGTCGAGCTCGGCGCGGTCGAAGGCCGCCCCCTCGGCGGTGCCCTGTACCTCGACGAACGAGCCAGCACCGGTCATCACGACGTTCATGTCGGTCTCGGCGCGCACGTCCTCGACGTAGGGAAGGTCCAGTCGCGGCACGCCGTCGATGATGCCGACGCTGATGGCCGAGACCGACCCGGTGAGCGTGTTGCTCACGCCGAGGCTGGCGCACGCATCGGCCAGTGCGACGTACGCACCGGTGATTGCGGCGGTTCGGGTGCCACCGTCGGCCTGGAGCACGTCGCAGTCGAGCTGGATCGTGTTCTCCCCCATCGCCTTGTAGTCGATGACCGCGCGCAGGGAGCGACCGATCAGCCGGCTGATCTCGTGGGTGCGACCACCGATACGGCCCTTGACCGACTCGCGGTCCGACCTGGTGTGCGTCGAGCCCGGGAGCATCGCGTACTCCGCGGTCACCCAGCCCAGGCCCGATCCCTTGCGCCAGCGCGGAACACCTTCGGACGCCGACGCGACGCACAGCACGCGGGTCTTGCCGAACTCGATCAGCACTGAGCCTGCAGCGTGGTCGAGCCAGTTACGGGTGATGGTCACCGGACGCAGCTCGTCGTCGGCGCGGCCGTCCTCACGGGTAGTCATGCTGGCGAGGCTAACGGCGTCACAGCGCCTACTTCACCTCGGCCCGCAGGATCCGCAGCATGCCCGAGGCTCAGCGGCAGCACGAGCCAGATCAACCCGGACACGAGAAGCTGGGCCCACTCCTCCCCGGTGTTGAGAGTGAGGTCGAACAAGGGGCCTTGCGCCTCGGCGAAGTTGAGGTACGGCGAGATCTTGGCGAAGGCGTCGACCAGGCCGCTCACCATGAACAGCACGCCGGGCAGCGCGAACCGATAGACGAAGTAGAGGACGATCGTGGCCGGCGTGTTCAGCAGCAGGGTCGCCAGCGCGAAGCCCGCCGAGCATCGCCAGGATCTGGGTGATGAAGTAGCCGGTCATGCTCGCGGGCCGCGAGATCCCATGTGGTCTGGTCGGGATTGGCCACCTCGCACACGTAGGTGCACAGCACCCCGACAAGGACGCGATGACCACCGTGGCGAGGGTCAGGACGACGCCGACGGTGAGCTTCGCCAGACCACCCGGACGCGGCGCGGCTCGAGGCGAACGTCACCATTGCGGTGCGCTGCCCCCACTCGCTGGTGACGAGCATGATCCCCAGGATCGGCAGGACCAGCGAGGTGACGCCGGCGGCCGAGGTAGGCGAAGTCGACCGAGGGCGACGTCTGGCCACTGGATCACCGTGGCGAGCAGCACGAAGCCGTCGACGATGGTGCAGGATGACGATGGAGGCGACCAGCCAGAAGCTGGCGACGGTGTCGACCGCCTTGCGCAGCTCGACGGCGACCAGCCGGGTGAACGGCACGCCGCGCGGTCTGGGTGATGTCGAGGGTCGCTCATCGGCGGTGCTCCGATGGCGCTCCTGCAACGTAGCGGCGGTGGGGGCGGTGGGGGCGGCGCCGGGCGGCGGTGCCGTGGCTGCCTGCCGAAGCCGCGTCACCCCGCTGCGTGTCGGACGTCAGCTCGAGGAACAGGTCCTCGAGCCCGCCTTCGACCGAGCGGAGGTCGGTCAGCACGATCTGGTGCTCGGCGGCAGCCCGACCGACCTCGACGCTCTCGCACTGCGACGCTCAGGCCGCCTACCCAGCGGCGCTGCGGCGAGGCCCCGCTCGTGGAGCACGCTGGCCAGCCGGATCGTTGTCGAGGGAGGACCACGTTCGGCCTGGCCGCCGTCTGGTTGTCCGTTGGTGGGCGAGCAGCGTCTTCTTGTCGCCCTGCGCGACGATCCGGCCCTGGCCGATCAGGATCATCTCGTCGGCGATCAGCTCGACCTCGTTCAGCAGGTGGCTCGAGAGCAGCACCGTTCCGCCCCGGTCGGCGTACCTCTTCAGCAAGCCGCGCATCCAGCGGATGCCGGCCGGATCGAGACCGTTGGCGGGCTCGTCGAGGATCAGCACCTGCGGATCGCCGAGCAAAGCATGAGCGATGCCGAGCCGTTGCTTCATCCCGAGCGAGTAGTGGCGCAGTCGACGGGTGGCCTCGTCACCGGTCAGCGAGACGAGGTCCAGCATCTCGTCGACCCGCGACTTGGGCAGGCCCATCGTGCGGGCGCCGAGGGTCAGGATCTCGCGGCCGGTGCGACCGCCGTGCTGCGCGCTCGCGTCCAGCAGGACGCCCACGTGGCGCCCCGGGTTCGCGATGTCGGCGAACCGGTGGCCCCCGATCGTGGCCAGGCCCCCGGTCGCGGGTGTGAGGCCGACCAAGATCCGCATGGTCGTGGTCTTGCCGGCGCCGTTCGGACCGAGGAAGCCAGTGACCCGGCCCGGCTGGCAGGTGAAGCTGACGTCGTCGACAGCGACGAAGTTCCCGTACCGACGCGAGAGGTGCTCGACGGTGATCATGCCGACCACTCTGCCTTACCTCACGTGCGCAGGGTGAGCCGTGACGAGCGAGTGGGGTTGGGCGGCTCAGACTTCGTAGGTGGCGCCGCACTCGGCCAGGTCGAGAGGTCCGTCGAACACGCGTCGGGCCTCGTCGGCCATGTCGTCGCGGTCGAACCACGGCGGAATGTGGGTGAGCACCAGCCGGCCGACCCCGGCGCGGGCCGCGACGTCACCAGCGTCCCGACCGGTCAGGTGGACGTGCGGCGGGTTGTCGTCGCCATCGCGGAACGAGGCCTCGCACAGCAGCACCTGCACACCCTCGGCAACCCGCTCGAGTGCGTCGCAGGGAGCCGAGTCGCCGCTGTAACCGATCGTGGCACCGTGGGCGCTGACGCGCATACCGTAGGCCTCGACCGGGTGGTCGACGAGGATCGGCTCGATGGTGAAGGGGCCGAGCTCGAAGCTTCCGTCGAAGTTCCGGAAGTCGAACTCCTCGTGCATGCCCGGGTCGAGGGGCAGGTCGTAGGCCTGCGCCATCCGGTCGGCCGTTCCCGACGGACCGTAGACGGGGATCCGCGGCTGCGGACCCTTGGGGTTGTACTTGCGCATCACCCAGTAGCCGCACATGTCCTGGCAGTGGTCGGGGTGGTGGTGGCTGATCAGGACAGCGTCGACAGTGAGGGGGTCGACGTAGCGGTGCAGCTGACCCAGCGCGCCGTTGCCGATGTCGAGCAGGATCCGCCAGACCCGCCGTCCGGCGCCGTCATCGTGCTCGGCCTCGACGAGGTAGCTGCTGGCGGGCGAGTCGGGGCCGGGGTAGGAACCCGCGCAGCCCACCACGGTCATCTTCATATTCATGCCAGTCCTCCTGCGAACTGGCTGGCCGCAATCATCTCCGGGCCGAGGAACCGGCGACCGATCGACTCGAACTCGTCGGGCGAACCCGGTCGTGACGAAGCGATAGCGGGTTCACCGTCGGACCGCATCAAACCAGTGTCGGCCAACATCCGGTAGACGTCCTTCGCGCACTCCTCGGCACTGCTCACCAGCGTGACGTCATCGCCCATCACGTAGGAGATGACGCCCGTGAGCAGCGGGTAATGGGTGCAGCCCAGGATCAGCGTGTCGATTCCAGTGCGCGAGAGCGGGTCGAGGTACTCGTGGGCGACGGCCAGCAGGTCGTCACCGCCGGTCACGCCAGCCTCCACGAAGTCGACGAACCGCGGGCAGGCGCGGGTGGTGATCTCGAGGTGCGGCGCGGCAGCGAAAGCGTCGTCGTAGGCCATCGACTCGGCCGTGGCGGCGGTGCAGATGACGCCCACGCGGCCGTTGCGCGTGGCAGCGACGGCGCGCCGGGTCGCCGGGTAGATCACTTCGACGACAGGGACGTCGTAGCGCTCGCGGGCGTCGCGCAACATGGCCGCGCTCGCGGAGTTGCAGGCGATGACGAGCGCCTTGACTCCCTGGTGCACCAGGTGGTCGAGGCACTCGAGGGCGTACTCGCGCACCTCGCCGATCGGTTTGGGGCCGTAGGGCTGCCGTGCGGTGTCGCCGACGTACAGCACCGACTCGTGCGGCAGCTGGTCTATCACCGATCGGGCCACGGTGAGTCCACCGAAGCCCGAGTCGAAGATCCCGATCGGCGCAGCACGCTGCTCGGGGGTCACCATCGACGTCGACAGGGGCACAACAGGGGAGCGTACGGCGTAGCGGCGTTCGTCCGCTGGAAACGGGACCCACGTCACGCGGCGTGGCGCCGGGCGATCCGAACTGGCCTAGCGTCTGACTCATGTGGCGATCTCGGACGCTCGGAGTCGCGCTGGCCGCCTGTGCTGCTTCCCGTCCTCGTGGCGACCGGCTGCGCGACGGTCGACACCCGACCCGCGTCCGCCGGATCGACCGAGATCGCCGAGCTCGCCCTCGCACCCCGGCGCGACGTGCACGATCGACCCGACCCCCAGGTGCTGGCGATCTCGATCGACGCCCTGAACCCCGATGCCTTGCGCCGACTGGGCCACGACGGAGCACCGAACCTGTGGCGTCTGGTCGACGAAGGGGCCGCCACCTTGAACGCGCGCAGCCAGGTACGAGATGACCGTGACCCTGCCCAACCACACGAGCATGGTGACCGGTCGACGCATCGATCCGTCGACGGGGCGGCCACGGCGTCACCTGGAACACCGATCTCCCCGGCACCACCGTGCAACGTGCTGCCGGGCGCGCTACAGCCTCCGTCTTCGGAACGGTCCACGGTGCCGGCCTGGCGACGGCACTGTTTGCGGCGAAGACCAAGTTCTCGCTCTTCGACCGGTCGTGGCCCGCCGGCATCGACCGGGTCACCATCGCCGAGGAGCGCGACGGAGAGCTCGTCACCGCTGTGCGCCGCGATCTGGTCGCGGTCGACCGCGGGTTCACGTTCCTGCACCTCGGAGGCGCCGACACGGCGGGGCACGCGCATGGATTCCTCGGCCCGCAGTACCTCGCGGCGGTGCGCCGCATCGACGCGCTGGTCGGCAAGCTCCTGCACGCCGCTGATGCCCAGCCCACCCTCGCCGACCTGACGATCATCCTGACCGCCGACCACGGCGGGCCAGAAGGGCTTGCGCGACCACGGCGTCGCCACCGATCCGGCCAACTACACGGTGCCGTTCGTGGTGTGGGGTCCGGGCATCGCGCCGGCCGACCTCTACGACCTGAACCCCGCCTACCGCGACCCGGGCGTCGGCCGTCCGTCGTACGCCGTGAAGCGCCAGCCAGTGCGCAACGGCAACCTCGCCGACCTCGCGACGTCCTTGCTGGGCCTCGACCCGGTGCCGGGCAGCCTCGAGGGAGCCGGTACGCCGCTGATCGTCAGCGGCGGCTGAGCTCGGCGCGGGTCGGCCACGGATTGGCGCGGCAGCCGTCGAGGCCCTTCGACTGCTGCATCATCACCGGCGCCAGCTGCCCTCGACCCGGGCAGCCGGCGTGGCCGTA
This sequence comes from uncultured Actinomycetota bacterium, assembly GCA_963781575.1. Lineage (GTDB taxonomy): Bacteria > Actinomycetota > Actinomycetes > Propionibacteriales > Nocardioidaceae > Nocardioides. Next base: position 204,445 of record CAWAGM010000004.1, on the reverse strand, counting down.
GCCCAGCCAGTGACCAGTCTCGTGGTTGACCACGAGTCGCCGGTAGTCGGCGCGATTTCGGCCGGCCGAGCGCCAGACGGGCGTCGCGCGCAGCCACCTGGTCTGGTTGATGATCACGTACCGACCGACGCGGCAGCTGTACTCGGCGCTGCACTGCCCCGAGAAGCTGGGCACCGCACGCGCCTCGGCGAGCACCGAGGGTGAACGATCCTCCGCGTCGCACCGGCATGAACCGCACACCCTTGCCCCGCCATCCGCGGGCGTCGTCGTAGGTCTCCTGGGCAGATCGTCGGAACTGATCGAGGTCGGCGCTGATCCGTCCGCGCGTCTCGACCGAGTAGGTCACCGTGCGCCGCACCGGCACCGCATGCCGAACCGGATCTGCCCGCTCGGAGGTGGCGGTGGCTGGTTCGAGCCCGCGACGGTAGGCCGTCGTCTGCACCCGCAACCGGCTGCCGACGTCCTCTGCCGTGATCGCGTAGCTGGCGCGGGTGGCGCCCACGATCGGCAGCCCGGCACGCAGCCACTGGTACTTCACCTTCGTGGGCTCCGGCGTCCATCGGGCGTCGACTGCGGTGACCGTCTCGCCGTAGCGCTGGTCGCCGCGGATCATCGGGGTGCGCCTCAGCTCGAACGAGCCCTCCGGCTCGGTTGCGGAGCCCGAGGTGGGCAGGACTGCGGTGAGGAGGGTGAGGGCGAGGCCGAGGGGGGCGAGGGTGGAGGCGAGGTGCAACCTCACGCCCACAACTGCCCTTCGAGGCGGTCCTCGGCCTCGTCGATGGTGCCCTCGTAGGCACCGGTCGAGAGGTACTTCCAGCCGCCGTCGCACACGACGAACGCGATGTCTGCGGTCTCCCCCGCCTTGACCGCCTTGGCGGCCTGGCCGAGAGCGGCGTGCAGGATCGCCCCGGTCGAGATGCCCGCGAAGATGCCCTCGAGCTCGAGCAGCTCACGCACCCGACGGACTGCGTCGCGCGGACCCACCGAGAACCGGGAGTCGATCAGGTCGGCGTCGTACAGCTCGGGCACGAAGCCCTCGTCGAGGTTGCGCAGGCCGTAGACCAGCTCGCCGTAGCGGGGTTCTGCCGCCACGATCTTGACGTCGGGCTTGGCACTTCGGAAGTAACGACTGACGCCCATCAGGGTGCCGGTCGTGCCCAGCCCACCGACGAAGTGAGTCACCGACGGGAGGTCGGCGAGGATCTCGGGACCGGTGCCCTGCTCGTGCGAGAGCGCGTTCGCGGCGTTGCCGTACTGGTAGAGCATCACCCAGTCGGGGTGCTCGGCTGCGACCTGCTTGGCAACCCGCACTGCCTCGTTCGAGCCACCGGCAGCGGGCGAGGAGATGATCTCGGCGCCCCACATGCGCAGCAGCTGGCGACGCTCCTCGGAGGTGTTCTCCGGCATCACGCACACGATCCGATAGCCCTTGAGCTTGGCCGCCATCGCCAACGAGATGCCGGTGTTGCCCGAGGTCGGTTCGAGGATGGTGCAGCCCGGGCGGAGGGTGCCGTCCTTCTCCGCCTCCTCGATCATCTTCAGGGCCGGGCGGTCCTTGATCGAGCCGGTGGGGTTGCGATCCTCCAGCTTGGCCCACAACCGGACGTCGGCGCTCGGCGACAGCCGTGGCAGCCCCACCAGCGGCGTACCGCCGACGGAGGCCAACAGGTTGTCGAAGCGCGCCATGCGTCGATCAGCCTCCGGCGACGGCCGGCAGGACGACGATCTGGTCGCCGTCGTTGAGCTGGGCGTCGAGCCCGCCGATGAACCGGACGTCCTCGTCGTTGACGTAGACGTTCACGAAGCGGCGCAGCTCGATCTTGTCGGACTTGTGCTCCACGAGACTGTCCTTGATGCCCGGGTGGCTCGCCTCGAGGTCGTCGATGAGTGCGCTGAGCGTGGCACCCGAGCCGTCGACGGCCTTCTCGCCGCCTGTGTAGGTGCGCAGGATGGTGGGGATCCGGACCTCGATGGCCATGTCGGTGGTGCTCCTAGCTCTGGGTGCTGGCTGAAAGTTGGGGGACGACGGAGACCTCTTCCTCGGTCACCACGCCGTCGATGATCCTGTAGGACCTGAACTCCACGGGACCCTCGTTATTCCCCTCCCGGGATGCGGCCCAGTCGCGCGTGCTCACCAGCACGTAGTGCGCCCCGGGCTCGCTGGCCAGACCGATGTCGGTGACGCTCGGGTAGGCCTCGGTGGCCGTGTGCGAGTGGTAGACGACGACGGGTTCCTCGTCGGCGTCCCACATCTGCTTGTAGAGCGCGAGCAGCTCGGTGGAGTCGAACTCGTAGAACGTCGGACTGCCGGCGGCGTTGACCATCTCCACGAGCCTGAGCGGGAGATCGCTCCCCTCCGGGCCCGCGACGATGCCACAGGCCTCGTCGGGGTGGTCACGCTTGGCGTGCGCGACGATGCCGTCGTAGGTCGCCTGGTCGATGGTCAGCACAGGTTCGAGGGTAGTGGCCGGCCCGTCGTCCGGCCGCACGCGCTCAGCAGTCGAATGTGGCGACCACGTGGATCCCGTCGCCACCGGTCGGGTCGACGAGGTCGGTGTCGGCCGTGGCGCCGCTCGCGTCGCGCTTGGCCTCGTAACCGGTGCTGTCGATGGTCGAGCCGTAGAGCGAACCACCGTCGGTGAAGACGATGCCGGGCGCCGTGCTCTTGCCCCGCGAGCTCATGGTCACGACGTAGTCGCCATCCTCGGCCTGGTAGGTCGCCGGAGGCGTGAACTTCTTCTTGCCGCGGGAGACGACGCCCTGGCCCTGCCACGACGTCTCGACCGCGCCGGTCACCTCGACCTCGACGTCGCATTCGTCGCCCTTGAGCTCGGGGAACTTGATGCCGGTGGTGGCCTTGTCGTCCGGCTTGTCACCCTTGCCGCCCTTGCCGCCCTGGTCACCCTTGCCGCCGTCGTCACCCTCCGACTCGTCGTCGCTGCCGGTGGACGCGGACGTCGAGCCGTCGGCGCTCGGCGTGTCGTCACCCGAAGGGTCGTCATCGTTGCCGCAACCGGCGAGCACGGTGAACCCGAGGACCATGACGAAGAAGAAACGAGTCAGACGCATGCCTGATCACGATGCCACGTCGGTCCCGGGCCGGATCGAGAGCCCCGGCCGCCACGCGACAGGTCAGCTCGTCAGGGCCTCGACGATGGTCTCCTGCAGGTAGCCCACCCAGTCGTAGATGTCGTGCGCCTGGGCACGTGGGTCGTCGTCGGGCAGGGAGAACCAGTACTCCTCGTCGCCGTCCTCGACGCCGAGCCGGGTGGCCAGTGCGAGGCGGACGTCGGTGAACGAGCGCATCCAGGTCTCGGCGGTCGGCTCGTCGAGCTCGACGTCGATCATCAGGCCGTCCTCCTCGAGCTGGGCCGGAAGGCCGGCGTCCTCGAGGGCGTCGATGATCGAGTAGGCCGCCGTAGCCTTGCCGTCGCGCAGCGCACCCTCGGTGAAGCGGCGGAACTCGGAGGCCGCCTCCTCGTCCTCGCGGTAGGCGTTCGGGAACAGCCGCGCCAGCACCGGGTCGTCTGGCTCGGTGGTCGGCCCGGAGAAGTCCATCAGGGCCTCGAAGGGATCCTGGTCCTCCCGAGGCACGGCCGCCTCGTTGCGAAGCAGCTCGACCAGCTGGGAGGTCAACGACCGCAGCAGGTCGGCCTCGAACCCGGTGAACGTCGCGATGACGTTCCCGCTGCGTCGGTGACGGGCGAATCCGCTCATCGGCTCACTCGGACTTCTCGAGCGTGGCCCAGAGGCCGTACTCGTGCATGGCCTGGACGTCGCGCTCCATCTGCTCGCGCGACCCGGTGCTCACGGCGGAGCGACCGTCCTCGTGAACCTCCATCATCAGCTTCACGGCCTTCTTCTTCTTGTAGCCGAAGTGCTTCTGGAAGACGTACGTCACGTAGGACATGAGGTTGACCGGGTCGTTCCAGACCACCGTCACCCAGGGGGTGGCGAGGACGGTCAGGTGGTCGTCCTCGGGGGTGGTGGCGAGTCCGGGGTCGACCTCCACAGGGCTAGCAGCGGACACGTCTCCATGGTGGCACACTCGCGCGCATGGACCTCGACATCGATCTGCGCGACGGCGCACTGTGGTTGACCATGAATCGCCCCGAGGTGTTCAACGCGATGAGTGGAGAGATGTGCCTCGGGCTCGCCGAGGAGATCCGTGACGCTGGATCGCGCGACGACGTCCGCGTCGTGGTGATCACCGGCACCGGCGTGGCGTTCTCGACCGGCGCCGACATCTCCGGCGACAACGCCATCGACCGGTTCGACGTCATGGCGATGGACGCCGCGAACGCGCTGATCCGCGCGATCGTCGACTGTCCGACGCCGGTGCTCGCCGCGGTCAACGGCATCGCCGCAGGCGTCAGTGCCTCGGCCGCGCTGGCCTCCGACATCATCGTGGCCAAGGAGTCGGCTGCCTTCCTGCTGGCGTTCGCGCGGGTCGGCTTCATGCCCGATGGCGGCTCGTCGGCGTCCGTGGCCGCGTCGATCGGCCGAGCGCGCGCGATGCGGATGGCGCTGCTGGCCGAGCCGCTGCCCGCGGGCGAGGCCTACGCCGCCGGGCTCATCACGCACGTCGCCCCCGACGCGGACTACGACGACCTGGTCGACCACCCTGGTGCGCCGACTGGCCGCCGGGGCTCCCCTGGCCCAGACCGCGACGAAGCGCGCGATCAACGCCGCCACGCTGACCGAGCTCGAGAACGCCCTCGAGCGCGAGCGCACCGGCCAGGTCGTGCTGATGCGCACCGACGATGCTCGCGAGGGCATGAACGCCTTCAACGAGCACCGCAAGCCGGTCTTCCGAGGTCAGTAGCCCCGTCCGTGCGGCGCCCTGCTCACCCGAGCAGGAGCACCTTGCTCCGCTCAGCCTTGTCGCGGGCGATCTCGCTGCCGTCGTTGCGCACGAGCACCGCAGCGGTCTTGACCCGGATCTTGGTGGCACCGTTCCAGCACTCGAGCGGCACCTGCTGCGTCGCCGTCTCGAGCTCGTAGTCGATCACGGTGTGCGAGCCGAGGCACTTCGTGCCGGGGGCCTCGCCGTAGCCGTGTCCCGCCGCCGGGTAGAGGAACACGCGTCGACGTCCCAGCTCGCTGGAGAGCACGAACGCCGCCCTGCCGGTCTTCACGTGGGACTCGACAAACTGGTGCCCAGCGGTGTCCTCGAGGTCACGGAAAGTGGTGGTGATCGTCACCGCGTCAGCGCCGACCTCGTAGCGGACGCGACGAATGTCGACCGTGTCAGTCTGGGCGGGCGTCGCCTTGTTGGAGAAGTTCACGTCGGCGGGCTTGTCGGCGCGCTCAGCCTCGGAGTTGGCCACGGCTGAGGCGGCGATCCGGAGACGACGAGACCGAGGATGAGCAGAGCAGACACGGTGGCGTGTGGGAGCGCGACAGTACGCATGGAGGGAGCCATGGCTGAACAATCGCGCGCCCTGGCCCCGCCATGGGCCGGATCGTCACGATTTCCTCGACTGGACTAGGCCGCGTGCGCGAGTCGGCGCATCTGCACGTCGCATTGTGCGCGCAGTCGGCTCGACGACGCGCCGACTCGGCATCGATGACTCCCCAAGAAGTGTTTGACAGGTGGTTCGGCCGCGGTTCAGACTGACTCCCCAAGAACTGTTGGAGGGTGAGATGGACGAGGCGGAGACCGACGCGGCGACGAGCGCGTTGCGGGCGGCAGCACACCCGGTGCGGCTGCGGATGCTGTCGCTGCTGACCGGCACGGCGATGAGTGCCGCCGAGGTGGCGCGCGAGCTCGACCTGACCCACGCGAACGCCTCCTACCACCTCCGTCAGCTGCTCGACGCCGACGAGCTCGTCGTCGACAGCGAGGAGAAGATCCGCGGCGGGGTCGCCAAGCGCTACCGCTACCCGCACGAACGCCGCGGGGAGAACCCGACGAAGCGACCCACGACGTCCGACGACCAGGTCTTCTACGCCGCGGGCTGTCGGCATCGAGGTCGAGCGTCGGATCCGCGAGCGAGCCAGGGGCACCCGCAACATCAGCAGCGACCTCGAGGGCTGGGTGCCGCCCGAGGTCTGGGACCGCGCCTGCGACCTCCTGGCCGAGGCCTCGATGCTCCTGCACGACCACAACGCTGCCCCGCGCACAGACGGCACGTCCACGTCAGCTCGACTTCGTGGGCCTTCCAGATGGAGCAGCGACGATGACGTGGGCCGAGTCGCTCGCACCTCTGCGCGAGCGCAACTTCCGTTTCTACTACGCCTCACGCGTCGTCAACATGCTCGGAAACGCGATGGCCTCGGTCGCGCTGGCGTTCGCCGTGCTCCAGATCACCGACGACGACCCGGCCGCTCTCGGCTACGTGCTAGCCGCCCACACGGTCCCGATGGTGGTCCTGCTGCTGTGGGGCGGCGTGATCGCCGACCGCTTCCCACGCAACATCGTCATCCAGGTCTCGAACGTCGCCTCGGCGATCACCCAGGGGCTCATCGCTGCGCTGGTCATCACCGACGTGGCCGAGCTGTGGATGTTGATCGCCCTCAGCCTGGTGCACGGGACCGTCTCGGCCGTCAGCTTCCCGGCGATGGCCAGCATCATGCCTCAGCTCGTCCCCCGGGCGGAGCTGCAGCGGGCCAACGCCCTGATGTCGCTGGCCAGGTCCGCGTTGACCATCCTCGGGCCGACCATCAGCGCGCTGCTCGTGGTCGGCGTCGGCCCCGGATGGGCCCTGGCGGTCGACGCTGCCACGTGGCTCGTCTCAGCCGTCCTGCTCGGGTTCGTCACCCTGCCCACCAAGGAGCGAGAGCCGGGCCCGGGCACGATCGCCGAGCTCAAGGAGGGCTGGCTCTACTTCCGGACGACGACCTGGTTATGGGTAGTGGTGCTCGGGTTCGGAGCCCTGAACGCGATCCACATGGGCGCCTGGTTCACCCTCGGCCCCGCCCGAGCCAAGGACACGATCGGCGAGCAGGGCTGGGGGCTGGTCCTCTCCGCCGAAGCAGTCGGACTGCTAGTCATGACCCTGGTGATGCTGCGCATCCCCCTGAAGCGGCCCTTGCTCAACGGCATGCTCGGCATCTCCCTGCTCGGGCTGCCCATCCTGATGCTCGGGGCCGAGCCACACCTCGGACTGCTGATGGCGGCCACGTTCGTCGCTGGCGCCGGAACCGAGGTCTTCGCGATGGGCTGGAACCTGGCGATGCAGGAGCACGTGCCCGACGAGATGCTGTCGCGGGCCTACTCCTACGACGCGCTCGGCTCCTTCGTGGCAATACCGGTCGGTCAGATCGCCTTTGGACCGCTCGCTGCCGCCTTCGGCTTTCGCGACGTCCTGGTTGTCAGCGGCGTCTCGTACTTCGTCATCTGCCTGCTCGTGCTGCTCTCCGCCTCAGTGCGCCGGCTCCCGCGGGTCACCGAGGCTGAGGTCAGCACCACTTCTGCGCAAGCGCCCTGATGACCGTGAGGTTGCGGTTCGTCGCCACGCCGAGCCGCTTCTCGACCGACGCGTTGCTGAGCTTGGCCTCGTGGTAGCTCTCCCCAGCAGGAGGTGCACCGCGCGACCCGAGATGTGCACCCGCTCGTCGTCGGTGGACAGCGCCTCCACCTCCTTGACGAGCGCGGCGGTCGGCTTGTCCTTCAGCAACGACACGTAGTGACGACCGGCGTACCCCTGGGCGAAGCGCTCGGCGTCGGTGACGATCTCGTTCAGCTCGGCCTGCGTGAAGACGATCGTCGGCACCTCGAAGTCCCGATCGGCCAAGTAGGCCTTCTCGAGTGCCGCCTCGATCTTCGCCCTCGAGCGCATCGACGTACCGAGCCGGACGTTGCCGGTGTTGATGTGCGTCGCGACGTCGCTGAACCCTGCCGCCTCGGTCGCAGCGACGATCGCGTCCTTCGGGAACTTCCGCTTCGCCCCGAGGTTGATGGCGCGCAGGAAGGCAACGTAGGTGGCCACTGACGCCATCCTGTCACCGCCTCCTGCCGAGTCGGCGTCACGTCGACGCCGACTCGGCGTGAGATCGTCGTAGTCGGTGCACGTTGCGCCGACTGGGCGTCAGAGGTTGCCGCGGGCGTCCTGCTCGCGCTCGATCGCCTCGAAGAGGGCCTTGAAGTTGCCCTTGCCGAAGCCGAGCGAGCCGTGCCGCTCGATGAACTCGAAGAACACCGTCGGCCGGTCGCCCATCGGCTTGGTGAAGATCTGCAGCAGGTAGCCGTCCTCGTCGCGGTCGACCAGGATGCCGCGCTTCTTCAGCTCCTCGATGGGCACCCGCACCTGGCCGATCCGGGCGCGCAGCTCGGGGTCGTCGTAGTAGGAGTCGGGGGTGTCGAGGAACTCGATGCCGTTGGCGCGCAGGATGTCGACGCTGGTCAGGATGTCGTTGGTGGCCAGGGCGATGTGCTGGCAGCCGGCGCCGTCGTAGAACTCGAGGTACTCGTCGATCTGCGACTTCTTCTTCGCGATCGCCGGCTCGTTGAGCGGGAACTTCACCCGGTGGTTGCCGCTGGCGACCACCTTGCTCATCAGCGCCGAGTAGTCGGTGGCGATGTCGTCGCCGATGAACTCCGCCATGTTCGTGAAGCCCATGACCCGGTTGTAGAACGCGACCCACTCATCCATCCGGCCGAGCTCGACGTTGCCGACGCAGTGGTCGACGGCCTGGAACAGCCGCCGGGGGTGGCCCGCGGGCCGCTGCACGGTCGAGGTGCGTGCCACGTAGCCGGGCAGGTACGGACCGGAGTAGCGACTGCGATCGATGAGCGTGTGTCGGGTCTCGCCGTACGTGGCGACCGCGGCCATGCGCACCGTGCCGTGCTCGTCGCTGACGTCGTGCGGCTCGACCAGGATCGTCGCGCCGACCGACCGGGCGTGGTCGATGCAGCGATCGACGTCGGGCACCTCCAGGGCCAGGTCGACGACACCGTCTCCGTGCTTGCCGTGGTGGTCGTGCAGGGGGCTGTCGGGAGTGACTCCGCCGGTGAAGACGAAGCGCGCCGAGCCGCTGCGCAGCACGTAGGACTTCGAGTCGCGAGTGCCGTTCTCGGGCCCGCGGTAGGCCTCGAGCTCCATGCCGAGCGCCAGCTGGTAGAACGTGGCGGTCTGGGTGGCGTTCCCGACGACGAAGCAGACGGCGTCCATCGCGGTCACCGGGAAGGGATCGCGGCTGGCGTCGTACTCGACGAGTCCGACCAGCTCCTTGAGCTGCTCGAGGGTCAGGTCAGCCTTGAGCTCATCAGAGGTCAGCGTCATGGCGCTCATGCGTGCGAGGTGGAGACAATCTGTGCAACAGTGCCGACTCAGACTAGACATGTTGTCCATCAGGAGGCGTCGTGGTAGACCAGCTGGACCGCACCCTGATCAGTCTGTTCGCCGCCGAGCCACGCGTCGGCGTCCTCGAGGCGTCCCGGCGGTTGGGCGTTGCGCGCGGCACCGTGCAGGCTCGCCTGGACAAGCTGGTCAGCTCCGGCGTCGTCACCGGGTGGGGCCCCGACCTCTCACCCGAAGCGCTGGGCTACCCGGTGAGCGCGTTCCTCACGCTCGAGATCAGCCAGTCGCGCGGACACGAGGCGGTGGCCGAGCACCTGGCGGCGATCCCCGAGGTGCTCGAGGCCTACACGATCACCGGCGCCGGCGACCTCTGGTGCCGCGTCGTCTCGAGGTCGAACGCCGACCTGCAGCGCGTCATCGACCGCGTCGTCACCGTCGACGGCGTGCAGCGCGCCAGCACCGTGATGGCACTGGCCACTCAGGTTCCCTACCGGGTGCTGCCGCTCCTCACGGCTGACAGCTGACGCTCGAGGTCGGCTTCGCGCCCGGGCCCGGGCGTCACGGACGGCGGCTTGGCGCTCCACCGCCCGCGGCCCCCGCCGTACCGCGGCCTCGGCCGTCACGGCGGCCAGCCTGCGAGCCTCGGCCGTCGCCGCGGTGCGGGCCAGACGATCCGCGCGGGAGCGAGCAGCCTTCGCAGCGCGTTCCGCAGCTGACGTGCCGAGCGTTGTCGCGGGCGCAGGCGATCACCTCGGCCAGCGCCTGGCCGCGGCAGGTGACGGTCACCGTGCGCGTGGCCTCGGCGCTGCGCGTCGCCGTGGCCCGGCGCTCGACCCGTGCCACGACCAGCACCGGAGCGACCCCGACACCCACGATGCGGAGGCCAGCCACGACCGTCGACACCTCGCGTCGGATGGTTCCGACGCTGCGTGACGCGCGCGACCTCAGCCGTGACCGTGACCGTGCGGACGGCTTCGCGCGTCACCGACGCGCTACGCGTGGCGTAGCGACCCCGTTCGGCGCTGTGCACGAACGACCAGGAGACTGCGGCCCTCCCCGGCTGACGCAAGGTGACCGTGTGCTCGCCTTCCTGCAACGCCTGACGGGCCACGATGATGACGCCGTTCTCCCCTTCGAGCACCGCTCGGCCGCTCGGACCGGAGACCGGATCACTGCTCACGTAGGTCGAGGCGGTGATGACGCAGAGGTTCGGTTCAGTCGACCAAAAGGTGCCACCAGGAGAGTCGAGCGTCGCCACCAACCCCAGCCGCCGCCGGCTGCGGCAGCATGGCGAACATCGGGAGCGACGGCGTCGACCAGTCGACGCCCGGGTGCTGGCGCCGGCACGTCTCGATCGGGTCGGGGTTCTCACCGGCGAAGCGGGACAACCCTGTCACCGAGCCGTGGCCAGGGAACAGGACCGGCTCGGTGCGCGCCCGCCGGTCGGCGAGCCCGCCGATCACGTCGAGCCCGGCGTACGACGTCGTGTCGTCGAAGGCGAAGCCGACCCGACGCAGCTCGGGGCGCAGCATGGCCATGGCGTGGAACGGCGCGGCCATCAGGTCGTCGATCGCATCGACGGCATCGCTCGCGTCGTAGACCAAGTTGCTCCTGGCCGCAGCTCGTCGGCCGGCCTCGGTGAACCAGCTGCTCTGGGGGTTCTCGGTGTGGCGACTCTCGAAGGCCCCGATGCGCAGCCGATCGCTGGCGTCTTGGCCAGGTATCTCAGGTGCGCGGCGATGCCCGGCGACCAGCTCGGGACGTCGTCGACCGGCGCCAGCGCCGGAAGCGATGCGGATCTCGTTCAGGTGCCGCAGCCACGGGGGCTCCCCTTGAGCGCTCTCGCCGCAGGGCCGCTCGCAGCGACCCCGCTCAGCGCGACGACAGCCAGCGCCGCGCGCGCCCGACTAGCCTCCGCATGGACGGAACCTAAGTCGGTCGCCGCCCTTCCGGGCCGGGTTCGACGCAGGTCTGACCGAACGGCCGATCCGCCTGGCCCATCGGCGGCATGGGAAGTCCGCGACCTTGCCGTGCCGAAGGCCATCGCTGGACGTCTTCCGCGCCGCGGCCGCGCGCGGGGCCATGCGGGTCGGAGAGGACTTCGCCGAGCACGACCACCACGTCGACGACGTCCGCGCGATCGTCCCTCGACCCGGCCCCGGCGCCCACCCGCTCGTGACCCGTCCTCTTGAGGACGGGTCAGCGTCAACTGGACTGCTTGATGGCCCATTCGCGGATGCGGGTGATCCGCGTGTGCAGCTGGTCGGCGTTGGCGACGGCCGCCGCCGGCCCGCCGCACTCCTTGCGCAAGGCGGCGTGCGTGATGCCGTGGGCCTGCCCGGTGCGGTGGTGCCATGCACCCACGAGCCCGTTGAGCTCGCGACGCAGGACGGCGAGCTGTTCGTGCGTCGACACCTCGGCGACGGTCTCGACCGCCGACGCCTTGGGCTGCCGTTTGGCCCGGTCGCTCTGCTGCTGTTGCAACAGCTGCCGCATCTGGTCGGCGTCGAGCAGACCGGGAATGCCCAGGAAGTCCATCTCCTCCTCCGACCCGTAGGCGTTGCCGTCGTACAGGGCGTGGTCGAAACGAGCGTCGGAGCCGAGCGCCTCGAAGGGCAGACCCTCGAGCTCGGCGGAGGCTCCCTCGCCCGCCTCGGCCTGCGCCATCAGCTCCTTCTCGGCGGCGAAGATGTCGCCCTCGTCGCTGATCCGCCGACCGAGCACGTGGTCGCGCTCGACCTCCATCTCCGAGGCATGCCCGAGCAGCACCGGCACCGACGGCAGGAAGATCGACGCCGTCTCGCCACGGTTGCGAGCGCGGACGAACCGGCCGATCGCCTGGGCGAAGAAGAGCGGCGTGGATGTCGTGGTGGCGAAGACCCCGACGGCGAGGCGCGGGACGTCGACGCCCTCGGACACCATCCGCACCGCGACCATCCACCGCGAGTCCGAGTCGGTGAACTCGGTGATCTTCTTCGAGGCAGCCTTCTCGTCGGAGAGCACCACCGTGGGCGACTCACCGCTGATCGCCTTGAGGATCTTGGCGTAGGCCCGCGCCGAGTCCTGGTCGGTTGCGATCACCAGGCCGCCGGCGTCCGGCACGTGCCGGCGCACTTCGGTCAGGCGCTTGTCAGCGGCAGCGAGCACGGCCGGGATCCACGACCCGGTGGCATCGAGGGCCGTGCGCAGCGCCTGGTTGGTCATGTCCTTGGTCAGCGGTTCACCGAGCCGCGCCGCGATCTCGTCGCCAGCCCGGGTGCGCCACGACATCTCACCCGAGTAGGCCAGGAACAGCACCGGGCGGACGACGTGGTCGGACAACGCGTGCCCGTAGCCGTAGGTGAAGTCGGCGGCCGAGCGCGGGACGCCGTCATCGCCCGGCGCGTAGGTCACGAACGGGATCGGGTTGACGTCGGAGCGGAACGGCGTGCCGGTCAACGACAGCCGTCGGGTGGCCGGCTCGAAGGCCTCGCGCACCCCCTCGCCCCACGAGAGCGCATCGCCCGCGTGGTGCACCTCGTCGAGAATCACCAACGTCTTGAAACGCTCGGTGCGGATCCGCAGCGCCAGCGGGTTGACCGCGACGCCGGCGTAGGTGACCGCGATACCGAGGTAGTCGCTGGAGATCTTGCCCTTGCCGGCCGAGTAGGCCGGGTCGATCGGGATGCCGGCCTTGGCTGCGGCCTCGGCCCACTGGAGCTTCAGGTGCTCGGTCGGGGCGACCACGATGATGCGATCGACGATGCGGCGGCCGATCAGCTCGGCAGCCACCGTCAGGGCGAAGGTCGTCTTTCCGGCGCCCGGGGTCGCTACTGCGAGGAAGTCGCGCGGGTTGCGCTGCATGTAGTCCTCGAGCGCGGCCGTCTGCCAGGCGCGCAACGACGGGGCCGTCCCCCACGCCGCTCGCTCGGGCCACGCGGGCCCGAGCGTCACGAGTCGGTGCCCTGGTCGTCCTTGAGCGACTCCCAGGCTTCCTTGCAGTCCGGGCACACGGGGAACTTCTCCGGCGCCCGGCTTGGCACCCACACCTTGCCGCAGAGAGCGACGACGGGGGTGCCCATCACCATGGCCTCGGTGAGCTTGTCCTTCTCGACGTAGTGGGAGAACCGCTCGTGGTCGCCCTCGTCGGTCGGGACCGTGCGCTCGTCCTCGCGGACCTTGGTGTCGGTCGAGAAGCCGAAGGAAGTCACGGCGGGAGTCTAGGTCGTCTCGGGTCGTGTTTCGAACCAGCGCACTGCTGCGGGTCGAGTCACCCGCGCGAACCGCGCGCCAGCCCCAGCACCGACAGCACGACCAACAACAGCGGCAGCACTGCCACGAGCAGGAAATAGGAAGGAATGAAGAACCAGCCACCTCCGATGACGGCGAGGATCACGAACAGGCCGGCCGCGAGGCCGCACGCGTAGCCGCCGTTCGGAGTGCGCGCCCACCAGGCCCCGAGCGCGAGGATCACCAGCACCACGCCGGTGACGCCGTAGATGCCGGCCACGAAGATCAGCAGCCCTGCGAAGGTGTCGTCGGGCCCGGAGTTGTTGTACTCGACGATGGCCCACGCCGCGTAACCGAGGCCGACGAGCCCCACGACGCCGTGGAGCGCAGCCAGGCCGCGGACTGCGGTGAGGAGCAAGGGAGAGGACGTGGAGCGGATCGGATTGATCAGGTCAGTAGTCATGCCTTCCAGCCTCGACCTCGATCGACTCCTCGGCATCCGCCCGGGTACTCAGCGACCCACCCGGATCGAGCTCAGTTGAGCCCCGGATCTGAGGGTCTGGTCGAGTGCATCGCGAGGTCGCCCGGCTGGCGGCGCAGGACGTCGCGCCACAGCATCGTGGTGTCGGCCCGGAACACGTCGTCGGCAGTACCTGCGACGACGTACCAGCTGCCCTCCTCGATCTCGACCTCGAGCTGACCCGGGCCCCACCCGGAGTAGCCGGCGAAGATCCTCAGGTCGACCAGCTCGGCCTCCACCAGCTCGGTGGGCGTGTCGAGGTCGAGCAGCGCGAGGCGGTCGACGACCTCGCGGAAGCCCACCGCGACGTCGTCCTGCCCGCGGCGCAGCGCGACCGCGATAGCGCCATCGGTCTCGACCGGACCCCCGTGGAAGAGCACCTCCGGCTCTGCCACCGAGTCGCCCCACGCAGCGAGCACCTCGCCCACCGGCAGACCAGTCGGGTCGATTGAGCACCACACCCAGCGCGCCGTCGCTGACGTCGAGGATCAGCACGACCGTGTCAGCGAAGTTGGGGTCGGCCAGGGCAGGCGTGGCCACCAGCAGGGCCCCCGCACGCACCTCGGTCACGGACCCATCATGGCCCGTGACCGAGGTGACGGCGGTGAATTGATTGCTCGGTGGGCGCTGCTAGGCCGCGAGCACCGAGCGCAGGCGCTCGAAGAAGTTCGGCCGTTCGGCCTCGACCACCAGGGTCGGGACGCCGCGGTGGAGCGCGCGAGCACGCTCCTCGATCCGAGCACCCACCGGCGCGGAGATCTCGTCGTCGTGGATGCTGGCCTGGCCAGCCATCACGGCCAGGAGCGCGTGCTCCTTCATCGTCGCCTTGGCCATGGCCGTGGCCATCTCGGCGTCGATCGGGTGCTCGCGGTAGTGGTCGAGCAGCAGCCGGACGCCGGGCAGCTCGTCGCTTGCCGAGCCCCAGGCCACCATGACGGCCTCCGGCAGGTCGAGCGGTTGCGCGAGCAGGGTGCGCTCGATGTGGCCGGCGAGCCGGGTGTGCCACTTGAGCTGGAGGGCGGCGAGCAGGGTGAGCTCGTCGCCGAATGTCTCGGCCACGCCCTCGACGTCCATCGGGAGGCGGGCGTCGCGGCGGGTGTTGGCGGTGGCGATCACCGAGCGCAGGATCTCGCCCCGGTTGTGAAAGGACTTCCAGGTCATGTCAGCTCCTCATTGATCGTGACGTCTCACATACTGTGAGTACGTACTTCGAGTATGTCTCCGACCGGCGGTCGTGCAAACTTCACCGACCGTGATTCGGAGCACGTGGCGGTGTGCTGGTCGTCATAGGGTGAGGGCGTGCCCAAGTCGTCGGTGAGCAAGCTCGTGCCCAAGGTGCCCAAGGTGCCTGGCGTGCCCGGCGTCCCGGGAGCCAGCCGCCGAGCGGCCTACTCGGCCTCCACCAAGCGCGCGCTGGTCGACGTCGCCGAGCAGCTCTTCACCAACAACGGCTACGCGAGCACCTCGTTGGATGCCATCGTCGCCGGCGCCCGCGTCACCAAGGGTGCGCTCTACCACCACTTCTCCGGCAAGCAGGCGCTGTTCGAGGCGGTCTTCGAGCGGGTCGAGACCGACGCGGCCCGCGACATCCAGAAGTCACTCAAGGGACAGCGCGACCCGTGGGACAAGGCCCGTGCCGGGCTGCGCACCTTCTTAGCCGTCGTCCAGGAGCCGCGCTATCGCCGAATCGTGGTGCAGGAGGGGCCGTCGGTGCTGGGCCACGAGCGCTATCGCGAGCAGGAGGAGCGATCGACGTTCGCCAACGTGGTCGACATCCTGCGCTCGGTGCTCGAGGCCGGCAAGTGGAACCTCGACGAGGAGATGGTGCAGACGTTCTCGCGGATCTTCTTCGGTGCTATGTCGTCTGCCGGTGAGTCGGTGGCAGGTTCGGACGACGGCCTCGCGGCGGCCGAGCGGGTCGAGTTCGCGATCGGGTTCATCATCTCCGGCTTCCAGGCGCTCGCCGAGCTCTGGCGCCGAGATGCCCTGGACGACGTCCGACTGACGGTTCGTCCGTCGTAGTCACTTGCCGTAGGTGAGAGCTCCACCGTCGAGCGGAAGCAGCTCGATCCAGGTGTGGCCGGCCGGCACCGCCAGCGGCGCTCCATCGGCGGTAGAGAGCTCGAGCGGTGAGTCGAGCGACTGCTTGGTCCACTGGGCCGGCACTGCCTTGCCGCGGTGGAACAGCAGCGCCGCGCCGTCCCCTTCGAGGAGCGTCTCAGGCACGAAGTTGCCCGCCGGATCGCGGTAGCCGGCATCCTCCACCTCGACCCCGAGCACCAGAACGGTGTCTGCCCTGAACTCGTCCCCGGTGGCAGCAAGGGTGTTGGTGTTGACGAAGTGCCCCTTGCGGTAGACCCACTCGGTGGCGTGCGCCTGCGAGAACCGGGCGGTCAGCTGGTTGGCCGGCTGTCCCTGAGGCAGGTCGGTGCTGGTGCCGAACGTGAGGTAGTCGTCGGCACGCCGAGCCTTGCCCTTCAGCGACTCGGCCACCTCGCCGAGGTCGGCCATCAGGTTGTACGGCGCCGAGCGCGAGGATTCGCGGAAGAAGCCAGCACTCCCCTCGCCGACGAAGTCGATGCCGGCTCGGCGGATCCTCGAGATCGTCACCGCCGCGGCGCCGCTGGTGACGATCGTGGCCTCGGCCGGGGCGACGATGCCGATGTCGGAGGCGCGCATTGACCGCACCGGACCCACCGTGCCCGGGATGTCTGAGTAGAAGAAGGCCGCGAGGCGGGTGACGCCACCCTCGACGAGCTCCTCGACCACGAGGTCGGCCGAGCCCAGACCGAGCTGGGGTGCACTCGAGGCGGTGTTGTCCATCTTGAGCACCAGCACCGGGTAGCGACGCAGTGCGGAGCGCTTCTCCATCAGCCCCGTCAGCGGGGACGGCAACTGCTCGGCGGCGGCCTCGGCGGACGCATCGTCACCCGGCTCCGAGCCGTCTCCACATCCTGCGCTCACGAGCACCAGGCTCGCGAGCAGCCCTCCGAGGGCACGAGCCTTCACCCGGCGAGTGTGCGCGTGACGACGCCCCGGGGCCAGCAGGTCCCGGGGCGTGTCGAGCTCGAATCGCAGCGTCGGAAACAGGGGGGTCAGGTCAGCCGAGCTTGCCGCCGCCGTCGACGTACAGCGTCTGGCCGGTGATGTAGGAAGCCTCGTCGCTGCAGAGGAAGGCCACCGCGGCAGCGATGTCCTCCGGGAAGCCGACCCGACGCACCGGGTTGGCCTCGGCGTTGAGCTTGCGGAACTCCTCGACGTCCATCTTCAGCCGGGCAGCGGTGGCGTCGGTCATCTCGGTGGCGATGAAGCCGGGCGCGATCGCGTTGGCGTTGATGCCGAACGGGCCGAGCTCGATGCCGAGGGTGCGGGTGAAGCCCTGCACGCCCATCTTGGCCGCCGAGTAGTTCGCCTGGCCGCGGTTGCCGAGCGCCGACACGCTCGAGAGGTTCAGGATCTTGCCGTACTTCTGCTCGACGAAGTGCTTCTGGGCGGCCTTGGTCATCAGGAACGCGCCCTTGAGGTGCACGTTCATCACGAGGTCCCAGTCGTCCTCGGTCATCTTGAACAGCAGGTTGTCGCGCGTGATGCCGGCGTTGTTGACCAGCACGTGGATGCCGCCAAGCTCGGCGACGACCCTCTCGATCGCGGCGTCGACGGCTTCGGCGTTGCTGACGTCGGCGCCGACGCCGATGTGCTTGGCGCCGCCCAGCTTCTCGGCTGCCGAGGCGGCGGCGGTCTCGTCGAGGTCGACGATCGCGACCGAGGCGCCCTCCTCCGCGAGACGGGTCGCGATGCCGAACCCGATGCCCTGCGCTGCTCCCGTGATGACGGCTACTCGCCCGTCGTACCGACCCATCGTGTGTCTCCTCGTGCTCGCCTGGGGTGTCCGGGCCAGACTAGGGGCAATGGGTCGGTGGGCCGGGTGAGGGTCAGCGGGCGGCCACCTTGTTGCTCAGCGGGCTCAGCGGGCCCTTGCCGATCGCGTTCACCGCCCGCACCTTGATCCCCCACGTGCCAGGGCTCAGCTGCAGAGCGACGCGACTCGCCGTCGGATCGATCCCGACGAACGTGGCCTGCTCCACACGTCGGCTCCCGACGAACCGGTAGGCGATGATCCGATACTCCGTGATCGCGCTGCCACCGTCGTCCGGCGCGGTCCACCGGATCACCGCGGTGACCTCCCCGCCGCGCTTGCCGGGGCTGGCCTGTCCGATGACCGGCTTGCCCGGCGCCGTCGAGGGCTGGGGCGTCGGGGTGGGTGTCGGGGTCGGTGTCGGGGTGGGCGTCGGTGTGGTCGGGCGTCGGGGTCGGGGTGGGAGTCGGCGAGTCGCCACACGAGCCCGTGAGCGTCAGCAGGTACGACCCGATCGAGCCGTAGTCGTCGTACCCGGTGTTGACCGTGCCGTTTCCGACCCCGTCGACAGCCACGAACAGTGGAGCGCTCGCGTTGGCGAGGCTGACGGTGGCGTTCATCCCTGATAGCCTCGCCGTTCGTCGAGTTCGCGCTCACCGGGTTGGCCGTCGCCAGCGCCGCCCCAGACGCGTCGAGCAGCTTGAGCTCGATGTCGAGGTTGGGGTTCAGGTAGGCGGTCTTGCCGGCCACGGAGACCGGCCCGGTGCAGGTGCCCAGGCTGTAGACGTCGGCGTCGGTGCGCTTGCTGATCACGCCCATGGCGGTCGTGAAGGTCGCGGCCGAGCCGACGGTGTCGCCCGCCTCGTCGGTGCGGTACGGCGCACCGTTGCCCGCGATCGTCGCGACGTCGTCCTGCTTCTCGGTCGCGCCGGTGTAGTCGCCCTTGCTCCATTGGATGACCGGCTTCACCGGCGATCCCATGATCGGGCCCCAGATGCCGTGCCCGGTGTAGTAGTCCTCGCCGGGACCGCCGTCGTGGTTGAGGCCGAAGTTGTGGCCGACCTCGTGCGTGACGGTCTCGGCGATGCTGACGAAGTCGTCGAAGTAGGCGGAGAACGCCCAGGCCGGCTGAAGGTCGTCGTGGCCGTTCGCCTCGTCGAAGACGTCGAGGAACGCGATGCCGGTGCAGCTCGGGTCTCCGCAGATCTCCTCGTGAGCCTGCACGCTGTTGGTCACCACGGCGACCGTGCCGTACTCCTGGTCACCCGCGTTGCTGCGAGTGATCTTGGCCGGGGCGGGCGCCTCGGTGGTGACGTCCACGTCGAACGGGGCGTAGTCCTCCGACACCCGCTGCCAGACGCTCTGGATCAGGGTGTGCTCTGCGGCGTTGAACGAGGAGCTGGCGTCGAGACTGAAGCCTTCGATCTGCTGGACGGTCAGGCCGTTGTCCAGCCAGACGTTCGAGTTCGGAACCGTGTAGCCGTTGAAGTCGATGTAGAGCGTGCGTTGCGAACCCGGCTTGCTGTGGAGCGTGAAGGTCTGGGCATCCGGGAAGGGCGCTTTCGTGGGGGCCGCCACGCGGGACTCGGCGCCGATCTCGTCCTTGTAGAACAAGCGACCGTCGCGGGTGATCCAGGCGGTGCTGTCGTGCGGAGGATGCGCTCGAGGCTGCTGCCGCTCAGTCCGTTGACCTTGCCGGCGGCTGCCAGCCTCCCGCCTGAGGGCACGGATGGCGCGCTCGCCGCGCGCGGGGGCCTTCAGGTCGGTTCTGACACCGGCGCGGTCGTTCGACGCGCTCGCGGGTTGCGCTCCAGTGGCTGACACCGCGCCCAGGCCGGCAGGCAGCAGTGCCCCGGCGAGCACCAACGGGATCGCCGCGGCAAGAAGACGACGGTGGGGGGTGCCGATGGTCATGGAGCTCACCTTTCGAGGGGACGCCCGCACGTTACGACCGACACAGCGCACCAGAACGCCCAATCAGACATTCCTCCCCGCTCGTCTAGACCATGCGGGAGAGACCGGCGCGGAGCCTGGCCGCGACGTCGGTGGCCTGTCCGTCGGCATACTTCGTACGGGGCCAGAAGAATCCCCGCAGCCCGTCGCCCTTCGTGCGCGGCACGACGTGCAGGTGCAGGTGAGGCACCGACTGACTCACGATGTTGTTGATCGCCACGAAGCTGCCTTGGCACCGAGGACGTCGACCACCGCGGCCGCGATCCGCTGCGCGGACTCGAGGAAGCCGTCGCGCAGCTCGGCGGGAAGCTCGGGCAGGGTGACGACGTGGGTGCGCGGCACCAGCAGCACGTGACCGTGGAAGACCGGGCGAGTGTCGAGGAAGGCTACGAAGTCCGGCTCGTCGAGCACTGCGTGGGCCTCGGACTCACCGGCCACGATGGCGCAGAAAACGCATCCGGGCATGCCTTCACCCTAGGCGGCTGCGCCCGACCCGCGGGGGCAGATGAGCAACTCCTACTCAGGTCCGCATGAGCACCTCGCACCTAGGTTGCGGTGCTCCCGACCATTGGAGCCCACGCATGCGCATCACGCACGCCATTGCCTATGCCGCAGCCGCGGCACTGCCGCTCTCGATCATCGCTGCCGTCCCCGCCCGAGCCGTGGTGGCCACGGCCACCGTCACCTTTAACGACTGCGACGTGACCAAGGACCTTGTCAAGATCGGCGGTGACACCACGTGGTCTCCGTCCGTGACGATCGACCACCCCGGCACAGCCCCCGCCGACAGCGCCCAGACCATCGAGGTGGTCCTGGGCACGCTCCCAGGCAACACGTTCCCCGAGGACCTCCCAGAAGACGTAGACCTGCAGGTGAGCGTCACGTTCGAGGATGGAACCGGCGACGCCTTCACCTTCGAAGGCCGGCGTCCACTTGCCGCCTTTGACAAGGACGCGCCTCTGGAGGTCGGCGAGTTCGAGACCGACAACACCTGGTTCGACTCCGGTGTCTACGACTTCCGACCCAAGGCAGTACAGATTCGCCTGTTCGGCGCGCCCGACCCGGTGAACAACCCGTTCGAGTACGGCGACTACCGCTACGACTGCGACCAGGTGGTGAACCCGGATCCTCTGAGCCAGATCCGTATCTTCGACCCGAACGCGCCGGCCTCCGTCTCGGTGACGCCCGGCGCGGGTCAGCAGGGCAGCACGCTCACGGTCCGCGGCCGGGACTTTGCTCGGGAGGCGACCGATGACCCCGACACCGACGTGACCGTGTTCGTGGGTTCGATCTCGGTCGGCGCATTCGACGTCGACGACATCGGCTCGTTCAGCGGCGTGGTGCGCATCCCGGAGTTCGCCAAGCCCGGCGCGGCTGTAGCGGTGCGCGCCAGCGACGTCGGCGAGTCCGCCGTCACCACCATGGCGTCACCGTGAAGCGCGCCGCACTCAAGGCCGCGAAGTCGGTCAAGAGCGGCGGCAAGCTCAAGCTCTCAGGTAGCTGGCTTCAAGCCTGGCGAGAAGGTCGCGGTGAAGCTCAAGGGCGGCAAGGGGAAGGGCAAGAAGGCGTTCACCGTCAAGATCAAGGCGAACCCGGCCGGCTCGTTCACCACGTCGGTGAAGCTGAAGAAGGCTGCGAAGGGGAGCTGGCGCGCCGCGGCTGCAGGTCCGGCGAGCTATCGCTCCGCCAGGACCTCCTTCAAGGTCAAGTAACCCTCGGCCGCTCACCCTGGCGCCCGGCCGGACCTCCCGGCCGGGCACGCCCTCGGCAGCCTCGAGGACTCACCGCACGATCAAACGGTGATGCGCCATCCTGCGACATCGATCAGGAAGTGCGCGAGCACCAGCGCGCCGAGATAGAAGGTAGAGACAGCCAGCGCCGCGCCGACACGCGCTGGCAGCGCACTGTGACGGACACGAGCGAAGGCCGTGGCTGTCGCCCACCCCAGCGCCGCCTCCGCAGGAACGACGTAGACCGCCACGCCGAACAGTCGATGAGCTGTCTCCCGCGGGCTCCCAGAGACCCAGGGTCGGGGCCAGGATCTCGGCGCCCAGGAAGATGTTCGCTGACAGCAGCGCCGACCGCGCCGGTCGTCCGCCGCTCAGGGCGACCGCGGCGAACAACGGTGCGACCCACATTGCGGCCATCGCCAGCGGGATGACGTCGTCGATGCGCGGACCTCCGCGATCTGGGAATCGCAACGTGCCCACCAGGTCGGCCAGCACCCAGTCGGGCAAGACCTGGAAGATCGAGACGAGCGCGAGGAAGCCGGCCAGGGCGAGCAGATCGGCCTGGCCCGTGGAGTGGCACACCCAGAGCAGCGTGGCCACGTAGGCCAAGACACAGGCCAGGACGCCCCACCCCTGAGCCGGAGGGTCGAGGGACAGCGCCACCGCCCCCGCGACGAGGAGGCCAGCGTGGACCCCGAGGATGAGAAGGTACGCGCGCGTGGACGTCGGGGAAGTGCTGGTCACCAGCACAAGGTAGTGGCGGCTCGCAGAGCCGGCATCGAATCAGGACTGTTGGTAAGGCCGCTGCCTCTGGGCGTCGTAGTCGTAGCAGACGTCACCCGGCGACGTCACTCGGCACGGCGTACTCCTCGAGCACCCCGCACCCCCATAGCTCCTGGGTGCCGTCGATTTCGGTCCATACACCGTCGACCATCGCCCACAGCGCGACGTAGCCGCCGCAGTCGTTCACCGCACCGGACGCGTAACCGTCGGAGCGGACGAACCAGACGGTCACCCCCACCGCGCCGTCGTCACACGTCGACTCCGCGCGTAGCTCTCGCACCTCGTCGGCGATGAACCGCCTGAACGACGCCGGCGCGTCGGTCATCACTGCGGCGTCGGAGGGCTTGTGAATGACCACACCCGGCGACTCGCCACCCGCGTAGGCGATGGTCTGGGTGGCCCCTCCGGTGTCGATTCCGGTGTCGATTCCGGCTCTTGATGCCGGTCTGGCTTGGATGTCGCGGCGGTCGGGGCTCACGGCGCCGGTTCGGAGTCGGTCGACGGTCACTGGCGCTCGTCGACGGCCCGTCACCTGCCACGTCGTCGGGGTGTCGGGAGTTGGCGCCGCATCCAGTGAGTGCCACCAGTGCCGTCACCGCCGATGCGATCACTCCCGTCCTTGATCATGCGAACTGTCGCCCTTCGTCGTTGGGTCATGTTTCTTCGACGCGGCAGGCGCGCAGTTTGTTGCTCCCCGAGACGTGACCGGTGCACACCAGAGCCTCCCCCGACGGGTCGGGGGAGGCTCTGGTGCAAGAGGGCTGTGCGCGTGGAGCTGCGGGGAATCGAACCCCGGTCCTCGAGCGCCGATCCAGGTCTTCTCCGGGTGCAGTCGGTGATATCGCTTTTCTCGGCCCCGGCGCTCGCACAGACACGTCGCCGACAGGCCCAGTCAGGATTGAGTCCCGATCACCCCTCCTGACAGAGAGTGATCAGCAAGTCTCCTAGATGACGCCAGGACCCGGGACGGAGACGGGTGCCCGGACTGACGCTTCGGTCACTGCTCAGGCAGCGAGAGCGAAGGAACTGCGATTGGTGTTGGCAGTTATAGGTTTCCAGCGATCGTTTACGAGATGACGCTGGCTTCTCGACCCGCTTCCCCTGGAACTAACGTCCCAAGTCGAAACCGATCAGCCCCTCTTGAGTTATCTCCTCGAGTCTAGCGGGCCGCGCCGACGGGCCCTACCGGGTTTGGTTTCGAGGCTCGCTTCGCTCGCACCTCAACCAGCCCTGGCCCATTCGCGGAGGGCTTCGGCGCCGGGACCGTCGAGCTCGTCGAGCCTGGCAGTGCGACCGAGCACCGCGAGCGCAAGAGCTGCCGCCGGACCCGAGACCACGTCCCCCGTGCCGTGCTGCCACTCGAGGTCGGTTGCCTGGAACCACAGCTGCGGACGGCGTCCACCGAGGAAGCCGACCCTCGCCCGCGGAGACATGAGGAAGTCCAGCGTCGGGCGCCACCGCTCGACCGGACGACCGTCGGCGAGGCCGAGCGGGATCCACATGTCGAGCTGGTGCACGAGCGCATCGGTGTAGGGGCCGAGGACGCCGACGACTGGAGGAGCCTTGCGGGCGCGCGGCCGACGACCGCAGCCGCGCGACCAGCTCCTCATGGCTGAGCTCGGCGCGAGGTGCAGCGAGCAGCACCTGGAACCGGTCGACGTCGCCCCGGGCGCGCAGCATCCCGCTGACCATCTCGGAGCGGGTGAACTCGGCAGTGGTCAGCAGGTGCGCGGCCATGCCGGTCACGTCCCAGGCCGAGCACAAGGTCTGCGTGCGCCACTGCTCGGGCGTCAGCGTCTCGAGCCGGTCCGCGATGGCGAGCCGCTCCTCCTTCAGCGCCGCCCAGAGGCTCATTGCGCGCGCGCCTCCCCTGCCTCGATCTCCGCGTGGAGGTCGAGGCAGTAGCGGCCGAAGTCGATCTGGATCGTGTGCCGAGGGGTGGCGTAGTACTGCTCGAGGTGCGCGGCCTCGTCGGCCGCCATGATCCGTACCTGCTCCTCGACCGAGGGCAGGACATAGGTGCCGGTGAGCAGCCGCGCAAGCAGCTTCGACTGCTGCTCGGCGAGGTTCACGATCGTGGGCGAGGACTGCGCCAGCCCCATGAAGTACAGGTGCTCGACCCCCGGCTTGATCATCCGCTTGAAGAGCGGGTACCGGTGGTCGCTGGTGGGGTGCAGCTCGACCTCGGCCTCGTCGAAGAACGGGAACTTCATCTCGTAGCCGGTCGCACAGATGATCACGTCCGCCTCGACGCTGGTGCCGTCGACGAGGTGAACGGTGCGACCGTCGAGCCGCTCGATGGCGGCGAGCATGTGGATGTCGCCCGAACCCGCTCGGGTCAGGAAGTCGGCGCTGACCGACGGGTGCGCCGACGAGCGGCTCGTGGTCGGGCTCGGGCAGCCCGTAGCCGCTCATGCTGCCGACGAGCTCGCGGATCATCTGGCGCGACGCCGCGAGGGCGACGTCCTTGGGGATGTCGGGAGGCGCCATCACCTTGTCGGCGGCCACGCCATTGCGGTACTTCGGCAGCACCCACACGCCGCGGCGGGCCGAGACGTAGAGCGTCTCGGCCATCCACCGGTTCGAGAGCTCGCTGGCGATGTCCATCGCCGAGTTGCCCATGCCGACGACGATCACCTTCTTGCCACGCATCTCGACGGGCTCGAACGGGTTCACGTAGGCGTGGCTGTGCATCAGGACGCCGTCGAACTCGCCCGGGTAGTCGGGGAGGCTGGGGCTCCAGTGGTGCCCGTTGGCGACCACGAGGTCGGTGTAGCTGCGGGTCTCCCCCGTCGACAAGGTGACGTCCCAGCCGCCGTCGTCGTTGCGCGCGGCCCGCTCGACACCGGTGTTGAACTCGATGTTGTTGCGCAGGTCGAAGTGGTCGACGTAGTCGCGGAAGTACTGGTGGATCAAGCGTGTGGTGCGGGAAGTCGGGGTAGTCGGACGGCGCCGGGAACTCCTCGAACTGGAGTCGCTGGGTGGAGGTGTCGATGTGCAGCGACTCGTAGACCGCCGAGCGGCCGTTGGGGTTGCGGAAGTACCAGTTGCCCCCGACGTCGTCACTCATCTCGAACTGGTCGTAGGAGACGCCGAACTCCTTGAGCCGCTTGGCGGTGGTGATGCCGGAGCAGCCGGCTCCGATGATGCAGACGCGCGGGTCGGTCCTGGGGTGCTCATGCTTGCTCCAGGCACTCGAAGGCGGTGCGCACGTACTCGTCGGTGCGCGGCGAGGAGACCATGTGGTCGTGCAGCTTGTTGGGCGTGAACGCCACCGTCGCGCGACGGTCGAGGTCGTTGACGACGATCGCGCCGCCGTAGCCGGTCCACCAGCAGACTCGGCCGTTCGGCACCGCCGGAGCCGAGGGTGTCGGCAGCGCCGTAGCCGACGCCGAACGTCAGCGGCGCGCCGAGCACCAGGTCGACGCCCGTCGGCCTGCACGTCGAAGATCCGGTCGAGCGTCGCCTCGTCGAGCAGCCGGACGCCGCCCAGCTCGCCACCGTGCGACACGGCCGCCTGGATGCGCGCGACCCCGCGCGCGTTGCCGTGCCCGCCGGCCCCGCCCACGGCTGACTGGCGCCAGGCGGTGCCGTTACAGACCTCTGCGGTCAGCAGGGGGTTGGCGATCATCCGCAGGATGAACGCGTCGGGTGGCAGCGCGGCGAAGTCGATGCTCGAGCTCGGCGGCGGCACCAGGTCGGCCACGGTGCCGAGCCGGCCGTGGGGCACTCCGAGGTAGAAGCCCGCCGCCCAAGGGCCCGGCGATCTCCTCGTGGAAGACGTCGGCGAGCGGGCGTCCGACGGCTCCCCGGACGACGGCGTCCAGCAGGTGTCCGTGGTTGAGCAGCTGGTAGGCCGGCGCGCTGCCGGGCTCGTACCACGGCGCTTCGGTCGGCGAGCAGCGCCTCGGTGTGCTCGAGATCCATCAGGTCGTCGACGGAGATCGGCACGCTCCAGCCGGGCACCCCGCTGGTGTGGCCGAGCAGGTGCCGCACGCGTACGTCGCCCTTGCCCTCGACGCCGAAGGCCGGCCAGTAGTCGGCGCCGGGTGCGTCCAGGTCGATCTCGCCGCGCGCCGCCAGCACCAGCACCGTGAGGGAGGCCATCGTCTTGGTGACCGACCAGACCTGCACGATCGTGTCGCGCTCCCACGGCACCCCGGGCCGGGCCTCACCACCCCAGACGTCGGCGACCAGCTCGCCATCGGCGACCACAGCCACCGCGGCGCCGAGATCGGTGCCGTCATCGAGGTTGCGCGCGAGCAGGTCACTCAAGGGGGCGAACGCGTCGGTGCAGTCTCCGTCAACCATGGACCGCACCTTAGAACGTGTTCTAGGTCGCGCGGGACCCCTCGCCCAGCAGCCGAACACCGTTCTCCCAGCAGACCGCGCGCAGCCAGTCATCACCCAGGTCGAGCCGGGCCAGAGACTCCAGCTGGTGCGCGTACGGGTACGGGATGGTCGGGAAGTCGGTGCCGAGCAGCACCTTCGACTGCAGGTCGCGCAGCCGCGGCAGCAGGTCGGCCGGGTAGGGCGCCCCGAAGAACTCGGTGAAGACCATCGTGGTGTCGAGGTGCACGTGCTCGTAGGCCTCGGCCAGCTCGAGGAAGGGTTCGAACTCGGGCGCTCCCATGTGCGCCACCACCAAGCACAGCCGCGGGAAGCGCAGCCAGCAGTCGCTGCATGGAGCCGGGCCCGGTGAAGTCGTTGCCGACCGGACCGGAGCCCGCATGGGTGACGACCGGCGTGCCGGCGTCCGAGAGCACGCCCCAGACCGCGTCGAGCAGCGGGTCGTCGAGGTGGAACTCCCCCACCTGCAGGTGGATCTTGAAGACCTCGACCCCGTCCGCGATCTCGGCGGCCACGTAGTCGCCTGCCTCGGGCTCGGGGTAGAACGTGGCCGAGCGGATCACCTCGGGGATGCCGGCCGCGAACTCGCGCGACCAGTCGTTGAGGTAGTTGGCGACTCCGGGCTTGTGTGCGTAGGGCAGCGTCGAGAAGCGGCGCACCCCGAACGCCCGCAGCAGCTCGACCCGCTCCTCGTGTGACTGGCGGTAGCGGATCGGCCAGGCCCGACCGATCTTCGGACCGGCCTCGTCGAAGACCGCCCACACCGCGCGCTGGATGTTGGGCGGCAGGAAGTGCACGTGGACGTCGAACAGTCCCGGCAGGCCGAGCCCCTGCCAGAACGCGACGACGTCGGCGGCGTCCGCGTCGAACGTCGGCGACGTCCGCGTGGAGGTCAGTCACTCATGCCCTTGAGTCGTCGTCCGACCGCCTGCTCGACCTCGCGGTTGGCCTGCCGCTCGGCGAGCGAGTGCCGCTTGTCCCACGACTTCTTGCCCTTGGCCAGGCCGATCTCGACCTTGGCCCGGCCGTCGAGGAAGTAGAGGGAGAGCGGGATGACCGTCAGGCCCTTCTCGTTGACCCGACGCTCGATCTTGTCGATCTCGATGCGGTTGAGGAGCAGCTTCCGCTTGCGGCGGGCGGCGTGGTTGGTCCAGGTGCCTTGGCTGTACTCGGGGATGTGGACGCCGTGGAGCCACGCCTCGCCGCCGTCGATGTCGATGAAGCCGTCGACCAGCGAGGCGCGTCCCTGCCGCAGCGACTTCACCTCGGTGCCCTGCAGCACGAGGCCCGCCTCGTAGGTGTCCTCGATGGCGTAGTCGTGTCGCGCCTTCTTGTTCTGCGCGATCAGCTTGCGCCCCTGCTCCTTCGCCATGGGCTCAGTCTCTCAAGAGCGTGCAACCGGGTTCGCCGCTGGTGGACGTCAGAGGTAGTTCATCGGGTCGACCGGGTTGCCGTTCTCGAGCACCGTGAAGTGCAGGTGGCAGCCCGTCGACCAGCCGGTGGTGCCGGCGTACCCGATCACCTGCGCCGCGGCTGACGCGCTGACCCTCGCTGGCGTTGTAGCCCGACAGGTGGTTGTAGACCAGCACCAGGCTGTTGCCGTTGACGACGCCGACGTTGAGGTAGAGCCGGTTGCCGTAGACCGAGTCGTAGTAGGTGTCGAGCACGGTTCCGGTGGCAGAGGCGTAGAGGGACTGGCCGCACGCGACTCCGAAGTCGGTGCCGTTGTGCAGGCTGTAGTAGCCGTAGATGGGGTGCGTCCGGTAGCCGTACGGCGACGTGACCGGCGCCGTTGGCCGGGTAGGCGAGGTAGCCGTCCGACGCGCCGGTGAAGCCAGTGCCGCGCTTGCGGGCTCGCGCGCGGGCGAGCTCTGCGAGCCTCACCAGGCGCTGCCGGATCGCCGCCTCGCGCTGCTTGAGCTTGCGCAGGAGCTCGCGGTCGCGCACCTTGGCCTTGATGGCGCGCTGCTGGGCGTGGCGCTTGAAGTCGGCCTGCTTGTCGACGCGCAGCTTGGCCGTGCGGGTCTCGTCGTAGATCTCGCGCATCGTCTCCAGGTGCGCGGCGGCCTCGACCTTCCTCGCCTCGACGGCCTCAGCGGCGAGCTTGACCCGGTCCTGCTTGTCGGCGAGCCGCTCCTTGACGTCGGAGAGGTGGTCGTAGGCCTGGACGCCGCGGCCGACGATCATGTCGTCGGCGACCTGGCGGCGGGTGAGGTCCTCGAGCGAGGCGTTGCTCAGCAGCGCCCCGACGGCGCGCAGCCGCGGGTCGCCCTGGGTGTAGATCGACAGCACGCTGTTACGAACCATGGCCTGCTGGTGCCGGACGTCCTCGCGGCCCTCGATCAGCGCGTCGGTGGCGGCGGTCAGCGCGGCCTCGGCCTCGACGAGCTGCTGCCTCAGCTCGGCGTCGCGCTCGCGGGCCACGACCAGGCGGTCGGTCACACGCGCCAGCGCCTTGCGCGCATCGCCCAGCCGGCCCCGCGCGGCGGCGTACTGGCGGCTGGCGCGCGCGGCGTCCCGGCTGGCTTCCTCGAGGTGCTGTGCGGCGCGGTCGATCTGGCCCTCGACCTTGTTCTTCTGCCCCTTGACCTGTTCCTGACGATGCTTCAGATCGTCGTCGGCGTGGGCCAACGGAATGGCAAGCGCTGCCAGCGAGACCACACCAACCACGGAGGCGGTGGCTCGCTGGCGTGCCGCGCTGGGGAAGTAGCGCACAAGTCAGCCTTCAGCGTTCGGGGAAGTGAACGCCTCGACGGTACGACAACGAGATCAGAGTCTGAGGTATTTGCGGGTCAGTAGGAGTGTCGGAACCACGGTGAGCAGCGGACCGGCGATCGCGACCAGGATCGCGGTCTGCGCAAACTCCGTCCCAGCCGATGAACGGAAGCGCGTTGATGTTCTCGTCCAGCCCGCCGATCAGCGCCCACTGCGTGAAGGCGGCCAGCGCCCCCGCGGAGAGCCCGACGCCGATCAGTGCGGTCACCAATGCCTCGAGCAGGAAGGGCACCGCGATGAAGATCCGAGAGGCTCCGACGAGCCGCATGATCTCGATCTCCTTGCGCCGTGCTAGCGCGGCCAGGCGGATCGTGTTGGCCACCAGCAAGATGGCGGCGAGCACGAGCACCGCGGCGGCTCCCCACGAGGCGTACTTGAGGACGTCGATCATCGTGTAGATCGGGCCGACCAGGTCACGCGCGGTCTTGAGGTAGCTCACGCCGTCGAGGTTGCGGACGGCGTCCACGATGCCGTCGTACTCGTCGGGGTCCTTGAGCGTGATCCACACCGACTGCGGCATGTCCTTCTCGGTGACCACCGCGTCACGGCCCTCGAACTGCTCCGGGCCCAGCAGCGCCTTGATCTTCTCGAACGCCGTGGCCTTGGACTCGAAGTAGTAGTCGGAGACCTCGGGGTTCGCTGCGACCACGTTGTCGATCGCGGCCTTCTGCGGGTCGGTGACCTCGCCGACGCACGCCGCGTTGTTCGGGTCCTTCGGCACACAGAGGTAGACCTGGATCTGCAGCTCGTCGCCGAGCACCTCAGCCGTCAGGTCGGCCTGCTTGCTGAGCATCACGCCGATACCGGCCAGGCTCAGCGAGATGAAGAGGGTGAGCACCACGGCCAGGTGCATCGAGAGGTTGCGACGCAACCCCTGACCGAGGTTCGTGGAGATGTGACGGATCTGCATGCCTGGCCTCTAGTGCTGGAATCCGTAGACGCCGGTGGCTTCGTCGCGGATGACGCGACCGTGCTCGAGCTCGACGACGCGCTTGCGCATCTGGTCGACGATGCCGTTGTCATGTGTGGCCATCAGGACGGTCGTGCCGGTGTGGTTGATCTGGTCGAGCAGTCCCATGATTCCCACAGATGTCGCCGGGTCGAGGTTGCCGGTGGGCTCGTCGGCGATCAGGATCATCGGCTTGTTGACCATCGCCCGGGCGATCGCTACCCGTTGCTGCTCACCGCCGGACAGCTCGTCGGGCATGCGGCCGCCCTTGTCGGCAAGGCCGACGAGATCCAGCATCTCGGGCACGTTCTTGCGGATGTCACGTCCGGAGCGGCCGATCACCTGCATCGCGAAGGCGACGTTCTCGGAGACGGTCTTGTTCTGCAGCAGGCGAAAGTCTTGGAACACGGTGCCGATCTGACGACGCAGCCGCGGGACCTTCCAGGTGGCGAGCCGGTTGATCTCCTTGCCGGCGACGTAGACCCGGCCGGTGGTGGGCCGCATCTCGCGCAGCACCAGGCGCAGCGCCGTCGACTTGCCCGAGCCCGACGGGCCGACCAGGAAGACGAACTCGCCCTTGTCGACGTTGATGGTCGCCTGGTCGAGAGCGGGGTGCCCGGGTCCCGGGTAGGCCTTGGTGACCTTCTCGAAGCGAATCACTGGCCTGA
The DNA here is from genome assembly GCA_963781575.1 of uncultured Actinomycetota bacterium. Classification (GTDB taxonomy): domain Bacteria; phylum Actinomycetota; class Actinomycetes; order Propionibacteriales; family Nocardioidaceae; genus Nocardioides. The sequence goes on along the minus strand of CAWAGM010000004.1, from coordinate 173,407 downwards.
CGGTACGCGAAGCCACCACAACGGCGTCCGTAAGGTGTCGGCGTGCCCCGAACTCTGCGCCACCTCGTCGCGGCCGGGGCGCTGACCGCGCTCACGGTGGCCGCCGGCGTGGCCGTCGTCGGTCCCGATGCGAAGGATCCGGTCGTGGCGGCGCCCGACGTCGAGCCAGCGTCGCTGCAGCAGCTGGAGACCACGTCCGTGACGGTGGCCAGAGCCGGCTTCTGCGACCGGATCGACCCCGGCGAGGTCGAGGCGGCGCTCACCGCGCCACCGACCGACGCGGAGTCCTACGGTGACGGCGACCCGGTGCGGTTCACCCCTCGCGTCGAGGACATCGCCCACGAGTTCGGCTGTGTCTGGAGTCGCGGCGGTCAGCGGCTGCGGGCGTGGGTGTTCGCGCCGCCAGTGAGCCAGGACCGCGCCACCGACCTGGTCGCCGCTGCCCGCGCCACCCGTGACTGCTCGTCGGTGGCCCGAGCGGCCGAGTTCGGCGCGCCGTCGGTGGCCCTGGTGTGCAAGACCGGGAAGGGTCGGCAGGTCTCGTTCCGCGGGCTCTTCGGCGACGCCTGGCTCTCCTGCTCGGTTGTCGGGCGGGTGCCCGGACCCCAGCTGATCGCGCGCGCCAGCCGGTTCTGCGCAGCTGTCGTGCTCGCGGCGGAGGCCTGAGTCAGCGGAGTCAGGCCTCGGCGGCGGCCTTCTCGGCGCCTCGGCGCCAGCGGATACCGGCCTCGATGAAGCCGTCGAGGTCGCCGTCGAAGACCGTCGAGGGGTTGCCCTCCTCGTAGCCGGTGCGGAGGTCCTTGACGATCTGGTAGGGGTTCAGCACGTAGTTGCGCATCTGGTCGCCCCAGCTGGCTTGCACGTCGCCACGCATCGAGTCGAGGTGCGCCTTCTCCTCGGCCTTCTTGCGCGCGAGAAGCTTGGCCTTCAGCACCACCATGGCGCTGGCCTTGTTCTGCAGCTGGCTCTTCTCGTTCTGGCACGACACGACGGTGCCGGTAGGCAGGTGCGTGAGCCGGACCGCCGAGTCGGTCGTGTTGACCGACTGACCGCCCGGACCGCCGGACCGGTAGACGTCGACCCGGATCTCTTCGTCGGGGACGTCGATCTCGTCGGTCTGCTCGAGCACCGGCACGACCTCTACGGCCGCGAAGCTGGTCTGACGCCGTCCTTGGTTGTCGAAGGGACTGATCCGAACCAACCGGTGGGTGCCGGCCTCGACGCTGAGCGTGCCGTAGGTGTACGGCGCGTGGATGGCGAACGTGGCCGACTTGAGACCGGCCTCCTCGGCGTAGGAGGTCTCGAAGACCTCGACCGTGTAGTCGTGCTGCTCGGCCCAGCGGATGTACATCCGCATCAGCATCTCGGCGAAGTCGGCGGCGTCGACGCCACCGGCTCCGGAACGGATCGAGACCAACGCCTCGCGGGCGTCGTACTCGCCGTTGAGCAGGGTGCGGACCTCGAGCGACTCGACAGCCTTGTGCACCTTCTCCAGCTCGCGCTCGGCCTCGGCCAGGGAGTCGGCGTCGCTCTCTTCCTGACCGAGCTCGACGAGCGCGCCGATGTCCTCGATGCGACCGAGCAGGGCGTTGAAGCGGTCGAGCTGGCCCTGGAGGTCGGAGAGCCGTCCGGTGACGCGGGTGGCGTTGTCCTGGTCGTCCCAGAGGTCGGGCGCGGCCACCTGCTCGCCGAGGTCGGCGATGTCGATGCGCATCCGGTCCAGGTCGAGCACCTGGCCGATGGTGCTCATCGTCGCCTGGAGCTGCTTGATCTGGGTCTCGAAGTCGGGGCCTGCCACAAGCGGCAACGTTACTGCGTGGGGGGCAGAGTCACGGTCGGCGGCCGAACACCTGCGCCACCCACCAGACGCCGTCGCGCTTGACCGCGGCGATACCCATGAGCCGGTAGTGGGTGTTCAGGAGGTTGGCGCGGTGGCCGGGCGACTGCATCCACCCGCGCACCACGGCCCGCCCGCTGGCGAACCCGTAGGCGACGTTCTCACCGACGTACCCCATGTCGCACTTGCCGGCGACGACCGAGAGCGACTGGTGCGACAGCTCGCCCGTGCGGGCCATCTTCTTGGCCTGCTTCCTGGCTGCCTTGCGGAGACACTCGTTCTTGTCGAGCGTGGCCATGTCGCGCTTGTCGCGCACCTGGTTGGTCGCGGTGTGGGCGGTGTCGGCGTACTTGACGGCGGCCCGCTTGCCGCCAGCGACCGAGGACGGCGGTGCGAGCACGAGCCCGACGAGCAGAAGAAGCGCAGTCAACGACGTGGCTGTGAGGCGGGCCATGCGAGCACCGTACGGCGGTCCGCAGCGACTCGCCGGGCATCGGTGAAAATGCCCACGGGTTCAGTCAGAGGAGCTGCCGGATCTCTTCCGCGACGACGTCGGGCGCCTCGATCGAGGGCCAGTGGCCCAGCTGCGGAAAGGTCCGCACGACCGTGTCGGCGCGCAGCTCGCGCAGCCGGTGAGCCATCGCGACCACGGCGATCGGGTCCTGCTCGCCCCACAGGAGGGTGAGGGGCGCGGGGTGGTCGACGAGCCCGGAGGTCCAACGGTCCTGGTGCAGGCGACGCTCCTCGATGTAGCGGATCAGCTTGGGCAGCAGCCGGCCACCGCGATCGTGGCCGACCAGCGCCATGAGGGCCTCGAGGGCGCCCGGCGGTGGCGGTGCAGTCGGCGTGAAGCTCTCGAGGAGGCTGCGTCGCAGCACGGCCTGCGGGAGCGCGACGGGCAGGGCACGCCCGGGCAGCCTGAGCGTGAGGCGCTGGCCGCGGGTCAGCTGCGCCAGGTCGATGAAGATCGAGCCGTTGGTGAGCACCACCTGCTCGAAGGTCGGGCCGGGAAGGCCTGCGTTGCGACGCGCGAGCAGCTCGGCCGTGACGGTGTCGCCCATGTCATGGGCCACGAGCAGGCACGACTCGATGCCGCGCTCGCGTAGCAGCGCCTCGACGACGTCCGCCTGACGGAAGAGCGAGTAGTCGTCGCCCGGCGGCTTGGCCGAGAGCCCGTAGCCGGGTAGGTCGAGCAGCAACATCCGCCGGGTTCCCGCCAAGCGATCGACGACGCCGGCCCAGTCGAACGACGAGCCCGGAAAGCCATGCAGAAGCACGATCGGCGTGCCGTCGGCACCGGGGACGTCGCGCACGAAGACGTCGCGCTCGAGCACCCGGCAGCGCTCGCCAGCGTCGCGCCAGGCGGCGACGTCCTGCGGGAGCGGTGCGGCCACGGCCTCAACCTAGTGCCGTCGCTACCTGGGGTCGACGCTCGCCGAGCTGGTGGCAGAGATGCGCGGGCTCTCTGGCGCACCGGGCACGGGCAACGGCAGGTCGACGGGTGCGCTGACCCGCACGATCACCTCGTCGCCGCGAACGGTGACATCGAGCGCTAGGTCGGGGAAGTCCCGGAAGGCACCGACCTGGACCAGGTAGCGACGCGCACCCTCGACCGCCTTGGATTGGGTGAGGTTCAGCGGCTCCTCGGTCAGCCCACCGGCATAGACCTCGCTGCCCTCGGCTCCGGCATCGGCAGCCACCAGGGCGGCCCCGTCGGCCACGCTCGCGAGCGACTGGCGGTGGAGGTAGGCGGCGCTGGCGTCGACCACGACGCCGATGGTCAAGATGATCACCACGGCGAACCCGATGATCAGCGGCGCGGCCGACCCCCTGTCTCGTGAAGGCTCTCCCTGCCGGTCACGGTCGGGCATCGGCCACCTCGACGTACTGGCCGATCGGCACGGTGTGGGTGGCGTCGAGCGCGAAGCTCGGCCGGTCGTGGCCGAGGAAGTCGGGCATCAACGGGAGCACGACCCGGGTGTCGACCCGGACGGTGATGACCGAGGTTCCGCTGTGGCACTGGGCTGGGTACGGCGTGCAGCTCACCCTGACGGCGACGGGCACGTCGTCGTGGCCCTGGTCGACCAGTGCCTGGCGTGCGGCCACCTCGGCGGCCCGGATCCCGGCGACATCGTCCGGCGCCAGGGCGTAGGCGCGCGCCGCGGAACGGGCAGCGGTGCTGGCCCCGAACGCACCGCTCTGCACCTCGAAGGCGGCCACGACGATCCACACGAGCGGCACGAGCAACAGGATTCCGAGCCAGATGAGCTCGACGAGGGCGCTCCCCTGCTCGTCGCGACGGGGCTGCTGAGCCCGCCTCACGGTGGCTCCTGCGTGGCGTGGCCACTCACCTCGAGGCGGACGCCAGGCCCGCCCAGCCCGAGCGCGGGGACCTCGGCGTCCACGATGACCTCGATCGTGGGGACGCCACCGAGCACGATGCGGCGCACGGTGATGTCGTCGGCGAAGCGACCGCTGACGGCGGCCTCGATCTGTCGACGCGTGCGCTCGACCCCGTCGCTCGACGTGCGCCCCTGAGCCGCTGCGTAGCGGGCGCCGTCGGCGGCGGCCGCGGCAAGGCTGTTGCGCACGTGCAGGACGAGCGCCACCTGGAGGATGCCGAGCACCAGCGGCACCAGGACGACGATCACCAGCACGATGTCGACCACGGCCGCACCGCGTTCGGTGCTGTGCTGGCGAGCCTGACGACCTCGGCGACCCCGGCGACCCCGGCGCACTACTTCACCGAGGAGAGCGCCGTGCTCAGCATTTCCTGCAGCTGGGGCCGTGCGACCGCCGTGATGGCGCCGATCAGCGTGACCGACATGAGGGTGACGAGCACCCAGCCGGGCACGTCGCCCCGCTCGTCGCGGCGCCGTGGCGGCGCGAGCAGGGCGATGTAGAGGCGGAGCAGCGGATCGCTGAGCTTGACCTGGTGGGGTTGGGGCGGGTGGAGCATGGCGGTTCCTTTCCGAGAGGTACATGGGAGATCAGGGAGCGGCCAGAGACAGGCCGATCAGGCCGGGCCAGAACGCAAACAGGACGGTGGTCGGCAGCACGAGGAAGACGACGGGCACGAGCATCAGGACCTCGCGGCGAGCCCCGGACTCGATGAGTTCACGACGTCCGGCTTCGCGGACGTCTGCCGCCTGGGCGTGCAGGACGTCGGCCAGCGGCGTGCCTCGCTCGACCGCGATGGCGATGCCCTGGGCGAAGCGCGACACGAGCGGGAGCCCACTGGCGGCAGCCATCGCGTCGAACGCCGACGCCACCGGCTCGCCCGTGCGGATCGCGCCGAGCACGGCGGCGAGGTCGGCCGACAGCTCACCTCCGCTGCGGCGCACGACGCGGTCGAGGGCCGCCACGGGGCTCTCGCCCGCGGCGACGGCGAGGGCCAGCAGCTCGGCGAGGGCCGGGAACTCCTCGAGCATGCGCCGCTCGCGCCGGCGTACCTGCGCGGTGAGCCAGTTGTCGCGTGCCACGACGCCGCTGCCGAAGGCTGCCAGGCAGAGCAGCAACCACGGGAGTGGGTCGCCGGCGCCAGTGAGCGCGCGGAGGATGCCGATACGTGGCCATCGCGGCGAAGCCGATCAGCCCCCAGACGACCTGCTCGATGCGGAAGTCCTGCACGGGTTGGTCGAGTCCCGCGCGGCGCAGACGGCGCTCGACGGACGACGAGCCGCCGAGCACCCGCTCGACGTGGTCAGCGAGCCAACGCAGCGCGCGGGTGCGAGCGCCTCCGGGCAGGCCGACTGGCGCGCAGCCCCGGCACGGGCCCGATGGTGGGGACGTCACGCAGGTAGGGCAGCACCCGGAGCCCCAGCTGCGGATGGCGGATCACCGCGACGCGCGACCAGACCAGCAGGACCCCGCCCCCGACGCCGGCCCCACAGAGCACACCCCACAGAGCTGGCGTCACGACAGGATCCGCCGCTCCACGGGAAGCCGACCGATCCGCATCATCACCCGGTAGGCGACCACGCAGAGCGAGCCGCCGATCGCCAGCACGACGACTCCGCCGACCGAGCGGTAGCGGCCGATCACGGCGTCCTGACCCGACATCAGCAGCAGCACGAGCCAGGGCGCAGCGACCGCCATCCGGGCTGCGTTCACCGCCCACGCCTGTCGGGCCTCGAGCTCGGAGCGGGTGCGCAGGTCGTCGCGGAGGTAGCCGGACAAGTGACGGAGCAGCCGACCGAGCTCTCCGCCGCCCACCTCGCGAGCGATGCGCAACCCCTCGACGACCCGGTCGCCGACCGGGTCAGCCAGCCGGTGCTTCAAGCGGTCGAGACAGTCGGCGAAGCGCCCCGATGACTGGTAGTCGAGCGCAAAGGCCTCGAACGCCGGTCGCAACGAATCGGGTCCGCGAACGGCGAGGCCAGCCAACGCGTCGGGGAGGGACATGCCGGCCCGGACGGCGGAGGCCAGGTTGTCGATGGCTTCTGGCCACACCTCGGCCAGCTCGCGCTCACGGCGGCGGGCACGCCCGGACACGACGGCCACCGGAAGGTAGGAGGCGATCACGGCGAAGGCGACGGCGACCGGAGGGGTCGCGGTGATGACGAGCACCACGAAGCCCGCGGCGAACATCGACAGCAAGCACAGGGCGACGAACGCCGGGACCGACAGATCGCTGCCGGACGCCGTGAGCATGCGGGTGACACGGCTGCTGCGCCCCGCGACCCGGGTTTGTCGCGGCAGCGCAAATGCGGACCAGATGAGCAGGAGGCCCACTCCCAGACCGAGCCCGACCACGACACCCATGGTCAGACTCCCTCTGTCAGCAGCCGGCGCACGTCAACTCCGACGCGCTCGTAGAGCTCGGGTCGCGGCGCCATGCCGTGGGTGCGGCGCAGCTCTTGGCCGGTGCGGACGAAGAGCGGCTCGACCTCGATGATGTCGTTCTCGACCCGCCCCGGCACCGCGGCGATCTCGTTGACGCGGCGCACACCGTGCTGATCGATACCCAGGTGGACGACGAGGTCGACCGACGACGCGACGGTGGGCACGACGAAGCCAGCAGAAATGTTCTCCCCGGCCAGCAACGGCAGCGTGCACATCTTGACCAGAGCCTCGCGGGCGCTGTTCGCGTGGAGCGTGCACATGCCGGGCAGGCCAGCATTCAAGGCGAGCAGGAGGTCGAGGCACTCCTCGGCCCGCACCTCCCCCACGATCACCCTGCTCGGGCGCATGCGCAGCGCTTCCTTCACCAGGTCGCGCAGCCGGATCTCTCCGGTGCCCTCGAGGCCGGCCTGCCGGGTCTGGAGCGGCACCCAGTCGGGGTGAGGGAAGCGCAATTCGAAGACCTCCTCGACTGACACCACCCGCTCACTTCCGGGGATCGCTGCGGCCAGGCAGTTCAGCATGGTGGTCTTTCCCGCCTGCGTTCCTCCGGCCACGAGCACGTTCAGCCCAGCCCGGATGCTCGCGTCGAGGAACGCCGCTGCCCGGGGGCTCAGGCTGCCCAGCTGGACGAGGTCGTCGAGCCGCGCGGCCTTCAGCACGAACTTGCGGATGTTGACCGCGGTGAAGCCCCGGCTGATCCCCTCGAGGACGACGTGGAGCCGGTGCCCCTCGGGCAGCACCGCGTCGACGAACGGCGTGCTCACGTCGAGGCGGCGTCCGGAGCTCTTCAGCATCCGCTCGACCAGCTCGGACACCTGCGCAGGCGTGAGCACCAGGTTGGTCAGCTCGTGGCGACCGTTGCGAGCCACGAACACCCGGCTCGGGTCATTGATCCAGACTTCTTCGACCGTCGGATCATCGAGGTAGGGCTGAAGGGGACCGAACCCGGACACCCGGGCCACCAGCTCACCGACGAGAGCGGCCATGTCAGTCACCGCGGCTACCACGCCGGTCAGCGAGCGCTCGTCGTGGTCGCGGACGACCGACTCGGCGATGCGACGAACCACGGCGCTGTCGCGCTGCGGGTCGACGCCCTCGCGACGGACCAGGTCGCGAACGTGCAGGTCCAGCTGGTCAACCAGGGCGAACCCAGGGTCGAGCTCGTCGTGGGCGCGCGTCATCGCCATCTGGCGACCCCTTTCCCGAGTTGGGCCACGTCCCTTCACCGTAGGCGAGGGCCGCCGGAGCCGCCAGGATCGGCGGCCGATCTGTGGACAGAGTGCCCTCGCGTGGCTCCTGTGATCATTCCGAGCCCGAGTCGGCGCACGTTTACGCCGACTCACTGCAAGATCGTCTGTGGCCAGGCAACCTCGACCGAAAAGTCAGGGGCTCAGACCACTCATGCAGTAATACGCCCGACCTACCCTGCGAACTCGGCGCGACCCTAGCCCTCTTCGTGGTCCAATGCTCACGACGTCCGACACCACCGCGCGCCGCGCGAGCCGACCCAGAGGGACCCCTGATGCTCCGTTCGATCCCCCGCATCTTCGCCGCCATGATCGCAGTACTGCTCCTCGGAGCTGGCCTGGTCACCGTCGCGAGCGCCTCCCCCGACAGCGCCGGATCGACGACCACGGCAGCAGCGCGCGCCACAGCACCCGAGTGCTCGGACGAGGAGTCGGCCCGAGACGACCACGTGCGCACGTACAACCAGAAGTCCCAGCAGCTGAACAAGGACCGCCGCCAGGTCGAGAAGAAGAAGAAGAAGGTCAAGAAGGCCAAGAACCCGCAGCAGAAGAAGAAGGCCAAGAAGGACCTGAAGAAGGCACAGTCGAGGGCCAGGGCGACCGAGCAGCAGAAGGAGTCGTCGCGCCGCAAGGCGATCGCGGCCCAGAAGAAGCTCGAGGAGTGCGAGAAGGAGAACGGCACCGGGAGCCCCTCGCCGAGCACCTCCCCGACCGGCAGTCCGACGACGTCACCGACTGACCAGCCCGGCTCCGAGAGCCCCATCCAGGCACTCTGCGACGCCGGTCTCCCTCAGGAGATCTGCGACGCCTTCGTGCTGCCCGGCGACCCAGAGCCCACTGACGACCCGACCTCGTCGCCCACCTCGACACCCGGCTCCGAGAGCCCCATCCAGGCACTCTGCGACGCCGGACTGCCTCAGGAGATCTGCGACGCCTTCGTGCTGCCCGGCGACGAGCCGACCGGGAACCCGACCTCGTCGCCCACCTCGACCCCGGGCCCCGAGAGCCCCATCCAGGCACTCTGCGACGCTGGCCTCCCGCAGGCCATTTGCGATGCCTTCGTGCTCCCCGACGACGAGCCGACCGGGAACCCCACCAGCACGTCCACAGCGAGCCCCACGGCGAGCCCGACCAGCACGCCCACCAGCACCCCGACGGGCACACCCAACCCGCTCTGCGCCGTCCTGCCGCTGCCGACCTGCCCCTAGAACAAGGCCGGGCGCCACGTGCGCACGACTCGGCCTAGCGGCGGGACCTCGAGCCGGTAGGTCGATGGCCACCCTGGTCGCCCTTGGAGCACCAGAATGAGTCCAGTCCGCGGACAGAACGGCCCGTACGTGGTGTGATTCTCTTGCGTCCGACGTCGCTCCGCGTCGGCGATGTCCAGGAGGACTCAGCATGCTTCGTTCGATCCCGCGCATCTTCGCCGCTCTCGTGGCCACCGTGGTCCTTGGCTCCGGCCTCGTCACGCTCGCCCAGGCCGCTCCCGACACTGCGGGCATATCCCAACGCGCCGACGGGGACTGCTCAGCCGAGGAAGCCGCCCGCGACGAGCAGATCCTGATCTACAACGAGGAGACCCAGCAGTCTCGGCGCGACGCCCGCACCGTCGAGAAGAAGCAGGCGAAGCTGAAGAAGGCTCGGACGCCGAAGCAGAAGAAGCAGGCCCGCAAGGAGCTGGCGCGGGCTCGCGCCTCTGCGCGAGCAACCGAGGGTCGCCGCGAGGCAGCACGCGAAGCCGCACTGGCCCGTCACGAGGAGTACGTGGCCTGCCAGGAGGCTAGTGAACCGACCCCGTCCGCCACTCCGACCATGACGTCGACACAGACGACAACACCGACGGCTTCCCCCACCGCCACTACATCGCCTACGACCAGCCCGACTGCCACGGCGACGAGCAGCCCGACCACCAGCCCCACCGCGAGTCCGACGGCCAGCCCCACCGCAACGCCGACGCCGGGTTCGGAGAGCCCCATCCAGGCCCTGTGCGACGCCGGCCTGCCACAGGCGATCTGCGATGCCTTCGCGTCGCCGGGGCAATCCCCGTCCCCGACGTCGACGGCTTCACCGACGACCAGCCCCACGACCAGCCCTACCTCGAGCCCAACGTCGTCGCCAACGTCCAGCCCCACTGCTACGGCGACCGCCACTTCGACAGCAACTCCCACGCCGGGAACTGGCAGCCCGTTGCAGCCACTGTGTGACATCTTGATGATCGGCGACTCGTGCCCCGACGTGGTCTTCCCAGAGCTTCCGGGTCCTGGTGAAGGCGACCCGCTGGCTGCGTTGTGCACCCTCCTCGGACTTCCCCCGACGGTGTGCGTGCTGCCGGCACCGCCGGCTTAACCCTGAGCCACTGAGAGCGCGGTCCTCGGTAGGGGAATCTGCTCAGCACGCGTTCCGTACGACCGACAGCGCGCGCTGGCTCAGGTCTCGAGCCGGAACCCGACGCCGCGCACCGCGACGACCTTCTCGGTGACGTGGACGCCTTCGAGCTTCTGGCGCAGGCGCCCGATCGTGACGTCCAGGGTCTTGGTGGAGCCGTACCAGTTCTCGTCCCACACGTCTGCCATCAGCCGGCCGCGGGAGACGACCTTGTCCTTGTGGGCGGCCAAGATGTTCAGGACGTCGAACTCCTTGCCGGTCAGCGCGATCTCGGTGTCTCCGAAGTAGACGCGACGGGCGGCGACGTCGATGCGTAGACCGCCGGCGGACTCGAAGGGGCTGGTGTCGGCGGTCGCGCCGACGCGCCGCAGCAGCGCGCGCACGCGCGCCTGCAGCTCGGCGAGGCCGAACGGCTTGGCGAGGTAGTCGTCAGCTCCGTAGTCGAGTCCGACGACTCGGTCGAGCTCGCCCGCGCGGGCGGTGAGGATCATGATCGCGCCGGTAAAGCCCTGCTCGCGGGCCTGCTTGCAGACCTCGAGGCCGTCCATGTCGGGCAGGCCAAGATCGAGCAGCACCACGTCGGTCGGGGTCGACCGGAGGTCGTCGAGGGCAGTGGCACCGGCATCGACCCAGCGCACCTCGTAGCCCTCTCGCTCGAGGGTGCGGACCAAGGGGAAGGCAATGTCCTCTTCGTCTTCGACGACGAGAACGCGGTGACCCATGGGTTCAGCATATTGGTGCGAGCCCCGCTGTCAGGCAGATGCCGCGGTCGGGACGGCGTTTCGGGACCTTCGACCCCCCCCAGATTCAAGTGCCGGAGAACAGGTCGCCTCGGTCGTCGACGCGCTCCAGGACCTCCTCGAACCGCAGCTGCTCCAGCCCGAGCGGGTCCTCGGCACCCTCCTCGACCTCCGCCCACGCGACCGGGGCGGCGACGTACGGGCGTTCGCGCCCCCGCAGCGAGTACGGCGCGATCGTGGTCTTCGAGCCGGCGTTCTGCGACCAGTCGAGGAACACCTTGCCGCCCCGCTTGGCCTTGGTCATCGTCGCGGTCACCAGCTTCGGGTGCTCGGCCTGGAGCGCCTCGGCGATCTCCTTGGCCAAGGCGGTCGACTCCTCGGGGGGCAACCGGCTCGGAAGGTCGGCGTACAGGTGCAGGCCCTTGCTGCCGCTGGTGACGGGTTTGCCCGTCAGGTCGCGCTCCTCCAGCTTGTCGCGCACCAGCAGCGCCACCTGGCAGCACTCGTGCAGCCCGGCCGGCTCGCCCGGGTCGAGGTCGATGACGATGCGGTCTGCGTTGCGCGGACGACCGTTGCGCCCCACCCGCCACTGGTGCACGTGCAGCTCGAGCGCGGCCAGGTTGGCCAGCCAGGTCAGCGTGGCCAGGTCGTCGATCACCGGGAAGACGAGGCTGTCGCCGTTCTTGGACGGCCCCCGCGAGCCGGTGGTGGGCACCGTGACCGTGCGCACCCAGGACGGCGTGCCTGCGGGCGTGTTCTTCTCGTAGAAGCTGTTGTCCTGGACGCCGTGCGGCCAACGGATCCGCGTCACGGCGCGGTCGCGCAGATGCGGCAGCATCGTCGGCGCGATCCGTGCGTAGTAGTCGAGCACCTCGCCCTTGGTGGTGCCGGTGCGCGGGAACAGCACCTTCGCGAGGTTGCTGATCTTGAGCGTGCGGCCGTCGACGTCGACGTGCAGCTCCTCCTTGTCGAACTTCTCGGCCATCAGAGGTCGCTCGCCGCCAGGTCGGATCGCACGCCCCGGAACGACGGCTGTCGCAGCCGTTGGTGACCTCCCTTGTTGAGGAGCCGTGCGCGTCGACGTCGACGACCAGCACCGGCTCGAGCCAGTGCGTGCCGGCAGCGTCGAGTCGCGGCACGTCGTCGTCGAACGGGCTGTCGGCCCGCGCGAGTCCGGCCACCAGCTCGGTCAGCATCCGCCCCTGCTTGCCACCGATGCCGCTCCCGACGCGACCTCGATACATCAGCCCGGCCGGGGTCGGCTCCCCCACGAGCAGCGCAGCGAGGCGGTCACGCGTGCCCTCCTGCGGCCGCCATCCGCCCACGACGTACGAGAGCCGGTGTCGGTGGGCGAACTTCAACCAGTGCGGGCTGCGCTCGTCGAAGGTGTAGCGCGAGCCGAGCTGCTTGCTCACGATGCCCTCCAGCCCTTGCTCGAGCGTGGCCGCGTGCAACATCGGCCCATCGTCGTAGGCCGGTGGCACCTGCCAGGCGCTGCCGTCGTAGACGTCGAGCAACTGCTCGCGGCGCGACTCGAGCGGCTCACGGGAGAGGTCGACACCGTCCAGGCGCAGCAGGTCGAAGGCCATGAACGTCACGGGCAGCTTCTCGACCAGCCGCGCGACGCTCCGCACGTTGCGGACGTGCAGGCGTTCTTGCAGCACTCGGAAGTCGGGGATGCCGTCGCCGTTGAGAGCGATGATCTCGCCGTCTACCAACGCGTCCCGCTCGCCCAGCGGCGAGTCGGCGACGTCCGGCCAGGACGCCGTGACGTCGTTGTCGTTGCGACTGGTCAGCCGGGTGCGTCCGTCGCGGGTGTCGGCGAGGATCCGCATGCCGTCCCACTTCACCTCGTGGGTCCACCCATCGCCCGTGGGCACGTGGTCGCCCTTGGTGGCGAGCATGGGACGCATGAGGACCATCCTGCCCGGGCACGATGACTTCAGACACCCACACCAGTCACACTAGTGACCGGTCCACCCGAGGTTGGTAGAGAGAGGCTTCCCCATGCGCGCGATCTGGAAGGGTGCGGTGAGCTTCGGGCTCGTCAGCGTGCCCGTGAAGCTCTACTCCGCCACCGAGAGCCACGACGTCTCGTTCCGGCAGGTGCACGCGCAGGACGGCGGGCGCATCAAGTACCAGCGCGTCTGCTCCCTCGACGGCGAGGAGGTCGCCTACGCCGACATCGCCAAGGGCTACGAGACCGAGGACGGCGAGATGGTGATCCTCACCGACGACGACATGGCCGAGCTGCCGTCGACGTCGTCGCGCGAGATCGCCGTCGAGAAGTTCGTGCCGGCCGACCAGATCGATCCGCTGCTCTTCGAGAAGTCCTACTACCTCGAGCCCGAGAAGACCGGCGCCAAGCCCTACGCGCTGCTGCGCCAGGCGCTGCTGGACGCCGACCGCATGGCGGTGGTCACCGTCGCCCTGCGCCAGCGCACGACCATCGCGGTGCTCCGCGTGCGTGACGACGTGATCGTGCTGCAGACGATGATGTGGCCCGACGAGATCCGCCAGCCCGACTTCACCATCGAGACCGGCGAGATCAAGGACTCCGAGGTCAAGATGGCGAACATGCTGGTCGAGACCCTCGCCGGCGACTTCGACTCCAGCGAGTTCGAGGACGACTACGCCGAAGCCGTGCAGAGCCTGGTCAAGGCCAAGATCGAGGGCGGTGAGATCAAACGAACCCCCACGTCCACGAAGTCCTCCGGCGAGGTCGTCGACCTGCTGGCCGCCCTGCAGCGCTCGGTCAAGGCCGCCAAGTCGGCCCGCGGCGAGGACGTCGACGACGAGGCCGACGAGTCGGACGACAAGCCCGCTGCCAAGAAGCCCGCTGCCAAGAAGACCGCGGCGAAGAAGTCCCCCACGACGAGCGGGGCCAAGAAGTCGACCGCGAAGAAGACTGCTGCAAAGAAGACGACCGCCAAGAAGTCGTCGACCCGCAAGACCGCAGCGAAGAAGGCCAGCTGATCTTCGCCGAGTCGGCGCGTCTGACGCGCCGACTCGGCCCGAATTTCACGTGCAGATGCGCCGACTCGCGCTGGTTCAGACGTGCAGACGCGCCGACTCGGCGTTGATTAGAAGCGGGGGCGGGCGACGAAGCCGTCCCACGCCCTCGGCGGTCGCAACGATCTCGCACGGCTCGATGAGGATGGGTGGGGCTCCGACGATCTTCGAGCCGGGTGCCGTCGGCGGCGTCCGCCTCGAACAATTCCTGGAAAGCGGCGCGCGCTGCGTCGGTGGTGAAGATGTAGCAACCCTCGAACCACTCACCGTGCCGGGCCCGCCACGACTTGATGTGCAGGTCGGCCATGCCGGTGAAGCGGGCGTGAGACGTCGACTCGACGTAGGCGGCCAGCTCGTCGAGGGTCCCGGGAGCCGCGTCGACGAGCGACCAGCGCACGGTGAGCCCGTTCATCGGCGCTCAGCCACTCCGGCCAACGGCTCGGCCTGGCCCAGCCAGGTGAGCAGGGCGCGCGCGCCGAAGCCGGAGGGGCCCTCGGTCCACTCGTAGCGATCGGTCGGGCACGTCACCGACCGACGCGATGTCGAGGTGCGCCCACGGCACCGAGCCGGTGAAGTGCTGGAGGAACAGGGCTGCGGTGATGGCCTGGGCTCCGCCACCGGCGTTGTCGGCGTCGGCGACCTTCGAGGCGAGCTTGTCCTCGTAGGCCGCGAACAGCGGGAACCGCCACAGCGGCTCGCCGGCAGTGCTCGCCGGCCGTCAGCAGCGCCTGCGGCCAGGGCGTCGTCGTTCGCGAACAGGCCGCCGACCTGCTGGCCCAGCGCCACCTTGATGCCCCGGTCAGGGTGGCGACGTCCACGATCACGGCTGGGCCGAGCTCGGCCACGGCGTAGGCGAGGGCGTCGGCCAGCACCAGCCGACCCTCGGCATCGGTGTTGGTCACCTCGGTGGTGCGGCCGCCGTAGTGGCGCAGCACGTCGCCGGGGCGCATCGACGTGCCCGGAGACGGCGTTCTCGGCGGCCGGGACCAGCCCGACCACCTTGACCGGGCAGCCGACCTCGGCGAGCGCCGCCATCGTGGCGATGACCACGGCGCCGCCGGTCATGTCGCGCTTCATCGCGACCATGCCTTGGGCCGGCTTGATCGAGAGCCCGCCGGTGTCGAAGGTGATGCCCTTGCCCACCAGCACGACGGTCGGGGTCTTGCGGGTGCGCCTTCGCCGGGCGTGTAGTCGAGCCGGATCAGCCGGGGCGGCGTGGCCGAGCCCTGCCCGACGCCGACGATCCCGCCGAAGCCCTCGGCCGCGAGCTGCTTCTCGTCCCAGACCGTGATGTCGAGGCCGTGCTCGGCGGCCACCTGCTGGGCCTGCTCGGCCAGCCAGGCCGGGTTCTTCAGGTTCGAGGGCACCGTCGCCAGGGTCCGGGCACGCCAGCCAGCGCCGCCGAGCGCGACGGCGCGTGCGACCGCGGCGCGGTGACCTTCTCGCTCGTGGCCGGCAGTCCGGCCAGCACGACCCGCTTACCGGCGCGCGCTCGGCCGGCGCGCGGCGCCAGCTGAACGAGAACGCGCCGAGCATGACCCCGACGACGAACGCCTCGATGCCTGCGGTCGGGTCCAGCGCGGGGATGGAGGTGGCCACGACCCGGCGGTCGCGGGTGGCGCGGGCCACGACAGCGCCCGCGCGGCGCAGGTCGGTGGTGCTCTGCTCTCCGACGCCGACCAGCAGCACCAGTCGGAGGTCGGGGTTGTGCGGTCCGCCCAGCGGCACCGGGACGGCGAACACCTCACCGGTCTTGCCGGTGAGCGCCGGCAGCCTCGGCGATCGCGACCAGGTCGATGTCGAGCGCGTCTGCGAGCTCGGCCGATCCCGGCCCCAGCAACGGCGAACCGTCTGCCACCACCGGCGGCAGCACCGGAAGCGCGACGACGTCGACCCCGGCGAGGCCGTGGCCAGGCTGCTGGCTCAGTGCGACGTCAGGTGGTGAGACCTGGCTGGGGAGAGTGACGGCGGGCGCCGCTGTCAACCGACGACGGCCTTGAGGGCGTCGCCCAGGTTGCCGGCCTCCTCGGCGTTCAGCTCGACCACCAGTCGGCCACCGCCTTCGAGCGGCACGCGCATGACGATGCCTCGGCCTTCCTTGGTGACCTCGAGCGGACCGTCGCCGGTCCGCGGCTTCATCGCCGCCATGCGGCACCTCTTCCTCGTTTGCCCTGCGTTGGATGACCTGTGTGAACAGAAGCAGCCAGCATGCGCCGACCGCTCGCGTTCATTATCCCCTATGGGGGCGACCGACCGCACCAGGGACATGCCTCCTGGTCAGGGTGTGGGTGGCGGCGTGGGATCGGGAGTGGGCTCCGGAGTGGGCTCCGGAGTGGGTTCGGGCTCCTCGTCGGGCCGCGGCGACGGTCGAGCGGCTCGGCCCCCACGTAGCCCCGCACGGCGCCGAAGATGCGGAGCACCTGGTCGGGCGCGACGCCCCGCATACGTCGACGGCTCGGGGACGCGTCGTACTCCACCGTCAGCGCGACGCCGTCGAAGCGGGCGTTGAACCAGCTGGTGAGGGTGCCGTGGCAGGCACCGCCGCAGTCGAGGCGCGTGGTCGGCAGCTCGAGGATGCGCGCCACCTTGCGGGCGAACGCCGGGTCCTTGCTGTCGGTGTCGACGCCGTTGAGGGGCTGGTGGAAGCTGAGGATCCAGTCGGGGTCGACCCGGCGCAAGAACGTCATCATCGCCCGGGTCTCGGGCTCGGACGCCGGGCGCCGGCCCGACTCGTAGCGGCCGTCGAGCGGCACCCAGTCCTCGGGGAAGTTGCGGTTGAGGTCGACACCACGGCCGTTCTGCCGGGTGTGCCGCGCGTAGCCGTCCGGGTTGTAGGTCGGTACGACCCACAGGTCGAGCCCGATGACCTCCGGGCCCTCGACGCAGCGTGCGCAGGATCTGGCGGGTGTCGTCCTCGTCGCCGTGCATCGTCGAGAGCAGCACGACGGTGTCGGCGCCGGGTCGACCGGGCTCGCCGAGGTGGTAGGCGACGATGTCGCGGCCCTGTGCGGTGTGACCCAGCACCTGACGAGAGATCACCGCCGAGTCGCGCGCCGCCTCGGCCGGCAGCGCCACCGTGAACAGCGGGATCGCCACGGCGGCGACGAGCGGGAGCAGCACGCGCGCGCATCAGACCGCCTTCACCAGGTAGGCGTAGGTGAACACGAGGACGCCGACCACCATCCCGACGTGCCCGAGGAGCGACAGGCCCGGGCCGTCGGTCCAGGTGTCGTCAGCGCCGGGCGCGGCGTGCTTGCCCCGGGCCGGCAGCCACCGCGCGAGGATGAGCAGCCCGGCGATCGCGACGACCACCCACAGCGTGAGCGCGGCCAGTCCGAGCAGGGTGGCGGCGTTCTCGTCGATGCGGTCACCCAGCGCGAGGAACGCCGTCCACGTGAGGAGCGCGAGCCCACCGGCCACCGTGTGCACGCCGACCGGCCCGCGCGCGATCTCCACCCGTCCACCACCGGCTGCATCGCGCCGCAACCGCAGACGGGTCAGCACGACCACGACGGCGGCCAGCCCGGTCAGCACGTAGACGACGAGCTCGGTCGACATCGGTTCAGTCCTCCCCCACCGTCGGTGGCGGCTGAACAGGCTGCTCGAGCTCGGTGGCCAGTCGGTCGAGCAGCGCATCGACCTCCGACATGCGGTAGCCGCGGAACCCGATCGAGAACCGCACCTGGCGCAGGTCGTCGGCGCCCAGCACGCGGTCGGCCGGCACGGTGGCGTCGGGCCGGTCGTCGTACTCCTCGACCATGGCGCCGCCCTTGCCGGCGGCGACGAAGGCGACCGCCGCCATCACGACGCACGACGGCGATGGCGCAGAACCAGATCATGCCGGCTCCTCTTGCGGCCACCATCCGGGCAACCGCCTCGTCGACGTCGTCGGTGAGCACGAGCCGGTCGAGGTCGGCCTGCGAGATCTTGCCGTCGGCCAGCACCGTGTCGCGCAGCCAGCCGATCAGGCCGGACCAGTAGGCCGTGTCGAGCAGCACGATGGGGAACGCGGAGATCTTCTCGGTCTGCGCCAGGGTCAGGGCCTCGAACAGCTCGTCGAGGGTGCCGAGCCCTCCGGGAAGCACGATGAAGCCCTGCGAGTACTTCACGAACATCGTCTTGCGCACGAAGAAGTAGCGGAAGTTGATGCCCGAGTCGACCCACTCGTTCAGGCCGGCCTCGAAGGGCAGCTCGATGCCGAGGCCGACGCTCACGCCGCCCGCCTCGCTGGCGCCCTTGTTGGCGCCCTCCATGGCTCCGGGACCGCCGCCGGTCATCACCGCGAATCCGGCGGCGACGAGCTTGCGCCCGACCTCCTCTGCCATCGGCGTACGACGGGTGGTCGACGCGACGTCCGCGCCGAGCCGAAGACGCCGATCGCCGGACCGAGGTCGGCCAGGGCACCGAAGCCCTCGACGAACTCGGCCTGGATGCGCAGCACCCGCCACGGGTCGGTGTGCACCCAGTCGGTCGGACCGCGGGAGTCGAGGAGTCGCTGGTCGGTGGTGCCGCCGTCGACCTGGCCGCGCCGCTGCACCAGCGGTCCCTTGAACTTCACCGCAACCACTCCCTCAGCACTGCGCTCGCAGCGCTCGATGTGCTCGACCGGCACGTGCTCCTCCTGCTTGTGGGCCAGCATCGGGTCTCCCGGCCCGAAGTTGACCGCAGGCACGCCGAGACGCGGTGAAGCGCGCGACGTCGGTCCAGCCGAACTTGGGGTTCACCTCGCCGCCGACGGCGTCGATGAACGCCTTTGCGGCCGGCACGGTCGAGACCGGGCAAGGCACCCGGCGCGGAGTCGGTCAGCGTGACCTCGAAGCCGTCGAAGAACTCGCGCACGAACTGCCTCGGCCTCGGCCTCGCTGCGGTCGGGGGCGAACCGGAAGTTCACCTCGACCACGCACTCGTCGGGCAGCACGTTGCCGGCGACCCCGCCGCGGATGAACACCGCATTGAGGCCCTCGTGGTACTCCAGTCCGTCGATCACAGGACGCCGTGCCTCGTAGGCGTTGAGCCGGGCCAGCACCTCCGCGGCCCCGTGGATGGCGTTGACCCCGCGCCAGCTGCGGGCCGAGTGGGCCCGCTCGCCGGTGGTGCGGACGTCGACCCGCAAGGTGCCCTGGCAGCCGGCCTCGACCACGGCGTTGGAGGGCTCCATCAAGATCGCGAAGTCGGCGGTCATCAGCTCAGGGTCGCTCTGCGCGAGCAGGTTCAGACCGTTGAACTCGGCCTCGATCTCCTCGGCCTCGTAGAGGATGAACGTCAGGTCGCGGTTGGGCTCGGTGACGGTGGCGGCCAGGCGCAGGATGACGGCGTCGCCACCCTTCATGTCGCACGTGCCCAGGCCGTGCAGGATCCCGGCGGCCTCGTCGAGGCGGCTCGGCAGGTTGTCGTTGATCGGCACGGTGTCGAGGTGACCCGCGATCACCACCCGCTCGGCGCGCCCCAGGTCGGTGCGGGCGACCACGGTGTTGCCGCGCCGCGTCGTCGTCAGGTGGGGCAGCCCGGCCAGCGCAGCCTCGACCGCGTCCGCGATCTCGGCCTCGTTCGCGGCTGACCGACTCGATGTCGACGAGCGCGCGGGTCAGGCTCACGGCGTCCTGGCTGAGGTCGAGAGGCATGTGGCTAGTCAATCAGGGCCCGAACGGACCATGCCCGGGCCACCCGATCGGATCGTTATCCACCGTTCCCGTCAAACCGCGTGCGTTGGCGCCGATGAGGGAGTTACATGGAAGTAGAACGATCCAATCCACGAAGGAGCACAACGATGTGCGACCACACGCCCCAATGCCCGGAGAACAGCTCGCCCGACTGCTGCAGCGCCCACGTGGTCTCTGACCACATGGAGCAGGGCTGGTGCCGGCTGTGCAACGGAGTCATCCTCTTCGACGACGGCCACTACCTCACCCCCGACGGCCAGGACCACCTGCTCGCCCGCTCCGCCTAGTCCGGCGCGAAGACGCAGAACTCGTTGCCCTCGGGGTCGGCCAGCACCGACCAGCGTGGCATGTCCCAGAGTCGGCTGGCACCGGCACCCTCGAAGTCGCGGACCTCTCCGACGACGTCCCAGTGCATCCGGTTCTTGCCCGCCTTGGCCTCCGGGACCGGTGCGAACACCCAGGCCTCGAAGGGCATGCCGGGCACGTCCTCCAGCCACCACCACGGCTCGCCCTCGTTGCGCACCTCGACGCCGAAGCGATCGGCCCACCACCGCGCCACCCGCTGAGGGTCGACGGCGTCCACGACCATCTCGTACACGCGGTAGCCACCCAACGACGACATCCGCTCGGCGTCCCGGACGAAGGCGCACAGCTCGTTGCCCGCCGGGTCCTGCATCACCGTCCACGGCTGGGTGTCGTCGACGACGACGGCCCCCAGGCTCTCCAGGTCGGCGACGGCGCCCGCGTGCAGGTCCAGGTGCACCCGGTTCTTCACCAGCTTGGGTTCCGGCACCGGGCACAGCGCGATGCCCCCGCCCCGCACTCCAGAGGGTCCGACGACGTCCCCTGGTTGGCTCGGGTCCTTCTCGTACTCCTGGTAGCGCCCACCGGTGGCTGTCGCCCAGAACTCTCCAGTGCGCCGGTAGTCACTTCCCTCGACGACGTCGAGGCACAGCTCGAGCCAGGTGGCAGGCATCAGGCGCGGACCACCGCGACCGAGGCCTTCTCGCCGTCGCCGACCGGGACGTCATACGTTGCGGAGTCCCCGGCGACCACGTCGTATGACGTCGCGAGCGTCTCGGCGGCGATGAACGTCTCGTGGGTGCGGGCTGCGGCCTGGACGGCGTCGGTGCCACTGATCGTCAGCGAGATGCGGTCGGAGACCTCGAGGCCCGTGTCGCGGCGGGCCTGCTGCACCGCCCGCACCAGGTCGCGGGCGAGACCCTCGGCGGCGAGCTCGGCGGTGACGGCGGTGTCGAGCACCACGAAGCCACCACCCGGCAGCACGCCGGTGGCCGAGTCGGCGTCGGCCGAACCGGCGACCGTCTCGAGCGTGAACTCGCCCTCGACCAGGGCCAGGCCGCCCGCGGTGACGGTGCCGTCGTCGGCGACCGACCAGTCACCGGACTTCGAGCCCTTGATCGCGCACCTGCACGTCCTTGCCCAGCCGCGGACCGGCGGCGCGCGCGTTGACGGTGAGCTTCTGCTCTACGCCGTAGGCCGCTGCCTCGTCGCTGTCAGCGGCGAGCAGTCGCACGGTCTTGACGTTCACCTCGTCGGCCACGATCGACTCGAACCCGGCCAGCGCGGCCGGGTCGGCCACCACGACCGTCAGCGTCGAGAGCGGCAGCCGGTTGCGAAGGTTGCCGGCCTTGCGCAGCGCGGACGTCGCCGAGCAGACCTCGCGCACCTGGTCCATCGCGGCCACCAGCGCGTCGTCGGCCGGCAGCTCGTCGACCAGCGGCCAGTCGGTGAGGTGCACCGAACGTCCACCGGTCAGCCCGCGCCAGACCTCCTCGGTGGTGAGCGGCATCAGCGGCGCGGTGACCCGGCAGACCACCTCGAGCACCGTGTAGAGAGTGTCGAAGCCGTCGGCGTCGTCGCCCCAGAAGCGGTCGACGACTGCGCCGGATGTACCAGTTGGTGACCACGTCGAGGAACGACCGGGTCGCGTCGCAGGCGTCGGCCACGGCGTAGGCATCGAGCGCCTCGGTCATGGCGTCGACGTACTGGCGCAGCTTGGCCAGCACGTAGCGGTCCATCGGGTTCGTCGAGTCGGTGCGCATCTGCGCCTCGTGCCCGGCGCCGCCGCCGGCCGCGTTGGCGTAGAGCTGGAAGAAGTACCAGCTGTTCCACAGCGGGATCATCACCTGGCGCACCGACTCGCGGATGCCTTGCTCGGTGACGATCAGGTTGCCGCCGCGCAGGATCGGGCTCGACATCAGGAACCAGCGCATCGCGTCGGCGCCGTCGCGGTCGAAGACCTCGCTGACGTCGGGGTAGTTGCGCAGCGACTTCGACATCTTGTTGCCGTCGGAGCCGAGCACGATGCCGTGGCTGATGCAGTTCTCGAACGCAGGCTTGTCGAAGATCGCCGTCGCCAGGATGTGCAGCGTGTAGAACCAGCCGCGGGTCTGGCCGATGTACTCGACGATGAAGTCGGCCGGGAAGTGATGCTGGAACCAGTCGGCGTTCTCGAACGGGTAGTGCACCTGGGCGTAGCTCATCGAGCCCGAGTCGAACCAGACGTCGAGCACGTCGGGCACCCGGCGCATCATCGACTTTCCGCTGGGGTCGTCGGGGTTGGGGCGCACCAGGTCGTCGACGTACGGGCGGTGCAGGTCGGGTTCGCCATCCGGGTCCGAGCGGCAGCCTCCCGAAGTCGCGCTCGATCTCCTCGAACGAACCGTAGACGTCGATGCGCGGGTAGTTCTCGTCGTCCGACTTCCACACCGGCACGGGCGAGCCCCAGAACCGGTTGCGGGTGATCGACCAGTCGCGGGCGTTCGCGAGCCACTTGCCGAACTGGCCGTCCTGGATGTGGTCGGGCACCCAGTTGATCTGCTGGTTCAGCTCGAGCATGCGCTGCTTGATCGCGGTGACCTCGACGAACCACGACGAGACGCCCTTGTAGATCAGGGGTTCGCGGCAGCGCCAGCAGTGCGGGTAGGAGTGGTCGTAGGTCTCGCGGCGCAGCAGCAGCGTGCCGGGCGTGACCGAGCCGGTGGTGTTCTTGAGGTCGTCGATCACGTGCAGGTTCGCGTCGAAGACCTGCATGCCCTCGTAGTCGGTGACCGGGAAGGTGAACCGGCCGTCCTTGCCGACCGGCATCACGGCCTCGATGCCCTCGCGGTCGGTGACCTCCTTGTCGACCTCACCGAAGGCGCCGGCGCTGTGCACGAGCCCGGTTCCGTCGGTGGTGGTGACCGCCTCGTCGGCGGCGACCACCCGGAAGGCGTTCTCGTGGCCGGCGTAGTAGCTGAAGGGCGGCGCGTAGGTGAGGCCGAGCAGGTCGGCACCCTTGCCGCGCCACACGACGTTCGGCTCGTCGCTGAGCTCGCGCGAGTAGGCGCCCAGTCGGGCCTCGGCCAAGATCACGCGGCGCCGTCGTGCTCGACCGCGACGTAGTCGATCTCGGTGCCGACCATGACCGCGAGGTTGCTCGGCAGTGTCCACGGCGTCGTCGTCCAGATGAGCAGTTTCGCGTCGTGCAGTGGGCCGTCGCTGGTGATCGGGAAGCCGACGGTGACCGCTGGGTCCTGACGGTTCTGGTAGACGTCGTCATCCATCCGCAGCTCGTGGTTGGAGAGCGGGGTCTCGTCGTTCCAGCAGTAGGGCAGCACACGGAAGCCCTCGTAGACGAGACCCTTGTCGAAGAGCTGCTTGAACGCCCAGATGACCGACTCCATGTAGTCGGGGTTCATCGTGCGGTAGTCGTTGTCGAAGTCGACCCAGCGCGCCTGGCGGGTGACGTACTCGCGCCACTCGCCGGTGTACTTCATCACCGACTCGCGGCAGGCCTCGTTGAACTTGTCGATGCCCATCTCGACGATCTCGTCGGTGGTCTTGATGCCGTTGAGCCGCATCGCCTCGAGCTCGGCGGGCAGGCCGTGGGTGTCCCAGCCGAAGCGGCGCTCCACCTTGCGGCCGCGCATCGTCTGGTAGCGCGGGATCAGGTCCTTGACGTAGCCGGTGAGCAGGTGGCCGTAGTGCGGCAGACCGTTGGCGAAGGGCGGGCCGTCGTAGAAGACGAACTCGTTCTCGCCGTCAGCCCCGGCGTCGCGCTGGTCGACGCTGGCCTGGAACGTGCCGTCGGCCTCCCAGAAGGCGAGCACCCGCTCCTCGATCTCGGGGAAGTTCGGATTCTGGGCGAGGTTCGACGGGACGGTGGCTTCGCCGGGGGTGCCGGTCTTCGGGTAGGTCATGGTGGGCTTCCTGTGGCGTTTCGGTGATCGAGCTTGTCGAAATCCCACAGGGACGACCCCTCGTGCTGCCGGGACCGCGGTACCACCCTGCTTGCCTGCCCCCACTCGGGCGAGCCACTTCCTTGCGGCTGTGACGGGCCACCCGTCCGGTTCTACTGGGCCTCGGTGGTCGAGCTGGTCGAGACCGTTCTTCCGGAGACTCGCCGCTGATGACGGCTCGAACGTCTGTGTTCCAAAGGTAGACCTCCGCTGGCGGCGCGACCAATCTGATTGCGGTATCGGCGGACGCCGGGTTGGTTGTTCGTCATGAGCAACGACGCCGTCCCACGCGGTCTGTGGATGAACCCTGCGGACGACCCTCGCAACGCAACACCCAGCCACTGCGCGGCGAGCGGGCCGTCCTCCGACTACCTGAGGCACTACCGACTCACGTTCGAGCTCAAGTGTGAGGCCTCGACGCCGAGCAGCTCGCGACCCGCTCGGTGCCGCCGTCCTCGATGTCGCTGCTCGGTCTGGTCCGGCACCTCGCCAAGGTCGAGCACTCCTGGGCGCGACGGGTCGTCGAGGCCCAGCCAGACTTGGCGCGGCTCTACCGCACCGACGAGGACGTCGACCTCGACTTCGACGGTGCCGTCGCCGACGCCGCGGTGGTCGACGACGCCTGGGCGTCGTGGCGGCGCGAGGTCGCCCATGCTGAGGTTCTCTACGCAGGCATCCTGCTCGATCGACGGTGCCCACATCCGGATGGCGAGCTCGAGGTGCGCGAGGTGCTGGTGCACCTGATCGAGGAGTACGCCCGGCACTGCGGCCACGCAGACCTGCTCCGCGAGTGCATCGACGGGAGGATAGGGCAGTAGCCACGGCTCCCTTCTGTGAGCGGCCGTCATATGCGCCGCTGCACATGGTCTAGCCATCGCTGTTCGGATTTGTTCGGGAACATCATTCTTCGCCCATTCGGGTGCATCGAGCACGCAGGATTAGCACATGCTCTCGCTTCTTCGGCGCCCCACGGCTCGACCCCTCCCACTCCGGCACGCCGGGGCCGACGGCACCTACGACTCCACCACCGTGGCGAGCCTGCTTCGGGGCGCACCGACACAGCCACACCGATCGTCGTGACCTTCTCGATCACCGCGGCCGTGGCACCGCGGGGCAGCGCCCTCGTGCTCGTCGACCAGATCGTGGTGCAGCGTCTAGAGGTCGCTGAGTCGACGGAGACGGCGTCCGTCGAGCTGGCGCCTCTGGCTATCGGCCGCCACACGGTGCAGGTCGTCTTCATCGGCGCCGAGGGTTTCGCCCACTCGAGCTCTGACCTGCTCAATCTCAAGGTCACGGGCTCGGCCCCCGTCCGTCACCTGACCCGTCTAGGGTGGGTCGACGTGACTGACGCGCCCGCATCCGCCTGGGGCTTCGGCCTCGCCACCCTCGACTCCGCCGGCAACGTGCTCGACGTCTGGTTCCCCCAACCGGCCCTCGGGTCACCCGGCAGCAGCGAAGCGCCGGCCGAGCTGGACGCGCTGGCCACGCCCGACGACGTCCGCGGGGTTACTCGCGAGGTTCGGCTGGTCGAGATCGCCGACCTCTCCAGCGCACCCGCCAGCACCGAAGACGCCTGGCTGCGGCTGCACCTGCTCTCGCACCGGCTGGTGCACCGCACGGCCATTCGCTCGACGGCATCTTCGGGCTGCTGAGCAACGTCGTCTGGACGTCGGCCGGCCCCTGCGCCGTCGCCGACTTCGAGCTGACCCGCGCCCGGCTGAAGGCGGCCGGCGTCCACGTCAGCGTCTACGGCATCGACAAGTTCCCGCGCATGACCGACTACGTCGTGCCGAGCGGCGTCCGCATCGCCGACGCCGACCGGGTGCGCCTGGGCGCCCACCTGGCGGAGGGCACCACCGTCATGCACGAGGGCTTCGTGAACTACAACGCCGGCACCCTCGGCGCCTCGATGGTCGAGGGGCGGATCTCCGCCGGAGTCGTCGTCGGCGACGGCTCGGACGTCGGCGGCGGCGCCTCGATCATGGGCACGCTCTCGGGCGGCGGCAAGGAGACCATCAGCATCGGCGAGCGCTGCCTGCTCGGCGCCAACTCCGGCATCGGCATCTCGCTCGGCGACGACTGCGTGGTCGAGGCCGGCTGCTACGTCACCGCCGGCACCAAGGTCACGGTCCTCGACCGCGACGGCAAGCCTCAGACGATCAAGGCGCTCGAGCTCTCCGGCCGCGACAACGTGCTCTTCCGCCGCAACTCGGTGACCGGCGCGGTCGAGGCCGTGCCGTGGAAGGGAACCGGCATCGCGCTGAACGAGGCGTTGCACGCCAACTGAGCCCAACTGGTCTAGAACTGGTTGTTCGGACTTGTTCGGGGTTAGCCGAACACCGTTGACGCGCCGGATGCCACGGCGAAACTTCGCCCATGCTCCCTCCCCTTCGGCACGCTCGCTCTCTCGCGCTGGTCGGCCTCGGCCTAGCTCTGACGTTTTCCACCGTTTCCCCGGCTGCCGCCCTCACTCCCACAGCCACGTCCGCCCCGTTGACCACCGCCGCCCCGGTCGCCCTCCAGGCCGTCGCTGACGAGCCCGCGACCACTGCGACGCTCGACGGAATGCTGGTCAACGAAGCCGGCAAGCCGCTCACCGACATCCGGGTCGAGCTCTTCCTCCCCGACTCCGGTCCGATGGACGCCCCCCTCGCCCAGACGTACTCGTCCGACAGCGCGCAGTTCGGACTGCACCTCGACCGCGGCTCGTACCGTCTCCTGGACGTCGAGCCCGGTGACTACGTGCTGCGCTTCAGCGACGACCGCGGCACCTACGCAACGACGTCGTATGCCGCAGGCGAACCCTTCACGGCGACAGCCGGAAGCAACGATCTGGACGACACCACGATGTCTCTGGCTCCGCCTGAGGCCACGGTCCCTCTCACAGGACAGGTGCTCGGCGCCAACAATTCGCCGGCCGTAGGGACGTACGTAGAGCTCTTCCGGGTGAAGAACGACCGCTCGTTCTTCCTGCACGAAGCGACGACCAACGACAACGGCGAGTTTTCCATTCCAGCGGCGCCCACCGGGGTTGATCTCGCGGTCTGCACCTTCACCGACCAAGGCTTTCGTCTGGGCGGGAGTGACAACGCGGTCAGCTCCGACCTCTTCAACATCGATCGTGCAGCGACCGAGTACGACCTTGGCGTCGTGCAGCGGACGCCGGTGGCCATCTCCGGCGTCGCAGTCGACCTAGCCGGCGCTGCGCTGACTTCCGGAGTCAACCAATTTCCAGGCTACGTCAACCTCTACGAGGTCCTTCCTGGCGGCAACGGCTATTCCTTCCGTGGAAGCGGCCAGAAGCAGGCCAACGGCTCCTATACCGTCACCGGCGCGGTCCCGGGGCACCAGTACACGGTATGCACGACCCGGTTCCACTACGCAGGCAATGCTGCTTACCACCTCGGCGAATTCTGTCTCGGTGGAGATCCGATCTACGCCGACCCTGTCACCTTCGCTGTCAACAGCGACGAGGCGACGTTGGACCTCGGATCGCGCTTGTCCGACTCCAAGGTCTTGGTCACGGGAGTGCTGCAAGATGCCTCCGGCAAACCGGTGGACGACGAGTTTCTGCACCTGTACCGCGGTGGCGACTACTACAACGGCGGACTTGATGACCGTGCGTACAGCAATACCTATAGCGGCGGCCAATTCGCTTTCAGGGTCAGGCCCGTCGCAGACCCCCTGACGGTGTGCACGCAGGACTTCGAAAGCCAGGAATGCCTCGGTCGCGCCACGACTCCGGCAATGGGAGAGACGTTCCAGACCCAGCCGAACCCGCCTGTCGGCGAGGTGCGGCTCCCCACATTCATCGTGGACCGTCGCATCACCATTACCGGAACCCTGACCCGTACCGGCGGAGACTTAGAGCGCAACCGCTACTACGTGTACCCCTACGTTGAAACCACTGCCGGCAACTACCGCAGCCTGGCCAGTTCTGCACGCTCCATTGACGAAGACGGCACTTTCCGATCAGTCGCCCGCTACACCGACAAGCCGGTCGCGCTGTGCACTTACCTGGCGAGCGGTCTCGCGTGCCACGGTGGCGGTGGACCAGCCACGGGTACGAAGTTCACGCTGCCGACAGGCAGCAACTCTCTTGTGATCGACACGCCGTTGGTGCTGCCGAAGGGCACAACGGTGCGCGGCCGTGTCGTCACTCGCGGTGGCAGCGCGGTCACCAACGTGCGCGTCGAGGTCCGCGAATTGTTCGACTACACCGGCGACGGTGTCGTCGACTACGCGGGCTACACCGGCGAGTACGCGCAGACTGACGCCAACGGGGACTTCCGTTTCATCAGCGACGTCGCAGGACGCAACGTCACTCTGTGCTTCTACAGCTACAGCTACAACTACAACTACTCCTGCCTCGGGGGCGTCGAGGACGCGAACCTGGGAACGCCCATCGTGGTGCCTGCAGCAGGCGAGACCCTGACCATCCCCGACTATCAGCTGCCGTACTTCCCGGATTACTGCGACGGCTCAGTCGTGTCGAACGGCACCATCCGACTCGGCGTCAGCTGCGAGGGCGAGGTCAGCGCGCGGGGCGTGGGAGTCGACCTCGTCGGCGGCAACGACTTCTACGACGAAGAGGACGGCCTCTTCCAGGGCTGCCTCTGCGAGGGCTGGGGTGTCGCCGACACTGCTTCCGAGGTCACCGGCTTCACCAACCGCAACGAGGGCCGCAGCGCCGGCCTGCGACTGGTCGACTTCGAGTCGGACGCAAGCGGAGCAACGTCCTTGGTCGAGATCGACAAGAAGCTTCTGGTGCAGCACGACTACGCGCCGTCAACCAAGTCCGACTACGCCTACGACGTATCGGTCTCGGTCGAGAACCTGACCGACGATGACATGGCGCTGGCCTACCGGCGCGTCATGGACTGGGACGTCTCCCCCACCACCTTCAATGAGCTGGTCTCCAACAAGGTCGGAACTGACACACCTGTGGTGTTCAGCTCGAACGACGGCTTCGCGTCGGCTAACCCGCTAGCCGGGCCCTCCGACCGAGGCTTCACCGGCACCTTCACCAAGGCCGGTCCCCAGGATCACGGTGGTCTGCTCGACTTCGACTTCGGTTCACTCCCTGCCGGTGGCACTACGGCGCTGCAGTTCGTCTACGGGGTCGCGCCGACCAAGGCTCTGGCTCTCGATGCACTCAGCGACGTCAAGGCCCTGGCGTGGAGCCTGGCCGAGCCCAGCACCGAGTACGGCGAAGGTGACGACGAGGGGGCGCCCAACACCTTCTTCTTCGGCTACGTCGACAGCGACGAGGCGACGAACTTGCCGGCCGCGACCAACTCGGCCATTCCCACGATCTCCGGCTCGCCTTTCGAGGGCCAAACGCTCACGGCGACCAAGGGAACCTGGACGCCGGACTCGGCCGACGGTCTCACCTTTGGCTACCAGTGGCTGCGCGACGGTGACCCGATCCCTGGAGCGACGGACACGACGTATCGACTGACCTACTCTGATGTCGGTCAGCGGGTGAGTGTTCGCGTGACCGCTCGTCGCGCGACGTTCACGCCCACCTCTGCGCGTTCCACGTCGGTCGAGGTCACGTCAGCTCCGGCTCTGACTCCCCTGGCTCGCGCGACGCTCAACGGCGTTCGCAAGGTCGGTGAAGAGCTGGCGATCGCACCGGGCACCTGGTCGAGCAACTACGGCGACAGCTCGGTTGGAGACGTCGACGTCAGCTACGAGTGGTACGTGAGCGGGCGGGGTCTGGTCTCGACCGACGACGCCTACACACCCGTGGCAGCCGACGCACGTCGCTACCTCTACGTCTACTCGAGGGCGACGAAGGCCGGGTTCGCCGATGGGTACGACTACATCGACGGCGGCACGATCGCTGGGCTCGACGACCAGGTCGCCACCGCCAACGTCACGATCGTGATTGCTGCCAACGGGGCGACAACACCCGCATCCGGGGTCTACGTCTACGCCTGCTCGTCCGGGTCGTGCTCCAGCAACGCAACCACCGACGCACAGGGTCAGGCGGCCCTCTCGCTCGTCGTGGGCCCGGAAGGGGACGACTACACCTTCTACGCCTACTCCAACGGCGGCAGGGCCACGCGTCCGACCATCAAGGTCACTGCGGCCGGCCCGAACAACGTGACCATCACGGTGACGCCGCCGGTTGTGCAGCCGCC
This sequence comes from uncultured Actinomycetota bacterium, assembly GCA_963781575.1. GTDB lineage: Bacteria > Actinomycetota > Actinomycetes > Propionibacteriales > Nocardioidaceae > Nocardioides. Next base: position 143,288 of record CAWAGM010000004.1, on the reverse strand, counting down.
CAACGTCACGACAACGACGGGCTTGAAGGACAACCAGGTCGATGCCGATGGCGATGGCGTCGCCGATGGGTCCGTGCCTACGGGGTACATCGGGCAGCCGGCAACGATTGTGCTGACCGGATGCGCCTCGGTGTCCCCGGCGACCTGGACGGTCACCTTCCTGAACGGTGCCGACCCCATGACCGACACCATGGTCGAGTCGCCGTCCGGCACCTACACGGCGAACGTGCCTGGCTTCACTAGCTCCGGCAACGCGACGTTCTCCACGAACGTTCCGGCCACGTGCGGCGGTGAGCCCACGACCTTCTCGATCTACATCGACCCGGCCGGAGTGGTCACCAACCAGTTCGGTGCGGTGATCCCCTCGGCACAGGTCGCCCTTGATCGGTTCGTCAACGGTGCCTTCGAACAGGTTGCGAACGGCGACACGGCGGTCATGGACCCGACTGTGAACACGGCCAACCCGTCGACGACCGGCGCAGACGGTCGTTTCCGCTGGGACGTCGCCCCCGGCACCTACCAGGTGCGCTTCACCCAGGGCACGAGCGGCGGGGTGGCCTGTACCGCTGGCGCCACCACAAGCCCCCTCGTGGTGCCTCCGCCGCGCCTCGACCTGCTACTCAAGGCCAACTGTCCGGGTGCCGCTGCGCCGGCGCCGTCCAGGGTGCCCACAGTCAGTGGCACGCGCACGGTCGGAAACACCCTGACCCTCGACCCGGGCGCATGGGGCAACGGGATCGTGGTCAGCCCCCCCGTGGAATGGCTACGCGGCACTGCCGTGATTCCAGGGGCCACCGGCACGACCTACACGCAGGTGGCCGATGACGCAGGCCAGCTCATCACCGCCCGAGTGACAGCCCAGCGACCGGACTTCCGGCAGGAGAACGGCTCCGGCGAGACAGTCACCTTCACCCCATTCACGTTCACGGCCCCCACATCCAGCGTCACGAGCTCTGGCGGTGGCGGTGGCGGTGGCGGCGGTGGCGGCGGCGGTGGCGGCGGCGGCGGTGGTGGTGGCGGTAGCGGCAGCACCCAGCTCGTCGCGTCGACTGCGCCAGCCATCACGGGCACGGCGACGACCGGTTCGACGTTGACGGCGTCCAACGGTCAGTGGAACTCGACCGATCTCACGTATGCCCACCAGTGGCTGCGCGATGGTGTCGCGATCGCCGGGGCAACCGCTGCCACGTACGTGCTCACGGCAGCCGACGCGGGACACACCGTCACAGTTCAGGTCACCGCGTCGAAGCCAGGGCTGACCACCGGCACGGCGACCTCGACAAACGGGGTCGCGGTACCTCTGGCGCCGGCTCCTCAGGTCGTCACCGCACCCAAGGTGACCGGCACCCCGGAGGTTGGCTCCACGCTGACCGCCGCTCCAGGCACGTGGGACGTCACTGATCTGGTCTTCGGCTACCAGTGGCTCCGCGACGGAGGGCCCATCGCTGGCGCGACTAGTCCGACCTACACCCTCGTAGCTGCCGACGCCGGCAAGGCCATCTCGGTTTCCATCATGGCCACTCGGTTGGGCTACGCGGCGGGCGAGACGGTCAGCGCGGCGGTGCAGGTTCTCGCCGAGGCTGTCGAGCCGACCGAGACCGTCACGGGCGCCAAGCTGGTGAACAAGCGGATCACTCAGCAGCAGCGCGCGAGGTTAAACCTGGCCGTCGTGGGACTTCCTGCAGCACCGAGACTCGACCTCATCGCCCCGGTGGGCACGGTCTATGTGCTCGTGGACAAGAAGTTCGTGAAGCAGGTCGTGCTGGACGGTTCCGTCATGATCCTGAAGGGCGTCCAGCTCCCCCGGCTCAAGCCCGGAAATCACAAGGTGCAGGTCGCCTTCATAGGTGCCGACGCGTTGTTCAACCACTCGGCGTCCAAGGTGCTGGAGCTGACCGTCACCAAGGTTCGCAAGGGCGGCCAGCGCGTCGAGCACCAGCGCCCGTTCGCTGACTCGACCGCCTGGTAGGACCGACCACGAGCGGCCCCGCGTTCATCTCGGACGCGGGGCAGCTCCCATTTCGTCTCCCTGTCCGGCCGTCGTTTCACCTGTGGAGGAGCGCTCGCGCCATCAGCAACGAACAGTCATCTTGTCTGGGTGCAGACACCGACTCGGAGGCTGAGGCACCATGAACGTCATGAGCACCACGACACCGTCGGCCTGGCTTCCCTCGGGCCGCGCGTTCACGGTCGTCGATCTCAACGCACTGTCCTGATGACGGCAACCGCTACGAGCTCATCGATGGAGCGCTCGTCGTGACGCCGTCACCCAGCTGGTCGCACCAACGCCTCGTGCCTCGGCTATGGGCTCTGCTCAACGACAAAGCTCCGAATGATCTCGAAATTCTGGTCGCGCCGTTCGACGTACGCCTGGGAGGCGACACCGACGTGCAACCCGACGTGCTTGTCGCTCGACGCATCGACCTGACCCAGAGCCACCTCCCGGTTGCACCAGTCCTGGTTGTCGAGGTGCTGTCGCCGTCAACGCGCGCGATTGATCTGCATTCGAAGAAGGACCGCTACCGGCGCGCGGGCGTGCCGTCCTACTGGGTGATCGATCCTGACACGGGGCACTTCACCGCTTGGCAGCTCAACGCGCAAGACGAGTACCTCGTCGCCACCGACATCGACGCTGATGACTCGTGGCACGCAATCCACCCGTTCGAGGTCACGGTCACCCCTCGAGCACTGCTCGCCTGAGGCATTTCACCTCCTCCGTCAGACTGGCCGACATGAGGAAGCTGGTGGCAGCGCTGGTCGGCGTCGTCGCCATCGCGACGATCGTCGTGATCAGCATCCGCAGCCTCGATGGCGTCCAGCTGCCGTTCCTCGACCGTGAGGGCTGCACCGCCACCGTCGGGGAGCGATCGGTCGACGTGAGCCTCGAGCAGGCCGAGCACGCGAGCCTGATCGCTGCGATCGCCGTACAACGCGGGCTGCCGGCCCGGGCGGCCTCAATCGCGCTGGCCACCGCCTACCAGGAGTCAGATCTCCAGAACCTGGGTTACGGCGACCGCGACTCCCTGGGGTTGTTCCAGCAACGCCCCTCGCAGGGATGGGGCACCGACGAAGCAGGTCCAAGACCCGACCCACGCCACCAACGCGTTCTACGACGCCCTGGAGAAGATCGGCGGCTACGAGCAGCTCGAGATCACGGTCGCCGCCCAAGAGGTGCAGCGCTCCGGGTTCCCGGAGGCCTACGCCGACCACGAGGACGACGCGCGCGTGCTGGCCTCTGCGCTCACCGGCAACTCACGCCATGCGTTCGTGTGCCGGGTCGACGGGGACGTGGACGCCGCCGACGCAAGCCTGGTCGCATCTGGCCTCACCGAGCGGGCCGACCTCGTGCGGCTCGACGTCCTCGACCGGTTCGGTGAGCTGCCGCTGGGCGGCTTCGCTCCGGGCGGCGTGCGTGACGGCCACATGGCCGGCTCCACGCACTACGACGGTCGGGCCGTCGACGCCTTCTTCCGGCCGATCAACGACGCCAACAAGACGCGGGGATGGGCGCTCGCGCAGTACCTGGTGGCCAACGCCGAGCGACTCGATATCCAGACCGTCATCTTCGATGCGCGCATCTGGCGGGCTGGCCGCGACGACTCGTGGCGGCCCTATGACCCACCGTCGAGGTCGGGTGACCTCGCGATCCTGGAGCATCGCGACCACGTGCACGTCGACGTCTTCTCCTGACCCGAGGGTCAGCTGTGACGGTAGAACTCGACTCTGCCGTCGGGTTGATGTCGCGTTTCCACCGCCGGGTCGTGGGTTCGGTGGTGATGGTGGGGGCAGAGGAAGACGAGTTGGTCGAGGTCGGTGGGTGCGCCTCGGGACCAGGGTTGTCGGTGGTGTCGTTCGCACCAGGTCCAGGGGATGGTGCAGCCGTCTGCTTGGCAGGTGGGGTGGGTGCGGGCGTGGGCTCGGGCTTGGTGGTGGCTGAAGAGCCTGGCGCTGCGTCCGAGGTCGAGGGGCACCGATTCGCTGTCGAGGACGATGGGGATGATGCCGTGCTGGCAGGCCAGCCTGCGTGCCTCAGCGGGTGAGAGCTCGGCGCCGGTGTCGAGGGTGGCGGTGCCGAGGTCGTCGCGGAGCTGGTCGAGGTCGAGGTTGACCATGATCGTGACCGGTGATCCGCCTTGGGTGGGGAGTCCGTCGACGGGGAGGTGTTCGATGAGGGCGCAGAACGCTTCACCGCGGCGTTGGTTCGGAGTCCTGCGGTCGTCGAGATCGGTCTGGTCGGGGCGTCTGGGGCTGGTGTAGGCCTCGACGGCTCGGGAGAGGATGGCGGCGGTGAGGTCGGGGATGACTCCGGTGATGCGGGTGGTGCCGTCACCGCGGGGGCTGAGGTCGAGGCGGGTCTTCTCGCGTGCTCGTCGTTCTTCGTTCTCCAGGGATCGGCGGAGGTGTTCGTCGGCGAGGTCGGGGGCGACGACGTCGAGGACGTGGCGTCCGAGTCGGCGGACCTCGGTGGGGGTGAAGTCGTTGCAGTAGCCGACGAGCACGACTTCGGCGTGGTCGAGCACGTCGCGGCCCAGGTCGGTCGGTAGCTCACCGAGCGACCCGAGCACGGCCCGTGCGTGTTCGGTGGTCAGCGCCCCGGCCCCGAGGGCGTCGGCGGTGATCGGGTGCTCGGCCAGTCCTGGTGGCGAGGCCGGCGTCGCGGGCAACGGTGCGGCGTTCGGCGTGGGTCTGGGCGGCCAGCCAGGCTGCGGCATCACGTGCGCAGTGCTCGACCGCGACGTCGTGCGCACCGGCGAGCACCTTCAGCTCCAAAGCAGCAGCCCGCTCGCGTAGCCGCGCCAGGCGCAGCAGCAGATCGGCCTTCTCGGCGACCGGCAGCCAGCTCGGGTCAGGTGCGGCTGACTGGGTCGAGCGCGACGTCCAGAGCCTGCTCGATGGTCTCGGCGCACGCGATCAGCGGATGCGTCGCGCAACCGGTTCCCGAGACCATGTGCGATGATATCGCACATATGTTCGAACACGCAAGTGACGGCGCGGTGAATATTCGAAGATTCTCGCCCGCCCGCGAGGCATCGCGTGTTGGGTCTAGACGTGACTCCAGCGCTCCCCCGTCGTCAGGTGCTGGTCGGGACGGCGCTCACGCTGCCTGCTGCGCTCGGCATAGGCGCGCGCAGCGATGCCGGCCCGGCGCCGGCACCGACCCCGCGCGGCAGTCGCCGCTTCCGCCACGGGGTGGCCTCGGGAGATCCGCGCCACGACAGCGTGCTGCTGTGGACCCGCCTGACCATCTCGCCCACAGACCGGACGCGCTCCACCGTGACCTGGGAGGTGGCTACCGACAGCCGACTGCGCCACGTCGTCCGACGAGGGCGTTTCGTCACGGGTCCCGACCGCGACCACACCGTGAAGCTGCAGGCGACGGGCCTCGAGCCCGCCACCTGGTACTACTACCGATTCACCCACGACGGGCACCACAGTCGTGTCGGACGCACCCGCACCGCGCCGGCTCCGCACGTCATGCCCGGCCACCTACGGATCGGCTTCGTCTCGTGCGCCAACTACCAGGCCGGGTACTTCGCGGCCTATCGCCACTTGGCTGAGCGGAACGATCTGCACGCGATCGTGCACCTCGGCGACTACTTCTACGAGAGCGGGCTGAGCGAGGAGAACGACGTGCGCAAGCACGTGCCCGAGACCGAGGTGCTCACCCTCGACGACTACCGGCAGCGGCACGCGCAGTACAAGGCTCGACCCCGACCTGCAGGACCTCCACGCCGCCTACCCGATGATCGCCACCTGGGACGACCACGAGGTCTCCAACGACCAGTGGAGCGGCGGTGCCGGCGGGCACGATCGGGGCGAGGGCTCCTGGCGCGTACGTCGAGCCCACGCCCACCGCGCCTACGACGAGTGGATGCCGGCCGCGCTCGACGGCACCGCCCGGCTCGACGACAGCGACCGGATCTTCCGCTCACTGCCGTTCGGTCGGCTCTTCGACCTGCACATGCTCGACCTGCGCAGCTACCGCGACGAGCAGGTGGCGAACATGTTCGAGCCCGGGGCCGTCGACGACCCAGAACGCACGATCACCGGGCAGCGAGCAGCTGGACTGGCTCAAGCGTCGACTGTCCGAGCAGCGACGCCCGCTGGCAGCTGGTCGGCAACTCGGTGATGATCGCCCCCCTCTCAGTCGGGGGCCTGCCCGCTCCGATCGCCGACGCGCTCAACGTCGGGCTGCAGGGCGCCGTCTCCGCCAACGGCGTACCCCTCAACCCCGATGCGTGGGACGGCTACACCGATGACCGCCGTGAGCTGTTCTCCCACATCCGCCGTCACAGACATCGAGAACGTCGTCTTCCTGACCGGCGACATCCACACCGGGCTCGCCGCCGACCTGCCCCTCGACAAGGCCTCCTACCCCCTGGGCGAGACCGCCGGAGTCGAGCTCGTCTGCGCCTCGATCACCAGCGGCAACTTCGACGAAGAGCTCGGCACTCAGCCCCACACCTCGAGCGAGGTCATCGCGGCGGCGCTGGTGGCGAGCAACCCGCACTACAAGTACGTCAACCTCGACGACCACGGCTACTGCGTGCTCGACGTGACCCCCGAGCGCGTGCAGTGCGACTGGTGGATCGTCGGCGACCGGCGTCGGCGCGACACCGGCATCCGCCACGACGGCTCCGTCATGGTGCGCCGAGGCGAGGGTCGCTTGCGAAGCGTGAGCGACCCCGTGTGAGGGTCAGTCGTCGACCGGGAAGTCCTTGGTGATGACCTCGGTCTTGCCGAGGGCCTCGACCGTGACCGTGCCCTCGTCGGTCGTGCCGGCCGGCACGTCGAAGGTCACATCGATGGTGACGGTCTCGCCGGGTGCGGCCTTGGTCGGACCGTCGTTGTTCGGTCCGAGCGCGAACTCGTTCTCGTAGACGTTGCCGTCGGCGTCGGTGAAGGTCCAGGTGAGGTCGAAGATGGCGTCGGCGCGCTTCTTCTTGCCGGTGTAGGTGGCCTCGACGACGGCCAGCACGTACTGACCCTTCGGCTTTTTGTTGAACTTGTTCGCCTTCATCACGGTCTCGGTGCCGTCGACCTCGATCTCGACGACCTTCACCTTCCACGGCCCCACGCTCACCGGCTTGTCGACGGCGGGGCTCGGCGACTCCGAGCCCGATGCTGACTCCGACGACGACGGAGTCGCCTCCGGCTCGTCGTCCCCGCTGCACGCGGTGACGGCGAAGGTCAGCGCCAGCGCGAGGGCCAGGGAACGGAGGGGGACCGAGATGCGGTGGGAGTTCGCCATTCCTCCAGGCTATGCCGAACGGCCAATACGAGCGTCAGAGGGTCACGAAGGCGTGCTCGTGGGGCGCGGACGACGACCGCTCGGCCCGAGGCGGCCGACTCGACGACCACGGCGTGCAGGTCGTCGTGCCGCGACCACCTGAGCTGCGGGTCGCGCACCGACTCGGCAGCAGCCGAGACCTGCTCGACCCGCGCCCGCAGCGCGGCCGGGTCGGCCAGGTCGGCGCGGTAGGCCTGCAGCTCGGCGATCACGGCGTCGAGGGCTGGGGCGAGCGCGTCTGCGTTCTCGATGATCATGTTGAACGTGCGCGCGGCGTTGCGGCCGGCCACACGGGTGCCGTCGCGGAAGCTGCCCGCTGCGAGCAACGCCGCAGACGGCGTTTCGGCCGACTCGACGACGGCCAGGAGCGCGTTGGCGATCGCATGTGGCGCGTGGCTGACCAGCGCCACCGCGCGGTCGTGCTCGCTGGCCTCGAGCACCACGACGGTCGCCTCGAACGCCTCGAGCACCCACGCCACGACGTCGGCGACCGGACCGGTGCCGTGCGTGACGGCCCACGTGACGTCCACCAGCAGCTCGGGGTCGGAGCTGGCCCACCCGCTCAGCTCGGTGCCGCTCATCGGGTGGCACCCGACGTACCGGTCGGCGATGCCCGCGGCGAGCGCCGCTCGAGCGGGGGCCACCTTGACGCTGCCGACGTCGATGATCGTGGCCGTCGGTGCGGCGGCACCGACCTCCGCCATCGTCGCGGCGAAGGTGTCGAGCGGGCCGGCGAGCACCACCAGCTCGGCGTCGGCGGGCGGCTGCGACGCCACCGCAAACCCCTCGGCGGCAGCCAAGCCTGCGCCTCCGCGTCCGGGTCGACCACGGTGACGGCCACCCCCTGCGCGTGCAGACGGCGGGCCACCGACCCGCCGATCAAGCCAGCGCCCACCACCGCGACGCGCGCGAACGCGCTCACCGACGGCTCGCGAGCTCGGCCAGCGGCGAGATCCGCCCGACGGCCCACGCGGTGCTACCGAGGTCCGACCACTCCCGCTGCATGTCGGCGAAGTCGTCAGTGCGGAAGTCGCCGGAGAGAAAGAGCAGGAACGTGAAGAGCCCTGGGGTGCCCGGGTTGGGGCGGGTGACCAGGTTGGTCATGTTGATGTCGCGGGTCCTCCAGCACGCCGAGCAGCCGCCGCAGCAGACCGGGCACGTTGGCGTCGGGTCGGATGACGACCAGCAGGCCGTCGTCGCCGTGCGCCGGGTCGGGGGTGGCAGGCAGGTCGCTGGCGGCGACCAGCGCGAACTGGGTGAAGGCGTCGGCGTTGTCCTCGACGGCAGCCGCCACGGTGTGCAGGTCGTAGAGAGCGCCGCAGATGGCAGGGCCGATGCCGATCTCACCCGGCCCGAGGTCGCGGCAGGCGGCCGCCGTCGACGACGCCTCCCGGGTGGCGAGCCCCTGCGCCTCGATCCAGCCGCGGCACTGGGCCAGGCCGTGCGGGTGGCTGACGACGACGTGTCGGGGCGATCGCCGGGTCGCGGGTGAACGCGTCGAACGAGATCGGCACGACCGCGCTGTCGATGATCGAGAGCTCGGGGCGCTGCAGCAGCGCGTCGAGCGTGGGCACCACGACGCCGTTGACCGAGTTGTCGATCGGCAGCACGGCGTACGCCGCCTCGCCGGCCACCACGGCGTCCAGCGCGTCGGCCTGGGTCGTCAACGGCATCGACTCGGCGTCTGGTCGCAGCGCCAGCACGGCCTGGTGGGTGAACGTGCCCGAGGGGCCGAGGTAGGTGACCTTCATGCGCGCACCATCACGGCCGGCGGTCGCGGGCGAACGACGCGAGCACTCGACTGCTGAAGCCGACGCCGGCCAGCGCGATCTGGAGGTCGCCGATGCGCGACGGGTCGGCCCGGAAGCCGAGGTAGAAGTCGTGCTGACCAGGGGCGAGCGGGTCGCTGTGCAGGAAGTCGAGGTCGAGGCCCGAGCGCGCTGAACTGCTCGAGCGCGGTCATCAGGGTGCCGGCGGCCTCGTGCTCGGCGGAGATCGAGAGCCACACGACGGCGTCCGCGCCGGGGTCGACGTGCTCGCGGGAGAGCAGTCCGTAGGTGATCGGCTCGAGCGTCTCGAGGAAGCCGATGATCAAGATGCCGTCAGGCTCGAGCTCGTCGACGTCGACGACGGCCGACCCGATCTCGCGGCCGATGCGCAGGATCTCCTCGGTGGTCGTGTCGTTGGGCAGCACCCGGAAGGCGACACCGGCCCGGCCCAGCTCACCGACGACGTCGGAGTAGGTCTGCTGGCGCAGCGCGACACCCGAGGCGTCACCGCTGCCGCCGCCGAGGCGGGTCCAGCGCCACGGCGAGTCGAGGCTGGTCACCCGGCTGAGCCGCAGGTCGGGGTGCGCGGCGTTGAGGGCGCGCAACAGGCGCAGCGGCGGCGACGTCGGGTCGCCGATGCGCACCAGACCCTCGAGGTCGGTGGCGACCTGCAGCGTCGCCATCAGCTCGTCGTAGCTCTGCAGCCCGACCAGGAAGTCGCTGCCCTGCCAGCCGAGCGCCCGCTGCGCCCGCGCGATCAGGGTGATCGGGTCGGTGCTGGGGTGCGCGAGCGAGGCGACGATGCCGGTGGTGACTGCGGTGTTCACGGGCATCATCCTCGCAGGTGGGTTCTCCCGCTTCCCAGGCACAGAACCCCGACCTAGAATGTAGTCATACATACTACTTGGAAGGTGTCGATGACCAGCGTCACCGCAGCGGAATTCAACCAGCGGCCGAGTCATGCGTAAAGCGCGCGGCGGAGCGCGAACTCCGTGCTGATCACCGAGCACGCGTCGGCCCTCGTTCGTCTTGATGACGCATGCCGAGTATCAACGGCTGCAGGGCGCTCCGAAGTCTTGGTCGGGTGGCTCAGGATGGAAGATGACATCGACTTCGAGATCGAGCCGATCGGCTTTGCCATCGAGGCGGCCGACCTGTGAGGTTCCTCCTCGACACCAACATCGTCAGTGAACTGAGAAAGCCCAGCGCCGATGTCGGCGTCGCATCGTGGGCATCGCGCCAAAGCACAGGCGATCTGGCAATCAGCGTGCTGACGATCGTGGAGATCGAGATCGGCATCCTTCGTCGCGCGCGCACCGATCCGTCTCAAGCGGAGAGGCTCCGGACTTGGCTTGATTCGAGTGTCTTGACCGGCTTTGCAGGCCGCATCCTGCCCATCGACTTGGCAACGGCCCGGCTGGTCGCGCGCATGCACGTACCTGACACCGCGCCGGCCCATGACGCGCTGATCGCTGCGACGGCCCTCGCGCGCGGACTCAAGGTCGTCACGCGCAACGTCAGCGATTTCGAGCGCACGGGAGTGGAACTGTATAGATCCGTGGTCAGCTGCTTGACAGCCGCTCGGCAGCAAGCGCCACAGCATCGTCGGGGGCGGTCATCGCGAACCGCACGTGCTCTGCCCCAGCCTGGCCGTACTCAAGCCCGGAGACTGCCACGATTCCGCGGTCGGCCAACCAACCGATGCTGACCTCGACCGGTTCGCCGCGGGTCGCCCAGAGGTAGAGCCCGGCCTCGCTGTGGTCGATGCGGAAGCCGGCCGCCTCGACCGCCGGGCGCAGGACGTCGCGCCGGGCGCGGTAGCGGGCACGCTGATCGGCGACGTGCTGCTCGTCGCTCAGGGCTGCGATGGACGCGCCCTGCTGGGGCCCGGGCATCTGCAGCCCGAGGTTGCGACGCACGCTGGCGAGCTCGGCGATGATCGCGGCGTCGCCGGAGACGAACCCGCAGCGGTAACCGGCCAGGTTCGAGCGCTTGCTGAGCGAGTGGACGGCGAGCAGTCCGTCGTGGGTGCCGCCGCAGATCTCGGGGTGGAGCACGCTCATCGGCGTCGCCTCCCAGCCCAGGTCGAGGTAGCACTCGTCGGAGACCAGCAGAGCGTCGTGCCCGCGGCACCAGGCCACGAGCGCACGCAGCTCGTCGGCCGACAGCACCTGGCCGGTGGGGTTGCTCGGAGAGTTGATCCAGACGATGGCCGGCACCTGGTCGAGGGCGTCCAGGTCGGCGACGGTGTCGGCCAACACGGCGGTGGCACCGACCAACGCAGCGCCCACGGCGTAGGTGGGGTAGGCCAGTGTCGGATGCGCGATCGTGGCGCCCGCACCCACGTCGAGGTGCAGGGCCAGCGACCCGATGAGCTCCTTGGTGCCGATCACCGGCAGCACCTGCGACTCCGCGAGGCCATTACCGCCGTGCACGCCAGCCAGCCAGTCGACGAACGCCTGCCGCAGCGTCGCGCGACCCACCGTCAGCGGGTAACCGGGCGAGTCGGCCTCGGCGGCCAAGGCGTGGCGGACGACGTCGGGCGTCGGGTCGATCGGAGCGCCGATGGAGAGATCGACGACCGGGCCGTCGAACCGCGCCGCGCGGGCTCGCACCTCCCCGATCGATGCCTGGACGGCGACCGGGAGCCTCGCTGAGACTCCCGCGCCGTCACGACGGCCGTGCGTCAGTGGTCGTGCTCCTGCGGCTCGAGCGCCGCGACGACCGGGTGGTCGTGGTCGATCTCGCCCATCTTGGCGGCGCCGCCGGGAGAACCGATCTCCTCGAAGAAGGCGACGTTCGCGGTGTAGAACTCCTTCTGGTCCTCCGGGGTGTCGTCCTCGTAGAAGATCGCCTCCACGGGGCACACCGGCTCGCAGGCACCACAGTCGACACACTCGTCCGGGTGGATGTAGAGCATCCGCTTGCCCTCGTAGATGCAGTCGACCGGGCACTCGTCGACGCAGGCGCGGTCCTTCAGGTCGACACAGGGCTGAGTGATGACGTAGGTCATCGGATCCTCCAGTAGGTGCGGGGGTTGGGACGGCGCGAGAGCATGCTCAGCCTAATGTGTGTGCGTGCCCGAACACATGCTGGGCCCACATGTCGTCGGACAACGTGTCGTCGTTCGCCGACGCCTCCCCGACGGCAGCGCTACCGACCTGCTGGGCACCTGCCTCGCCTGGACCGATGACGACATCGTCGTGCAACCGGCTGCCGGCACTCCGGTGACCATTCCCCTGGTTGACCTCATCACGGGCAAGCCGGTGCCTCCTCGGGCATCGATCCGCGACCGGGTCTCACCTCGCGAGGCGCAGGTCCACGGCTTCGCGCTGTTCCCCGACCTGGTGACCGAGCCGCTCGGCCAGTGGGTGCTGCGCGACTCCCCCACCGCCACCGCCCGCCGCGCCAACTCCGTGCTCGCCTTCGGCCCCTCAGGCATAGATGGCGACGTGGACGCCGTGCTGGCCCACTACGAGCGCCCGGTGGCCGCCGTGCTGACGGGTTCGGAGGAGGAGGCACACCTCGTCGGGCTGGGCTGGGTGCCGGAGAGCACCGAGGCCAACACCGTCTTCATGGTCACCGCCACCGCCCAACTCGCCCGCGCTGTTCGTCGACTGGCCCGCGAGGAAGCCGCGGCCGTCGGTCGTCGAGTAGCCCGGAGCGAGGAACGAGCGGAGGACGTTCGTCGAGTAGCCCGCGAGGAAACCGATGCCGTCGGTCGTCGAGTAGCCCGCGAGGAACGAGCGGGCGTATCGAGACGCATCGACCCGACAAGCAACGTCATCACAGCCACCATCCCCGACATCGCCAGCGGCACAGCCGCCCACGCCAACGACTGGCTCGGCATCCGCGACCTACACGTCGAGGAGAAGCACCGCCGCCGAGGCTTGGCCATCGCCATCCTCGACGACCTAGTCGAGTGGGGCGCCGAGCAGGGCGCACGCACCGTCTACCTCCAGGTGCTGGCCGACAACGAGCCGGCACTGGCCCTCTACGAGAAGCTCGGCTTCCGCGCCCACCACACCTACCGCTACCTCAAGCCCGCCCCATCTGGTGGTTGAGGTGCGAAGCGCGCCAGCCCACCGGTGGTTGAGGTGCGAAGCGCGCCAGCGCTGAGCCTCGAAACCCCACACGCAACGCAGAACGGGCGCCGCACCAAGGTGCGACGCCCATTCAAGCGAGCTGATGGCTAGCGGCAGCAAGCCATCAGCCAGGTGAAGCAGAAGCGGTCCGGACCACTCCCACGCAGCGGCAACAAGAGTTGCCCGGACCGCGTATGGAGCCGCACCGTGCCGGAGAGCACAAGGAGGTTCCCGGTAAGCCCGGGAACCTCCTCGCATGCTTGGTGCGTTGAATCTAGGTGCTGCTCACGATCTCGGTGGGGAGGTCTCCCTCCCCACCGAGACGGTGTGAGTAGCGGAAGTCAGCCGATCAGGGCTGAGCGTCCTCGAGGGCCTGAACAGCGGCCTCGTAGGCGATCCGTGCCTGCTCCTTCGCAGCGAAGGCGTCCTTCTTCAGAGCCTTGGCGTTGCGCAGACGCACCTTCGAGACGGTCACCTGACGGACCTCCTTGGCCAGCTGACGCTTGGAGCGGGCCACGCGGGCCTGCGCCTTGCCGACGTTGCCGCCGTTGTTGCGGGCCTTCTTGAGCGCCTTCTGCGCCTGGCGCAGAGCCGCACGAGCGCCAGCCTTGTCAGCCTGGTTGGCCTTCAGCTGAGCCTTGGCGACGTTGACCTGACCCTGAGCACCCTGCAGCTCCGCAAGGGCGGCACTGAAGGCGGCCTGGGCAGCCTCAACAGCGGCCTCCAGCTCGTCCAGGTTGCCCTGGATGTCGTCGACGGCGACCGTGGCGGTGGCCGACAACACGGAGGCAGTCAGACCAGGAGCGGTGTTGGTGGTGTCACCAGCGAAGAGCTGGTTGGCCCCGGCACCGAACTGGGCGTTGAAGCCCGTGACCTTGACCGTGATGTCACCATCGGCGTCATCGTCCAGCTTGACGCGAACGCGGTACTCGCCGTTCGAGTCAGTCAGCGCGTCGGTGTCCTGGAGACGGGCGTCGCCGGTGACCTGCACGTTGATGCTGGTGTTCCCGGTGTTGCCGAATCCGACAGCCGGGTTACCGAACGCGTCGGTGACCTTGGCGATGAAGGTGACGATGGCACCCGGCTCAGCCGTGGTGTCGCCGGTGATGGCGATGTTGCGACCCGAACGCAGACCATCGTTGGCACGGCTCTTGACCGTGAACTGGGCAGTCTTCGTGCGGCCACCACTGACGACCGTGATGGTCTTCAGACCGTCGGTCGTGCCGATCACTCGCAGGTTGAGCGTCCCGCCCGGGTTGCTGAAGGCGGTCGTGCGGCTGGCCCGGCCCTGGCTGAGCAGGGTCTGAGCCGGGGTCAGCAACAGCGAACCGCCATCAACCGAAACCGTGGCCGGCGCGCCCGGGGTTCCACCCGAGATCACGATGTCGAGCGTCTCGGAAGCAGCCGTACCGAACGTGCCACCGACGACACCATCGATGAGCGGCTCAACAAGGACGTTGGCCGGGTTGTAGCTCGCGGCGTTGATGGCGAGGCCGTCAACCGTGAAGTTGAAGTCACCACCGAGGCCATCAGCGTTGTAGAGGATGCGAGCGGTGTTGTCCGTCGCCAGCGCACCAACACTGGTCGACGTCGCGTAGACGCTGAACAGCACGTTGTCCGAGTTGTTGGCCACCGCGGTCGCCTTAGTGTCGGTCAGCGCGAAGGTCACGGTGCCGTCGGCGCCGGTCTGCTTACGCGGACTCTCGGTCGCGTCTGCATTGACCCCGCCATTGCGCCGCACGCTCACCCAGGCGCCCGAGACCGGGGCACCGAACGCGTCGGTAACCGTGGCTTCAACGTTGACCGTGCCACCGAACTTGGAGATGTAGGTGGTCGCCGTAGGCGTCACCTGCGTCGCCGCCGAGGGTCCGTAGGTCACCACGAAGTTGTTGAAGCCGGAACCGTTGACCGTGAAGGAGCGGCCATCCAAGATCGACGCGGGGTCCACGTTCACCGTGAACGAGCCGCGACCGTCGGAGTCGAGCACGGTGGTGATCGTCTGCGAGGCAGCGCCACCGAAGGTGAGGTTGCCGGGAGCCGATGCAACTGTGACGGCCACCGTGGTGTTGGCGTCATCCGCCACACCGAAGGGTGCAGCCACGTCCGAACCCTGGATGTCGAACTTGATAGCAGCCTGGTCCGAACGCACCGTCGCGGCACCAGGGCTGATGGCGCACGAGTTGAACGTCGCACAACTGTCGGCACCCGTGACGACGTTGACCTCGTCGCGGGTCAGAGCGGCCTGCGCGAACGTGATGAGCGTGGCGCTGGTGGTGACCGTGTTGTTCAGCACATTGCCGGCGCCACCATTGTTAGCTCCGGTCGCGGTCAGCACGTAGGTCGTGTTGACCACGGGGCCACGGGCCTGGAACGCGGCGGTGCCGTCACGAAGTTCGAGGGCATTCACCTCGAAGCCAGCCAGAGGAGCGTCATCGTCACCGGCGCCAAAGAAGGCAACGCCAGCAGGTGCGCTCGTGAGGCCGAACTCTTCCGTGCCGGTGAGCTGCGTCGGACGGTTCTGATCGTCGGTAGCCGAGATCGTGTAATTGCCACTGTTCACACCGACAGGCGCGGACTGCGAGGACGGGGTGATCTGCACGTTCTTGACAGGGCCAGCGGTGACCTTGGTAAACGTCTGACGCGCCTCGGCCGGGCCGATGTTGTTGTTGCCGTTCTCGTCGTTGTAGATCGTGAACTTGGCGGTATCACCGGCCTGCGGCGTCCGAAGCGCCACATACAGCGTGATCTCGTCGAAGCCATCGAGCCCACCGTTGGGGTTCGTGGCGTCATCCGGCACGACTGCACTTTGCGAGATCAGAACCGCCTGCGTGTTGTCAGCCGGGAGGGCTTCAACTGCGAGGTTGCCCGTGTTGACGGCCTTCGTCTTCACGACGATCTTGGCGCCCTCGGTACCACCGTTGCGCACGGGGCCGATGACAGCCGACGATGAAATCTCGTCGATGTTTACGTCTGCGATCGCCGCCGGTGCCACCATCGTGAGCGCACCAGCGGAGAGCACAACACCGGTGCCAAGAGCTAGGGCGCGCTTGACGCCCTGCTTTGCACTACTCATGTGCATTGTTTCCCTTCTGAAGGTCGAAGTCCTGAGGGTTTCCCAAGACTCCTGGGGAGCGACCTGCCCTATGCAGATCTTTCCGGTCTGAACCAACAGCGGCGCTGGTCCGAGCGAGATGGAGGGGCAGCGGCACCCCACGTACCTCATGTTGCTGGCGCAGCGTAGCAGTACGTGGCGGGTGGTTCGCACGTTGCGGTAGGTAACTGTTTGATGAAGGCGTGGGCGCGCGTCGGCTCACTTCTTCAGGCCAACCTCACGCCTCATCCTGAGAGGTGATTCTCAGGCTCTGCTCAGGCTTTTGCTCAGCAGCCATTCAGCGACGGGTAATGAGGGTGACAGCGCCCGGTCGATACGTCGCGAGTCGCGCGTAGGCCAAGAAAGGCTTCTTCTTTCGTGCCCGGATGGTCACCTTGCACGTGCCGTCCGCGCTCGTGGTGCAACGCTGGCCGCTCGTCTGCACCGTGGCTCCTCGAATCCGCTCACCGGCGACAGCAACGGTGAAGGTCACCGTGGTCGGCTTGCCGACCTTGACCCGCCGGGGTGAGGCGGCGACATCCAGCCCCACCTGCGCCTCTTCGTGCATCACCTGGCGTGTCGTGTTGATGAGCACGTCAGCGACGCCGCCGCCAGATCGTGGGGCGATGCTGAGGTCAAACGTGCTGGGCCGATCGCCAACGACGACGCTGCCAAGGTTCACCGGGGGGGCGAATCGGGTGACAGCCGGGTTTGACCGAGCGGCGTAGACATCCGGCCCTGATGCCCAAGTGGCCCACAATCGGCCGTCGCCGTCGGCGTCAAGGTCGACATACTGGACATCGGTTGTCTGCATCTGGAAAGGGGCGACCGAACCCACCCGCCAGACTCCGACTGCGGCCGTGACCGCATTGCCGGAGGCGTCGTAGCCGCCCAGCGGATATATCAAGTGGATCGAGCCGTCGGGCTGGGCGGTCAACCCGGTGTCGCCGGTGGCGGGCACAGGGATCAGGCCGTCGGCTGAACCCGGCGCCTTCAGGACGGGGCCAAAAACGGGTTCCAGTTGGCGAACGAAGTATCCGGCGACCGAGGCGGTGCTATCGGCGACCGCCCACGATGCCCATACCTGGTCGGTGCCCGGCACACGCACGACGTCGATGCCTCGAACGCAACAGGCGGGCAGCGCGAACTGAGGATCTTCGCCCACTGGTGCACCCGTGACCACCACGTTCGCGATTCGAATGGTCGAGTCACGACCGAACACGGTGATCGTTTGACCATTCGGCAGATCGACGGCATCGAGGCTCTGGCTCGTTGCCGCGGTGACGCTGCGGGAGAGGTAGCGGGGCTGCAAGACCCAGGAGGCTCCAGAGTCCGTCGACGTAGCGTCGTAGACGGCGCCAGTGTTGTAGGCGTCGGTCGCGTCGCTCCCGCCCAGACGACCACTAAACGCCACGCGGAGCCCGGTGGGAGTTATCACCAAAGCCGGATCGGCGGTGACAGCGCTCCAGCCCTCCACCACCATCGAGGAGCGCGCGACGTCACCTGAGCCGGTGAGGTTGACGTAGCGAATCGACCATGAAGACGGAGTGTCTTGCTTGGCATAGACGACGTGCAGGCTCCCGTCACTGTCGCGCAGCGTCGATGGGCGAATGTTCGGGCCGAGATCGGCCTGAAGTCCACTGACCGAGGTCCATTGACCACTGGGACCGGCCTGAGCATTGGGAAGAGTCAGTGTCAGCGGGGCGAGGCACGCGACGAGCGCGGCGCAGAGGGAACGTCGGAGCATGGCCGCAGCGTAGGGGCGCATGCGCCCGTTGCGCTCAGAAACAGGCGGGCTGGAACTTCTTCCGTGCGGGGCCGGGGCGCGTCAGAGCATCGAGGGTCAGCGAGATGGTCGCGGCCGCCATCGGGATGGCCAGGTGCTCGGCCAACGCGAGCGGGCACTTGTCCTGGATCGTCACGTTCGTCGTGCGCGGACCCTTGAGATAGCCCGAGGTGTGCGGCACGACGATCTCGTCGTAGCGGTAGTGATGTTGGTGTAGCTGACCTTGCCGGGCGTCTCGTCGCCGGCGTTGAGCTTGGTGAGGAACTCCGACCCTGCGCCTTGCTGCACGCATGCGACGCACGTGAACCCCACGAGCGCCGAGAGCGGGTTGGCTTCGCCGGTGAGGGCGGTGCCGTGGTTGGACGGCGCGATGCCGACGAGGTCGTCGACGAACGGGGCTCCCCCGAGGAACTTGATGTAGTAGCGCGGCATCATGCCGCCCTGGCTGTGCCCGACGAATGACACCTGCTCAGCGCCGGTCGCTGCGAGCACCTTCTCGGTGAAGGTCTTGAGCTGAGCGGCCGAGGTCGGGATGTCGTTGAGCCCACGGTTGCCGTAGTCGAGGCTGAACACGCAGAACCCGTCGGCCATCATCGCTTGGGCGATCCGGCCGAGGAGGTGGCTGCGGTCGCCGGCCGTGCCGTGCACGAGGATCATCGGGGTCGGGCGCTCGGCGCTCGGTTCGCAGCGCCAGTCGTTCACACCGCGGATGTCGCCCTCGGGGGCGGTCGGCAGCGGGAAGGGGAATGCTGGTGCGGCCTGGGACGCCTGGGTCGGCAGGGAGGTCACACCGACCGAGGTCACCAGTGCCAGCGCGAGGAGAGCGAGCTTGTGACGCATGGCGCCAGGGTAGTCGGGCGGCTGGGGGTCTCGACGACGCTCAGGCCTAGCGGCCTTCCCTGCTCGACCACCGGCGGGTGCGGGCATCCTTCGCTGCTCGACCACCGGGCCGCCACGGTGGTCGAGCAGCCGGAGCAAGGCACGAGCGACGGCGTCGTCGAGACCCCCACACCCACACGACCACCCCGGTCGGTTCACCGGGTCTCGACGACACTCAGGCCTAGCGGCCTTCCCTGCTCGACCACCGGCGGGTGCGGGGTCTCGATACGGCCGCTCGTTCCTCGCGAGCTACTCGACCACCGATTGGGTCAGTCGTTGTCGAGGGAGCCGGGGGGCTTGCAGATGACCGTGTCGCTGGGGGTGTAGACGGTGTGGAAGTTCTCGACGTGGTCGACCGCGGTCTCGCCGACCTTGCGGAAGATGCGCTTCACGTCGATCTGGAAGCCGCCGTAGCCGGAGTTGGCGTGGCAGTCGGGGGTGTCGAGGGTGCGGGTGGCGGGCGAGGTGAAGGCGTAGCGGTCGCTTGCCGTGGTGGCGATGTCCCAGACCTTGGTGGAGTACATCTTCACGGTCACCACGCCCTGGCTGCTGTAGCTGGCCGGGGTCACCTCGGCGTTGACCAGCACGCCGTACGGGGAGTCGTTCTTGAAGCGGAGGTCGAGCGAGCCGAAGGCGACCGTGGCCTCGCGACCGACCGGGTAGCGGTCGATGTAGAAGGAGTGCGGCTTGTGCTCGACGTCCTCGAGACCGGCGAAGAACATCGCGTTGAAGAGCGTGGTGGCCATCTGGGAGACGCCGCCGCCGAGGTCCTCCACCAGGATGCCGTTGCTGATGATGAAGCCGTCGGTGAAGCCGTTCTCGCGCGTGCGCTCGCCCACGATGTCGTTCATCGAGAAGATCTCGCCGGGCTTGAGGATGGTGCCGTCGATGATCTCGGCGGCGCGGCCGATGTTGATGTTGCGGTACTCCGCATAGGGGTAGTAGGTGGTGAACTCCCCCACGACCTCCTTGATCTTCAGGTCGCGGGCGTCGCGGGTGGTGAAGTCGGCCTGCTCGACCTGGGCCTCCACCGGCGCCTGGCGCTCGCCGTCGGGCTTCGCGACGAGGTCGAGGAACGTGCTCACCACGTCGTCGGGGTCGAAGGTGACGCCGGGCTTCGACGGGACGACGCGGGGCTTGCCGTTGACCAGCTCGACCGTCGCGTCGACCGGGGCGCCGTCGTCGCTGATCGTGCTGTGCACCAACCGGGTCAGCTTGGCGCGGCCGACCGTGGGCTGCAGCTCGCCGCCCACTGGCTCGAGGCGCAGCGCGTCGGCGTACTGCTTCGGTGAGAGCCTGATGCGAGCCCGCCCGAACTCGAGCGTGACCGGACCCGACACCGCCGGGTTGGCGAACTCGTCGACTGCCTGGCGAACATCCGACTCGTCGATCTGGGGCGGCACGTCGGTCAGGGTCAGCTCGACCGGGTCGCCCGAGAGGAAGGCATCGACCAGCGAGTCGCGGGTCTCCGTGACATCGAGACCACGGCCGACGACCGGATCGACGACCCGGATCTTGCCGGTCGGGCGGAACTTCACCGCTCCGTCGACAGGCGACTCCCCCAGCTCGCCCTGGAGCCCGGCGATGGCGTCGAGCATGGCGTCCTCGTCGACGGTGACCACGGCGTCGAGGTCGTCGCCGCCGGTGTAGTAATCCCACAGCCGCGGCGGGCTCCACGACTTCTCGCCGCCCGCGTCGGCGACCGAGGCGGCGTAGTCGACGGCCAGCCCGGCGGTCGCCGGGTCGACCTGTGTCGTCTTGCCGGAGACGGTGACCTCGATCGGTTCGGCGACCTGGTCGGCGAGCGCCGTACGGAGCCGCTGCTCGGCCTCGGCTGCGGTGCGACCCCCGACGTCCACCCCCGCGACCGTCGTGCCGCGCGGCAGCTTGTCGCCGGCGCCGGCGTAGGCGGCTGCCCATCCACCACCGACGAGCAGCGCGAGAACCAGCACGACAACGAGGACGACGAGTCCTCCGGCGCGCTCTCGCTTCGGCTTGGTCACCGGCACACCCTACGTTCGGACGGTCAGCAGGCTGTACATGAGGACCAGCACACCCGCACCGAGCAGCACGTAGCCGCGGGCGTCCGCCGCCACCAGGTAGTCGCCCTCGGGGCGCGGACGACTCGCGTAGTAGACGACCAGCATCCAGCCGGCCCCGAAGGGCAGCCGCGTGAACCAGCGCCCACCGGGGAGTGCGTAGACGGCGGCCACCGTGGCCAGCACCGCCAGCAGCAGCCCTTCCGTGCGTCCGTGGGCGGCCACCGCCATCAGACCGACGCCGCCGCCCACCAGGAGCAGCACGGTGGCGACGGCCACGCGTCGCGCGGTCGCCACGCGTCAGATGCCGGCGAAGAGGTCGGTCTCGAGACCGGCCTCGTTGACCGGACCCTGCTGCCCCTTGGCGAGCCGGAAGTACTCGAACCCCCACGCCGCGCTGCCCACGTTGTTGGAGAGAGCGAAGAACGGCCCGTCGGTGGTGATCTGGGTGGCGTGCGCGCGCATGGCGGCGAGCTTGTGCTCGACGTACGGCTGGGCGTCGACCTCGGCCGCCAGGTTGTCGTCGGAGGTGACGAAGTGCGGCAGGTCGCCGTCCGGGTCCATGCCCTCGAAGCTGGTGGTGTCGCCGGAGTCGCGCAGCGCGCGCAACCCCTGGCGCATCCGTGACTCCGACATGGCGCCCCAGTAGACCTTGGCGATGTCCCAGGCCTCGCCCAGGTCGCGGCGGTAGGACGGCACCGCGGCCAGAGCGGTGGCGTAGGTCGCGACCCGGTGCGCCTGGATGTGGTCGGGGTGCCCGTAGCCGCCGAACTGGTCGTAGGTGACCATCACCTGCGGCCGAACCTCGCGGATGACCGCGACGAGGTGGTCGGCCGCCTCGGTGAGGTCGGCCCGCCAGAACGCGTTGTCGTGGATGACGTCCGCTGCGATCGCGTAGCCGTCGGCGTGCCAGGCCATGCCCGAGTCGCGGTAGGTGCCGAAGCCACCGAGGAACCGGTGGTCGGTGACGCCGAGCTCGACGCATCGCGGCCTCCAGCTCACCCTTGCGGTGCTCGCCGAGCTTGTCGTCGCGATCGGCCGCCAGGTGCTCGAGCTCGGGCACCAAGATCTCGCCCATCTCGCCTGCGGTGCAGGTGACCAGCGTGACCCCTCGTCCCTCCGCGGCGTACATGGCCATGGTGGCGCCCTGACCGATCGTCTCGTCGTCGGGGTGGGCGTGCACCAGGAGGAGCCGGTGATCGGGGGTTGAGCTCATGGGAGTGAGCCTAGTTGCGGCCGCGAGGGAGCGGTGAGCATGGGGCGATTGCCGGGCTGGCGAACGCCTCAGGCTCACCGCAGCCGGGCGCTGGCAACCGGGGGCGGTGAGATTGAGGCGGTTGCCCAGCGCACGACCGCCTCAGACTCACCGCTCCAGAGGCGGCGACGCTGACCACCTTCCATCCACAGCAGCGCGTGAACCCGGGGATGTCCACAGGTTCTCGCCACCACACTCCGCGCAGATCACGGCGGGGCTGGACTCGCGCGATGCGCGACATCCCTCACGAACTGCTGGTTCGCCCGTTCACCGTCTCCCAGGCTCGCGAGCGCGGCGTCCCGCCATGGGTGCTCAAGGGGAGTCGCTTCGTGCGCATGCATCCGCGCGTGTGGCGCCACGTCGACTGCGCCCTCGACGAGGGCGCTCGACGCGAGGCGGCCCGCCTGGCGATGCCGTCCGATGCCCGGCTCACCGGCATCTCACGGATTCAGGAGACCGGCCTGGACTACGGGCCGCGTTGGCCACTTCGCTTCGTCGTCGCCCGAGACCACCACATCGCGATCGACGGCATCTTTCTGCACCGGACGAAGCGGATGCCAGCCCTGGACGCCGTGGGCGTCACGCCCGCTGCGGCGTTCGTCGCCTACTGCGGTCTTGCTCGGGTGATCGACGCGATCAAGGTGGGCGACTGGCTCGTGCGTCGCGACCACATGTCGCTCGACGACCTCGGCCTCCTCGTCACCGACACTCCCTGGCGAGCGGGGGCTCACGAGGCGGCCTGGCTCCTCCAGCACCTGCACACGAGGTCGGACTCGCTCATGGAGTCGGAGGTGCGCGCACTACTCACCTTCAGCGGATTGCCTAGCCCGGAGGTGAACCCCGAGCTGGTGCTCAACTCGGGGCAGACCATCCATGGCGACCTTTGGTACCGCGGCGAGCGGATGCTGATCGAGTACGAGGGCGAGCATCACCAGCTCGACCGCGCTCAGTACCTGATCGACATCGACCGCTATGCGGAGGTTCGTCGAAGTGGGCTCGAGCTGGTTCAGGTGACCAAGGAGGCCCTGCGTGAGCCCCGCAACATGGTCCGACACGTCCACGCGCGCCTTGTCGCGCGTGGTTATCGCGGCCCCGCACCCGCGTTCGACGGCCTGTGGCCGCTCTTGTTCACCAGTGTCACCCGCGCCGCCGGCCCTCGCTCGCGTACGCCGGGCTCACGGCTCAGCGCCCGGGAGCGGTGAGTCCCGGGCGAAGTGTCTGCGCAATTTCGCCCCAGGCTCACCGCTCCCCCGGGGCGCTCCCCGGGCCGAAGCGGCTGAGTCGGCAACGCGAGCGGAGGCAGATGAACAGGCGCGGCAGGCGGCGCCGGCTCGTCGACGTCGAACCAGCCGTCGTGGTCGTCGACGAGCAGCTCGAGCACCAGGTCGGGAGCGTCGGTGATGACGGCCCAGGGGTGGTCCTCGTCGTCGTCCTCGCCGGCGAACCGCTCCCTGGCCATCGTGGCGTCGTAGCCGTCGGCGGCGAGCCGAGCCACGACCTGGCGGGCGGCGTGTTCGTCGAAGAAGATGCCGCGGGCCATGCGCCCAGTATCGCCGGCCATCGGCGACGATGGGCACGTGACCGGCCTCCACCTGAAGCGCACCGACGAGAACGCGGCCGAGATCGAAGCCTCTGGCTCGGCGCACCGGCGGCGCGGTCCCGCTCGAAGCCCTGCTCGGAGACCTCAACCGGCTCAGGACGGCGTGCCTGGGCGCCCGGGCGTGCCGTCCATCGCGCCTGGACCTTCGACCGTGCCGACCGCCGCGACCTGCGGTGGTGGCCCCAGGGCATCTCCACCTCGGCCGATGCCGACGCCTCAGGCGCTCGTGCACGGACGACCGGTCGTGGTGGTGTCCTGGTATGCCAAGCAGCTGCCCGGCGACGCCGCCAAGCAGGGTTCGCGCGTCACCTTCTTCGACGTCGAGCAGTCGCGCTACCGACACGTGCTGCTCGTGGTACCCGTGGTCGAGAAGGGCGTAGCCAGCTTCAAGCCGCTCCGCGCCCATGCCGGCGGCATCGTGTGGCACGGCGACTACCTGCACGTGGCGGCCACCGGTCGCGGCTTCCACACCCTGCCGCGTCGATGACCTGCTCCGGCTACCGGACGACGACGCTGAGCTGCGCCACGCCGCCTTCGGCTATCGCTACGTGCTGCCGGTGCGGTTCTCCTACCGCGGAGTCACCGACGAAGGACTCGAGCGTCTCCGCTACTCCTTCCTCTCCCTCGACCGAGCCACCGACGAGCTCGTCGCCGGCGAGTACGCATCGGAACGCAGTGGCGGCACCCGTCGGCTCTTCCGGTACGCGCTCGACCCCGAGAGCGGGCTGCTCGCGACGGACGAGGAAGGGCGATCTGTGCCCCTGTCGGTGACCGACGGCGTCGGCCACATGCAGGGCGTCGCCGTGGCGCACGGACGCTGGCACGTCACGACCTCGCACGGCCGCACCCGGCTCGGGTCGGTGTGGACGGGTGTGCCTGGCGAGCTGAAGCGGCACCGGTGGGCGACACCGATGGGCCCAGAGGACCTTGCCTACGACGACAACGACGACCTGTTGTGGTCGGTGACCGAGCACCCCTGGGCACGGTGGATCTACGCGATGCGGGGGTCGTGGTTCGAGTAGCTCGATCCACGACCCCCGCCATCACGTGGGGTTAGTGCCTGATCAGCGAGGCTTCACAATCTCGGTGACACCCTGCTTGGTGGTCGAGGTGGCCTCAACGATCGCGGCGTAGTTCGTGCGGCGCCGCTTGTTCCGGTCAGCGATCTCGAAGATCGCCAGGCCCTGAGCATCCAGGGTCTTGATAGCGACCAGGGTGACGTCGTTGCCCTTGAGCCGGTACAGCTTCACCGTGGCACCCACGGCTGCCGGCTCGTAGACGGCGACCTTGTCGGCCTTTCCGCCACGCCCCTGAGCACCAATGAGCGGGGTGATGTCCGCCTTGCCACCCGCAAACGTCACGGTCAGCGTCTTGGCCGCCTGGGTGACGACCGCTCCGGTGGCCGTACCCACGCGCCCCACGACGTTGACCGTCGCAGAGCCTGCGGAGTTTCCGGTGAAGGCGAACGTGGCCACACCGTCCTGGCCGAGCAGCTCCTGAGCCGCAGGGGCGCTGCCGCCCTCGGAACCAGGACCGTTGCGGAAGAACTGGACGTAGAGGTCAGAGATCGCCTCGCCGAACTGGTCCTTGGCCGTGTACGTCGTGGTGACGGAGGTGCCCGGGTCGGCCGTCGCCTTGTTGCTCGTGAACGTCACGGTGGAGGCCGCCGGGTCGACGACGTACCAGGTGACCGTGTAGGCCGAGGTGAGCGTCTCGGTGCCAGCCACTGCCGCAGCAGGCACGGCTGAGTTGTACTTGCTGGTCTCGGTGGTCCAGCTAGCGGTCACCGTCTGGTTGGTCGCGGCCGTGGCCGTGGCCGTGACGTCGGCATCCTTGACGAAGTCCGACGTCACCGTGGTGACCGACGTAGTTGCGTCGGAGGTGTTGTCGGTGATGGTCACCGTCTCGCCGCCCACCGGGTTGGCGAACTGGTCTTCGACCACGACGTCGAACGCGACGTCATCAGAGATCGGGGCCTTCGGCAGGACCGTCGACTCCTGCAAGTTCGCCGGAGCGAGCTCGAGCCGAACCCGTCCACCGTTCAGGGGGTTCGCGGTCGTCCAGTCGACAACCTCCGTGTCGCTCTGACCGCCAGAGGATGCGGTGACCGTGGCATCAACCTTGCCGTCGTCGTCGAAGCCGGTGTCGCGGCCGATCGCGAGACTGAAGTTCGCCACGCCCTGGGCGTTGGTCGTCACGGTGATCGACGATCCGAGGCTGGTCAGGTTGCCGGCGTCGTTGCCAGCGGCCGTGCCGGAGGCCGACGTGCCATCGGTGAAGAAGCCCTTGTCGGTGTTCAGCACGACGGCCTTGTTGGCGATGGCCGTGCCGTCGGCCTTAGTGACCTTGACGCTCGAGGCGACCGGTCGCCCGGGTGTCTTGCCGCCCGTGGGGCTCGACTCGGGCGCTACCTCGACCTTGCCGACCGGAACCGGCTCGATGAAGTTGACGCCCTGCTCAGCGGTGGCGTCCTGGTTGGGAGCGGCACCGGTCAACCGGAGCGACCCGCCGTTCTCGGCCTTGAGGCTCTGCTTCACGGCGTCCACGATCGGCACCGTGAAGGCGCCGGTCGGGGTGGTCTCGACCGAACCTGCCGTGGACCGGTTGGCTCCGATGCCCGCGTCGCCCACGGCGCCGCTCTCGATGCCTCGGGTGTAGGTGGCGTTCAAGGTCCGGCCGGGCAGACCGGTTCCGTCAGCAAGCACGAGTGTGCCCTGCACGTCACCGGTGGTGCCGGCCTCGTAGGACTCGGGGCTGCTCTTGGCGAAGCGGATCGCCGACTCCCCCTGCTTGAGCGTGGTCAGGAGCCGCGACGGGATCAGGGCAGTGCCGCCGCCCGGACGGTCGAGCTGGGCACGCAGCTCGTAGGAACCGGCCTTGGATGCGTAGTTGCTCGGGAGCGGGATGACGGCGTAGTAGCGGTTCGGGTCGCCGGCAGTGGTGACGATCGGCGCGGTACCCGACGACGAGTTGCCGAACGGCAGTCCGGAGGCGAACGGCGAGATGTCCCACGTGTAGGAGATGGTGCCGCCGTCGGCCACCAGGCGACCGGCCTGGTCGCGCACGCTCACGCGGATGTCTCCGAGCGCGTACTCGTCGGTGTCGAAGGCCGGGCCGTCCTGCGACTCGGCGAGGAGTGACGACTTTGCAGTCTCGATGATCTGGACGGTCGAGGAGCGCTTGTCGATGTTGTTGTTGAACTGCATGTCGTTCTCGGCGTTTGCGAAGTAGTACGCCTTGCCGATGGGCTGGGTGAACGTCGCCTTTCCGAAGGCGTCGGTGATCACGGTGGGGCCGGCGTCATCGTCGATCGGCTCGGCTCCATTGGTCGGCACGTCGATCTGGTGTACACGGACACCGGCGACCGGCTTGCTCTGGGCGTCGAGCACGGTCACCGTGACCGTGCTGCTACCGCCCGCCACCACGCCGGACGACGTGGGAACAGCCGTCACAGTCGACGTGGCGACCCGCTGCTCGTAGAGCTCATAACTCTGCACGTCGTCGGTGTCGTTGAACGCCTCCACGACGATCTGGTTGGTTCCGGCTGCGAACGGGTAGCCGACCGAGGCCGGGCCTTGCTGCCCCTGCACCTTGAGGATCGTGGCGAAGGATCCGGTGGGGGCCGCCACGTCGCTACGAGTGACACGGCCGAGCGCCGAGGCCCCATTGGACTCAGGTCGCGGCACCTCCGTGCCATTCCCGAAATAGTCGACGCTGATGTTGGTTTCGCTGGGAGCCGACGAGGTTCCCGAGATCGCGGCCAGCCAGTCGTTGCCCCCGCCGCCGTAGGGCTGCTTGAAGTACCCGAGCGTGCCGCCGAGGTCGGCCAGGGCCACCGTGTCGGGAGCACCCGTGGCGTCCTCCACAGTGGCCACGAACTGGTCCTTGACTGCTGTGGTGGCGTAGCTCTGGTACTTGGTACGCGCGGCAGCCGACGCTAGCGCCGGGGTCTCAGCTGCCCCAGCCGCATCGGCGCCAGCATCGTTGAGGATCGCCAACGCGCGGAACTGCACGTTCGCCTCGCGGAAGTTCGGCGACCAGTTCGACGTCCAGACACCGTTGCGCAGCGTCGCGCTGGGACTGACGTCAACCCACTTCTCTTGTGCCGGCTGGCCACTCTGCGCCGGGATCGTGGGGTCACTCGGGCGTCGGTACTGGAACTTCACGCCGGTGACATTCGAACCACCGCCCGCCACGAGCCGGATCGAGGTGTCCGTGCCGTCGGATCGGGTCGACAAGGTCGTTCCGGGCTGGGTGTCGGCGCCGCCCTGGCGAGAGGTGTAGATCTGCACACCGTTGGGTCCGGCACCGCCGGTGTTCACCTGGTCCTGCACCGAGTTGGCGGTCGCCGAAGGAGACACGGCTAGGCCGATTCCTGCGATGACCAGTGAGAACGACGCGATCGCGGCGAGCGAGCGCTTGGGAGAGCGAGACATGAAGGACCTCTATGTGGGGAGCCGGGGAGCCAGCGAAGGTGGGAGCAATCGCGGGCAGCCTAGTCGCCCTGTCTGGATCCCTAGGCAAAACGGCTCCAAAACGCGGGCGGAAGCCCCCGAGCGGCTTTCGCCGCCCGGAGGCACCCGTGAGAGATTCGACCTAGCGGTCAGCGCACCTTGCGGATCGGGGTCATGTCCCGCTTGGTCTGCGTCGTCTGGGTGACGATCGCGAAGTAGCGGGTGAACCCGTTGCCGTTGCGGTCCTTGACCGTGAAGGTCTTGACGCCGCGGCGACCCAGGTTGCCCTTGGCCAGGAAGACCCGCTTGCCCTTGACGATCTTGTAGACGCGAACCTTCGCACCCTTGGCGATGCGAGGTGCCTTGACGGTCACCTTGTCGCCACCGCGAGCGCTCCGCAGCTTGATCTGGGCGTTGATGTTCTTCTTGCCGGTGCTCGGCGGGGTGCCGTCACCGAACGTGACCTTGTCAGTCTTCTGCGCCTGCGGCACCAGCGCGCCGGTCATCGAGCCTTCGCGGCCAACGGCCGAGATGGTCGCCGTGCCCTCCTTGGCGCCGGCGAAGACGTACTCGATCTTGCCGTCTTGACCGAGCAGTCCGTCGAAGTTGCCCTCGCCGTCCTGCAGGTTGTCGGGGCCGCTGCGGAAGAACTGCACGTACAGGTCGCTGATCGGCTCCCCGTTCTGGTCGACCGCACCATAGGTGACCGTCACCGGCGTGCCCACCGGCACGTTGCCCTGGGGCGAGTGCACCAAGCCGAACGTCGAGGCGGCGTAGTCGACGGTGTAGAAGTTCACCGTCTCCGAGTCGGTGAGCGTCTCGGTGGTGTTGGGCACCACCACCGGCGGGGTGGCCGCGCTGTACTTGGCCGTGTCGGTGGTCCAGGACGCCGTGACTACGCGGTCCTGTGCCGTGTTCGAAGAGACCGAGAAGTCACCGTCGAGCACGAAGTCGGTGGTGATGGGAGCGGTCACGCCAGGGACGGTGACCGTCTCGCCACCCACCTTGTTGCCGAACTGGTCGGTGGCGGTGACGTCGAAGAACACCTTGTCGGTGGTCGGCGCCTTGGGCAGCACACCGGACTCCTGGATCGCCGCAGGCGAGAACTCGAGCTTGAGCTCGCCGCCGTTGGTCGGGTCGGCCGAGTCGAACACGACCGCCTTGGACGCGGTCGCGGTGCCGGCGGTGGCCGTCACGTTGGCCGTGGCCTTGCCGTCGTCGTCGAAGTCCTCGTCCTTCTCGATCGCCAGGGTGAAGTTGGCGACGCCGCTGGCGTTCGTCTTCACCGTGATCTCGGTGCCCTCGTTCTTGAACTTGCCGTAGTCGGCACCGGAGGCAGGCGCCGGGTCAGCCACCAGCGCCGCCTTGTTGGCCGCGTAGGTGGTGAAGAAGCCCGAGTCGGTCTTCAGCGTGACGTTCTGGTTGGCCAGGACGTCGCCGTTGGCGGTCTTGAGCGTCACCGACGAGTTGACCGGGCGACCAGGCGCCGCGTCGCCGTCGAGCGGCGTCGGGTCGGCGATCGTCAGGTTGCCGGCGGTCACCGACTTCACGAAGTCGACCTTCTGGTCGTTCTTGACGGCCGCAGCATCGCCGATGTTCGGCGTGCTGGCCGACTTGGCGTCCAGGTCACCACCGAGCTCAACGGGCTGCGGGGTCTCAGCGACGTCCTTGACCGTGGCCGCGAAGGCGCCCGTGGCAGTCGTGGTGACCTGCAGAGCGTTGCCGACCGAGTTGTTGGCCTGAACCAGACCGGCGTCGCCGGCTCCGTTCGGGTCAGTCTCCGCACCCTTGGTGTAGGAGAGGTCGATCTTGCGACCGGGAAGACCCGTGCCGTCGGCCAGCGCGAGCTTGCCCTTGACTGCGGCCGACGTGCCGGCCAGCACCTGCTGCGGGCTGGCGTCGTCGTAGGTGATCTCGGCCTGGCCGGCCTTGACGGTGAGCACCTTCGACTCGGCGATGGCACCGTTGCCCAGGAGGGGCTGCAGAGCCGCGAAGAGCTCGTAGGTGCCAGCCTCGGCCGGAGCCGACGTGGGCAGCGGGATGCTTGCCTTGCCGTTGGCGTCGGTAGGCACCGATGTCTCGCCCGTGGTGGGCTGACGCACCGTGGCGGGCGAGCCGTCGAAGGGCGTGATCACCCAGTGGTACTGCACGACCCGCGGAAGCGTCGTGGCGAAGTCCTTGTCGGCCTGGTCCTGGATCTGGACCGAGATGTCGCCGAGCGAGTTCTCGTCGTAGTCGAAGGCCGCACCGTCAACCGAGACGCCCTTGAGCTTGGTGGGCGCCGGCGTGTAGGAGGTGACCGTGATGTCGGGCGACCTCTTGTCGCCAGCACCTGCGTCGTAGCCATCGCCAGCGTCAGCGTTCGCGTAGTAGAAGCGAGCCGCGCCGGCTGGCTGCTGGAACGTGGCCTTGCCGTTGGCGTCGGTGTACTGGGCCGCGCCGCCGGTGGAGGGCCGAACCTCGGCGCCGGCGATCGGACGACTCTGGTCGTCGACCACGGTGACGGTGACCGTGGCGTCGTCGCCGGTGGGGACCTGGGTCTTGTCGGCGACGGCGGTGACCGTGGTGATCTCCTGCTTGACCAAGGAGAACGCCTCGGTGTCGTCGGTGTCGCGCTCGGCGCCGACGACCACCTGGTTGACCTGGTTGGCGGGCGCGGTGTCGAACGGGTATCCGTCGATGTCGAGGACACCGGCGAAGGTGCCGGTGGTGGCGCCCTGCGCGGTCACGACAGGAGCGTTGACGGCGGTCCCGGCAACGGATCCGTCACCGGCGCGGCGTGAGATCGCCACGTTGCCGTTCGTGGCGGAAGTCGTGCCGCGCACCACGGCGGTGGTGGCCGACCCGTCGGCGCCGTAGGGCTGCTGGAAGTAGGGAAGCGCGGTGCCATCGGTGATGTTCACCGAGTTCTCGGCTGCACCGGGGGCGCGCAGGGCCACGCCAGCCTGGGTGTCGTTGGCGGCGGAGGCGGCGTCCTTGGCACGGAGGGTCACCGTCGAGCCGGCCAGACCGGTGGCGTTCCACTCCGTGGCGAAGGTGCCATCGGTGTTGCGCGAGACTGGGGCACCGATGTCGAAGAAGTCGGTGCCGTTGTTGGAGTACTGGAACTGGATCTGCGTGACGGTGGACGCCGCACCGGCCTCGAGGTGGATGGTGCTGTCGGTGCCGTCGGCCTTCAATGAGGCGTCGTTGTCGGCGTTGAACTGTGAGAAGAGGACGACGTTGCCGGCCCCCACCTGGGTGTCGATGCTGGTGGCCGAGGCCGAGGTCTGCATGCCGGTGACGGCGAGCGCGGCGACTGCGGATACCGCGAGTCCCCGCTTGAGGGCGCTACTGCGCATATCTGTTTTTTCCTCCCGTTGTGAGCCGTGGGCTAGTCCCACGCCTGACGCGGAGCCCCCCATGGGCTCCGAGAAGCACTGGTCTAGGCCAGCGCTTCATGCCTAGCACAGTAGCGAGGCTCGGGCTCCCTCGAAGGGGTGAGCAGCAAGGTCTGCCCTAAAGGGCACTCGAAGTCCGCGGAGGGAGTAGTACCTCGCGTACGCGACGTCCCCAACGGCCCTGCCCGCATGGCCCGTTACCGCTCGATGTGGGCTTGTCGCGGGCTCATCGTGGGCGTCATGGCGAGCTGGCGCGACTGCGCGACGAGGCGGCCGGCGGAGTCCCAGATCTCGCAGTCCTCCTCGAACATGCCGCCCGCGATGTTGCGGGAGGCATGACGGACCTTGAGCCACCCCGGCGCCGGCTTGGCGCGCACGTGGGCAGTCAGCTCGAGGGTGGGCGACCAGCCCATCAGGCCGTGGGTGAACACGACGGGCGGGAGTGCGTCGAGCGTCATGAGTAACGAGAGCGGATCGGGGTCGCGGCCGTCCTCGAGCCGGAACCACGCGCTGAGCTCGCCGCTGAAATCGGGCTCGCCGGTGGCCCAACCCATGTGGGCGGGGTCGTAGTGCGTCTCGAATCGGGCGATCAGCGGAGCGATGGCGACGAACTCCGGCGGGGACTCAGTGCCGGGTCGGCACTCCTCGATCGGGGGCAGCACCAGCTCGTCGGCGGTCGTGCGAACGTCGTCCGCTGCGCGGTCGAGGTCGCCGTAGGTCGCGAGCGCGCTGATCCGCACCGCGCCGTGCTGCACGAGGTCGGCGGCGGCGAAGGCGACCTTGCCGCCCTCGCGCAACGTGCGCACCTGCACCTCGGCCGGCCCTGGCGTCGCGGCCGAGACGAAGGTGGCGCTCAGCGCGAGCGGGTCCGGCTTGGTCGGGAAGCTCGTGCGGAGAGCTCGGCCCACGATCGCCATCAGATAGCCGCCGTTGATGCCACCACCCACCGACCAGCCGTCCCAGAGCTCGGCAGCGAACGTTGCGTCGCCGGTGCGCGTGACGGCTGGTGGTGCGGTCGAAGACGCTCTCGGCGGTGCTGGAGTCGTGGGGGCTGCTCACAGTCGGCGACGCTAGCCGAGGACGGCGGCGTGGCTGCTGGGGAGCGGTGGATCTCCCACCGAATCTGCCGCGGCAACGGTGGCTCAGGCACCGCTCCACGGGGCCAAGCCCGGGTGGCGGTGAGCTGGTGAGGAAAGTACGCGCGCGAAACGTCCCTAGCTCACCGCTCCCCCGCCGCCACCAGCCTCAGCGCGGCGACGGTCACCTGCACCGTGGAACCGGGCGCGACGAGGGTGCCGGGCACCGGGTCGGTCGAGATGACCCAGCCGGAGGGGTACTTGCGCTTGTCGAGCTGGTCGACCTGCTCACCCACGAGCCCCTGCTCCTCGAGCACGTCGAAGTACGCCTGGGCCGCTGCCTCCTGCGCCTCCGTCGTCACCATCTGGAAGCCGGGCACCGCCACGGCGTCCTCGAAGACGGCCACGCCCTCCAGCAGGGAGGAGACGTTGTCGGGCGAGATCGACGACTGCGCACGGAACACCACGCCCTCGTCTGGCAGGTAGAGGCTCGCGCCAGACACGGCAGCGCCGCCGTCGAGCCCGGGCATCGGGTCGTCGTCCACCCGCAGCGCCTCGACGCCGCCGCTCTCGACCGGAGTCCAGGTCGAGAAGTCCTCGCCCTCGTAGGCGGGACGCACCTCGACGCTGTCGGTGTCGGCCGGGTACGGGAAGAGCGCGAGGCACGTGACGCCGACGTCGATGATCACGGTGCTGCGCGCAGGGGTGCCGCAGCTCGTGGCATTGTCAGGCCAGTCAGCAGGGACGGCGATCGCCGCGTGGCCGAGCCCGACGTAGCGCATGCCGGCGGGCGGGGACTGCCAGGCGGGCGCGTCGGAGGCGACGTCGACGGAGTCGCCGCCGCTGCCTTCGCCGCTCACCAGCGCCGCGGTGCCGAGAGCGATGCCGGCAACGACGACCGCTGCCGCAAGCCCGGCGCCCAGGCCGCGGCGGCGTCGGGCGCCGCGTGCGGCCCGCGTCATGGTGTCGATCGGCGCAGCGCCGACCGGGACGTCGGTCACGCGCTCGTCGAGGGCGTCGATCAGGTCGTGCTCGTTCATCGGGGGCTCCTGGGCAGGTCGAGGCTAACGGTGGAATCGGCGAGCACCGGGTCGACGGCCATCGCCTGGAGGGCGCGGGAGAGTCGGCTCTTCACGGTGCCGGGGGCGACCTTGAGCGCCTCGGCCATCTGGGCCTCGGTCAGGTCGGCGTAGTAGCGCAGGACGACGGCGGCCCGCTGGTCACGCGAGAGCCGGGCCAGGGCGAGGTCGATGGTGTGCCGGTCGTGAACGCCGTCCTGTTCGTCGCGAGCCGGTTGGTCGGGCAGGTCGTCGGTCGGTCGTTCACCGGTCCACCGGCGCCGTCGGGACGACGTGAAGGTGTTGACGAGGACGCGATAGACGTAGGCGTCGCGGTCGTCGGCGCGCTGCACCTGCGACCACTTCACCAGGCACCGGGTCAGCGCCGACTGGACGATGTCCTCCGCCTCGTGGGGCGAGCAGCCGAGCAGCACAGCCGCCCGCACCAACCGCCCCCACCGGGCCGCGACGTACTCGCCGAACTCGGCATCCCTGCTCACGACGGCCTGCTCGTGCTGCTCACACCCGTCCGACGCTCGAGCCCACCAGATCGGTTCCCAGCACGGTGACCCGTCCTCTATAGGGGACGGGTCAGCGCAACTCGCGCTGACCCGTCCTCTATAGAGGACGGGTCAGCGATATTCGGGGTTCTCGAAGTCGAATCGCGCGCCGGCGTCCCACTCGGAGCGTTGGTTGCCGTGCACCGGGAAGCCGCCCGTGCCCTTGAGCAGCCGAGCAAGGTGCATCAGGTTCCACGTCATGAAGGCCGTGTTGCGGTTGGTGAAGTCGTTCTCAGGTCCGCCGCTGCCCTCGTCGAGGTAGGACGGCCCGGGGCCGGCCTCGCCGATCCAGCCGGCGTCGGCCTGCGGCGGGATCGTGTAGCCGAGGTGTTGCAGCGAGTAGAGGACGTTCATCGCGCAGTGCTTGATGCCGTCCTCGTTGCCGGTGATCAGGCAGCCACCCACGCGGCCGTAGTAGGCGTACTGCCCGGCGTCGTTGAGCTCACCGGAGAATCCGTAGAGCCGCTCGATCACCCGCTTCATCACGCTGGAGTTGTCACCGAGCCAGATCGGGCCCGCCAGCACCAGGATGTCGCTGGCCATCACCCGCTCCTGGATCGCCGGCCACTCGTCGGTGGCGAACCCGTGCTCGGTCATGTCGGGGTAGACGCCGGTGGCGATGTCGTGGTCGATGGCGCGCAGGATCTCCACCTCGACGCCGTGCTCGCGCATCAGCGCCGCGCTCGCCTCCACCAACCCCTCGGTGTGGCTGGGCTGCGGTGCGGGCTTGAGGGTCGCGTTGATGAACATGGCGCGCAGGCCACTGAAGTCGAGATCGGGGACGCCGGAGGTCATGTCGCCAGTGTGGTGCGGTCGACGGGCGCCGACCACACCTCTATGTTTCGAAAGTCTGACGTCTCAGCAAGGAGCCCCATGAGCCAGCACGTGCACGACGCGATCATCGTCGGCGCCGGATTCGGCGGGATGGGAGCAGCCATCCAGCTGCGGCGCCTGGGCTACGACGACCTGGTGATCCTCGAGCGCGAGGACGACCTCGGCGGCACCTGGCACGTGAACCGTTACCCAGGCCTGGCCGTCGACATTCCCTCCTCGACGTACTCCTACTCCTTCGAGCCCAACCCGCACTGGACGCGCCTGTTCGCGCCCGGGGCGGAGCTCAAGAAGTACGCCGAGCACGTCGCCGACACCTACGACCTGCGCCGGCACATGCGCTTCGGTGCCGTGGTCGAGCAGGCGATGTGGGACGACGCCAGCCAGACGTGGACGGTCGCCCTCGCCGACGGCAGCACCGAGGTTGCGCGGTTCCTGCTCACCGCCACCGGCTTCCTCTCCCAGCCCAAGCTGCCGGACATCGCCGGCATCGACTCGTTCGCCGGCGACGTCGTGCACACCACGCGCTGGGACGACGACGTCGAGCTCGAGGGCAAGCGGGTCGGCATCATCGGCACCGGCGCGACCGCGGTGCAGCTGATCCCCGAGCTGGCCAAGGTCGCCGCCGACCTCACCGTCTACCAGCGCACGCCGATCTGGGTCACCGCCAAGCCCGACCTGGCCGTGCCCCGCGTCGTCCGCGCGGCGTTCGCGAAGGTGCCGCTCACCCAACGCGCCGTGCGGCTCGGCGGCACCGCGATCCTCGAGGCGATGATGGTCTCGGCGGTGCTGCACTACGACCAGGTGCCGATCGTGAACGCCGTCGCCGAGCGGGCGTGCCGCGCGCACCTGCGTCGCCAGGTCAAGGACCCCGAGCTGCGTCGCCGGCTCACCCCCGACTACACGTTCGGGTGCAAGCGGCCGACGTTCAGCAACACCTACTACCCAACGTTCAACCGGTCGCACGTCCACCTGGAGACGACCTCGATCGACCACGTTGACGCCGGAGGCATCGTCACCGCCGACGGACGTCGTGCCGACCTCGACGTCCTCGTGCTCGCCACCGGCTTCGACCTGTGGGAGGCCAACTTCCCGGCGATCCGGGTGGTCGGCCGCGACGGGCTCGACCTGGGCCGGTGGTGGCGCGAGCGCCGGTTCCAGGCCTACGAGGGCATCGCGGTTCCGGGCTTTCCGAACTTCGTCTCGC
Source organism: uncultured Actinomycetota bacterium (assembly GCA_963781575.1). Classification (GTDB taxonomy): domain Bacteria; phylum Actinomycetota; class Actinomycetes; order Propionibacteriales; family Nocardioidaceae; genus Nocardioides. The sequence goes on along the minus strand of CAWAGM010000004.1, from coordinate 106,927 downwards.
TGAACAGCCCCTACTCCTACTCGGGGCTCTCCTACTTCACGACCATCGAGTCACAGATGCGGCACATGGACCGGCTGCTCGGCGAGCTGCAGCGCCGCGAGGCCACGACGTTCGAGGTCTCCGAGCAGGCGAACGCGGAGTTCTTGGACACCATGACCGAGAAGGTCGAGCACTCCATCTTCACGCTGGGCTCGTGCGGGAGCGCGAACAGCTACTACTTCAACCAGCACGGCGAGGCCACGCTGCTGCGCCCGACGTCCACCCTCAACGCCTACCGCGCCGCGAGCAGCTTCCCGCTCGACGACTACGCGTTCGCCTGAGGTGACCCGTCGCTACGTAGCGACGGGTCAGCGCGACTCGAGCGCGTCGGTGAGCAGCGCCACCAGCGCCTCGAGCTGGACGTCGACCGAGCTGGAGATCTCTTCGTCGGAGCCATCGAGCGCGCGGGCGGCCAGGCCGGCCTTGCTGTCGATGAGCTCGGCGATCCGGCCGTCGATGGTCTGCGCGGCGATGATCCGCCACGCCGTCACCGGCAGCTCCTGGCCAATCCGGTGCACCCGGTCGATGGCCTGGGTCTGCTCAGCATCGGTCCACGAGAGCTCGGCGAGCACGACGTTGGAGGCGACCTGCAGGTTGAGGCCGACGCCAGCCGCGGTGAGCGAGCAGACGACCACGGCTACGTCGGGGTCGGTGGTGAAGTCCTTGATCGCCTTCTCGCGGGCCGACGGCGTCTGGTTGCCGCGGATCGAGGAGTAGCGCAGCCCCCGCTTGGCGAAGACCTCCTCGGCGGCGTCCATGACGTCGATGTGCTTGGCGAAGAACACGACCTTGCCGACGCTGCGCGCCAGCTGAGCGGTGTAGTCGGCCGCGAGCCCTGCCTTGGCCTGGCCGATGCGCCGCATCATGCCGAACACGCCACCCTCGGCGCCGCCCACGCCGTCGGACGCGCCGTCCTCGCGCTCCCAGGTCGCCACCTGGCGCACCAGGTCGTGGTCGATTCCCTCGACGACCGCACCGGTGCGGCGGGTCTTGAGCGCCATCTCGTAACGCTCGACCATCCGCCGGGCCAGCTCGCGTTCAGCCTCGCGGATCGAACGTCCGAGGTCGTCGTCGAGCTCGACCGGAAGGTCGGCGATGCGGCGGGCGGGGATGTCGGAGGCGACATCGACCTTGCGGCGGCGGACGATGCCCATGTCGATCACGCTTTGGCGAGCCGATGGGTAGAAGCCGCGGTCGATGGGCGTGTAGCCGCTCTCCTCGAGGGAGGCCATCAGCTGGGGCCGCGGGCCGCTTCTCGTCGATCCAGCCGAGGAACTGCCAGATCGCGCGGAAGTCCTCGATGTCGTTGATCAGCGGGGTGCCGGTCAGCGCCATCATCAGTGGCGCGCCGGTGCGCGCGCGGATCTTGTCGGAGATCTGCAGCACGTGCTGCGAGCGCTGCGACGTCTTGTTCTTGATGAAGTGGGCCTCGTCGACCACCATGCCGCGGAAACCGAACGTGCCGAGCCAGCCGGCGTGCCGGTCGAGGATCTCGTAGTTGATCACCACGATGTCGGCGAACCCGTCGACGTCGTACCCGTTGCCATGGATCACGGTGACGGCGCGGTTCGGCGTCCAGTGCGCAGCCTCGCGGGCCCAGTTGGTCTTCACGACGTTCGGGACGACGACCAGCAGCGGGTAGGCGTTGGCGGTCTGGGCGGCGAGCAGCGCCTGGGCCGTCTTGCCCAGCCCCGGCTCGTCGGCGAGCAGGAACGTGCGGTGCCCCGTCGGACGCGGCGCCGATCACCTCGGCCTGGTGCTTCATCAGCTCGCGACCGGACGGCGTGCGCAGCGTCGTCGGCTCGGGCAGCGCCATGCAGGCCGAGGCGCCGTCGGAGGCGCGCTCGAACGACTCGAGCAGCGGCTCGATGAGCTCCCAGCCCATCAGCTGGCGTGGGCCGGACGAGCGCGGCGGTGCGGCGGAGAAGTCAGGGGTGAGGAAGGGGTTGGAGAGCTGTCGGGCGACGACCGACTGCGGCACCACCTGGCGCTCGGCCGCGGCGAGCATCGCCTCGTCGACCGGCTCGGGCTCCTCGGCGGCGACCTCGAGACCGGCCGCCGACTGCATCTCGCGCTTGAGCTCCTTGGCGTCAAAGGAGACCTCGGCGCCCTCGTCGAGCAGCGCGAACAGCGCAGGCTCGCGGGCGGCGGTCTTGGCGAGGATCGTGCCGATGCCGTCGAGTCGCTTGAGCTGCTCGGCGCGAGCCGGTTCGGCCAGGTCGGTGGCCACCTTGACGCGCGAGCGCTCCTCGCGGGCCAACAACGCCACCACCTGGAACTTGGTGCGCACCGAGGAGGTCACGCGGCCGCGCTGCACGGCCGACTCGACCTCACGCACCCCGCGCGCGAGCTGCGGGATGATCCCCTCGTTGTCGGGACCGGTGCGTTGGGCCGACCGCTGACCGTTCTTCTGGCCGTTCTTCTGGCCGCCGTTGGGTCGTTGGCGCTGGGCGGGGCGTCGAGCCACTCACTCCTCCTCTGGAGCACTACCTCTGAAGCCTGGGGGACGTCGCGACGTCCCGGCTTTCGTCGACACCGCGGACGGGTCTCGTGGCCAGTGGAGCGACGAGAGGCGGTCGGCGTCCGTGCTCGTGGACGATCTGCGACCTGACTCCCACCGGTGCGCACCGGATGCTGAGCCCCGGGGCGGATCACGACGAACCTGAGCTGCGGCTCTGGTTGGGGAGGATCGGCCCACGGTGTGGAACTCCATCGGCCCCAGGACTGAGCTGGGCGGGACCGATGCTGCGTCCAGGGTAGCGCGTCGGTCGCAGGCCCGGGCTCGATGACCATTATTCTGCAGGGGTGATCGCCGAGCCCGCCTCCACGGCCCCGGTGCGTAAGTCCGAGCGCACCCGGGAGGCCCTGCGACGCGCGGCGCTGCGGCACTTCGTCGAGCACGGCTTCGAGGCGGCGAGCGTGCCCGCCATCGCTGCCGAGGTGGGCGTCACCGAGCGCACCTTCTACCGGCACTTCGCCACGAAGGACGAGGTCCTGTTCATCGACGTGACGTCGGGGCTTTCCTGGTTCCGGACGACGGTGGGCGAGCGGCTCGAGGCCGGCGACGACCTGGTCGCCGCGGTGCTGGCCGCGATCACCTCCCCGGCGAGCGACCCACGACTGATGCTCGAGATCTCGCGGCTGCGCAACGAGCTGCTCAGCCCGGCCCGCATCGAGCGGGCGTTCCGCGAGGCGCACGGCGCGATGGCACGCCACGTGCGCGAGGCCCTGATGGAGCGTGACGTGAGCCCGCTCAAGGCGTCGGTGCGGGCCGAGGTGGCCACGGGCGCTGTGTTCGCCGCCCTGACCGTCTGGACCGAACAGCCCGGAGAGCCCGGAGAGCCCGGAGAGCAGAGCCTCGCTGAACTGGTGCGGCTGACCACCGAGGCACTCGACCTGGTGCGCCCCGCCCTCAACGCCGACTGAGTCGCTCCCGCACGCTGAGTCGGCGTACGTCTACGCCGACTCAGCGCAGGCGACGGTGAGCTGCCTCAGGACGTCGTTCCGTTGCACTGGTAGCTGCGTCCCTCGATCGGCTTCCAGGCCGACCCGGTCCACTGCACGAAGCGCCAGCAATCGGCAATCCGCTTCTCACCGACCCGCATGGGCGCGTGCAGGTCGTTGGCGGTCCAATTCTTGACGCTGCGCATCGAGGCGACCAGCGACGCGCGGGTCAGTTTGCCTCCTAGCTTGGTGGCCTGCTCGACGAAGAGCCGCGCGGCCGACCAGGCGAAGAGGCCGAAGAAGTCGGGTTCGGTGCCTGGCTTCGCCTGTTGGATGTAGCTGAGGTAGAGGTTGACCTCGGAGTTTCCGGAGGCTTCCTCGAACGGCGTGAAGTTCAGGAACGAGTAGGTGCCGATGGCAGCTTCGCCGCCCGCGTCGGTGAAATCCTTGCTGTAGGCCGTCGGGTCGAGCAGCAGCACCTCTGGCTCGAAGTTCTGCTGGTCCATGGTCTGCACGAGGCGGACGAACATCGGGTTGGCGCCGACGAACTGCACCGACTCGACCCCCTTGTCCTTCATGGCCTGGACGAAGGGCACGTAGTTGAACTCGGCGGTGTCGATGGCACCGACATAGACGTACTTCAGGCCGCGCTTGGTGCCGTACTTGGCCTGACTCTGCCCGTTCTCCGAGGCCGCGCCCGCGCTCAGGTAGAGCATCGCCGCCTTCTGACCCTTGCTGGAGGTGTTGCGCTTGATGAAGTCGGGCACGGCATTCTGGAACTCGGTGGAACCGGCCGGTTGCGCGGCGTAGCAGGTCGTGCAGGCCGAGCGGGTCGCCGTCGTCACGATCGCGCGGATGTCGGGGAGGCCGCACTTCTGGGCCGTGGCTGCACCACCGGAGTCGAAGGCCCCCATGGCCCCGACCATCGCGAAGGTCTTCTCGCACGCCGATGCGTAGGCCTGCTGGTCGGCCGATGCATCGGTGCGGCTGTCGTAGGTGACCAGCTCGAGCTTGCGGCCGCAGATCGTCTGACCGGTGGAATTGAAGTAGTTGACGTAGGCCTTGGCAGCGATCTGCGAGGACTCGAAGAGCCCCGGCACCGGACCGCTGACGTCGGCGGCGTTGCCGATCGTGATCGTGCTGTCTGTAATGCCCGTACCGTTCTGGAATCCGGTGCAGTCGGCCTCCGCCACCGGGGCCGGGTCATCCCCCTCTGCAGCGGGATCAGGAGCGGCGTTGTCACCGCCGTCGCGGCCAGGGGCGGTCTGCTGGCCTTGGCCCGACGGGTCGGGCACGGTGTCGCCACCCTGAGGCACGCCGGCCACGTCACCGGTGACCTCCCCTGGCACGACCACGTCGCCCTCGGACGCACCGGGCACGACGTCCGCCGAGGTGCCCTGTTGCCCTGCGACCGAGCGCGTGCCGTCGAGCGCGGAGGGGTCGACGTTGCTGCCGCAGGCGGCGAGCACCAGGGCGAGGGTCACGCCGACGGCAGCTGCGACAGGACCTGGAATTGGTCTGGGCATCGATCGGCGCATGGCTCAGGCCTCCGCGAAGCCGACGTCGAGGGTGACCGATTCCCACTCGTCGATGGATGCACTCATGTCAGTGATCTTGTCACGCGTCGCCTTCAGGACGTCGCCTCCGAGCAGCAGCCGCAACGGGGGATCGTCGAGACCGGCCACCATCACGACGGCGTCCCCGACCCGGCGCGGGTCGCCGGGCAGGTGGTCGGCGAACTGCTTGATGAGGTCCTTGCGGACGCCGACGTCGCCGGCGTAGGCGTCGATCGGCGCCGCCGCCTCCTTCATCGACCGCTTGGCCCAGTCGGTGCGGAAGCCGCCGGGCTCGATGGCGGTGACCTTGATGCCGAGGGCGCCGACCTCCTTGCTCAGCGCCTCGGTCAGCGCCTCGAGGGCGAACTTGGTGGAGGAGTAGTAGGCGTTGGGCGGATTGGCGACCAGACCGGTCATCGAGGAGATGTTGATGACGTGCCCGCTGCCCTGGGCCCGCATCAGGGGCAGCACCGCCTTCAGTGTGTCGACCACACCGAAGTAGTTGGTGTCGAAGAGTCGTCGCACCTCGGCGTCGTCGCCCTCCTCGACCGCGGAGAGGTAGCCGTAGCCAGCGTTGTTGACGAGCACGTCGATGCCGCCGAAGTGCTCGACGGTCGCCGCGACCGCGGCGTCGATCTGCTCGCGGTCGGTCACGTCGAGGCGCAGGGCCAGCGCCTGGTCGCCGTAGGTGTCGACGAAGTCCTGGACGTCGGCGACCTTGCGGGCCGTTGCGACCACCTGGTGGCCGGCCTCGAGGGCGACACGCGCGATCTCGCGCCCGATGCCGGTCGAGCATCCGGTGATCAGCCAACGACTCACTTCGAGACTCCTTCGGGTAGGCGGCGCAGGTAGCCGGCCTGGCGCTCGGCGATCTGGGCCGCGCGCTGGTCGGCCGTCATTCGCGGCACGTCGGGCAGCTCGGCGTCGAGGTCGGCCAGCTTGATGACGCGCCCGGTAGCGGCGAGGTCAGGGGTGGCGCCGCCTTCGGGGAACTCCGCCATCCGCAGGGTGAGGATGCCCTCGGGCAGGCCGTCGGGGTCGAGCCAGTTGGGCACGCCGGGATCCTCCGCGCTGATCACGTAGGTGTAGGTGCCGTCGGGGTTCGGCTGCGACTGCGCCTTGTTGAGGCTGCCGGTGCGGTCGTAGATGTCGAGGGTGGTGCCCCAGATGTTGCCGAGCGGCACGGTGAAGTACTCCGCTCCCCCGTCGCTGACGTCGACGACGAACGCCTCGCCGGGCTCGAGCAGGAAGCGCCCGGCCACGTAGACCTGGTTGCGCATCGCCGCCGTGCTGGTCGGCGGTCCAGGCCAGCGAGAAGTGGTTCGGCTGGGTCTTGTACATGCCGTGGGAGAGCTTGCCGGTGAAGTCGGCGAAGTGCGCCATCATCTTCGCCGTCGCCTCGGCCTGCTCGTCGAGCGTGAGGGCCGGTCGGGTGGGCGCGCCGCCGAGGCGTTCGACGGTGATGTGGTTGGGGTCGTCGGTGGCCCAGTCGAGCAGCACGTCGCGGATGTAGAACTCGTGGGCCTCGGACGTCGACTGGATGTGGTTCGGGCGCCCGTTGGCCGGCTCGCTGTCGACGGTGATCAGGTAGCTGCCGTCGCTCTCGACGTGCATGCGGCGTCCGTCGACGACGTCGACCGTGCCCATGTGGGCGTTCCAGAGCGTGAAGTAGTTCTCGGTCATCCGGTGCTCGCCGACGCGGCCGCGGATCTCGTAGCGCTCGTCACCGGAGATCGGGATGACGCGGTAGACCGTGTCGGGGTTGTCGATGCCCCAGCGGGTGCCGGGCACGTGCCGCCCCTCCACCGGGTGGGCCAGCCGCGTGATGCAGGTGACCTTCGGTCGCAGCGGGTCCTGGTTCGACGACCAGACCGCCGCCGAGAACATGACCTCCTCGAACGCCGCCTCGAACCGCTCGCGCATCGCCGGCGACGCCTTGGCCCGGCCGAGCCAGGTCTCCGCGACGCTCGCGTACGCGGCCTTGACCGTGGGGTGCTGGATCAGGTCGAGCGCGGCCAGCTCGTGCTCGTGCTGCTCGGCGGTCGCGACGGGGTGCTCGATCGGTGCGCTCACGCGAGCGACAGTAACAGCGATTCGACTCACATGTCAGGACTGACGAAATCTCGAGTTGTAGGCCGCGAACCGATCGTCGATCTGGGCGTCGGAGAGCCCGAAGGACGCCGCGTCGTAGGCCGGTCGCCCCGCCTCGCGCGGACGCCGGGCGAGCCACTCGCGCATCGCCGCCTCCGCCGTCGCGGTGAGGTCGACACCGACCGCGTCGTAGACCCGCGCCACCTGACCGATCGGGTCGCCGACGACGTCCCCGAAGGCGATGTCGGTGACCCGCGCACGTCGCCGGTCGGTGTCCCAGGCTCGCCCGGCGTCTCGAGGGCTGCGCGGTCGTTGGTCCAGCCCATCCGCTCGATCCACTCCGTGCCCACGCGCACCGGGTCGACGTCGTCGGCGTGCATCCGGTGCAGCACGGTGTTCAGGCTGGCCCCCGACGGGATCGTCTCGCGCGGGTCGCGGTGCAGGTGCACCACGTGCACGCCCGGGAAGCGGGCTCGGAGATCGTCGAGATAGCCCAGGTGCGCCGGCGTCTTGAGCACCCACCGCTCGGCCAGCTCCCCACGTTGACGCTTCTGCCACTGAAGCAGCTGCAGCATCCGGTGCAGATGGTCGTAGGCCGGAGTGAAGTCCTGGGTCGTCGAGCCAGGACCGGTACGTCGGCACGTGCGCGCCCGATTCGGGCACGTGGGAGAGGAACGCGTCGGCGAGGAAGACGATCTCCTCCTCGGCCTCCATCGCGTGCATGGGATGGATTGCGAACAGGTCCGGCGCGAACGTCTTCGTCTGCTCCTCGCGCTCGAGCCCGCGAGCGATCCGCGGGTCGGACGACGTCCAGTCGTGGTCGAGCGCGGAGCGACCTCGATGACCTCCCACCCGTGGGCGCAGTGGAAGCGCGGGTCGGCGGCCAGCAGGCGCTGGGCCAGCGTGGTGCCGCTGCGCATCATGCCGACCACCACGATCGGGTCGTCGACCACCTCGTCAGCAATCTCAGGATGGCGCCGGAACCACTCGGTGGCGCGAAGCCGCATCCGCAGCGAGTGCACGGCGCCGCTGCCCAGGATCATCGCGCCGAGGTCGCTCAGCCCGGCGCCGGCGTACGCCTCGAGCAGCACGCCGAGCGGCTCCTCGAAGTCGCCGGGGCCGAAGTCGTCGAGGCCCTCCTTGGCGCGCGCCTTCGCGATCACGTGCTCGACGGAGAAAGTGGCTGAGGTCACGGCCGGAACCCTAGACCCCCTAGGCCTGGCTGCGGCGCGTGGCTGACAGCGCGCGCGAGATCGAGAACCTGCTCTACACCTACGCCGACCGGATCGATCGCGGCGACCTCGACGGCGTGGCCGAGCTCTTCAAGCACGGCCGGATCCACGGGGCGGAGAACCCCACGCCCGACACGGTCTTCGAGGGTTACGACGGCGTGCGCGGCCTCTACGGCTTCGCCACCCGCATCTACGAAGACTCCGGAACGCCGAAGACCAAGCACGTGACGACCAACCCGATCATCCACGTCGACGAAGCCGCCGGCACCGCTACCTGCCAGGCCTACTACCTGGTCACCCAGGCGACCGACGAGCTACCGCTCCAGGTGATCATCACCGGCCACTACGCCGACACGTTCCATCGCATCGAGGGTCGCTGGTGGTTCGACACCCGCACGATGTTCATCGACCAGACCGGCGACCTGAGCCATCACCTGAAGTTCTGAGGACGCCGCGGAAAGTGCGCCACCCAGTCAACCTCCGCACGCGCACGAACGTTGACCCAGTGGCGCACTACCGCGAGATATCCACACCCGTCAGGTCCGCAGACCACGCCCACAGCCGCTCGGCGTCCTCGCGATCGACCGCCCACCGTTTGACCCCGTTGGCGTCATCACCACCCGGGGCAGCGTCGTCGGCCCAGGGCGCGACGTCGCAGTCGACCAGGTAGCTGCCGCCGCGCCCGGTGAGCATCGGGCTGGTCGCGGCCCAGGTAGCGGTCGACGCGCCGGCTTCCGGAGTCTTGAACTCGGGGATCGTCACGTTGCCGTCGGCGTCGGGCTCCATCAGCAGCGCGATGTCGTCCGCGTCCAGGTGCTTGCCGAGGTTGGTCAGGATCGCGCCGGGGTGCACCGAGAAGGCCTCGATGCCGCGTCCTTCTCCGCGGGCGTCGAGCCCGACGGCGAACAAGGCGTTGGCGCTCTTCGACTGCCCGTAGGCCAGCCACTTGTCGTACCCGGTGTCGAACCACGGGTCGTCCCAGCGCATGCCCGAGTAGTAGTGCCCGGCCGACGACACGCTCACCACGCGCGCGCCGTCCGCGAGGCTCGACCACAAGCCGGCTCACGAGCGCGTAGTGGCCGAGGTGGTTGGTGGCCAGCTGCATCTCCCAGCCCTGCGGGTGCGGGTCTCAGGGAGCGCCATGATGCCCGCGTTGCCGATCAGCAGGTCGATCCGGTGGCCGGCCTCCGTGACCGATGCGGCGTAGGTCGCCACGCTGGCCTGGTCGGACAGGTCGAGCTCGCCGACCTCGACCGCGAGGCCCTCGAGCGCCGCGCTCGCCTTGTCCGGACGCCGGGCCGGCACCAGCACGTGGGCTCCCGCGGCGACCATGGCCCGCACGATCTCCACCCCGATGCCCGCATAGCCACCGGTGACCAGTGCGGTCTTCCCAGTCAGGTCGATGTCCCGCGAGCACCTCGGCGGCCGTGGTGTGGGGCCCGAACCCCGATTCGAGCGGGGTCTGGTCGGGCAACGTCGGCGTCGACATGCGGGCGACCCTAGGGCAGAAGGTCGGCGACTGTCCCTCGGCATGGCGCACCCATCGGCGCACGAGACCGTTAAGGTCGCGCCGTGAACCGCACCAGGCGAGTGCTCAACCGTGTCATCCATGCTAGCTGGCGCTTCATCGACCGGTATGGCGTGATCGCGCCCGGCACGCACGCCGCCGAGGAGTTCGGCACCTTCGGCGCCGCGAGCGCCATCGACTTCCCACCGGCGACGATCCTGAACCCGGGCTCCATGCACGTGGGCAGCGGCGTGCTGGTCGGACGGCACGTCACCCTCTCGGTCGGCTACGGCGTCGACGACCCGCGTGCACCGAAGCGAGGTCTCGTGATCGGTGATCGGGCCGTCATCGGCGCCCGATCGAGCATCACCGCGCACGAGTCGATCGAGATCGGGGACGACGTGTTCTTCGGACAGAGCGTGTTCGTCACCGACACCAGCCACGGCTACCAAGACCCCCGACTGCCCATCGGCAAGCAGTTCGGCACCCACATGCCCGTCTCGATCGGCCCCGGGTCGTGGATCGGGCACGGCGCGGTGATCCTGCCCGGCGCCCAGATCGGCCGCAACTGCGTCGTGGCCGCCGGCGCCGTCGTCCGCGGGCCGGTGGCCGACTTCTCGGTCGTGGCCGGCAACCCTGCCCGTCTCATCCGCCAGCTCGACCCGGACGTCGGGTGGGTCGGTCACGCCGGCGACGTCCGGCCGGTGCTGGACGGCGACCTCCGGCTACAGGCCCCGGCGCCGGACCCCCTCGTCAGCTGACCCCGCGCCCGGGGTGAACCGCCCGGTGAACCGCCGAGGAACCGCCGACGCCGAGACATCCTGGGTTCGCCCGTGGCCACCAACCCAGATCGCCCTGAGCCCGAGATCGAGGAGGCCTTCGACCGACTGGTCGAAGAGGGCCAGGAGCGACTCGAGCGCCCGCTGCTCGCCTGGTCTCCACCGGGCTGCTGGGCGGTCTCGACGTCGGCTTCGGCGTGCTCGCCTACCTGGTGGTCAAGGAGCACACCGGCGACACGGTGCTGGCCGGTCTCGCCTTCTCGATCGGCTTCGTCGCGCTGCTGCTGGCGCGCAGCGAGCTCTTCACCGAGAACTTTCTCGTGCCGGTCACGGCCGTGGTTGCACGCAGCGGCACGACTCGTCGGGCTCGCCCGCTTGTGGAGCGTCACCCTCGCGATGAACCTGGTCGGCGGCGCGCTGATCATGTGGATCGTCATCGTCGCCCGCCCCGACCTCGAGGCCACCGCGATCGAGGTCGGCACCCATTACGCCGAGCTGGGCGTCAACGGACGCAGCTTCGCGCTCGCCGTGCTCGCTGGCGCGGTCATCACCTTGATGACCCGGATGCACCACGCCACCGAGAATCTCGGGGTGCAGCTGGTGCCCTCGATCCTGTTCGGCGCGCTCTTGGCCGGCGGCAGAGCTGTTCCACTGCGTGCTCGACTCGTTGTTCATGATGGGCGCGCTCTTCGCTGGCGCCGACTTCGGCGTCGGCGCGCTCCTCGGCGCCTTGGGCTGGTCGCTGCTCGGCAACCTGGTCGGCGGCGTCGGGTTGGTCACGGGCTGCGGCTCCTGCGCGTGCCCAAGCGGGTCGAGGAGGAGCGCGAGCACCCTGAGGGCAAGGGTCAGACCACGTAGTCGTCCACGACCCGGGCCTCGCCATCGACCTCGTCGACGATCAGACCGTCGCGTCTCGGACTGCGCACCGTCGCCGGTCACGTACGTCAACGACACATCGACGACGCCGTCCTCGACCGTCTCGACGTCACCGACCTGCACCGAGTCGACGGTCTTCCAAAACCCCTGGTAGCTGCCGTAGCTGCCCACCTCGGCCTGCACCTCCTCGCTGAGGAAGTCCCACGCACTCTTGGTGTCGCTGGGCAGTAGCGCGTAGTAGTCCTGCACGAAGTCCGCTGCGTCCACCGCCCCCTCTTCGACAGGGTCTTCCGACTCCTCGTCCGACGTGGACTCGGACGGCTCGGACGGCTCGGACGGCGGGACGGGCGTCGTCGCTTCGTCGGGCGAGCTCTCGCTCGCGGGCGAGGTCGACGGCGAGGTGCTCGCACCACGCCTGCCGCTCCTACCCCGTCCGGATCGCCGTCGTCGCCACTCCCGAGCGCCACCGCCAGGCCGACCCCACCCATGATCACCAGCGCGGCCATGGCCAAGGCCAACGCGGCGCGGCGCCGGCCGACGAGGTGGGCAAGGCTCCCGGCTCCACGGGGCTAGGCACCGGCACTGGCGATGGTGGGTTGGCGATGGTGGTTCCGAACTGTGCTGCCTCGATGATCGGCGCCGCCACCGTCATTTGACGGGTGACGTCGAGCGTCTCGCCGGCGGCGATCGCCTCCAGACGATCGCGCACCACGTCCATGGGCAGGCGCTGCTCGGGGTCGACGACGAGCATCTGGCTGATGACGTCGGCCAAGGGTCCCGCAGTGCTCGGGCGAGGTGGCTCGTTGTTCGCGATGTGCACGAGCATCGCGATCGGGTTCTCCTGCTGCGGCCACGGAGACGTGCCTTCGAGCGCTGCGTACAACGACGCCCCGAGCGCCCACACGTCCGCCGCCGCAGCTGGCTCCGCGCCGCGGGCGAGCTCGGGCGAGAAGTACAAGGCGTGCCCGAGACCATGCCGGTCTGGGTCAGCTGCTCCTCGCCGATCGTCCTCGCTATCCCGAAGTCGGAGATCTTCGCTACGCCGTCATCGGAGCACCAAGATGTTGCTCGGCTTGACGTCGCGGTGCACCGTGCCTCGAGCGTGTGCGGCCGCCAGACCGTTCGCCGCCTGCGCACCGATGCGGGCGACCTCGTCAGCCGGAAGGGCGCCGCCTCCTCGATCACCTGGAGCCAGCGTGCGCGACGGGAGGACTCCATCACCAGCCAGATTCGATCGCCGTCCTCGACCGCGTCAAAGATTGAGACGACGTTCGGATGGTTCAGCGCCGCCGATGATCGCGCCTCCCGTAGTGCTCGGGCGAACTGCGGACTTGTCTCCCCGGGACGCCACCGACCTGCTTGACTGCCACCTCGCGACCGAGCACCTGGTCGGGCACAGCCAGACGCTGCCCATCCCTCCGCGACCGACCTCGCGGATGACGTCGTAGCGGCCGGCGATCTGTTTCGGTGGCACGGGTCTCCTCTCGTGGGTACCGCCCGTCCTACCCACTTCAAGGGCCCGCGCATGCACGACATGCGGGTCACGGCGACATTCCTGGTAGCGCAACTCGCCGCCGGAGCCGGAAATGACCGTCCAGGGGACGCCTCCGAACGATGAGGAGGTAACTCCCTCCGACACATGGAGGGATCCTGACAAAATCGTCGCGATCACCGGCGCTCACCCGGTCAAGCGGAACAGAAGCCGGGTGTTTCGCTACCTTCGATCATTGTCGGCGTCAGCCGGAAAGAGGCCCCGGAACTGGGCACGTGCCGCCCACGGGTAGGCAACAGCGGCCTCGTCACGGACTCACCGACATGAAGCCAGCTAGTCCGAGGTCCGACCCAGACCTTCGATCTTCGCGGATCTTGCGGACAAGTCTCGGATGCTCTGCCAGATAGCTGCTCGGGGCGCGTCGATCTTGAGTGCTCGGATGTATTCGTCGAGACGTTGCGGGCGATCTTGAAGGTAGGCGACTGCTCTGTTGAGGCTCTCGCCAACCGTCTTGCCGTATGCATCGACCGCCTTGCGCGCGCCGGCCTCAGGGCAACCGTGTCGGGTTTCATCATGGCCAGGTCGATGAGGTCGCGGCTGAACGTCGACGTATCTGCCCAGCGGTCGTCATTGGCGAGCAGCTTGGTTGCGACCTGATCAGTTCGCGTCAGGATTCGTAAGCCACAGATCTCATCGCTTGAGGAGGGGGTATCGAGGTCAATGCGTCCTTCATTGATGATCTCGAACTTGATCGCAACCCCCGCAACGAGCACCGAGGCCCTGATCCCGTAACCGTCAACAGAAGGTGTTCGACCCAGGTCTAGTTCGCGGGTAGCCAGGGCGTCGAGCCCGTGCTCCCTGACCATCTGGCGCAGCGCGCGGTAGGACTGCGGGTCGGAGACCAGGAAGTCGATGTCGACCGATTCACGGAACTCACCGTTTGCCAGGACGATCGCGGTACCGCCTCCGAACCAGCAGCTGTGCTCGGCCAAGAGCGGTGCGTCGAGGATCGACAGCACCTCGGCAACTTGTCGGTGGTGCAGCCGCCTAAACAAGGAGCCTCCCGTTGCTGTAGGTGTCCGCCAAGTGTTGGATGAATGCCTTCTCGTGGTCAGTCAGCGTCTCCTGGTTGAGGTGTCGCCAGCCGCGTTCGTAGAGGTTGAGTGCCTCCGTCTCGGTGATGGTGGTGCCGGCGTCGGTTTGCCATGCCAGCGTGCGGAGGCCGGGGTAGTCGCCGACCGCGATGGTCGTCGGTTCTGCTGCTGGATCGTCGAGGATCGGGATGACGAGATGAAGTCCGAGTGCGGCTGCGACGTTGATGTAGGCGCCGATCGTGACCGAGGGGTTGCCTGCCTCGATCCTGTGCAGGGTGACACGCGACACGCCAGCAGCTTCGGCACAGGCGACGACCGTGACACCGAGGGTCTTTCGGCGTTCGCGCAGCCGTGCGCCTAGGCGTTCGAGGTCCGCCTGTTGCTCGGGGCTCGTGTGCGGGCTAGAGGCTGGCATGTTTCTCATTTTAGTCATTCGACTCTCAAAGTCAATGATGAGATACATTTTGCCTTCGGCTAAGCCGCTGGACTGCCGGACTGTGCGAAGTTGAAGGTGTGCCATCACCCGGCGAACGTGGCGTCTCGCGCACTTTTCATGCAGCTGGGCTTCGAGGACGCCGCGGAGGTCAACTACGACGGTGATCCAATTCTTGTCGCGGATGCACCTGCTTGGCTCAGGGGCCGAGTCGGGCGGCGGTGATCAAGACCGCGCTGTACACGTCAGCGTCGTCCGTCGGGCTGCCTCTGACCTACACAAACAGTCCGATTCACACGTTGAAGCGGAACTCCACCACGTCGCCGTCAGCCATCACGTAGTCCTTGCCCTCCATGCGCACCTTGCCGGCCTCCTTGGCCTTGAGCATGGTGCCGGAAGAAACGAGGTCGGCGAACGACACGATCTCGGCCTTGATGAAACCTTTCTGGAAGTCCGTGTGGATGACGCCGGCCGCCTCGGGGGCGGTCGCACCCTGCTTGACGGTCCAGGCGCGCGACTCCTTCGGGCCCGCCGTGAGGTAGGTCTGCAGACCGAGGGTGGCGAAGCCGACCCGAGCGAGCACCTCGAGGCCGGGCTCGGTCACTCCGGCTTCAGCGAAAAACTCAGCGGCCTCCTCATCGTCGAGCTCGACGAGCTCGGACTCGAACTTCGCGTCGAGGAAGATCGCCTCGGCAGGGGCCACGAGCGCGCGCATCTGGTCCTTCAGGGCCTCGTCGGCCAGCTCGTCAGCGTCGCAGTTGAAGACGTAGATGAACGGCTTGGCGGTGAGCAACGAGAGCTCGCGAAGCAGGGCGCGGTCGATGGACGTCGCCATGATCGGCGTGCCGGCCTCGAGCGCCTCCTTCGCCTGCTGGGCGGCCTCGAGGTTCGCGGCCAGCTCCTTGACCTTGCGCGCTTCCTTCTCGAGCCGCACGACCGCCCGGTCGACTGTCTCCAGGTCAGCGAGGATCAGCTCTGTCTGGATCGTGGAGATGTCGTTGCCGGGGTTGACCTCGCCATCGACGTGGGTGACGTCCTCGTCGCGAAAGACGCGGGTGACCTGGCAGATCGCTGACGACTCCCGGATGTGGGAGAGAAACTTGTTGCCCAGCCCCTCGCCCTGCGAGGCACCACGCACGATGCCGGCGATGTCCACGAACTCCACGGTCGCAGGCAGGATCCGCTCGGAGCTGAAGATCTCCGCGAGCTTCGGCAGTCGTGAGTCGGGCACACCGACCACACCGACGTTGGGCTCGATCGTGGCGAAGGGATAGTTCGCCGCGAGCACGTCGTTCTTGGTGAGGGCGTTGAAGAGGGTCGACTTGCCCGCGTTGGGCAGGCCGACGATGCCGATAGTGAGAGCCACGAGCGGCGAGTCTACGGAGGCCGCGGGGACTCCCCCCACTGCGGCAACCCCGATGCGGGAGAACGGCCCCTTGTCCCGCACAATGTCCGGCATGCGCTCCCCCGCCACCAGGCCTCGTACTGCCCTGGTGACCCTGGTCGGAGTGGTTGCCGTCGCCCTGCTGGCGACTGGGCCGAACTCGAACAGCGCTGGTGCCGAAGACCCGATTCCGAGCATCGGCAGCCAGGCGCCGAGCGAGTTGTTCGTAGTCCCGCCGCCGACCTACGAGCCTGCGTCCTCGCCGGTCACCGCGGGATTGGCCGACCGCAAGGTCACCCGCCCCAACATCGTCCTGGTCACGACTGACGACCAGACCGTCAGCGACATGCGCTGGATGCCGAAGACGCTGAAGACGCTGGCGCGTCAGGGAGTGTCGTTCACTCGCGCCCTGTCCCCGCACCCGCTGTGCTGTCCCGCGCGCGCCGCGATCCTGACTGGTCAGTACGCCCAGAACAACGGCGTGAAGTCGAACCAGGACCCCTTCAACTTCAAGGCGCTCAAGACCCACACCACGCTGCCCGTCTGGCTGAACCGGGTCGGCTACCAGACGGCGTTCACCGGCAAGTACCTCAACGGGTACGGCACCAAGGGCAAGCCGCAGCCGGGCTGGGACTACTGGGACGCCGCGATGATCAACCCGTACTCCTACGTGGGCTACGAGATGTACCAGAACGGCAACCAGCAGTTCTTCAAGGACCTCAACAACGTCGACTACATCAACATGCGGGTGAACTCGCTGGTCGAGGACTTCTCCAAGAGCAAGCGTCCGTTCTTCATCTGGGCCTCCCACGTGGCACCGCACGGGCGACTGGACAAGATCAAGGACATCCCCTCGACGGCTGAGGCACTGCCCCCGACCCGGTTCAAGAACAAGTTCTCCAACGTCGACTCCCCCTCCCTGCGCGACCCGGGCTACACCCGCGACCGCACCAGCGACAAGAACTCCCTGGTGCAGAGCAAGAACTTGCCGACCAAGCAGAAGGTCAACACCGTCTTCCGCTCGCGCATCCGCACCCTGCAGGCCGTCGACGAGGGCATCGTCGACCTGGTCAAGACGCTCAAGCGCACCGGAGAGCTGTCGAACACCTACATCATCTTCACCAGTGACAACGGGTTCCTGCTGGGCGAGCACAACCTGATCACCAAGAACGTGCCCTACCGGCAGTCGCTGCGCGTGCCGATGTACATCCGCGGCCCCGGCGTCCCGAAGGGCAAGGTGCGCAGCCAGCGCGCCCTGATGATCGACATCGCGCCGACCATTGCCGACCTGGCGAAGGCCAAGCCCCTGCTCACCGTCGACGGCATGTCGTTGATGCCGGCAGTACGCCGCAACAGCCCGATGCGCGAGACCGTGCTCATCCAGGCCGGGCCGCAGACCCGCGAAGACCTCCGCTACGGCTGGTGGTGGCGCGGCGTCACGACCGACCGCTACACCTACGCCCGCTTCTTCGCCAACGGCATCGAAGAGCTCTACGACCACCTGCACGACCCCTCCGAGGTCGACAACGTGGCCGACGACCCGCGCTACATGCGCGTGCTGGCCGAGCTGCGACGTCGCACGCAGACGCTGGTCACCTGCCGCAGCGGAGCCGAGTGCAGCCGCACCTGGGGCGCCGTCCCCAACCCCTTCTGAGGACGTCGGCACGTGCGGATCGCCACCTGGAACGTCAACTCGTTGCGCTCTCGCATCGACCGCGTCGAGGCGTTCCTCGAACGCCACGACGTCGACGTCCTGGCCCTGCAGGAGACCAAGGCACGTGAAGACCAGCTGCCGCTGATGGGCCTGCAGTCGATGGGCTACGACGTGGCCGCTGTCGGGTTCAGCCAGTGGAACGGGGTGGCGATCATCAGCCGGGTCGGCCTCGATGACGTGCAGGTCGGCTTCCCCGAGATGCCCGGGTTCGGTGACCCGGAGACTGCCGAGGCGCGCGCCCTCGGCGCCACGTGCGGCGACATCCGGCTGTGGTCGCTCTACGTGCCCAACGGTCGCAAGGTCGACGACCCGCACTACGTCTACAAGCTCGACTGGCTCGCCCGGCTACGGGAGGCGGCAGGAGGCTGGCTCGACGCCCCGACTGCACTGGTCGGTGACTGGAACATCTGTCCCACCGACGACGACGTGTTCGATGTCGAGCAGTTTCGCAACAGCACCCACGTGACCGCGCCCGAGCGCGCCGCCTTCCGGGCCTTCCTCGACGAGGGCTGGGCCGAGGTGACCCGGGCCCATGCCCCGGGTTACACCTACTGGGACTACTACCGGCAGCGCTTCGAGCGCGACCGTGGCCTCAAGATCGACTTCGTGCTCGGCTCGCCGCTCGTTGCCGCCCGCGTGACCAACGCTTTCATCGACCGCGACGAGCGCGCCGGCACCGGAGCCTCCGACCATGCCCCAGTGATCGTCGACCTGTCGGACTGAGGCTCCGCGCACTCGTGCGCCGGACCGTCGCCTAGTCCGTGCGCAGGGTGGTGAGGTCGCGGTCGTAGCCGTCCAGGAAGCCCCCGTCGTCCTGAAGGCAGAAGTCGGTCAGCCCAGCGTCCGGCGCCTCGAACCCGGAGGTGAGGTCCTCACCGAACACCATCGGTACGGCGGTGGTGCCGACCCTGGCCGCTGCTCCCGTCAGCCTGACGTTGATGATCGCGCTACGGAACTGCGGCGCCCTGAAGGTCTGGACGCTCCAACCATCCGATCATCACCGGCGGCCCCGTCCTGTTCACGGGGGTACCGTCGATGTCGAGACCCACAGGTGTGCTCACAGGCGTCGTCGCCCGGCTCGCGACGTCGAACGTGCCGGGGTCCTGCGATCCGCGCAGCAAGAGCATCTGCGACCCGTCCTTGGCGCACGGGAAGCCCCGCATGTACGTCGGACGCGCCCAGTAGAAGGTCGGCTGGAACGGTGTCATGACCATGCCCCGACGCCCCATCTCGACGAGCTGGTAGCGCGAGTTCTCCTGCACCACGGTGTCCTCGCCGGCGAGTGTGGTGCCCACTCCAGTCAGGTAGTAGCGATCGGGCTCACGGTCCCACCGCGGGAAGCTGCCGAGATAGATGGCCGGCACGACGGGGTAGTTGACTCCCTTGTCCCTCCGCAGCTCCAACGCCAGCCAGATCAGGTCGGTGAACCGGGGAACGACGACCGAGACGTTCGACGGGCCGACGTCCCTGACCCAGGCAGCAGCTTCGTCCAGCTCAGCGGCCGCGACGTGCTGGACCTCGGCTCGCTCCCGCGAGAGATGGGTTGCTGCCGTGGCCACGTTGCTGAGCGAGAAGACGGCGATCACCCCGACGACCACCACCCCGGTGAGCGGCACGCGGAGCTTGGAATGGCGGAGCGGCCATCTCTGCGCGAGCGCTGCCCAGCCGATGACGGCGAAGAGCAGCACGAACGAGTACCCCAGCTGGGCTGTCCGATATTGGAGGTTGCCCGCGTCCGCGCGGAGGGCGGAGAGCTCGAGCAGCCCCAGCGCGAGCACCAGTCCGAGCGCGGCGCCACGCGCCGGAGTGGCCGCGATTGCCCCGGCCAGACCAACCGTGACCGCGAGAAGGACGATGACGGCCAGGACGGAGAAGAACCACGACGCTCCACCCTGGCCCACGGCCGGGTCGATGCCGATCACGGCGCGGAGCAGCGCGAATCCGCGGCGATCGTCGAACGGTGTGCTGCCATCGGAGTATCGGCCCCCGATGCGCGCGCTCTGAGCGAGCCAGATCCAGGCGAAGGGGGTCACGACGACCCCGATCGCCCACGCCGCAGCCACCCGGTTCAGACGCTCCAACAGCCGGGCCCTCGGGCCCCACACCGTGAGAAGCGCCACCGGTAGCACGAGCACGAAGACCAGCTCCGAGTAGCTCGCCGCCAGCCCGGCAACGCTCACGACAGTCGGCCACATGAACCGCCGATGTCTGGTCACGGCATAGGAGAGGGTGAGCGCCACGAGCGCGAGCGAGACCCCCAGGAGACCGTCGTTCTTGCCCTCGAGCGACTGCGTCGTCAGGTACATCGAGCTGGTCGCGAGGGGTACCGCGGTACAGGCCCATCGTCGTCGAAGGCCGAGGAGTCGTGCCGCCACGAAGATGGCCGAGCCCACCATGACGAGCAACATGATGGAGATGGGCGTGACTGTGTCGGAGGGGTCCTGTCCGGTGACGAAGCTGAGTGCCGAGGCAACCGACGCTTGGCCGTAGCGGAACCGGTTCGAGATCACGTCCACCACCGGACCGACGCTCGGTGTCGCACTGCCAGCCCAGTCGCCCGCGTTCCAATACGGCCCGGGCAGCAGTGGTTCGTCGGTGAGGTAGGACGAGGTCGCGGCAAAGTAGAACTGGTCGACGATCACGGTTGCGGCAACCGGCCGATGGTCGCCGACCCAGATGGAGGGCAGTGCCGCGACGCCGGCTCCGCCCAAGCTCAGCACTGGGCACAGCAGGAGGCCGGCTACGGTGCGCCGCGACACCCGCCACGGGCGCTGCCCCCGGCTCCGGGCGACCGCCGCACAGGCGACCAGCGCCGCCGCCACCGCAAGCAGGCTCACCGGGACACTGACCCACCTGGTGGTCGTGCTGCAGACGGCCGCCACCAGCGCTGCCCCGAAGACCGGCGCTGCGGGGAGCAGCACGTCGCGCGTCCGGACGTCGAGCGAGGCCAGGACCATCCAGCCGACGAGGCTCAAGATCGCGTACATCGCGACCACGAGGAGCAGGGTCTCGATCATGGCGTCGGCCTCATCAGGGTCAACTCTCTGTCATATCCGTCCAGACCGGAATCGAAATCGTTCATGCACGCGTTCGCCACGTCTTCGTCCACCTCGAGATCCATCGATGAGGAAGAACCGTCACCGAACTTCAAGGGGACGCCGACCAATTCCTGAGCGGCGAGCGAGGCTCGGTACGTCACCGTGAGGATGGAGTTCAGCCTCTTCGGCGCTCGGAAGGTCTGGATCGTCCACGCGCCCGATCGCACCGGGCCCCCGATGGTGCGGACAGCGGCGCCGTTCTCGTTCACCAGGATCACCCCGTTGTTGCGCTCGGGCGCCCGTGCTGTCGAGGCGACCCTGAAGGTCCGCGAGGAATCCTTCCCGCGAATGACCACCACGGAGACGCCCTCTCGGGCGCACGGGAAGCCGCGCATGAACGTGGTACGCGTCCACCGCCCTTGGAACGGAGCGGCGATCATGCCCGAGTCGTCGAGCTGCACGATCGAGTACTCACCCTCGCGCTCGAGGTAGGTCACGTCGCCGACGATCGTGGCTCCCGGCCCGACGACGTAGTAAGGATCGAGCTCCCTGTCCCAGTGCGGGGCGAACCCGACGTACACGTTCGCAGAGACGACGACGGGGTAGTCGAGCTCTCGATACTCCAGGAGAGAGAGGGACATCGCTGCCAGGTCGGTGAGGTTGGGCGTCACGACGCTCACGTTCTCGTCCCCCACCTCCGCGACCAGCTCATGCACCTTGGTCAGAAAGGTCGGCGGCACGTGCTGGTTGGCCGCGCGTGCGTACGAGGTGGTGATGCCGATCGTCGTCAGGTTGCCCACCACGAACCCGACGCTCACGAGCACCGCACCGACCGCGGCCACATTGCGTGCCGCAACTCGTGGGCGCGCTGTGACGGCGTGCTGGTCGATCGCCGGCGCCCGGCTGGAACCGGGCCCGCGCAGAAGCAAGCCCCAGCCAACCGCCGCGAACAGCAGCAACACGGGCAGACCCAGCTGCACCACGCGGTACTGAAGATTGCCAACCTGGGTGCTCACCGCGTAGAGCTCGAAACCACCCACGACGAGAAGTAGCGCGCCCAGAGCCCCTCTGGCCTCATGCCGGACCATCACACTGATCCAGCCGACGCACAGAGCCAGCACGACCAGCAGCCCGACGACATTGAGGAGGACTGCGTAACCGTCGCTGCTCGCAGGGCTCGCCGTACCCAGGTAGGCGCGAAAGAGCTCCCAGCCCGTTCGTCTGCTGAACGGGCTCGGACCATCGGTGGTCCTGCTCGTCACCTTGAAGCTCTGCGCCAGCCACACCCAGGCCCAGGGGACGAGCAACGCGGTGGCGGCCCAACGTCCGCCCAGCAGGTTGAGTCGGTGCAGCAGAGTGGAGCGGGGGCCAACCAACGCAAGCGCCACGATGGCGGGCACCAACAGGATGAAGTACTCGGAGTAGGTCGCTGCCAGCCCGGCGCCGATCAGCACCAAGGGCAATGTGTATCGCGGGGCTTTGAGCAAGCGACTCGAGAGGGCAAGGGCCAGCAAGAAGAGCGAGGCTCCGAGCAGTCCGTCGTTCTGTCCTTGAAGCGGCTGTGCGACCACGTGGGCGGAGCTCGTCACCAGCAGGGCAGCCACGAACGATCCCCTCCGCCGCAGACCGAGCAACGATCCGGAGACGAACGTCGCAGTGCCGAGGAGCAGCAGCCACAACAACGAGATGGAGCCCGCGGTCTCGTAGGGAGGCTGGAAGACCACGACGCTCAGCGTCGCGGCCACGGCTGACTGCCCGAACCGCAGCCGGTTCTGCACGGTGTCCTTGGCCGGCGTTGTCGTTGGCGGGTCGTTGCCCTCCCACGAACCGGTCACAGTGGGACCTGGAAGAAGGGGCTCGTCGACGAGGTAGCTGCTGACGCCTGCGAAGTAGAAGCCGTCGATGATGTAGGCCGGCGCCACAGCACCGGTGTCGCCCGGGCTCGCGACCTTGGCCACCGGGGCGCCGGCGAGCGCGAGACCACCCAGGCTTGCTGCCAACACCAGGGCGATGGAGCCCCAGACCCCGCGCGACACCGTGAATGGCTGGCGTCCCGTGCGCACGCCGTAGAGGAGCAGCAGCACCGCGATCGCCGCGAAGATGGGCAACGACTGCCGGATCGACAACCAGCGACAGGTCCAGTTGGCCAGTACGGCCACGAGCGCCGCCCCGAAGATCGGTGCGGCCGGCAGCAGCTTGGCGCGAAGCTCAGGCTTGAGCGGCGCCAAAGCCGCCGCCCCGACGACGAACAAGATGGCGAACTGCACCGCTACCAGCAGAAGGGTCATCGCCACCCGAGGTCGTTCCCTTCGTTCACCCACCCAGCCAGAGCCACGATCACTACTCGTGACCTATCCTCGCACTGTCCGTGCGCGCCCCTTTCAGGGCACCTGCGCAGTCGACTCGGGGCAACCGGGCAGCTAGAGCGAAGCTGGCTGCTGGAAGCGCGAGGCCACCCGGAAGGATCGCTCCTCTGCCAACCCAGCCGGCGCACGACTACGACGTCCTGGTCGCCCTCAACTACTACGCGCCCTACGTCTCTGGCGTTACCGAGGCAGCACGAGTGACCGCCGAGGGGCTGGCCGCCCGGGGCTGGCGTGTGCTCGTCGTCTGCGGCCAGCATGACTCGACAGCCCCTGGCCGAGACGATCAACGGCGTCGATGTGGTTCGCACCCAGGTCGCCGCCGGATCGGCAAGGGCATCATCAGCCCGATGTTCGTGCCCACCATCGCCCGGTGGGCCAAGCGAGCACGCCTGGTGCACCTGCACGCCCCCATGCTCGAGACCGGAGCGATCGCAGCAGCGGTCGGGCAGCAAGGCCCCGCTCGTAGTCACGTACCACTGCGACGTGAACCTGCCTGAGTCGGCGATGAACAAGTTCCAGATGTCGATGCTCGACCGCTCTCACATCGCCGCCTTCAAGCGTGCAGCCGCCATCTGCGTGACCAGTGACGACTACGCGGCCTCGAGCCGACTGGCCGGCCACCTTGACGGTCGCACCACCGAGATCCCGCCGCCCTCGCTCCTTCGTCCCGCGGGGAGACCGGCCTTCCGCGACGGCCCCGGGCTGCACGTCGGGTTCCTTGGCCGCATCGTGGAGGAGAAGGGGTTGGAGTACCTCGTCGCCGGCTTCCGGCAGCTCGGTCCCGATGCACGTCTGGTCATCGGCGGCGACTTCGCCTCCGTCGCCGGAGGCAGTGTCGTCGACAAGGTGATGTCGGCCATCGACGGCGACCCGCGGGTGCGGATGCTGGGCTTCGTGCCGGACGAGGACGTCGCCGACTTCTACGCCTCGCTCGACGTCTTCGCGCTCACCTCGATCAACTCGCTCGAGGCCTTCGGGATCGTCCAGGTCGAGGCGCTCATGCTCGGCATCCCCAGCCTGGCCATCGGACCTGCCCGGAGTGCGCGTGCCGGTCACCCGTACCGACTTCGGACGCATCGTCCCTCCGCGCGACTCGATGCCATCACCCAGGGCTTGCGCCATCTGGGAAGTGCCACCCTCGACGTCGCCGCTGGCGCGGCCGCCGCGCAGAAGCTGTTCCTCGCCGACAACATCGTGGAGCAGCACGCGGAGCTGTTCACGTCACTGCTCGCAACCTCATGAGCATCCACCGCTCTCCCGAAAGCAGACCATGGCACCCGCATCAAGCACGCTCCCCCTCGTCGTCGATCTCGATGGCACGCTGATCAGGAACGACCTGCTGCACGAGACCGCGTCCCGCTTCATCAGCCAGCACCCGCTACGGCGTCGCCACCTCGTCTCGTGGCTCCTTCAGGGCAAGGCCCGACTCAAGCGGGAGCTGTGGGCCGCGGCTCCGGTCCGGGTCGAGCACCTGGCCTACAACCAAGAACTTCTGGCTTGGTTGCGGCAGGAGAAGGAGCGGGGGCGCAGTTGATCTTGGCGAGTGCCTGCGACGAAGCAGCCGCCCACGCCGTGGCCGATCACCTCGGCATCTTCGACCAAGTGCTGGCTAGCACTGACGACACGAACCTTCAGTCGGAGACGAAGGCCGAAGCACTCGTCGCCGATTCGGTGAGCGAGGGTTCGAGTACGTCGGCAACCACCGTCACGACCTTGCGGTCTGGCGTCACGCGGCCGCGGCACACGTGGTGGGCTCGCGCCAGGCCCTGGCCACCAAGGCACGCCGCACGACCAGTGAAGGGCACACGTTCCAGATCGAACGTCACGCCGTGCGCACTTGGGTCAGGGCTCTTCGGCCACACCAATGGGTCAAGAACGTCCTGATCTTCGTTCCACTGCTCGCTGCCCACCAGATGACGGACCCCGACGCCCTCGTGGCATCGCTCCTGGCCTTCGTCAGCTTCAGCCTGGCGGCCTCCAGCGTCTACCTGCTCAACGACCTCGCCGACGTCGAGCATGATCGCGACCACCCCACGAAGCGGTTGCGTCCGTTCTCAGCCGGCACCGCCAACCTGGCAGTGGGCTGGCTCGTGTGGCCCGCGCTAGCCCTGGTCTCGCTGTGCCTCGGCTTCTACGTCGCACCTGCATTGGCCGTGGTGCTGCTCGTCTACCTCCTCACCACCACGGCCTACAGCTTCGCACTCAAGCGCGAGCCGGTCATCGATGTGCTCACCCTCGCAGTGCTCTACACCATCCGCATCGCTGCCGGGGCAGCCGCCATCGACGTCACCTTGTCGAAGTGGATGCTCAGCTTCTCGTGCTTCTTCTTCTTGAGCCTTGCCCTGGTCAAGCGGGTCTCGGAGCTCTACCGCCTGCGCTTGACCGGAGCTGAGTCGACCGGACGGGGCTACGTCTCGCAGGATCTCGAGCTGCTCTCGTCCTACGGAGTAACGACGAGCGTCGCATCAGCCTTGGTCTTCACCCTCTTCATCAACGACCCCGCAACGGCCACCCTCTACGAGTCGCCGAACCTGCTGTGGTTCAGCGTCCCGGTCATCTTGGTCTGGCTGATGCGGGTGTGGCTGCTCGCCCACCGTGGCGAGATGAGCGAGGACCCCATCCTCTTCGCCATCAAGGACCGGCCCAGTCTTGTGTGCGGCGTCGCCGTAGTGCTGGTCTTCGTCGTCGCCACCTACTACCCCGGCTAGCACAATCGGCTCAACCTGCCTCGAGCCGATCGCTGTGAGCAGCAGCGCAAGAGCCGAGCCCACGATGAGCGGCGCGAAGACACGCATGTCCCCGTCGGGGAGCAGAACTGCGGTCATGACCCCGGCCAGCGCTCCGGCTGCCCAGAAACGGCCGGCATGGCGGTGCAGGCCGCGCGCCACGGCGAGGTCGTTCGTCACGATCGCCATCAAGAAAATGGCAACTCCAAGGCTCACGAAGAGACACAGCGATCGACTCACAGCGAATTCTTCGCCGTAGAGCAGCTCCACCAGCCACGGACCTGCCACGACCCCGCCCACCACGGTGGTCGACGCCAGGACCGCAGCGAGACCCAGCACGACCAAGGTCGCTTCGCGTACGTGAGGGCTTCTCTGGTGCACCAGGCTTGCGATTCGAGCGACGTACGCTGCCTGTGCCGCTTGCGCTATGAAGATCGACGTCCTGACCAACGAGGCGATGGCGAGCACACGCCCGGCGTTGACTCCGCGATCGTGAAAGACGAAAGCCACGAAGATGGGGCTGTTCAGCAGCAGCTGCATCGACAGCATGGCCGGCACCAGGCTGAGCGCCTCGCGCGACAGGCCAGCAGCCGTCCTATCCGCCACCATTCGATCTCGTTGGCGCGGCAACCGCCGCAGCGCGACGACACCGAGCAGCACGCTGGCCCAGCACCCCGAGCCGATGGCGAGCGCATACAGCTCAACACCGCCCGTCCCGCGGCTCGCCAGCAACCCGCACAGCAGCGCGCGAGACAACCCGTCCGTGACCACGACCAGCGCATAGACATCGAACCGATGGCGGCCCGCTGCGGCCCCCCTGATCACCGCCTGGAGCGCGACGGCGCCGAGATTGAGGCCGAAGAGGAGGACCAGCCCCCACGAGACGCCCCCCGGCCCGCCGACCCGTGAGACACCCACCAAGACCAGGCAGGCGGACAACGCGGTGAGGCCGCCCCAGCGCAAGCCCCAGCGAAGAAGCCGTGCGAACGATGACTCGCTCGCGGTGCGTCGCGCAACGATCTGCTCCACCGGCAGGAATCCACCGATGGTGACTGCGACGAGGACCGCCCAGTAGAGCGAGAACCTGTCGAATCGGGCAGCGCCCAGCCCATCGGCTGCGAAGACCAGGACCGCGTAGGTCGACACCCCGGAGACCACGGCACCCACAACGATCCACAACAGCCCATCAGGCCGTGTGC
Source organism: uncultured Actinomycetota bacterium (assembly GCA_963781575.1). Lineage (GTDB taxonomy): Bacteria > Actinomycetota > Actinomycetes > Propionibacteriales > Nocardioidaceae > Nocardioides. Next base: position 79,957 of record CAWAGM010000004.1, on the reverse strand, counting down.
TTCGCTTCATCGGACCCACGTGCGTGTCATGGCTTCCCCGGCCTCGCAAAAACCAGCCGGGTCAGGTCCCGACCGGCGAACCGGCCGTGACCTGACCTCGGATGAAACTGGGTCAGTCTCAGATCACTTGATCTTGATCGCCTTGACGACCGACTTAGTGGTCGCCGTCGACGAGATCTTCACGTAGTACGTGGTGGCTCCGCGGCTGCGATCACGGCGGTTGAACTGCGTGTTGCCGTTGGCGTTTCCGACCGTGTGCTTGTTCTTCAGCTGCACAACGTCGCCGGTGCGCGTCAGCTTGAAGATGCGAGCCTTCGCGCCCGTTCCGTCAGTGTTCGTGATGACGTTGACGACGTCGTTATCGCCGCGGCTGAAGCCCTTGAGACGCACCCGGGGGGTGACCTTGTCATCGGGGTCAGGGGGGGTAGTGCCGGTACCGGTACCCGTGCTCGTGCCGGTGCTTGTACCCGTGCTCGTACCGGTGCTGGTACCCGTGCTCGTGCCGGTGCTGGTACCCGTGCTCGTGCCGGTGCTGGTACCCGTGCTCGTGCCGGTGCTGGTACCCGTGCTCGTGCCGGTGCTGGTACCCGTGCTCGTGCCCGTACCTGTGCTGGTGCCGATGGGGTCGACAAGGTCGGGGCTAGTGGCGGCATAGACAGCGCCGACGCCGGAACCAACAACGATCAGTGCGACAAGGCCAGCAACGCCTTGTCCCGGGAGGGACTTCAAGTTGATGAAGGACATCGTGTTCCTTTCTGCGCCGGTAGGAAACCAAGACGCTGTTACCGCAACTCTGGCATAGATGAGTTACACCACCAAACAACGGGTTACCGGGGAATGTTCGATACACCCCAAGGAGTGAGGCACCGGGCACGTGCCTACCCGCTTAGCATGAGGGCGTGGAAAATCCCTTGGTCGATGTAGCTCAACGATGGACAGAACTCGGCGCAGACGACCCCATGTGGGCAGCGCTGACGGATACGGGTCGCGGCGGCCGGTGGGACGCTGCGGCATTTCTCCAGACCGGGCTGACCGAGATCGAGGCGTTACTGCGCCTGATGCGCACGCGAGGATGCGTGCCCGAGCTCGGATCAGCCGTGGACTTCGGATGCGGACCCGGCCGACTCACCGCTGCGCTCGCTGCCTCGGGGTTTGCGCGGGTGATCGGAGTCGATGTGTCCCCAACCATGCTGGCCAAGGCCAAGGAGATCGTTCCCTACGAGCTCGCCGATCGATGCGAGTTCGTGTTGAACACTGAGGCGGACCTGGCTGCCCTCGCCTCTGACTCAGTCGACCTCGTCTACACCTGCCGGGTGCTCCAGCACATGCCGTCGCACATCGCCCATGGCTACATTCGGGAGTTCATCCGCATCGTCAAGCCGGGCGGTTTCGTGGCCTTCCAGCTACCAGCCGGACCGGCCACCGGCCTTGCAGGGCTACCCATCCGGCTAGTGCCCACGAAGGCGCTCTCGCGGCTGCGCAAGGGCATGCAGATGCACAGCACCCCGGCAGCAGCTGTCACGCGGTTGGTCGCGGACGCCGGCGGGGTGACCGTCAGCATCGAACAAGACACCAGTGCCGGGCCGCGATGGGGCAGCCACCTCTACATCGCGCAGGTTCGCTAGTCGCAGCTCCACGTGCGCCGGTGCCGAGGAATGTCGGTGGTCGCCGCCATGCTCGTCACATGGAGATCATCACCCTGCTGGCCTGTTTCGTCGGGGTCGCACTCGGCGCGCTGGTCGGCGGCGCGCTCGGGTATTCAGCTGGCGCACTGCGCACCCACCGCGGTTCCGTCGACGACTCGGCAGAAGATCGGGCGGTTGTGCGCGACAGCCTCGACCGACTGCACGACCAGATGCGCGACCTCGAGCAGAACCGCGTGTCCTGGCAGGGCCAGCTGCACCAGCAGGTGCTCGACATGCGCACCTCCACCGAGACACTGCGACGCGAGACCCAGACTCTTTCGACGGCGCTGCGGCGCCCCCAGGTGCGCGGTCGGTGGGGCGAGCTGCACCTGCGCCGCACCGTCGAGCTGGCTGGCATGGTCGAGCACTGCGACTTCACCGAGCAAGCCCGGTTGGACGACGGCGCGCTGCGGCCCGACCTGGTCGTGCACCTGGCCGGGGGACGCGACGTCGTGGTCGACGCCAAGGTTCCGCTCGACGCGTTCCTCGACGCCACCGGTGCCGACGGCGACGACGGGCGCGGAGAACACTTGTCGCGGCACGCGCGCCAGCTGCGCACTCACATCGACCTGCTCGGGTCGAAGCGCTACTGGAGTGCCCTCGAAGAGACCCCCGAGTTCGTCGTCCTGTTCGTCCCCGCTGAATCGTTCCTGTCCGCCGCGCTGGAGGCCGATGACGGGCTGCTCGAGCACGCGGCCGGACGTCAGGTCGTCCTGGCGTCCCCGACGACACTGATCGCGTTGCTGCGCACCGTCGCACACGGCTGGAGCCATGAGGCACTGACCGTGCAAGCCGGCGAGATCCACCGGCTCGGCCGCGAGCTGCACGTGCGCCTGCGCACCCTTGGCACCCACTTCGACCAGCTCGGGCGCTCACTGAACGCAGCGGTCGGCCACTTCAACGGGGCGATGGGCTCCTGGGAGTCCCGAGTGCTCGTGCAGGCCCGACGCTTCGACGACTTGGGGGTCATCGACGCCGATCTGCCGCGGCCCCGGCCGGTCACGCTGCGCGCGGTCGACCGGCGCGCCGACCCGGGTGAGGAGCCACCCGCCCATACCGTGAGCGGGTGAGGCTGCCCGACTCCCGCACGATCTGGGAAGAAGGACGGGTGCCCGGCCGCGAAGCCGCCGCACTCGCGGTGGCGCTCACCCTGACCACGGTCGGGCTCGACGTGCTGCTGACCGATCGGGTGACCGCGCTGTTCGACGTCCTGTTCGTGCTCGGCTGCGTGGCGCTGGCCCTGGCCGTACGGCCCCGAGACTTCTTCACCGTCGGGGTGCTCCCGCCCTTGTTGATGCTCGGCACCTTCGTGCTGGTCGCTATGGGCAGTGCCGAGGCAGTGGCGCGCGCGGACGACTCACTCGTCCAGGCGACCATCTCGGCACTGTCGCACCACAGCCTGGCCCTGCTGCTCGGCTACGGCGGCTGCCTCGGCGTGCTCTACGTGCGGCAACGGGTGATCACCGAGCGGCTCACTAGAAACGATCCGCGTCCCCGGCTCCCAGCCTGACCACCTCGGGATCGCCCGACGACCAGTCGATGACGGTGGTGGGCTCGGCCCCGGTCTCGCCGGCCTCGACGACGATGTCGACCTCGTGGTCGAGGTCCTCCTTGATCTCCCAGCCGACGGTCCGCGGAGCGTCCTCGCCAGGCAGGATCAGCGTGCTGCTGAGCAGCGGCTCGCCGAGGTCCTCGAGCAGCGCCTGGACGAACACGTGGTCAGGGATGCGCACCCCCACCGTCTTCTTCTTCGGGTGGAGCAGCCGCTTCGGGACGTCGGGCATCGCCGGCAGGATGAACGTGTAGGGGCCGGGGGTCACCGAGCGGATCGCGCGGAAGGCTGCATTGTCGACGTGCACCATCTGGCCCAGCTGGGCGAAGTCCTTGCAAACGAGCGTGAAGTGGTGCCGATCGTCGAGCTTGCGAATGCGGAGAATGCGGTCGCGCCCGGCCCGGTTGCCGATACGCGACCCCAGCGCGTAGCCCGAGTCGGTCGGGTAGGCGATCAGCTGGTCGTCGCGGAGCGCCTCGACGATCTGCCCGAGCAGTCGGGGCTGCGGGTTGTCGGGGTGCACGTCGAGGAAGCGGGCCATGCCAAGATCTTCCCAGAGCAGCACGACGCGGCACGACCCTGAGGAGGGTGACGAATGACAGGGACGCAGGGCGCACGTCGCATCGCCTACGTGCTTCCCGTCTTCGACGAGGAGGAGACCCTCCCGGCGTTCCACGAGGCCCTCCTCTCCGCGACCGGGACCCGGGCCGACCTCGAGTTCGAGTTCGTCTACGTCGACGACGGGAGCCGGGACGACTCGCTGGCCCAGCTGCTCAAGCTGCGTGAGGACGACCCGCGGGTCGCCGTCCTGAGCCTCTCCCGCAACTTCGGGCACCAGGTGGCCGTGACCGCCGGGCTCGACGCCTGCGTCGACGCCGACGCCGTGGTCGTCATGGACACCGACCTGCAGGACCCACCCCAGGTCAGCCTCGAGCTGATCGAGTCGTGGGAGGGCGGGGTCGACGTCGTGTTCGCCCAGCGTCGCAGCCGCCGCGACACCTCGTTCAAGCGGGCTTCGGCCTTCGGCTTCTACTGGCTGCTCGACCGGATGGCCTCGATCGAGATCCCCCGCAACGTCGGCGACTTCCGCTTGATGGATCGCCGCGTCGTGGCCGAGGTGAACCGCTACCGCGAGCAGGACCGCTTTCTGCGCGGCATCGTCGCCCACGTCGGCTTTCGCCAGGAGGCGGTGCTCTTCGACCGCGACCCGCGCTACGCCGGCAGCACCGGCTACCCGCTGCGCAAGATGCTCTCGCTGGCCGCGACCGGCATCGTCGGCTTCTCGACCGCCCCGCTGCGCTGGATCTCGCGGCTCGGCTTCGCCATCTCGTTCTTGTCGGTTCTGCTCGCGATGTACGTCTTCTACGTGCGGGTGTTCCGCCCCGAGGAGTCCGTGCCCGGCTGGGCGTTCCTCGGCGTCGGCATGTTCCTGCTCAGCGGGCTGCAGCTGATCATGATGGGCGTGATCGGCACCTACCTCGGGCGCGTCTACGTCGAGTCGCAGGATCGACCGTTGTACTCACTCGCGCTGACCGCGCGAGGACGTCCCGGCGAGAGCGAGCCTAGGCGCGGCCGGCGGCCTTGAGGTCGCGGCGCAGCTCCTTGGGCAGCGAGAAGATCAGCGACTCCTCCGCCGAGTGCACGGCCTGGGCGTCGGGGTAGCCGCGCTCGGCCAGAAAGTCGAGCACGCCGTCTACCAGCGACTCCGGCACGCTGGCGCCACTGGTGACCGAGACGGTCTGCACGCCGTCGAGCCAGGCCTCGTCGATCTCCGAGGCGTCGTCGACCCGGTAGGAGGTCTTCGCGCCGGCCTCGAGGGCGACCTCGACCAGACGCACCGAGTTCGAGGAGTTGCCCGACCCGACCACGATCACGAGATCGGCGTTCGCGGCGATGTCCTTGACCGCGAGCTGCCGGTTCTGGGTGGCGTAGCAGATGTCGTCGCTCGGCGGGTCGAGCAGCAGCGGGAACCGCTCCCGGATCGCGGCCACCGTCTCCAGGGTCTCATCGACCGACAAGGTGGTCTGCGAGAGCCAGGCCACCCGGGCCGGGTCGCGCACCACGATGTTGGCGACGTCCTCGGGGCCCTGCACCAGCTGGATGTGGTCGGGGGCCTCCCCGGCGGTGCCCTCGACCTCTTCGTGGCCGGCGTGCCCGATCAGCAGAATGTCGTAGTCGTCGGCGGCGAACCGCTTGGCCTCGTGGTGCACCTTGGTGACCAGCGGGCAGGTGGCGTCGATGGTCTTGAGGTCGCGGTCAGCCGCCTGACGGTGCACCTCGGGCGAGACGCCGTGGGCGGAGAAGACCACCGTGGCGCCGGCCGGCACCTCCTCGACCTCCTCGACGAAGATCGCGCCGCGCGACTCGAGGTCGGCCACGACGTGCTTGTTGTGCACGATCTGCTTGCGCACGTAGACCGGCGAACCGTAGAGGTCGAGCGCCTTCTCGACGGTCACCACCGCCCGGTCGACGCCGGCGCAGTAGCCGCGGGGCGCAGCCAGCAGCACTGCGCGCTCGGCGTCCTCGCGGCTCAGGATCTGCGGCGTGCCCAGGTCGGTGGTCATGGGGCCGAGTCTACGGGCGAGGCGTGGTCCGACCCCGAGTCGGCGGCGACGCGGCGCTCAGCGACACGGGTGGCCGCACCCGGACGACGGAACTCGCAGCACACGACACAACGAGCCCCGCCACCAGGAACCTGGTGGCGGGGCTCGTCGGATGCAGCAGGTGCGGATCAGGCCTTGGGCTCGTCCTCAGCCTCAGCCGGGGGCCTCCTCAGCGGAAGCCTCCTCGGCTGGGGCGTTCTCCTCGGCGGGAGCCCTCAGCCACGGGAGCCTCGGTCTCGAGGGTCTCGGTGACCTGGGCCTCGGTGTCGACGTCGCCCTCGACCGCAGCGTCCTCGACGGGAGCCTCGACCGGGGCAGCAGCCGGAGCGGCGGCCTTCTCGGTCTTCTTGGTGCTCGGCGCCTTCGGCGAGTAGGCCTCGGTCACCAGCTCGATGACCGCCATCGGCGCGTTGTCGCCCTTGCGGGGCCCGATCTTGGTGATCCGGGTGTAGCCACCGGGACGCTCGGCGAAGGTCGGCGCGATCTCGGTGAACAGGTGGTGCACGACACCCTTGTCGCGGATGGTCTTGAGGACCTCGCGACGCTGGTGCAGCGGGTTCTCACCCTTGTGCGCCTTGACCGCCTTGGTGATCAGCTTCTCGGCGTGCGGGCGCAGGGTGCGCGCCTTCGCCTCGGTCGTGGTGATCCGACCGTGCTCGAAGAGCTGGGTCGACAGGTTCGACAAGATGAGGCGCTGGTGAGCCGGGCTACCGCCGAGGCGGGCACCCTTCTTCGGTGCGGGCATGTCATTTCTCGATTCTCCCAGGCCGTATCAGGTACCGCGGTAGCGGTGCTGTTGCGCTGACCCGTCCTCTATAGAGGACGGGTCAGCGTGGTGATGTCAGTACTGCTCGTCCTCGACGAAGGCATCGTCGTCGTCGTCGCCGTAGGCGGCGAGGGCGGCGTGCGGGTCGAAGCCAGGAGCGCTGTCCTTGAGGGACAGGCCCATCTCGACGAGCTTGGCCTTGACCTCGTCGATCGACTTCGCACCGAAGTTGCGGATGTCGAGGAGGTCCTGCTCCGAGCGGCTGATGAGCTCACCCACGGTGTGGATGCCCTCGCGCTTGAGGCAGTTGTAGGAGCGGACGGTCAGCTGCAGGTCCTCGACCGGGAGGGCGAGGTCGGCAGCCAGCTGCTCGTCGACGGGCGACGGGCCGATGTCGATGCCCTCGGCCTCGACGTTGAGCTCACGGGCCAGACCGAACAGCTCGACCAGGGTCTTGCCGGCCGAGGCGATGGCGTCGCGCGGCAGGATCGACGGCTTGGTCTCGACGTCGATGACGAGCTTGTCGAAGTCGGTGCGCTGCTCGACACGGGTGGCCTCGACCTTGTAGGTCACCTTCAGGACCGGGCTGTAGATCGAGTCGACCGGCATCCGGCCGATCTCGTTGTCGGCGCCCTTGTTCTGGACGGCCGAGACGTAACCGCGGCCGCGCTCGACGACGAGCTCCATCTCGAGCTTGCCCTTGTCGGACAGGGTCGCGAGCTTGAGCTCGGGGTTGTGCACCTCGACACCGGCCGGCGGCGCGATGTCGGCACCGGTGACGTCACCGGCACCGGACTTGCGCAGGTACATGGTGACCGGCTCGTCGTGCTCCGAGGAGACGACGAGGCCCTTGAGGTTCAAGATGATCTCGGTGACGTCTTCCTTGACGCCCTCGATCGTGGAGAACTCGTGCAGGACGGTGTCGACCTTGATGCTCGTGATCGAGGCACCCGGGATCGAGGACAGCAGGGTGCGCCGCAGCGAGTTGCCGAGCGTGTAGCCGAAGCCCGGCTCGAGCGGCTCGATGACGAAGCGCGAGCGGAACTCGTCGACGGAATCTTCCGACAGGGTGGGACGCTGTGCGATGAGCACTGGTGATTTCCTTTCCGGGCCCACCCGCTATTTGACAGGCCCGAACTGCAGTGGTGAAAAGGAAGGTGATTCCGCTGGAGCCCAGCCACGGACCGGGGTCTGGGGCGGAGCCCCAGCGGGGGTAGTCGGGGGCGGAGCCCCCGACCGTCTACTTCTTCGAGTAGTACTCGACGATGAGCTGCTCCTGGATCGGCATGTCGATCTGCGCACGCAGCGGCGTCTGGTGGACCAGGACGCGCATGCGGGTCGGGATCGACTCGAGCCAGGCCGGCACGATCCGCTCGCCGTGGGTCTCGCGAGCCACGATGAACGGCGTCATCTCGAGCGACTTCTCGCGCACGTCGATGATGTCGTACTGGGTGACCTGGTACGACGGGATGTCGACCTTCTTGCCGTTGACCAGGAAGTGGCCGTGGACCACGAGCTGGCGGGCGGCGCGACGCGTCCGGGCGAAGCCGGCGCGGTAGACCACGTTGTCGAGACGGCACTCGAGCAGCTGGAGCAGGTTGTCACCCGTCTTGCCGCTGCGGCGCGAGGCCTCGACGTAGTAGTTGTGGAACTGGCGCTCCATCACGCCGTAGGTGAAGCGAGCCTTCTGCTTCTCCTGCAGCTGAGTGCGGTACTCGCTCTCCTTGATGCGGGCGCGGCCGTGCTGTCCGGGCGGGTAGGGACGCTTCTCGAATGCAGCGTCGCCACCGACGAGGTCGACACCGAGACGGCGCGACTTCCGGGTCATGGGTCCGATGTAGCGGGCCATGGGTCAGTCTCCTGTTCTGTCTCGGGTCAGACGCGCCGGCGCTTGGGCGGGCGGCATCCGTTGTGGGGGGCGGGCGTGACGTCCTGGATGGTGCCGACCTCGAGGCCGATCGCACCCAGCGAACGAATCGCCGTCTCGCGACCCGAGCCCGGGCCCTTCACGAAGACGTCGATCTTCTTCATGCCGTGCTCCATGGCGCGGCGGCCAGCGGCCTCAGCAGCCATCTGAGCGGCGTACGGCGTGGACTTGCGCGAGCCCTTGAAGCCGACGGTGCCGGCAGAGGCCCACGAGATCACGGCCCCGGTGGGGTCGGTGATCGTGACGATCGTGTTGTTGAACGTGCTCTTGATGTGGGCTTCGCCCTGAGCGACGTTCTTCTTCTCCTTGCGGCGCACCTTCTTGGCGGCCGCGCGAGCCTTGGGAGGCATCGGTTATCTCCTTATGAGACGAGTGAGCTGGTCAGTGGTGGAAGGCAGTGGCGGCGCGCTGTGAGTGAGATCAGCGCGCAACGTCACTTGGCCTTCTTCTTGCCGGCAACCGTGCGCTTGGGACCCTTGCGGGTACGGGCGTTGGTCTTGGTGCGCTGACCGCGGACCGGAAGGCCCTGGCGGTGGCGGCGACCCTGGTAGCTGCCGATCTCGATCTTGCGACGGATGTCTGCCTGGACCTCGCGGCGGAGGTCACCCTCGACCTTGAACTCCAGGTTCTCGATCTCGTCGCGGAGCTTGACCAGCTCGTCGTCCCCCAGCTGGTGCACCCGCATGTTGGGGTCGACACCGGTGAGCTTGAGCAGCTGCTGGGAACGGGTACGGCCGATGCCGTAGATGTAGGTGAGCGCGATCTCGATGCGCTTGTCGCGCGGGAGATCAACGCCGACGAGGCGTGCCATGTGATGGCCTTTCAGATTCTGCAGAGGTTTCGTACGTGATGCGTCTGGCGTTCCCAGGTAGTACCTGGGCCAGCTCCGGCCTTCTGCTCCGGAGGTGCTTCAGCACTGACTTCTCAGTGCCTAGCGATCACGTTGGTGTGGTGTTCAGTTGTGGTGGTGCGGGGTGAAGCATCCGCGACTTCGTCGCGATTTCACTTCAGCCCTGGCGCTGCTTGTGACGCGGGTTCTCGCAGATCACCATGACGCGGCCGTGGCGACGAATCACCTTGCACTTGTCACAGATCGGCTTGACGCTCGGGTTGACCTTCATGTCAGCCCTTTCTGAATCGGTCGGCTGGTTACTTGTAGCGGTAGACGATGCGACCCCGAGTGAGGTCGTACGGCGACAGCTCCACCACCACGCGGTCCTCAGGGAGGATCCGGATGTAGTGCTGGCGCATCTTGCCGCTGATGTGTGCGAGCACCTTGTGGCCGTTGCTGAGCTCCACGCGGAAGAACGCGTTGGGCAGCGCCTCGACGACGCTCCCCTCCATTTCGATCACGCCTTCTTTCTTCGGCATGTCCTCACAATCTCTGCTCGCTGGTGTGTCTACCGTTCGACCCGGGAACCTCGATCTCGTGTCTGAGACCGTGGACCTCGTGCAGCCGCTCCGTGCTCCTCATCCCGGGCGCAGCACGACGCCCTGAAAGAGAGCGGTCGCGCTGATCCGAGCAGCCGCGAGGCGTCACGAAACAGACCCACGTTGGGCCGACACACCAGTTTAGGTACAACCAAGCGTGAAAGACCAATCGTGACGGGTCAACCGGCCAGCAGGCGCAGCGTCTGCTCCCGGGCCGGCGCGGTGGCCGGGTCAGTACCCACGTAGGCACCCCCGACTGGGTTCACCATGACCTCGTCGACGCCGTACGACGCGGCCAGCTCGGCCACCTGGGCCCGAGCGCTCTCGGGGTCGCCGATCACCCAGCGGCGCGACATCGCCTCGACCAGCTGACGCTGGTCAGTGGTGAGCTCGAGCTTCTCCGCCTCCTCGACCAGGTGCTGGGCGGTGAGCGGCTGCCCGGTGCGCAGGGCCAACATCATGTGCAGCTGCGGCTCGGCTACCCGCCGGGCCTCCTCCGCGGTCTCGGCCACGGCCGCGTTCACGGTCAAGAACGTGCGCGGCTCGGCCAGCTCGGGCGAGGGCTGGAAGGTGCTGCGATACAGATCGAGCGCCTCGGCGGTGCCCTGGCCGGAGAAGTGGTGGGCGAACACGTAGGGCATGCCCTTCTCGGCGGCCAGTCGCGCGGAGTAGTCGGACGAACCGAGCAGCCAGATCGTCGGCACGCTGCGTGCGGCGGGCGTCGCGGTCAGGGTGTGCACGCTGCCGCGCATCTGCAGGCCGACGCCGGACGGCTCCATCATCGCCAGCACGTTGTCGACGTACTCGGGGAATCGGCGTCACGGCATCCTCGTCGACGCCACCGGCGCCGTGCCGCAACGCCCAGCTGGTCACCTGGTCGGTGCCCGGCGCTCGGCCGATACCGAGATCGATGCGCCCCGGGAACGCCGCCTCGAGCAGCGCGAACTGCTCGGCGATGACCAACGGGGCGTGGTTGGGCAGCATGACTCCCCCGCTGCCGACGCGGATGCGATTCGTCGAACCGGCGACCATCGCGATCAGCACGGGCGGGTTGGTGGCGGCGACCGCCGGCATGTTGTGGTGCTCGGCCAGCCAGTAGCGCTCGTAACCGAGCTCGTCGGCGAGCCGGGCCAGCCTCAGGCTCGCCGCGATGGCGTCGGCCGAGCTCTGGTCGGAGCGCACCGGCACCAGGTCGAGGACGGACAGGGTGAGAGGAGTAGAAGTCATCCCCTGGTGAACCGCGCTGGCCACGCGGTCATTCCACTCCGGTTGCCTGGCTACTCGCGCAGGGTCTGGACGACGGCGGTCTCGCCGCCGGCGTAGGAGTGCTGCGAGCTGGTGGAGAAGTAGTTGATGCCGATGAAGTTGAACCACAAGGTGGCCAGGCCGACGCAGGCGAGGATCGCGGCGTTGCGGCCCTTCCAGCCGGCGGTCGCCCGCGCGTGCAGGTAGGCGGCGTAGACGACCCAGGTGATGAACGCCCACACCTCCTTGGGGTCCCAGTTCCAGTAGCGCGACCAAGCCTCGTGCGCCCAGATCGGCCCGGTGATCAGCACCGCGAAGGTCCACACCGGGAAGGCGAAGGCGTGGATGCGGTAGGCCGTGCGGTCGAGCACCTGCAGCGACGGCACCCGGGCGAGGGGGCCGGTGGTGGCCTCGCCGCGCCGCAGCTTCACCAGGTAGAAGATCGACAGGATGCCGCCGATCGTGAAGGCACCGGTGGCGATCACGGCGGAGACGACGTGGATGACCAGCCAGTAGGAGTTGAGGGCCTCGGTGAGCGGCGCGACCTCGTCGTGCAGCCAGATCACCGCGACCATCAGCACGGCCACGACGAACCCCACGACGACCGGGGCCATCCACTCGAGCTTGAAGCGACGCAGCAGCACGAGGTACATCAGGGTCACCACGAAGGTGCCCGAGACGGTGAACTCGTACATGTTGCCCCACGGAACCCGGTTGGGGTCGGCGGCCATGCCACGACCGAGCAGGGCGGTGAAGTGCCCCACCGCGGCGATGACCGTGAGGATCACGCCGAGCCTGCCGAGGAACTCGACCCGGTGCCCGCGTGCATCGTCCGGTCCACCGGTTGCCACCGCGGTGGCGATCCCGCCGCTGGACTCGTCCGTCTGACTGTCTCGGCGACGGCCGACTTGGGCTCGCGCAGCGAGGCCCACTCGGCGAGGTGAACCAGCAATGCCAGGAAGTAGACGATGCCGGCTGCGCCGATCGCCTGGTTGCTCAGGGTCTCCCACCCGGTATCAGTCACGGTCAGTCACGCTGGTCTCTCTCGGTCTCTTGTCGCTGGCGGACCCGCCACGCAGGGCCGCCACGATCTCGTCGAGCACGTCGGTCACGTCCTGCCCACCCGAACGGTCGAGCACCGCTATCTCGACCATGGTCGCATCCCCGTCTCGACGAGCCCGCACCCAGATCCGCCGAGGGCGGATGAACAGCGAGGCGAGCAGTCCGATCAGGGCAGCCACGACGCCGCCGAGGGCGATGAGCTTGCCCGGGCTCTGCGACAGCTGGAGTCGCACCCACGGCTGGACACCGTCGAAGCTCACCGAGCCCAGCCCGTCGGGCAGCTCCACGGTGTCGCCGAGCCGCAGATCGAGGCGCAGCTGCCTGCCATCGGCGTTCTCGACCGGGGTCGCCTTGCTGGTGTCGAGGAGGTAGACCGACTTCGGGACGCCGTCGTCGAGGCCGAGGTCGCCGGTCCAGACGTTGAGCGAGACGAGCGGTTCGAGGTCGTCGGGCCAGACCGTGACCGGGTTGCCGTCGACCAGGGCGAAGGTCGGGTAGAAGAGCCCTTCGAGACCGATCTGCCCCGGCTCGGCCGACGGCGCGGTGACCACGCCGAAGGAGAGGAACGACGGGTCCTGGGGCAGGAAGACGACCGGGGCGCGGTAGGCGATGTCGCCGTTGCCGTCGCGGACCGTGATGACCGGCGCGTAGCCGTGCCCGATCAGGAACACGTCGGTGTCGCCGATGGTCAGCGGGTGGTTGACCCGAAGGTCGTACTGCTTCTCCTCACCGTCGACGCCGTCGCGATAGGTGAGCGCGGCGTTGAACTTGCGAGCCGTGCCGGCCGAGGAGCCCTTGGTGAGGAACGTGACGTCGAAGTCGTCGACGGTGAAGAGGAACGGGTCGAAGTCGTCGGCACCGAAGAGGCTGCCGGGGTCGAGGTCGTCGTAGGAGGCCGCCGAGTTCGCGAACGTGTCCCCGACCTTGAGGATCACGCCGCCCTGGAAGCCGAGCAGGCCGCCCAGCGCGAAGCCGACCATCACCACGATCACCGAGACGTGGAAGACCAGGTTGCCGAGCTCGCGCAGGTAGCCCTTCTCGGCGCTCACCGACGTCACCGGCGTCGTCGGCGCGGAGCCGGTAGCGGCGCGACCTGAGCAACGCCGTCGCACGCGCCAGCACGTCCTCGCTCGACTGGTCGGTCTGGAAGGTCGCGTGGTCGGGCAACCGGGTGAGGTTGCGCGGTGCCGCCGGCGGCTGCGCGCGCAGGGCACGGAGGTAGACGAACGTGCGAGGCACGATGCAGCCCACGAGCGAGACCACGAGCAGGATGTAGATCGCTGAGAACCAGGCCGAGTCGTAGACCGAGAACAACCCGAGGCGTTCGTAGATCGGCGCCAGCGACGGGTGGTCGTCCTTCCACCGCGACACCTCGAGCGCGTCGACGCCGGACTGCGGGATCACCGAGCCGGGGACGGCGGCCAGGGCGAGCAGGAGCAGCAGCACCAGAGCAGTGCGCATCGAGGTGATCTGCCGCCAGGCCCAGCGGCCTAGCTCGCGCGTACCGAGCTCGCCCGGGCGACGTACCGGCGGGGGCGACGCCTGACGCAGCTCGCTCACACCGATACCTCGAACCCGTCGACGAGCCGCGACTGGGTCCACTGCACGAGGTGGTCCCAGGCGCCGGTGACGAGCAGCAGCCCGACGACGACGAGCATGGCGCCGCCGACCCGCATGACGGTCTGCTGGTGCTTGCGCACCCAGCGCAGCGCTCGGAGGCTTCGTGCGTAGAAGAGGCCGGCGACGATGAACGGGATGCCCAGGCCGAGCGCGTAGGCCGCGGACAGCACCGCACCGCGCGTGACCGTGGCGTCGTCGGAGGCGTAGGTGAGGCTCAGGATCACGCCGTACGTCGGCCCGACGCACGGCGTCCAGCCGAGCGCGAAGATCGCGCCGACCAGGGGCGCGGCGCCCAGGCCGACGGCCGGGATGGTGTGGATGCGCCACTCTCGTTGGAGCCAGGGCACGACGCCGGCGAACACCAGTCCGAGGAGGATCAGCACGCACCCCATGACGACGGTGATCTCGTCACGGTAGGAGCGCAGGAACTGCCCGAGGCCGCCAGCGGTCGCGCCGACGATGACGAAGACCGCGGCGAACCCGAGGACGAAGAGCAGCGAGCCGGCGAGCATCCGGCCACGGCGCCGGCCGGCCTCACCCGCGGCCAGCTCGGCACCCGAGAGACCGGTGGCGTAGGACAAGTAGCCCGGCAGCAACGGGATCACGCACGGGCTGAAGAACGAGACCAGCCCGGCGATCGCGGCCACCGGGATGGCGAGCGCGAGCGGACCCGCGGCGGCCTGCTCGCGGAACCAGTCACCCATCCTCGGCCGCGACCTCCGTGACGACGTCCTCGAGCGTGCCGGCCGAGGTGAGCGCGCCGGTGAACAGGGCGGCGACACGACCCCAGCCGGTCGAGCACGTAGGTGGTCGGCGGCGAGCGAGGGGCGTAGCGGCCGAGCTCGAGCACACCCTCGCCGGTGTCGGCGATGGTCGGATAGGTGATGCCGAACTCGCGCTCGAACGCGCGGGCGCGATCGAAGGAGTCCTCGCGGAAGCTCATGCCGACGAACGCTGCGTCGAGCTCGGCGGATGCCTCGGCCAGCACTGGCGCCTCGTCGCGGCACGGGTTGCACCAGGAGCCCCACACGTTCAGGACCACGACCTCGCCCCGCAGGTCGGCCAGATCGATCGGCTCGTCGTCGAGCGACGGCCCCGAGATGTCGATGGGATCAGTGCGGTCGCCGGGGGCGATCTGGACGATCCCGCCGCCGGTGGTGAAGTTGACGTCACCCGTGCCTTCGAGACCGCTGCACCCGGTCAGGAGCAGCGCGGCGAGGCCGACCAGGCCGACGAGGAGACGCCTCATCCCTGCGGTCGCTTCTCCTCGGGTGCGTTGCCCGCCGAGAACGGGGCGCCCTTGTCGCCGGTGGGGATCAGGTCACCGGCTGGCTCGCTGTAGGAGACCTGGGTGATCTGGTCGCCGACGAAGTGGAACGACGTGAGGGAGCACAGCGTGCACTGCCGCTTGCGGGGGTCGTGGAGGAACGAGCGCTTCTCGACCTGCAGGCGGGTGGTCCAGATGGGCAGCTGGTGGGAGACGAGCACCGCCTCGTGGCCCGCGGCCGCGACCCGAGCGTCGTGGACGGCGTCCAGCATCCGCGCCGCGAGCGTCTTGTAGGGCTCGCCCCACGACGGCTTGAACGGGTTGTAGAGGTGCCGCCAGGTCGCCGGGTTCTTCAGCGCGTTGCGGCCCTTGCCGAAGGTGAGCCCCTCGAACTTGTTGGTCGACTCGATGATCCGCTCGTCGAGGGTCACCTCGAGACCACGCGCGCGAGCGCGAGTGGCGCGGCTGTCTCCTGGGCCCGCTCCAGCGGGGAGGAGACCAGGTGGACGATGTCGCGGTCCTTGATGGTCGCGGCGACCTTCTCGGCCATCTGCCGGCCGAGGTCGGAGAGGTGGAAGCCGTCCCGGCGGCCGTAGAGCACGCCCCCGGGGTTGTGCACCTCACCGTGCCGGAGCAGGTGGACGACGGTGTCGGGGGTCTGGCTCACGGCTGCTCCTGCTGGGTGCGGGCGGCCGCGGCGGCGGCCTGCGGAAGGGCGTCCACGATGGCGCCCACAGCGCGCTCGTCGTGAGCGGCGGAGAGGAACCACGCCTCGTAGGCTGACGGCGGCAGGTAGACCCCGGCGTCGAGCATGGCGTGGAAGAAGGCGGCGTACGCGGCGACGTCGGTGCGGGAGGCGCCGGCGAAGTCGAGCACCGGTCCGTCGGCCAGGAAGACGGAGAACATGGTGCCGGTGGCCTGCACCCGGTGCGCGACCCCGGCGGCGGTCAGCGCGTCGGCCACCGCGGCCTTGACCGTCTCAGCCGCGGCCGAGATGTGTTCGTACACGGCGTCGGTGGCCAGTCGGAGCGTCGCCAGGCCCGCCGTGGTGGCGACCGGGTTCCCGGACAGCGTGCCTGCCTGGTAGACGGGACCCTCGGGCGCCAGCATCGACATGACGTCGGCGCGGCCCCCGAACGCGGCGGCGGGGAAGCCGCCACCCATCACCTTGCCGAAGGTCATCAGGTCGGGCACCCAGCCCTCGATGGCGCCGTCGAGGCCCCACTGTCCCTGGCGCGAGGCACGGAACCCGGTCATCACCTCGTCGCTGACGAAGAGGGCACCGTGCCGGGCGCACGTCTGGGCGAGGAAGAGGTTGAAGCCCGGCTCCGGCGGGACGACGCCCATGTTGCCGGGAGCGGCCTCGGTGATCAGGCACGCGATGCGGTCACCGTGCTCGGCGAACACCGCCTCGACCGCGGCAGCGTCGTTGTAGGGCAGCACCAGGGTGAGCTCGGTCGAGGACGTCGGCACGCCCGGAGTGCCGGGAACCGCAAAGGTGGCGAGCCCCGACCCGGCCGAGGCCAGCAGCGCGTCGACGTGACCGTGGTAGCAGCCCGCGAACTTCACCACGACGTCGCGACCGGTGAAGCCCCGAGCCAGCCGGATCGCCGACATCGTGGCCTCGGTGCCCGAGGACACGAAGCGCACCCGTTCGACCGGGGTGCGCTCGACGATCTCTTCGGCCAGCTCGACCTCGGGCACGGTGGGGGCGCCGTACGAGGTGCCGAGCGCGACCGCCGCCATCACCGCCTCCTGCACCTCAGGGTGCGCATGACCGAGAAGCATCGGGCCCCACGAGCCGACCAGGTCGACGTACTCGCGTCCGTCGACGTCGGTGAGCCAGGCGCCTCGCGCTGAGCGAATGAAGCGTGGCGTGCCTCCGACCGCGTTGAACGCGCGCACCGGCGAGCTGACGCCGCCGGGGATGACCGCACGCGCACGGTCGAACATCGCCTGCGACGCGGCGGTGGGGTCAGCGGAGCTCACCGCTTCATTGTCACCGAGGCCGAGCACGGCGCACCGGGCGGGTCTCCCGATCGATGGACGTTCTGGTCACGGACCCCCTTCCGGTCAGACATACTGGTCGAGACCACGTGTCAGCCGTCACATTTAGTTCCGGGTCACCCGTAACTCTGGTGCACCGCGGCGCGTTGTCGTTTCAACGTCGTGCGATGGGGAAGGGAGCACGACGTCGACCCAGCAGTGTCAGGAGTTCCACATGCATGCCAAGCGTTTCGGCCGGACGCAGAAGGCGACGGCCCTCGTGCCGCTCGCCCTGCTCTCGGCCGCCTGGACCGCGAGCCTCGCCGGAGCCGGTGGCTCTGCGACGTCGTCCGCGGCCGAGCCCACCGGAGCCACGTCCCTCGCCGACGGCACCAGCGTGCCGAGCCGGGCGATCGAGGCCCCGGCCTCCGTGTCGTCCCCCGACGCGGTCGGATCGGTCGCGAAGGCCGAGCGTGACGTGAAGCAGATCGTGGCCACCTCGTCCACCAACGGCATTCCGTCGGCTGCCCTCGCGGCCTACCAGCGCGCCGAGACCGTCATCAACGCCGCCGACACCTCCTGCAACCTGACCTGGCAGCTCGTCGCGGCCATCGGCCGGGTCGAGTCCGACCACGGTCGTTTCGGCGGCTCGGCCCTCGACGCCAACGGCATCGCGGTGCCCGGCATCATCGGCATCGCCCTCGACGGCACCCGCGGCACCGCCGTCATCTGCGACACCGACGCCGGCCAGTACGACAGCGACCGGCTCTTCGACCGCGCGGTCGGTCCGATGCAGTTCATCCCGTCCACCTGGAGCGCGGTCGGCGTCGACGCCGACAACGACGGCGTCCGCAACCCCCAAGACATCGACGACGCCGCGCTCGGCACCGCCGTCTACCTCTGCTCCGGCACCAGCGACCTGTCGACCCTGGCCGGTCAGCGGGAAGCGGTCTACCGCTACAACCACTCCGACTCCTACGTCGACCTGGTGCTTCAGATCGCCGACAACTACCTCGCCGGCGACTTCATGACGGTGCCGAACAACACCACCGCCGCCGGCTTCCTGACCCCGCTGCCGACGTTCGACCAGGGTCCGAAGAACACCAAGCCCGACGAGGACGACCAGGCCGAGCCGGCGCCGGAGGCCATCGAGCCGGAGCAGCCCTCCGAGTCCGACCCCGAGCCGACCGACGAGCCCGAGCCGAAGCCCGACAACGGCCCCCTGCCGCAGCTGCCGAAGCTGCCGCCGGTCACGATCCCGGCGCTGCCGCAGACCTCGATCAAGCCCGTCGACGACGTGCTCACCCTGGCCCAGGCGCTGGTGCAGTGCACGCTCGACGGTCTGCTCGACAACCCGCGCAACCCGACCGACGAGTTCGACGTCTGCGTCACGGAGTACACCACCAAGCCGTGAGGTGATTCCGGGCTGAGAACAGCCTGCCGAGTCAAGGCCCCACCAGTGGTGGGGCCTTGACTCATTTGACCAGACCCGGGTGACCGAACGGGTGGCCCAGACCACTCAGGTCGTCGGAGGCACCGCCGATGGACTGCGTGATGGCCACGGATGGCTGTCGCTTTTCCGCACTAAGGATGGTGCCCCCCATGATCACGCTCACCCGACTTTCGGGATCGGTGTTCTGCCTGAACTCCGATCTCATCGAGCGCCTCGACGCCACCCCCGACACGGTGATCACGCTGCTCGACGGTTCGAAGTACGTCGTCGCCGAGAGCATGCCGGCGGTCATCTCCATCATTCGGCGCCACCGCGCCGAAGTGCTCGCCCTCAGCGGCCTGCTGGAGGCGATGAACGCCAGCTCCCCCGGCATCGAGGACTGGGCCTCCGGCCCCGGACATCCAGGCACCGCCATCGAGGTCGAGCAGGTCGACCCTGGTGACCGGCCCGCGCCAGCCGAACCTGCTCATCGTGAACCCGGGCGGACATGCCTCCCCGCGTCGCGGAGCCCGCTCATGAAGGACGCCGCCACCGCCATCGGTATCGGAGCCGGCATCGCGGTCGTCGTGGCCGCGAACGTGCTCGAGGGCGGCAACCCGACGAGCCTGCTGCTGCTTCCGCCGCTGCTGCTCGTCTTCGGGACCACGATCCTGGTGACGATCGCCGGAGGCACGATGGGCGACGCCAAGAACGCGGCCGTCTCTGTCAAGCGCGCCTTCACCGGCGGCAACGTGCAGCCCGCCGGCGACGTCGTCCCCGCCGTCGTGAGCCTGGCCGAGCGGGCCCGCCGCGAGGGCCTGCTCGCGCTGGAGGACATGGTCAAGGACATGGACGACGAGTTCCTCGTCAAGGGCGTGACCCTCGCCATCGACGGCACCGACCCCGACGAGGTGCGCGACATCCTCGAGGCCGAGGTGATCGCCAAGAAGAAGGCCGACAAGCAGTCGGCGAAGTTCTTCGCCGACGCCGGTGCCTACGCCCCCACCATCGGGATCATCGGCACCGTCATGGGCCTCGTGCACGTGCTGGAGAACCTCTCCAACCCCGACGAGCTCGGGCACCTGATCGCCGCCGCCTTCGTCGCCACCCTGTGGGGCGTCATGAGCGCCAACGTGCTCTTCCTGCCGATCGGCAGCCGGCTCAAGCGCATCAGCGAGCTCGAGGCGATGCGCATGGAGATGATCATCGAGGGCGTCGCCGCCATCCAGGCCGGCTCGAACCCACGGGTGATCGCGCAGAAGCTGACGTCCCTGCTGCCGGCTGACCAGCAGCCCGCCGCCGAGGCCGCCTGATCAGGGTCGGGACTCCGCTATGAGCCACACCAGACGGGTGCGTCACGAAGAGCACGAGGAGCACGAGAACCACGAGCGGTGGCTGGTCAGCTACGCCGACATGGTCACGCTGCTCATGGTGCTGTTCGTCGTCATGTTCGCGATCAGCCAGGTCGACGAGAAGAAGTTCGCCGAGCTCAAGGACGGGCTGGCGGCCGGCTTCGGCTCGCAGGACTCCATCCTCGACGGCGCCAGCTCGCTGCACGACCAGCAGGGCCAGAACGCCGTCGGGCCAGTCGCGCCCCAGCTCAACCTGGCCGGGCTGAGCCAGAACCAGCGCACGATGGTGGAGCAGGCGCTCCAGGTGACCCAACGGCTCGAGCACGAGCGGATCGAGGGTGAGGCGCAGGCCGAGGTCAAGCGGCTCGAGAAGCTGCGCAAGCGGTTGCTCAAGGCGCTCGAGCGATCGGGCCTGGAGCGCGACGTCGAGGCGTCGTACGACGAGCGCGGGCTGGTGCTGAGCCTCGTCTCGCGGCACGTGGTGTTCGAGGCCGACCTCGCCACCCTGAGCCTGCGCGGGCGCGAGGTCGTCGACGCCCTGGCGCGGGTGCTCAAGACGGTGTCGGACCCGCTCGAGATCGACGGGCACACCAACCAGGAGCCGGTGAGGCCGCGCTACTTCGCCACCGACTGGGACCTCTCGGCGGCGCGGGCCACGACCGTGCTGCGCCGCCTGAACGAGGTGGCCGGCATCGCCACGGACCGTCTGTCGTTGGCCGCCTTCGGGCACACCAAGCCCCTGCGCGACCCATCGGCGCCCGGCTCGCAGGAGATCAACAAGCGCGTCGACATCGTCGTGCTGTCGACCGTCACCGCCGAGACCGCCGAGCTGATCCCCGCGGCGGCCGGCGACCGAGGTCGGCGCTGGCAGGACGACGTCCAGCTCGCCGCAGCCACGACGTCCGACGAGGACGACCCACTGACCGGCAGCGCCGCCGGCCGACCCGATCCGACAGGACCCGACCCGAGAGGAGAGCTGCGATGACCATCACCGCCAACCCCCCGGCCACCGAGACGCCGCCGGTGGAGGCCAAGAAGAGCAAGAAGAAGCTGCTGATCATCGTGGTCGCGGTTCTCGCCATCGGCGGCGGGGGCTACTGGTTCGTGCTGAAGCCGGGAGGCGGAGCAGCCGAGCCGGAGCCTGGCGAGGTGGTGCCGCTGGAGACCCTGCAGGTCAACCTGTCCGGCGGGCACTACCTGCGCATCGGGCTGGCGCTGCAGCTGACCACCAGCGCGCACGAGGCCGACGGCAGCAAGGCCTTGGACGCCGCCATCGAGCTGTTCAGCGGGCGCGACATCGCTGAGGTGACCCGGCCCGCCGACCGAAGGAAGTTGAAGAAGGAGCTGGAGCACTCCCTCCACGAGCTTTACCACGAGGAGGTGATGGGGGTGTACTTCACCGAGTTCGTCACCCAGTGACGCGCTCGTTCTGACGCTGACCCGTCCCCTATAGAGGACGGGTCACCGTGAATTGGCGCTGACCCGTCCCCTATAGAGGACGGGTCAGCGGAAACCGGGGGCTCGATAGTGCTCAGGTGACTTGACGGGGAGCCGATACGCCCTCCGTGAGCGTGGCCACCTCGACCCAGCCGACCCCAGCCGACCCCCGACGCGGGGCACCGGCTGCTCGGCCGCGCCGGCGTTCTCGTTCCGGCGAGCCCACGCCGTACGACTTCCGACGTCCGATCCAGCTCTCGCGCGAGCACCAGCGGATCCTGCAGCTCGGGTTCGACGGGTTCGCGCGCCAGGCGACGACGGTGTTCACCTCGGCGCTGCGCAGCGTG
The DNA here is from genome assembly GCA_963781575.1 of uncultured Actinomycetota bacterium. Taxonomy (GTDB): domain Bacteria; phylum Actinomycetota; class Actinomycetes; order Propionibacteriales; family Nocardioidaceae; genus Nocardioides. The sequence goes on along the minus strand of CAWAGM010000004.1, from coordinate 58,245 downwards.
TGCCAGGTCAGCCTGACCAAAATCGACCAGCGCAGCTACGCCGAGTACGTCGACTCCCTGGCCGCCACGACCTACCTCACGCTCTTCACGACCGACCCGATGCCCGGCCGGGGCATGCTCGACCTGTCGTTGGACGCGGTCATGTCGTGCGTCGACCACATGCTCGGCGGCCCCGGCGGACAACGTCAGCCGCAGCGCCCGCTGACCGAGATCGAGAGCGGCGTCATCCGCGGTCTCGTCGCCCGGCTGCTGAGCGAGATGCGCTACTCGCTGGCTGCGATCGTCGCGCTCGACCCGCAGGTGACCGGCGTGGAGTACAGCCCGCAGTTCGCACAAGCGGCCGGCGCTGCCGACGTCATGGTCGTGATCGACCTCGAGCTGCGCATCGACGACCACCCGCACCGGATGTCGGTCTGCTTGCCGTTCAGCGGCCTACACCCGCACCTGGCCGCGGCCGCGGCGCCAGCACCGGTCTCGAACCGTGAGCGCGCCCAGCGGGCCGAGGCCGCCTTGCTGCTCAACGACTCGTTCCAGGACGTGCCGGTCGACGTGCTCGTGCGGTTCCGCAGCACCCCGATCGACCCGGCCACGCTCAGCGACCTGCAGCCGGGCGACGTCCTGCGTCTGGCGCACCCGGCCTCGGCACCGCTCGACGTCAGCGTCGCCGACCAACCCTTCGCGCACGCCACCGCCGGCACCCACGGCCCACGACTCGCGGCGCTGATCGTGGCGACGTCCCACCAGGAGGTTCGATGACCGCCATCCCCACCGAGCTCGCCCTCGCAGCCGCGGAGGCCTGCGCTTCCGTGCTGCCCGCCTCCGAGCCGCTGTCGCCCGGTGACCCGCAGCCCGGCACCGAGCACGTCGTCCAGGTCTTCGCCGGCGCCGCGTGTGCCGAGCTCACCGGTGCGGTCACTGGCCGGATCACCGTGCTGGTCGGCGAGGAGCTCGTGGCTGCGCTGGCCGCCAGCCCGATGGGCGGACTCGACCTCGCGGCCGCGGTGCAGCCCGCGATCGACGCTGCCGCAGCCGTGCTCGGCGCCAGCGCGCAGGCCGCCCGGCAGGTCGACCTCGAGCTGGTCGTCGACGAGCAGGGCGGTCGCCTTCACCGCCGTGCCCCTGCTGGGTAGCGGGATCGTCGCTGCGTTGCTGGTGCCCGACACCACCCTGGTCAGCTCCGGTGGCGGATCGATCACGCCAGGCCCCACCGGCATCGCCAGCCCCCTCGCCAGCCCCCTCGCCAGCGCCCTCGCCAGCGGGGTGCCCGACGTCGCGCCGGCCGCCCTGGGCGTGCCGCTGGACCTCGGCGGCGCCGTGGTGGCTCCCGACAACGTGCGCTCCATCATCGACGGACGCCGGGGCATCGAGATGCTGCACGGCGTCGAGATGGAGGTGACGGTCGAGCTGGGCCGCACCCAGATGGCGGTCCGCGACCTGCTCGCCCTCGCCCCTGGCGCCGTCCTCGCCCTCGACCGGGCCGCCGGATCGCCCGCCGACCTGCTGGTCAACGGCCGGCTGATCGCCCGCGGCGAGGTCGTGGTGATCGACGAGGACTTCGGGCTCCGGGTGACCGAGATCCTCGACCAGAGCGAGGTCGGCTGACATGGGCGAGCTGGTGCTGCGCATGGTCATGTCGCTGGCCGTCGTGATGGGACTCCTGCTGCTCGCCATCCGGTTCGCCGGCCGGAAGTACCGCACCAACTCCGCCGCCACCGTCTCGGTGTTGCACCGGCAGGCGCTGACCCGCGGCTCGGGCGTCACCGTCGTTCAGGTCGGCCAGCGCGTGCTCGTGCTCGGCACCACCGAGCAGCAGGTGCGCGTGCTCGCCGAGATGGACCCCAGCGAGCTCGCAGCCCCCGCCGAGTCGGCGCACACGTACGCCGACTCGGCGCAGGCGGAGGTCGGGCCGACGCCCAGCTTCGCCGACTCGACTCGGCACCGGGCTGAGCTGCGCGCCGTGCCCGCCCCGAAGCCCCCCGGAAGCTGCACCGGTCCCGACACCGGCGCCGACGCCCGCCCGGGCTCCGTCGCCGATCTGCGCAAGCGGCGGTGAGATGCCGTACGCCGACTTCGCCGCCGCCCTGCTGGCCGAGCTGTCCGGCGAGCCCGCGCCACGCCTGCCCCGGCGCCCCCAGCCGGGCCGGTGAACCCGGTGCGGGCCGGGCAAGCATCGGGCCCCGGTGGCCGAGCTGCCCACACCGAGCGGCACCGCACCGGTGGCCCGGCGCCCAAGGCAGGGCGGCGGCTCAGCGGCTCGCTGCTCTCACCCCACACGTGGCGCCAGGCCCGAGCAGCAGTCGGCCGGCGCGCGTCATGACCCACCCGACCCGGCGGGTGTGCGCCGCCGGGTCGGCCTCTCGACCTGATCCGCCTGCTGCTCGCTCTGCTGTTCAGTCATCGGGGTGCTGCTCATCGGCACCGCCGGTCCGAGCTCTGCCGCACCGGAGGATCCCGCCGGCCTCGGCGGCCCCGTGGTCGCCAAGCCCGGAGCGTCGCCGTTCAGCGAGACGCTCGGCGTCGTCGGGCGCTCAGGTCCGGCCGGACCGAACGGACCGTCAGGCCCGTCGACCTCCGAGCCGACCGATCCGGACGGCGGCGTGCTGATCGACATCGACGGGCTGGCTGACAAGCCGAGCTCGTCGGTCACGCTGATCCTGACCCTGACCCTGCTGTCCCTGGCGCCGGCGATCCTGCTCACCTGCACGTCGTTCACCAAGGTGTTGGTGGTGCTGGGCCTGACGCGCAACGCGCTCGGCCTCCAGCAGACCCCGCCCAACCAGGTGCTCGCCGGGCTCGCCCTGTTCCTGAGCCTGTTCATCATGGGGCCGGTGCTCTCCGACATCAACGACATGGGGCTCCAGCCCTACCTCGACGGCGAGATGACGGCGTCCCAGGCCTTCGAGACCGGCGTCGAGCCACTCCGCGAGTTCATGCTCGAACCAGACCGGGGACGACGAGCTGGAGATGCTCACCAACGTCGCTCGCCGTGACCTGCCCCAGGACCGTACCGACGTGCCGATGAGCACCCTGGTGCCGGCGTTCGTGCTGAGTGAGCTCAAGCAGGCGTTCACGATCGGCTTCATCATCTTCATCCCGTTCCTGGTCATCGACATCGTCGTGAGCGGGGCGTTGATGGCGCTGGGCATGATGATGATGCCGCCGGTGATGGTCTCACTGCCGTTCAAGCTGCTGCTCTTCGTACTCGTCGACGGATGGGCGCTGGTCATCACCGCGCTCGTCTCGAGCTACTCGTAAGGATCGAGGGGAGAACTCCGTGTCCGACACCGCCGTCATCGAGATCGCCATGCAGACCATGCTGGTGGCCCTCAAGCTGTCTGCGCCCATCCTGTGCAGCGCCCTGACCGTGGGGTTCGTGGTCTCGCTCTTCCAGTCGATGACGCAGATCCAGGAGTTCACGCTCGCGTTCGTGCCGAAGCTGGTGGCCGTCGGCGTCGCGATCTTGGTCAGCGGCAACTGGATGCTGCACACGCTGGTCAACTTCACCCACGACCTCTTCGACATGATCCCCAGCCTGCTCGCCTGAGCGGGCCAACGAGCAACGCTGCCATGACCGTCACCCTCGCCGGAGAGCCGATCCTGGCGTTCCTGCTCGCGTCGGTGCGCATCGTGGCTTGGCTGTTCGTCGTACCGCCGTTCAGCTCCCGCGCGGTACCGACGATGGCGAAGGTGATCCTCAGCCTCGGGCTGGCATTCACCGTGGCGCCAGCGATGGCTGCGACGCAGATCCCGGTCGGCGACTGGGAGCTGATCGTCACCGTCGTCACCCAGGCGTTCATCGGGCTGTCGATGGGCTTCGTGACCATGCTGTTGTTCAGTGCCGTCGCCGCCGCGGGCAGCCTCATCGACCTGTTCGGCGGCTTCTCGCTCGCTCAGGGCTTCGACCCGCTCGGCCAGAACATGAACACCGTGCTCGGCAAGTTCCACTCGATGCTGGCAACGGTGCTGCTGTTCGCCAGCGGCGGTCACCTGCTCGTCATGGGCGGGCTGCTGCGCACCTTCGAGATGCTGCCGATCGGCGACTCCCCCGACATCTCGGGCCAGCACGAGGTGCTCACCCGCGCGTTCGGCGTCTTCTTCGTGACCGCGATCCAGGTCGCGCTGCCGATGATCGCGGTGCTGTTCCTGGCCGACCTCGGGCTGGCGCTGATGACGAAGGTGGCCCCGCAGCTCAACGCCATCAACGTGATGTTCCCGGCCAAGATCGGGCTCACCCTGCTGCTCGTCGGGCTCTCGTTCCCGGTGCTGCCCCAGGTCGTCGACCGCCTGGTCGAGCTGGCGATGGAAGCGACCGCCGCGATGGCAGGAGGTGGGGCCTGATGGCCGCGAACTCCGATGGCGAGAAGACCGAGAAGCCCACACCCAAGCGCCGCAAGGAGGCGCGCAAGGAGGGGCAGGTCGCGCGCACCCAGGAGCTGGGGGCGTGGCTGGCGTTGCTAGCAGCGGCCATGATGATGCCGGTGCTGGTGCGCCACGAGCTCGACCAGCTGCAGCAGCTCATGTCCCGCGCGCTGCGCACGATCGAGCGACCGACGCTTCCCGACGCCGATGGAGGTGCTGCGGGACGGCGGCATCCATGCGCTCACCACGCTGCTCATCCTCAGCGCTGGGATGCTGCTGATCAGCGTGTCCGCCACCCTGGCGCAGGGCGGCTTCTACCTCGCCACCAAGTCGGTGAAGCCGACGTTGAAGAAGCTGGACCCGATCAAGGGGGCCAAGCGCGTCTTCGGCCCGCACTCCCTGTGGGAGGGCGCGAAGATGCTGGTGAAGTGCGCGATGGTGGCGGCCGTCGTCTACTCCTCGGTGCGCTCGTTGATGCCGCTGATCGGAGGGCTCGTGCCACCCGGCGTCGTGCTCAGCGCGGCCGGCGCCCACGCTCTCGGCCTGCTGCGCAACGTCGCCCTGGCCGGGGTCGCGATGGCTGCCCTCGACTACGGCGTGCAGAAGCGTCGGATCGGCAAGCAGACCCGGATGTCGAAGCACGAGATCAAGCAGGAGCACAAGCAGTCGGAGGGCGACCCGCTCATCAAGGGCGCGATCCGGGCTCGCCAGCTCGCTGCGGCCCGTAACCGGATGATGACCGACGTGCCGACCGCCGACGTCGTGCTCGTGAACCCGACCCACGTGGCCGTCGCGCTGCGTTACGAGGCCGAACGGGGCGCCCCGCTGGTCGTCGCTCGGGGTGCCGGTGCGATCGCGGCCGCCATCCGTGAGGCGGCCGGCGAGCACGACGTGCCGCTGGTGCATGACATCCCGCTGGCCCGCGCGCTGTACACCTCGACCGAGGTAGGCCAGGAGATCCCGTCCGAGCTGTTCGCCGCCGTCGCACACGTGCTGGCGTTCGTGATCAGTCGGCGCACCCGCGGCGCCCGGGGCGGATCGCACCGCTCGCCACGCCGCGAGCTCGAAGTACCGGCCGTGCCCACGATCGGACGGCGTCGGCGTCGTCCGTTCACTGCTCCGATCTCGTCTGGGCCGATCTCGTCTCGGCCGATCGCCTCAGGTGCCGCTCCGGCCGGTCGATAGGACCCGGTGACGCCAGGACGGCGTTGCCTGCGCCACGGACGGCGTCACCTCGTGACCCACGTGACACTGAAGGACGGCCATGGCGCTCAAGCGGCTCACGCAGCTCGGCGTGCCGGTCGGCATCGTGTTCATCGTGGTGATGCTGGTCATCCCGCTGCCCGCTGCCGTGCTCGACATGCTCATCGCGGTGAACATCACCGGGGCACTGCTCATCCTGCTCACCGCGATCTTCGTGACCCGCCCGCTCGACTTCGCGGCGTTCCCGGCGGTGCTGCTCGTGATGACCCTCTTCCGCCTCGCCCTCAACGTCAGCGCGACCCGGCTGGTGCTGATCGACGGGTACGCCGGCAAGGTGATCGACACGTTCGGCCACTTCGTGGTCGGCGGCTCGCTCATCGTCGGGCTGATCATCTTCGTGATCCTGCTGATCATCCAGTTCGTCGTCATCACCAACGGCGCTGGGCGGGTGGCCGAGGTCGGCGCCAGGTTCACCCTCGACGCCATGCCCGGCAAGCAGATGGCGATCGACGCCGACCTGAACTCCGGGCTCATCGACGAGGACCAGGCCCGCCGCCGGCGCGCCGAGGTGCACGCCGAGGCCGACTTCTACGGTGCGATGGACGGCGCCTCGAAGTTCGTGAAGGGCGACGCGATCGCGGCCATCCTGATCACGCTGGTGAACCTGGTCGGAGGCTTCGCGATCGGCATGGCGCAGCGGGGCATGGCCCCCGGAGACGCCGTGTCGACCTACTCGCTGCTCTCGATCGGTGACGGCCTGGTCTCGCAGATCCCCGCACTGCTGCTCTCGGTGGCGACCGGCCTGATCGTGACCCGCAGCGCCGGCGACCCGGAGCATGCCTCCGACATGGGCTCGGACATCATGCGGCAGATCACGGCCAACAAGATGCCGTTGCAGATCGCCGGGTTCGCAGGGATGGCGCTGTGCCTGATCCCGGGCCTCCCGAAGATCCCGTTCCTGCTGGCCGGCGGCGCCCTGCTGCTGCTCTCGGCTCGCGTCCCAACCGACGTCACAGAGGCGACCTCGGCCGAGCTGGCCATCATGGAGCCGCCGGACCGTGACCTCCCGGAGATGCTGGCCCAGGAGATCCAGGTCGATCCGTTGGGACTCGAGCTGTCCCCCGACATCATCGATCTCGTGGCCCCGAGCTCGGGCGGAGACCTGCTCGAGAGGGTGAAGGCCCTGCGCCGCAAGATCGCCTCCGACCTCGGCGTCGTCATCCCGCTGGTTCGCACGCGCGACAACCTCGACCTGCCGACGCGCACCTACGTGATCAAGCTCTTCGACATCGAGGTCGCGCGCGGCGAGGCGCCGCCCGGCACCGTGCTGGCCATCGGCGACTTCCTGGGCTCGCTGCCCGGCGAGCCCACGCACGAGCCGGTGTTCGGGCTCGACGCCAAGTGGATCCCCGCCGAGCTGCGCAGCCAGGCCGAGCTGAGCGGCGCCACCGTCGTCGACCGTTCGGCCGTGATCACCACCCATCTCGCCGAGATCGTCTCGGCCTACGCGTCCCGACTCCTGGGTCGCGAGGACGTGCGACTGCTCACTGACGTCGTCAAGCGCACCCACCCCAACGTCGTCGACGAGCTGACCCCGGCCCTGCTCACCCTCGGCGAGGTGCAGCGGGTGCTGGCGAGCCTGCTGGACGACGGCATCTCGATCCGCGACCTGGTGCGCATCTACGAGGCTCTCTCGCTGCGGGCCCAGGCCAGCAAGGACCTCGACTCGCTCATCGACGCCGCCCGCACTGCTCTCGGACCCGCCGTCGTGGCGCCGTACATCGTGGACGGTGTCGTGCACGTCATCAGCTTCGATCCGCAGCTCGAGCAGCGGATGCTCGAGGCGATCCGACCCAGCGAGCAGGGGGCGGTGATCGCGGTCGACCCGGTGACCCTGCAAGGCCTGATCGGCGGCGTCGCCCAGGTGCTGGTGGACGCCGAGAACCGCAACGTGCGACCGGTGCTCGTGTGCGCGCCGCAGCTGCGGGCGGCCGTGCGCCGCCTGATCCGACCGGTCGTCGACCGCCTGTCGGTGCTGTCGTACCCCGAGCTCACCGGCACCGCGCAGGTGCGCTCGGCCGGGGTGGTCAGCGTTGTCGGGGTCGACCGTACGACCCCGAGGCCCGCTGGAACCACGATGGAGGTCGCGTCATGAGGAGCTCGCGATGAACCTGCTCTCCGGCCACGTGCTCGTCGGCGCCGCGCTGCTCGCCTCGCCCGCGCTCTACCAAGGACTCGTCACCGGCACCCTGCCGATCGACGTCGCCCTGATGCGCTACCTGATGGTCGTCGGCTTCATGTGGGTGGCACTGTCAGTGGTCGCAACCCTGATCGGCCCGACGCCGACCGTGCGCGAGGCTGGAACCCAGGGCGCCCAGGGCACCGAGGTGCCGACCGCCGCGACATCAGGTGACGACGTCGAATGACATGCCCGCCGCACGCAGGCGGGCCAGCAGGTTGTCGCCCATCGCCTGGGCGGTCGTGACCGATCCGGCCGACGTCGGGTTGTCGTCGAAGGCGAGGCACAGCGCCGACTCGGCGAGCATCTTCGCGGTCTCGGAGTAGCCGGGGTCGCCGCCGGAGACGCGGGTGTGCACCTCGTGGCCGCCGCTCTCGGCGACGAAGTCGACGGTGAACCACGACTTGTCGCGCTTGGATGCGTCAGGCCCCTGACCCTGCTTGACCTTGCCGAGCAGGAAGTTGCGGGCCGGCTTCACCTGGGCGGTCAGGCCGATGGCGGTCATGCCCGCGACGCTGCCGACGGTGTAGCGCAGGGTCTTGAAGCCGGCGAAGTGCGAGTACCTGAAGTCGGGGCCGTACGCCGTGAGCGCGGCACCGCTGCGGGCGACCACCTGAGGGTCGATCGTGGGCATCGGGAGGAGCCAGTAGCCGAGCTTCGAGTCGCGCTGCGGCTTGCCGGACACGGGGCGCGACGACCTGCCCTCGAGGCGTGGTTCGGCGCGACGCCGCCGCTTGGCGGTCTCCGCCATCTGGCGTGCGCGCGAGAAGGCGCCCATCGCCGAGTGGAAGGTGCCGCCGGAGAACGTGCCGTTGCTGCGGACGACGCCGCGCATCGTGACCGGTCCCCTGGCCTGGAGCTGCTGGATCGTGAAGTAGGCGCCGAGGTCGTGCGGGATCGAGTCGAACCCGCAGGCGTGCACGATGCGGGCACCGGTTCGCTCGGCCGTGGCGTGGTGCTCGAGGTAGGTGCGGTCGACGAACTCGGGCTCACCGGTCAGGTCGACGTAGTCGGTGCCGGTCTCGGCGCACGCCGCCACCAGCGGCCCCCCGAGCTGGAGGTAGGGGCCGACCGTGGTGACCACGACCTTGGTGCGCGCCACGACGTCGGCGAGCGCGGCGGCATCGGCGGCGTCGACCACGATCAGCTCGAGCTCAGCCGCGGCGGGATCGATGGCTGCCAGCCGGTCGCGCACGCGCGCCAGCTTCACCTCGTTGCGCCCGGCCAGCGCCCAGCGCAGCCCGGCGGGCGAGTTGTTGGCGAGGTACTCGGCAGTGAGGCCTCCGGTGAAGCCGGTTGCGCCGAAGAGGATCAGGTCGAGGTCGCGGTTCTGCATGGCGCCACTCTTGCACTGCTGCGGTGGACAGATTCACCGGCCGGAGGGAACCGATACCACCACCCGCCCCGTCATACGCCTGACATGGAACCCAACCGATCAGCGGAAACTGACTTCGCCGACTACGCACGCGACGCCTGGACGTCGCTGGTGCGCTCAGCGATCTTCCTGGGGTGCGGCCCGCACGAGGCCGAGGACCTGGCCCAGACGACGCTGGTGCGCTGCTACACCGCGTGGCCGCAGGTGTGCCGCGCCGACAACCGCACCAGCTACGTCTACCGGATGCTGCTCAACTGCCTGCGCGACAGCAAGCGCCGACGCTGGTGGGGGGAGCGCCCGACCGAGCGGTTGCCCGAGACGATCTCGGGCGACGGCACCGGCCGCGGTCGACCTGGCCGACGCCGTGCACCGGGCCCTCGACGGACTCAGCAAGCCGAACCGGGACGTCGTCGTCCTGCGCTACTTCGCCGGGTTGACCGAGGCCGAGACAGCCGCGGCGCTCGACATCCCCGCAGGCACCGTGAAGAGCCGGCTCTCACGATCACTCGCCCAGCTCGCGGCCGATGACCACCTGGCCGACCTCACCGGAGGAACCCGATCATGACCGACCTCGAACGCCAGTGGGACGACCTGCCCGTCGGACCGGCCCCCGTCGATGCCATCGTGAACGCCGGACGTCGGGACGCCGCGCGCCGTCGTCCCGAGCACCGGTTGAAGCGCTCGTTACTGGGCGTCGGCGCCCTGGGCGGCGTGGCCGCTGCGTTCGTGGCCGGCACCCTGGTGGCCGGCCCCGGCGGGGTGGGAGCGGGCGCCGGATTGGCGCCCGGCGGCGGCACCGACATCGTGCCCGCTGCCTTCCACGGCGAACTGCTAGCGCCCGAGTCGTGTGACGAGCTGCTCGACCACTACGTCGAGCAGGCCGTCGACCTCGTGGGGGCGTACGGCTGGGAGGGGCCGATGCCCTACTACTACGAACTCGGTGACGTGGTGATGGCACCGATGCCGGCCGCGGCCCCCGACCAGAACAACGCTCGGGCGTCTTCCGAGCTCAACCGCGACACCTCCACGCCAGCCAAGACCTCCACGGTCACCAACAGCGAAACCGGCACCAACGTGCAGGAAGCAGGGGTCGACGAGCCCGACTCGGTCAAGACCGACGGCTCAATGCTGGTGCGCCTGCGGCAGTCGACGCTCACGACCTACGACGTCACGGGCGACGAGGTCGAGGAGCTCGGCCGCCTCGACCTCGGCGACTTCGAGGACGGCGAGATCCTCCTGGTCGGCGACACCGTCGTGGCGATCGGCAACGACGGTAGCCGCCCTGACCAGGACCGCTACGGCTACTACTACGACGCCGCCGTGCAGCAGAGCCGTGTGATCACCATCGACGTCAGCGACCCGGCGGAGCCTGCGCTCGAGCACATGGTCGACTACGACGCGGCATCCGTCACGGCTCGCCAGCACGGCGACGACGTGCGGCTGGTGCTGTCGTCGGGTCTGCCGGACCTCGATTTCGTGCAGCCGCGGCGCGGCACGACCGAGAAGGCGGCCCTCGCGACCAACCGCGAGCTGGTCGAGGAGACCACGCTCGACGACTGGCTGCCGCAGGTGGGCGTCGACGGCGCTGATGCCGAGCAGTTCCTCGCTTGCGACCGGGTGGCGATCCCCCGCGCTGAGCTGGGGCTGGGCACGATGGCGGTCGTCGGCTTCGCGGCGACCGAGCCGGGCGACCTGTCGTCGATCGGGCTCGGCGGCGACGCCCCCCTCGCCTACGAGTCGACCGACCACCTCTACCTCGCAGCCACCGGCCAGCAGACGTTCGGCTGCTTCACCTGCCGCGTCGCCCTTCCGTTCGGCGGCAGCGACGCGGGCACCACCCACGTCTACGACTTCGAGCTCGACGGCACTTCGGCGTCCTACGTCGGCGCCGGCGAGGTGGAGGGCACCGTGGCCGACCGCTGGGCGATGGACGAGTACGACGGGGTGCTGCGGCTGGCCGTCGGGCCATCGTCGGAGACCGGCAACTTCAACTCGGTCGTCACGCTGAAGGCCGACGGCGACGAGCTCGTCGAGCTCGGCCGGCTCGACAAGATCGGAGTCAACGAGGACATCCAGTCGGTGCGCTGGTTCGACGGACTGGCGCTGCTCGTCACCTTCCGCCAGATCGACCCGTTCTACGCGATCGACCTGACCGACCAGCGCGACCCGACCCTGCTCGGTGAGCTGAAGATCCCGGGGTTCTCCGACTACCTGCACCCGCTGGGCGGCATGCGCGTCGTCGGCATGGGCGAGGGTCCGCAAGGCACCGCGGGGCGTGGCTGGGGTGGTCAGGCGGGACTGTTCGACGTCACTGATCTGACCTCACCGGACCGCTTGGACGTCGTGTCCTACGGCTCCGGCTCCCGCGCACTGGCCGGCGACGACCCGCGCCAGTTCACCTGGCTGCCGGCTCAGCGGACGGTGCTCACGGTGGTCTCGCGCGGTCGGGCCGGTTACGTCTCGGCGCTGCACCTCGGTGGCGGCCGGATGGACAACTCGATGACCCAGGTCGAGTTCGGCAGCGACGTCAGCGAGGTGCGACTGGTGCCGTTGCCCGACGACCGCGTCGCGCTGATCACCGGTGAGGACGTCGAGTTCTTCCCGCTCGATTGAGCATTTCGGCCGGCGGGCGCCAGTCGTAGGCTGGACGCATGTGCCGCAACATCCGCCCGCTGAACAACTTCGAGCCGCCGGCCAGCACCGACGAGGTGCACGCCGCCGCCCTCCAGTACGTGCGCAAGGTGGCCGGCACGACCAAGCCGTCGGCGGCCAACCAGGCCGCGTTCGACCGGGCCGTGCACGAGATCGCGCACATCACTGGCCACCTGCTCGACGACCTGGTCACCACCGCCCCGCCCAAGGACCGTGAGGTCGAGGCAGAGAAGGCCCGTGCCCGTGCCCGGGTGCGCTACGGGGCGTAGTCCGCAGGGGGCCTGTCCGCCCGGGAGCGGTGCCCTAGCCACCGTTCCCACACCAGATTCGGTGGCCTACCCACCGCTCCCAGCGGCGACGCCGGGGAGCGGTGCCCCAGCCACCGTTCCCACACCAGATTCGGTGGCCTACCCACCGCTCCCAGTGGCAACGCTGGCCACGCGGCGGGTGACCACGTCCGCCGTAGGCTGCGAGCGTGAGGGAGGCGATCGCCGCGCTGGCCGAGCGGCCGCTGGTCGTGCTCGGAGGCGCCGGGATGTCGACCGACTCGGGCATCCCCGACTACCGCGGTCCGGGCTCGCCGGCTCGGATGCCGATGACCTACCAGGACTTCGTGAGCGGGCCGGAGGCGCAACAGCGGTACTGGGCCCGGTCGCACCTCGGCTGGGGTCGGATGAAGCATGCCGACCCGAACGCCGGGCACCGAGCTCTGGCCGCGCTCGACCCTGAGCTGCTGATCACCCAGAACGTCGACGGACTGCACGAGGCTGCCGGCTCGCGCCGGCTCGTCGCGCTGCACGGACGAATCTCGGGCGTCGTGTGCCTCGGGTGCCGCGCCACGTCTCCGCGCGCGCACCTCCAGGCCCGACTCGAGCTGCTCAACCCCGGCTACGCCGCGGCGCATGCGAGCGTCGAGATCCGGCCGGACGGCGACGTCGACCTCGATGACACCGCGGGCTTCGTCGTGCCCGGCTGCGAGACCTGCGGCGGCGTCCTCAAGCCGGACGTCGTGTTCTTCGGCGAGAACGTTCCGGCACCTCGGGTCGAACGCTGCTTCGCGGCCGTCGACGAGCTCGCCGAGACCGGCGGCGCACTGCTCGTGGTCGGCTCGAGCCTGACCGTGATGAGCGGGTTCCGGTTCGTGCGCCGAGCCGCGAAGGCGGGCACGCCCGTGGTCATCGTCAACCGCGGCGAGACCCGCGGCGACCCGCTGGCGAGCCTACAAGGTCGACGCCGGCTGCACCGACTTCCTCGAGGCCCTCCTAGGAGCGCGTCAGAGTCGCTTGACGAAGATGTGATCGGCGGCTTCGGGCACGATCTCGGCGGTCTCGCCGCCGGAGCCGACCAGAACCCCCTCGGACGTCGCCACGATGGTGATCGTCTTGTCGGGCAGGGCACCCACGCGACGCAGGGCGCTCATCAGGGCTTCGTCCTTCTGCATCTCCTCGGAGATGCGGCGCACGAGCACTCGGCCTTCCTCAGCCGTGGCGACGTTCGAGAGCGACTCGACTCCGGTCATGAACGACTCGCCCACCTCGGTCTCACCGAGCTCGTCGAGCCCGGGGATCGGGTTTCCGTAGGGCGACTCGGTGGGGTGGTCGAGCAGCTCGATCAGGCGCCGCTCGACGGTCTCGGAGATGACGTGCTCCCAGCGGCACGCCTCCTCGTGCACGAGCTCCCACTCGAGACCGATCACGTCGGTGAGCAGCCGCTCGGCGAGCCGGTGCTTGCGCATGACCCGGGTCGCCAGCCGGCGTCCTTCCTCGGTGAGCTCGAGGTGGCGGTCACCCTCGACGCTCAGCAGACCGTCGCGCTCCATGCGGGCCACCGTCTGCGAGACCGTGGGGCCGGACTGGTGCAGGCGCTCGGCGATCCGGGCACGCAGCGGGACGATTCCCTCTTCCACCAACTCATAGATGGTCCGTAGATACATCTCGGTGGTGTCGATGAGGTCGCTCACGGCTCCATTGTTGCTCATCAGGCACGTGCCCGGGCGCCCCGCTCACCGTGCTGGCATTGTTGGTGCCGATGACCTCCGTGATGTGGTTCCGCCGCGACCTCCGCGCCGGCGACAACCCCGCGCTGCTAGAGGCGTGCACCGACGGGCCGACGCTCCCGCTGTTCGTGCTCGACCCTGCCCTGTGGGGTCCGTCCGGGCCTGCTCGACGCCACTACCTCACCACTAGCCTGCGGGCACTGCGCGAAGACGTCCCGGTCAACGTCGTGCGCGGCAACCCGGTGCGCCAGGTCGTGCTCGCCGCCCAGGAGGTGGGAGCCGAGCGGGTGCACGTGGCCGCCGACTTCGGGCCCTATGGCCACCAGCGGGACGCCGACGTCGAGCAGGCGCTCGCGGACGTCGGCATCGAGCTGGTGCGCACCGGATCGCCGTACGCCGTGGCGCCCGGCCGGGTCACGAAGGGTGACGGCACGGCCTACCAAGTGTTCACCCCGTTCTCGAAGGCGTGGGCCGACCACGGCTGGCGCAATCCGGTCGACCCGCCGGCCGATCCGTCGTGGCGTCATCTGAACGAGACGGTCGACCTGCCCGAGGTGCGCGCTGCCCGCCGGGCTCGAGCTACCGACCGCCGGCGAGCGTGCGGCCGCCGAGCGCTGGGCCGACTTCCTCGACCGGGTGGGTGACTACGACGACGACCGTGACCGGCCGGGCACGGACGGCACCTCGCACATGTCGCCGCACCTCAAGTGGGGGGAGATCCACCCCCGCACGATGCTGTCCGACCTCGCCCAGCTGCGCAGCGACAGCGCGGGAACCTATCGCAAGGAGCTCGCCTGGCGTGAGTTCTACGCCGACGTGCTGGCCGGCCGGCCCGAGACGGCGCGCGACTACCTGCGCCGAGACTTCGCAGCGATGCAGTACGACGAGCCGGGCGACCAGCTGACGGCCTGGCAGGAGGGACGCACCGGCTACCCGATCGTCGATGCCGGCTTGCGCCAGCTGCGCGCCACCGGGTGGATGCACAACCGGGTGCGGATGATCGTGGCCAGCTTCCTGGTCAAGGACCTCCACCTGGAGTGGCAGCACGGCGCCCGCCACTTCATGCACTGGCTGGTCGACGGCGACCTCGCCTCCAACCAGCACGGCTGGCAGTGGACTGCGGGCTGCGGCACCGACGCCGCCCCCTACTTCCGCGTGTTCAACCCCACCGGGCAGGGCAAGAAGTTCGACGCAGGTGGAGGCTACGTGCGCCGCTGGGTCACCGAGCTGTCCGACTCCGATGTCGTCCCCGACCCGCACGACCCGGACGCCGACGTCCGCGACCTGGTCGGCTATCCCCCACCGATCGTCGACCACGCCCACGAACGACAGGTCGCCCTCGACCGCTGGGAGCAGATCAGATGACCCATCCCCCGGGACCCCACACCCTCACCGTGCCGCGCCGCTTCAACGGCCCGCCGAGCTCCGGCAACGGCGGTTGGAGCGCCGGCGCCCTGGCCGACCAACGCCTCGGCCACGCCAGCACCGTCCTCCTGCGCCAGCCCCCGCCGCTCGACGTCGCGATGACGGTGACCGTCGACGACGTCTGGACGACGGCCTCGCACCAGGACCAGCCGGTGCTCAAGGCGCGCGCGGCGACCGAGCCGCTCACCGCCGTCGCCCCGGTAGACGTCGCGACCGCTCGGATGGCCGAGAAGGGCTACCGCGGCGCCGTCGCCCACCCGTTCGCCACCTGCTTCGCGTGCGGACCGGCGCGCGAGGACGGGCTGCGCATCTTCCCCGGCGCAGTGACTGGTCCAGTGACCGGCCCAGCGACCGGCCCGGTGAACGGCGCGCCTGAGGGTCGCGTGGGGGCCACCTGGACGCCGTCCGAGGTCTCGGTGCCGGTCACGTGGGCCGCGCTCGACTGCATCGGCGGCTGGTCCAGCGACCTGGGAGAGCGACCGCTGGTGCTCGGCACGATCACGGCCCGCATCGACGCCCTGCCGCAGGTCGGCGTGGAACACGTCGTGGTCGGCGAGATGCGCGGAGTCGACGGGCGCAAGACGTTCACGGCCGCCTCCTTGTACGCCGGCGGGCAGCTCGTCGGCACCGCCGAGCACGTGTGGTTCGCCATCGACCCCAAGGACTTCGCATGAGCCAGCCCCTCTGGTGGACCGACGCGGTCGTCTACCAGGTCTACGTGCGCAGCTTCGCCGACAGCGACGGCGACGGCATCGGAGACCTGCCCGGCATCACGTCGCGGCTCCCCTACCTCCGCGACCTCGGCGTCGACGCGCTCTGGATCACGCCGTTCTACACCTCGCCGCAGCACGACCACGGCTACGACGTGGCCGACTACCGCGACGTCGACCCGCTGTTCGGCTCCCTCGCCGACGCCGACGCGCTGCTCGCCGCCGCCCACGACCTCGGACTGCGCGTCATCGTCGACCTGGTGCCCAACCACACGTCGTCGGCGCACGCGTGGTTCCAGGCTGCACTGCCCGCCGAGCCCGGGAGCGCCGAACGCGCGCGCTACCTGTTCCGCGACGGCCAGGGAGCCAGCGGGGCCGAGCCCCCGAACAATTGGCAGTCGGTGTTCGGCGGCCCGGCCTGGACCCGAGTCGAGGACGCCGGCCAGCCCGGTCAGTGGTATCTCCACCTCTTTGACACCACCCAGCCCGACCTCGACTGGCGCAACCCGGAGGTCGGCGAGATGTTCGTCGACGTGCTGCGGTTCTGGCTCGATCGCGGGGTCGACGGGTTCCGGGTCGACGTCGCGCACGGCCTCTACAAGGAGGCCTCGCTGCGCGACCAGGTGCTGCCCGAGAAGCCCGAGAACGCAGTGCCGAAGAGCCAGCGTGACGAGTCGATGGTCGAGCGCACGCTCTCCGACGAGCCGATGTGGGACCAGCCCGAGGTGCACGAGGTCTACCGACTCTGGAACCAGGTGCTGGCCGACTACCCCGGCGACCGGATGAACGTGGCCGAGGCCTGGACCCAGACGCCGGAGTCGATGGCCAAGTTCGTGCGCCCCGACGAGATGAGCCAGGCGTTCAACTTCTCCTGGCTGCTCGCCGACTGGTCGGCGTCGGCGTTCGCCGACGTCGTGACCGGCACGTTCGACGCGCTCGCCGAGGTCGACGCCAGCCCCACCTGGGTGCTCAGCAACCACGACGTCGTCCGGCACGTCACGCGGTACGGCGGCGGGGCTGTCGGGCTGGCGCGCGGCCGCGCGGCCACGCTCACGATGCTGGCGCTGCCCGGGATCGTCGTACCTCTACCAGGGCGAGGAGCTCGGCCTCGAGCAGGTCGACGTCGCGCCCGAGGACCGCCAGGACCCCTCGTGGCTGCGTCATCAGGGGGGCGCTGGAGAGGTGGGCCGCGACGGATGCCGGGTGCCGATCCCGTGGTCGGGCGAGACCGCGCCGTACGGATTCGGACCAGGCGCCGCCCAGCCGTGGATCCCGCAACCGGCCGACTGGACCCGCCTGAGCGCCGAGGCGCAGACCGGCGTCGAGGGCTCGACGCTGGAGTTCTACCGGGCGGTGCTGCACGCACGCCGGGCGCTGCCGCACGCCACCGACGTCGAGGTGACGGTCGAGGGCGACGTGCTGACGATCCAGCGCGGCGACCTGAGGGTGGTGCTCAACTGTGGCAGCGGCGCCGTGCCGCTGCCGGCGGGCGAGGTGGTCGTGTCCAGCGGCCCAGGTGACCAGCGAGCTGCCAGGCAACACCGCGGTGTGGCTCAGCTCGGCACGGTGACCTGGTTGAGAGCGGCGTTGTAGCGCCCCAGATCGCCCACGAACGACTCGAGCTCGGCCGCCGTCCAGCCGGAGAGCTGCTCGTCGAGCCACTGGTGCCGTTGCTCGACGACGTCCTCGAGCCGTCGCCGTGCCTCGTCGGTCGCGGACAGCAGGGTCGCGCGTCCGTCTTCGGGGTCACGGCGTGCAGTCGAGGAGCCCCAGGTCGGCCAAGTGCCTGACCTGACGGCTGATCGCTCCCTTGTCCATGTCGAACTGCTCAGCCAGGGCCGAGGCCCGCAGAGGTCCGTTCTGGGCGACCGTCGTGAGCATGAGGTACGAGCTGGCCGGCAGATCGGGGTGCAGGGCCCGAGCGCGTTCGCCGATCACCCGGCGTACACGTCGGATGAGGACGCCGACCTCGGACTCGAGCATGCGCAGCGACTCGGCCCGCTCCGGAGCCCGGGTCATCGCGACTCCTGGGCGGCCGGCGCCGACGCCGTCGCTCCGGCTCGGTGACGGGCACCTCAGCCGCCTGCTCGAGGTCGTGCGCAACGGCACCTCCCGGATGAACAGCACGCACACGAGCGCAATGATCGCAAAGGGCACGGCGACCAGGAAGATGTGCCCGACGGCGGTGCCGAACGCGTGCTCGTAGAGGTCGCGGATGGGCGCGGGCAGAGCCGACAGGTCAGGGATGGTGTGGCTCTGGTGGCCGGTCTCGGTCACGCCCTGAGCGGCCAGGCCCTCGCGGACCGTACTGGCGACCTGGGTGCTGAGGATCGCGCCCAGTGCAGACACGCCGATCGAGCCGCCGAGCGAGCGGAAGAACGCCACCACCGAGCTAGCGGCACCCATGTCCTCGAGGCTGGTGTTGTTCTGCACCGCGAGCACGAGGTTCTGCATCGTGGCGCCGAGACCGATCCCGACCAGGGCCATGAACAGCCCGACGACGACCAGCGGCGTGTCCGCGTCGATGGTCGCGAGCAGCGAGAACCCCACGACGACGAGCACCAGCCCGCCGACCAGCCACCGCTTCCAGACACCGGTCGCGCTGATGACGCGGCCAGAGACGATGCTGGACACGAGAAGCCCACCCACCATCGCCACCGACATCAGGCCGGCCTCGGTCGGGCTCATGCCGCGGGCCAGCTGGAAGTACTGGCTGAGGTAGACCGTGGCGCCGAACATGGCGACACCGACCATGACCGAGGCCGTCGTCGCCAGCGCGGTGGTGCGGTCGCGGAAGAGGCGCAGCGGGATGACGGGATCGGCGGCCACTTCGCCTCGACGTACAACGCCGCTGCGATCAACGCGACGCCGGCCGTCACCAGGAGCGCGGTCGTGCTCGAGGTCCAGTCGAACTGCTGGCCGGCGAGGGAGACCCAGATGAGCAGCACACTGACGCCGCCCACGATGAGGGTGGCTCCGAGGTAGTCGATCGACACGTCACGACGAACCACCGGCAGGTGCAGCCGGCGCTGCAGGACGACGAAGGCAGCCGCGGCGAAGGGCAGCCCGACGAAGAAGCAGCCACGCCAGCCGAGCGGGCTGTCGACGACCAGGCCGCCGATGAGCGGACCGCTGACGGTCGCGGCAGCGAAGACGGCTCCGATGTAGCCGGAGTAGCGACCGCGCTCCCTCGGGGAGACCATCGAGGCGATCACGACCTGCACCAACGCGGTCAGACCGCCGACGCCCAGGCCCTGGATGACGCGGCCACCGATCAGCACGCCCATGCTCGGCGCGAAGGCCGAGACCAGCGAGCCGACGGTGTAGATGACGAGAGCCGACTGCACGAGGAGCTTCTTGTCGAAGAGGTCGGCGAGCTTGCCCCAGATCGGGGTGGTGGCGGTCATCGCGAGGAGGGTGGAGACGACGACCCAGGTGTACCCGGACTGCGAGCCCTCGAGATCGGTCACGATGCGCGGCAGCGCGTTGGTGACGACGGTGCTCGAGAGCATCGCGACGAACATGGCCAGGAGCAGTCCACTGAGGGCCTCGAGCACCTCGCGGTGCGTCATCTGGCCTGCCTGCTCGGCGCTGGGCCGACCTGATCTGGGCCGACCTGAACTGGGCCCGCCTGAACTGGGCCCGCCTGAACTGGGCCCGCCTGATGCTGCGGACGGGTGGTGCCTGGGTCACGACGTGCTGCTCACGATCTCTAGACAGTTGACTTTGGCAACCTTAAGGCAGATCGTTGACTTCTGCAACCAATGTGCGACGTGTCACTCCAGAAATGAGAACGACCCGCAGGCGCTGGCCGGATCCGGAGATCGGGCCGCTCCCGGGGACGTGATCCGGGATCGCCTGCGGGTCGGGTAGCTGCTTGGAATTCACCAGCAGCCGCCGGGGATGACTTCGCCATGGCCCCGGTGATGCTGGGCTGCTAGCGGGCAGCCACCTCACGCGTCCTCAAAGAAATCATTCTTTGGACCACCTCCTTTCCCGTGTCCGACAAAAGTAGATCGCGATCCCCTGCTGGGCAAGGGGTTTACGGTCGCTCCATGACGCCCTCCGTGCGCACCTTCATCGACGGCCCGGTCGCCGTCGTGACCATCGACCGCCCCGACCGGCGCAACGCGGTCGACAGCGCCACCGCGACGGCGCTCGCCGACAGCCTTCGAGGCCGCGGACGCCGACCCCGAGGTCTCGGTGATCGTGCTCACCGGCGCAGGCGGCACGTTCTGCGCGGGCGCCGACCTCAAGGCGCTCAGCGAGGGCGACGCCAACCGGCTCGAGATCACCGGCCGCGCCCGATGGGGCCGACCCGGATGCGCACCGGCAAGCCGGTGATCGCAGCCGTCGAAGGACACGCCGTCGCCGGTGGACTCGAGCTGGCCCTGTGGGCCGACCTGCGGGTGGCCGCCAGTGACGCGACGTTCGGCGTCTACTGCCGCCGCTTCGGCGTCCCGCTGATCGACCTCGGCACGGTGCGGCTCCCGCGCCTGATCGGGCACAGCCGAGCGATGGACCTCATCCTCACCGGCCGCGGCATCGATGGCGTCGAGGCCGAGCGGATCGGCCTGGTCAACCGGGTCACCGAGCCCGGCGCGGCGCTGGCCACCGCGGTCGCCCTGGCCCACGAGCTCGCCGCGCTTCCCCAGACCTGCCTGCGCCACGACCGTCTCTCGGCGCTTGAACAATGGGGCCTGTCCGAGGACGACGCGATGCGCAACGAGTTCACCCACGGTCTGGAGACCATCGGCTCGGGCGAGACCCTCGCCGGGGCCGGTCGGTTCGCCGGCGGCGCCGGCCGCCACGGCAGCCAGCCCCCGACGAGGGCCAAGCCGCCGGGTTTCGAGGCTCGCTGCGCGCGCACCTCGACCAGCCTGGAGCGTCGATGACCCGTCAGGCCTCGGCGGCGGCGAACTGGGAGTTGTAGAGCCGGGCGTAGGCGCCCTCCGCGGCGAGCAGCTCGTCGTGGGTGCCCTGCTCGACGATCGCGCCGTCCTCCATGACCAGGATCAGGTCGGCGTCGCGGATCGTCGAGAGCCGGTGGGCGATGACGAACGACGTGCGGTCGCTGCGCAGCGCCGCCATCGCGTGCTGCACGAGCAGCTCGGTGCGCGTGTCGACCGAGGAGGTCGCCTCGTCGAGGATCAGCAGCGCCGGGTCGGTCAGGAACGCTCGCGCGATCGTGACCAGCTGTCGCTCACCGGCCGACAGGTTCGACCCCTCCTCGTCGACGATCGTGTCGTAACCGTCGGGCAGCGAGTGGACGAACCGGTCGACGAACGTGGCGCGCGCCGCTGCCAGGACGTCGTCCTCGCTGGCTCCAGGACGGCCGTAGGCGATGTTGTCGCGGATGGTGCCCTCGAAGAGCCAGGTGTCTTGCAGGACCATCCCGATCTGGCCGCGCAGCGCGGCTCGCGGCATCGCGGTGACGTCGACGCCGTCGAGGGTGATCCGGCCCGCGTCGACGTCGTAGAAGCGCATGACGAGGTTGACCAGCGTGGTCTTGCCCGCGCCGGTCGGGCCGACGATGGCGACCGTCTCGCCCGGACGGGCGACCAGCGACAGGTCGGTGATCAGCGGACGGTCGTCGTCGTAGCAGAAGGCGACGTGCTCGAAGGCGACCTCCCCGCGGGTGATCTCGGCGCGCGCGGTGCTGCCCTCGACGGCCTCCTCGTCGGCGTCCAGGAGCTCGAAGACCCGCTCGGCCGAGGCGACGCCCGACTGCAGGAGGTTGGCCATCGAGGCGACCTGCGTGAGGGGCTGGGTGAACTGCCGGGTGTACTGCACGAAGGCCTGCACCTCGCCCAGCGTGAGCGATCCGCTGGCGACCCGGAGCGCACCGACCACGGCGACCACCACGTAGTTCAGGTTCCCGATGAACATCATCGCCGGCATGATCAGGCCGCTGACGAACTGCGCCTTGAAGCTGACGTCGTACAGCTCGGCGTTCTGCTCGGCGAAGACCCGCTCGGCCTCGCCCTGGCGACCGAAGACCTTGACCAGCGCGTGACCGGTGAAGGTCTCCTCGATGTGCGCGTTGAGCTGACCGGTTCGACGCCACTGAGCCACGAACTGTCCCTGCGAACGCTTCATGATCGCGCGCGTGACCACCAGCGACAGCGGCACGCTGACCAGCGCGATCAGGGCGAGCAGCGGCGAGATCCAGAGCATCATCGCGATCACCGCCACGACCGTCATCAGCGAGGTGAGCAGCTGGCTCATCGTCTGCTGGAGCGTCTGCGAGACGTTGTCGATGTCGTTGGTGACGCGGCTGAGCAGCTCGCCGCGGGGTGATCGGTCGAAGTAGCCGAGCGGGAGTCGGTTGATCTTCTCCTCGACGTCCTGCCGCATCCGGTAGATCGTGCGTTGCACGACGCCGTTGAGCACGAAGCCCGCCAGCCAGGCCAGCGCGGAGGCCGTGACGTAGATCGCGAGCACCCACAGCAGGGTCTCGCCGACCTCCCCGAACGGGACGCCGGCGCCAGGCACGACGTCCTGGCCCTGGACGGCATCGGGCAGCGCCGAGTCAGGGGTACCGGCCGGGAACTGGCGGCCGATGAAGCCGTTGAAGACCAGGTCGGTGGCGTGACCGAGGATCCGCGGACCGATCGACATGAGCACGACGCTCACGACGGTGATGGCGAGCACAACGAGGGCGCCGAGGCGATCGGGGCGCATGCGCGCCACCAGCCGCTTGGTCGACGGCACGAAGTCCATCGCCTTCTGCGCGACCTGGCCGCCCGCCATCGGACCGCGCCCGGGGCCGGGCATCGGCGCCTCGATGCGCTCGGTGGCCTTGAGCTCCTTGCCCTTGCTCATGCCGCGACCTCCTCGGCGGAGAGCTGGGAGGCCACGATCTCCTGGTAGGTGGCGCAGGACTCGAGCAGCTCGGGGTGGGTGCCGCGGCCGACGACCACGCCGTCCTCGAGCACCAGGATCTGGTCGGCGTCGCGGATCGTCGAGACACGCTGTGCCACGACGACCACCGTCGCGTCGGTCGTGACCGGCGCGAGCGCGGCGCGCAGTCGGGCGTCGGTGGCGAGGTCGAGCGCGGAGAACGAGTCGTCGAACAGGTAGATCCCCGGACGACGTACGACGGCGCGTGCGATCGCCAGCCGCTGCCGCTGACCTCCGGAGAAGTTGGTGCCGCCCTGGGCCACCGTGGCATCGAGCCCGTCGGGCAGTGCGGTCACGAAGTCGCGGGCCTGGGCGACGTCCAGGGCCGCCCACATGTCGTCCTCGGTGGCGTCCGCGCGACCGTGCTCGAGGTTGGAGCGGATCGTGCCGGAGAACAGGTAGGCCTTCTGCGGCACCAGTCCGACCTGGTTCCAGAGCTGGGCAGCATCGACGTCACGGACGTCGACGCCCGCGACCCGCACCACCCCCGACGTGGCGTCGAAGAGGCGCGGGATCAAGTTGACCAGGGTCGACTTGCCGGCGCCCGTCGAGCCGATCACGGCCACGGTCTGACCGGGTCGGGCGGTGAGGTCGATGCCGTCGAGCACCGGCGCGTCGGCGCCGGGGTAGGCGAAGGTGACGCCCTCGAGGTCGAGGTGGCCGCGCCGCGCAGCGTCCGGGGTGACCGGCTGCTCGGGGAGGACGACGGACGAGTCGGTGTCGAGCACCTCGGCGATGCGGTCGGCACAGACCGCGGAGCGCGGCACCTGCATCAGCATGAAGGTCGCCATCATCACCGACATCAGGATCTGCATCAGGTAGGAGAGGAAGGCGGTCAAGGCTCCGACCTGCATGTTGCCGTCGTCGACGCGGTGGCCGCCGAACCAGATGACCCCTACGCTCGCGACGTTCACGACGAGCATGACCAGCGGGAACATCGTCGCCATCCAGCGTCCGGCTCTGATCGCGACGTCGGTGAGCTCCTGGTTGGCATGCGCGAACCGCTCGGCCTCGTGCGGCTCGCGCACGAACGCGCGGACCACGCGGATGCCGGTGATCTGCTCGCGCAGCACCCGGTTGACCTCGTCGATGCGTCCCTGCATCAGGCGGAAGCTCGGCACCATCTGGGAGATCACGAAGCCGACCGCGAGGAACAGGGCGGGCACGACGACGGCCAGGATCCAGCCGAGGCCGAAGTCCTCGCGCAGCGCCATGATCACGCCGCCGACCATCATGATCGGTGAGGATGCCGCGATCAGGCAGGCCATCAGGACCAGCATCTGCACCTGCTGCACGTCGTTGGTGCCGCGGGTGATCAGCGATGGGGCGCCGAACTGCTGCACCTCACGGTTGGAGAACGTGCCGACCCGGTGGAAGAGGTCACCGCGCAGGTCGCGCCCGAACGACATCGCCGTCCGCGACCCGAACCAGGCGGCGCCCACGCTCGCGCAGATCTGCACGACCGAGACGAGCAGCATGATCGCGCCGAGGTGCAGGATCGTGTCGGTCTCGCCGAGGGCGATGCCCTCATCGATGATGCGGGCGTTCAGGCTCGGCAGGTAGAGCATCGCGAGCACCTGCACGAACTGCAGGACGAACACCGCAGCGATGAGGTGCCGGTAGGGCTGCAACCGCTCACGCAGCAGGCGGATCAGCATTGGGCGCTCCTCAGGAGTCCGTTTAGGACGGTGTCGACGATCTGTTCGGGGGTGAGCAGCCGGCCGTCGGCGATCTGCTGGTGACTGCCGGCGAAGGCCAGCAGCCGGAGCACGTGCACGAAGTGCTCGACCGGGACGCCGAGCTCGTCGGCGTCGTCACCGACGAGGTCGACGATCAGTCGCTCCAGTCGGGCCCGCCACTCGACGGCGACCTCGTGGTCGTGGTCGGGCGGACCCACCAGGCCGACCTGTCGCATCAGGTAGAAGGTGGCCCGGAAGCGCTGCTGCAGCACGGCCACCAGCTGGATCAGCTTGTCGCGCAGCGGGGCGCTCGCGTCGATCTCGGCGATCCGCTCGACCACGGCGCCGGGCTCGAACGCTCGCCTGATCGCTGCATCGACCAGCTCCTCCTTGGTGTCGAAGACCCGGAAGATCGTGCCTTCGGCGACGCCGGCAGCTTCGGCGATCTGTCGGGTCGTGACGCCACGCCCGTGCTCGCGCAGCAGCTGCAGCGTGACGTCGACCAGCGACTGACGCCGCTCCTCGGGCGACATCGCCCGCGCGCGGGTCCGTGTGCTCATCCAGCCAGCCTAAATGAGTGAGCGCTCACTCACAAGGGCAGTGCCAGGGTGTTCGGCCTACTGACCGAGTGCCTCGTAGGCGCTGGCGAGCTCCTCGACACCGGCCACCAGGCGGGTCGACTCGGGGAGGGTCTCCCACTGGGGCCATCGGTAGGCGATGCGTACCGAGCTGCCCGAACCCCACACCCGCACGCCCATGCTGTCGAACGGCACATACCTGGGGCGGTCCGTCATCCCGAGGGCCAGGTGCGCCGAGGGATCGGCGATTCCGAGCATCGCCCAGGGAATGCGCAGTCGGATCGAGGAGTCTCGCTCAGAGATCGCCCACGTCGCCCTGCTGTCGTAGTCGGCGTTCACGGGATTCCAGCTGCCCTGCACCATCCTTCCCACGTCCATCGTGGTTACCGGCACGGGCCGGCCCCCGACGACGTGGCTGCCCTGGTCACCAGTCGCATCACGTGCCATGGCTGGGACGCGTCAGGGAGTCGGACGACCTCGCCGGCCACCAAGCGGATCGGGTCGTAGGCAGATCGCACTAGGGCAGTCGCGGTACCCGAGGTCGTGTCGAGCAGGACTCGGCGCTCGGGCGCGTTGTCACCCACCGTGTCGAAGTCGAGAACTACCCTCCGCGGTACGGAATCTCGACCACGCACCAGTACCCGCAGGTAGGCAGCGTCGGCTTGCAGAGTCGCACGGGACAGCGTGCCCCCGTCCAGTGCCGCAGAGACCAGGGAGTCAGGCACGAACCCACTCTCGTGCCGGAGGATTCCGAACCACTCCGAGGCGTTGAGCGCGTCGTGCCACCGGTATCGGCCCGTCGGCGACTGAGCTGGCGCCGTGTTCCATCCAGGTCGACTCCAGTCGTCGATCCACGACGACAACATCACCCCGGAGGCTCCCGCCTCGTGAACCACGGCGAGCAACCCAGCTGCAATCGAGGTCGCGGTCCGCTCGTCCAGCCCACCGTGGTCGCGCTCCCGAGGCCCGTCGGGCGCGGATCCGAGGGACGACGACACCCCCGTCTCGGCAACGACCAGGGGCATCGAGACGAAGTGGCTGCGCAGGGAGGCGAGATAGCCGGCGTACGGATCCTCCTGCTCGTCGTGCTCGGTCTGGCGCAGCACCGTCTCGTGGCGCAGGAAGTCGGGATACTCGGGATAGGCATGGACCGAGGCGAAGGTGCCCCCGGGCCACTCTCCGGTCGGGAGGACGTGTTCGGCATCGATGGAGGCGGGGTCCGCGCTGGTCACGGGTTCGCCTCGACGTGTCAGCGGGTCGGTCGTCGGCCCGTTCACGAACGACAGCGGGACACTCTCACCCCGTTCGCGCAGGTCGCCGGCCAGGAGATTCAATTGGCGGGCCAGCCAGTGCTCCGTGGGAGTCGCTGCGTCAGCGGCCGTGAAGTACTCCCCGGGGGGCGTCTCCGGCATCTGCACGGCGTCGGTGCGGGCTACGACTGCGGGGTCCCACTCCTGGCCCACGACCCACGCCACCAGCCAGTCAGAGACGTCGGACTCCCACACCGGGGGATTTTGGTCGTCGACCTTCTCGTAGGCCAGGTCACCGTGAACGGCGGCGGCCACGTCCAGGATCTGGGCCGCGAACGGGTCCTCGATCCTCGCGTCGAACAGCGTCGACTCACCTTCGGCATACGAGGTGTCTGGAATCCGCACTCCCTGGACGAGGTACAACGGCTCGGTCTCGTGGTTCAGGTTGTAGTACCGCAGCGCGTCGTAGAAGGCGGGCGGCATCAGGTCGTACACGCGGACCACTCGGATCCCCAGCCGTCGCATCTGGGCGAGCCAGCCGCCGAACTGGGCTCCGTCCATGGAGGAGAAGTCGCCGGGCAGACGTCCGGGCAGGCCGCCACCCAGGTTGATGCCCGGAAGGAAGGTGCGGTCCCCTCCACCAGTGTGGAGCCGAAGGCCTCCAGCATCGGCTGTGGCCAGCACCTCGAGGCCGCTCACCTCGCGAGGCGCCGGAGCCCATCCCTGCGGGACTGCCGCAGCACCCTCCTCGGACCGAGTGCTTCTCACCAGCACTCCCGCCACGACCGCGATGGCCAGGAGGAATACGACCAGGCCGACGACCCGCTTCACGTCGTGAGGGTCCGCACCGGGTTCCACGCGCCAGCATCGCCCTGGTGCTGGACCGACGCGAGGGCGGCGCGAACGAACATGCGCTTCTCGGACCCGTAGCGTGGCCAGCACGTGGTCAGGGTGAGCTGACGGCCCGGAAGTGGGTCGAGCACCCACGTCGCTGTCTGGTCGACGACCTGAGGTGCGCGGGTGATCGCATAGACCCACCTGACGTCTCCCTGGGTGACGACGACCTCGTCGCCGACGCGGAGCAGGTCGAAGTCGATGAACGGGTCTCCGTGCCCAGCTCGGTGGGCGGCGAACGCCGAGTTGCCCAGCGCTCCGGGCAGAGCGGTTCCGGAGTAGT
Source organism: uncultured Actinomycetota bacterium (assembly GCA_963781575.1). Lineage (GTDB taxonomy): Bacteria > Actinomycetota > Actinomycetes > Propionibacteriales > Nocardioidaceae > Nocardioides. Next base: position 30,699 of record CAWAGM010000004.1, on the reverse strand, counting down.
GACCGGGTCCGGCCTCGATGAGGTCGGGGCTGGTCCCCTCGACCGCGGCCCATCGCCACCCCCGCCCCAACCGCGAGATCTCCAGCACGGCAAGGGCTTGGCCTGAAGACACAGGTCGAGCCACCGGGACGTGCTGCCTGACGTCAGGCCCGCCAGTTCTCCCGTGGACCGCAGGACCTGCGGGTACCTGGTGCACCAGCTCGGCCTGAGCCCTCGCCGCCTCCGCCGCCTGGATCCTAGGTTCCGCGATCACCCAACCGAGCAGTGCGCACCCACTCAGGACCAGGACGGCGGCGAGGGCTCGCCTCACCGTTCTGCGCGAGGCACGGTGCGAAGCACAGCGAACCCCAAGGCGATCAGCGCGAACGAGGCCAGCACCAACCAGATCGGGTTGCCCGTCAGACCGGTCATCGCGAGGCTTCCGCTAGTGGTCGACATAGCGCTCGGGGTGTTGTACATGGTTACCAGTTCCTTTCGCGTTTGAGGAGCGATTGCATGAAGGCTTGGGCCTGGACGATCTGGAGGAACACGTCGTACGGCATCTCGATCACCAAGGGCGCGGCCAGCAGCATCTGGCGCCAGCCGCGGCGGTTCACCGTCACCACGCGCTCCACCATGAAGACGCCGGACGCGGCCAGCCAGAACGGGTGCAGGTGCAGTCCCACCAGGACACCGACAGCCAGGCTCATCAGGTAGAGGGCAGTGACCACGACGCCGAGTGCTGACATCACCTGACGGCCCCAGTACGGCGCGGTCACCCGGGTGAGCCCGTAGTCGACGACGTTCTCGATCGCTCCGCGCTTCCACCGCCGCCGCTGCGCCGCGAGATCTGACCAGGTGGTCATCACCTCGGTCTCCAGCGTGCAACCTGCGGGCGCCAGGATTCCGTAACCGAGATGCATCAGGGCGAGGGACAGCTCATTGTCCTCGGTCAGCACGTGCACGTCATAGATCTCCCCGCACCCAGACTGGTCGGGAAGAGCTCCCGACCGTCGAGCCTCCTGGACCTCACGGAGCACGTGCACAGGAAATACAGACGCAGTCCCGGTCAGCACGAGGGCCTTGCCCTTGAGACGACGGACGTCACGGGCATAGCGGGCGTACTCATTGCGCTGGAACGTGCCCAGCAGCCCGCCACCCGGACCACCGCGGAACGTCCCACCGACCCCACCGAGCGGGCGAGCGCGACGCGCGGCGTGCGGATCCAGGCCGTCGAGATGACGTCGGGCCTCCTCGAGGAAGGGTGGGTCCAGGAGCGAGTCGGCATCCATCACCAGAACGAGGTCGAGGTCGTCCATCTCCGGCAGGAGTCGTGCTCAGTGCCTGGTTGAGGGCGCCCGCCTTCTTGTGCTGGTTGCCGCTCCGTGACGACGACGTCAGCGCCGAGTGACTCGGCCAGCTCGGGAGTGCGGTCGGTGCAGTTGTCGGCGACCACGATCACTCGGTCAGGCGGCCGGGTCTGTCGCGACAAGGAGTCGAGCGCCAACGCCAGCGTCGCCTCCTCGTTGTGCGCGGGAAGCAACGCCACCAACGACCGTGGCGGGTGTCCTCCTTGTGGCCCGCTGGTGCGCGGGCTTGACGTGGCGAGCCCTCGAGCGCCCGCCCGGTACGGGCGCGGGTCAGAGTGGGTCGGCGAGCCCGGTGCTCCGAGCGCCGTGGCAGTACTCATGTCTCCTCAAACTCCGAGAACGCACGCCCACGCAGGGCATGACTGAGAGTCATGTCGCCAGGGAGGGGGCGGACCCGACGACGTTGCAGGCGTCTCGTGCCCCGCACGGACTAGTCCATTCCACCCATTAGGTGACTAGGGGCGTAGTCATTTCGGGGGGTTTGCGACGCACAGCCGGGTGGTTCTGCACCCAATGTGGCCCCACGGGCTCGCGGCAACCGTGGACTGTGGTCCAGTGCTTCGGGTGCTCGTGTGTTCGCTCGTGGCGTCATCCTTGTTCATGGTCGCGTCGGCGAGAGCAGCAGTGCGGCGAGCTCTTCGCGCCGCGACCGACCCACGCCCACGTTGGCCGCCCGCGCCGAGTTCGGTGCCTTCGTCGAGGGCATGCAGGCCGATCCGGCCCGCCTCGACGACTTCGAGCGACAGATCGGGTCCGGCACGCTCCATCGCCTCCTACTACTACGGCTTCGGCGACGTCTTCCCCGGCGAGGTCGAGCGAACCTTCAGCCGGACGGCGCCCGGAAGATCCTCGTGTCCTGGGACATGGGTCCCACCCGGTTCACTGAGTGGAGCGCCGGCGACACGACGCGTACCTCGACCAGATCGCCGCGGCCGCCCGCGACTTCGCAGGCACGTGTACGTGCGACCGTGGCCGGAGATGAACGGCGACTGGCAGACCTTCCAGCCCACGGCCGACGGCTCCCGACCGCACGGCGGCACCTACGCAGAATTCCGGCAGGCCTGGCGCCACGTGGTGACCTACCTGCGCACCGCAGGGGCCACCAACCTCCGCTGGGTCTTCAACCCCACCGCTGACACCTATGCCGAGACCACGCCGGTCCAGGCGATCTGGCCAGGGAGCCGACGTCGTCGACGTGCTCGGGACTCGACGGCTTCAACTGGGGGCGCGACGACAAGTGGGGAAGGTGGTTGTCCTTCCGCCAGATCTTCCAACGGCAGTACCGCCGACTCACCGGTTGCACCCGACCGCGCCGGTCTGGCTGTGCGAGGTTGCCTCAAAGGAACCTCGACGGCAGGACGGTGCCCCCCGGGACCCCAAGCACCGCAAGTCCGACTGGGTCCAGGCCATGCTCGCGGACACGTCCATGCCCCGCATCACCGCAGTCGTGTGGTTCCACGCGAAGAAGGAACGGGACTGGCGGCTCACCTCGTCACGCGGGGTGCTGCCAGCCATGCGTCCGATCCTGCGCTGACCCAAGACGCGGCCGAGTACGCAGACTCAGGCGCACGGCACAGCCAGGCACCATGGTCATCACCATGACGCCCTCCACGGTGATCACCATGCGATCGACACTCCTCGCTGTTGCCTCGCTCCTCTCTCTTCGGCTGCTCGCTCGACATCGGCGACACCCCGCTCGGCGCCACCCTGGCGCAGCGCGGCACCGTGCTCGGCGAGCACGTAGCGGGCAGCGTCGAGAATCCGGACGGCGCGATCACGGTGACCTTGGCGCCGGCGTCCGCACCCGCTCCCGAGCCCGGGTCGAACTCGGCCGGCGCCGACGAGTGCGAGTACGACACGGACTCGCACGACTTCGCCTGCTCGACCACCGGTCTGGACGCCGGGCTCTACCGCGTCGAGGTCACCGACGCCAAGTTCGCCAGCGAGGGCACCAAGACCGTGACGGTCGCTGTCACCGACAACTCCGGCTACCAGCCGCACATCGAGCCAGCCGGTGGCAGCCGCCCGGGCACCCTGACTGCACGACTCCAGGGATGGGAACCCGGTCGCCGGGTGACCGTGTTCGTCCTGGACGCCGATCGTGGGCGGACGACCAAGGTCGGCAGCGTCGTGCCCGACTCAGCGGGACGCGCGAGCCTCACCACCGACCAGGTCGAGTCGGGACGCACCTACGCGTTCCAGGGCGACGACGGCCTCTGGGACGACCGCGCTCGTCGAGGGCTGGAGCACTGACTACCTGGTGGTGGGGTCGAGCTGAGCTCGCCCGCGCAGGTGGCAGGTGGCGGTCAGGGGGCTAGGCGCTGCGTCGTCCAGCCACTGCTGGTCCGCCGGTAGACCAACCGGTCGTGCATGCGCCCGGGCCGGCCCTGCCAGAACTCGACCGCCTCGGGGCGGACGACGTACCCGCCCCATTCCTCAGGCACCGGCACCGGCACCTCACCGTCCGCGAAGCGGGTCGCGACCGCGTCGTAGTCGGCGGCGAGCTCGGCTCGGTCTGCGACGGGACGCGACTGGTGCGAGGCCCACGCTCCGAGCTGCGAGCCGCGCGGGCGCACCGCGAAGTAGGCCGCGACGTCGTCCGCGCTCAGCGCTCGGCGACTCCGTCGACGCGCACCTGGCGTTCGAGCGGGTGCCACGGGAAGAGCAACGAGCACCGCGCGTTGACAGCCAGCTCGACGCCCTTGCGGGAGCCGGTGTTGGTGAAGAAGCGCCACCCGTCGGGGCCGAACCCCTTGAGCAGCACCATCCGCGACGACGGTGCTCCGTCGTCCGACACCGTGGCCAGGACCATCGCGTTGGGCTCGTGCAGCCCGGCCGCGCGCACCTCGCCGAACCAGCGCTCGAACATCGCGAAAGGGTCGGCCAGCAAGTCGCTCTCGGTCGAGACCTCCGGCCGCGTACTCCTCGCGCAGCGCGGCGATGTGGAGACGGTCGTGCTCGTCGGTCATGTCCTCGACCTTAGTGTCGTAAGTGGGACGCCTCCGCACGAAATTCACGGTGGGGCAGAATGCCCGACGGGGTGCTCCCGATCGGACCGCCTCTCCACCAGCATCTCGACAAAGGAGCAGGGTGCGCATGACCGAGGTACACCACGGCCTAGAGGGCGTCGTCGCGTTCGAGACCGAGATCGCCGAGCCCGACAAGGAAGGGTCCGCCCTCCGCTATCGCGGCGTCGACATCGAGGACATCGTCGGGCGGGTCCCCTTCGAGAACGTGTGGGGCCTGCTCATCGACGGCTCCTACACGCCCGGCCTCGCCCCGGCCGAGCCCTACAACCTGCCGGTGCACACCGGCGACGTCCGCGTCGACGTCCAGGCCGCGGTCGCGATGCTGGCGCCCGCCTTCGGCTTCGGCCAGACCTACGACATCACCGACGAGCAGGCCCGCGACGACATCGGCCGACTCGCGGTCATGGTGCTCTCGTACGCCGCCCAGTCGGCCCGCGGCATCAGCCAGACCGTCGTCCCGCAGAAGGTCGTCGACGAGGGCACGACCCTCGCGGAGAAGTTCCTGATCCGCTGGAAGGGCGAAGCCGACCCCAAGCACGCCCACGCCATCGACGCCTACTGGAGCAGCGCGGCCGAGCACGGCATGAACGCCTCGACGTTCACCGCGCGGGTCATCACCTCCACCGGTGCCGACGTTGCGGCCGCGTTCTCCGGCGCGATCGGCGCGATGAGCGGTCCGCTGCACGGTGGCGCCCCGGCCCGCGTGCTGACCATGATCGAGGCCGTCGAGAAGTCGGGCGACGCCACGGCGTACGTGAAGGGACTGCTCGACTCCGGCGAGCGGCTGATGGGTTTCGGCCACCGCGTCTACCGCGCCGAGGACCCCCGCGCCCGGGTGCTGCGTCGCACGGCCAAGGAGCTCAACGCGCCGCGCTACGCCGTAGCCGAGGCGCTCGAGCAGGCAGCACTCAAGGAGTTGCGCGAGCGTCGTCCCGACCGCGTGCTCGAGACCAACGTGGAGTTCTGGGCCGCCATCGTGCTCGACTTCGCCGAGGTGCCCAGCAACATGTTCACCTCCATGTTCACCTGTGCGCGCACCGGTGGCTGGTCGGCGCACATCCTGGAGCAGAAGCGCACCGGCCGACTGATCCGCCCTTCGGCGATCTACACCGGCCCGGCCTCGCGCTCGGCCGACGAGGTCGACGGCTGGAACCCGGACTGGGCCAACTGATCCACCTCTTGCTCCACCGTCATGCCGAGTCGGCGCGTCTGACGCGCCGACTCGGCGTCATTTTCTGTGTGCAGATGCGCCGACTCGGCCCTGGTGTGTGCCTGATGGGGCGGCCCACCCTCACCACCGAACGCATGCGGCTCGAGCCGCTGACGGTCGAGCACACGGACCTTCTGGTCGAGCTGGACTCCGACCCCGCGGTCCTTCGGTTCATCTTCGGTCGAGCCCTCACCCGAGACGAGGTCGTCGACGTCTGGCTGCCCAGGCGCACGCGCCCGGATGCCGATTCCCGGGGCATCGGCTACTGGGTCGGCTGGCGCGACCGGGAGTTCCTGGGTTGGTGGTGCCTGAACGTCGACGACGCCGATCTCGAAGCCGCCGAGCTCGGCTATCGCCTGCGGGCCGACGCGTGGGGACGCGGCTTCGCGACCGAGGGTTCCCGGGCCCTGCTGGCGCACGCCTTCAACACGGTCGGCCTCGAGCGCGTCTGGGCCGAGACGATGGCTGTCAACGCGGGTTCGCGCCGGGTGATGAGCAAGCTCGGGCTCGAGCACGTCCGTACCTACGTCGGCGAGTTCGACGACCCGTTGTCCGGCACCGACCACGGCGAGGTCGTCTACGAGATCAGCCGCGCGAGGTACCAGGAGGTCTGACCCCGGGCGGCCCGGCGCGTCAGCGACAGGTGCACGTGGTTGCGGTGGCGCAGGGTGGGCGAGCAACGCTTGCGGCTGCGGCAGCTCGAGCTCAGGTAGGGCTCGCGCTGGAAGCCGTCCCAGGCGGAGTACATGTGGTCGTTCCAGATCACGTACATGACGCCCATCCTGCGGGCGAGGGCGTCCGGGTTTCCCCAGCGGTCGGTGGCGAAGAGGTCGTCGAGCAGGCGCTGCGCCGTACGGCGTCCGCGGGCGGTGCGAGTGTCGACCGACCAGTCGAACGCGCGACCCTCGGTGTGCTCCGACGTGCTCCCGCCGCAGCTGCGCGAGATGCCCCCGAACCCCCCGCCATACCGACGCACGAGGAAAGTGCCGAGCAGCAGGGTGCCGACCTTCGCGCGCGGTTGGCACTTCGACGCCGGCTGGTACGGCGCGTAGCCCTCGATGTCGGGGGCGGCCGTCGCCGTGACCGGTGCGAGCAGGGACAGGACGGCCGCGAGCACGGCAACGGGGAGGGTCGAGCGCATCCGGGGACCGTAGGTCGGCTGCCGCGCTGGCGCTGGCGAGCAGGCGAGGAGTGGCCGAGCGCCACGGCAGATGACTCGGTCGGGCTACTCCCGACGGGTGAGCCGCAGGTAGGCCAGCCCCCGCGGCGACAGCTCGTAGCCGACTCGGTGGCTGATCGTCAGGCCGAGGTTCTTCAGCTTGCGGACGTCGATCTTGTACGGCGCCGTCTCGCGATCGACGTCCGCGGCCAGGTCGGGTGCCCGCACCTCGGGCCGCGCCTCGATCTGGCGCAGCGTCGCGATGGTCCAGCGACCGTGACTGCTCGCCTGGTCGAGCCGTTCGAGGCGCCGGTCGAGGTCGGCGACGTCGTCGGGCGACAGGTCTGCACTGTTGCGCAGCGCGATGCGGGGGTCCTCGCCGACGTACGAGAGCCGCACCCGGTAGGTCGGCAGCGACTCGTCGGGGGCCAGTCGCGAGCGCAGCCGATCGGCGTCCCGATGGCCGGCGAGCACCGCCTCGGCGTCGGTGATCGCGACCGGGTCGACCACGTCGACCTCCTCGACCCGGACGACGCCGGAGCTGGTGCGGAACTCGACGCCCGGCTGCACGTCCTGCTTCTTCCAGCGTCGGAACGCGAGGGTGACCGAGCCGTCGCGCACGCCCTGGGCGACCTTCATCGGCAGCAGCACGGGTCAGTCCGTCTCGTTGGTCTTCGGGCGGAGGTCCAAGCCGAAGCACCGGCTGAGCTCCGACCCGCAGTAGTGCCCGAAGCTCGGCACCGGCACGAAGCCCGGCCGACTCGTAGAGCGCGATCGCCTCCGGCTGACGAAGGCCCGTCTCGAGCACCAGCGCCTCCGCGCCCGCTGCCGCGGCAGACTCCTCGAGGTGGCTCAGCACGGCTCGCGCGAGGCCGCGACCCCGAGCCGACGCGACGACGTACATCCGCTTGATCTCGGCCGTGTGGGCGGTACCGAACACCTCCAGCGGCTTGCGCCGCCAGGCACCGGTGGCCACCGCGACGTCGTCGAGGTAGCCGACGAAGAAGGTGCCGGCGGGCGGCACGAAGTCGAGCGGGTCGATGGGCGACTCGTCGGGGCTGCCGTAGCGCACGACGTACTCGGCCTGCACCTCGTCGATGAGTCGCATGGCGTCGGCGTGCCCGTAGTCGACCCGGTCGAGACGGAACCCGGGCACAGGCGCAGGCATGTGGACTCCTCGGAAATGGTGGTGACGGGCGCTGACACAATAGAGCCGTGACCGACATCCGGATCCCCGCAGACCTGCTTCCCGCCGACGGCCGCTTCGGGGCCGGACCGTCCAAGATCCAGACGTCACACCTCGACGCCCTTGCGGCCACCGGCGCCGACCTCATGGGCACCTCGCACCGGCAGAAGCCGGTCAAGGACGTCGTCGGACGCGTGCGCAGCGGCTTGGCCGAGCTGTTCTCGATGCCCGAGGGCTACGAGGTCGTGCTCGGCAACGGCGGCGCCACGGCGTTCTGGGACATCGCGACGTTCGGCCTGATCGAGACCAAGAGCCAGCACCTCACGTTCGGGGAGTTCTCCTCGAAGTTCGCCTCCGCGGCCAAGGCCGCCCCGTGGCTGGACGCGCCGACGGTGATCGCCAGCGACCCCGGCTCGCGTCCGATGCCGGTGGCCGAGGACGGCGTCGACGTCTACGCCTGGGCCCACAACGAGACCTCGACCGCGGTGATGGCCCCGGTGAACCGTCCGGCCGGCACCGCCGCCGAGGACGCCCTGGTGCTGATCGACGCGACGTCGGGCGCCGGCGGGCTGCCTGTCGACCTCACCGAGAGCGACGTCTACTACTTCGCGCCCCAGAAGTGCTTCGCCTCCGACGGCGGCCTCTGGATCGCGATCATGTCGCCGGCCGCCCTCGAACGGGCGGCCCGGATCGCGGCGAGCGACCGGCACATCCCGGCGTTCTTCGACCTGCCGACGGCCATCGACAACTCGAGCAAGAACCAGACCTACAACACGCCGTCGGTCGCCACGCTCTTCCTGATGGCCGAGCAGCTCGACTGGATGAACGCCAACGGCGCCCTGCCCGGCATGGTCGAGCGCACCACCGCGTCGTCCGACGCGCTCTACGGCTGGGCCGAGAAGTCGGAGTTCGCGACGCCGTACGTCGCCGACCCCGACCACCGCTCGCTGGTGATCGGCACGATCAACTTCGACGAGTCGATCGATGCCGCGGCGATCGCAGCGACCCTGCGCGCCAACGGCGTCGTCGACACCGAGCCCTACCGCAAGCTCGGCCAGAACCAGCTGCGCATCTCGATGTACCCGGCCGTCGACCCTGCCGACGTCGAGGCCCTCACCCGCTGCATCGACTACGTCGTCGAGCAGAGCTGACGCTGCGGTAGTCCCCTCACGCCACCTGCTTGATCAGGCGCAGCGTCGCCCGCTCGAGCGCCGCCTGACGCTCGTCGGGGTTGTCGTAGGCGCGCCGGGTGGTGCCCGCGATCGTCAGGCCGCGCTCGTACGCCTCGACCACGCGCGGGTCGACGTACGACGAACGGGCGAGCGTCGGTGTGTTGCCGAGGAACTCGGCCACTTCCTTCATCGCGCCGGCGACGGCCCGCTTGCGAGACGCCTTGGTCTCCCCCGGCTCCGGCGTCTCGGCCAGTGCGGCCGCGGCGAGCACCGTGGCGTGCCAGGTGCGGAAGTCCTTGGCTGTGGCCTCGAGCCCGGTGCTCGCCCGCACGTAGTCGTTGACCAGGTCGGGGATGATCGAGCGCCACGACCGATCGCTCTGGTAGGCGAGCAGGCGAGGGTCGTCCCGGTTGCGCCGTCGCCGCATGATCTCCACCGCCTCGATCACGGTCTCGTCGTCGATCTCGATCCGGTGCTCGACGCCCGACTTGCCGATGAACGCGAACACCAGCCGGTCCTGGTGGCGCTTGACGTGCCGCCGCTCCAACGTGGTCAGTCCGAACGAGCCGTGGGCGTCGGCGTAGACGTCGTTGCCGATGCGGAAGTACCCGAGGTCGAGGAGTCGGACGGCGGCCGCGCACGCCCGCTCGAGCGGCATCCCCTCACGACCGAGGTCGGCGAGCACCAGCTCGCGGGCCTTCACCAGGCCCTTGCCGAACAGCAGCATCCGCTCGAACTTCTCAGCGTCGCGTCGAGTGCGCCAGTCGGGGTGGTAGAGGTACTGCCGCCGCCCGGCGTCGTCGGTGCCGACTGCCTGCAAGTGGCCGTTGGCGTAGGGCGTGACCCACACGTCGGTCCACGCCGGCGGAATGACGAGGTCGCGCACACGCTGGGCGTCCTCGTCAGCCAGCCGCTGTCCCGCCTCGTCGAGGTAGGCGAAGCCCTTGCCCGCCCGACGACGGGTCCAGCCCTGTTGGTCGGGCGAGGTCCTGCGCAGTCGCACCACGTGAGCACTCTAGGAAGTTGACAGTGCTCCCCAGGGTCCGATTCACCCTCACCGGTGCCGATGGGGCGTTCGTGTCAATGAGGTCGCCGGCCCTCATCCCCTCCGGAGAGAAGAGGTGCGGACTTGTCGAACTGCCAGCGGCGAAACGCGAATTCCGCTCGAATGTAGCCATGACTCGTCTCGCCGCGCGCAGCCGTCAGGCCGCTCTCGTGTTCACGCTTGCTCTCGCCAGCATCGTGACACCCGTAACCAACGCTGGTGCCACAGAACCGCTGACCGCTCGGAGGCAGCGTCCAGCCCCGCCAGCCCCGCCAGCACAGCCAGCACAGCCCGTGTCTGTCGGCTCCTTGCCCGGCTCGGTGCCTCGAGCTTACGCGGTCGCCCTTTGCGCCGCCGAGTGCATCGACGGACGGGGCCACCTCGATGGGGAACAGATCGCCTACGTCACGAGGACACATCCCTCCACTGCTGGGGAGTTCGTCTTCCCCGCTGTCGACGCTGCCAGCTACGCAGTCGCCGTCCAGGTCACCATGCCTGATGACACAACCCAGGTCGGCTACCTCCGCCTGCGTGACCAGGGCGACTACGCGCTCGCGCATGACTTCGATGCGGCTGACCAGTTCGCCGTCGTCGCCGATGTCGATCTGGGCGCACTGCCGGTCCGCGGCCTGGACCGGCGCCCACCGCGCGAGGATCGTGTCTTCCGCTTCCTGACCAAGCGTCACGTCGGGTCATACAGCCGTTGCGAGAGCGAGAAGGTCAGCGTGCGCCCGCGGGATGGCCGACAGCGGGTCGAGCTGCAGGTGCGCGTAGGCACCAGGTGGCGATGGACCGTGCGGCAGCTGACGACCCGGTCGGGGGTTTTCGCGAGCCCTACAGCCCCGACCAGGAGCGATACGAGCACCCGAACACGGCGGGTCAGGGGAACTCCGGACGCCAAGGGGTACACGTGGTATCGAGTCGTGATGCCTGCGACCCCACTCGTGCGGGCCGGCTACTGCGGATCGTGGGGGTCGCGCTTCTTCTGAGGTGGCCCGCCGTGCCGGCACCTCGGGGCCTGGCTGCGTCGACATCGTGACCGATCATCGTGGGCGCAACGAGCGCACGAGCAGCACCGCAATCGCTGCACCGACGACCCCCCCTACCAGCCAGGGCCACGGCGAAGGCTCTGAAGGCCCCGGGTCGGCGGCGATCTCGGGTGACCCGTCCTCTATAGAGGACGGGTCAGCGTCGGAGGGGGACGGCGGCGCCAGCGCGCGGCGTACGGCGGCCGGCAACCGCAGCCGGAGCACGTCGCTGCGGGCGCCTTCGGTGCTGATCAGCACCTCGCCGTCCTCGTCGACGCTGATGCCCTCACCCTGGGGCTGGTCGGGCAGTCGCCACCTGGCCACCTCGTCGACGTCGGGATAGCTGTAGAGCACCGCGCTGCCGTAGTCGCGGACGACGAAGTGGCGTCCGTCGGGAAAGAACGCGCCGTCGGTGGCGATGCCGCCGGCGACCGCCGATGCGCTCGAGCCGGTTGGGTCGGTCGGGGTCGAGCCTGCGCCGGCGCCCGCAGCACGACTCCGCCGAAGATCCCCTTGGTGACCACGAGCAACCGACCGCGCGGATCAGCCATCAGCGTCTCGGCGTCGCTGGCGCCGCCGGGGTAGGTGAGCTCGTACTCCTCGACCTCGCCGGACACGTCGCGATCGCCGCGACCCACCGGCACCCGCGCGACGGTCACCGACGTCGCGCGCCCCGGCGTTGTCGCCGATGTCGCCGACCCACACCTCGCCGGCGCGGCCGGCCGGCGCGATCGCCTCGACGTCGGTGGGGTCGTCGCTCCAGGTCGTGACACCGACCGTCTCCCGGTCGCCGGGTCGACCACGAAGACCCGGCCGCGTCGCCGGAGTCGTTGACCGTCATCACCAGTCCGTCGCGCGCCACCAGTCCGCTCGACTCGATGATCTCGGGGTCGGCGAAGTGAACGCCACCTCGCCCGCGGGGCGCCGGCCGACGAGGCGAAGCCGACCCCGAACGGCACCACCAGTGCGACCGCCACCCCCCAGGCCGCGCGCACCACGGCCGGCCTCACGCCCGACCGAGCAGCTCGGCCAGCTTCGGCGTCAGGCCCCACGCCGTCGACCAGGTCGTCGTAGTCCGCGCGGACGTCGGACGCCGCGTCGGCGCCGCGCCCGGCCGCGCACCGCACGCAGCAGGGTGTTGCGCGGAGTGTGCTGGCTCTCGACGAACTGCACGACGTCGACGCGGTAGCCCTCGATCCGCATCAGCGAGGCGCGCAGCCCGTCGGTGAGGGTGTCGGCAAGGCGCTCGCGCAGGATGCCGTCGCGCGTGAGCATCGCGTAGGGCTCGGGGGTGGGCACGCGCCGCAGCTGGGCGGCCACGTCGTGGTGGCAGCAGGGCGCGGCCAGCACGAGCGAGGCGTCCCACGCGACGGCGCGCGCCAGCGCCTCGTCGGTGGCGGTGTCGCAGGCGTGCAGGGCGAGCACGACCTCGGGCGCGCCGGCCGAGCTCGGCGCCGGCGATGCGTGCCGACGACGAAGTCGGCCTCCAGCCCGAGGCGCGCCGCGACCGCCGCGTTGTGGTCGCGCGACTGCTCCTTGACGTCGACGCCGGTCATCGCGACCGGCAGCCCCCGCACGGCGCCGAGGTAGCGCTGGGCGGCGAAGGTCAGGTAGGCGTTGCCGCAGCCGAGGTCGACCACGCGCAGCGGGTCGTCGTCCGTCGGACGCCGCAGCGGCCCGGAGGCCGATCGCGTCGGTGACGGTGGCGTCGAGGATGCGCAGGAACTCCTCGACCTGGCGGTACTTCGCCTGCCGCGACGGCTTGATCCGTCCCTGCTCGTCGGCCAGGCCGAGCGCGGCGAAGCAGCGGGTCGTCGGGCGGCAGCAGCCGTTCCTTGTCCCGGTCGTGGCCGCGGTCGACCGCCGACCGGCTCGGCGCGCGCGCGTGCGTGCAGACGAGCGCCTCGCGCTTCTTGGTCACGCGCACCTGGTGGGACCTCGGTCGCGGTCTCGACGTGCCAGTTGCCGAACGGCACGGCGAGCAGCGCGTCGACGGCGGCCGCCGCGTCCTCGCCCGGCGGCGTGGTTGGCGGTGTGGGCCTGGGTCGCGTCGTAGGACGTCAGCTGCAGGTGCCGGCCCGGCCTTGAGGTCGACGTAGCGCAGCTCGACGCGGCGCCACGGCGGCGTCTGCCCCTTCTGCCGGCCCGACGCCACGGCACGCACGAAGCTCGCCGGGTCGAGCACGTGGCGGCGCACGACGTCGAGGGCCTCAGCCAGGGACGCGCTCACTGGGGGCTCACTCGCCGATGGCCGCCACGAGCACCAGCAGCAGGGCCACCAGCGCCACCGGGATCACGAGGCGGCGGTGGCGGGGGTTCACCCGACCGATCCTAGGTGCGCCGGGCAGCCGGCGGCGGGTGGTAGCGACGAGCCACGGCGTACCACGCGAAGGCGAGGACGACGAGCAGGTAGGCCACGATGCCGACGACGATGGGTACCCCTAGTCGCGGCTCGAGATCATCCGCGACGCCCACGGTCGCCCCGAGTACGAGGCAGAGCAGGGCCATGGTCAGGGCCCCGATCCACCACAGGTCGGAGGCCATCATCGAGCGCATCCGTCGTTCACGCTCGGCCGTCGAGCTCCACCAGTCCTTGTGCGGCACGTTCAGCCAGAAGAGCGGAACCCGCCCAGCGCCGGCGGCCACGCCCGCCGACAAGGCACCGAGACCGACGCCAACGGCGCCGAACAGGGCCAGCGCCTCTCCCCTGCCCGCGTAGCGGTCGACCCCGCCGCTTCCGCCGAAGTGCAGCCGGCACCCGGTCGGGAAGGGTCACCGCCGCCGCCACCCACAACCCCACATAGAGCAGCGACGCTGCGATGAAGACCCGGCGGCCGAGGTTCACCAGTGCTCCATGGAGCCCCGGAACACGCCGGCCAGGTCCTCGCCGGTGACCGTCCTTGGGGGCGGTGGCGAGCAGCCGCTGCTGCTTGAGCGCGCCCTCCACCAGCTCGTCGACGTCGGCCGTCGCCGTAGCCGACCTCGGCCAGGCCGTTGGGGATGCCGATGTCGCGCATCAGGCGCGGCCAGCACCTCGGGCAGCACGTCGGGCCCTGGCCGAGCGGCCGTCGGGTCGAGCAGCCGGGCGGCGTTGAGGTGCCGCTCGGGCGCGGCGTCGAAGGTGAAGCGGAACGCCTCGGGCGCGGTCAGCGAGACGGCCATGCCGTGCGGCACGATCGGCTCCTCGGGCGGGTAGCCGTCGGGGCGGTAGTCGCGCACCCGGCCCGGCGATCGGGTAGGCGTTGGCGTGCGGGATGTGCACCCCGGCGTTGCCGAAGCCCAGCCCGGCGAACGTCGCGGCGAGCGCCATCTGCTCGCGCGCCACGACGTCGGAGCCGTCGGCGACGGCCGCACGGAACGACCCGGCGAGCAGCGCCAGCGCCTTCTCCGACCACATGTCGGCGATCGGGTTGGCCCCGCAGTAGGGCACCCGCTGCTCGGGCTGCTTGGCGTCGAAGTCGCCGAACCAGCGGGCGGTGTAGCTCTCCAGGGCGTGGCAGAGGATGTCCATCCCGGACGCCGCGGTGACCATCGCGGGCTGGGTGAGCGTCAGCGCCGGGTCGACGACGGCGAGTCGTCGGGCGCAGCGCCGGGTGGCTGATGCCGGTCTTCACGTGCAGCGACGAGCACGTCGAGCACGCAGATCGTGGTGCTCTCGCTGCCGGTGCCGGTGGTGGTGGGCACCGCGACGAGCGGCAGCAGCGGTTCGCCGGCGCCAGCGCCTTGCCGACCGGGGCGTTGACGTAGTCCATCAGGTCGCCGGGGTTGGTCGTGAGCAGGTTGACGGCCTTCGCGGTGTCGATGGCCGAGCCGCCGCCGACGGCCACGATCGCGTCGAACGGCCCGGCGTCGCGGGCGAAGTCGATGGCGTGGCGATCATCGACTCGTCGGTCGGCTCGACCCGGGCGTCGGTCGTACGTCGTCACCTCGAGGCCGCGGGCAGTCGATCTGCTCGGCGATCCGCGCCGGGCGGCCGGTCGCGGCGACCCCCGGGTCGGTCACCAGCAGCACCCGGCGGGCGCCGAGCGCGGCGAGGTCGTGACCCGATCTCGGACGACGCCCCGGAGCCGAACTTCAGGGCCGGGGCGGCGTAGGTGAAGACGGTCTCGGTCACCCCGCACACTGTAGGAGCCGGTCGCCCCGAGCGTCCAGGCTGCGACCCGTCGCGACTCGGGCCGTCGGCACATCCGCACCTGGCCGCGACCGACGGACGGCTACCCGGCGCTGGTTGAACGTTGTTACCGGCGCTTGTTGAACACGTGTATCACCGTCCAGCGCTTGTTGAGGGTGACGCGTGTCAGACATCGACCGAGGACCGCCACAAGGACAGGTGGACTCGGGGACATCAGGGAGGGAATGTCATCATGTCGGTCCAGACGTCGCGTCGCGCCCGGCGGGCGAAGTCCGCGGGCGCCGCCGTCGTCGGTCTCGTCGTGACGCTGGCGATCTTCGTGGGGGTCTTCCTGGCGTTCCTCGTCGCGCCGCTGCTCCTGCTGGCCGCCGGCTCCTCGGCTACGCGGTCATGCGTCCGCGCGGCGGCGCCGGCACCGCCGGTCGGCCGCGGCCCACCGGCCCGGCCACCCGGCTGCCGGCCGCGCCGAGCGCTTCGGACCGGCGTCCAGTGACCGCCACCACCACCCGACCGCTCCCGCGCCTCGCCGACGGCATCGACGCCCGACTGCGCGCACGCGATGCCCGAGGGCATCTGCCGCACGTTCCGCGTGATGCCGTACGCCCACGCACGACGGCCGCGTCCTCGTCGCCGCCGCCGACGCCGACGACGCCGATCACCGAGCACGTCGTCTCCGAGCGCCTCGACCGCCCGGTGCATCCTCGTGCGCCACACCGTCAACGAGATCGTCGAGGTCATCGACGCCACCTATCCGCCGGTCGAGGCCGAGGTCGAGTCGCCCGAGGCGCGCCGCGCCCGGATGCAGATCGCGCAGATGCTCACCCGCAGCGGCCTGGTCACCCCCGAGGAGCTGCAGCGCGCCATGCTCGAGTACTCCCGCACCGGCGACCCGCTCGGCGACATCCTCGTCGCCCACGAGTCCGATCTCCGAGGACGTGCTCGTCGCCGCCCTCTCCGAGATGCACCAGATGCAGCGCGTCGGCCTGGCCGGCTTCGAGCCCGACTCGAGCGTCTCGCGCCGGCTGCCCGAGCGCGCTCGCCCGCACGTCTGCAGGCGCTCCCGGTCGCCGAGACCGACGGCGAGGTGCTGCTCGCCGTCGCCCGGCCGCTCAGCGACCGACGACGCCGCCGACGTCGAGGACGCGCTCGGCCAGCCCTGTCCGCCAGCTGCTCGCCAACCGCACCGACCTCGACCAGCTGATCCAGCGCGTGCACAGCGCGCACTACGCCGACGTCGTCCACGCAGCTCCTCATCGAGAACTACCCCGAGCAGTCGGCGCACGTCGTCGTCTCGCCGCCCAGAAGGCCTTCTTCATCATCGCCGGATCGTCGCGTCGTCTGCGCGGTGATCTGGCCGACCGCGCACGCCGATCGGCTCGTCGCGGTGTGCAGCTTCATCTACCTCTTCGTCTCGGTCTACAAGCTTCCGGCTGACCCTGCGCGCCCTGGGCACCCACCTCGAGACCGACGTGACCGACGAGGAGATCGCCGCTCTCGACGAGCGCACGCTGCCCGACCTACACGATCCTGGTGCCGCTCTACAAGGAGGCCGGCATCGTCCCGCGGCTGGTGCGCGACATCAACGCGCTCGACTACCCGCGCACCCGTCTCGACGTGAAGCTCCTCTGCGAGGAGGACGACGTCGAGACGATCGACAAGATCCGTGAGCTGCGCGCTCCCGCCGCACTTCCACCTCGTCGTCGTGCCCGACAGCCAGCCCAAGACCAAGCCGAAGGCCTGCAACTACGGCCTCCAGCTGGCCACCGGCCAGTACTGCGTCATCTTCGACGCCGAGGACCGGCCCGACCCCGACCAGCTCAAGAAGGCGCTGATCGCCTTCGAGCACGGTGCCCGAGCAACGTCGTCTGCGTGCAGGCGCAAGCTCAACCACTTCAACCAGGACCAGAACATGCTCACGGCCTGGTTCGCCAACGAGTACTCCATGCACTTCGAGCTGATCCTGCCGGCCATGGGCGCCGCCGGCGTCGCCGATCCCGCTGGGCGGCACCTCGAACCACTTCAAGACCCGCATCGCTGCGCGAGCTCGGCGCCTGGGACCCCTTCAACGTCACCGAGGACGCCGACCTCGGCATCCGGCTGCACCGCGAGGGCTACCGCACCGCGATGATCGACTCCACCACGCTGGAGGAGGCCAACTCCAAGGTCGGCAACTGGATCCGCCAGCGGTCGCGCTGGATCAAGGGCTACTTCCAGACCTGGCTGGTGCACATGCGCCATCCCGTGCAGCTCTACCGCCAGACCGGTCTGCGCGGCTTCATGAGCTTCAACCTGACCATGGGCTCGGCGCTGGTGCTGCTGCTCAACCCGTTCTTCTGGGGCCTCACCACGCTCTACCTGCGTGACGCAGTGGCGGTTCATCGAGAGCGTGTTCCCGAGCCTGGTCTTCTACGTCGCCAGCGCGATGCTGTTCGTCGGCAACTTCATCTTCATCTACCTCAACGTCGCCGGTAGCCTGCAGCGCGGCGAGTTCGGCCTGACCCGCACCGCCATGCTGTCGCCGCTCTACTGGGGACTGATGAGCTGGGCGGCCTG
This sequence comes from uncultured Actinomycetota bacterium, assembly GCA_963781575.1. Lineage (GTDB taxonomy): Bacteria > Actinomycetota > Actinomycetes > Propionibacteriales > Nocardioidaceae > Nocardioides. The sequence goes on along the minus strand of CAWAGM010000004.1, from coordinate 12,836 downwards.
GAAGGGCTTCATCCAGCTCTTCACCAACCCGTTCTACTGGGAGAAGACCGAGCACGGCCTCGACCACGCGTCGACTGACGAGGCGGCCGGGATCATGGACGCGACCCAGGACGGGGCAGCTCGTGAGCATCGCTCCGCTGCCCCAGCGCGAGATCGTCCCGACCCGCGACCGCCTGCGTGGCGTCGTCCAGTCGGTCGGGCGACGTCCCGACGACATCGACCCGTCGCCGGCGGAGAGTGCCCTGGTCTTCGGCCTGTTCACCCTGGCTTACACGGTGGTCGGCTACTGGCTGGTCGTCGACATGCACGTGGTCGGCTTCGAGACCCTCGACCGGTTCAACCGAGCGTGATGATCTCGCACAACGAGCCGACGAAGCTGTCGTCGATCGGCTTCGACTACCCGCCGCTCGCGGTCATCCTGATCGCGCCGCTGGGCATCGTGACCGCCCTGTCGCGCTCACTGGTGGTCGTGCCGCTCGCGTCGTCGGTGTTCGCCGGCATGACGATGACGTTCCTCAACACGATGATGCGTCGCGCCCAGGTGATCGGCCCGATGCGGGTCGCGCTCCTCGTGGCCCTCGGCGCGAACCCGCTGGTGGTCATGCACGCCGCCACCGGAACCCGCAGCTTCCTGACTCGCCTTCGTCACGGCCGCCGTCGGCGCACTGTACGCCTGGTACGTCACCGCCGACATCCGGTTCGTGATGGTCTCGGGCCTGGCCTTCTCCGTTGCTGCGCTCACCGGCTACGGCAGCCTGATCTGGTTCGCGGTCAGCCTCGTCATGGTGGTCGCGATCCTGTCCCGGCTCGGTGCCGACGGCGCCGAGATCGAGGGCACCAGCGTCGGGTTCGCCTCTCCGACGGCCTATGCCATCGCCCTCTGGTCGACCTTCAACTTCCTGCTGCTCGGAAACCCGATCAAGTGGCTCACCGACAGCAGCGACTCGGCGTCCTCCGGTGGCCTGGGCGACTACTCCGCCGGCGAGATCGCCGCGAGGCACCCTCGACCTGCTGGTGCACGGAGCCCCGTTGGCCCTGGTCGTGCTGCCGGCTCTGTTCATCGTCGGCCTCGCCGGACGCAACACGTTCGCCCTGTGGCTCGGCATCATGCTGCTGGTCGCCGTGATCACCCCTGCCGCCGCGGTGTTGCTCCGTCTCACCGACTCCCCGATGGTGATGAACAACGCGGTGCCGATCCTGCTGCTCTCGGTGGTCGGCGCGCTCTGGCTGGCGCGCTCCTCGGTCGAGCAGGGGCCGGCCGTAGCGGTCGCGCTGGTGCTCGGGCTGCTCGCCAGCATCCCGTGGACCTTCACCTCCATGGAGTCCTTCCCGCGGCAGGGCATCGAGCGGGCGTTCCATGACGCCGTGGCCACCGGTGAGAGCCAGGAAGGCGCCATCACCGTCGACGGCACCGTCGTGGGCTACGCGCACGAGCGCGACATGGCCGACTTCATCACCGCCCACGTGCGCGAGCAGGACGCCGTCCTCACCGACAACGCCGCCACCTACGCGGTGATGCTGCTGACCGGTCGCCCCGACCTGTTCTTCGACCGCGTCGACCAGTCCGACGGCCCGTGGGGCGAGGCGGCCCGCGACCCGGGCGGGGAGGTGCAGTACCTGCTGCTCTCGACCGAGACCCAGCGCGACCTGCTCAGCCAGCTCTACCCGGCCGCCTCATCGGGCAACGACCCGGTGCTCTCGGTCGTGCATGGCAACGACCGGTACACGCTCGTCTCGGTGCCGGCCACTACCGCTACGGCGCGTTGCTCGACTCCGCCGACGACCTCGACGGGGACGGCGTCCTGGACTCCGAGGAGACTCGACGCCACCCGTCCGACAGCACCTAAGCCCCACTCGGCCCCTCGGCGCCCATCGGCGGCTGGCGCGGCCAGACCGGCGAAGCACCCACCACCACCTCGTTCGGAGAGCCGTCATGAACATCCGTCTGACCGGAGCCGCCTTGCCGCAGATCGACACCACCAGCCTCGAGGAGCTGGCCTCGACCCTGCGCGCCGCGGAGGAGAGGAAGGCGACCGCTGCGAAGACACCGCGGCCGATGCCCGGCCCGACCGGCCCGTTGCCCGGCCAGATGCCCGGCCCGTTGCCCGGCCAGATGCCCGGCCCGAGCGGCCCGATGTCCGGGCAGATGGCAGGCCCGCTGGCACCGTCGGCCTCGACGGCTGCGGCGGGCTCGATGGGCACGGTGGGGAAGTCGGCGTCGGTGATGACCGACGTCGCCCCACGAGACCCGGCGACGATGCCGCGCATCCTGCCGCCGGCGGTCGTCGAGAGCGAGACTCGCCCCGTCGCGTGTCCGCAAGCCCCAGCCAGCTGAGGAGGCCGGAGGTCGCTACGACGCCCGTGGCCGAGGCCGCCCCCGAGATCGAGTGCGAGCCCGAGCCAACGCCAGAGCCCGAGCCCGAGACCGAGCCCGAGGCCGACGTGGTCGACGAGGGGGCGTCAGGCTCCGCCGACCCTCACCTTGGTCAGCGAGACACCTGAGCCGACTCCGGCCCCTGCTCCGGGTGCCGATTTCCAGAGCCCCGTCTCGCAGCCGGTCGAGCAGGACGGCACGGTCGAGACCGAGGACATCGCACCCGACGCCAGCGCGCTCATCGAGGGCTCGGTCGCCGAGGTGGCGGCTGCGGTGATCGCCGCGATGCAGGCCTCGGCCGAGGCCCACCGTCGTCATCTCGAGTCGATCGAGCAGGAGGCGGCGCGGCGCTGGGAGATGCTCACCGCCGAGGCAGAGCTCGACGCTGAGCTGATCCGCCTCAACGCGCGCCGCGAGGCCCACGCAATCGTCGCCGCCGCCCGCCAGCACGTCGGGATCGACGACGACGAGGCCCAGGAACTGGCCATGCCCGACCTCAGCACCGACGAGGATCCGCTCTCCCACATCAGTGCCATGCTCAGCCGCTTCGCCGACCTGGCCGAGAAGCAGCGGGGCGACCAGTGACCACGCACCAGCACAGCCGCACGCGGACGACGGTCCTGCTCGGGGCGCTCGCTCTGACCGTCACCCTGTCCGCATGCTCCGACCCAGGGCCGGGCACCGAGGAGACGGCTCAGGACGCCACCACCCTGGCGGCGTCGACGCCGTACCGGGCACCGCAGGAGGAGGTCTTCGCGACCACCTCGCCGTGGAACACCTCGGCCGTCCGTGATCGAGTGCACCGCCGGTCGGCCGCGATGCTTGAGGCCGCGAAGGTGCGCACCGCGCTCGACGCCAACGGAGAGTGCGGTCACCCAGTCGACCGACGAGGGTGTCTACGTCAACACCACCGACTGGACCATCCCGGTGGTGGCCGACGGCGTGCCGACCAGGGTCACCTGCCGTCAGGTGCTGTGCGGCGACGGCGCCGGTGACGACCTCACGTTGACGATCCCCGAGGATGTCGACCCCGACCCGCTCTTCGACGGCGTGTACACGGTGTTCGACCCCGAGCACCAAGTGGGCTACGACTTCTGGCGGGCTCGGCGTGAGGCCGACGGCAGCCTGTCGTACCACTTCATGCGTCAGTGGGACCTCAGCGGCCCCGGCTTCAACCAGCCGTACGTCGACGCGGCCCGCGGTTCGGGCATGCCGTTGTTCGCCGGCCTCATCCGCCCCGGTGAGCTCGAGCGCAACCAGCTCGACCACGCGCTCGCGATCGCCATCCCCGGACCGGCAGCGGACTACTTCGTGCAGCCGGCGTCCTCGACCAACGGCAACGGCGCCTCCTCGTCGGTGCCGGAGGGCGCCCGGCTGCGCCTCCGTCCGGACTTCCAGCTGGCTGCTCCGGTCGACGAGGCCACCGGCAAGCGGCTGCCGATGACCGCCCAGCAGCGTTCGTACGCCACCCGGCTGGTCCAGGCACTGAAGACCTACGGCGCGATCGTCGTCGAGCGTGCTGCCGTGCCGACGCTGTACTTCGAGCGCACGGCGACCCGCGACGGCCGCGCGGCGATCATGAACGGCTACGAGCTGCAGAGCATCGACCTCGACGACTTCGAGGTGATGGCGTTCGACGCCGACGAGAAGCTGCCCTACCCGGCGGAGTCGACCGTCAGCGACGAACTGGTCGCCTCCGCGTTCGACGCTGTCGGCGACCCGGCGCTGCCACGGCGACGCCGTCCGATCCCACCCCTGGGTGGTGAGCATCGACGGCGACTACGACACGCTGACCCCTCTGCTGCGGCGGCGCTACCTGAACAGCAACCGCGCGGACGGCGTGCAGATCAACGAGTCGTTCAGCGGCCAGGAGCGGGCGTTCGCCGGTCTGTGCTCGGGCGACGTGGACCTGGTCGATGCCACCCGCGCCATGACCGCTCCGGAGTGGCACGACTGCCAGGCGCACGGGCTGGACGTCGTCCAGTTCACCGTGGCGTCCGACGCGATCGTGCTCGCCACCCGCAGCCAGACCGACGTCGGATCCGACTGCCTCAGCACCGACCAGGTACGTGCGGCCTTCCAGGACGGCTCCGAGATCAGCAGCTGGGCCCAGCTCGGCAGCGACTTCGACTCCGTGCCCTTCACCGCCGCGGGTCCGACCGTCGAGAGTGGGGTCGCCCGGTACTTCGACCGCACGATCCTGGGCAACCCCGAACCGATGAACGCCGACTTCCGCGTCGACTACCAGCCGACCCGCGACGAGGACTCCACGCGGAGCTTCGTCACCGGGATGCAGCGCGACCGGCTCGTGGCCCGCAGCCTCCAGACGGTGCGACCGAAGTACCTGCGGCTCAAGCGGCAGGTGAAGATCGCCTGGCAGGTATGGGCCGACGCCGACGCCGAGGTCACCGAGGCGGTCGCCGAGCGCGCCAAGGGCATCCGTACGGGGCGTGCCGCGGCCACCCAGGCCGCCGATGAGCGCCGGGTGCAGGCCGCCTACCGCTCACGCGGGCGAGCCATCACCGCGGTGAACTACGCCAAGGCCAAGTTCCGCATCGTCTCGCCACGTTTCCGGGCCGCCAACGGCGCCCAGAATGCGCCTGGACGCCGCCACCGGCCGGGTCGGGCTCTTCAGCCAGGGCTACTACGCGACGTTCGAGAACTACTTGCGTCCGTTCGAGATCGATGCAGGTGACGACACGGGCGACCCGAGCGGTGATGGCCAGCGCAACTGCGTCTTCCCGAGCAAGGACACCATCGCCAACGGCGACTATCCGCTCTCGCGGCAGCTGACCATCACCGCGACGACCCGGTCGCTCCGACGGCCGGTGGTGCGGGCGTTCCTCGTCGACTACCTCGGTCGGGTGCAGCGCGTGGCCGAGCGCCAGGGCGCCGTCGCGCTCTCCGACGAAGACCTCCAGCGCCAGCTGACCTGGCTGGTCGAGGGTGCGACGCTGCCCCGATTCGCCCCGTCGGCCGACGGCGGCGCCGTCCAGCAGGTCACCAACGTCTCGAGCTCGACCACCGGTGCCGTCACCGGACCGGTCGGCCCCGACCCGGCCCGATGAGAAGCACCCGGCTCGGTTCCGGAATCCTGGCGGCGGCACTCCTGGCGGCCATCGCTCCCGGTCTGCCAGCCGACGCCGCCAGCGGACGGGGTGCCGCGACGCACGCCAAGCGGAAGACGATCGACACACCGGGCACCCGCACGCGGCACGTCGTCCTCCGGTGGCGGGGCGACGCCAAGGCCAAGCGTTTCGAGCGCTCGGTCGGCGTCCCCGGCATCGGGGACCTCACGATGACGTGTCGCCCCAACGAGACCCGGATCAGCCTCGAGGCCGACGACCCGTCGGCACGAGACCCAGATGTGGATGGCGAAGTACGAGGACAAGCCATACGGCGCCGCCGTCGCGGTCAAGACCGTGCGCATCTATCGCTACCCCACGCCTACGACGACGGCAAGGGCGGCACGAGCAACCCGCAGAGCGAGGGCCTCAACCAGCGCGGCGGCAAGAACGGCGTCGAGAACTACGGCAAGGGCTACGCCCACGGCATCATCAGCCAGCGCGGCGGCCGCAACGTCACCGGTCGGCGACGACCCGCTCAAGCCGGTCACGACCTTCGACCTCAACTGGTACTGGAACGGCTTCGACTACCCGGCCGAGTACCGCTCCTGCAAGATCGAGGTCACCTTCGTCACCAAGCTCGACACCCGGCTCGGCATCAACTGGCACGGCGACGGCGACGCCGCAGGGCGACGACTACCGCCCGGTCCGCGTGCCGCGACTCGGCTACGTCGCAGCTGCGCTGCGAGCCCGACCGCTACGGCGCGCCGCAGCGTCACCCTGCTTCCCGACGACCCCGACACCAAGGCCTACGTCGAGACCATCGAGGGCGAGGGCCGCGTCGAGGACCAGGTCGAGACCCGCAACCGCACCTACCGACCGCGAGACCGGCGCCGGTTGGGCCCGCTCCCGCTGCCGACCAACGGCATGATGCGGCTCTTCTTCGACAGGGGCGGCGCCACCGTGCCCTACCTGCTCTCCTCCTACGTGAAGCCCAACGACCCCGACGGCCAGCGCAACACCTGCGAGATCGCCATGGGCCTCTCCCCGCGCTGATCGTCGCCGACCCGTCCCCTATAGAGGACGGGTCACCGTCAATTTCGCTGACCCGTCCTCTATAGAGGACGGGTCACCGTGCGGACGAGATCGACGACGTTGACGGAGCCGGACACGACGTCGGCGAGCGGCCACCACTGCACGGCGTCCGTCGTACCGTGCGTCTCGACCGCGAGAGCGGCGTCGGGCTGCTCGAGGCTCGCCTCGTAGACCAGGCCGACCGAGTGGAGCTCCTCGTCGCGGCCGGACGGAGCCGTGCCCCGCACCACCACGTCGTCTGCGGTGAGCAGGCGGCCGACGATGCAGGTCAGTCCGGTCTCCTCGGCGACCTCGCGGACGACGGTCGCCGTGGGATGCTCACCGTGGTCGACCCCGCCCCCGGGCAGCGCCCACTGCCCGGTATGAAAGCCCTGCGCGGAGATCCGGGCGAGCAGCACCTCCTCCCCGGCGGAGCCCGGTCGGCGGATCAGCGCGTAGGCGGCGACCCGCTGGTACGGCGTGGGGCGGTAGCCAGCGACCGCCTCACGTACCAGCGCCACGGTCGGCACCGTGCCGTCGAGGACGTCAGCGAGTGGCAGCCACGCAGCGTCGACCGTCGATCCGTCCACCTCCAGCACTCGGGGCTCGGGCGCCTCGAGCGCGACCCATCCGTCGTAGACGATCCGCAGCGAGTGCGCGTCGACCCGCCGTCCCCGCCGCCACGTGTCGGGCAGGTGCAGCGAGAAGGTGCGGGCGTTGTCGCCGACCGTGACGTCCAGGCCGGTCTCCTCGCGAACCTCACGAACCACCGCGTCGCGCGGGTCCTCGCCGTGGTCGAGTCCACCGCCGGGCAGGGTCCACAGCTCACTGCTCGAGACCCGCGGAGCCAGGCGACTCAGCAGGATGTGCTCATCGCGGATCACCACGGCGTACGCCGCCACCCGCTGCACCTGGCTCACCACGGGCCCAATCTAGGAGGGCCCGCCCAATCCGGGACCCCATGTCGGGGTCACGGCCGAGCGAGGCATCCGGTCGAGAGCGAAGGACGCCGCGCGCCCGACGCCGTGGCCGCCCAGGTGGGCGGGGTGCCAGGGGGCCCACTCACCTGGCCGTGGCCGGTGCTCAGGCAAGGACTGCAGCTGTTCCAGCTGGTCCTGGAAGTGGGCGCCCAACTGCCGGGTGGTCTCCACCAGGTCGGCGTCGGGTGGAACGTCGATCGGCGCACCGAACCGGACGTCGACCGTGCGGCCGCGTTGTAGGGTCGGTCTCGGTATCGGGGAGTCGAGGTCGCGCTTCTGGCCCCACAGGCGCTGACCTCCCCAGACGGTGACCGGCACCAAGGGGGCGCCGGTCTCGCGGGCCAGCGCCACCGCCCCCGGCATCATCGCGCGCACGACGTAGGCCGCCGAGATCCCGGCCTCGGGGAAGGCGCAGACGATCTCGCCCTCGCGCAGCAGGGTCCTGGCGTGAAGGTAGGCGGCGGCAGGCGTCTCGCGATCGACCGGAACGTGCCGCATGGCGTTCATTGCCGGTCCGGCGGCAGAGTCCCAGATGTCGTGGCGACAGAGGAAGCGCACCAGCCGCGGCTGGCCGAGCAGCGCCTGACCGATGAAGAGGAAGTCGGGGAACGACACGTGGTTGCTGGCGAGCACGACCGGACCGGCTGGGGGCACGTGCTCGGCGCCGACGGAACGGACCCGCAGGTCGAGGCCGCGCAGCAGCACCTTCCCGGCAGCGATGGTGGCCCGGTACACGGGCTCCTTCACGCCAGCGACTCGATCACGAGAAGGGCGGACGATGGTCGCGAGCGAGCGAACGGCGTCCGGCCCACCGCCAGACCCGGGCAGCGCGGTCACGGTCGTCGTCGGTCACCAGGTTGCCCATCCAGCGCAGGGCGAGCGTCATCATCCAGTCCGAGCGCATCCCGATCGGACCGAGCGCGGGCAGCAGCCTCGGGACCGTGACGAGCCCGGCCAACCGGCGCGCGATCGAGAACGCCTCGCCGTAGTGGTCGGCCAGCAGCGCCGGCCAGGCGGTGCTCAGGTCGTCGCGCTCGCTCATCATCTCGACGAGCAGGCGGCCGGTCTCCAACCCGTAGTCGATGCCCTCGCCGTTGAGCGGGTTCACGCACCCCGCGGCGTCTCCGATCAAGGCCCAGTTGGGTCCGGCGACGTTGCTGACCGCTCCGCCCATCGGCAGCAGCGCCGACGTGGGGGCGCGCAGGTCGCCGGAGAGCTTGAACTCCTCGCGGCGCTCGTCGGCGTAGTAGGACATCAGCGGCTTGATCGCGATGTTGGCCGGGCGCTTGGCCGTGGCAAGGTTCCGACGCCGAGGTTCACCTCGCCGCTGCCGAGCGGGAAGATCCAGCCGTAGCCCGACAGGATCTCGCCGTCCTCGCCGCGTAGCTCGAGGTGGCTGCTGATCCAGGGGTCGTCGGACATCTCCGAGGAGATGTAGGAGCGGCCGGCGACGCCGTAGACGGTGTCGCGGTGCCACTCGCGGCCGAGCACCTTGCCGAGCGGGGAGCGCACACCGTCGGCCACCACCAGGCGGCGACAACCGATCTCGAACGTCTCGCCATCGCGCTGGAAGACCACCGCGGCGACTCGGTCGCCCTCGCGACGGACGTCGACCGCACGCGCGCCGTCGATCGCGGCGGCGCCACTCTTGATTGCTGTGGTGCGCAGGTGGTCGTCCAGCTCGGTGCGGGCCACGGCGCTGCCCCAGTCGGGCAGCGTGCCGCCCGGCCACGGCAGCAGCAGCGTCTGGCCGAAGCCATGGGCCCTGAGGCCATGGTTGACGGTGTGGGCGCGGAGCCAGTCCTCGAGGCCGAGCTTGCTGAGCTCACCGATCGCGCGGGGGGTCAGCCCATCGCCGCAGGTCTTGTCACGCGGGAACACCGCCGAGTCGGCCAGCACGACGTCACTGCCCGCCCGGGCCGCCCACGCCGCTGCCGCCGAACCGGCCGGGCCTGCGCCGACGACCAGGACGTCGGTCTCAGTGGGTCGCACGGTCACGCCGCAATTCTCTCAGGTGACCCCCATCCACGCCGAGTCGGCGTATACGTACGCCGACTTGGCGCGCAACCCTGGAGGAACGGACCCTGGCTGAGCAGGTGGACCCGGCAGTGGCAGTCGGTCGTGCGGTGCGCGGCGTACTGGCCGCGCGACCCGTTGGAGAGGTGGGCGCGAAGTCCGTCGACTGGTCCCGGGCGCACCCCTCCCGCGGCGATCACCCTCCATTGAGGAGTTGTGTGCCCAGCTCAGGAAGTGACCGACAGCAGGCCGTTGCGCCGCAAGAAGTCGACCTGATCGTGGGCGATCCGGGTTCCGGCGTCGCCGACGAACGGCGTCCAGTGGTCGTGCTCGGGGTAGCGCCGGAGTTCGCCGAAGGGCGCCCGGGAGGCGGCATGGGCGATCGACGGGCCGTGCACGGTGATGTCTTGTCCACCGAGTCCGAACCAGGCTGGGCAGCTCAGTCGCTTGGTACGCCGGTAGGGCCGGTGGGTCGGCACCGACAGGAAGAGCGCGGGCGACACCTCGTTGCGCCACGGAGAATCCGGCTGGCACGACGGCGGCGAACCCAGCGGCCTCGCCAGCGAGGGCCATCGCGCCGAGGTCACCGGGTGGCGCGGTGACCGGGATCGTCACGTTGGACCCCAGAGCAGCCGGAATCGCTCGCACCAGGATCTTGGCGTTGGCGCTCAGCGGCGCGGCCAGGGCCCGCTGCAGACCGTTGATGAACGGTGCGTGAGCCAGCACCGCGGCGATACCCGGGTCAGCCATCGCAGTCTGGACGACGTGCGCGCCGCTCATCGAGAACCCCCAGAGCACCACCTTCTCGGCGCCCAGGCCTCGTGCCTGCGCGACAGCGGCTCGCCAGTCAGCACGTTGTTCGCGCAGTCGCACCCGCTGACGTGGCTGGCCACCTGAGTCACCCAGGAACCGATGGTCGAAGACCAGCACGTCGGCACCTGCCGCGCTGAACACGCGGGCGTAGTCGAGCAACCCGTCATGGCGGGTGAGCGAGAACCCGTGCGCCATGACGATCCACGTGCCGCTCGCTGCCACGGCCGGCACGTGCCAAGCCGCGCAGGTCGTGCCCCGCGAGGTGAAGTCGGCGTCGCGCACGTCGCTCGTCACGGTCTCAACCTAGGACGCCGGCACCCCGCATGCACAGAACCCCGCCCGAGTGCTCGGGCGGGGTTCTCGTGGTGCTATCCGGACCGATCGAGCTCGGTCCGGGGTCCTCAGTTCTGGTACGAGCCGAAGTCGAAGTCGTCGAGTGCGACGGCCTGACCGGCGCCGGGGGCACCGAACTCGTAGTCGTAGGAGTCGTAGCCGGTGACGGAGTACGCCGCGGCGCGGGCCTCCTCGGTCGGCTCCACCCGGATGTTGCGGTAGCGCTCCAGACCGGTACCGGCCGGGATGAGCTTGCCGATGATCACGTTCTCCTTCAGGCCACGCAGGCTGTCGGAGCGGCCGTGGATCGCGGCGTCGGTGAGCACCCGGGTGGTCTCCTGGAAGGAGGCCGCCGAGAGCCACGACTCGGTAGCGAGCGAGGCCTTCGTGATGCCCATGAGCACCGGCCGACCCGAGGCCGGCGTGCTGCCCTCGGAGACGACGCGACGGTTCTCCTCCTCGAAGCGCACCCGGTCGACCAGGTCGGAGGGCAGCAAGTTGGTCTGCCCCGACTCGATGACCGTGACCCGGCGCAGCATCTGCCGCACGATGATCTCGATGTGCTTGTCGTGGATCGACACGCCCTGCGAGCGGTAGACCTTCTGCACCTCGTCGACCAGGTGCTCCTGGGCCTTGCGGACGCCGAGGATGCGCAGCACGTCCTGCGGGCTCTCGGTGCCGACGATCAGCTTCTGGCCGACCTCGATGTGGTCGCCGTCGGCGACCAGCAGGCGCGACCGCTTCGAGACCGGGTACTCCTGCACCTCGGAACCGTCGTCGGGCGTGACCAGGATCTTCCGGGTCTTGTCGGTCTCCTCGATCTCGACCCGACCGGCGGCCTCCGAGATCGGAGCCAGACCCTTGGGCACGCGGGCCTCGAAGAGCTCGACCACGCGGGGCAGACCCTGGGTGATGTCGTCGGCCGTGGCCGAACCACCGGTGTGGAAGGTACGCATCGTCAGCTGCGTGCCGGGCTCACCGATCGACTGGGCGGCGATGATGCCGACCGCCTCGCCGATGTCGACGAGCTTGCCGGTCGCCAGCGAGCGGCCGTAGCACTTGGCGCAGGTACCGGTCTTGGCGTCGCAGGTCAGCACGGAGCGGACCTTGACCTCGGCGACACCAGCCGCGATGAGCTCGCCGATCTTGACGTCGCCCAGGTCGCCGCCGGCCTCGACCAGCACGTCGCCGGTCTCGGGGTGGGTGACCTCGGACGCCGCCGAGCGGGCGTAGGCAGCGGTCTCGGCGTTGTCGTCCTTGCGGACCACGCCGTCCTCGCCCACGACGCCGATCTTCTTCGGCAGGCCTCGCTCGGTGCCGCAGTCGTCCTCACGGATGATGACGTCCTGCGACACGTCGACCAGACGACGCGTCAGGTAGCCCGAGTCGGCGGTGCGCAGGGCGGTGTCGGCCAGGCCCTTGCGGGCACCGTGGGTGGCGATGAAGTACTCCAGGACGGTCAGGCCCTCGCGGAAGTTCGACTTGATCGGCCGCGGGATGATCTCGCCCTTCGGGTTGGCCACCAGACCACGCATGGCCGCGACCTGACGGATCTGGTTCATGTTTCCCGAGGCGCCGGAGTCGACCATCATGTAGATCGGGTTGGCCCTGTCGAAGTTCTTCTCCATGGCCTCACCGACCTTGGACGCCGCCTCGGTCCAGATCTCGATGAGCTCCTGGCGACGCTCGTCGTCGGTGACCAGACCGCGCTCGAACTGCTTCTGCACCTTGGCCGCCTGGGCCTCGTACTCGGCCAGGATCTGCGACCTTGTCCGCAGGCGTGGTCACGTCGTCGATCGACACCGTGACACCCGACCGGGTCGCCCAGGCGAACCCGGCGTCCTTGAGGGCGTCGAGCGAGGCAGCGACCTCGACCTTGGTGTAGCGCTCCGCGAGGTCGTTGACGATCGCGCCGAGGGCCTTCTTGCCCACCTCGTAGTTCACGAAGGGGTAGTCGGCCGGCAAGGTGTCGTTGAAGAGCGCCCGGCCCAGCGTGGTCTCAGCGTGAAGGTGCCGGCCTCCTCGTGGTCGCCGCCCAGCTCGAGCGGGGGGACGACGTCGGTCAGGCGGATCTTGACCTTGCTCTGCACCGAGATCTCGCCCGGTCGAGCGCCATGATCGCCTCGGCCGGAGAGGAGAACGCGCGTCCCTCGCCCGGTTGACCGTCGCGGTCGGTCGTCA
>CAWAGM010000003.1:0-66544 GCA_963781575.1 uncultured Actinomycetota bacterium | reverse complement strand
TCCTCTTCTCCGGCCCCGCCCGCACCGGCCTGTTGCACGCAGATCCACACCCGGGCAACTACCGGATCATCCCGATGAAGCTCGACGGATCGCCCGGCCGGCTCGGGGGTGCTCGACTACGGCGCGGTCGCGCGGCTCGCCGAAGGCGGTCTGCCCTGGCCATGGCTCTACTGGCTGCCCTTGCGCGCAGCCCGGGACGGCGATGCGCTCATTGCCGGACTCCGCGAGGAGGGCTTCCTCAAGGAGCGGATCAACCTCGACCCTCAGCTCCTGATGGACTACCTGAGCCCCTTCGTCGAGCCGAGCCAGACCGAGCGCTTCCGGCTCTCACGGGCGTGGATGCGCGAGCAGTTCCAGCGGCTCAACAACCCGAAGGATCCGGCCTACACGGTGTCGATCCAGCTCAACCTGCCGCCGTCGTACCTCCTCATCCACCGCACCTGGCTCGGCGGCGTCGGGGTGATGAGTCAGCTGGAAGCCGAGGTGCCGTTCCAGGCGATCATGGCGGAGTTCCTGCCCGGCTTCACCGCGCCCTACCGGCTGAGGCCGTGCCACTCCCCCGTCTCGCCGTCGATCGACTCCCGCAGCAGGTCGGCGTGACCGTTGTGCCGCGCGTATTCCTCGTCATGATGTGGAGCAGGATCCAGCGCAGCGAGAAGTGGCGGTCTCCGGCTCTCGTCGGCGTCACCGACGGGGTGGCGAGCCCGGGTTCTTCGTCCACCGCCTCGTCGATCACCCGGTCAGCCCGCGCGACGGCGTTGTCCAAGAGCGCCATCAGCTTGATGGATCGTCTTCGGCGCCAGTGCGCCACTCCCAGTCGGGGTCGGCGTCCCAGTCGACGTCGGTGAACGGCGGCATCAGGGCGCGACCGGCAAACACCTCCTCGAACCAGTTCGACTCCACCAGGGCGAGGCGCTCGAGCATCCCGCCCAGCGTCATCGAGCTGGGCGCGAGCTTCTGGCCGAGCTGCTCGCGGGTAAGTCGTCGACCTTCCACCGCAGCGTGTCGCGCTGGAGGTCGAGGAAGGCTCGCACGGTCGTGGTCTCGTCGGCTTCGAGGGGCGGATAGGTCCGGGATTCAGCGTCCATGCCCGCGACGCTAGCGGCGCCCGCCGACCGCCGCACCCGGTCCGCCGCCGGTCAGTCGAGCAGGCCCGTGGCGGGGTCACGGTCGGTGACGCAGTAGTCGCGGCCGTTCGGGTCGGCCAGCACCGTCCAGTGACGGTGGGTGGCGACGACGCTCGCCCCGAGGGCGACGTGACGGTCAGTCCGGCGCCGCGGTCGGTCGTGGCCCAGTCCAGGTGCGCACGCACCTCGCCAGTCTGCTCGCCGAGCCGTTGCAGCAGCAGTCGTACCGGATGACCTGCGGGGCGCACCAGCGGGTGGAAGTCCCTCGACACCGCCGACCCGCGCTCCTCCCAGCCGGTCAGGTCGCGCCAGAACGCCCGCTCCCGGTCGTACGACGCCGCCGGGATGTCGAGGCACACCTGGTCGACGAACGCCTGTGGCCACCGGGCCAGGTGGTCGGTCGAGGACGGTTCGCTGCCGGGTGCGCGACGAAGCAGAACACGAAGTCGCCCGGAGACCTCAGGACCACGTAGCCCAGATCGGCGATCTCGGTCGCCCGAGGGCGACCGCCCGGTCCGCGGCCGCGCGCGGGGCCCCGACGTGGAGGTCGAGATGGATCCGGTCGGAACCCGTCGCCAGCCGCTGCACACGGAGGAAGGCATCCCCGTCGGGCGCACCAGGGTGGCGAGCCCGTGTCGGCGGCGGCGGGTGCTGAGGTCGTACTCGGTCGCCACGGCAGAACCGAAACCCTCTTCGAAGCGCTCGGGGGCGAAGTCGAGGAACGCGGTGATCCAGACCGGTCACCGACCAACCTAGGCCCGACCTACGGCGCCGAACCGACGCCGACCTACGACGCTGGCCTACGACGCCGGCCTCACCAGACACCGACACGTCGCCGCCGATCCGCACGATGAACGCAGACACGACGACGATGAAGAAGACCCGGACGAACCGAGCGCCCTTGTCGACCGCGGTCCGCGCACCGAGGTAGCCGCCGGCGAGGTTGCAGGCACCCATCAGCAGACCGACCTTCCAGAGCACCGCCCCGGTCGGGATGAACAGGAGCAGGGCACCGAGGTTGGTGGCCCAGTTCGCCAGCCGCGCCTTGGCCGAGGCCTCGAGGAAGTCGTAGCCGAGCAGCCCGACCAGGGCGAACACCAGGAAGCTGCCGGTGCCGGGACCCAGCGCGCCGTCGTAGAACCCGATCACCGCACCGACCGCCATCGCCGCGGCCAGGTGCTGGCGGCCGGCGAACCGCAGCAGGGTCTCCTCGCCGAGGTCGGGCTGGAGCACCACATAGGCGCCCAGCACGACGAGGACGACGAGCACGATCGGCCGAACGCCTCGACGTGGGATCTGCGAGGCGACCAGGGCGCCGGCGAAGGATCCGACGAGGGCACACACCATCAGCGGGCCGAAAGTGCGCGGGTCCGGCCGAATCCGGCGGTAGTACGTCGCCGCGGCCGCCGACGTACCGCAGATGGACGCCACCTTGTTGGTGGCGAGGACCTGCACCGGCGCGGCCCCGGGGAGACCGATCAGCAGCGCCGGCAGCTGGATCAGCCCGCCGCCACCGACCACGGCGTCCACGAACCCGGCCGCCAGCGCGGCCGACCCGAGCAGGACGAGGACGGTCAGAGTGGGATCGACATCGCCCCCATTGTCGGGGGTGCGCGGATCGCGTCGCCTGCACGGGTCGTCCGACTGAGGGTGACCGGGAGGTCACGCTGACTCGGACGACCGCACACCAAGGTTGCGCAGGTCGCGCGCAACGGCGGCGGGGTCGTCGCGCAGCTCCCGTGCGGTGCACCGTACGACGACCCGGTCGGACGTCGTCAGGGCCCGTTGGCGAGCCAGGTCGTCCTCCCAGTGCTCGACTTCCATGTGAAAGCCGCCGTCGACTTCGAGGACGAGGACCCGGCCGTCGCCGAGCCGCCAGTCGCAGTCGGTGAATCGCAGCCGACCGGCGGCATCGCGACGTTTCCTCTGGCGCACCGGTGGCTCGAGCCCGTAGGCACGGCACATCCGACGGACATCCAGCTCCGAAACGGACTGTGCCCCTCCGGCGATCTCGCCGAGCGCTCGACGAAAGCGCTTGGCCCACCGCAGGGGCCGCATCCGATCGATCCAAGCGAGCAGCTCCACGGGTGTGGTCAGTCGCTGCTGGACCACGGCGGCCAGCACCCCCTCGGCCGTGCGCGTGGATCGTTGATAGGCGGCGAAGTGCAGCACCGCGGGCTCGAGAAGGCACGTCGGAAGTCCGGCGACGTGGCCTCGGAGCAAACGCAGCGGGCGGCGCGTCTCGGCGAACCGGATGCCCGGCGGCTCGTCGACCCGAACCGCACTCTTGGGAACGAGGATCGTGATGTCGTCGCGATGCCAGTTGCGCAGACCTCGGATCTCGGCAGCGGTCAGGTCGCCGACGATCGCATCCGGCCCACCGGCGAGTACGCCGAGCCACATCCGTCAGTCGGGTCAGCTCGCCGGTCGTCGTAGCGATCACAGTGGGGGCCAACTCGTACCGAGCGCTCGTGACGACCCGGTGCGCAACCATCCAACGATCGAAACCGCATGCGGCGAGCTGTGCGCGGGTGATCAGCCCGCACTGACCGGCAGCAACCTCACGCCACCGCTCGCCAGCCACGCCCGCGATGGTGCCCCACTGACGCCCCGAGGAAAGTCGCTCCTCCACAAGGACAAGGGCATAGTCGTCCGACTGAGAGTGACCGGACGACTTCAGTTGGACCGACCGCGAGGATCAGCCGACCCAGAACCCCCGGCCACCGAACCAGTCGCCGTAGGACCCCGGCCCGGACCGATCCTTCGGGCCGCGGGAGCCGAGGTAGGACCCGACCACGGCGGCGCCGAGGTCGTCGCTCTCCGGAGCAATCACGGTGCCGTCCGCCCGGCGGGCCATGGAGTCGATGAAGCGCCGTGGCCATGGTGACGCTGGCAGTCGGATCAGGCGACTTCGTTTCGTCGGCGACGGCTGCTGTTCCTCGACCGCGACAGCGGGCCCGTCCGACCTCGACGTCGGGGCGGTAGCGGACATCACGTGGGGTACGTCGCGAGCTGAGATCGATCGCACCGTCGCGCGAATGGCCAGTGCCGGAGTCGAGATGGTGCGCGCCAACATGAGCTGGAGCGGGGGAGAGCCCTCGCGAAAGGGGGTTCTGAACCAGGGTTGGCTTCGCGAGGTCGACTATGCGGTGACCAGCGCCCGCGCAGCCGGAATTGCGGTGCTGATGCCGATCGCTGACGGGGTTCCGTTTTGGGCTTCGGCGGATCCGGCGAAGTTTCGCGACGCCTCGGGCGAACACTGGAATCAGTACTGGCGGCCGCACACCCCGTTGGACTACGCCGACTTCGTGAGTGCGATCGTGAAGCGCTACAGCTCGCTGGGCGTTCACGCCTACGAAGTGTGGAACGAGCCCAACCTTGAACGGTTCTGGCCATCTGGTCCGAACGCCGCGCACTACGCGAGGTTGCTCGAGCCGGCCTACGCTGCCATCAAAGGCGCCGATCCGTCAGCCACCGTGGTCCTGGGTGGCCTCTCCAGGAGTGACTACGACTACCTGGCCAAGCTCTACCAAGCCGGCGCTGGCACGTACTTCGACGTCGTGGCGGTCCACCCCTACACCGGGTCAGTCGACCCCACCGCGTGCTGGACAGAACCTGGGCGAGCGCAACTGGCCAAGAAGCTTTTTGCAGCATCGAGGAAGTCAGAGCCGTCATGGTGGCCAATGGTGACGCGGCCAAGCCCATCTGGCTGACTGAGTTCGGCTGGTCGACCTCTTCAGGCCCTTACGGCGTCAGCGAGCACGAGCAAGCCCGCTACATGGTCGCGGCCTTGGACAAGGTGAATGAGTCGTACCCGTACGTCGAGGCGGCGTTTTGGTACAACTTCCGGAACACGCCTGGGCTAAGTGAAGACCCCGATGACTATGAGGCGAATCTCGGCTTGCTCCGCGCGGACTTTCGAGCAAAGCCAGCCTTTGAGGCATTGCAGTCCTGGACCGGGCAGGCGGCCACAGCTACGCGTGCTGAAACGGCGGGTGCCGCTAGCCCAGTCAACACCAGTCTCCGCGCCGACGAAGCTGGTCCTGGCCGGACGGCGGATCAGGTTCTCGGCCCACGGGCTCGGTGCCCGGCGGGCCTACACGATCATGCTTGGCCGCAGGGTGGTGAAGTCGGGGCTGACGACAGATCGCGGAAGTGCGCGTGGGCGGCTTCGCATTCCGCCGGGGTACAGCCAGGGACGGCACCTTGTGACCATCACTGAGAAGCGTGGCGACAACACCGCGTCCGCCGTCCTGAGAGTGGTGAGTCGAGACCAGCTCGACCTGAAACTGCAGGAGCGGACCGTGCGCGCCCAGGCAACCGGCTCGGTGACGGTTCGCGGTCTCGCGCGAGGTGAGTCCGTTGCCGTGTACTTCAAGGGCCGTCGGGTCAGCCCCCGGAACGCCGTTGCGGGAAAGTCCGGCCGCTACCGGGTGAGCTTTGCAACGGGTCGCGACGTCGGGCTCCGATCTGTGCGTGCTGTTGGTGCCTTCAAGGTGCGGCGCGGCAGCGTCAAGGTCCGGGTGACCCGATAGCGAGCGCCCGCCCCAGGCCCCGAAGAGCTCGGCCTCCATCCGCTTCACGACGGCGGCCTCGCGCACGATCGTCGTGCCGTGGAACGTGCCCGGGTAGCAGTGCACCTCGGTGGAGACGCCAGCAGCCAGCAGACGCATCGCGTAGGTGAGGCCCTCGTCGCGCAGCGGATCGAGCTCGCACGTGACGACGTACGCAGGTGGCAGTCCGCTGAGGTCGTCGGCTCGGGCCGGAGCGGCGTACTGGTCGGCTGCGCGCCCGCCCAGGTAGAGCTCCCAGGAGCGCTCGGCCTGGTGGCGGCTCCACATGGGGGTGTCGGTGAAGGCGTGCATCGAGGGAGTGTCGAGCCGGTCGTCGAGCTCGGGGATGCCGAGGGCCTGGAAGCACAGAGAGGGCCGCCCTCGGTCGCGCGCGAGCAGGGCGACCGCCGCCGCGAGCCCGCCACCCGCGCTCTGGCCGTGGACGGCGACGCGCGTCGGGTCGACGCCGAGCCGCGTGGCCAGGTGCTGGAGCGCGAGGTAGCAGTCCTCGAGTCCGGCTGGATAGGGATGTTCAGGGGCGAGGCGATACTCCACGCTCATCACCACCACGCCGAGCCGTGCTGCGAGCGCCACCGCGTTGGCGTGCTCCATCTCCACGCTGCCGAGCACGAAGCCGCCACCGTGGATGTCGAGCAAGCCGGGCAGCAGTTCGGCTGCCGGTTCGCGGGGGCGGTAGACGCGCACCCGGACGTCAGGCGTGCCGGGCAGTACCTCGTCGGTGATGGTGAGCAGCTCCTCCCCGGGCGCGTCCGCTCCGCTGCCGACCATGCCGGCGACCATGGTGCGGGCGCTCTCGATGTCGTCCAGGGCGTTCGTGATGTCGGGCAACGCGGAGACCAGGCCGGCGAGCTCGGGGTCCAGGGTGGGGAAGCGGGTGGCGTCCATGCACCCATCCTGCCGCTCAGGCCAGGGTGCCGGCTCGGGCGCCGTCGAGCACTGCCTTCTGGATGAGGCCGGGTTCGGCGCAGTCGCCCACCGCGGTCACCGGCACGCCGGGCGCGGCGGCCACGATCTCGGCATGCAGGGCCAGATCGGGTTGCACGGTCCCGACCACCACGATCGAGTCGGCAGCATGCAGGCGCGACGGCCCACCGGCCGGGGTGAAGCGAACCCCTTCGGCGACCAACCCTTCGACGAGCACCTCGGTGTGCACGGTGACGCCGAGGCGGTCCAGCACGTCGAGGTGCTCGGTCTTGCGCTTCCAGCCGATCTCGGGTGCGACCGTCTCGCCGGCCTCGAGCACCGTCACGACGTGCCCTCGACCCGCGAGGTGCTCGGCGAGCTGGATGGAGGCCAGGCTGCCACCCACGATCGCCACCCGGCGTGCGAGCACGACGTCGTCGCGCACGACCTCGAGCAGGCCGTGCGCGTGCTCGCGTCCTGGAACCTCCGGCTCGACCAGGCGCCCACCCGTCGCCACGACGATCGCGTCAGGGGACAGGGCAGCCAGGGACTCGGCTGTGGCCATCTGACCGAGGCGGATCTCGGCGTCCGAGGCAGCGACCTCCGCTAGCAGGTGTGCGAGGAACGATGCGTTCGCCGGATGGACGATCGATGCCCAGCGCAGGTTGCCGCCGAGCTCTGCTGCCCTGCTCGAGCAGCGTGACCCGATGGCCGCGCTCGGCCGCCGTCCGCGCTGCTTCCAGACCGCCAGGCCCGCCACCGACCACGACTACGTGACGTCGGGTGTCGGCCGGGCGTGGCCGCCAGCTCCAGCTCGCGACCGGTGCGTGGGTTGATGGCGCAGTCGACCGAGAACCGGATCTCCATCGCGTCGATGCAGTTCTCGCACGAGATGCAGCGCCTCACTCGGTGCCCCTGCCCGCTGGCGAGCTTGCGTGGCAGGTCGGGATCTGCCAACAGCGGTCGGGCGAGGGCCACGAAGTCAGCTCGCCCCTCGGAGAGCACTCGCTCGGCCAGGGCGGGGTCGTGCAACCGTCCGACCGCGATCACCGGGACGTCGACCACCTCACGGACTGCCGCGGCCGCACCGATGTTCGGACCGTCGCCGGCAGCCGCACCGTTGACCATCTGGGTCACGTAGCGGTCGATCACTCCGCCGCTGACGTGGAAGGCGTCGACCCCGGCAGCAACCAGCTGCGGCGCCATGCGCAGCCAACTCGTACGACGGCCGCCCGCCAGCGACGCGCTCGTAGCCCGAGACGCGCAGGGTGATCGGGAAGTCGGCGCCGACCTCGGAGCGGATGGCGGCCAGGGCCTCGAGCACCGCCCGCCACCGGCCGCGCACCGACGAGCCTCGGTAGCCGTCGCTGCGCCGGTTGCGCTGGGGCGCGAGGAACGAGCCGAGCAGCATGTAGCCGTGCGCGGCGTGCAGCTCGAGGCCGTCGTACCCGGCGACGCGCACCCGCGTCGCGGCGGCGCGATAGGCATCGAGCACCTGCTCGAACTGGGTCGCCGAGATCTCGGCGGATGCACGACCGGTGAGGTAGGACTGGATCACCGACGGGCCGAGCGACTCGACGCCGAACATCTCCGGCCCGAGGCCGTCAGGGCCGGCGTGCACGATCTGCGGCTGGATCCTCGCCCCATGCGCGTGCACCTCCTCCACCAGTGCGCGGTGGGCGGCCACGCTCTCGTCGGTGGCGATGTGCAGGCCGCTCGGCGTCTCGGGGTGGAGGTGGTCGATGCCGGTCGCGCCGACCGTGATCAGCCCGACCCCGCCAGCGGCGCTCGCGGCGAAGTAGGCGCGGGTGCGCTCCGACGGCAATCCCTCCGGCGTGCCGTACAGGGTCTCCATCGGCGACATGACGATGCGGTTGCGGATCTCGAGGGTGCCGATCCGACCCGGACGCAGCAGATGTGGGTAGGTACTTGCATCGCCGTCCGACATGTACCTATTCTGGACACGTGTCCAGCCACGTGTCCAGAGTCCCGCGCCAGGGGCTGCGCAGTCGGCAGGCCGCCACCTTGACCAAGCTCCTCACCGCCGGCGAGGAGGAGCTGCGCCACGTCGGCCACGAGACCCTCACGGTGCGCACCGTGGCCGCCCGCGCCGGCGTCTCACCCGCCACCGCCTACACCTACCTGGCCTCGAAGAACCACCTTTTCGCCGAGCTGTTCCTCGGCTACCTCGTCGACGACGCCGACCACGAGCCGACCGGCACCGACGCGGTCGCGCGGGTGCAGAGCGTGACCCGGCGGATGGCGCTGCGACTGGCCGAGGCTCCCGAGATGGCCGCGGCCGTCACCCCGGCCCTGCTGTCGTCCGACCCCGACGTCGACCGGCTCCGGCTGCGTATCGGCGCCGAGTTCGTGCGCCGGTTCGAGTCAGCGCTCGGGCCAGACGACCACTCCCGAGCTGGTCGAGACCTTGACGCTCGCCTTCTCCGGCGCCCTGCTGCAGGCCGGCATGGGCGTCCTGACCTACACCGAGATGGGCGACCGGCTCGACGCCGTCGTCGCGACGATCCTGAAAGGCCACGCATGAGCACCTACAGCACCGGGTGAGTCGCGGCCCGCTGGTCTTCGACCCGTTCGACTACGGATTCCAGGAGGACCCCTACCCGGTCTACGCCCGGTGCAGGGCCGAGGACCCGCTCCACCACAACGAGCAGCACGACTTCTGGGTGCTCACCCGGCACGCCGACGTGCAGCAGGCCTTCCGCAGCGAGGGCATCTACTCCAACGCGATGGGCGTCTCGCTCGAGCCCAGCGCCTGGGGGCCGCACGCCCACAAGGTGATGTCGTTCCTCGGCATGGACGGCGACCGGCAGAAGCGGCTGCGCTCGCTGGTGTCCAAGGGGTTCACCCCGCGGCGGGTCACCGAGCTCGCGCCGCGCATCGAGCAGCTCACCGACCTCTACCTGACCCGCTGCCTCGAGCTGGCCGAGAGCGGCGAGGGCTTCGACTGGATCAAGGACTTCGCCGGCAAGCTCCCGATGGACGTCATCTCCGAGATGATGGGCGTGCCCGAGGCCGACCGTGACGAGGTGCGCCGGCTGGCCGACATCGTCGTGCACCGTGAGGACGGCGTCCACGACGTGCCCGAGGCCGGCGTGCAGGCCTCGCTCGACCTGGTCGTCTACTACGCCGACATGGTCGAGCAGCGGAAGAAGCAGCCCACCGACGACCTCACCAGCGCGCTGCTCGCGGCCGAGATCGACGGCGACCGGCTGGCCGACGACGAGATCATCGCTTTCCTGTTCCTGATGGTCGTGGCAGGCAACGAGACCACCACCAAGCTGCTCGGCCACGCGCTGTTCCACCTGACCAGCCACCCGGCGCAGCTCGCCGACGTGTTCGCAGCACCGGCGACCTCGACCTGGTGAACCCCTGGATCGAGGAGACGCTGCGCTACGACACGTCGAGCCAGGTGCTGGCCCGCCACCTGCTCCAGGACGTCGAGCTGCACGGCAAGGTCGCCCCCGCCGGGTCGAAGCTCGCGCTGGTGATCGGCTCGGCCAACCGCGACGAGCTCGTCTTCGACCAGCCCGACTCTTCAACATCCACCGCCCGAAGGAGGAGCTGGCTCAGCTGGTCAGCTTCGGCGGCGGACGCCACTTCTGCCTCGGCGCGAACCTGGCTCGCCTGGAGGCGCAGATCGCGTTGCGCGAGCTCGCCGCCCGCGTCAAGAGCATCGACGTCGTCCATGACGAGTGCGTCCGCGTCCACTCGGTCAGCGTGCGTGGCTTCGCCTCCGTGCCGGTCGCCTCGGTCGAGGTGCGCTGAGATGGCGAACAGCAAGTACGCCCAGCCCGACCGACGTCCCGCGGTGATCACCGGGGCGTCGTCCGGGATCGGCGCCGCGACGGCGCTCACCTTCGCCGCAGCCGGCTACCCGGTGGCGCTGGGTGCCCGGCGCACCGACAAGCTCGACGACCTCGCCGCCACCATCCGCGAGAGCGGCGGCGAGGTCGTCGTATCCGCGCTCGACGTCACCGACAGCGACTCGGTCAAGGTCTTCGCCGAGACCGTGACTGCTGCCCTGGGTGACATCGAGGTCGTGGTCTCCAACGCCGGGGGAGTCGCGCCCGGCACGATCCACGAGGTCGACACCGATCGTTTCGACCGTGAGATCGACCTCAACATCCTCGGCGCGCACCGACTCGTGCGGGCCTTCGTTCCCGGCATGGTCGAGCGCCGACGCGGCGACGTCGTGTTCGTGTCCTCCGACGTGGCCGTGCGCGCGCGCCCGTTCATGTCCTCCTACGCTGCCGGCAAGTGGGGGCTCGAGGGCATGGCGCACGCGATGCAGATGGAGCTCGAGGGCACCGGTGTGCGCGCCTCGATCGTGCGCCCCGGCCCGACGTGGAGCGAGATGGGGCTCGACTGGGACGTCGACGAGGCGGCCACCGTGCTCAACGCGTGGGTCCGATTCGGCCACGCCCGGCACTCGCACTTCATGAAGCCGCAAGCACTCGCCGATGCCATCACCTACCTCGTCGGCCAGCCGCGCGGCGTCCACGTGAACCTGATCGAAGTCAACCCGGAGGCCCCGCTGTCATGACCCTCACCGAGAACGCCGCCAGCATCGCCGACATCCCAGTGGTCTCGATCGCCGTCCCGGACGACGACGGCCACGGCCACCTCGCTGAAATGCGGATCGACCCAGTGGCCCTGCTCGAGCGCGTCTACGCCGAGTGCGGCGCGATCGGACGGTTCCGGATCGCCGACAAGGAGGTGATCATGGTGACCGGCGCCGAGGCGAACGAGCAGTTCTTCAAGGCGCCCGAGTCGACGCTCGACCAGGCGGCGGCCTACCCGTTCATGACGCCCATCTTCGGCCCTGGTGTCGTCTTCGACGCCTCGCCCGAGGAGCGGCAGGCGGCGTTGAAGAACCAGGCGCTGCGCGGTGACCAGATGCGCGGTCACGCGACCACCATCGAGAACGAGATCAAGCGGATGGTCGGCGAGTGGGGCGACGAGGGTGAGATCGACCTGCTCGACTTCTTCGCCGAGCTGACGATCTACAACACCGCCGCGTGCCTGGTCGGCCTGCCGTTCCGCGAGGAGATCGACCACCGGTTCGCCGAGGCCTACCACGGCCTCGAGCGCGGCACCGACGCGCTGGCGTACGTCGACCCCTACATGGAGGGCGTCGAGGCTTTCGAGATCCGCGACCGCTCCCGCGCGACGCTCGTCGAGCTGGTGCAGGGCATCATCGACCGGCGCCGCGAGCGGGCCCAGGAGAGAGGGAGCGTCCCGCGCGAGGAGCGCGACCTGCTCGACGTCCTGATCTCGCTCGACATGAGTGCCGACTACATCACCGGCGTCTTCATCTCGATGCTCTTCGCGGGTCACCACACCTCGTCGGGCACCTCGGCCTGGACCCTGATCGAGCTGATGCGCCACCCCGAGGTGATGACCGAGGTCGTCACCGAGCTCGACGAGCTCTACGCCGACCCGACCGGAAATGCACCCGTGGAGATCTCCTTCCAGGCGCTGCGGTCGATCCCCAAGCTCGAGTCCGTGATCAAGGAGACCCTGCGGCTGCACCCGCCGCTGATCATCTTGATGCGCCAGGTGGTCGAGGAGATCGAGCTCGCCGGGCACGTCATCCCCGTGGGCACGATCGTCGCGTCGTCACCGCGCGTCTCGAACCGGCTGGCCGAGGACTTCCCCGACCCGGAGTCGTTCGACCCCTCGCGGTACCTCGACCCGCGCCAGGAGGATATGCAGAACCGCTGGACCTGGATCCCCTTCGGCGCCGGCAAGCATCGTTGCGTCGGCAACGCCTTTGCGATGATGCAGATCAAGGCGATCTTCTCAGTGCTGCTTCGCGACTTCGAGTTCGAGCTGGTGCAGCCGAGCGAGACCTATCGAGACGACTACTCGAAGATGGTGATCCAGCTGCAGCGCCCCTGCCGCGCCAAGTACAAGCGGCGGCAGCAGTGAAGGTCGTCGCTGACCTCGGGCTGTGCCAGGGGCACCAGATGTGCACCGGCGAGGCGCCCGACGTCTTCGACTTCGACGACGACGCCGACCAGGTCGTCGTCGTCCAGGAGCACCCCGACGAGAGTCTCCGGCCGCAGGTCGTGGCGGCCGTCCAGTACTGCCCGGCGATGGCGCTTGCCATCGAGGAGAGCCCAGAGAGCCCAGCCAGACGGACCCAGCATGAGCAGCTTGACCCGAGCCGAGATCGAGGAGTTCTGGGAGACCTGGCTGCGAGATCAACCGGGAGGCCGAGCGCACCGGCGACTGGCGCGTGATGGCCGAGTGGTACGCCGAGGACGCGTCGTACGGCTGGATGTACAGCCCCGACGAGCACTTCATGGCCGTGGGTCGCGACCAGATCCGCGACTGGGCGATCGGCATCGAGATGGACGGCCTCGACGGCTGGCACTACGACTACCAGTGCTCGATGATCGACGAGGCCAAGGGCATGGTGCTCGGCTTCTGGAAGCAGAAGTCCGGCATCACCAACGACGAGACCGGCCAGGAGTACGAGATCCTCGGCATCGGTGGCTCGTGGTTCGGTGTCGAGCGCCAGGTCGGCGGAGCAGATGACGGTCTGTTGAAGTTCGCCTGGCAGCGCGACTGGTTCGACATGCCGTCGACGGCCCACACGTTCGTGGAGATCATCAAGGCCGGCAAGGCTCCCGACACGCTGCTCAAGCGCATGGAGGTGGCCGGCCACGGCGTGCCCGGGCACTACCACTACAAGGACATCCCCTCGCCGGTGTGGCCGCCGCCGGTCGAGCGCGGCGACTACATCACCCAGTAGCAGGCTCCGGAGGCGAACGCATGAGCGACCTGACGACCCCGGCGGCTCAGCAGCTGATCGACGGCAAGCTGGTGCCCGCCAGCGACGGCGCCACCTACCCGATCCTCAACCCGGCCAACGGCCAGGAGATCGGTCAGGCTCCCGACGGCACCGCAGCCGACGTCGACGCCGCCATCGGAGCCGCGCGTCGTGCGTTCGACGAGTCGAACTGGTCGACGGACACCGAGCTGCGCGTGCGCTGCCTGCGCCAGCTGCACGCTGCCCTGATGGAGAACGCCGAGGCGTTCAAGGCGCTGACCCGCGCTGAGGTCGGCATGCCCGACTTCATGATGGGTGCCGCCGGGTTCGACGTGCCGGTCGAGGGGCTCAAGTGGGTCACCGACCTGGCCGAGTCGTTCGAGTTCGAGACCGACCTCGGCGTGGCAAAGCCGATGGGCATCGCGTCGCGTCGCACGGTTCGTCGTGAGCCGGTCGGGGTCGTCGCGGCCATCACGCCGTGGAACGTGCCGACCCAGATCAACTTGGCGAAGGTCGGTCCGGCCCTGGCCGCGGGCTGCACAGTCGTGCTCAAGCCGGCGCCCGACACCCCGTGGGTGGCCTGCGAGCTCGGCCGATTGGTCGCCGAGCACACCGACATCCCCGCCGGCGTCTTCAATGTCGTGACACCACGCTCGAACGACGTCGCCTCGGTGCTCTCGACCGACGAGCGCGTCGACATGGTCTCGTTCACCGGATCGACGTCGGTGGGCAAGGCGATCATGGCGGCCGCAGCGCCGACCCTGAAGAAGGTCTTCCTCGAGCTGGGCGGCAAGTCGGCCGCCATCGCCCTCGACGACGCCGACGTCGCCTCGGTGGCAGGAGCCACCGCCTTCGCCGCGTGCATCCACGCCGGTCAGGGCTGCGCCATCACCACGCGCCTGGTGGTGCCGCGGGAGAAGTACGACGAAGCGGTGCAGGTCGCCGCCGCGACGATGGAGTCGATCGGCGCCAAGGACCCCTCCGACCCGGGAGCCATCTGTGGCCCCGTCATCTCCGCCATCCAGCGTGACCGGGTCGAGGCCTACCTGAAGCTCGCGCTCGAGGAGGGCGGCACGTTCGCCACCGGTGGCTCGGTCATCGAGCAGGACGGCTACTGGATCCAGCCCACCGTCATCGCCGGCCTCGACAACTCCTCGCGCCTGGCGCAGGAGGAGATCTTCGGCCCGGTGCTCGTCGTCATCGCCCACGATGGCGACGACGACGCCGTGCGGATCGCCAACGACTCGGCCTACGGGCTGTCCGGCTCGGTCGACTCCGCCGACCTCGACCGCGCGACCGCGGTGGCCGCCCGGATCCGTACCGGCACCCTGGCCGTCAACGGCGGTGTCTGGTTCAGCCCGGACGCGCCGTTCGGTGGCTACAAGCACTCCGGCATCGGCCGCGAGATGGGCGTGCCCGGTTTCGAGGAGTACCTCGAGACGAAGACGCTCGCGTTCCCGGCGTGAGCCCGCGCCGAGGAACGAGGTCGCGACGGCGCTCGAAACCCAGTCGAATCGAAGCAACACTCAATCGAAGGCAGTCAGATGAACCGTTATGAGAACAAGGTCGTCGTCGTCACCGGCGCAGCCCAGGGGATCGGCGAGGCCTACGCCCGCGCCCTGGCGGCCGAAGGCGCCGCGGTCGTCGTGGCCGACATGAACGAGGAGTCGGGAGCCAAGGTCGCAGCTGCGATCAACGAGAGCGGCGGCCGGGCGATCTTCGTGTCCACCGACGTCTCGTCGTCCGACTCGGCCGAGGCCATGGTGGCCCGCACGCTGGAGGAGTTCGGCGGCATCGACCACCTCGTCAACAACGCCGCGATCTACGGCGACATGGAGTTCAACCTCCTCATCTCCGTCGACTGGGACTACTACCGCAAGTTCATGTCGGTGAACATGGACGGCGCCCTGGTGATGACGCGGGCCGTCTACCCCGAGATCGCCAAGCGCGGCGGTGGCGCGATCGTCAACCAGAGCTCGACAGCCGCCTACCTCTACTCCGGCTTCTACGGCTTGGCCAAGGCCGGCATCAACAGCCTGACCCAGCAGCTCGCCCACGAGCTCGGCGGCCAGAAGATCCGGGTCAACGCGATCGCTCCTGGCCCGACGGCCACCGAGGCCACGAAGATCCAGGCCGGCGATGCCGCCAAGGACATCGTGCGCAACTCGCTGGCGATCAAGCGGATGGGATCGGTCGACGACATGGTCGGCGCGCTCCTGTTCCTGCTCTCCGACGACGCCTCGTGGATCACCGGGCAGATCCTGGCGGTCGACGGCGGCCAGACGTTCCGGCTCTGACGTGACGACGGTCGGATTCATCGGGCTGGGCAACATCGGCAAGCCGATGGCGCTGCGGCTGGCGGCGTCCGAGGTGGCCCTCGTCGTCTACGACGTGATGCCCGAACCGTTGCGTGACCTCGAGGCGGCCGGCGCCACGGTGGCCGGTTCGCTCGGCGAGCTGGCCGCGCAGGCCGACGTGATCTGCGTGATGGTGCGCGACGACGAGCAGGTGCGCGACGTGCTCGGCCAGGTGGTCGGCACGGCGCGTGACGGAGCCGTCGTCGTGGTGCACTCCACGATCGCTCCCGAGACGCCGCGCCAGCTGGAGGTGACCGCGGCCAAGCACGGCGTGCTGCTGGTCGACGCTCCGGTCTCCGGCGGCGCGATGGGTGCTGCCGACGGCACCCTCGCGATCATGGTGGGCGGCACGGACGCCGCGCTTCGCAGCCGCCCGACCTGCGCTCGACGCGCTGGGCAGCAAGGTCATCCACGCCGGACCGATCGGGTCGGGCACCCGGTTCAAGCTGGCGCGCAACATGATGCACTTCATCGCCTTCACCGCGGCCACCGAGGCCCAACGCCTCGCCGAGGCAGCGGGCCTGGACCTCAAGCAGCTCGGCGACGTCGTGCGCCACACCGACGCGATCACCGGGGGACCGGGCGCGATCATGCATCGTGAGACGACGGCGACGATCGACCCGGACGACTTCTGGTTCGGTGTCTTCAGCAACGTGACGTCGCTGGGGGAGAAGGACCTCGGCTTCGCCATCGAGCTGGCCCACCAGCTCGGCGTCGACGTCCCGCTCGCCGAGCTCGCCATCGACCGACTCGGCCCGGGCCTGGGTGTCCCGGCCGCGAGCAAGGAGCAGTGATGGGCAAGTTCGACGACCTTCCCGAGATCCGCAAGGCGGGCCTGGAGAAGATGGAGCACGTCTACGGCTTCGAGATGAACGACATGGACGGCGACTTCTTCCGCTACACCGCCGACCACCTGTTCGGCGACATCTGGAACCGTCCGGGCCTCTCCGACCGGGACCGGCGCATGTTCCTGATCGGGCTGCTCGTCGGCAGCAACCAGCACGACGTCCTCCAGATCCAGATCCCGGCTGCCTACGCGGCCGGGGAGCTGGACGACGACGGGCTGCGCGAGCTGGTGATCCTGATGTGCCACTACGCCGGGTGGCCGCACGGCGCGCGGCTCAACTCGCTGGTGGAGACGACGATCGCCAACGCTGAGAAGGCCCGGCGCAAGGCCGCCGAGGCCGCGCAGGAGTGAACGCCCCCAGCGAGGTCGACGTCGACCTCGGAACCCACCGCGCGCGGGTGCTCGAGTGGGGCGACCCGGGTGCCCCGCTCGCGATCGCGCTGCACGGTTTCCCCGACACCGCCTGGACCTGGCGGCACCTGGGTCCTCACCTGGCCGAGCGCGGGTGGCGGGTCGCGGCGCCGTTCCTGAGGGGATACGCGCCCTCGGAGATCCCGGCCGACGGCGTGTTCACCGTCTCCTCGCTCATGGCCGACGCCGTGCCCTGCACGGCGTGCTCGGCGGCGACGACCGGGCGGTTCTCATCGGGCACGACTGGGGCGCGATCACGACGAACGGGCTGGGAGCCCACCCGCGCTCCCCGTTCTCGCGGATCGTCTCGATGGCGGTTCCGCCCCTCCCCGCCATGAACCCGCGACGTGACGGCATCGGCACGTGGTTGGGCGCTGTCGTCCGGCAGCCGCTCAAGAGCTGGTACATCGCCCTCAACCAGGTGCCTGGCGTCTCGGAGCGCCGGTTCGAGCCGCTGGTGCGCAAGCTGTGGGCCGACTGGTCGCCTGGCTACGACGCCAGCACCGACCTGACCCACCTGCTCGCGTCGGTTCCTGACGTCGATCACGCCCGGGCGACCGTGTCGTACTACCGCTCGATGGTGCGCCCGGGGCGCGGTGCGGCGGCGTACGCCCAGTGGGCGGAGACCTGGACCGGCATGCCCACCGTGCCGACGCTCTACCTGCACGGCGACCAGGACGGTTGCCTCGATCGTCGCTTCTACGAAGTTGCCCAGGCCGGGTTCCCCGCCAACGTCAGGGGAGAGCTGGTGACCGGGGCCGGGCACTTCCTGCAGCTCGAGCGGCCGCAACAGGTCAATGCCCTGGTCGCCGACTTCCTGGGTGGGTAGGCCGATGCGCTTGGAACGTCTCTCGATCTCATGTATCTTGATGTCGAGATAAATCGCCGGCAACGACAGTGCGGTGAGTAAGGCACTCCTTACTACCGGTGCGTGGGCGCACGGCGGCAAGATGATCCACGATCGACCCACGACTACAGGGAGACGGCTGATGGCCAGCAAGAACAGCTTCGGAGCCAAGAGCACACTCGACGTCGACGGCAAGTCCTACGAGATCTTCCGCCTCGATGCGGTGAGCGGAGAGGGTCTCGACCAGGCCAGCCTCCCGTTCAGCCTCAAGGTGCTGCTCGAGAACCTGCTGCGCACCGAGGACGGCGCCGACATCACCGCCGACGACATCAAGGCGCTCGCCGGCTGGGACGCCGACGCCGAGCCTGACAACGAGATCCAGTTCACGCCGGCCCGCGTGATCATGCAGGACTTCACCGGCGTGCCCTGCGTCGTCGACCTCGCCACCATGCGCGAGGCGATGGCCGACCTGGGTGGCGACCCGACCAAGATCAACCCGCTGGCCCCGGCCGAGATGGTCATCGACCACTCCGTCATCGCCGACGTCTTCGGCACGCCCCAGGCCTTCGAGCGCAACGTCGAGATCGAGTACGAGCGCAACCGCGAGCGCTACCAGTTCCTGCGCTGGGGCCAGGGCGCCTTCGACGACTTCAAGGTCGTGCCCCCGGGCACCGGCATCGTCCACCAGGTCAACATCGAGCACCTCGCCCGCACGATCTTCACCCGCGAAGTTGATGGTGAGCTGCTGGCCTACCCCGACACCTGCGTCGGCACCGACTCGCACACCACCATGGTCAACGGCATCGGAGTCGTCGGCTGGGGCGTCGGCGGCATCGAGGCCGAGGCCGCGATGCTCGGCCAGCCGGTCTCCATGCTGATCCCGCGCGTGGTCGGCTTCAAGCTCAACGGTGACCTTCCTGAGGGTGCCACCGCCACCGACCTGGTGCTCACGATCACCGAGATGCTGCGCAAGCACGGAGTCGTCGGCAAGTTCGTCGAGTTCTACGGCCCCGGCGTCTCGGCGCTGCCGCTGGCCAACCGCGCCACCATCGGCAACATGAGCCCGGAGTTCGGCTCGACGATCGCGGTCTTCCCGATCGACCAGCAGACCATCGACTACCTCGAGCTCACCGGCCGCTCTGCCGAGCAGCTCGCCCTGGTGGAGGCCTACGCCAAGGAGCAGGGCCTCTGGCACGACCCCGAGGCCGAGCCGCGCTACTCCGAGAAGCTCGAGCTCGACGTCTCGACCGTGGTGCCGAGCCTGGCCGGTCCGAAGCGGCCGCAGGACCGCGTGCAGGTCAGCGAGGCCGGACCCAAGTTCGTCGAGGCGCTCAACGACTACACCGACGAGCCCGACCGGACCATCGACTTCGAGATCGACGGCCAGCCCGTCACGATCGGCCACGGCGCCGTCACGATCGCCGCGATCACCTCGTGCACCAACACCTCCAACCCGTCGGTGATGATCGCCGCCGCGCTGCTCGCGAAGAACGCGGTCGACAAGGGCCTCTCGCGCAAGCCGTGGGTCAAGACCACGCTCGCGCCCGGGTCGAAGGTCGTCTCCGACTACTACGAGAAGTCCGGCCTCACGCCGTACCTCGACAAGCTCGGCTTCAACCTGGTCGGCTACGGCTGCACCACGTGCATCGGCAACTCCGGGCCGCTCATCCCCGAGGTGAGTGCTGCGGTCAACGAGGCTGACCTCGCCGTCACCAGCGTGCTGTCGGGCAACCGCAACTTCGAGGGTCGCATCAACCCCGACATCAAGATGAACTACCTCGCCTCGCCGCCCTTGGTCGTGGCCTATGCGCTGGCCGGGACGATGAACGTCGACCTGTTCGGCGACCCGCTCGGCCAGGACGCCGATGGCAACGACGTCTTCCTCAAGGACATCTGGCCCTCGCCGACCGAGGTCGAGCGCGTGATCGCCGACTCGATCAGCTCCGAGATGTTCGACGACAGCTACGCCGACGTCTTCGCCGGTGACGAGCAGTGGCGTTCGTTGCCCACGCCCGAGGGCAAGACCTTCGAGTGGGACGCCGACTCCACCTACGTGCGCAAGCCTCCCTACTTCGACGGCATGCCCCAGGAGCCGGAGCCGGTGACCGACATCGAGGGTGCGCGCGTGCTGCTGAAGCTGGGCGACTCGGTCACCACCGACCACATCAGCCCGGCCGGTGCGATCAAGAAGGACTCGCCCGCGGGCAAGTACCTGGCCGAGAACGGTGTCGAGCAGCGCGACTTCAACTCCTACGGCTCGCGCCGCGGCAACCACGAGGTGATGATCCGCGGCACGTTCGCCAACATCCGGCTGCGCAACCAGATCGCCGAGGGCACCGAAGGTGGGTTCACCCGCGACTTCACTGCTCGACGACGCTCCGGTCACCACGGTCTACGAGGCCTCGGAGAAGTACATCGCCGACGGCATCCCGCTCGTCGTCCTGGCGGGCAAGGAGTACGGCTCCGGATTCCTCGCGCGACTGGGCCGCCAAGGGCACCTCGCTGCTCGGCGTGAAGGCCGTCATCGCCGAGTCCTACGAGCGCATCCACCGCTCGAACCTGATCGGCATGGGCGTCATCCCGCTGCAGTACCCGGCCGGCGAGTCCGCCGAGTCGCTCGGTCTGACCGGCGAGGAGACCTTCGCGATCTCGGGCATCACCGAGCTCAACGAGGGCCGCACCCCCAAGACCGTCAAGGTGACCGCCGGAGACGTCTCGTTCGAGGCCGTGGTCCGCATCGACACCCCCGGTGAGGCGAACTACTACCGCAACGGCGGGATCATGCAGTACGTGCTCCGCAACCTGCTCCGAGCCTGATTTGGCGCTGACCCGTCCTCTATAGAGGACGGGTCAGCGTGGCTTCGGCATCTGGGCGGGTGTGTCGGCCACCATGGGAGCGTGACTCTTCCCCCACGCGTCGCCCGCTTGTGCCTGCCGCGCTGATCTCCTGCCGCGCTGCTGCTGCTCGCAGGCTGCAGCGAGGACCCGGCCGACACGGCCGCCGAGCCGAGCCCGTCGGCGTCCTCCACCCCGCCCGCCCCCGCGCCCAGCAGCGAGCCGCCGGCTACGGAGCCGACCGAGCCGGAGACCTCTGAACCCAGCGACCCGCCGGCCGACGATCCCTCACAGCCGGTCACGACGTACGACGCCGCGCTTGCCCGGTTCGACACCTTCGGGCAGGAGCCGCAGGAGGGTCTTCGATTCCAGACCCCCGATGGCATCTACTGCCTGCTCGACTCTGACTTCGTGCAGGGCTGCGAGCTCAATCGCGGCGGCATTCCCGCACCCGAGCTGTGCGGAGAAGGTCCGAGCCAGTCGGTGGGGCGCATCGAGCGCACCGGTGGTGGCTTCGAGCCGGTCTGCAACAGCGACACGATCCGCGAGACCGGTGCCCCCAAGCTGGGCTACGACGAGGTGGCGGCCGGTGCGTCCGGGCTCATGTGTCTCGCGCAGAAGATCGGCGTCACCTGCATCGACCGTGAGGCCCAGCAGGGCTTCTTCCTGTCCGCCTCGCAGTACGAGGTTTTCTGAACCGTAGGCTGAACGGGTGATCGTTGCCTTCAGCATCAGCCCGACCTCCGGCGACGCCGACGGGGGAGTGACCGATGCCGTGGCGGCGGCGGTGCGCGTCGTCCGCGAGTCCGGCCTGCCCCACGAGACCAACTCGATGTTCACCAACATCGAGGGGGAGTGGGACGAGGTGATGGACGTCGTCAAGCGCGCCGTCGACGCGGTGGCCGCGGTGTCGCCGAGGGTCGGGCTCGTGCTCAAGGCCGACATCCGGCCCGGCCGAACCGGGGAGATGACCGGGAAGGTCGAGCGACTCGAACGCGCCCTGAATGAGTGACGAGCGGCGCTGGCTGCCGCTCGCCCTGGCAGGCACGGTGGCGGTGCTTTCGATCGGCACCGGTGCCGCGCTGGCGGTGGTGACCGATGAGGACGAGCCGCCGGCAGACCTGTCTGCAGTCGTCGTCTTCAAGACTTGCCGACCACCCACGTGAACGAGCCCTACGCCTACCAGCAGTCTCCGCCGCCGGGCGGCCCGCACTTCCCGGCCTGGCTCGAGTGCGGTGTCTACGCAGACCCCGTGCCCGACGAGATGGCTGTTCACGACCTCGAGCACGGCGCCTTCTGGTTTGCCTACGATCCCGAGGCGCTATCGGACGACGAGATCCAGCAACTGGCCAGTGCCCTGCCCGACAACGGGATCATGGCGCCGTACGCCGACCTGTCGGCGCCCGTGGTGGTCACCGTCTGGGAGCGACAGCTCGCCCTGACGGGCGTCGACGATCCGCGGTTGCCGCTGTTCCTGACCGAGTACGCCGGCGGCACGACCGCGCCGGAGCCGATGGCCTCGTGCGCCGGAGGCATCACCGAGGAGCGAGATCTCGGCGTTCCTCGGCGACGTGCAGCCCTCCTGACCGAGAGGAAGATCGATGGAGTCCGAAACCTTCAGCTACCGAACCGGTGACGTCGAGCGGGTGATCGACCTGACCGCAGACTGTGCCGACTGGTTGCAGCGCTGGGGAGCCGGCGACGGTCTGCTCCACGTGTTCGTGCCGCACGCCACCGCGGGCATCGCCATTCTCGAGACGGGGGCGGGCAGCGACGACGACCTCCTCGAAGCGCTGCGCGACCTGCTGCCCGCCGATGACCGCTGGAAGCATCGGCACGGCAGCCCTGGCCACGGCCGTTCGCACGTCATGCCGGCGCTGATCCCGCCCTACGC
Organism: uncultured Actinomycetota bacterium; assembly: GCA_963781575.1. Taxonomy (GTDB): domain Bacteria; phylum Actinomycetota; class Actinomycetes; order Propionibacteriales; family Nocardioidaceae; genus Nocardioides. The sequence continues at coordinate 43,950 of CAWAGM010000003.1, read as the reverse complement.
CACCGTGCCCGTGCTCGACGGCCACTTGGCGCTGGGAACGTGGCAGTCGATCTGTCTGGTCGACCTGAACGTCGACAACGCGGTGCGTGAGGTTCGGTTCAGCCTGCTGGGGTCTTACTGAGTGTGTCCCTACTGGTGCTGCGTGATAGGCACCAGTCCTAGCTCGATGGACAAGTAGCCGACGAGGGAGGGATGAACCCTTCCGGTCACCAGCGCTCGGCTGCTTTGAGGAGGCGTTCGATGGTTCCCTTGGTTCGAGAGGTGGCAACACCACCGGTCTTCTTCTCGATCTCTGCGGTCACGCTGCCCGCGGTGTTCCTCTCCTTGCGGATGATTCCCAAAGCGACCCCGCTGGCCACGTGAATCACGACGACGTCGTCACGCGGATTCGTCCAGGGCAAAGACCAGGTGGGTTCTCGACGCACCCCCTCAAAGAAGGTGAAGGTCTCCCGATAGGTCCGTTGGTCCGTGTGGCCAGCGAAGTGGTCAGCATCAAGCACCTCTCGCAGCGTAGCGACAGTCCTCACCATCGCGGCGTCGGCGTACCCCGAGCACTGGGTGAGCGTTCTGGCCGCAACACTGACAACGCGTTCCGGGTCGTCCGCGACGATCAAGGCGGTGCCATTGGTCTGGAATGACTTCACACGCTGCGCACCGGCCTCGAGCAAGGATCTCTCGAACTGTTCGCGTGTAGGTGAGCCACGGTGTCCAAGGTTCAGGCTCCGGTAGAAGACCGCGTGCATTCTCTGTCCTCCCCTAGGCCCGCCCACGATACGGAGGGCGGAGCGTTCGTGTTGCGGCGGCGATCGCGGTGCTGGCGGTGACCGTTGTGGTGCACAGCCTGCTGCTGCTCAGTCCGGCGATCCGGGCTCGGCCGCCGCTCACTGCGTAGGCACCGGAATGCAGAAATGCTTGCAGTTCGAACAGATGTTCGATATCATCAATCATGGTCTCGGGCACCATCGAACACCCAGTCACCTCCTCGCCAGACGGCTTGTCGGCCGAGGTGGTGAGCGTGATGCGCCAGATGGTCGCGGACGCCGTGACCGGGCGGGGGCTGCCGCAGGGAGCTGATCCATCGGCTGATGCCGAGCGGGTCGACCTGCTTGGAGCGTTGGAGCAGCTCAAGAACACCGCGGCTGCGGCACAGGCGGCCCTGGCGGTCGATCTCGACCGGTCCGTGCGAGCCCAGCACGAAGCAGCCGGCGTGCCGCGGGCGCAGCGAGGCCGCGGCGTCGCGGCGATGATCGGACTCGCTCGGGCGGAGTCCCCGAACCGGGCGAGCACCCTGCTCGGACTGGCCCGCGACCTGCACAGCGACCTGCCGCACCTTGCGGCCGCGCTGCGATCGGGTCGCGTCTCGGAGTTCCGAGCGATGGTCGTCGATCGCGAGACCGGAGTGCTCGACTCCGACGACCGGCGCAAGGTCGACGCCGACCTGTTCGCCGGCGGCCAGCACCGCGAGACGCTGACGTGGGGAACCCGGCAGCTCGCGGCGGAGACGCGCAAACGGGTCTACGCCCTCGACCCATGCTCGGTCGCCCGCGCCAAGGAGCGTGCCGCCGGAGAACGCCGGGTCTCGGTCCGTCCGGCGCCATCGGGGATGTCGTACCTGACCGCGCTCCTGCCGCTCGAGCAGGCCGTCGCGGCCTACGCGAGCCTCTACCGCGACGCTCAGCACGACCCTGCGGCGATGGCCGATCTCCTGGTCGAACGGCTCACCGGTCAGGCCACCGCTGACGCCGTGCCGGTGACGGTCAACCTCGTCATCTCCGACGAGACCCTGTTCGACGACGGCAGCGAGCCGGGCTTCGTGCCCGGCCACGGACCCGTCGACTCCCACACGGCCCGCGCGTGGGCGTCCGAGCACGGCGAGTACGTGCGCCGGTTCTACGCAGACCCCAACGGTTGCCTCGTTGCGATGACCTCGGTCCAACGGTTCCATCGCGGCGCCCTGGCGACCTTCCTTCAGATCCGCGACCAGGGCATCTGTCGCACGCCCTGGTGCGACGCGCCCGCGTCGACCGGCGACCACGTCGCCCGGGCAGCCGACGGGGGAGAGACCAGCGAGGTCAACGGGCAGGGCTACTGCCTGGCCTGCAACCTCGCCAAGGAAGCGCCCGCTTGGCACCAGTCCGTGGTTCCTGGTCCGCGCCACACCGTTGTCACGCGCACTCCATCGGGCCACCACTACGAGTCCACCGCACCAAGCCCACCCACGCCCCACCGACGCACCTAGGTCGCACCATGTCTCGCTTGATCACGCCTCCCGGCTGGCCCACGGCCGTCCGGCCCCCCGATGCGCCCCGGTGGGAGCTGACGGCCGAGTCGTGGCTGCTCGACATCTGCCCTCCCGAGTACCGCTCCTACCCGACCCTGCGACGCCACATCGTCGTGCTCGCGCGCTTCGCCGTGCTGCACGTCGAGGCCTGCCAGGCAGCGTGCCGCCGCGGGCTGAGCGAGGCACGCTCCGAGCTGCGCGACATCGCGCCAGCCGACGTCATCGATGCCGCCGTCGAGACCTGGTTCCAGGAGGACGCACGACTCGGCGCCGTCCGGCGCGAGGTCGGCCTGGTCGAGGACGCTCTGCGAGGCACGCGCTACCGCGCACGCCTGTGACCGACGCGTAGGCCCGCGCGTTAGGTTGGCCCGATGCACCAGTTCGCCTCCGTCGCACTCGTCGACGCTCGCGGCTGGATGCTGATGCAGGAGCGCGACGAGCACCCGGTGATCGACCCCGAGTGCTGGGGCTTCCCAGGCGGCAGCGTCGAGGACGGCGAGAGCTACGAGCAGGCGGCCTACCGCGAGCTGGCCGAGGAGACCGGCGTCGAGCTCGCCGGCGGGCTCGAGCTGTTCGGGGCCTTCACGTTCTTCAGCCCGGTCTGCGGCACCGACGACGCGTGCGAGCTCTACGTCGCTGGCACCGACCTCACCGAGGTCGAGTGCCACGAGGGCCGCCAGATGGTCTTCGTCGACCCTGAGGTCGCTGGCGGCCTGCCGCTCACGCTCTCCGCGCAGTACGCCCTGCCCCGACTCCTCGCCTCACCCGTCTACCGAAAGCTGGCCACCCGTTGACCACCTCGTTCTCAGTGATTCCTGTTCCCGGCCCCGGCGCGGAGGACGTCGTCGTCGGGCTCTCCGGACCCGACGAGGGAGCGGTGTTCACCGGCACGGCCGACGGCTCGATCTTCCGGATCAGCCACGACGGGGGAAGGTCGACCGGATCGCCCAGACCCAGGGGCGCCCACTCGGCCTGGAGATCGACACCGACGGCAGGCTCCTGGTGTGCGACGCCTACAAGGGGCTGCTCCGCGTCGAGACCGCGAGCGGCGCGATCGAGGCGGTCACCGACTCGATCGGCGGCACCGCGATGAAGTTCTGCAACAACGCCGCGATCGCCAGCGACGGCACGGTCTGGTTCTCCGACTCTTCGCGCAAGTTCGGCATCGACGACTGGAAGTCCGACTTCGTGCAGAACACGCGCACCGGCCGGCTGCTGCGGCTCAACCCCGACGGCACCATCGACACCGTGCTCGACGGCCTGGCCTTCGCGAACGGCGTGGCGCTCTCGGCGTCCGAGGACTTCGTCGCGGTAGCCGAAACCGGGGCCCGGACCGTCGTGCGCCGCTGGATCGCGGGCAACCGAGCCGGCCTGCGCGACCTGCTCTGCTCGAACCTGCCGGGCTATCCCGACAACATTGCCCGCGGCAGCGACGGCCTCATCTGGGTGACCATCGCCAGCCCGACCGACCCGCTCGTCGAGCGTCTGCAGACCGCGCCGATGCTCCTGCGCAAGAGCGCCACCCGGCTGCCCGAGAAGCTGCAGCCCAAGCCCAAGCGGACGGTCCGGGTGCAGGCCTACGACGAGGAGGGCACGCTGGTGCACGACCTCGACGTGCAGCCCGCCGACCACGGCGCGAGCTACCACATGGTCACCGGCGTCCGCGAGCACGAGGGACGAGTGTGGATGGGGAGCCTCCACGAACCCGCCGTCGCCGTCCTCGAACTGTGACGACGTAAACTCGCGAGCATGTCCATGGGGTCACTGCTGTCGTCGATCAGCGAGCCGCGCGACCTGCGCGGGCTCTCCGACGAGCAGCTCGACACGCTGGCCGCGGAGATCCGTGACCTACTGGTGACAACGTGTGCGCGCACCGGTGGGCATCTCGGCCCGAACCTGGGCGTGGTTGAGCTGACGATGGCGATCCACCGGGTCTTCGACTCCCCGCGCGACCGCCTCGTCTTTGACACCGGCCACCAGGCCTACGTGCACAAGATCCTCACCGGGCGGGCCGCCAGCTTCGACGGGCTCCGCTCCGAGGGCGGCCTGAGCGGCTATCCGAGCCAGGCCGAGTCGGTGCACGACATCGTGGAGAACTCCCATGCCTCCACCGCGCTGAGCTACGCCGACGGCATCGCCAAGGCCTACCGCATCCGTGGTGAGGACCGGCACACCGTCGCGGTCATCGGCGACGGCGCGCTCACCGGAGGCATGGCCTGGGAGGCACTCAACAACATCGCGATCGCCAAGGACAGCCGGTTGGTGATCGTCGTCAACGACAACGGCCGGTCCTACACCCCGACCATCGGCGGGCTCGCCACCGCGCTCACCGCGCTGCGCACCAACCCGCGCTACGAGCAGATCCTCGACCTCGTCAAGAAGCGGCTGAACTCCGTCAAGGGCGTCGGTCCAGCGGCCTACGACGCGCTGCACGCGATGAAGCGTGGCCTCAAGGACGCTTTGGCACCACAGGGCCTCTTCGAGGACCTCGGCCTGAAGTACGTCGGCCCGATCGATGGCCACGACCGCGCCGCGATGGAGCAGGCGCTCACCCAGGCCAAGCGCTTCGGGGGCCCGGTCATCGTGCACGCCATCACCCGCAAGGGTTTCGGCTACGACGCGGCCGAGCAGCACGAGGCCGACCAGTTCCACTCGCCGCAGCCCTTCGACATCGAGACCGGTGAGGAGAAGGCTCGCGGCGCCATCTGGACCGACCACTTCGCCGACTACATGGTCGAGCTCGGGGCACGTCGGCGCGACGTCGTGGCGATCACCGCGGCGATGATGCACCCCGTGGGGCTGCACAAGTTCGAGGCCGCCTACCCCGATCGCACCTTTGACGTCGGCATCGCCGAGCAGCACGGCGCGACCTCGGCCGCCGGCCTGGCCATCGGCGGTCTGCACCCCGTCGTCGCGCTCTACGCGACGTTCCTGAACCGCGCCTTCGACCAGGTTCTGATGGACGTCGCCCTGCACAAGTGCGGGGTCACCTTCGTGCTCGACCGGTCGGGCGTCACTGGCGACGACGGAGCCAGCCACAACGGCATGTGGGACATGTCGATCCTGCAGGTCGTGCCCGGGTTGCGCCTCGCCGCGCCCCGCGACGCCACCCGCATGCGGGAGCTTCTCGACGAGGCCGTCGAGGTCGCTGACGCACCCACGGTGGTGCGGTTCCCGAAGGGTCCGCCACCCGACGACGTGCCCACGATCAGCCGAGCCGGGGGAGCCGACGTGCTCGCCCGCAGGGGCGCCAAGGACGTGCTCATCGTCGCCGTCGGATCGATGTGCTCGATCGCGGTCGACGTCGCCGACCGGCTCGTCGCCCAAGGCATCGGCGTGACGGTCGTCGACCCGCGCTGGGTCAAGCCGGTCGACCCGGCCATCGTCGAGCTAGCCCGCGAGCACCGCCTCGTGGTGAGCGTCGAGGACAACGGTCGCGTCGGTGGCTGTGGGGCTGTGCTGCTGCAGACGCTCAACGACGCCGGCGTCACCACACCATTTCGGCTGCACGGCATCCCGCAGGAGTTCCTGGGGCATGCCAAGCGCAACGTCATCCTCGAGCGGATCGGTCTCACGCCCCAGGCTCTCGCGCTCGGCATCGTCGAGGACATCACCGCGGTGGCGGGTCACGTGCTGGTCGATGTCGACCGTCAGGCGTAGCCAGCGCGTCTGCGGACTGCTGCTCGGCGCTGCTCTGGTGCTCGGGGGGTGCTCCGACGACGAGACCGACGCCGCCGACGGCGTCGTGACCGCCCCCGCCGCCACTACTGCCACGGATGTAGAGCCCTCGATCGTCGAGGGGCTGCCGGTTCCGCCCGACCTGGCTCGGGAGTTCACCAAGATCCTCGATCGCCGAGCGGCCGCTGTGCGGGCCGGTGACCTACCCGGCTTCCTGGCCGACGTCGACTCCCGACCGGCAGGGTTCGCTGCCACCCAGCGGGGCTACTTCGCCAACCTGGCCCAGCTGCCCCTGGCTGAGTTCGACTACGAGCTCGACCGGGCCAGCCTGGTGCGGGCCGGGTCGGGTGGCTATTGGGTCGTCGTGGCGATCACCCAGCAGCTGGCCGGCTACGACGGCGCTCCGGTGCGCACTCTCGACCGCTTCCGGTTCAGCCCCGTAGGCGACGAGGCCGGGGAGCGCTTCGCGTTGAGCTCGGTCACTGACCGCGGGTGGGAGATCGCCCACGACGTCCTCGAGCAACCGTGGGACGACAGGCCGATCCAGGTACGAACCGGAGCCGGCGTGCTGGCGATCTTCGACGACGGGTCGGTGGCGCGGGCGCGGGAGCTGCTCGACTCGGTCGAGCGCGGGATCTCCGACATCAGTGTGCGGGTGCCGTACTCCTGGCCGCAGCAGGTGGTCGTCTACGCGCTCTCGGATGTCGCGTTCCTCGATGGGTTGGAGGACCTCCCCGGAGGCGACTCCGAGATCCTCGACGCGGTGGCGTTCACGGTGCCCACCGGCGACGTGATCGAGGGGCGCGACGAGATCGCCGCCACCCGCATCGTCATCAACCCGCGCGTGCTCACCAGCGCCCGCCCGGACCGCGATCGACTGATACGCCACGAGCTCACCCATGTGGCCGTGGGTGAGCGCGACGACGCGGCTCCGCTGTGGTTGGGGGAGGGGCTCGCCGAGTGGGTCTCGGTGCAGGCCCTAGCGCCCGAGGATCGCCAGGTTGCCGACGCCGCGCTGCGGGCGGTCGAACGCGGGGTGCGGGCGATGCCCGGCAACGACGAGTTCAACGACGACGACTACGAGTCGCACTACGCCCTGGCGTGGTGGACCTGCGAGTACCTCGCCACGACGTACGGAGCCCAGGCTCCGTGGACCCTGCTCGACGCGTTGGCCGACGCCGCGACCGACGCCGAGACCGACGTCCGCCAGGTCGTCACCAGACTGCTCGAGCTGAGTGTCGACCAGCTCGCCCGCCGCGGGGCGAAGCTGATGATCACCACCTACGACCCGGCGTTCCTCGAGGCGGAGTCGGATGCAGATCTCGAGCCTGGCCCCGCCACGGCGTCTGAGACGCCGTAGGAATATCGTGGCCGGGTGAGTTCTGAGCGTCTGGTCCACATCGTCGACGAGGTGCCCGATCTCGGCGGCCCTGTCGGGGTCATGGTGGTCGCGCTCGACGGATTCCTCGACGCTGGCAGCTCCGCGGCGATAGCAGCCCGGCACCTCGCGGAGCTGAATGGCGGGGGCTCGGTAGTCGCCACGTTCGACGTCGACCAGTTCCACGACTACCGCGCTCGGCGGCCCGCTGTCACCTTCGCCGTCGATCACTACGAGGCCTACGACGCGCCGCGGCTGGTTGTCCGGTTGCTGCGCGACACCGGCGGCACGCCCTACCTGCTGCTGCAGGGCCCTGAGCCCGACAACCGCTGGGAGGCGTTCCTGCAGGCGGTTCGCGAGGTCGTCGCGCGTTTCGACGTCCAGCTGGTCGTGGGCATGGGATCGGTGCCGATGGCGGTGCCGCACACGCGACCGATCGCGATCACCCATCACGCGAACCGGGCCGAGCTCAACAGCGGGGTCAGTCCCTGGCGTGGTGAGCTGCGCGTTCCCAGCAGCGTGCAGGCGCTCATGGAGATCCGCTTGGGCGAGTGGGGCCACGACGCCCAAGGTTTCGTCGCGCACATCCCGCACTACCTGGCTCAGCTCGACTACCCGCAGGCCGCGACCGTCCTGCTCGAGCACGTCGAGCGCGCCGGGCGTCTCACCATCGACCTCACCGACCTCCGCACCGCCGCGAGCGAGCGCGAGGGTGAGATCACCCGCTACCTGGCCGCCAACGAGGAGGTCGGCGAAGTGGTCGACGCGCTCGAGCGGCAGTACGACACGTTCGCCGAGGCCGAGGAGAGCGGCCAGAGCCTGCTTGCCGACGACCAGCCGATCCCGACCGGCGATGAGATCGGGCTGCAGTTCGAGCAGTTCCTGGCCGGACTCGAGGGTCCTGAGGAGGACCAGCGATGAGCGCCAGCGACCAGACCGCCGCGCAGGAGCTGCTGCACCTGCTCGATCTCGAGTACCTCGACGTCGACCTGTTCCGCGGTAGCCAGCCCGAGTCGGTTCGCCCCCGTGTGTACGGCGGCCAGGTGGCTGCACAGGCCCTGATCGCCGGCGCTCGCACGGTCGACCCCGAGTTCCACGTGCACTCGTTGCACAGCTACTTCCTGCTGCCGGGCGACTACTCGGTGCCGATCATCTACGACGTCGAGCGAATCCGCGACGGCCGCTCGTTCGCGACCCGCCGGGTGATGGCGCGCCAGCATGGCCGTCCGATCTACTACCAGACACTCAACTTCCAGAAGGAAGAAGCCGGCCTCAGCCACCAGGACGTCATGCCTGAGGTGAAGCCCCCGGAGGAGGGCCTCGACCTGGTCGACGTCATGCGCCGCGGTGGCAACGAGGAGGCAGACGCACTGGGCAAGGAGTGGGCTGCCCTCGACGTGCGGTGGTTGGGCAACACCAAGTACGGCCTGGAGTCGCTCGACCCGCGCACCACGGCCCAGGCCCGCATGTGGATCCGCATCAACGGTGAGGTGGGCGACGACCGGCTCAACCACCTGGCCGCCTTCACCTACGCGAGCGACGTGTCACTCCTGGGCGCCACGCTGTCGTCGCACGACGTCTCAGCCCATGCGGTGCAGATGGCCTCGCTCGACCACACGATCTGGTTCCACCGGCCTTTCCAGGTCGATGACTGGTGGCTCTACGACCAGTGGTCACCCTCGGCCAGCGGCGCCCGAGGGCTCGCCCTCGGGCACGTCTACACGCCCGACGGCACTCTCGTGGCGACCGTGGCCCAAGAGGGCCTCATCAGACAGCGGTAGTCCTCCCGGCCAGGTGCGGCGCTCCCGACCTCGGGTTGGTGAGCGAGAACGCATAGCCCTGGTCGACCGGGGTCGATCCGAACGTGACCGAGCCCGGTAGCAGCACCGGCTTCTTGAACGCGACGTCGACACGGACGGCGTCCGGCAGACGGTTCTCGAGCGCTGCGGTGCAACGGGCCAGGGTCCACATGCCGTGCGCGATCTGCCGCGGGAACCCGAGCGCCTTGGCGGTGATCGGGTAGAGGTGGATCGGGTTGTGGTCGCCGGAGACCGAGGCGTAGGTGCGACCCAGGTCGGCGGGCAGCTTCCACGTCGTGCCCGTCGTGACGGCCTCGGGGAAGACCATCCCGTACGACGCCCCGTCGTTGCCGCGGCCGCGACGCAGGTAGGCCGAGACCTCCTCCCACACCAGCTCGTTGCCGGCCCGGACCTCGGTCACGAACTCGTAGACAGTGCCCTTCGGGTGCGGCACCGCGGTACCGACGCTGGCGGTGACCGCCAGAGTCTCGCCGATGGCGATCGGGCGATGCTGGGTGATGGAGTTCTCGAGGTGCACCGTGCCGATCGCCGGCGCCGGGAAGGCCGAGTCGCTCATGATCGCCATCTGCAGCCCGAAGGCCAGCATGTGCGGGTAGGGCAGCGGCACGGTGTCCTTGTTCGGGAACCCGCAGACCGCGGCGTACGCCTCGACGTCCGCGCGGCTCGATGGTCACCGGCGGCCGCGTGAAGCTGAGGCCGGCGAAGTCGCCCGACGCCTTGCGGATGCCGGGCAGCGCCTTGACCACCGGGATCGACGGCAGCGCCGCCTTGAGCAGGACGCCGAGGCCGCCGGAGGGCTGGATCTCGCGGGTGGCGGGCCGCTGAGGGTCGGCCATCAGGCGCCCAGCATCATCTGGCCGCACACGCGGACGACGTTGCCGTTGACCAGGCTGGAGCCGGGGTTGGCGTACCAGGCGATCGTCTCGGCGACGTCGACCGGCAGGCCGCCCTGGGCCATCGCGTTCAGGCGCTGGCCGACCTCGCGGGTCGCGAACGGCACCGCGGCGGTCATGGCCGTGATGATGAACCCCGGCGCCACCGCGTTGATCGTGATGCCCTTCGTCAGGTCGTCGGCGAGCGAGTCGACGAAACCGATGACGCCGGCCTTGGAGGCGGCGTAGTTCGTCTGTCCGACGTTGCCAGCGATGCCGGCGATGCTGGCGACGCCGATGATCGACCCGAAGTCGTTGATCACGCCCTGCTCGAGCAGCTCGCGGGTGATCAGCTCGGGGGCGGTGAGGTTGACCGCGATCACGGAGTCCCAGCGGTCCTCGGCCATGTTGGCGAGCTTCTTGTCGCGGGTGATGCCGGCGTTGTGGACGACGACGTCGACGCCACCGTGCTTCTCCTTGAGGTGGTGCGCGATCCGCTGCGGGGCGTCCTTGCCGGTGATGTCGAGGGTGAGCCAGTCGCCGTCGAGCTCCTTCATGAGCGCCTGCAGCTCGCTGGCCGCCTGGGGCACGTCGACGCCGACGACGGTCGCGCCGTCGCGGTGGAGCACCCGAGCGACCTCCTCGCCGATGCCGCGGCTGGCGCCGGTGATCAGGGCGATCTTGCCGGCGAGGGGAGCCATGAGGTCGGCGACCTCGGGCACCTTTGACCCTCCGTGTGCGCCGATCCGGACGACCTGGCCCGAGACGTAGGCCGACTTGGGGGAGAGCAGGAAGCCGAGGGTGCTGGTGAGACCGGCCTCGGCGCCATCGGCGACGTAGGCGAGCTGCACGGTGCTGCCCTTGCCGATCTCCTTGCCGAGGCTGCGGGTGAAGCCCTCGAGCGCGCGTTGGGCGACGCGCTCCGGGCCGCTCACCAGCTCGGGCGGGGTGCCGATCACGACGACCCGGGCGCAGCTCTCGAGGCTGCGGAGCACCGGGGTGAAGAAGTCGCGCAGGGCGACGAGGTCGCCGGAGGCGGTCAGCCCGGTCGCGTCGAAGACCAAGCCCTTGAACTTGCCCTCGTCGGGCCTGACCGAGGTGGACGCGATACCCAGGGTGTCGAGGAGCCCCGGGCAGGGACTCGACGAGGCGGCCGCGACCGCCCACGAGCACGGTGCCGTCGACCAGCGGGGCTCCGGCCGTGTAGCGCTCGAGCTTCATCGGGTTCGGCAGGCCGAGGTTCTTGACCACCATCTTGCCGATCGGGGAGGAGGTGAAGCCCTGATAACGGTCGCTCATGCGTGTACAGCCTCTGCTTTCGTGGGTCGCGGTCAAACTTATGTAACTACGGGTGTAACTCAGAGTCCACTTTTCGTGACCTGCCCCTCATCGCCTTGGCTCAGGGCTGGTTACCGGCCAGTATGGACTCATGATCGAACGAACTCGTCGGGTCGCCGTCATCGGTGGCAACCGCATCCCCTTCGCCCGCTCGAACGGCGCCTACGCCGACGCCTCCAACCAGGACATGCTCACCGCCGCGATCGACGGCTTGGTGACGCGCTTCGGTCTGGAGGGCGAGCGTCTGGGCGAGGTCGTGGCCGGCGCCGTCCTCAAGCACTCGCGCGACTTCAACCTCGCTCGCGAGTCGGTGCTCGGATCGAAGCTGTCGCCGGAGACGCCCGCCACCGACATCCAGCAGGCGTGCGGCACCGGCCTGCAGGCCGCGATCCAGGTCGCCAACAAGATCGCCCTCGGCCAGATCGAGGTTGGCATCGCTGGTGGCACGGACACCACCTCCGACGCCCCGGTCGCCATCGGCGAGAAGCTGCGCAAGAAGCTGATGAAGGTCAACGCCGCCAAGGACACCAAGAGCCGGCTGGCCGCGCTGGCCGCGATCCGCCCCGGCGACATCAGCCTGGCGATCCCGCAGAACGGCGAGCCGCGCACCGGCCTCTCGATGGGCGACCACGCCGCGCTGACCGCGCTGGAGTGGCAGATCACCCGCGAGGACCAGGACGAGCTGGCCGCCACGTCGCACCAGCGTCTGGCCGCTGCCTACGAGCGCGGCTTCCTCGACGACCAGGTCACCCCGTTCCGCGGCCTCGAGCGCGACTCGAACCTGCGCGGCGACTCCACCGCCGAGAAGCTCGCCAAGCTCAAGCCGGTCTTCGGCAAGGGTGAGGCCGCCACGATGACCGCCGGCAACTCCACGCCGCTCACCGATGGCGCCTCCGTGGTGCTGCTCGCCTCCGAGGAGTGGGCCAAGGAGCACGGGCTCCCCGTGCTCGCCTACCTCACGGCCTACGAGACCGCTGCGGTCGACTACGTGCACGGCGGCGAGGGCCTGCTGATGGCTCCGGCGTACGCGATGGCGCGGATGCTCGAGCGCGAGGGCCTGACGCTGCAGGACTTCGACTTCTACGAGATCCACGAGGCGTTCGCCTCGCAGGTGCTCTCCACGCTCAAGGCCTGGGAGGACCCGGTGTTCTGCAAGGAGCGCCTCGGCCTCGACGCCCCGCTGGGCTCGATCGACCGCACCAAGCTGAACGTCAACGGCTCCTCGCTCGCCGCAGGGCACCCGTTCGCCGCCACCGGTGGTCGGATCATCGCCAACCTGGCCAAGCTGCTCGAGCAGAACGGCTCGGGCAAGGGCGTCATCTCGGTCTGCGCCGCCGGCGGCCAGGGCGTCGTCGCGATCCTCGAGCGCCCCTGACGACTCAGGCGTGTGGCTGCTCAGAGGGACGCGACGGCCAGGGCCGAGGCGACCAGGTAGGACCTGACCTGGTCGGGGGAGATGTCGCCGACGGTCGGGATGCCCGGCGCGGCCTCCTTGACCAGGATGCCGACGCGGGCGAGCTGCAGCGCCCCGAGACCGCTGGCGTACAACGTGTTGGCCAGCAGGGTCGGGTCGTCGGTCGTGCGGAAGCTGCCGTCGGCCACGCCCTCCTCGAGCACGCCCGAGAGCAGGGTCAGGCACTGGGAGATGCCACGGCCGAGGCGGAACAGGGCGCTCTCGGAGATCTCGTCGAGCAGCTCCGGTCCGGAACGCCGCATCAGGGCCTGCGCGCAGTCGACGAACGCCGGGTGAGCCACGCCGTAGTCGACGAAGGCGCCCACGATGGCCTCGAGCCTGGCAGGCGGCGCGGTCGCGGATCCGAGGCGGCAGCTCAGGGCGTCACGCATCTCGTCGAGGTAGCCGACCAGGGTGAGCGCGAAGAGCTCCTCCTTGCCGGTGAAGTGCCGGTAGACGATGGCCCGGTTGATGCCGACCGCGCGGGCGATGTCCTCGATCTGGGCGTCGCGGACGCCGCGCTCGTCGAAGAGAGCGCGGGTCGCGGCGATGATCTCGGCTTCGCGCGCCTTGCGTCGGAGCGCCGCCGCTCGGCGGCGTCCGTCACTCTCGTTCGCAGTCGTGCTGGGGCTCATGAGCCGATGGTACGACGTGTGCAACTCAGAGTTGCAAGATCTTGGCCGATGTCAGGGCACGAGCAGGCAGAAGGGGTGGCCTGCCGGGTCGGCCAGCACCACCAGCGGCTCCCCTCCGTCGCTGGTGCGGTCGAGCAGCAGAGTGGCTCCGAGCGCCTCGGCCCGGGCGCGGTGCCGGTTCAGCTCGTCGACGCTCGGCACGACGAAATCGAGGTGCAGCTGCATCGGTACGTCGTGCTCGGGCCAGGTCGTGGGCTCCAGCCGATCGACACCCTGGATGGCGACCACGCGCTGCTCGTCGTCGTCGAGCAGCACCAGCCAGTCGGCGTCGTCGAGCTCGCCAGCCAGGTGGCGGGTCGTCGTGAGGTCGGTAGTGCAGGCCGAACATGGCGATATAGAACTCGGCGAGCCCGCGGCAGTCGGTGGTGTCGATCGCGGTGTGCAGCAGCCGCGGGAAGTCGCCCATCTTAGACGTGGTCCGATCAGGAGTAGCGGTGGCTCTTCGCGCTGTGGCCGCGCTCGCGGGTGCAGGTGCGCCCGCTCATGTTGCGGTGCCCGCAGAGTCGTCGACTGTCGCTCGGCGTCCGCCTCAGCGGACTCGGCCGGCGTTCGATCACCTCGCCGACGGCTGGCGGATCGGCGCGGCAACGCGGCGGGCAGGAGTGCCGGCCTGCTTGGCGCGGGCCGCGGCCTGCTCGTAGCGGGCTTCGCGCATCTTGCGCAGGTCGTCCATCTTGCTCATCGGGTGATCACCCTGAGAACCTACGTCCCGGCGCCGACATCGCCGGGATGCAACGCGCGCACGTCGCCGATGGTGTCGGCCTCCGCGGCGCCTTGTCGTCGCGGTAGCGCACGACGCGCGCGAAGCGCAGCGCCACCCCGCCCGGGTAGCGGGTGGAGCGCTGCAGCCCGTCGAACGCGATCTCGACGACCTGCTCGGGGCGTACGTGCACGACGTGGCCGGCTCGCGAGGTCTCCAGCTCGAGGAAGCGCTCGGTCTGCCAGGCCAGCATCTCGTCGGTCATGCCCTTGAACGTCTTGCCGAGCATCACGAACTCGCCGGGCCGTTCGGGGTCGCGGGCGCCGAGGTGGATGTTGGAGAGCCAGCCCTGCGCGCCGTCCCGATCCCCACTCGACGGCGAGCACCACCAGGTCGAGGGTGTGGACGGGTTTGACCTTCACCCAGGCTGCCCCGCGGCGTCCGGCCGCGTACGGGGCGTCGAGCCCCTTCACGACGACGCCCTCGTGACCGGCAGCCAGTACCTCGCGGCGAACGCCTCGGCAACCTCAGGATCAGAGGTCACCACGCGAGGGACCCGGTGCTCGACCGGCACCAGGGCGTCGAGCACGGCGGCCCGCTCGTGACCGGGGGAGTCGAGCAGGTCGCGGCCGTCGAGGTGCAGCACGTCGAAGAAGTACGGCGTGACCGCGACGCTGACGTCGCCTGCGGCCAGTGCCGTGCGTGAGGCGGTCTCCTGGAACGGCCGCGGCCGCCCGGCCTCGTCGATCGTGAGCGCCTCCCCGTCCAGCACCACCTGCTCGACGTCGAGAGCGCGCACGACGTCGACCACCTCGGGCAGACGGGAGGTGATGTCGTCGAGGCTGCGGGTCACGACCAGCACCTCGTCGCCCGAGCGGTGCACCTGGATCCGGATGCCGTCGAGCTTGGTGTCGATCGCGGCGCCGCCCTGGCTCAGCGACCTTCGCCAGCGCCTCGGTCACGGTCGGCGCGCTGGAGGCGAGCATCGGCAGCACCGGTCGCATCACCTCCAGCCCGACCTCGGCCAGCGCCGTTTCACCGCCCTCGAAGGCGGCCCGCACGACCGCCACGGTCGAGCCAGCCAGCATCGCGGCCCGGCGCACCGCCGTCAGCGGGACGTCGGCCGCAGCGCCACGGCCTCCTGCACGAGCGCATCGAGTGCCCCCTGACGCACGGCGCCGGTGACCACGCCCCGCAACCAGCGCCTGCTCGTCGGCGGTCGCGGCGGCGAAGAGAGAGGCCACGGCGTCCGCGCGGGCCGCCTGCGACCCTGGCCCGGCCAGCTCGGACAACGCCTGGAAGGCGGCGTCCACCTCGACCGCCGACAACGAGCGGCGGCAGCCGGCTCCGGCAGCGAGCCGAGACCGCGCCAGCCGAGGCCGGTGCGCCGTTGCCGCAATGACCCGGCCACGTAGGCCGTCGCGACCTCGAGCTCGCCCGGCTCGGTCAGGTCGACCTGCCGGAGCAGCGCGGCGATGGAGGCCGCTTGGCCAGCCGCGAGCGGGTGGCCGCGACTTCAGCAGAGGTCTGGACCACTGCACCCAGAAGTAACATGCATGTATTCAACCGGGCGTATCCCAGGCCGATATAGGTCGTTGTACCCGCGGGCAGTATCTCTGCCTCTCGCTTGAGTCCGCCGAACGATGTCAGGAAACCCGTGATCCGCTCGAGACTTTCCGTCGTGGCTGTGCTGTCTGCAGCCGCGCTCACCATTCCGACCCTGGCCCAGGCCGACGCCGCCGCTGGCGTCGCCCAAGCGGGCCCGCTCGCGAACCTGTCCCTGCTCGGCGGTGACGACACGGTCGTGCCGTTCGCCGGTGACGTCGTCAGCGACCTCGCCTTCGACTCGCGTGCCGCGATCAAGGCCATCGCGCCGACCCTGGCGCAGCGCTCTGCCGTCGCGAAGCTGACCGGTGCCGTCGCCACCTGGAACGCGTCGGGTACGCCGCGCGCGATCGGCGTCGAGGGCGGCTTCCTCAGCCGCCCCCGCTCCGGTGACCCGCTGAAGATCGCTCAGGACTGGCTGGCCGACAACGCCGCTGCCTTCGGGCTCACGGCCGGCGACATGACCCGGCTCGCCGTCGTCCGCAACCACGAGCTGCCCGGCATCGACGCCCGTGTGCTGAGCTTCGCCCAGCGCTTCGGCGGCATCGTCTCCGGCATCGGCGGAATCATGACCGTCGTCGTCGACCGCGACGGTCGAGTGGTCTCCTACACCGGCGACCCGGTGCAGAACACCTCGCTGCTCGGCACGTTCAAGATCACCGCTGGCGAGGCGCTGACCTCCGTCATCGGCAGCCTGGTGCCGGACCTCGACTTCGTGGCCAAGGCCACCGGCAAGATCATGGGTGGCTACCAGGTCTTCAACGGCGGCCCGCTCGGCTCGCTGCAGTTCGTGCGCCAGATCGCCTTCCCGACCGCCACCGGCGGGCGGGCGGCGTACGCCGTGCTGGCCATCAAGGACCTCAACGAGGCCTGGGCCGTGATCGTGGATGCCGTCACCGGCAAGCCGCTGCTGCGCAAGTCGCTGGTGCAGTTCAACGACGGCCAGGTCTTCGAGAACTACCCGGGCGCGGCCAAGGGCGGCAAGCCGGTCGTCAAGAGCTTCGGCCCGACCGACGCCTCACCGGGCGGCTACGTCGACCCGACTGGCCTGGTCGGTCTGCCGAGCATCACCACGCTCGGCAACAACGCCAACACCGCCATCGCCTGGACCGTGCCGCTCGTCGCCGCCGACCAGTACAACCGGCCGGTCACGTTGACGACCAACTTCCGCTACGGGTTCAAGGACAGCTGGGCGAAGTCGAACGGCTCTCCGACCGGCTACCAGGCCGACGCCAGCTCGGCGGCGACCAACCTCTTCTACCACCACAACCGGATCCACGACGAGTACTACGACTTCGGCTTCACCGAGTCGGGCGGCAACTTCCAGCTCCTCAACAACGCCGACCCGCTGGGCGGAGCCCCCGGTGACCCGATCTTCGGTGGGGCTCAGTCCGGCGCGCTCAACCTGACCGCGGCCGTGCTCGCGCTGGGCCGCAACAACGCCAACATGCTGACGCTGCCCGACGGCATCCCTGGCTTCACGAACATGTACCTGTGGGAGTTCGTCGACGACGCCTTCGAGGGAGTCCCGCGCGACGGTGACTTCGACGCCACGATCATCCAGCACGAGTACAGCCACGGCCTGTCCAACCGCTACGTGGGTGGCGGCGGCCTGGGCTCGCTCGGCTCGGAGCAGTCCGGTGCCATGGGCGAGGGCTGGGGTGACTGGTTCGCCATGAACGACCTCTTCCGACGTGGACTGTCGCGCACCGCCGTGACTGCGCCGTACGTCGGTGACCCGCACCGTGGCATCCGCAACTGGAACTACGCCGAGAGTCCGGCCACCTACGGCGACTACGGCTACGACATGAGCGGTCCCGAGGTCCACTCCGACGGCGAGATCTGGACGGCGACCCTGTGGTCGCTGCGCGAGGCCATCCGCAAGACCGTGGGTGGCGACCAGGTGAAGGCCTCCGACATCGCCGAGCACCTCGTCATGGACGCGATGCCGCTCTCCCCGCCGAGTCCTTCGATGCTCGACATGCGTGACGCGATCGTCAAGGCCGCCGAGCTGCGCTACAAGAACAAGTACACCGACGTGGTGTGGGGCGCCTTCGCCCAGCGTGGCTTCGGCGTCTCCGCCTCGACGAAGGACGGCAACGACACCGACCCGGTGCCCGGTTTCGACACGAAGAAGAAGGCACTCAACGGCAGGCTCAAGCTCGTCGTCAAGAATGCCTCGACCGGTAAGCCGGTTCGGGGCGTGCGGGTGCTCGGCGGTCTCTTCGAGTCCAGAGCGACCCCGATCGTCACCACCAACAAGAGTGGAGTCGCACAGGCCAAGCTCGCCGGCGGCCGCTACGTGCTCACCCTCCAGGCGCCGGGCTTCGGTATCCAGCGACTGACGGTCACCGTGCCGAAGGGCCGCTCGTCCACCGAGGTCGTCAACCTGCGACCGAATCTGCTCTCGACCTCGGCGGGGGCCACGGTCGTGAAGAGCACCAGTGAGTCCGCGGCGTTCCCGGGCACGAACATGCTCGACGACTCCGAGGGCACCTCCTGGATGACGAAGCCGGGGTCGAAGGCCTACAACTCGGGCCCCGACCAGTCGGTGACGGTCAAGCTCAAGAAGCAGTCGACGATCAAGACCGTCGCGGTGAGCGTGCTCAAGCCGGTCGGCATCCCCCGCTTCGCGGCGGCCAAGCGCGTCGTGGTGCAGACCTCGATGGACGGCAAGAAGTGGACGACGGCCAAGGTCGCCACGTTCGGCTTCAAGCTGCCCCGTCCGACGGTCGACGACCTGCAGCTCAAGACGTTCAACCTCAAGCAGGGCGTCAAGGCGCGGTTCGTGCGGGTCGTCCCCACCGACACCCTGGCCAGCGGTGCGTCGGTGACGACGTCCGCCGTCGTGTCCGAGGTGCAGGTCTTCGGTGACGCGGCCGGCATCACGCCGGCGCTGCCGAAGCCCGACAAGCCGGTGACCTACTCCGGCAGCGTCGCAGTCGGCAACCCCGCCCAGGGCTCGCTGCTCGGGCTCGACCCGTACCGCCCCGGTCTGACCGAGCTGTCGTGGACCTGCCCGGAACTGCCCGCGGCGAACGGCTCGGATGCCCACTTCGCCAAGCTGCCCACCGGAGCTGGGGACGGGCTACACCTGGCAACGGTCAAGGCGAGCGCCCCGATCGGGGAGTACTTCCTGTACTTCTACGACGAGACCTGCGCCTCGATGCCCGGCGGCGGCTTCATCGCCGACGGCGGCGCCGCGATCATCCCGCCTGGTGCGACCTACACCGGCATGCTGCTGCTCTACGGCGGCGGCCTGCAGTACAGCATCACGGTGACCGAGCCGAGGTAGGGCCTAGATGAAGAACTCAGTCCCGCGTCTGGGTCACCTCGAGGACGGCGGCCGTCACCGCGCCGCGCACCACCTGCTCGAACACGTCCTCGAGGTGATCCATCCCGTCGAAGTAGCCGCTGGCCTCCAGCGACACGAAGCCGTGCAGGGCGGAGAAGATCGCCATGCCGGTGTGCAGGATGCGCTCGTCGGGGAGCCCGGTGGAGCGCACCATGACGCCCATCGCCTCGATCACCTCGCCGGCCGCGGCGAAGAACGCGTCGCGATCGATCGGCGTTCGGGTGATGGCGGCGTAGCGCTGCGGAAAGGTGAGCGCGAAGTCGCGCAGCTCGTGGCTGAGCACCTTGAGACCGTCGGCCCCGGCTCGGCCCATCGCGGCGCGCTGCACGTGGCGGCCGAGCAGGGTCATCGCGCGCACCTGGATCTCCGAACGGAGCTCCTCGAGGTTGGTCACGTGGTTGTAGAGCGACGAGACTCGGCTGTCGAGCTCGGCCGCCAGCAGGGTCATCGACAGTGCGTCGTAGCCGTCGCGGTCGACGATGCCCTCGGCCGCCACCACGACGGTCTCGCGGTCGAGGCGGGCGCGCCGCTCCGTTGTCTGGCTGGTGCTCACTGCTGTCTCGCTCTCTCGACACCCCATGGTTGCCGAACGAAAGCATCTCGTCCTGGCACGAAAGGCCCAACAGCCCCCGGCCGGACTATAGGCCCGACGTCACCAGCCCGGCGGCAGCGCCGTGAAATCGGCGGGGCGGCCCTCGGCGAAGGCGCTGAGCGCCTCGAGGTTGGCCGGGCCACCCATCAGCTCGGCGAACGCGGCGTTCTCGCGCTCGCGTGCGGCGTCGATCTCGGACCGCAGCGGAGCGGTCATGGTGCGCTTGACCGCGATCAGCGACGAGATCGGCCGGGCGGCAAGCAGCTCGGCATGCCGGCGCGCCTCGGGCAGCAGGTCGGCTGGTTCGCAGACCCGCCAGACCAGGCCCATCTGCAGGGCCTCGGGGGCGCTGATCCACTCGGCCGAGAGCAGCATCCAGGCGGCGTCCTGCCGGCCCATCAGGCGGGGGAGCAAGTAGGACGACGCCGCTTCCGGGGCAACGCCGAGACTGGTGAACGGGCACTTGAGACGCGCCTCGGACGACATGAAGGCCAGGTCGGCGAAGCCGAGCACGGTGGCGCCGATGCCGAGGCCCAGGCCGTTGACGGCGCAGATGAGTGGCTTGGGGAACTGCGACCAGTGCATCGATGAGCCCGGGAAACCCGTGGACGCCGCGCTCGAATGCCGGGTCGGTCGCGATCTGGTGCATCTCCAGCAGGTCGGTACCAGCGCTGAAGGCCCGCCCGTTGCCGGTCAGCAGCACGACGGCGACGTCCGGGTCGTCGGCCGCAGCGAGCAGGGCCTCGGCGGTGGCGTCGTAGAGCGCCTCGTTGAAGGCGTTCAGGGCATCGGGCCGGTCGAGCGTCAGGGTGCGGACCCGAGCCTCGTCATGGATCTGGAGCGTCATGCGCCACACCCTAGAACGCGTTCTACACAGCTTTAGGCTGGGTCCATGTCCACGTCGTCCTCGCGTGAGCCGGGTGTGGCGGCCCGACTGGCCGTGCCGGGTGCTCGACACCCTGCGCCAGCAGCGCCACGGCGGGGGAGACCCGACCTTCCGGGTCGATGACGCCGGGCGGGTCTGGCGGGCGAGTCGCACCCCGGAGGGACCGGCGACGCTGTCGGTCGAGTCGCGCGCCAGCGCGGGCGAGGTGCACGCCGAGGCGTGGGGTCCGGGCGCCGACTGGATCCTCCACGCGCTGCCCGCGCTGCTCGGCGCCGACGACGACTGGTCCGGCTTCGAACCTCAGCACCCGGTGCTGGCCGAGGCCCGACGCCAGCACCCGCACGCCCGACTGGGGCGCAGTGGCCTCCTGCTCGACTCGCTGGTGCCGGCGATCATCGAGCAGAAGGTGACCGGCCAGGAGGCGTTCGCGGGTTTCCGCAGCCTGGTGCTCCGCTTCGGTGAGCCGGCGCCGGGTCCCGATCCGGGGCAGCCCCTCTGGCTGCAACCGACCCCCGAGCGACTGCGCACCATCGCGTCGTGGGAATGGCTGCAGCTGCACATCGATCCGGCCCGTTCGCGCACCCTCGTGACGGCCGCCCGCGTCGCCGACTCGCTCGAGCGGCTCGTTGGGCGCGACCCCACCGAGGCCGACACAAAGCTCCGCACCCTGCCCGGAATCGGGGTCTGGACCAGTGCCGAGGTCAGGCAGCGGACGTTCGGCGACCCGGACGCCGTCTCGTTCGGTGACTACCACGTCGCCAAGGACGTCGGGTGGGCGTTGACCGGCACGCCGTTCGACGACGACGAGCTGGAGGCATACCTGGAGCCGTGGCGGCCTCAGCGTGGCCGGGTTCCGGCGCTCGTCGCGATGGCCGGGCTGCGACGGCCCCGACACGGGCCGCGGATGGCACCGCGCACGCACCTTCCGAGACGATGACGATCGGGCGTGGGATCCTGCCCTCAGACGCCTCTTCTGTGATACCTGTTACACCCGGTGACAGATACCGTCGCCCTTGCTGCACTCGCACCCCCCCGCACACTCCCCCCACTCACGACACGAACGAGGGCATATGGGACCCACGCTCGCGCTGCGTCAGGCCGGACCGGCAGGACGCCGATGAGCGCGCTCGCGGCAGCCGGCCGTTCCTCGGTCGGCAACCTGTCCGGGCGCGCCCGCGCGGCCATCAGCACCACCGGCCAGCTGGTGGTGCTGGGCATCGAGTCGACCAAGGCTGCTGTGGGCGACATCGTCACCCGGCGGTTCTCCTGGTCGGAGTTCCTCCTGCAGGCCTGGTTCATGACCCGGGTCTCGCTGCTGCCGACGATCCTGGTCGCCATCCCGTTCGGCGTGATCACCTCGGTGCAGATCGGTGCGGTCGCCAACCAGATCGGTGCGACGTCGTTCAGTGGCGCGGTCAACGGCATCGGTGTTCTGCGCCAGGGCGCACCCCTGGTCACCTCGCTGATGATCGCCGGCGCGGTCGGGTCGGCCATCTGCTCCGACCTCGGCGCTCGCCAGGTGCGTGAGGAGATCGATGCGCTCCGCGTCATGGGCATCAACCCGATCCAGCGACTCGTGGCGCCCCGCGTGGTCGCGGCCCTGGTGGTGGCCCTCCTGCTCACCGTGATCGTCGCGATGACGGCGATGATCACCGCGTTCGCGCTCAACGTCGGTGGCGGGTCGATCTCGGCGGGGGCCTATCTCGACTCGTTCGTGAGCTTCAGCCAACCCACCGACTTGATGTTGGCCGAGTTCAAGGCCCTGGTGTTCGGCTTCATCGCCACGATCGTGGCTGCCCACAAGGGCCTGAGCGCCACCGGGGGACCGAAGGGCGTGGCCGACGCGGTCAACCAGGCGGTCGTGCTCAGCGTGATCCTGCTCGCCGTCGCCAACGTCGTCATCACCCAGGCCTACGTGATGCTCGTGCCTCAGGGCGTGGCCTGAATGGCGAGCGGCGTGCGCAGCAGGGCCACCACCGGGCCTCAACAGGGCAGGCAACCTGGCCATCGGGGCCACCGACGGCGTCCTCGAGCTGCTTCGCTGCGCTGGGGTCGTTCGCGACCTTCACCTGGGTCACCATCAAGAACGTTCCCTCCACCCTGCGCCTCTACCCGGCCGAGATGCTGCGGCAGCTCAAGGACATCGCCTGGGGGAGCGGGGCCATCGTCGTCGGCGGCGGCACCATCGGCGTCATGGTCCTGCTGTCCCTCTCGGCCGGAACATCGCTCGGCATCGAGGGCTTCAACGGTCTCGAGCTGGTCGGGCTGTCGCCGCTCACCGGGTTCATCTCTGCGAGCGCCAACACCCGCGAGCTGGCCCCCTTGATCGCCGCGCTGGCCCTGGCCTCGCAGGTCGGTTGCCGCTTCACGGCACAGCTGGGATCGATGAAGATTCACGAGGAGGTCGATGCCCTCGAGGTGATGGCCGTCAACCCGATGCGCTACCTCGTCACGACCCGGGTGATCGCGTGCATGCTGGCGATCCTGCCGCTCTACATGGTCGGGCTGCTGGGCTCCTACCTCGCCTCGCAACTCTCGGTCGTCTACATCTTCGGCCAGTCACCCGGGCAGTACGAGCACTACTTCTCCACGTTCATCCAAGGCCGCGACATCGCGTTGTCGGTCGTCAAGATCCTGATCTTCGCGATTGCGGTGACGCTGATCCACTGCTGGTACGGCTTCAAGGTGCACGGCGGTCCGCAGTCGGTCGGCGAGGCCACCGGCGCCGCCATCCGGGCGAGCATCGTGGTCGTCGTCGTGCTCGACATGATCCTCACGCTGCTCTTCTGGGGTGGCGACCCTGGCTTCCGGGTCTCGGGGTAGGCGGCGACTGATGGCACTCATTCCCACCCGCAACGGGCCCCGCAAGGAGCCGCGGCGCATCGACCTGGCTCGACGCGGCATGGTCGCGGCCCTGGTCATCGCGGTCCTGCTCGGTCTGGCGTACCTGAGTGCTGGCGGCGTCGTCGGAGGAGACCCCGAGCTGGCCGCCGACGTCCGCAACGCCGGCGGCGCGCTGCGCCCCGGAGCCGACGTCAAGGTGGCTGGCGTCATCGTCGGCCGCGTCACCACGATCGAGCGCGCGCCGGGCGGTGACGTTCGGATCGGCATGACGATGTCGCAGGATCGTCTCGACACGGTGCCCGACAACGTGGTGGCCAGGATCCTGCCCGCCACCGTTTTCGGCACGACGTTCGTCGACCTGATCGTGCACGGCAGCCCCTCGCGCTCGATGCTGCAGGCCGATGCGTTGATCCCCGCCGACGCCGAGCAGGACACGCTCGAGCTGCAGCAGGCCCTCGACGACATCGATCGACTGGTCACCGCCCTGGGCCCGGCAGAGCTCTCCTCGGCCATCGCTTCGGCAGCCGAGGCACTCGACGGGCGCGGTGAGTCGATCGGGCAGATCATCGACGTGGGCGAGCGTTACCTGGCCCGACTGGCGCCGGAGTTCCCCCTGATCCGGTCCGACCTCGCCCAGCTCGCCGACAACCTCGAGATCATCGACGACATCGCGCCCGACCTGCTCGACGCGACGGACGACGCGCTGGTCACGCTCGACACCATCGTGCAGCGACGGGCCTCGATCGCAGCCCTGATCACCGGAGGCACGGCTCTCGCGAGACAGGCAACCGACCTGCTCGACGAGAACATCCGCGACGCGGTGCGGATGCTCGACAACGGAGCGATCCTGCTCGACATCCTCTACGACAACCGGCGCCAAGGCATCACCGAATCGATCCTGACCAACATCAGGCTCGGCAAGGTCGTTCCGACCGCCGTCAGGGAGGGCTTCTTGCGGGCCGACTCGTCTCTGAGCGGGAACACGCCGGGCTTCTACACCCGCGCTGATCGCCCCGACTACGGTCCGAGCGGCAGCATGCGCGGGGCCAGTCTCCGTGGGGCCAGTCTCCGTGGGCTCGTCGCTCCGGGGGGTGGCGAGCAGTGACTGTCAGAGCTGAGATCGATCGCCATCAAGTTCGGGCTGTTCGCGCTGACCAGCGTGCTGCTGTTCGTGCTGCTCCTGAACACCATGCGCAACGGCCTGGCGGAGGACTCGCGTGCGTTCGACGCAGAGTTCACCGACGTCAGCGGGCTCCGAGTCGGCGACGACGTCAAGGTCGCCGGCGTCCGGGTGGGCCGCGTGCAGTCGATCGAGGTGGGCGCAGGACGGCGCCGACGTCGGATTCGACCTCAGCGACGACCAGCCGCTCCTCGACACCACCCAGCTCGTGATGCGCTACCAGAACCTGCTCGGCCAGCGATACCTCGCACTCGTGCAGTCCGACGACGACCGCGGGGTCGAGCTCGCGGCCGGAGCACGGTGCCCGTGGCCCGCACCGATCCGGGCTTCGACCTGACCGCGCTGCTCAACGGGTTCCGCCCTCTCTTCGAGGTGCTGCAGCCGGCCGACGTGAACCGGCTGGCGACGTCGATGGTGCAGGTGCTCCAGGGCGAGGGCGGCACCGTCGAGCAGCTGCTGCAGCAGACCACCGAGCTGACCGGCTTCCTCGCTGATCGCGACGACTTGTACGGCCAGGTGGTCGACAACCTGGTGCCGGTGCTCGACAACCTCTCCGGACAGGACGCGCAGATCACCGCCACGATTCGCGAGCTCAAGGCACTTGATGGCCGGATTGGCTCGCGACCGCGAGTCGATCGGCGACTCGATCGACGGCGTGAGTCGTCTGGTCGGCGCGACCAGCGCCTTCCTGCGCGACGTGCGGTCACCGGCCGTCGGCACGGTGCGCGAGCTGCGCACGGTGGCCGGCATGCTTGGCGGGCTCACGCGTGAGGCTCAACGAGGCCGTCGATGAGTTCGGCATCATCTTCGAGTCCCTCGGGCGCGCCGGGTCCTACGAGAACGCGCTTGAACGTCTACCCCTGCTCGTTCCTCCTCGCCATCGGCGGACGTCAGTTCAACCTGGCCGGCAACAACGGGCCGTGGTCGGCGGTGTGTCGATGAAGGCCCTCACTGCGCGTGACCCGTTCCGCATCGGGCTGGTCGCGCTCGTCGTCGGCGCCCTTGGCGCCCTCGGCATCGTCGCCCTCTCGGTCGCCTCGTTCGGGACGTCGAGCTACACCGCCGTCCTCGAGCACACTGCCGGACTGCGCTCTGGGGAAGACGTGCAGGTGCACGGAGTGTCGGTCGGATCCGTCCGCGGCGTCGAGCTCGATGGCCGACAGGTGATCGTCACGTTCGACGTCGAGAAGGACATCCACCTCGGCTCCGAGTCGACCGCCGAGGTGAAGGTGGCCACGTTGCTCGGCACTCACTACCTCCAGGTCGACCCGATCGGCGACGGCGAGCTCGCCGACGGCGTGATCCCGTTGGAGCGGACCTCGGTGCCCTACAACCTTCAGGACGTGCTCGAGCAGGGCACGGTGAAGCTCGGCGAGCTGGACCCGGTAGTTCTGGCGCGCGCCTTGACGGAGGCGGCCGACACCCTGGACGTCGCCGGCGACGACATCGGCCCGGCGCTGGAGGGGGTGGGCCGGCTCTCGAAGCTGGTGAGCACGCGCTCCGACCAGACCGGGGCGCTGCTGGAGATGACGCGTGACGTCACCGAGCAGCTCTCCGACAGCAGCGTCGACCTCGTCGACCTGATGCAGTCGACGAACCTGGTGCTCGACGAGGTCAACTCGCGTCGTGCGGCCATCGAGCGCCTGCTCGCCGAGACGACCTCCCTGACCGACGCCCTGACCCGGATCATCGATGAGACCGACGCTGCCATCGGACCTGGCTTCCGCAAGCTCGAGCTGGCGCTCGAGACCCTGAACTCCCAGGATGACCAGCTGCGCGGCGTGCTCGAGGCCATGGCCCCGGCCCTGCGATACATCGCCAACGCGACGGGCAACGGGCCGTTCGCCGACCTCTACGGCCACCCACCGGTGATCCCGACCGACGACATGCTGTGCCAGGCCGGGAACTGCCCGGGAGGCGGACGATGAAGAGGCTACGGGCGATTCTCGTGACCCTCGCGACCGTGGCCGCAGCGCTGCTCACCTCGTCGTGCGTCCCGGGCACGGGTGACGACACCATGACCGTCACCGCCTACTTCAGCGACACGGCCGGACTCTTCGTCGGCAACGACGTCGGCATCCTCGGTGTGACCGTCGGACGCATCACCGACATCGAGCCGGACGGCGCGAGGGTGAAGGTGACGATGGAGGTCGACGGCGACCATGACGTCCCGGCCGACGCCGGAGCCGTGGTCGTCGCCCGTTCGGTCGCCACTGATCGCTACGTCGAGCTGACCCCGGTCTACGAGTCGGGTGCCACGATGAGGGACGGAGCAGAGATCCCGCTCACCAGCACGCGTACCCCGGTCGACTTCGACGACGTCCTCGAGGCCCTCAACACCTTCGCCACAGGTATTGCGGGCTCGAAGGAGTCCAAGGACGCCATTCGTCGCATCGTCGACGCCGGGGCAGCCGCGCTCGACGGCCGCGGTGAGCTCGTGCAGTCGACCATCACGGACCTCTCCGGCGCGGTCGGCGACGTGACCGGCCAGCGCGAGGACATCAGCGCAACGATCCGGGCACTGGACTCCCTGGTCGCCGTCCTGGCCGACAACGACCAGACCGTGCGCGAGTTCGTCGACCAGGTCACCGAGACCAGCGACCTGCTCGCCGACCAGCGGGTGAACTTCCGGGCGGCGCTGCGCGGAATCGAGGACGCTGTCATGACGGTGGCGCGCTTCGCGGTCGACCACCGCAAGGAGCTGATCGGGCTCATCGACGAGAGCAGCACCGTGATGCGGACCGTCCTGTCGCGCGAGCGCGACCTCACCGAGATCCTCGAGGTCATGCCGTTGGCGATGCAGAACCTCATGCGTGCGGGAGCGGGCGAACGGATCCCGGTCCGCGTGCCGCCGGGCGTGCTGCTTCCGCTCGGTGACCAGATCGGACAGCTGTGCGACACGTTGCCACTCGACCTGTGCGAGCTGATCTCCGGCCCGGAGCCGGGCGATCCCGCATCACCGCGGACGGGAGGGGCCCGATGAGGCTGAGTGCTCGTGTGGCCCCGACTTTCGTGGCCACCGTGTCACTGATGATCCTCAGCGCCTGCAGCACCACGCTCGGTGACCTGCCCCTGCCCGGTACCGGCGTCGGCGGGGACACCATCTCCGTGCGCGCCGAGTTCGTCGAGGCGCTGAACCTGGCGCAAGGCGCCACGGTGAAGGTCAACGGGGTCAACTCGGGCAAGGTCCAGGAGGTGCTCGCCGAGGACTTCCACGCCCAGGCCGAGATGCTCGTGCGTACCGACGCGCAGCTGCGCGAGGGCGCCACGGCGCGACTTCGCTACACGACCCCGCTCGGCGAGCTCTTCGTCGACGTCACCAACCCGGCCGACGGTGCGCTGCTCGATGACGGCGCCGAGCTGGGGCTCGATGCAGACCAGCACGGCGCCCACCGTCGAGGATGCGCTGTCCCAGGCGTCCCTCCTGGTGAACGGCGGCGGTCTGGCTGACCTCCAGGACGTCACCGAGGAGCTCAACACCGCGCTCGGTGGTCGCGAGGACACGGCACGGGCCTTGTTGGAGCGGTCTCGTGACCTGCTGACGGAGGCCAACGCGGCCACCGCCGACATCGATCGTGCACTGCGCTCGCTGGCGTCGGTGTCGATCACGCTGCGCGAGCGCGAGGAGATCATCAACCGCGCCGTCCGCGAGATCCGCCCGGCCGCCGAGGTGCTGCGCACCAACACGCCGGGGCTCACCCGGCTCCTGAACGAGGTGGAGGACTTCTCGGGCATCGCCAACGACACCGTGGCCCAGACGAGCGCGCGGCTGCTGCGCATCCTGCGCCAGGCCGAGCCGGTGCTGGGGGAGTTCGCGAGCCTTGGCAGCAACTACTCCGAGTCGTTGAGCCAACTGATCCGGGTCGGTCACGTCGTCGAGGCGCTGGTGCCCAACGACTACCTCGCGATCTCGATCGCGGTACGGCTGGACGGGATCGAGGGCCCGAGCCTGGGAGACATCTTGGCGAACCTCGGGATCCCGATCCCGATCCCGGACACTCCGCCGTTCCCCGAGCTGCCGGTCAGCGCGAAGAACCCCCGGGCCGATGACATCAAGAAGGCCGTCGAGAAGACTGTGAAGAACACTCTCACCCCGATCCTCACCCTGGGTGGACTGCTGGGCGGGGGGCGGTCGTGATGCGGACCCTGAAGGCACTGTTCGCCTCGCGCTTGGCCCTGAGCGCGCTGGGGGTCTTCCTCGTGCTCGTCGTGTCCGTCGCGTATCTCTTCGCCTCGGTGCTGCAGCGCCCGCTGTTGTCCCAGCCCGACGAGGTCACGGTGGAGCTCTCGGCGGCCGGTGGCCTGTTCAAGGGGTCAGCGGTCACCTACCGGGGCGTCAAGATCGGCAAGGTCACCTCGATCGACCTGGGCACCAGCAGTGTCATGGCCACGGCGTCACTGACCTCCGACGAGCGGGTGCCGGTCGACTCCGTGGCGATCGTGCGCAGCCTGTCGCCGGTCGGTGAGCAATACCTGGACTTCCAGCCGCGCAGCAGCGGCGGCCCCTACCTCGAGGACGGCGACGTGGTGTCGGCATCCTCGACCGACATCCCGAAGAGCCTGAGCTCGACGGTGATCGCGGTCAACGACGTGCTGCGCCAGATCGATGACGAGAAGCTGAGCAGCCTGCTCAAGGAGCTCAGCACCGCTCTCGACGGAACCGGGGACGACCTCGGCGACCTCGTCGACGACGGCACCCTGCTGCTGGCCGAGCTCGACGCAGTCTGGCCCGAGACGCAGCGGCTGCTGCGCAATGCCGACGTCGCCCTCGACGTGGCGCCAGCCAAGCGCACCGAGCTCACTTCGCTCGCCGGAAACGCGAAGGAGTTCGCGGAGTTCCTCGAGTCCTACGACCCTGAGCTCGATCGGTTCCTGCAACGGGCGCCCGGCCAGATCGACGACCTGCGTTCCCTGGTCGCCGACGCCCAGCGAGTGCTGCCCGACTTCCTGACGGTGGGAATCAGCCTCACCGACATCCTGGCTGCGCACGACCCGCACCTTGCGGACGCTCCTGCAGACCTACGCCGACGGACTCGGCATCTTGCCGGACAAGATCAAGAACGGTCACCTCATGTTGACCCTGCTGACCGACAAGGACCCGCGATGCAGCTACCGCGACGTGCGCCGCAACCCGCGCGTCGACAAGCGGCCTGAGTTCTACACCGAGGGCCGGTGCTCGGCGTCGTTCACCACGCTCCAGCGCGGTGCAGCGCACGCGCCCGGGCCGGTCCGGTGACGGGCGCAGTTCGACGACTTGTCATCGCCCTGGTGGCGGCGCTGGCCGTCGCCCTGGTCGGCGTGATCGTGCTCTGGGTCGACCGCGAGGACGACGCCGTCACACCGTCGAGCTCCGACGCGTCGTCGAGTGCGGTCGAGGCTGAGGCCGAGTCGGCCGCCCGCGCCGCCGTCGAGCAGATGACGACCTACGACTACCGCACCGTCGACGAGGACTTCGCCTGGGTCGACGATGCCGGAACTGAGGCAGTTCCAGGCCTACTTCGAGGGCGCGGGGGCCGACTCCAAGCGAGTGATCGTCGCGTTGAAGGCCACCGCGACAGGCACCGTCGTCGACTCCGCGGCCACCGCGATCGACGCCACGCACGTGAAGGTCCTGCTCTTCGTCGATCAGGAGATCGCAGCATCGGAGCAGAAGGGCACCAAGATCGACCAGCCCCGCGTGACCATGCAGATGGTGCTGCAGGACGGTCGCTGGTTGGTCGACGAGGTAGCAGTCAACAACCTGCTCGGTTGAGCTCGCGCCACCCGACTTCTGTTACCAAATTGTGGAAGAAGCGTGCAGCTGCCGTGGAGACTCCGTCGACGGTGCGCTCGTAGTGTTCTGGTTGTCGACTCGATGAAGGCACCGCGACCCTGGGGGGGTTCGCGGAACCGGGAGTCGAAAGCATGGTGTTGACCCGTTCGGCGCTTCTGGGGAGTGGCGCTTTGAGCGGGTCCACCTGCATTTTTGGGGTCCACCTTCTAGCTGGGTTCGCGTTCCTCGGCCACCGGCACGAGCGCCACGGCCAGCAGCGGGAACAGCGCGACCGCAGCGAACGTGGCGGCGTAGCCACTTTCGGTGATCGCGAGGCCGCCCAGCGGCGGCACCAGCGCGCTGGTGAGGAACTGGGCGGTGTTCTGCACCCCGAGCGCACGGCCCGACCAGTACGGCCCTGCCCGCTCGGCCACGGCGGTGAAGGCCAGTCCGTTGTCGGCGACCGTCAGCACGGTGGCCAGGACGATCAGCGGCACCGCGACGGCCCAGTCGAGCTCGGCGGCTAGTCCTAGCAGCCGCCATCGTCACGCCGGCCGCGATCGCCACCCAGCGCAGCGGGCGCATGCGCGAGCTGACGACGTCCGAGAGCTGCCCGGCGCCGATGCGTCCGAGCGCGCCGCCGACCTGGGCGACGGCGACGAGTGAACCGGCCGCCGCCGGCGTCCACCCGCGGTCGTCGACGAGCCAGACGAGCGCGAAGGTCCACACCACGAACTGGGGCACCACGAGCAAGACGGAGACCCCGTGGATCCGCGCCAGGTAGCGGTCGGCACGGTAGGGGTTGGGCGCGGGGCCGTCGGTCAGGGCCGGTCGCGGCGGGTCGATGACCACGAGGGCGACCAGGACGACTGCGCCGGCGGTCGCGAGTGTCGGCACGAGCATCGCGGCGTAGACGCCGTGCTCGGCGGCGACGACCGCCATCGAGATGGCTGCTACCCCGACGCCCACTGGTTGCGCCATCTGCCGGATGCCCATGGTGAGCCCGCGGCGGTGCGGCGGGAACCAGCCCACGACGATCCGTCCGCTCGCGGCTGCCGTGCTCGCCGCGGCGGCGCCGCCGAGGAACAGGGCGATGGTGAGCGGCACCAGGTCGGACACGAGGGTTGCGGCGAGCGCGAAGATCGCGGTCAGTCCGAGTCCGAGCAGGAGCACCAGTCGCTCGCCGCGCCGGTCGGTGACCAGGCCCCACGCCACCAGGGCGAGCATCACGCCGAGCGTGGGTGCCGCGGCGACGACGCCGGCCTGGGGGAGGGAGAGGCCCTCGTCGCGGACCAGGGTCGGGATCAAGAACGCGGGGCCGTGGATCATCACCGCAGAGGTAGCTTGCGCCAGCGTGCTCGCGACCAGCATCGACCAGCGCCGCGCGGCACTGACGTCGACGATCGGCGCGGTCTGCGCAGGCGAAGTCACGCCCCGATTGAACGACACGGCTGACGAGGTTGTGCCATCCATCTCGCGGCACGGGCTGTGACGTATCCGACGCCGATGTGCCTACCACTAGGTTGGGCGAGTGCGAAGGCAGTTGTCGATGGTGTGGGTCGATCGGACCGTGACCCGACTGCGCCGCGCCCTGCTGACCATCTTGGGCCTGCAGGTGGCGATCGCGATGCTGATGTCGCTGGTCGACTCCTACCGCCGCCGCGGCAAGAAGCCCAAGCCGTTCCCGACGACCGCGCCGAGCACCGTCGAGGTCGGCGACGGCACGGTCACGACGTACACCTACGGCCGCGACCTCTACGACGACATGATCTCGGCCATCGAGGGCGCACGGCGCCAGGTGCTGTTCGAGACCTACATCTGGAAGGGCGACGCCGCGGGTGAGCGGTTCAAGCGCGCCCTCTCCGATGCGGCCGACCGCGGGGTCGAGGTCTACTGCATCTACGACGGGTTCGCGAACCTCGTGGTCTCGCCGGGGTTCAAGCGGTTCCCGCCCAACCTGAAGGTGCTGCGCTACCCGCTGTACTCCGCCGGTCTGCGCTTCTTCGACGTCCGCCGATACGGACGCGACCACCGCAAGATCCTCGTCGTCGACGACCACGTCGGGTTCGTTGGCGGGTACAACATCGGCTCGGCGTACGAGACCGAGTGGCGCGACACCCACGTGCGGATCACCGGCCCGGGCGTCTGGGACCTCAAGCGGGCGTTTGCCGACTTCTGGAACCTGAACCGGCGTCGGCGGATCCGCGCCAGCGAGCGCCCGCTGCTGCTCGAGACGGCGTCCACCTGGGAGCCGAAGATCCGGGTGCAGCGCAACGTACCGCGGCTGTGGATGTTCCCGATCCGCACGATGTACATCGAGGCGATCAACCGGGCCAGCCGCAACGTCTGGCTGACCACTGCCTACTTCATTCCTGACCAGGACTTCGTCGACGCGATGACGGCCGCCGCACGACGCGGAGTCGACGTGCGGCTGCTGATCCCGCTGAAGTCGAACCACATCGTGGCCGACTGGATCTCGCGAGGGTACTTCTCGCAGCTGCTCGACGCCGGGGTGAAGATCCTGCGGTTCAAGGGAGCCATGGTGCACGCGAAGACCGCGACCGTCGACGGCACCTGGTCGACCGTCGGCACCGCGAACATCGACCGGCTCAGCCTGAGCGGCAACTACGAGATCAACGTCGAGTTCATCGACCCCGGACTGGCTGCGGACCTGGAGAAGATCTTCATCACCGACGAGAGCAACTGCGCGCCGTTGACCCGCTACGAGTGGGACGCCCGCGACCTGCACCGGCGCTTCACCGAGGCGTTCCTGCAGCCCCTGCGGCCGTTGCTGTAGTCCCGATCGGCCAGGGCCGTGGCGCCTGACATCGCGGTCCTCGTTCCGACCCCACCCCCACCCTCTACTAGGAGCTCCCATGCGTCATCGTCGGATGCGTGACCTGCGCGGTCGCCGCGTCTTCGTGACCGGGGCCGCCAGCGGCATCGGCCGCGCGGTCGCCGAGCAGGCGGCCGCGGCCGGCGCGGTGCTGCACCTGACCGACGTCCAAGGCCCGGCTGCTCGACGCGGTGGCCGCCGAGATCCGCGGCGGCCGGCGGCGAGGTCGCCTTCGCCGAGCCTGCCGACCTGTCCGACTACGAGGCCGTGCGTGCGCTGGCCGGGCGGCTGACGGCAGCCCACGGATCGATGGACGTCGTGCTGAACGTCGCCGGCATCTCCACGTGGGGCACGGTCTCGAGCCTGGAGCACCACCACTGGCGGCGCCTGATCGACGTCAACCTGATGGGCCCGATCCACGTGATCGAGACGCTGGTGCCGCCGATGGTCGAGGCCGGTCGCGGTGGCCACCTCGTGAACGTGTCGTCGGCGGCCGGCATCATCGGCATGCCGTGGCACGCCGCCTACAGCGCGTCGAAGTTCGGCCTGCGCGGCGTCTCCGAGGTGCTGCGGTTCGACCTGGCGCGGCACGGCATCGGCGTGAGCCTGGTCTGCCCCGGCGGCGTCGCCACCCCGCTCACCGAGACTGTGCACATCGCCGGCATCGACAAGGCCAGCCCCGCCGTTCCGCCGCGCGCACGCGGGCTTCCGCAAGCGGGCCGTGACGCCCGAGCAGGCCGCGACGTCGATCTGGGACGGCGTCCGCCGCAACCGGTTCTGGGTCTACACCTCGCCCGACATCCATGGCGTCCACCTGCTGCAGCGCTACGTGCCCTGGGCCTACGTGGGCGCCATGAAGGCGATGAACGCCGGCGCCAACAGGGTGCTGCCCGAGGTGGGTCGGGCCCGTCGGGAGGACGCGCCGTGACAGCGCGGGTCGCGCCGGGGCGCGGGCCGCTCGTGCGCGGGTTCGCCGCGTCGCCGGTCGGGTCACGGGCACCGAGCCGCCGGCGGTGTTCCTGACGCTGGGGCGCAACCCGCGGCATGTTCTGGTCGTGGTTGCTCTTCGCCGGCTCGATGATGCCCGGTGGTCGGCTCGGCCGCCGCGAGACCGAGCTGGTGATCCTGCGCGTCGCCACCTTGTCGGGGTCGGAGTACGAGCTCACCCAGCACCGCTCGACTCGGCCGCCGCGCTGGCCTCACCGCAGACGAGGTCGACCGGGTCGGCTGCCGGCCCGGACGCACGCCGGCTGGTCCGACGGCGACCGTCTGCTGCTGCGCGTCGCCGACGAGCTGCACGCCACCGAGGACCTCGCCGACGCGACCTGGACCGAGCCCTGCGCGCGTCGCACGACGAGCGGCTGCTGCCTCGAGCTGGTGATGCTCGTGGGCCACTACCGGATGCTCGCCACCGCCCTCACGACCTTGCGGGTCGCCCCCGACCGGGCGCGGGGCGCGCGATGAGTGGCCAGGCCAGCTTCGACGCGGTTGACCTGACCGACGGTTCGCTGCTCGACACCTTCGCGGTCAGCGACCGGCACGACGTCCGGCACGCCGTCGACGTCGCCCGGCGCACGGCGAGGAGTGGGCCGCGCTCGAGCTGCCCAGCGGCTGAAGGTGCTGCGCTCCTGGCGCGGTGCGCTGTGGCGCGGCGCGACCGAGCTCGCCACGCTGCTGCACCGCGAGTCCGGGCTGGGCCTCGACGACGCGATGCTCGAGGTGATGCAGACCGTCGAGCACCTGCGGTGGATCGAGTCCAACGCCGCCCGCGTGCTCGGGCCCGACCACCCGGGGCGGGGGACCGCTCGCGCCCGAGCTCGCCACGCGCACGTCGTACGTGCCGAAGGCGTGGTCGTCGGTCGTTCGCGCCTGTCCCTACGCCCCGCTCTACGGCCCGGCCAGCGCGGTCGCTGCGGCCCTCGTCACCGGCAACGCGGTGCTGCTCAAGCCGCCGCCCGGCCTGACCGCCACCCTGGTCGCCTATGCGGAGGCGCTGCCCGGCGCCGGGCCGCTGCTCCAGGTCGTGACCGGCGACGACGAGACCGCCGACCGCTGGCCGGTGACGGCCGCGACCGGGTCTCGTGCTTGTTCGGCAACGCGTCGCGCCGCCAGGATCGTCAGCCGCTGCGCGTCAGCGATGGTGCCGACGACCCTGTTCCGGTCGGCCCGCCGGTGACCGTCGTCGCGCCCGACGCCGACGTGGCCGCCGCCGCCGCGGCCGTCGCGCGCTCGGTCGCGGCCGGCTCCGAGCGAGCGCGACGGAGTGGCGGCCCGAGGTCTACGTCGCGCCGGTGGTCAGCGAGGAGTTCGACGCGCGTCCTGCTCGCCGCGCTGGAGCCGGGCGCGACGGTGCGCCTCAGCCTCGGACGACGGCAGGGCCGTTGCCGCGCGCGCTGACCCCGCGCAGGTCGCGCAGCGAGCCGGCCGCAGCGATCGGGTCCGGTCCGACGCCGTCCCGGTGCGGGTGCACGCCGACGCCGAGTTCGCCGACGTGCTCGCAGCGGCTCAGCGACCGGCCCTACGCCCAGGTCGCGGTGTTCTCCCGCGAGCGCGGCCAGCGCATCGGCGAGGCGCTGCGGGCCGCCCAGGTGAGCATCAACGTCGGCGCGTCCGGCCGATGCGGGCCTTGCCGCGCGAGGCGCTCGGCGCCCAGGGCTACGGCCCGCTCGGCGGCGACGACGGGCTGCGCGCCTTCGCCCGGGCCGTCACCACCACCGCGCGACGCGCCGGCTGCCGCTGCCGGTCACGCCCGCCGACGTGCTCCTGGCGACGCCGGCCGGCCGGGCCGCCGCTCGGCTGGCGATGCACCTGCGGCACTCGCTCGACTGACCATCTGGCGCGTGCTCAGCTGACCGGGAGGCAGGTAGGGCGGTAGTCGGCGCAGGGCGCGCACCGGGGCGGCGGCGCCCTCGACGCTACGCGGGCCGTCGATGCCGAGCGCGTGAGACCGACCAGGTGCTCGCCCTCGTAGCCGACGGCGAGCAGGTGGCCGGCGTCCTCCCACGTGCACGTCGGTGATCCGGTGCGTCGGTGACTCGTCCCACGACCAGGTCGGTCCGGATCCTGCCGCCCGCCGTCGACCGAAACGCGCAAGGCCGCCGAGGTCGCCGGTCTTGGCGACGGACTCGGTCGCCCAGGATCTGCGTGACCGTCGGGGCGAGAAGCTCGTGCGGCACGTAGTCGCAGGTCTCCCACGCCAGCCGTCGCCGCGCGGGTCGAGCAGCCCGCCCACGGGTGCCGCCCGGCCTCGGTCGAGCCCGATGACGCGGAACGCGGTCGCTCGGCCGTCGGTCGCCTGCGACGAGACCCATGCAGGCCGTCGACGATGCCGTGCGAGGTCGTGTAGCTCACCCGCCGTGCCGCGCCGTTCGAGGAACGCCGTGCACCCGCCGCCCTCGGGGTACTCCTCCTGGCAGGTGCCGCTGCCCGAGCAGCGCGGCGGCGTGCGGCGCGCCGGCGACGGCCCGAGCGTGCAGGACTGCGGGCGACCGCCGTCCTCGATGCTGACCAGCAGTGCGACCGTCGTCGAGGAGTAGCCGACGATCGAGCGGTCGGGCGTGGTGACCAGGCCGAAGCGCCGAAGCCCTCGTCCGCCGTGGTGATCGTGCCGTCCGGGGCGGATCGACGTCGACGCGCCACGCCGGCCTCGGTGCCGTACGACGCCGACCAGGCCGCCGCCGGGGTACGGCACGAAGTCGCCCATCGTCGAGCTCGGGGGAGCGGCTGACGTGCGCCGTCGGGTCGCACCAGGTGCCAGCGCCCCGAGCCGAAGTCGGGCTGCGTGCCGCGAACGCGTAGGGGATCGTCGGCGCGGCGCCGCGCCAGGCCGGTGTCGTCAGCGCGGGCTCGGCGGCTGGCTTCGGGGCTGGCTGTCGGCGGTGGCCGTCGGGCGCTGGCCTCGGTCGTCGGCGGCAGCGGAGGTCGCGGGCGCTCGGCAGGGCGGCCGCGTCGTCGTCGAGCCGGTGATGGTGGGCGACGCGAGGGCGACGCTCCGAGCACGAGTACTCCGGGATTCGCTTCATGGCCGTGGGATGCGGCGCGCGGGCCCGGTGGATTGTCGGTGGCCGGTCGTAGGCTCGCAGCATGCGCCCAATCACCGACCTCGAGCGCCGTGTCGCGCCCTTCAAGGTCGAGTCCGACTACAAGCCGGCCGGCGACCAGCCGGCGGCGATCACCGAGATCGCCAAGCGCATCGACGCCGGCGTGCAGGACGTCGTCCTCCTCGGCGCCACCGGCACCGGCAAGACCGCCACCGTGGCGTGGGTGGCCGAGCAGGTGCAGCGTCCGATGCTGGTGATGCAGCCCAACAAGACCCTGGCAGCGCAGTTCGCCAACGAGCTGCGCCAGCTCTTCCCGAACAACGCCGTCGAGTACTTCGTCAGCTACTACGACTACTACCAGCCCGAGGCCTACGTCCCGCAGACCGACACCTACATCGAGAAGGACTCCTCCATCAACGAGGAGGTCGAGCGGTTGCGGCACTCGGCCACCAACTCGCTGCTCACCCGACGTGACGTCATCGTGGTCTCGACGGTGTCCTGCATCTACGGCCTCGGCACGCCGCAGGAGTACGTCGACCGGATGATCCGGCTCAAGGTGGGCGAGGAGCACGACCGCGACTCGATCCTGCGGCGTCTCGTCGAGATCCAGTACACCCGCAACGACCTGACGTTCACGCGCGGCACGTTCCGGGTGCGCGGCGACACTCTGGAGGTGTTCCCGGTCTACGAGGAGCACGCCGTGCGCATCGAGTTCTTCGGCGACGAGATCGAGCGGCTGATGACGCTGCACCCGGTCACCGGCGAGGTGCTCACTGAAGACCCCGAGCTCTACATCTTCCCGGCCACCCACTACGTCGCCGGTCACGACCGCATGGAGCGTGCGATCGGCGGCATCGAGGCCGAGCTCGAGCAGCAGCTGGCGACCTTCGAGCGTCAGGGCAAGCTGCTCGAGGCCCAGCGGCTGCGCATGCGCACCACCTACGACATCGAGATGATGCGGCAGGTCGGGTCGTGCGCGGGCATCGAGAACTACTCGATGCACATCGACGGCCGCGAGCGCGGCTCGGCGCCGAACTGCCTGCTCGACTACTTCCCCGAAGACTTCCTGCTCGTGGTCGACGAGTCGCACGTCGCGGTTCCGCAGATCGGCGGCATGTACGAGGGCGACATGTCCCGCAAGCGCAACCTCGTCGACCACGGCTTCCGGCTGCCCAGCGCCATGGACAACCGCCCGCTGCGCTGGGAGGAGTTCCTCGACCGGATCGGTCAGACGATCTACCTGTCGGCAACGCCGGGCAACTACGAGCTCGACAAGGTGGAGGGCGACGTCGTCGAGCAGATCATCCGACCCACCGGGCTGATCGACCCCGAGGTCGTCGTCAAGCAGACCAAGGGCCAGATCGACGACCTGATCCACGAGATCCGGACCCGCACCGAGAAGAACGAGCGGGTCCTGGTCACCACGTTGACCAAGAAGATGTCCGAGGACCTCACCGACTACCTGCTCGATGCCGGCATCCGCACGCGCTACCTCCACTCCGAGGTCGACACGCTCAAGCGGATCGAGCTGCTCCGCGACCTGCGCCTGGGGGAGTACGACGTCCTGGTCGGCATCAACCTGCTGCGTGAGGGCCTCGACCTGCCCGAGGTCTCGCTCGTCTCGATCCTCGACGCCGACAAGGAGGGCTTCCTGCGCTCCGACAAGTCGCTGATCCAGACCATCGGCCGTGCCGCTCGCAACGTGTCGGGCCAGGTGCACATGTATGCCGACAAGATCACGCCCTCGATGGAGAAGGCGATCGACGAGACCAACCGCCGTCGCGAGAAGCAGGTCGCCTACAACACCGCGCTGGGCGTCGACCCGCAGCCGCTGCGCAAGAAGATCGCCGACATCACCGAGATGCTCGCCCGCGACAGTGAAGACACCCAAGCCCTGCTCGAGACGTGGGCCGGCACCGAGGCCAAGGGCCGCGCCGGTGGTGTGAAGGGGCGGCAGACGGTTCCGGTGCTCGGCGACAAGGCCTCCGGGCACCACGCCAAGGACCTCGCCGGTCTGCCGAGCTCCGAGCTCGCGCAGCTCATCCAGGAGCTCACCGACCAGATGAAGACCGCCGCCGCCGAGCTGCAGTTCGAGCTCGCCGCGCGACTGCGCGACGAGATCAACGACCTCAAGAAGGAGCTGCGGCAGATGATGGAGGCGACGCGCTGACGCCGGCTCCGCGCCGCGCCGCGGCCCCCCGGCGCCTACCTGGTGTGGTCGGTCGCGCTGCTGACCTACGTGGTCGCCACGTTCCACCGCAGCTCGCTGGCCGTGGCTGGTCTGGCCGCCACCGAACGGTTCGACATCGGCGCCTCCCAGCTGGCGACGTTCACGATGCTGCAGCTGCTCGTGTACGCCGGCATGCAGATCCCGGTCGGCCTGCTGGTCGACCGCTTCGGTCCGCGCGCGGTCATGCTGACCGGCTCGCTCCTGCTGATGTTCGCCCAGGCCGGCTTCGCTTTCGCCGAGCCTACGCCGCAGCGCTGGTGGCCCGCACCTTCGTGGGCATGGGCGACGCGATGACGTTGATCTGCCTGCTGCGGCTGGTCAGCCGGTGGTTCCCGTCGCGGCGGATCCCGTTCATCACCCAGGTCTCTGGCGTGATCGGCCAGCTCGGCGCGATCGTGGCCGCCGTGCCGATGACCTCGCGCTCCGCGAGCTCGGCTGGACCGGCGCCTACCTGAGCACCGCCTCGATCGGGATCGTGCTCGCAGTCGGTCTGCTGCTCGTGGTGCGTGACGCACCCGAGGCGCGCCGGGTGCGCGGGCCGCAACTCTCGTTCACCGTCGTGCGCGCCAGCCTGACCGCGTCCTGGGCGCACCCCGGCACCCGGCTCGGATTCTGGATGCACTTCACGACGCAGTTCAGTGCGACCACCCTGGCCCTGCTGTGGGGCTATCCGTTCCTGGTGCAGGGGGAGGGGCGATCGGAGACCACGGCTGGTCTGCTGTTGACCCTGATCGTGGTCGCCTTCATGTACTCCGGACCGCTGCTCGGCTACCTCGTCGGCCGACACCCGTGGCACCGCTCGACGATGGTGCTGGTGATCGTCTCCTCGATCGTGGTCACCTGGACCGTCGTGCTCGCCTGGCCTGGCGCCGCCCCGCTGTGGCTGTTGATCTGCTCACCCAGGTGGTCGGGTTCGGTGGCCCGGCCTCGATGATCGGCTTCGACCTGGCTCGTACCTCGAATCCGGCGGAGCGGCTGGCCAGTGCCACCGGGATCATCAACCAGGCGGGGTTCGCGGCCAGCCTGCTGCTCGTGGTCGGCATCGGCCTGGTGCTCGACTGGCGACGCCGGTTCGTCCACCGACTACACGCCTGACGCGTTCCGCTGGGCGATGAGCACGCAGTACCTCCTGTGGGGAATCGGGCTGACCCAGATCTGGCGCTACCGCCGTCGCGCTCGACTGGTGATCGACCGGGCCGGGCTCGAGGCCAGCGCCAGGCCGACGTGAATGCGAGCGTGAGGCACAGTCTGAGGTCAAGCGTCGGCGGCGCACCGTAGCGTCGTTCCCATGACACATCGAGACATCCAGATCACCTTTGACTGTGCCGATCCGGGCGCCCTGGCGACCTTCTGGTGCGAGGTGCTCGGCTACCGGCTGCAGCCGCCACCACCCGGCTTCGAGACCTGGGACGCCGCCCTCGACAGCTGGGGCGTCCCGCCCGAGCAGCGCAACGAGCGGTCAGCCGCGCAACCGGTCGAGGGCGCGGGTCCGCGGCTGTTCTTCCAGCGGGTGCCCGAGGGCAAGACCGCGAAGAACCGGGTGCACCTCGACGTCCGGGCGGCCCCGGGTCTCGACGGCGCCGAGCGGATGGCGGCCCTGACCGCCGAGGCAGAGCGGCTCACGAGCCTGGGCGCCTCGGTCACGCAGCGCTTCGAGCCCGAGCCGCCGATGAGCGCGGGCTACCTGGTGCTGCGCGATCCCGAGGGCAACGAGTTCTGCCTCGACTGATCGCGCGG
Source organism: uncultured Actinomycetota bacterium (assembly GCA_963781575.1). Lineage (GTDB taxonomy): Bacteria > Actinomycetota > Actinomycetes > Propionibacteriales > Nocardioidaceae > Nocardioides. The sequence goes on along the minus strand of CAWAGM010000003.1, from coordinate 2,678 downwards.
GGTAACACGTCAGGGCTTCCAGTTCCTCCGGCGCAGCTGCCGGGCCTGACGCTTCTCGAGCCGTTTCAGCTCGTCGCGGACGATGGCCTCGCGGCTCAGTGCTGTCTTCAGCAGGTTCATCGTCGCCAGGGCGTTGACGAACAGCGGCCACGGGAAGTCGTCGGCCCCGAGCACGGCCCAGATCCCCCAGCACACCAGGGCGGAGGCGATCAGCCCGAAGACGGCGGCGTCGCGGCGTTGGCGCCAGGTCTGCTCGGCCTGCACGACCAGGCTGGTGCTGCTGGCCGACGCCGCGATCAGGTCCGCGACGAGCGGGGGAAGGTCGCCCAGGGTGCGGGCCCGGGCGGCCTGGCTCGCACGCTCCTCGTGCTCACCCTGGTCGAGGCGGCCGTCGGCGTACGCCGAGGCCAGCACTCCAGAGACCAGGTCGCGGTCACGGTCGGAGGCGCGCAGTCCCGCGTGCGCCGGATCGCGAGGATCGTGCGCGAAACCGCGCCACCATTCCTCAGCCATGGGTCCATAGTAGGGAGGCGAGATGTGGGGACGGACCCCCGCTGAGCCGGACGGGCCTAGGAAACTAGAACACGTTTCAGTATTGTGGTGCCGTCGGTCTGGCGCCACGCCCGGCCGCTCTGTTGACTCTCGCGCGCCGAAGGGAAAGATCACTGCTCGTGACCACTCCCTCAGTCGAGACCGACCTGCTCATCATCGGCGCCGGGCCAACTGGCCTGTTCGCCGCCTACTACGCCGGCTTCCGCGGACATCGCGTCGCCGTGGTCGACTCGCTTCCCGAGCTCGGCGGCCAGATCACCGCGATGTATCCCGAGAAGCAGATCTTGGACGTCGCCGGCTTCCCGTCGGTGAAGGGCCGCGAGCTCGTGGAGGGCCTGGTTGCGCAAGCCAACACTGCGAGCCCGACCTACCTCCTCGACCGCACCGCACTCACGCTGACCAGCAGCGAGGCCGGAGTGGTCGTGGGTCTCGACGACGGCACCGAGGTGAACGCCGGCGCGGTGCTGATCACCGCCGGCATCGGCAAGTTCAGCCCCCGACCGCTGCCAGCCGGCGGCGAGTGGCTCGGACGCGGCCTCGAGTTCTTCGTGCCGTCCTTCCAGCCCTACGCAGGCAAGGACGTCGTCATCGTGGGCGGCGGCGACAGCGCCTTCGACTGGGCCGTCCACCTCGAGCCCGTCGCTCGGTCGGTGAAGCTCGTGCACCGACGCGACGCGTTCCGCGCCCACGAGCGCACGGTCCAGCAGGTGCGCGACTGCTCGGTCGAGATCATCACCAAGGCCGAGGTGAGCGCGATCAACGGCAACGCAACGGTGAGCTCGGTCGACATCACCGTCGACGGCGAGACCACCAGGCACGAGTGCCAGGCCGTCGTTGCTGCGCTCGGCTTCATCGCCGACCTCGGCCCGCTCCAGCAATGGGGCCTCGAGGTCTCGAAGCGGCACATCGTGGTCAACCCGGCCATGCAGACCAACCTGCCGCGGGTGTTCTCGGCCGGCGACATCACCGAGTACCCCGGCAAGGTCCGCCTCATCGCCGTGGGCTTCGGCGAGGCCGCGACCGCCGTCAACAACGCGACCGTGGCGATCGACCCGACCGCCAAGGTGTTCCCCGGTCACAGCTCCGAAAGTTCCTGACAGTTTCGTCCCACGAAGGGGGATCCCATGAAGATCAAGGTCGACTTCGACCTCTGCGAGTCCAACGCGCTGTGCGAGGCAATGGCACCGGAGGTCTTTGAGCTCGATGACGACGACTACCTCGTCGTGAAGACCGAGGAGACCACCGACGAGAACATCGCCGACGTCAAGCGCGCCGTTGCCGCCTGCCCGCGCGCCGCGATCACCCTGGAGGACTGAGAACCACATGCCAGATCTGGGCAGCACGAATCTCGACGGCCTGGTCGCCGTCGTCACCGGCGCCGGTGCCGGGCTCGGTCGCGCCGAGGCGTTGGCCCTCGCCGACGCCGGGGCGCGCGTCGTCCTCAACGACTTGCCGGGCGCCGCCGACGAGGCCGCGGAGGAGATCAGGGCGCGGGGCGGGGAGGCCGCCGTCGTGGCCGGGGACGTCTCGGAGCGCTCCACGGCCGATGCGATGGTCGCCGCCGCGGTCGACGGGTTCGGGTCGCTCGACATCGTCGTGAACAACGCAGGCATGACGCGTGACCGCATGCTCTTCAACATGAGCGACGAGGAGTTCGACGCCGTCATCAAGGTGCACCTTCGCGGGCACTTCCTGCTCTCGCGCAACGCGGCGTCGTACTGGCGGCAGAAGTCCAAGGATGTCGAGGGCCGGTCTACGGCCACGTCATCAACACTGCCTCCGAGGCATTCCTCGGTGGCTCGCCCGGTCAGGCCAACTACGCGGCCGCCAAGGCCGGCATCACCGCGCTCACCCTGTCGACGGCGCGTGGCCTCGGCAAGATCGGCGTCGAGCCAACGCGATCTGCCCGCGGGCGCGCACGGCGATGACCGCGCAGGTCTTCGGCGAGGACCAGTCCGGCCTCGAGGTCTACCCGTACTCACCCGAGCACGTGGCTCCGCTCGTGGCCTACCTCGCCTCACCGGCGGCCGACGCGATCACCGGCCAGGTGTTCGTGGTCTACGGCGGCATGGTCGCGCTGGTGCCGCCCCGGTGGTCGAGGAGCGTTTCGACAAGTCGGGTTCCCT
>CAWAGM010000002.1:0-53820 GCA_963781575.1 uncultured Actinomycetota bacterium | reverse complement strand
CAAATCCACGCCGCGCAATCGTTCGCGGTTCCCAAGACGAACGCGCCACCGGGCTACCAGACTGGTGGCAGCCGAAGCGGCGTCACCTCGCCGCTTCCCAGTCGTTGGTCTGACGACGTCCATCACCGGGAGAGTCATGAGCGAGCACCCCACGACCGTGATCCGCGAGCGGATCCACGGCGACGCCGAGCACCTCGACTCCGAGTCGATCGAGCACCTCGACGAGCCGTCCGTGCCGCCGGCAGACCCCGCGCCGCCAGCCGCGCCTGCGGCTGTCGCTGCCTGGCTTCAGCTCCACGCCGTCCACCGCGGTGTGGGCCGGACTCGTGGTGGTGGTCCTGGGCTTCGCGACCATCTTCTTCTCCTGGGTGAAGGTCGCAGCGACCCTCGACGTCGGCCGCCAGATGCCCTACGTCGTGTCGGGTGCGATGACCGGACTCGGTCTCATCGTGGTCGGCATCGCGGTCGCCGACATGGCCGTGCGCCGCCAAGATCGCATCGAGCGTCGCCACCAGCTCGCGCTGATGCGCACCGTGCTGGAGGAGATGCGCGAGGTGCTCGAGCCACAGGACGGCCAGGACCGCTCGTGAGCAATCGTCGCGGGCGACCCGCACCTTAGGCGGTCGGTCGACGAGGTCGACGACGACACCCTGCGGTGGGCGCTCGACCTCGCCCGTTCGTGCGCCACCCGGTCTTCGTCGGCACGCTGTTCAGCGGGCTGCTGGTCGCCGTCGGAGTCGGGATCATGGTGATCTCGGGCCTCGGCGTGAACGACCAGTACTACGTGTCGCTGCAGGTCCCGTTCCTGATCTCAGGCGGGTTCGGCGCGCTGAGCCTGATGGTGCTCGGCGCCTGCCTGTCCTCGATCCTGGGCGATCGTCGAGACGGTGCACTCGCCGACGAGGAGATGGCTGAGGTGCTGGCCGAGATCGCCACCGTGTCGCGCCTGGCGGTCCGTCGCCGCGCGAGCCACACGACCGGCCAGGTGAGGGTTCGATGACGCGGCGTCGTGTGTCTGTCGTCGTGCGGCTCGCCATGGCTGCCGGGCTCACGGCACTCGGCTTCTGGCCGGTCCGGCGACGGCCGCCAACCAGTCGATCGAGGTGCCGAGCCTCGCCGAGGCCTGGTACGCCAAAGTCAACCTCGATGTCGCCAGTGAGCTCCTTCCCGGTTTCGAGATCCCCGAGGTCCCGGAGCTGCCCGACTTGTGCGAGACCCTCGCGCTCGACTGTCCCCTGGCGGTCCCGCCGGTGCCGGTGCCGTTACCGCTCCCTGTTCCGCTGCCCACCGAGATCCCGGACGACCCGGCCGAGGTGATCTACCCGGCGGGCACGTTGCACGTCGAGGCGACGCTGGGCCGCGCCACCGCCCGGGCGTTCCTCGTGCCGGACCTCACCCAACTTCCTTCCGGCGCCGAGCTGATGGCGGGCGAGCTCGCTGCTCCCGGTCAGCGAGGAGGTCACCGCGAACAACCGTGGCGTGAAGACGGCCCGTTTCGGAGCCTGTCTGACGACGTCGGAGGTCACCGACGGCGAGAACGGTCGACTCGGCCAGTCCCCCGACTTCGACTGCGATGCGGCAGCCACCGAGGCGAGCTACCAGCACCGAAGGACAACGCGTTCGTCGTCGACCTCGGCGCCCTTCATCGAGACAGTGGAAGGCCGGCGCCCCGAACTACGGCGTCGCCCTGGTGCCGACGCTGGTCGACGACGCTGCCGCCGCGCTGGCGCCCGAGGCCACGCTGGCACGTCGCGCTCAACGGTTCGCGCGTGACGACCGGGACCCCCTCGAAGTCGTTCTCAAGTACCAGCCCGCCGCCACCGAGGAGCCCGAGCCGGCCGAGGAGCCGACCGAGGACGACGGCGCCTCGCCGCCGCCCGCGGTCGACCTCGGCCCGACCGACTTCGGGCAGATCGTGACCCCGACCCCGCCGGTGGCCGACGTGCCGCCGATCGCCGAGGTCGCGGCGCCGCCCGCACCGCTCGCTGCCGCGCCCTACGCGTTGCTGAACAGCCCCTGGTACACCTACCGCGGCGTGGTCTTCCTGCCCTTGGCGCTGCTGGTGATGATGAGTCTCACCGGCCGCTCGTTGACGCGCCCCCTGACCGGTGGCCGAGGCCGCCGGTCGTAGTCGAGGCTGGCGCTGACACGTCGCGCCAGTTTCCCAGCCGGTCAGAAGCAACCGGTCGGGCAGCGGTGCTGGCTTCAGCTGGACGGTTCGGTTCGCACTGACCAGTCCGGCGACCGGCATTTGGTCGACGCGACCGATGAGGCGTCCTCCGGTCTCGGCGAGACTCGAGGCTCAGTCCCAGACATCCTCAGGAGCCCGGCGTGTCGCGCATCCCTCGCAAGGCCATGATGGCGCTGGCCGGCGCCATCGCATCGATCGTGTTGGCCGCGTGCGGGAGCACGGTCCAGACCGACCAGCCACTCGCGACGACATCCGGCACCCAGGGCTCACCACTGGGGGCCGTCGCGCCCCTCGACGGTTCCCTCGGCGCCCCCGGCACCCCGGGAGGAGCCCTGGCTCCGCCGGGAGCATCCGGGCCGGGCCTCACTGGACCTGACGGCACCTTGGTGCCCCCGTCAGCCGGCGATCCGGCCGTGAGCCCGACCACGGGCCTACCCGTGCCCGACGCGGTTCCCGAGACTGCGACCACCACTGACGCCGGATCCGGTCCGGTGTCGATCGGGGTCGCCTACCCGAGCAACGGCGACGCGGCGAACGCGGCCATCGGCGCGGCCGGCGTCACCCTGGGCGACGTCCGCTCCAACATGCAGGCCGTCATCAACGACATCAACGAACGAGGCGGCATCGACGGGCGCCCGATCGAGGTGGTCTACCACGCCTACGACGCCCAGTCCTCCGACACGAAGTCGAACCAGGACCAGGCGGCCTGCTCCGACTTCACCGACGACAACGAGGTGCTCCTCGTGATCGGGTCAGGTCAGGGCGAGAACCTCGATGCTTGCCTGGCGAAGGCCGGGATCCCCCAGGTCGTGACCGGCATCCTGCTGAAGCGCGATGAGGCGTACTTCGACCGTTACCCCACCCTGTTCGACGTGACGGGGATCAGCCACGACCGGGTGCTCGCCGACGAGGCAAGCGTCCTGGCTCGCCAGGGGTACTTCTCGGGCTGGAACGCCCAGCTGGGCCGAGCGACGCCAGGGACGGCAGAGGTCGGCATCCTGAGCATCGACGCGCCCGCGTGGAGCGTGCCGCTCAAGAACACGCTGCTGCCGTCACTGGCCCGCCAGGGGGTTCGCGTCGATTCCGACAACGTGGTCGAGGTCTACACCCCCCCGAGCAGCGCCGAAGCAGCGCGCACCGTCACCGACATCCAGAACGCCGTGCTCCGGTTCCGGTCCAACGGCGTCACGCACGTGATCTTGATGGACACCGACGGTGACCTGCTCCTGCTCTACGCGCAGGCCGCGAGACTTCAGGGCTACCTGCCTCGGCTCGGGCTCTCCAGCGCATCGGGCGCCCAGGCGCTCTACGACTCTGGAGTTGTCAGTGACCAACAGCTCAGCGGGTCGATGGGGGTTGGCTGGCGACCGACCCTCGACCTGCCCTCGCGCACGGCCGACGACTACTACGACCGCGACGCCCAGCGGTGCCTTGACCTCCTGAGGAAGGAGACGGGACAAATCCCGTCCAGCACGAACGCCGCGAGCGCGTCCCTGGCCGTGTGCGACGCCGCCTACACGGTCGCAGCTGCGCTGCGCTCGGTCACCGGCGACTTCACGACGGCCAACCTGGTTCGTGCCTTCGAGGGTCTGGGTGCACGCATCCCCAGCGCCAACCTGCAGCAAGCGCGTTTCGGTCCTGGCCGGCACGATGCCGTGACCGTGGGCTACGACATGGCGTGGAGCTCGTCGTGCCGCTGCATGCAGTTCGCTCGCGGTAGCCACACCATCCGCTGAGCTCGAGAGTGCTGGCATTGATTCGCAGCTGGGGATCTACCCGATGACACACGGCCTGGCGACCCCGGAGACCTCCGCCCGGTGGATGAGCGACCTCACCGAGTTCGCCATGAAGTTTCTCTAGCGTCGAGCCCGCCGTCGCCTTGGTCAGGCCCGCGGGGCCAGCCGCTGCAGCGCCGTCACATGGCCGGGCTCGAGCTCGTCGAGCGAGCGGACGCCGAGCAGCCGCATGGTGCGCTCGATCTGGCCCTGCAGGATCTCGATCGTGCGGTCGACGCCGTCGCGTCCGCCGGCCATCAACCCGTAGAGGTAGGCCCGGCCGATCAAGGTGAAGTGCGCGCCGTGAGCGATCGCCGCCACGATGTCCTGTCCGGACATGATGCCCGTGTCGAGGTGCACCTCGACGTCGCTCCCGACCTCCTTCACCACCTGGGGCAGCAGGTGGAACGGCACCGGAGCCCGGTCAAGCTGGCGGCCACCGTGGTTGGAGAGCAGGACGGCGTCCACGCCGGCGTCGGCCAACCGAGCCGCGTCGGCTACGGACTGCACGCCCTTGACCACGACCTTGCCCGGCCACTGCTGACGAATCCAGGCGAGGTCGTCGTAGGTCACGGTCGGGTCGAACATGGTGTCCAGCAGGTCTGCGACGGTGCCCGACCACGAGTCGAGGCTGGCGAACGCAAGCGGCTCGGTGGTCAGGAAGTTCATCCACCACGCCGGCCGCGGGATCGCGTTCATCACCGTGCGCGGCGTCAGGGTGGGCGGGATCGTCATCCCGTTGCGGGTGTCGCGTAGCCGGGCGCCCGCCACCGGGACGTCGACTGTCACGAGCAAGGTGTCGTAGCCGGCCGCCGCAGCCCGGTCGACCAGCGCCATCGAGCGGTCGCGGTCCTTCCACATGTACAGCTGGAACCAGTGCCGGCCGCCGGGGTCGGCAGCGGCAACGTCCTCGATCGACGTCGTGCCCATCGTGGACAGTGAGAACGGGATGCCCGCCGCGGTGGCGGCGGTGGCACCCGCGATCTCGCCCTCGGCCTGCATCATCCGGGTGAAGCCGGTCGGGGCAATCCCGAACGGCAGTGCCACCCGCTTGCCCAGCACCTCGCGCGAGGTGTCGACCTCGGCGACGTCACGCAGGATCGACGGGTGGAACTCGATGTCGGCGAAGGCCTGCCGTGCACGGGAGAGCGAGACCTCACCGTCGGCAGCACCGTCGGTGTAGTCGAACGCCGGCTTGGGGGTTCGTCGCTTCGCGACCCGGCGCAGGTCCTCGATGGTGAGGGCCTTCTCGAGGCGCCGCTTCTTGGGCGACATCTCCGGCTTCTTGAACTTCATCAACGGAGCAAGATCCCGCCGTTTCGGCACCTGACGCTTCATCTGGCCGGTCATGGGATGACTCCATCACGTTCTGTGGGCTCGACCGCGGTCGTGGTGGTTCTCAGCGCACGCGAGCAGCGTCGAACTTCGTCAGCACCCCGGCGCGCACGGACGCCCGCACGGCCGCCGCGAGCTGGCGGCGGTAGACGGCGCGTGACGGGTAGCGCTCGGCGAGCTGCTCATCGGTGAAGGGCTCGGTCCGTCCGTCGAGCGCGACGCAGTCACCGGTGCGGTTGTAGGCCGCGGTCGGCACCGCCATGGCGGGGTACCGGATGCCGCCGACCGCGTTCCCGTCACGGTCGCGCTGAATGACCCCGCCCGACACCTTCACCCGCGACTGTCGCTTCGGAGCGGTTCCGGTCCGGATCCAGCGAAGCATCGCGGCGAGCGCGGCGTCGTGGGCCTGGAACGCGGGGAAGCGGTTCACCTGGCAGTCGCTCGTTCCCAGGGGGCCGCTGTCACCGGCGAGCGGGTTGACGATGTCGACCCCGAGGTCGCGCTGCTCCTGCTTGCCGATGTAGGTGAAGTCGCGCTTGCTGCCATGGGCACTGCCGGCCACCTCCCACTGGCGATAGGTGCCGGCGTCCGGGCTGCGCGAGCTGCCGTCGATCTCGTTCTCCGAGAGCAGCCGCAGCACGGGGCGGTCGAGCCGCGGGTCGGCGCCGTTGGCGACAGCAGGGATGAAGCCGTCGTAGACACGCTCGTAGCGTGGCTGCACCGCCGCCATGTAGTTGTTCATCGCGGTGCCCGACTGGCTGGCGCCGAGCGCGACCACAGTGCGCAGTCGCCGGCCGACGTCGCCAGCGCGCAACGCCTGAGCCACCTGGCTGTAGATGTCGTAGGCGTAGGCATCGCCCGGGATCGAGACCGCTGCGTAGCGCACCGGGTCGAAGGCCTTCAGCGTCGGCACCGACGCCAGCTGGACGCTCGCCTCGACGTAGGTCCAGCCGTCGGCCACCACCTCGTTGCCGACGTTGAACCACTCGCCGATGTCGTGGCCGAACGTGACGTTGTTCCAGGTGACGACCGCGGCACCGTTCGAGTCGCGCGCCTCCCGCGGACTCACCACCACGATGCGCGTGGTGTACGGCAAGGGCGGCAATGCATCACCCCCAGGAATCGCCTGGCCGAGGAAGACCTCGGTCACGATGGCAAGGCCGCCGTAGGGCTGGGCCGTCCCGCTGACCAGGTACTCCCTCTGCACGAATCCCTTCGGCACGCGCAGCAGTCCAGCGAACGGTCGACCCCGGAGCCCCCGCGGGATCGGCGTCACCGTCGGCCGGGCCACTGGCAGCACCTGGCCAGCGCGAGGTTCCGAGATACCCGGGACAGGTGCGGACGCCGCCGACGGCCCGGCGACGACCAGTCCGGAGGCGCCGAGCAGGAGTGCCACAAGGGCGACGACGAGTGGGAAACGTGAACGCATCGGGGAGCCTTTCCGGGGGCCGCGGCACCGCGGCCGGCTCATCATGACGCGTCCGGATGCCAGGATGACAGTCGTGCGGCGCGCCACCTCTCCCTTGCTGGCGGTGACCGTCGCGTTGGTGCTGGCCGACTCGGCCGTCGTGACGCTGGCCCTGCCCGACATCGTGGCGAACCTCGAGGCCTCGGTGGTGCAGGTCTCGTGGGTGCTGATCGCGTTCAACCTGGTGCTCGGACTGGCTGCGGTGCCGGCGGCCTGGTGCGTCGCCCGCACCTCGCCGCGCGTGCTCAGCGCCCTCGGGATCGCCGTCTTCGCTGGCGCCTCCGCGTGGTGTGCGGTGGCGGGGTCGATCGACGTCCTCATCACCGCCCGCTGCGTCCAGGCGTTGGGGGGCGCGTTCGCGTTGGTCGGCTGCGTCGAGCTGTTGGTCGAGGCGCGCGGCGAACGTCGAGGCGTCGCGTGGTGGGTCACGGCCGGCGTGATCGGGACGGCGACCGGGCCGTTCGCGGGCGGGCTGCTCACCGAGGCGATCTCGTGGCAAGCGATCTTCGTGGTGCAGGTGCCGTTCGCGGTGCTGGCCGTGCCCGCTGCCCTCTCCGTGCGCGCCCCGCGGGTCGCGACGTCCGACCGGCATCGTCCGGCCGTGCGCGCCAACCTGACCTTGGCCCTGTTGTCGGCCGCGCTCACCGCCGCACTCTTCCTGTTGGTGCTGCTGCTGGTGGAGGGGTGGCGACACTCCCCCGCCACGGCAGCCGTAACGGTCTCGGTCGTCGCACTCGCAGCGCTGGCCGCGCCGCCCCTGGCCCGCCTCATTCAGCCCCCACCCGCGGTGGAGGTGGGGGCGGGCTGCTTCCTCGTCGCCGGCGGTTTGGCGGGGCTCGCGCTCCTGCCGTCGGCCGACCTCGGGTGGACGATTGCGCCGCAGGCTCTGGTCGGACTCGGACTCGGACTCACCGTCGATCGACTGACGGTGCAGGCGATGGAGCTGCGCCTTCCGCGAGTAGGTCATGCCGGATGGACGATCGCTGCTCGCCACATCGGCGTGGTGGTCGGGTTGGCGATCCTGACCCCGGTGTTCACCGCCGACCTGCGCGACGCCGAGGTACCGGCCCAGGAAGCCATCACCGCGGTGGTGCTGGACGCACCGTTGCAGCCGCAGGACAAGATCGCCGTGGCCGAGGCGCTGGGCCAGGCGCTGACCGGGCAGCAGGGGAACATCCCCGACCTGAGCATCGCTTTCTCCACCCTCCAGCTCGCCCCCGAGGAGCGGCCGGCCGCGGCACAGCTCGAGCGGGACCTCGACGCCCAGCTCGAGCGCGCCGCCACCCGAGCCTTTCGCAACTCCTTCCTCATCGGAGCCGGCCTGGCCCTGCTCGCGCTGCTGGTCGTCGTCGCCCCGCGTCGGAGGACGACGACATGAACGGTCTCCAGCGCGCGGCTCTGCTGCCCTTGGTCGCTGTGGCTCTCGTCGCCACCGTGCTCGGCGTGCAGCTCGCCCACGGCGGGGGACGGTATGAGCCGCTGCGCCCGGCAGACCCGTGCGTTGCTCGCGACGTCGGCTCCCGGGCCGACGGCATCGAGGGGCTCACCGAGCGGCTCGTGCTGCTCGGCGTCGACGGCGCCGCCTGCCGGCTCGGCGTCTACCCGCGAGGCACTGACCTTGCAGCTCGCCCAGTCAGGCCTGCCCAGTGACGCGGACGTCGTCGCGCTGCGCGAGGGGTTGTTGGCCGCGGTGCGCCGGATGCAGAGCGACGGCTCGCTGCCGGCGGCGTCCGAGCTCGTCGACGAGGCTCTGGAGTCGGCCGACCTCAACGGGTTCGCCAAGGCGTTCATCCGCGCCCTGCCCGACGCGGCGGTCGATGCCGCCCTCAAGACCGACGACGTCCTCGCCCGCGCCATCGTCGACCTCGACCTGCGCAGCCTGATCGCGGACCTCACTGACCAGGACGCCCTCGAGCAGCAGGTCGAGGCCGCCGTCACCCAAGCCGTCAAGGACTCGCTCATCGCCCGGCTGCCCGGCCTCGGATGAGCAGCCCCGCGATTCAATCGCCCGTGACCGATGAGTTCACGACGTCTGCCGGGTCGTCTCCGGCGAGGAGCACCACTTCAGGAGGAGCATCGATGTCGCAGCTGGTCAGGGTCCACAACTTCGGCGTATCCAGCGACGGGTACGCCGCCGGTGAGGGTCAGAGCTTCGATCAACCCTTCGGCCACGCCTCTCCTCCGGACATCCTCGGCTGGGCCTTTGACACGGCGAGCTGGCCCAACCGCACCGACCCGGGGGGCAGCCGCGGGCTCGAGGACTACCTCGTCCGCGAGTTCCATCGCAACATCGGCGCCGAGATCATGGGGCGCAACAAGTTCGGCCACCAGCGCGGACCCTGGGCCAACCACGACTGGCAGGGCTGGTGGGGCGAAGAGCCGCCGTTCCACACTCCCGTCTTCGTGATGACCCACCACGAAAGGCCGTCGTTCACCCTCGGGGACACGACCTTCCACTTCGTCGGTGGCGACCCGGCCCGTGTGCTGGACCTCGCTCTCGAGGCCGCCGACGGCAAGGACGTCCGACTCGGCGGCGGCGCCGAGACCGTGCGCCAGTTCCTGGACGCCGGCCTCATCGACACGCTGCACGTCTCGATCGCACCGGTCAAGCTCGGAGGAGGGTCCCGCTTCTGGGACTCCTCCGACGACCTGCTCGACCGGTATCGGCGCGACGTCGTGCCGCGGCCGGACGGCTTCGAGCACCACCTCTTCTGGCGCTAGATCCGGCTCGACCGACTGGGCGATCGGTAGAACTCGACGTTGCCGTCGGGTTGATGTCGGGTCTCGATGTCGGGGTCGTGGGCTCGATGGTGATGGTGGGGGCAGAGGAAGACGAGTTGGTCGAGGTCGGTGGGTGTGCCTCGGGACCAGGGTTGTCGGTGGTGTCGTTCGCACCAGGTCCAGGGGATGGTGCAGCCGTCTGCTTGGCAGGTGGGGTGGGTGCGGGCGTGGGCTCGGGCTTGGTGGTGGCTGAAGAGCCTGGCGCTGCGTCCGAGGTCGAGGGGCACCGATTCGCTGTCGAGGACGATGGGGATGATGCCGTGCTGGCAGGCCAGTCTGCGTGCCTCAGCGGGTGAGAGCTCGGCGCCGGTGTCGAGGGTGGCGGTGCCGAGGTCGTCGAGGAGCTGGTCGAGGTCGAGGTTGACCATGATCGTGACCGGTGATCCGCCTTGGGTGGGGAGTCCGTCGACGGGGAGGTGTTCGATGAGGGCGCAGAACGCTTCGCCGCGGCGCTGGTTCGGAGTCCTGCGGTCGTCTACACCGGTTTCGTCGGGGCGTCTGGGGCTGGTGTAGGCCTCGATGGCTCGGGAGAGGATGGCGGCGGTGAGGTCGGGGATGACTCCGGTGATGCGGGTGGTGCCGTCGCCGCGGGGGCTGAGGTCGAGTCGGGTCTTCTCGCGTGCCCTGCGTTCTTCGTTCTCGAGCTGGCGGCGGAGGTGGTCGTCGACGAGGTCGGGGGCGACGACGTCGAGGACGTGGCGGCCGAGTCGGCGGACCTCGGTGGGGGTGAACTCGTTGCAGTAGCCGACGAGCACGACTTCGGCGTGGTCGAGCACGTCGCGGCCCAGGTCGGTCGGCAGCTCACTGAGCGACCCGAGCACCGCCCGTGCATGTTCGGTGGTCAGCGCCCCGGCCCCGAGGGCGTCGGCGGTGATCGGGTGCGCAGCCAGTCTGGTGGCGAGGCCGGCGTCGCGGGCAACAGTGCGGCGTTCGGCGTGAGTCTGGGCGGCCAACCAGGCTGCGGCATCACGTGCGCAGTGCTCGACCGCGACGTCGTGTGCACCGGCGAGCACCTTTAGCTCCAGCGCAGCAGCCCGCTCGCGTAGTCGTGCCAGACGCAGCAGCAGATCGGCCTTCTCGGCGACCGGCAGCCAGCTCGGGTCAGGTGCGGTGACTGGGTCGAGCGCGACGTCCAGAGCCTGCTCGATGGTCTCGGCGCACGCGATCAGCGGATGCGTCGCGCAGCCGGTTCCCGAGACCATGCTGCACTATAACGAACATATGTTCGAACTGTCAACGGCTGACCAGGCGGCCGCCGTCTCGCCGAGTGCGCCGACTGCCCCGCTCGGGCCACAGACGGGTACGGTGCGCCCGGATGAAGACCCAGCTGCACCTCCAGCTCGCCCCGGTCCGGAGACTGCTCGCCGTCGCGGCTCTGGTCGCGACCGCGACGGTCACCACCGGGTGCGGAGCGACCGTTCCCACGCCGTCCAGCGCCCCCGTCGTGGTGACGGCGCCCGTCCTAGCGCCCGTCCCGACCCGCCCCGCCCCGGTCTCGCGCTCGGCTCGTCGCGTGCACCTGGCACGGCCGGCTCCGACCGCGATGCTGACCGGCTCCGACCTCGCCGCAGCGATCGGCGGATTCTCCTACCGGCCGAACCCGGACGGGAGCGTGAACGTCGATCCAGCTTGGGTGGCGGCGAACATCCGCACCGAGACCGTGCCGATCATCGGTCAGGTGACCTGCCACCGCCTCGCCTTTCCCCAGCTCAGTGGCGCCATGCAGGAGATGGTTCAGCGCGGCTGGTCTGGCCTGGTGCGTCCCTCCGACTTCGGCGGGTGCTGGGTGCCGCGCTACATCCGGCACGAACCGACCGACGGCCTCTCCCTGCACACCTGGGGAATCGCGTTCGACATCAACGTGAGCACGAACCAACGCGGCACCATCGGCGACCTCGACCCACGACTGGTCGAGGTAATGGCGCGCTGGGGGTTCGCCTGGGGCGGCACCTGGGACGACCCGGACCCGATGCACTTCCAGCTGGGCGCGTTGCTGCGTTCTGCGCCTGCTGACGCCCCCTCCTGATCGGGGCATCTCGGCCTACTCAACCAACCGGTGCCACTGCCCCTCAGAGACGACCTCGACGACTCCGTCGACCACGCTGATCGCGGTGTCGTCATCGATGGCGTAAGCCGGGTTGCCCAGCTCGGCCGCCCACCGCCGCGCTGCGGGCAAGGTGTTCGTCGGCATCATCTCGTGGTCGAGGTGCGGGAAGATCGAGAAGTCGACCAGGCCCAGGGTGGTGTCGTCGGCGCCGTCCGTCGGCCAGTTCACGAAGTCGGCACCGATCCGCGGCGTCAGCACCATGCTGCCGGCGCTCACCCCGACCCAGACGACGTCGGTCAGCGAGGGCAGCAAGTCCTGCAGCCCGGACTCACGCAGCCAGTGGCGCAGGTAGGCCGCATCCCCGCCGTCGACGAGCAGGACGTCGGCCGCCCGTACCCACGGTTGCCAGCGCGCTGGCTCCATCGTGGGCAGCGCCAGCAGCTCGAGCACACCCACCGACTTCCATCCGAGGTCCGTCATCCGCGACGGCGGCTGCCCGCTGATGAACCGCCACAGCGACTCGGGTGTGCACATCGGGTGTCCGTGCTGCGCCGTCGGGATGGACAGCGCGGTGCACTCGGCGATCGGCTTGCCCAGAAGGCCGACGAGCGCGCCGTTGATGCTCGGGTTGCTCACGCCCCCAGAGGTGAGTAGCAGCTTCACAGTTCCTCCTGCATCTCGGCGGTCAATCGTCACTCAGACCTCCGCTCGGACGCGAAGTCATCGCGACGGCCGTGGGCGGTTCAGCGCCAGGCTTCGTCGAAGAAGCGACTCGGCCAGCGGCCGAGCCACCTACGCTGCACGAATGGCGAAGCCGTCCAAGTCCGGGCACCTCCCCCACACGGAGTGACGATGGACGCCACGTGGGTCCGCGCGGCAGTGACTCTGGTCTGCGGTCTCGCGCTCGCCTGGCTGGTCCTGGTCGCCGCGCTCCTGGGCGCGGCGCGCCGGTTCCCTGACACCTCGGTGCTGAAGGAGGCAGTCCGCCTTCTCCCCGACACGCTCCGGCTCCTGCGCCGGCTGGCGACCGACGCCCAACTTCCGCGAGGCGCCCGGGTCCGCGTGCTGCTGCTGCTCGGCTACCTGTTGCTGCCGCTCGACCTGGTGCCCGACTTCCTGCCCGTCATCGGTTACGCGGACGACGCCGTGGTGGTCGCACTGGTCCTTCGATCGGTGGTGCGCATCGCTGGGTCCGAGGCGCTCGCGACCCACTGGACGGGCACCCCCGCGGGGCTCGCCACCCTCAGACGGCTCTGCCGCCTCCCGGAGACCGCCTAGCCGACCGATCCAGCCCAACCGATTCACACCGCTTAAAGAAGCGTCTACGTTACTTAAAACGGTATAAAGTTGTGTCTACGCGACATTATCTATAGTCTAGTGGGGTGTCGAAGCCCGCGTTTCCTGACTATGCCGCAGAGGACGCGTGCCTGCTGATCGGTCGGCACATCAACGCGCGCCGACGCCTTCAGGGTTTGACCCAAGCCCAAGTCGCCCAACGCGCAGGGCTTTCGCGGCAGGCCGTCATCCGTCTTGAAGCCGGTGACGCAGGAACCACTCTCGACACCGCGCTTCGCGTCCTGGGTGCGCTCCATGTGCTCGACGTCGTGACCAACGCGCTCGATCCGCTCAACAGCGCGGCCGGGGCTGCGCGAGCCGAAGAGCTGCTGCCGCAGCGCGTCCGGCCCCGGAAAGCTACGTAAGCGATGGTGCTCATCATTGTCGCTACCGACATAGGCGGCGAGCAGGTCGATGTGGGCGACCTCGTCTTCACCAACGGTGGGTCTGAACACGGGACCGCCCGATTCACCTACAACACCGAGTTCGTGCGCAGCGGCTACCCCGTCGACCCGCAACTGAGCCTCGACGCCGCTGTCCACGAACTGCCCTACATGCCGCTGGCCTTTCAAGACGCCTCCCCTGACGCCTGGGGCCAGCGACTCCTCGACCGCGCGAAGAACAGCCCCGAGCTCCAGGAATTCGCGTCCATGCCCACCACCGCCCGATACCTGCTCGGCGCCTCCGACGCGACCCGGCAAGGGGCCCTGCGGTTTCGAATCGAAGAGACTGGACCGTTCCTCAACACCAGACCCGACGTACCCCATCACCTCCGACTCCGCGACCTCCAGGCCAACGCAGACGGCGTCATCGAGGGAGACGTCGAGGCCGTACGTCGAGCCATCGCCGACGGCTCGGGCGCCCTCGGCGGCGCACGCCCCAAGGCAGCAGTTGTCGGGGACGACGGTCGCTTGTGGCTCGCGAAGTTCCGACGCCCGAAGGACGGCGACGCCAATGACGTCCCGTTGTGGGAGTACGTCGGGCTTGAACTAGCGCAGCGAGCAGGACTCACCGTGCCGGAGCGCCAGTTGGTGCAGATCGACAGTCGAAACATCCTTCTCGTCGAGCGCTTCGACCGAACTCGCGACGGCCGCCGGGTTCCCTACATCAGCGCCCGCACCCTGATGGGCAGGCGCCGACCCGACGACACTTTGGACTTTGGTCTTCGAGGAGGCATCGCCGCTCGCCTCAACAGCCTCAGTCGGACCCCAGCCGCTGACACCGCAGCCCTGTGGCGCCTCGCCGCATTCCATCTGTTGGTCAACAACACCGACAACCACAGCCGCAACATCGGCTTCCTAGGCGACCCGGACGCAACAGCAGGGCAACGTAGTGGATGGTCTCTAGCTCCCGTCTTCGACCTCGACCCGAATCCCGACACAGGGGCCGACTTCGGAACCCACATCGGCGGCGCCGCCTACCGCGGTTCGGGGCTGCACGGCTTGTTCAAGATCGCCCGCGACTGTCGCCTTGACGAGCCGCAGGCCGCCGCCATCTTGAGCAGGGTGATCGAAGCCATCGAGGGGTGGGGGGAGGTCGCACAGGAGGCGGGTGCAGCCACCGACGAGATCGAGTTGATGCGCGACGCGTTCGAAGGGCTACTACCCGATGCCAAGCAGCGCGCCGCCGCCGCGAGCGCCACACGAACGTAATCGACGGCGACGGCACAATACGTCGGCAACGTCTCCAGCTCGCCGAGCGGGGCAATGAGGGGCCGCAGACCGAGTCTCAGGCCATCGTTGACGCAGCACCAGCGAACGACACGCAACCACGTCCGGTCGCCACCAGCCGCGGTAGCCACAGGGCCTGCAGCGCGTGGTAGACGTCCGGCTTGCCGGCCCACACCGTGGCCGATGGGCGGAGCTGGGCATCGAGCTCGTGCCACCACGATCCGCCGACGAGGTCGCGGTGGTGGTTCAAGGCGAACCCGAGCCAACGGTCGTGATCCGCTGCGGCGGTCGGGTCGACGTCGAGGCTGGCCCGCATCGTGGCGTTGGCCATCGCCTCAGCGCACACCCAGTGCATCCGCTCCCGCACGACCGGGGTGCCCTCGAAGTCGGTGGTGTAGACGAATCCGTCTGTTCCGTCGGCACTCCACCCGTCGCGCACGGCAGCCTGTGTCAGTGAGGTCGCAGCCCCCACGAGGTCTGGCCCTTGTTCTGACGACCGCCCACGAGCTACGTGCAGGTGGAGGAGCAGACGGCCCCACTCGAGCAGGTGGCCGATGGTCACGCCGTACGGGCGAAACGGATCGGCTGGGTCGGCGACATTGAAGTCCCGCATCGGAACCCAGTCGGAGTTGAAGTGCTCGGGCAAACGCCATCCGAAGTCGGGGCCCAGCACGTCGCATACCCGCTCGGCGATCCGGGTGGCCGCAACAAGGGGCCAGGACTCACCTGTGACGTCGTGCGAGGCGAGCAGCGCCTCGACCGCATGCATGTTGGCGTTCAGCCCGCGGTAGGAGTCGCACGTGCCGAACGATCGGTCCCACGAGTCGGCGACCATGCCGGGCGCGTCCTCCCAGAACCGTCCGGTCAACACCTCCAGTGCACGGTCGTGCAGCAACCGACCGGACGGGTGTCCCGCGCTCGTGGCCGTGGCGCCGGCCAGCAGCACGAACGCGTGGGCGTAGGCGTCCTTGCGTTCATTGACCACGCCTCCGGTCTGTGCGTCGACGGAGGCGAACCAACCCCCGAACCTGGCGTCTTGCCACGTGCCCAGGAGGGTCTCGACGCCGTGGTCGAGCAGGCCAGGGGCATCACTCCAAGCGGGGTCGATCATGGCGGCGAGACCGAAGACATGGGTCATTCGGCACGAGATCCAGAGCTCTGCAGGGGCTCCGGCGACTAGGCGCCCTGACGCGTCGAGCGCACCGAACCCGGCGTCCGTGCGCGATCCCACCGCAAAGGACAGCAGCCTGTCGACCTCACCGGCGACGTCCACGTCATCCACCTCGAGGCTCATGACGCAGACGGCGCCAACAGTTCGCCGGATCGATCGTCGCGGGCTCGCTCGCTCGACACCCGGGCGCCGGTCAACCGCAGGGCAAGAACAACAGACTCCTCGGCTAGGTCGGCCGCCTGGAGGTCGGGCAGGTAGGGAAACTGGACGGCCGCCGTGTGCCCCATGGCAGCCAGCGACCACATCGTGGTGCCGAGGTGCAGCACGTCGAACGTTCCTTCGGCGTGGCCGCGTCGGAGCACCTCCACGACCATGTCGCGGCTCGCCTGCCGGTAGTTGCGAACGACCGCCATCGGCTCGGTCGGCACGTGCGCGGTCTCGGTGTTGATCACCAGAGTCAGTCGCGGGTACTCACAACTCATCAGCACGTGCTCGCGCACGAGCGCCTCGAGCTGACCGGTGGCCGTGCTGCCGGCGTTGACGAGGGCGGTCAGCAGCCGGGAGTTCGCGTACTGCCATCCAAAGAGCACGAGGTGCTCGAGGATGGCCTCCTTGCTGTGGAAGTGGTTGTAAAGACTAGGCGCCTGCATCCCGAGGTCGGCTGCGATGTCGCGCGTCGTGGCTGCCACGAAGCCCTTCGAGGCGAAGTGGCCGAGGGCCGCACCAAGCACCCGCCGCTTCGCCGGCGTCAGGTCTGGAGTCGGCGGTAGCGCGTTGGGCTCCAAGTCGGTGCGCCACGTCGCGGACGGGAAGGGCGGTACTACGAGAGGACGACTGCTCACGCCGCCACCCGACCACGACAGGGCCGCTCAAGGCAAGCACTCGACACCTCACGCGCGTTAACTCTCGATAGTTGGCCAGCACATGTCACCGCCTAACACTTGACGTTGGGGGCACCACTTGCAACGCTAACAAGCGTTAGCATTCGAGAGGAGTCGCAGTGCCGAAGTTGAACCGACCAGGAGCCACCATCCACTGGGAGGAGCAGGGTGCCGGATCACCGCTGCTGCTCGTCATGGGCACTCGGATGTCATCTCGCATGTGGTACCCGATCCTTCCTCTGCTGGCGCGCCACCACCGGGTCATCACCTTTGACAACCGGGGCAGCGGACAGTCCTCACCCAGCAAGGACTTCACGATCACCGACCTGGTCGACGACGCCTTGGCGGTGCTCGACGCCGCCGGAGTCGAGAGCGCGCACGTCTACGGCGTCTCGCTCGGGCGGCGGCCTCGCCCTCGAGATGGGCATGCCCATCCCGAGCGCGTCACGTCGCTGATCCTCGGCTGCGTCGGGCCGAAGACCGAGGTCACGCCCGAGTCGAAGCGCGGCTCGCACGCTCTGGGCCCTCATCCCGACGTGGCTCAAGATCCGCTTGGTCGGCCAAGGCCTTCTACGGCTCGCAGTGCGACCCCGAGGCACGCGCCATCGATCTCCGCACCCTCCGCGAAGACCCGTACGACCCCGCGACCGTCGCCAGACAGGGCAGAGCCACCGGCGCCTACAGCACCACGCTCGAGAAGGTCGCGGCTGTCACCGCGCCGACCCTCGTGCTCCACGGCGACGAGGACAAGGCCGTGCCGGTGGAGGGCGGTCGCAAGCTGGCCGAGCTCATCCCTGGAGCGCAGCTGATCGTCTACCCAGGGGCGGGACACAACTACCTCGTCGGGCGCGGCCAGACCACGGCCGGAGATGTGCTGGACTTCCTGGCCGAGGTCGACCAGAGGACCCGCTCATGACGCAGACCTTCGCCGAAGCCCTCGATGTCCATGCGCTCGCCGATCCCGATCGGCCAGCACTGACCTGCGACGTCGCGTCGCTCACCCGAGCCGAGCTGCGCGACGCCAGCCGCCGCCTCGCCGCCGCCCTGCGGGCACAAGGCGTCCGCGAGGGCGACTACGTGAGCATCGTGCTGCCCAACTCGACCGACTTCATGGTCGTGGGCCGTGGCCATCTGGCGGCTCGGCGCAGTGCCGCAGCCGCTCTCGCCCCGGATGGCGCCACCCGAGCTCCAAGCCATCGCCGACCTCGTAGACCCTGCCGGGGTGATCGGCGTCCACATCGAGGGCCACACCACCCTCAGCGACCCGTTGCCACGCGAAACGTTCGTCGACAGCTACCCGGTCTCGCCGTTCTGGAAGGCCCCGACCAGCGGCGGCAGCACCGGCCGCCCGAAGGTGATCGTCGCCAACGCCCCCGCGCTCGCGGCGAACCTGCTTCCGTTCGGCGACCTCCTGCTCATGCCGTCCGACGCCCCTGTGTTGGTCCCCGGACCGCTGCACCACAACGCGCCCGTTCATGTTCGCCTCGCTCGCCCTGCTGCGCGGCAACCACGTCGTGCTGCAACGCCGGTTCGACGCCGAGCGCACGCTCGCCGATCTCAGTCGCACGCGCGCCCAATGGATGTACGCCGTGCCCACGATGATGCAGCGGATCTGGCGTCTCGAGCCCGAGGCTGCGCGATCGGTTCGACCTCGTCGAGCCTCGCGCACGTCGTCCACATGGCCGCGCCTTGCCCGCCGTGGCTCAAGCGCGCCTGGATCGGCTGGTTGGGTCCGGCCCGGATCGTCGAGGTCTACGCAGCGACAGAGGCTCAGGCCGCGACGCGCATCGACGGGGCCGAGTGGCTCGAGCGACCCGGCTCGGCGGGCCGGGTGATGCTGGGCGAGATGCAGGTCCTGGACGACGACGGAGCAGGTGGTGCCGGCCGGCACCACCGGCCGGATCTGGATGCGCCGCGGCGAGGGTGCCGAGCCGCCGTACTTCTACCTGGGCGCGGAGGCGAGGAGCGCCCCTGGCGGCTGGGAGTGCTTGGGCGACGTGGGCCACATGGACGAGGACGGGTTCGTCTACCTGACCGACCGCGACTCCGACATGATCCTGGTGGGCGGTTCGAACGTGTACCCGGCCGAGGTCGAGGCCGCGATCGACGAGCACCCGGCCGTGCTGAGCTGCTGCGTCGTGGGGCTGCCGGACGCCGATCTCGGCGCGGTGCCACATGCCATCGTGCAGACCTCTCGGCCTCTGGACGACGACGAGCTGGTCGCCTTCCTGCGCGAACGCCTCTCGCCGTACAAGGTGCCTCGCTCGTTCGAGCACGTCGACGAGGCCGCTGCGCGACGACGCCGGCAAGGTGCGCCGCTCGGCGTTGCGCGCGGCTCGCCTGGAGGGCGTCACGATAAAGACGTACATGACGGACCTTTCGTTCGGTCTCGATGCCGAACCTGTGCGGGTCGCCGGTGCTCTCGCCCTGCCCCCGGGGAACCACGGCAAGACCGTCAGCCGACTCTCGACCCGGTCGCTGGCCCAGATCCTCGACCTCGAGTTTCGACTGATCGCGACAAGCCCGTCCGGGTCCCGGATCGAGCTACGTACCGACGCCCACGTGGTCGAGGTCGATCTGTACCTGACCCGTCTCCAGGTGCTCGAGCGGCCGCGTACGCCGTTGTCGCTCGACGTCGTGGTCGACGACCGGGAGGCCCGACAGATCGAGTGCCCGGAGGGAGCAGTGCTCCAGGTGCGCGGCCCACGGCACATGGAGCTCGTCGACAGCCCGCCGATCACGATCAAGGTTGACGACCTCGGCGCCGGCATGAAGATCCGTCGAGATCTGGCTGCCCCACAACGGCTTCGCCGAGGTGTGCGCCGTACGCGTGCCCAACGGCAGCATCGTGACGCGGCCGGAACCGAAACCAGTTCGTTGGGTTCACTACGGCAGCTCGATCAGCCACTGCGTCGAGTCGCGCCGTCCCACCGAGACCTGGCCCGCCGTCGTCGCACGGCGGCACGGCCTTGACCTCCTCAACCTCGGCCTGGCCGGTCACTGCCACCTCGACCAGCTCGTCGCGCGCGACATCCGCGAGGCCGCCCCCGACCTGGTCAGCCTCAAGCTCGGCGTCAACGTCGTCAACCACGACAGCTTCCGCGAGCGCACGTTCGTCCCGGCCCTGCACGGCTTCCTCGACACCCTGCGTGACCGGCTGCCCGACGTCCCCGTGCTCGTGCTGACGCCGATCATCTGCCCGCCGGCCGAGACGCAGCCGGGCCCGACCATCCCCAACGAGGCTGGCGGCTACAGCACGATCCCCCGGCATCCCGACCTCGCCAACGGCTCTCTGTCGGTGCAGCGCATCCGCGAGCTCGTGTCCGAGGTCGTCACCGCCCGTATCGAGGCCGGCGACGCACGCCTCTCCCTCGGTGACGGACTCCGCCTATTCGGCCCCGACGACGCCGCCGATCTGCCCGACGACCTGCACCCCACGCCGGAGGGTTACCTCCGGATCGCCGACCGATTTGGCGACCTCGCCTTCGGACCCCACGGCTGCTGGGCCGACCACGCCGAGTCGGCGCGTCTGCACGCGACATCGAGCGCGAGTCGGCGCGTCTGACGCGCCGACTCGGCGTTCAGGGTGGGCTAGAGGTTGGTGAGGGGGGTGGGAGCGGAGCAGTACGACGCCGCGGTGAGATGCGAGTGGTCGGTCAGACCGGTGACCTCGATCTCGCAGGATTCGCCTGGCCCGAGGTCGAGGTAGTTCTGGGAGAACCGCACTCCGGGGTGGTCTGCCTCAAGGCGCGCGAGGTAGCAGTATCCGCGCGCCGTCAGCCGGACGACGGCGCGCGGTCCGTCGCGCTCGACGACCTCGGCCCGAACGCGTCCTTCACTCACCGGCAGATCTTTGAGTCGGCCGAAGAAGCGCCGGTTCGTGGGGGCGCGACCGGACGCCTCGCGCACTCGAGCCACGAGCTCAGCCGTTGGCGTCCCCGTCCACCGCCACACTGCGGCGGACGAGTACGGCGCCGCGAGCACGCTGACTTTCTCCTCCACGAGCGGCTCGCCGAGGTGCGGGCCGATGCTCACGAGCAGGTCGAGCGCTACCTCGTCGAGTCCGGAGTTGGTCACCCACAGCGAGACCCCGTCGTCGTCAACCGCGAAGCTGATGAGCAGTGGCTGGTAGGCGCGCTGGAGGAAGTAGTAGCTGGCCTTGGGCACCAGGTCGTAGTCGATCACGGACCAGGACAGCCCCGGCCAGCAGTCGTTGAGCTGCCACACGAGCGTGCCGCCGCAGTGCGGCTGGCGCCGGCGGTAGTGCTCGACGCCGACTTTGAGGCCCTCGGCCTGACAGGCCATCGTGAAGTCGACGTACTCCTCGATGGTGGAGGGCTCTCCGGTCTCGTAGGCCATCAGGGCGTAGCCCTTGTCCTTCGGGTTGTCCTTGTTGCGCTGGTGGAGCTCATCGGATCCGGGCGCCAGGGTGCCTGGGGGCGTCCAGCGTTCGAGCGTGCCGAGCTCGGGCGAGGCATGGATGCCGAACTCGCTGATGAAGCGACCGCGGTCGCTCTCGTATCGGTTGAAGTGCACCCGCTCGCCACGGGTGGCGGACTCGGGCGGACCACCGGCGCCGATGTCTACCGAGGCGCCGTGCCAGACCTCCCACGCGTGTCGGTCGCCCGCTGCGGTGCCGTTGAGCAGGCTGCCGTCGAGGGACCCCCAGGGGCTCCCTGGCCAGTACGCCGTATCGGGGTCGTGCTCGGCGACGGCAGTGGGGAGCAGCTCGTTGAACAAGGCCCAGCCCCAGTCACCGGCGGGGTCGGTGTTGCCGGTGGTGAGCTCGCGTATCGCCTGGATCTCGTTCTCCCCGCACCAAAGCGCGAGGCTCGCGTGGTGACGGAGCCGCCGAACCTGGTCGGCGGCCTCGAGCGTGATCTCGGTGGCGAGGTCGCCGCGCGGATCGGGGTAGTCGAAGCAGGCGAAGAGGAAGTCCTGCCACACGAGGACGCCGAGCTCGTCGCACGCGTCGTAGAAGGCCTCCGGAGCGATGACGCCGCCGCCCCACACCCTCAGCATGTTCATGCCGCCATCACGGGCCAGCTCGACCAGGCCGCGCGCGTTCTCGTCCGGCCACGAGCCGACCAGCATCGTGCCGGGCACGACGTTGGCCCCGCGCGCGAACGTGGGCACCCCGTTGACAAGAAAGCGGAACAGCTCGGCGTTCTCCTCGGGGTCGGGGCTCCGGTCGATCTCGATGGTTCGAATGCCGTGCCGCACCACCGTGCGCGCGCCGCCCGAAGCGACGACGACGTCGTAGAGCGCTGGCTCGCCGAGGTCGTGGGGCCACCACAGCGCGATGTCGCGGAGCAGCAAGCGGACCTCGAAGTCGCCCTCGGCGGTGGCGGTCAGCACTTCCGCAGAGGGACTCGTGACGCTGACCATGACCGGACCGTTCGATGACCCGGTCACCAGCAGCGTCGCCGTCCGCGACTCGACGTCGAGGTCGATAGAGCGTACCTGCACGTCGCGCAGTTCCGGTCGGGAAGCAGTCAGCGAGACAGGTCCGCTGATGCCGCGTGATGTGACGACCGGGGCGAAGTCCCAGCCCCAGCTGAACGTCGCCTTGCGGAGTCGGGCGCGCAGGATGCGAACCGTGAGCTCCTCGTCGGTCACCTCGCGAAGGGCGGAGGTCTGGCGCGAGCGCATGTCGTCGATCGCGGCCGCCACCTCATCGTCGGGGAGCAAGCCCTCGAGGGGCGGAGCGAACCGAACGAGCAGTTCGTTGGTGGCTTCGAACAACCCGCTCACCTCGAAACGGTGCGAACGGTGCTGGTTGCGCGCGGCGCCGACCACGGAGCCGTTCAGCCGCACCTCGGCCACCGTGTCGAGACCGTCGAAGTCGAGGTGCGTCAACGTCTCGTCGCCAGGATGGGGAAACGTGGTTCGGTACCACCACGTCGCATCGTGCACCCAACCCAGCTCGTGCTCGTGCTGGCCGGCGTAGGGGTGTTCGATGAGGCCGGCCGCGAGAAGCGACTCGTGCACGCCCCCGGGCACGACGGCGGGAATCCAATCCGCGTCGGGTCGGGGCTCGGAACCGTCGGTCCACGTGACCTCGAAGTCGACGAGGCAGGTCATGAGGTGGCCGTGCGTGGTCGTGCCTGCGCAGGCTGGTTCGCATCGACGCGCGACAGGAAGTCGATCGCTCGGGCGTTCGCCTCGTCCGCGTAGGCGACGAAGTAGTTGTGACCCGCGCCTGCGAAGGTGGCCATCTCGCTGTGTGCGAGGAGCTCGTGCAGCCGCTTGCCAGCCTCGTAGGGCACGGCCGCGTCCTCATCGCCGTGCAGGACGAGGGCAGGCATGCGAAGCGCTCGCACCTCGTCCTCGGTGATGGCGTATGCCCCGATCGCGCGGGTCTGGGCCACGGAGGTGAGCACGCTTCCCACGTTGGCGGCGATGACCGCCTCGTCGATGGTGATCCTGTCGGCCGAGGCAGCGGTGCCGTAGGGGTACAGATTGTCCGGCCCCTTCCGCTTCGCCGACGAGGTGACCATCTTGTAGACGACGGGCGCCGGGAGCCGAAGCAGCAGGCGGAGGACGAGAGGGACCCTCGACACGTCGGGCGTCTTGGCCATGGTGCAGCCCAGCAACAGCGACGCGACCCGCTCCGGAGCGCTGGCGTGCCATCTCGAGGATGATCCCGCCACCCATGGAGACGCCGTAGACGTGCGCGGTCTGGACGCCGGCGGCGTCCATGACCGCGAAGGCGTCGCGGGCCATGTCGCCAACACTGATCTTTCGCATCCGTGAGCTCTGGCCCGTTCCGCGGTTGTCAAAGGTGATCACGCGATGGTGTTGGGCGAGCGTGTCGACGACGAGGTACCACATGTTGGAGTCGTAGGAGTGCCCCATGACGAGGAGCACTGGCGTGCCGGTGCCCCTCTCCGCCCAGTGCAGGCGCGCGGATCCGTTGGTGGCGAAGGGCATGGTCGGTTTTTTCCGTTCGGCTGGTCGATAAGTCGGGCAACGGGGTTCGGGTGCGAGAGAGATTCGAGCCAGAAGATCAGCGCTTCAGCATGCGCAAGGCCAGGTCGGCGTGAGTGGCGGCGACGTGCTCAGGGTGGACTCCGAGTTCTGGGCGCCACCAGTCGACGACGCGCGTGCCCATAGCGACGATGGACGCGATGGTGACGTCGATATCCGGCGGCGCGAAGACGCCCTGCGCGACGCCTCGGTTGACGACGTCACGGAGCGCGGTTCCCATGTCGATCCGAAGAACTTCGATGATTTCCAACTGATGAGCCGACAGGTGGCGCGACTCGTTGTGGCAGACGCGGGCTAGGTCAGCCGTCGTCATGTGGGTCAAGGCGTTGGCGTGGACGATCGCGCGCAGCTGATTCTCGGGTCGCTCGTCGACCTCGAGGAGCGCCAGGCGGATGCGATCGCGCAGCTCTTCGTATCCCATCTTGACGAGCTCAAAGAGCAGATCTTCCTTCGAGCCAACGTGCGCATAGATCGACGTAGGGTGCAGATCGAGTTCTTTAGCGATGTCGCGCACCGACACCCCGTGATAACCGTCGCGACTGAAGAGCGCCAGCGCACCCTCGAGAAGCCGTCGCTTCGCCGCCGTCAGGCCGGACCTCTCGGGCAACGCTGCCCGGACGAACGTCGTCATCCCTGTGCTCCCATACAACCGTAGGTACTCAGTGCGAACTTCTGTGACGCATTGACACGCACAGCGCCTCTGTTGCAGCATCATGCCGGTTCGGCGATCATACCTACAAGTGTTTATAGGAGTCAGTCCATGCGGAATCTGCTACTTGTGACCGGGCTGTGTCTCAGCATGTCCGCGTGTGGGTCGACGGTGCAGGTGGATCCCGCGGCGCAGAACCCGCTCGCCACCTCGCAAGGCGCCGGGAGGCCTGGGCAGCCTCGGCGAACCCCCGTCCGTCGATGCCAGCTACTGGCTGGGATGGCTCCGATGCCGCGATCGACGTAGCACCAGGAGGCGTCCCGATGGCGTCGATGGTTCCGAGACTGCCCTTGGCGCCCACGGAGCTGGGCGACGACGTCCCAGATGACGGGTCGGGCCAGACGGCAGGTCCGGATGCTCCGGACAGGCCCACACCGGATCCTCCGGTCGTCGACTACACCAAGCCGGCAACCGGCGAGCCTGTCGAGGTCGGCATCATGTACATCAAGGACCTCGTCGCCGTCTCCGGTCAGTTCGGCGGCAGCAGCAGCGGAACCAAGCAACAGGGCGAGATCGACGGTCAACGGGAGTACATGAACGCCGCCGTCGAGTGGATGAACGCTCACGGCGGACTGGGCGGACACGAGATCGACCTGGTGTACTTCGGCGCCGAGATCGCCGGCACGAAGTCCTACGAGCAGAACCAGTCAGAGATGTGCGCGACGATGACCCAGGATCACGACGTCGTCGCCTCGGTCGTCTCCAACATCACGATCACCAACTCGATGGCCACCTGCATGCAGAAGGCGGGCGCCCTCTACGTCACTGACGGCGGCTACCTCAAGAGCAGCACCGACTGGCAGCAGCTCAGCTACACCGTGTCGCCCACCGAGGTCGACGCCGACAGGCTGGGTCGCAACCTGGCCGAGCTGACCATCGCCAAGGGCCTGGCCAAGTCTGGTGACCAGGTCGGTCTAGTCGTCTACGACGCCGCCGGCTACCGGGCAGCGGAGCGTGCGTTCACCAAGGTCGCTGCCGCCAGCGGGATCAAGACGAGGCCGTACTTCGTCACCTACGCCGGCTCTACCCCAGAGTTGTCTGGCTCGATCGCGGCTGTCCAGTCCGCCGTCTCTGGCGTTCAACACGGCAGGAGTCAAGACCGTCGTCTCGCTCTCCTCCGGCGGAATGATGAGCTACTTCCTGAACACAGCCAACGACCAGCGCTACTACCCCCGCTACGTCCTCACCAGCAACGACGGGCCATCGGGCGCCCCGGCCATCGAGAAGAACGACCAGCTCGATGGAGCCCTCGTTCTCGGCACCGTGCCCACCCAGGACGTCGACCTCCTCAAGAACCCCGGGCTGTACCCCGACCCCGTCTTCGCCACCTGCCGCTCGATCAACAAGAACCTCCCCGCGGCCCAGACAAGCCTGATCAACTTCAACATCTCCCAGCGTCTGTGCACCTCGCTGCTCTTGCTGCAGACCGCGGCGAAGGGCTACGGGGGGACCGACATCACCGGGACGACCTTGCGTGAGGGGTTGCGCACCCTCGGATCTAGATCGTCCACTGGCTCCACGTACCGGACGGCGTTCGGCCCCACAAAGCTGTGGGCTCCGAGTCAGTATCGGCCCCTGCGTTGGGACCAGGCGTCGAGCCGCTTCGTCTACGACGGCAACCCGGTGCCGTTCTCGTGATCGACGACCTCACTCCGTGGGCGGGAAACCCGATCCTGCGGCCATCGGGTGACGGCTGGCAGAGCGCATCGGTCTACAACCCGGCAGCCGCTGTGCACGAGGACCACGTCGTGCTCCTGTACCGGGCCCATGCGTCCGACCGGGTGTCGCGCATCGGGTTCGCCGTGAGCGATGACGGACTCCACTTCGCCACCGAGCCCGACCCTGTCATCGAACCGACCGAGCCGTACGAGACCGCTGGCTGCGAGGACCCGCGGCTCACCTGCATAGACGACGTCTACTACCTGACGTACACCGGCTTCGACGGGCAAGTCCGCGCTGCTCTGCCTCGCGACCTCGACCGACCTTCGCAGCTGGACCAAGCACGGCCCGCTCTTCCCCGACCTCGACACCTGGAGCACGGTGGAGTGGGCCAAGCCACTCCGGAGCACGCCGGCCTTGGAACAAGGCCGGAGGCATCGTGCCCGTTTCCGTCGGCGACCTCTGGCACATGTACGTGGGCGAGGGCGCGATCTACCACGCGTCGTCGTCCGACCTGCTGACATGGACGGTCGACGAGGCGCCGCTGATAGAAGGGCGACCAGGCACGTGGGACGCCGATCTGGTTGAGGTCGGAGCTCCGCCGGTCGTCGTGGACGACCAGCTTGTGATGCTCCTCAACGGCGCCCGCTTCATCTCGAGGGAGAAGGGGCTAGTCGACTACCGCTGCGGCCAGATCGTCCTTTGCGCTCGACAACCCGCGCCAGATCATCGAGCGGTCTGACGAGCCATGGTTGCGACCTGCCGCTGTCGAGGAGACAGACGGGATTGGTGCCCAACGTCACCTTCGTCGAGGGGCTCGTGCACTTCCGAAGTCGATGGATCGCGTACTACGGCCAGGCCGACACCACCATCGGCGTAGCCGCGTCGCGGGCTGCGGCATGAGATGTCCGTCGGGGGGTCGTAGCCAGTGACGGTCAGTCCCCTGCGGGGTTCCACGGCGACTCGAAGCCCCGGCGGAGAGTGCCGCGACGCTGCGGCTTATCCCTTCGTCGTGGTCGCGGGTCGAACGACCTAGTGATGAACCCGACCTCGTCGAGCTGTGCGACCTGGTGGCTCAGGCGCTGGGGGCACCGGTCACCATCGAGGACGTCGAGCTCAACGTTTTGGCGTTCAGCGACCACCGCGGCGTCGAGGACCCCTCCCGGACGGCGTCGATCCTCGGACGAAGGGTGCCAGATCACGAGGTTCAACTGCTTCGTTCCGAAGGCGTGCTCACGCGCTTGTACTCACGTGACTCCACGGAATTCGTGCCCCCGCGGCCACGTCACGCTCTCGGCAGAGCAGCGCACCGAATCCGCGGTGACGAGCAGACCTTCGGCGCCATCTGGGTGGCCACGGCCACCGAACTGACGCCCGGCCAACGTCGCGAGCTGCGCGAGTGGTCACAGGTGGCAGCGCGCTGCTTCCTGCGCAAACGCCTCGACGCCGACGACCGGCTGCGTGATCAGTCTGATCGGCTTGCCCGGATCCTGGCCGGTGACAGCCGCGGCACCGGGCTCGAGGCACTGGCGACGGCTGGCGGTATCTGCGTGCTCGCGGTCGCACCGAGCGACGCTCATCGTCACCACGAGGCCGCGGCACTCGAGCTGCAACGTCTCAGCGCGTCACTGCGGCTGCACCTTTCCGCCGTGCATCCCTCGTGTGTAGTCGCTCCGGTTGATGGCGTGGTCTACGCCGTGCTCCCGGCCGGCGGCGCTGAGTCAGGGCGCGCACGAGCAGTTGCCACGGCTAGGAAGTTCGCCGAAAGCGTCGCTAGCGGCCGCGGGGCTGTCGACCTCACGATCGCGGTTGCCGGGCCTGTCGATGTCTGCTCCGGCTTGCCGAGCGCCAGAGCTGACGCCGATGCGGTGCTCCGAATGCTCGATGGGCAGCCGGGGCAGCCGGGGCAGCCGGGGCAGGTCGTGCA
The DNA here is from genome assembly GCA_963781575.1 of uncultured Actinomycetota bacterium. Taxonomy (GTDB): domain Bacteria; phylum Actinomycetota; class Actinomycetes; order Propionibacteriales; family Nocardioidaceae; genus Nocardioides. The sequence continues at coordinate 25,881 of CAWAGM010000002.1, read as the reverse complement.
CGCCGAGGACGTCCAGATGCGGGTGCTGATGATGGAGTTGCGAGACCTCGTCGACGAGAGGGGGCTGCGACTTGTCGGTCCGGTCATGCGCCTAGCCGCCCAGGACGCCGCGGCCGGATCAGACCTGGTCAGACACCCTCGAGGCGTGGCTCGACTCGTTCGGCGACGTCAACGCGACGGCCGATGCGGTGCACGTCCACCCGAACACGGTCCGCTATCGGCTGCGCCGGATGAGCGAGGTGGGTGGGCTCGACCTCCAATGTGCCGAGGCACGCTACGAGGCCATGCTGCAGATCAGGCTTCTCCGCGCCCGCGATTCACGCGCCCTGGCGTGACAGTGCCGCGTGCGTGGTGACAGCGCGCAGAATTCTCGGACGAGGTGGCGGACGCCTCGCACGAGGTCACCAGCTGGCCATCGTATGTCGACGCCACGATGACGGCCGTGCCCGGGATTGGCGGGGGATCGGCACCCAACGAGCAACGGCTCTCGGCCGGAACGTGCGGCCAGCGCACGTCCGTCGCCCCCCACGAACCGCAGTGCAACCCACACGCTGCCGACTCGCGCTGGGGTCGCAGTCATCGGGGGTCCTACGCCTCGGTCTCGTCGCTGACCTGTCACCCGATCGCGTAGCAGCAGACCCGGGTCCTGCCCCAATGGTCAGGGGTCCTGGTCACTTGGGACTACATACAAGCTGGACAGACCTCCCGTAGCGTCGCACGCACACAACGCTCTTGGGAGGGAGCGCGATGTGCGCGAACTATTTGGCCGCGGAGTGCTCGGGGAAATTCCTTGGTCTAGCCACCGCGGTCGTCGCGTCGATGTCGACGATCATCGGCGGGGGCGCGACGGCGCAAGCCGACGTTGTGCCGTACGTGCCGTGGTCCTCGCAACCGCCGGGTTGGACCGATCAGTTGGTCAGCGGCACTGGCGATCTCCTGCTTGGGATGAACGCCCGCACCATCCGCGCCCCGCCTAAGTTCTGAGAGGTAGATCCAGTGAACATCGACACGCAATCCGAGTTCCTGCTCACCGTCACTGAGAAGGGTCTAGCGGCCCGCAGCGCGAGTGATTTCCTTGACTATGTGGTTGCAGAGGTTCGCGGCTTCGGGGGCGCATCTACAGCGGCAGTCATTGTCAGCACGGGTGACGGTCCGGTCGTCTCCCATCACGATGGTCTCGAGGTGCCGGCGGTTTCGATCGCCAGTTCCGAGGGCCTGTGTCGGCAAATGGCTATTGCGCCCGTGACGTGGCAGGGCTGCGGAGTCGCCTCGGTCCTCGTTCAGCAGTTGCCGGGCCACCTCGGGTCACTGGTCTTCGGTTGGACTGGGAGCGATCCGTGGGCTGAGGAACCTGCCGGCAGCCGGCCGCCGTTCGAGACGCTTCTGGTCGCGATCGCGAGCCTCCTCGAGACGCTCGCCCGCATGGAGTCCAATGAGGCACTGGCCGATCTCGGTCTTCGCGTACAGGGTGCGCAGCAATTGGCTGGCATGGGTGACTACGACTGGCATATCGCCTCGGATACCAACCTGTGGTCGGACCAGCTCTACCGCATCTACGGACATGAACCGCAGTCCTTCAATGCCTCCTACGACCGTTTCCTGGAGGCTGTTCATCCCGATGACCGCGAACGGGTCAAAGGGGTCCACGAGGTGGCCTACGCCTCCGGCGAGCCGTACGCAATGATCGAGCGGATCGTGAGGCCGGACGGAGAGCTGCGGTACCTATCCTCCAGCGGTGAAGTCATTCACGATGCCGACGGGGCTCCGGTTCGTATGCGCGGCACCTGCATCGACGTCACCGAACGGGTCCTGGCCGAGCAAGAGCGCGAACAAGTTGCTGCCAGGTTCCGAAGTTTGGTCGAAGCTGCGCCCGAGGCGATCTTGGTCGTCGACGCGGACGGCCACGTGGTTCAAGCCAACCCACAGGCAACGGCACTTGTCGGTGCGGAACCAATCGGTCACGCGATCAGCGAGATACTGGCAACCAACGTGAAGACCGGTCGAGGTCAAGCCGCGACTGGGCTCGACGGCACCGACTTGATCCTGGACGTTACCGAGGTAGAACTCAGTTCTGCCGCTCAGGACTCGCAGATCGCCTTCTACCTCGCCGACGCCGTGCCGCGTATCGAACGCGAGGCACTCGCGCAACGGCTCACTGCCGACCGACTGCGCCGACGCCAAGCGTTCGAGATCAACGACAACGTCGTGCAGGGATTGACGGCCGCCTCGTACGCGCTAGAGCTGTCCGACTTCGACGCGGTCCGAACCTTTCTCGATCGAACGCTTGAGTCAGCGCGGGGAATGATGGGTGACCTCCTCGAGCCCTCGGGAAACGACCTGGCGCCCGGCGACCTGGTCCGTGCCATCCCGGCCGCCTTGGGGCAGGTTCCTCGAGGCGATCAACTCGACTACGGCACCGAACTAACTATCTCCGCCATCGCTGCGACGACGCCCGGGCCGCGGGTGCTGATCGTTGACGACTGCGACGACCTCAGAATGCTTCTCCGGATCCAGCTAGGCCGGCTCGGGCGCTTTGACGTCGTGGGAGAAGCCATAGACGGCCGTGACGCGGTGGAAAAGGCGCGCCAACTCCAGCCGGACCTAGTCCTCCTCGACATGGCGATGCCGCGCATGGACGGCCTCCAGGCACTGCCACTCATCCGGGAAGTCGTCCCCAACGTTCGAGTCATCGCACTTACCGGGTTCGACCAAGGAACTCTCGAAGAAAGAGCATTGGCCGCAGGCGCCAACGGCTACGTCACCAAGGGAGGCCTTGCGAAAGACCTGATCGCAACCATTGCCAGCGTCCTTGAAGCCGCGTGAATCTTCGCCCTGAGTCGCAAGCCCATTTGGCGCCCTGCAGTCCGAGCCCCGGCGCGGCCTCGGTCCCAGCGCCGAGCCCTTTGACCGGGCGGGCGGGCGGCGCCTGACTCCACAGAGGCGGTGCCGAGGACTTTCGGTTGGTTTGTGGCCATTCCGGACAAATTCCGGACCCATCACCCAGGCCCCGGACCACGTTTCCGCAGGTCAGGGGCCTGTCGTGGAGCCGCCTGTCATGTGCTGGCTCAGGACATAGGAATTCTATGTCTCAAGACATAGGAAACTCGATGGTGGGTTTTGAGATGCTCGAGGGTGTCGAAAGCCAGGTTGGTCATCTCGCCGCGGTCGAGATCGAGGGCATCACCCAGGCTGAAGCGGCCATCCGCTACGGGTTGAGCAAGGGCCGGGTCAGCAAGCTCATGACCCGCTACCGAGCCGAAGGCCACGCCGCCTTAGAGCCCCGGTCGAGGCGTCCGCACACCTCGCCGAGCGCCACCTCAGATGCAGATGTCGACCTCGTGGTGCGGCTCCGCAAGGAACTCGCCGAGGCGGGCCTGGACGCCGGAGCCGACACCATCGGCTGGCACCTGACCCACCACCACCAGAGCACAGTTGTCGCGGGCGACGATCAACCGGATCCTGACCCGCGCGGGCGCGGTGACCCCGGAACCGAGGAAGCGACCCGAGGTCCTCCTACATCCGGTTCGAGGCCGAGCATGCCCAACGAGTCCTGGCAGTCCGACTTCACCCACTACCGCCTCACCCGCCCGCGGCAGCCCGGACGACCGAGATCATCACCTGGCTCGACGACCACGCCCGCTACGCCCTGCACGTCAGCGCCCACGCCCGGGTCACCGGGCCGATCGTGCTGGCCACCTTCCGTGAAACCGCTGACCTGCACGGACATCCCGCATCCACGCTGACCGACAACGGCATGGTCTACACGACCCGGTTCGCCGGCGGCCGCGGCGGCCGAACGGCCTCGAGCACGAACTCGCGCCGGCTCGACATCGTGCAGAAGAACACCCGCCCGAACCATCCCACCACCTGCGGCAAAGTCGAGAGGTTCCAGCAGACCATGAAGAAGTGGCTACGCGCCCAGACCCGCGCAGCCGACCACGATCGCCGAACTGCAGGCCCTGCTCGAGGTCTTCGCCGACGATACAACCAGCGCCGGCCGCACCGGTCCTGCCGCACCGAGCCACCCCGCCACGGCCTACCCGCACGCCCGAAAGCCACCCCGCCGCCGACCGCGACCACCGAGACCCACGACCGGGTCCGCCGCGACCGGCTCGACGCCTCCGGCAGCGTCACCCTGCGCGTCAACGGCCGCTCCACACATCGGCATCGGCCGAACCCACGCCCGAACCCACGTCATCCTGCTCGTCCACGACCTGCAGGTCCGCGTCATCGACGCCGCCACCGGCGAGCTCCTCCGCGAGCTGACCATCGACCCCAACCGCGACTACCAGCCCACCGGAGCACCCAAAGGACCCACAAGACCACGCCTATGCGCGGGCAGCCGTCGCTGTACGTCGCGTTCGGCGCGGCGCTGACACCAAGAGGTGCGCACGGGCGACCGTGCCGCTCTTCGAGCGCAGGGACTCCGCGTGACTGCCGCTGAGTGCCAGCCGTGGCCGAGGGGCACTCGGCCAGCCAGTGACTTGCCGTCCGCGAGGAACAGGCTGAAGCGAGCAGTCAGAAGCAGCAACGAGGCCCGGGCCCAAGGAGCACCTGGGGACTTTCGGTTGACTTTCGGTTGACTTTTGGCCATTTTGGCCGGTTTTCGGACCCATGACAAAGGCCCCCAACCACGTTTCCGCAGGTCAGGGGCCTGTAGTGGAGCCGCCTGTCAGAATCGAACTGACGACCTAGTCATTACGAGTGACTCGCTCTACCGACTGAGCTAAGGCGGCCGGGCGGCCGGTTGACGAAGCAACCGAACGACCGCCGGGAAGTATACGGACGCGCGCGGGGCTCACGAAAACGGTGCCGTCATCGCTGCGGCTCGAGCTGGCGTCGTCGCCACCAGGTGGCCAGCGCAAGGCCGGTTGCGGTGTCCCAGAGCCCCCACAGCGCAGCCACCAGCACGACTCCCCCGAGGTCCCCGAAGAACGCCAACGCGAGCACGACAGCCAGCGCGGTGTTGCGCACGCCGAGCTCGAAGGTCATCGCACGGGTGCCAGCCACGGAGAGCCGGCACGCGCGCGCGGTCGCGTAGCCGACGCCGAGCGCGAGGGCGTTCTGGGCGGCGATGGGCAGGGCGACGTCGCCGATGTAGTCGACGAAGATGTCGAACTGTCCGGCCAGGCCGCCCATGACCACGAGCAACAGGAGCCCCAGCACGCCGGGCTCGACGTACTTCTTCACCCGACCGGCGAGGGCCGGCCAGCGCCAGGCTGCGAAGAGTCCGAGCGCGAACGGGAGGCCGATGAGGAGCGCCACCTCGCCGACCACGTCCCAGGGTTCCAGGGACACGTCGCGCAGCAACGCCTCGGCGTTCGGGTTGAGCCCGCTCCAGAACGCGAATGCGATCGGAGTGGCGACGACGGCCAGCACGTTGGAGACGCCGGTGAGTGAGATCGACAGCGCGACGTCGCCCCGAGCGCGGTGGGTGAGCAGGTTGGACAGGTTGCCCGCCGGGCAGCACGCGACGAGCAGCATCCCGATCGCCACCGAACCGCGGACGTCGAGCGCCAACGTGAGCAGCACCGTCACCGCCGGCGCCACGACGTACTGAGCGAGGACGCCGACCGCGATCACGCCCGGACGGCGCACGACGTCGCGGAAGTCCTCGAGCTTGGTGTCGAGAGCGATGCCGAACAGGAAGAGTCCGACGACGATCTTGGTGGCCAGCTGGAGCGCGTCCGGTAGGTCGATCGTCAGCTGATCGATGTCCGGCGCGACGGCGGCCAACTGGCAGATGACTGTCATTTGGCAACAGGATGACACCAACACTCGAACGGCGCTACGGTGCGCCGGTGATCACCCCACGCGTGAGCGGATCTGAGCCCCACTTCGTCAGCTACCCGAAGGCGCCAGATGGCGCGCCCAACGTGGTGATGGTCGTGCTCGACGACGTCGGGTTCGCGCAGCTCGGCTGCTTCGGCGCCACGCTGAACACCCCGAACATCGACCGGCTGGCGGCCGGCGGCCTGCGCTACAACCGCTTCCACGTCACCTCGGTCTGCTCCTCGACCCGCGCCGCACTGCACACCGGGCGCAACCACCACGCCGTCGGCATGGGCGTCACCGAGGAGGCGGCGCTCGGCTTCCCGGGCTACACCGGACGCATCCCCCCGTCGGCCGCGATGCTCGCCCGCATCCTGCGCGACGCCGGCTACAACACGATGTCGGTCGGCAAGTGGCACCTGACGCCGAAGGGCGAGTACTCCTCGGCCGGACCGTTCCACCGCTGGCCGCTGGGCATGGGCTTCGAGCGCTTCTACGGATTCCTCGGCGCCGAGACCAGCCAGTGGGCGCCCGAGCTGGTGCGAGACAACACCCAGGTCGACCCGCCGAAGACCCCCGAGGAGGGCTACCACCTCACCGAGGACCTGGTCGACGAGTCGATCCGGATGATCCAGGACCAGCAGCAGGCGCAGTCGCGCAAGCCGTTCTTCCTGCACCTGGCCACCGGGGCAGCGCACGCGCCGCACCAGGTGCCGCCGGAGTGGGTCACGCCGTACGAGGGCCAGTTCGACGACGGCTGGGAGGCCTGGCGCGACCGGGTGTTCGCCCAGCAGGTCGCGGCCGGCGTCGTCCCGGCCGAGACGGTGCTGACCCCGCGGCCGGCGTGGGTGCCCGAGTGGTCGACCCTGCCGGCAGAGCACCGCCGACTCTTCGCGCGCTACATGGAGGTGTTCGCCGGGTTCATGACCCACACCGACCACCACCTCGGGCCGCCTCTTCGACTACCTCGACGAGCGCGGCATCGCCGACAACACGTTGGTGATGGTGCTCTCCGACAACGGCGCCAGCGCCGAGGGCGGCGTCACCGGAACGCTCAACGAGGCAGCCGGCTGGCTCGGGCACCAGGAGGACGTCGACGCCTCGATCGCGCGCAGCGACGAGATCGGCGGCTTCGACGCCTACAACCACTACCCGTTCGGCTGGGCGTGGGCCGGCAACACCCCGCTGCGCCTGTGGAAGCGGCATGCCTGGCTGGGCGGCGTCCGCACGCCGCTGGTCGTGCGGTGGGGGTCGAAGGTCGCCGACCCCGGCGGCATCCGCGACCAGTTCTGCCACGCGGTCGACCTGTTCAGCACCATCCTCGACGCGGCCGGCGTTCCGGTGCCGGAGACGGTCGACGGCGTGCAGCAGCAGCCGGTCGACGGCACCTCGATGCTGCGCCTCGTTCACCGAGCCGGACGCCGCCGAGCACCGGCGCCTGCAGTACTTCGAGATGATGGGCTCGCGCGGGCTCTACTACGACGGCTGGAAGGCGACCACCAACTTCGTGCCGAACCAGTTCGGCGAGCGCGACACGATCACCGGCAGCCACGACTTCGACACCGACCACTGGTCGCTGTTCCGGCTCACCGACGACTTCTCCGAGGCCACCGATGTCTCCGCCGAGCACCCTGAGACGGTGAAGCGGCTCGAGGAGATGTGGTGGGCCGAGGCCGGTCGCAACCAGGTGCTACCTCTCTTCGAGTTCCCCGACTCGATGGCCCACATGCACCCCGGCGAGTTCCCGCCGCCGGCGAGCGCGGTCTACAAGCCGGGCGGGGGGCCGATTCAGGAGAGCCAGCTGCCGTCGCTGTTCGGTGGGTTCCAGCTGACCGCGGACGTCGTCGTTCCTGAGGGCGGTGCGTCGGGCGTGATCGCCGCGATCGGCGACGCTCACGGCGGCTGGGGCTGCTACCTGCTGGACGGCGTTCCGGTGGCGGCGTTCGCGATGCTCGACGGACTGGTGCGCGTGGCCGGCACCGAGCCGGTGGCGCCAGGTCGGCACCAGGTCGAGGTGCAGTACGTGCCGGGGCTCGAACCGGTGGCGCGGGTGCTGGTCGACGGCGTCGAGGTGGCGGCGGCGCCGCTGCCCGGGCTGTTCTTCTTCCCCAACCTCTCGACGGCAGCGGTCGGCATGTTCATCGGCCGCGACCGCGGGCTGCCGTTGTGCCACGACTACCAGGCGCCGTTCGCCTTCACCGGCGAGCTGGAGCAGGTCTCGATCGTCGGCGGCAGCCCGGAGGCACGGGCCGACGAGGAGACGCGGCTGCGCGCCGCGCTCGCGTCGGACTGATCCGGTGACCACGCACGCGGTGACGCCGGAGGGGCTGGGTCTGCGCGAGCGGCACAAGCACAGCACCCGACGGTCGCTGGAGGACGCCGCGCTCGAGCTCTTCGCGCGCGACGGCTTCGACGCCACGACCGTGGAGATGATCGCCGCCGCGGCCAACGTCTCGCCGCGCACGTTCTTCCGCTACTTCGCCTCCAAGGACGACGTGCTCAACCCCGAGCGCGAGGTCCGCCAGGCAGCGCTGCGCGAAGCCATTCGCGACCTGCCGGCATCCTTGAGCGACCTCGAGGCAGCCGCGGCTGCGTTCGGCGCACTGTGTCCAGCCTTCGAGGCCGAGCGCGACCGGATGCAGCAACGTCGTGCAGCTGCCGCGAGCTCTGCTGCCCTGCGCGGCCGGGTGCAGGACGTCGTCCACTCGTGGCAGCGAGCGCTGCTCCAGGCGCTCGCCGAACGCCGCGGGGTCGACCTGCATGATCGATCCGTGCAGGTCGCCGCCGCGACGGGGGTGGCCCTGTGGCAGACCGCGATAGTTCGGTGGCTGGCCGACCCCGAGGTCGACCTCGCCGTCGAACTGACGGCCTGCTTCGCCGGGCTGCTCTAGCCGCAGATCGCCCAGACGTAGACGTCGACCGCGGCGGGTCCACCGTTGAAGTAACGCCCCGCCCAGCGCACCGGCACGTCGCCGGTCACGGTTTGGGTGAAGATGCCGGTCTCGTCGACAGGTCCACTGAAGACCACTCGGCCGTTCACGTTGCCTCCGCCTGCTGCGCCGACGCCGCCTCCTGTGGCACGCGTGCCAACGGGGCATGAGGCGCCGAAGTTGACGCCGGTCTCGGCCCCGGCAGCCACGTTCATGGCGCTGCGGACCACGGTGACCCCGGCGACGCCGCTCGGACCGGTCGCGCCCGCGGGCCCGGCGGGTCCTGCCGCGCCAGCCGGGCCCGGGGCACCATCGGTGCCAGCAGGACCCGGAGCTCCGTCTGCGCCGTCAGCCCCAGCGGGCAATTGGCCCGGCTTGAAGTCCTTGGCCAGCAGGGACGAGTTCTTGACCTTGACGGAGTTGACCGAGTTCTTGGCGAGATCGGCGCTTGCAACCGAACCGTTCTTGATCTGCTTGCCAGTGATCTGGCCCGCGGCGTAGGCCGAGGTGCCACCGAGGGCGATCACCAGGGCTAGCGTCGAGGCGACGTTCGCGTACGTGGGTTTTCCGAGCGACTTCACGGGGGGTGCTCCTACCGATGGGGAGTGGGGATCTCTGAACGTACTCCCGCGGCGACCCCGCCGACCATAGGTAGATCGTTGGTTGCGCTCAGGCAGCGCGCACGACGTCCGAACGAGCGGCCGCGCGTTCGGCAGCCCGGCGTCCGGTCAGCGCGCTCTGGGTGGCGCCGCACCAGCAGGTGAAGCTGACGACGATGCCCTCGGCGGTGTTGTCGATGCCCGAGATCTGGCTCGGGAAGATGAGCTTGCGCGACTCGCAAGCGGTGCAGGTGTGCGTGAACATGTCTCTATTCTGGATCCTTTCCAGACATAGGGGTAGCCACTCTTTCCAGCCTGATCTCAAGGCAATGCCTATGGCTTATTGTTACCCTGATCACATGCTGTCGCTGCACCAGCTCACCTGCTTCCTCGCCACCTACGAGCACGGCTCGCTCACCGCGGCGGCCGAGGAGCTCGGCTACGCCCAGCCCAGTCGTGAGCGAGCAGATCCGGTCGCTGGAGAAGTCGCTCGGCGTCCAGCTGTTCCGCCGCGTCGGTCGCGGCGTCGTGCCCACCACCGTGGCCGACACCCTGCGCCCGCACGCGGAGAAGGTGCTGGCCGCGGTCGACGAGACCCGGCGCGCGGTGGCAGGCGTGAAGTCGTTCGAGACCGGGACGATCCGGTTCGGCATGTTCGGCACCGCCCGGCTCTACGCCGGCGCCGCGCTCGTGGCCGACGTCCTCGCCCGCTACCCCGGCGTGCGGGTCGAGCTGGTCGGCCAGAACTCCAGCGACGTGCAGGACCAGCTGCGCCGCGGCCGGCTCGAAGCGGCGATGATCGCAGTGCCGAGCGTGCAGAGCGAGGGCATGTCGGTGACGCCGGTCGCGCGAGACGAGCTCGTCTACATCAGCAACGACCCGGCCCGTCTGGAGACGCCCGTGACCGCGCACCGACTCTCGCAGGCGAGCCTGGTGATGCCGGAGACCACGTGGCGCGCCGAGGACGCGACCCGGATCGTGCTTCGCCGGATGATGCACGAGACCGGTCGCAACCCGCAGACCCGCATCGAGGTCGAGGACGTCGAGACCGCGGTCGAGCTCGTCGGGCTGGGGCTGGCCGACTCGGTGATCCCCCGCGGCGCCGCCGAGCAGCTGCTGCCGCGGCTGGCACCGGACGCCGGATGGGTGCCGCTGCGTCCGCGGCAGTACGACGTCCTCGCGATCGTGCACCGCGCCGGCGCGACGCTCTCCCCCGCCGCGCAGCTGATGGTCGAGCTGGCCACCGCGCGCATCCAGGCGATCGTCGCCGACTGAGCACCCACGGTGATGGGTGAAATGACGAACGTCCCAGACCAATCGGGAAGAGGGCCTGGGACGTTCGTGCGGTGCTGTCATCGACAGTAGGTCGACGGCCCCCCGAGAGGTAACCCGTCCAACGGGGCAGTCCTCGGTTGCCCATTTGGGCAGTCCGCATCCAGCGCCGCTCCTCAGCGTGCTCCTAGGTCGATCTGGTCCACTTGTCCGCATGTCGCACGAACACGAGGCCGAGGTGGCCGAGGCGTCCCAGCAGCTCGAGCGGGCGCTGATCGAGGTCAAGAAGGTCGTCGTCGGACAGGACGCGATGGTCGAGCGGATGTTCGTCGGGCTGCTGGCCCGCGGGCACCTGCTGCTCGAGGGCGTGCCCGGCGTCGCCAAGACGCTCGCCGTCCGCACCCTTGCGGACGTCGTGGGCGGCTCGTTCTCGCGCTTGCAGTTCACCCCCGACCTGATGCCCGGTGACATCACCGGCACCCGCGTGTGGCGCGCGAGCAGCGAGACCTTCGACGTCGAGCGCGGACCCGATCTTTGCCAACCTGGTGCTGGCCGACGAGATCAACCGCGCGCCGGCCAAGGTGCAGTCGGCGCTGCTCGAGGCGATGGCCGAGCGTCAGGTGTCGATCGCGGGCACCAGCCATCCGCTGCCCGACCCGTTCCTCGTGCTCGCGACGCAGAACCCGGTCGAGTCCGAGGGCGTCTACCGGCTGCCCGAGGCCCAGCGCGACCGGTTCCTGCTCAAGGTCGACGTGCCCTACCCGTCCGGCCAGGAGGAGTTCGAGATCCTGCACCGGATGTCGGTCGACCCGCCCAGGGCCGACCCCGTGCTCACGCCCGCCGACGTGCTGCGCCTGCAGAAGGTGGCCGACTCGATCTTCGTGCACCACTCGGTCACCTCCTACCTGGTGAACCTCACCGTCGCGACGCGGCAGCCCGACCGCTACGGCCTGGGTCATCTCGGCTCGGTGATCGAGCTCGGCGTCAGCCCGCGCGCCTCCCTCGGCATGCTCGCCGCCGGTCGCGCGCTCGCGCTGCTGCGTGGGCGCTCCTACGTGCTCGCCTCCGACATCGCCGAGATCGCCAGCGACGTGATGAGCCACCGGATGCTGCTCTCGTTCGACGCGGTCGCCGACGGTGCTGACCCGCGCGCGATCGTGCGCGAGATCCTGAACGTCGTGCCGCGGCCGCAGGTCGCCACGCGCGAGAACCCCGACGGCCACCTTGACCGACGGGGCTGCGGAGACGGCGTGACCGACGACCTCCCCCCGCTCGGGCGGCACCGCTGATCCCGAGGCCGTGTTCGCGGCCCTCGAGCTCGCGGTGCGCCGACGGCTGCCCGGCCGCATGCACGGCGAGCAGCACGGCCTGCGCCTGGGCTCGGGCTCCGACCCGGAGGAGGTCGTGCGCTACCGCCCGGGCGAGGACGACGTCCGCCGGATCGACTGGAACGTGACCGCCCGCTCCGGCGAGGCGCACGTGTGGCGGCCGCTGGCCCAGCACGAGCTCGAGGCATGGGTGCTCGTCGACGACACCGCCTCGATGGCGTTCGGCACCGTGTCGCTGGAGAAGCGCGACGTCGCGGCCGGTGTCGTCGCGGCGATTGCTCTGCTGACTGCAGGCCCGGGCAACCGGCTCGGCACCGCGCACCTGACCGGCGCCGGGCTGCGATGGGCCGCGCCCGTGCCCTCGCGCGCTGCCGCCCACCGGGCGTTGCGTCGTCGGCGTCCGCTGGAGGTCGCGACGGCCCGAACCCGACCTGGCCGCCGCCCTGCGCAGCTTCGGCGCGCGGCACGCACGGCCGGGCGTCCGCGTCGATCGTCACCGACTTCCTCTCCGCCGACGGCGGGTTCGAGCGGCCCTTCGCGTGGGAGACGCCGCTGCGCCGGATGGCCGCCTCGCACGAGGTGCTGGTGGTCGAGGTGGTCGACCCGCGCGAGCTCGACCTGCCCGACGTCGGCGCCGTCACCTTCGCCGACCCCGAGACCGGACGACGACGCGAGATCTTCACCTCCGACGCCCGACTGCGCCGTCGCTACGCCGAGACGACCGCCGCTCATCGCGCGGCGACGTCCGAGGCCGTGCGGGCAGCGCGCGCCGGGCACGTGCTGCTGCGCACCGACCGCGACTGGGTGCGCGACCTCGCCCGCCACGTCAACGGCCGGCCGATGCGCCGAGTCCCCACGGGGGCGGCCTGATGAGCGGCGTCGCAGCCGGGGAGCGGTGGATGCGCCACCGTTTGAGCGGAGTATTCGGTGGCAGCGACACCGCTACCCGGGTCGACCCCCGGGCGGCGGTGGCTCAGCCACCGGCTTGGACCCACATTCGGTGGCTCACCCACCGCTCACCGGCGTCCAGCCGCCCCCTGGGTGAGCGCCCATGAGCCTCGCGAGTCCGGGCTGGTTGTGGCTGCTGGTGCCGGTGGCGGCCCTGGCTGTGGCGTACGTCGTGCAGCGACGCCGCGGCAGCAAGTACGCCGTCACCTTTGCGACGCTGCCGATGCTCGAGCGGCTCGTGCCCGAGAAGCCGGCGTGGCGCCGCCACCTGCCTGCCGGGCTGCTGTTGCTGACGTTCATCGCGCTGGCCGTGGCGGCATCACGGCCGCAGATCGACGAGCAGGTGCCGCGCGAACGAGCCACCGTCGTCGTGGTCGTCGACGTGTCGCTGTCGATGCAGGCCACCGACGTCGCGCCCGACCGGCTCACCGCGGCCCGCGACGCGGCGCAGGGCTTCGTCGAGGGACTCCCCGACGGCTTCAACGTCGGCGTCGTCGAGTTCGCTGGCGCCGCGACCGTGCTCGCCAAGCCCAGCCCCGACCACGAGGCGGCCGTCGATGCCCTCGACCGGCTGCAGCTCGCGGAGGGCACGGCGATCGGCGACGGCGTGCTGACCTCGGTGGCGCAGATCGCCGCCATCGGCCAGGAGTCGACGACTCAGGACGGCAGCGAGGCGGAGCCAGTCCCGGCACACATCGTGCTGCTCAGCGACGGCACGAACACCGTCGGCAGCAGCCTCGAGCAGGCCGCGACCGCAGCCACCGAGGCCGGCGTCCCGGTCTCGACGATCGCCTACGGCACAGCCACGGGCACGGTCACCGTCGAGGGCCAGGTCGTGCAGGTGCCGGTCGACCAGGGCTCGCTCGACGCGCTGGCCGGAGCGACGGGCGGCCAGGGGTACGCCGCGGAGACGGCCGACCAGCTCGACGAGGTCTACGACGACATCCAGTCCTCCATCGGCTACCGCACCGAGCAGCGCGACGTCACGCCGTACGTCGTGGCTCTGGCGCATGCTGCTCGGCCTGCTCGGTGCCGCGTCTGTCGCTGCGGTGGTTCGCCCGCATCGTCTGACCCCGCGCCACCTCGGCACTCCCCAGCCGCGCTAGCCGATCGCTAGCCGATCGCTAGCCGGTGGACGCTGTCAACACTCGAGACCGTCGCGCGGCACCACGCCGTCGATCAGGTAGTCCTCGACCGCGGCGTCGATGCAGTCGTTGCCCTTGTTGTACGCCGTGTGGCCGTCGCCGTCCCGGCTGACCAGGACGCCGCTCTCGAGCTGCTCGGCGAGCGCGACCGCCTCCTCGTAGGGGGTGGCCGGGTCGCGGGTGGTGCCGAGCACGACGATGGGCGCGGCGCCCTTGCCGTCGATGGTGGGCGAGGGCTCGGTGGCCTGCACCTGCACGCCGTGGCAGCCCAGCAGGCCCCACGCGAACACCCGCCCGAACGTCGGCGAGGCCTTCTGGAAGGCCGGGAACTCGTCGGGGATCTGGCTCGGGTCGAGCGTCGAGGGGTCGTCGAGACAGTTGATCGCCAGGTTGGCCTCGAGGCTGTTGTCGGTGAACTCGCCAGTAAAGGTGTCGCGCGAGGCGTAGGAGTCCGACAGCGTGAGCAGCACCGAGCCGTCGCCGGCCAGCGCGGTCTGGAGACCGGTGTCGAGGTAGGTCCAGTTCTCGCGAGAGTAGAGCGGCGTGACGATGCCGTAGAACGCGTTGCCCACCTGCAGCTCGCGGCCCAGGCTGGTCTCCAGCGGCTCGTCGTCGATCTGGTCGAGCAGGCTCGGTGATCGTGTTACGACCCTCGGCGATGGTGCCGCCGAGGAAGCACGCTCCCTCGTCGATGCAGTTCTGGATGTAGGCATCGAGCGCGGTCTGGAAGCCGCGGGCCTGGCTCAACGAGTTCTGCCGCGAGTCGAGGCTCGGGTCGGTGGCGCCGTCGAGCACGAACCGGCCGACGTTCATCGGGGAACAGCTGGGCGTAGACCGAGCCGAGGGTGGTGCCGTAGGAGAAGCCGAGGTAGCTCAGCTGCTCCTCGCGCAACGCCCCGCGCAGCACGTCCATGTCGCGCGCCGACTCGACCGTCGAGACGTGGCCGACCACGTCGTCGCTGAGGGCGACGCAGCCACGGAAGAACGCGTCCTGGTCGGCGGTCAGCTCACGGGCCTCCTCGGGCGAGTCGGGCGAGGGGTCCTGGCTGATGAAGGTGTCGAGGTCGCGGTCGGAGAGGCAGTCGACCGGGTCGGAGTCTCCGGTGCCGCGCGGGTCGAACGCCACGACGTCGACGCGCTCGAGCAGCTGCGGTCGGAAGTAGAAGTCGGCGTCGTCGGCCATGGTCGATGCCAGGAGCACCCGGGCCGCCGGGGTTGACCACCAGCGAGCCGACCCGGTCGCCGGTGGCCGGCACCCGCTTGAGGTTGAGCTCGAGGGTCTCGCCGCCCGGTTCTGTGTAGTCGACCGGCACCGTCAGGGTCGCGCACTGCGACCTCGCCGCAGCCGCTCCAGTCGAGCTGCTGCTCGTAGAACGTCTCGAGCCCGCCGGGCACGTTGGTCGGGTCGCCGCTGGGTGCCGGGTCTCGGGTCGGGATCGAGCGTGGGCACCGGCCCCTCGGACGATCGGCTGGCCGGCTCGTCGTCGTTGCCCACCACGAGGGCCGTCACCGCACCACCACCGATGCCGAGCACCAGCACGAGCGTCACCGCGACGATCCACGTCAGCCTGCTCAACGTCGTCCTCCCTCCGGCACCTTCAACGCCACCATCATGGACTCCAGCGCCAAGGCGACCGGCACGTTGAACTCGAGCATCTGCTCGCGGGCCTCGAAGATCCAGCCGATCCGCCGCAGGTTGAGCTCGGGCGTGGAGAGTCGCGCCAGCTCCTCGATGTCGCCGCGGATCTCCTCGTTCACCAGCCAGCCCGGCGCCCGCATGGCGACCGCGATCGCGTCGCGGTAGACCGAGACGAGGTCCATCAGTCCCGCGGTCGACGACGTCGAGCACCCGCCGCTTGGCCCGGGTCTTCTGGGCCTTGTCGAGCGCCGCCAGCGCCGGGGCGTACTCCCGCGGACGACGTCCGCGCTCGACCACGCCGTAGGACAGGTCGAGGTCGACCTTCTCAGCCAGGTCGAGCTCGGAGGTGATGGCGTCGGCCTCCTCCTTGGCGACCTCGGCGAGGTTGGTGGCGGCCTGCATGCACGCGCCGAGCGAGGTGAGCCGCGGCGGCAGCGACACGATCTCGCGACGCCGGTTGCGGGTGGCCTCGTCGCGAGCGAGCGCGCGCGCTCGGCCGATGTGGCCCTGGCTGGCGCGGGCGGCGTAGGCGGCCAACGCCTCGCTCACGCCGTCGGTGCGGATCAGGAAGCTGGCCACCTGGACCGCCGTGGGCGTCGACAGCGCGACCTGGCGGCAGCGCGAGCGGATCGTGGGCAGGACGTCCTCGACGCTGGGTGTGCAGAGCATCCAGACGGTGCGGTCGGTCGGCTCCTCGATGGCCTTGAGCAGGGCGTTGCACGCCTGCTCGGTGAGCCGGTCGGCGTCCTCGATGATCAGGATCTGCCAGCGGCGTCCGGCCGGGGCGAGAGCGGCGCGGCGCACGAGGTCGCGCACCTCGTCGACGCCGATCGACAGCTTCTGGGTGCGCACCAGGCCGACGTCGGCATGGGTGCCGGCCAGCGACCGTGTGGCACTCGTGGCAGGTGCCGCAGCCCTGATCGGGGCACTGGAGGGCGGCAGCGAACGCGACCGCGGCGTTCGACCGCCCGCTGCCGGGCGGGCCGGTGAAGAGCCAGGCGTGGCTCATGCCGCGCCCGGACGCCGCGGTGCGCAGGGCCGTGACCGCGTGGCCCCTGGCCGACGAGGTCGTCGAACACCGAGGTCTGCTCGGCCTGCGCGGTGCTCACCGCTCGGCCTGCTCGAGGAGCGGCGTGACCGCGGCGCGGATGGCGTTCTCGATGGTGTCGAGATCGGCGCGGGCGTCCAGCACGAGGTAGTGGTCAGGGTCGTCCGTGGCCATCGCCACGAACGCTTCACGCACCCGCTGGTGGAACTCCAGCGACTCGCCCTCGATGCGATCGCGACCGGTGAACCTGCCCAACCCCGCCTCGGGCTCGAGGTCGAGGACGACGGTCAGGTGCGGCCGCAGGTTGCCTGTGGCCCAGCGAGCCACCGCCTCGACCTCGGCGACGTCGAGCGAGCGGCCGGCGCCCTGGTAGGCGAGCGTCGAGTCGACGTACCGGTCGGTGATCACGACGTCACCGCGGGCCAGGGCCGGCAGCACGACGGTGTCGACGTGCTCGGCCTTGTCGGCGGCGTAGAGCAGCACCTCGGTGCGGTCGGACAGCTCGCCGGTCTCGGGGCTCAGCACGATGCGCCGCATCTCGGCGCCGACCGGGGTGTCGCCCGGCTCAAAGGTGAGCCGGACGGCGTACCCGGCGCGGGTGAGCCACGCCGCGAGCCGCCGCGACTGGGTCGACTTGCCCGACCCCTCGCCGCCCTCGAAGCAGACGAAGACGCCGCGCGGTGGCGTACACGGCGTCGCGGGGTGGCTCGAGGGTCACACCCAGAACCTACGAGGCGGCACCGACCGTGGGTAGGGAGGGTCCGCTGCTGTCGGCCACTGGCACGCCGGTCGCGCCGACTCAGGCCTTCTTGGCCGCGGCCTTCTTCGCCGTCTTCTTCGCGGTCTTCTTCGCCGCCGACTTCTTGGCGGTCTTCTTGGCGGGCGCCTTCTTCGCGCCCTTCTTGGCTGCCTTCTTCGCCGGCCCGCGCTCACGACGGTCGGCCAGCAGCTCGGCGGCGCGCTCGAGGGTGAGCGTCTCGACCGAGTCGTCCTTGCGCAGCGTCGCGTTGTACTCGCCGTCGGTGACGTACTCGCCGAAGCGGCCCGACTTCACCACGACCGGCTGGCCGGAGACGGGGTCGTTGCCGAGCTCCTTGAGCGGCGGGGCGGCAGCGGCGCGGCCGCGCTGCTTGGGCTGGGCGTAGATCGCCAGCGCCTCGTCGAGGGTGACGGTGAACAGCTGCTCCTCGGTGGTCGAGCGAGCGCGAGTCGGTGCCCTTCTTCAGGTACGGGCCGTAGCGGCCGTTCTGCGCGGTGATCTCGTTCGCGTCGGGGTCGGTCGGGTCGACGCCGACCACGCGCGGCAGCGAGAGCAGCTTGACGGCGTCCTCGAGGGTGATCGTGTCGAGCGACATCGACTTGAACAGCGAGCCGGTGCGCGGCTTGGCGGTCTTCTTGGCGTCCTCGGGGAGGTCCTCGGTGACGTACGGCCCGAAGCGTCCGTTCTTGGCCACCACGCGCAGGCCGGTCTCGGGGTGCGAGCCGAGCTCGATCTCCTCGCCGGCGGGGTTGGCGAAGAGCTCCTTGGCCTTCTCCATCGTGAGCTCGTCGGGCGGCAGGTCGTCGGGCACGTTGGCGCGCTTGCCGACCGGGTTGCCGTCGTCGTCCGGACCCTCGAGGTAGGGGCCGTAGCGACCCACGCGCAGGTTGATGCCGGCCTCGGGGTCGCCGATCGGGAACGTGGCCAGCTCGCGCGCGTCGATGTCGCCGAGCCCGGTGACCAGCGCGTGCAGGCCCGGGCACGCTCTCCGAGCCGTAGTAGAACTCGGTGAGCTCGGTGACGCGGTCCTTGTTGCCGCGCGGCGATGTCGTCGAGCACGGTCCTCCATGACGGCGGTGAACTCGTAGGAGATCTGCCGCGGGAAGTGCTCCTCGAGCAGCCGGGTCACCGAGAACGCCAGCCAGGCCGGCACCAGCGCGGTGCCCTTCTTGTAGACGTAGCCGCGGTTGAGGATCGTGCCGATGATCGAGGCGTACGTCGAGGGGCGGCCGATCTCGCGCTCCTCGAGCTCCTTGATCAGCGTCGCCTCGGTGTAGCGCGCCGGCGGCTTGGTCTCGTGGCCGTTGGCCGCGAGCGAGGCAGCCGAGACGGCGTCGCCCTCGACGAGCGCGGGCAGCCGGGTCTCCTGGTCGTCCTTGGCGCCGCCGTCGTCGGTGCCCTCGACGTAGGCCTTCAGGAACCCGTGGAAGGTGATGACGCGACCGGACGCCGAGAACACGACGTCCTCGCCGGTGCTCGACGCGCCGCCGATGCGCACCGAGACCGACTGGCCGACGGCGTCCTTCATCTGTGAGGCGACGGTGCGCATCCAGATCAGCTCGTAGAGACGGAACTGGTCGCCGGTCAGGCCGGTCTGCGCCGGGGTGCGGAACGACTCGCCGGCCGGGCGGATCGCCTCGTGCGCCTCCTGGGCGTTCTTCACCTTGGAGGCGTAGACCCGCGGGGCGTCCGGCACGTACTCCGCGCCGTAGAGCTCGCGCGCCTGCGACCGGGCGGCCTCGACCGCACCGCCCGACAGCGTGGTCGAGTCGGTACGCATGTAGGTGATGTAGCCGTTCTCGTAGAGCCGCTGCGCCACCGACATCGTGACGCTGGCGCTCATGCCGAGCTTGCGGCTGGCCTCCTGCTGCATCGTGGTGGTGCGGAACGGCGCGTACGGCGAACGGCGGTAGGGCTTCGACTCGACCGAGCGGACGTCGTAGGCCGTGTCGGCCAGTGCCGAGACCAGCGCCTCGGCACGGGTGCGGTCGAGGTGCACGACGTCGGCGCCGGCCTTGAGGACGCCGTCCTGGCCGAAGTTGGAGCCGGAGGCGACGCGCTTGCCGTCGAGCGAGTGCAGCTTGGCCGGGAACATGCGCGGCTGGTCGTGCCTGCGACGCCGGCGTCAAAGGTGCCCTCGAGGTCCCAGTAGGAGGCGAGCCGGAACTTCATCCGCTCGCGCTCGCGGTCGACGACCAGCCGGGTGGCTACCGACTGGACGCGGCCGGCCGACAGGCCGGACATGACCTTCTTCCAGAGCACCGGGCTGACCTCGTAGCCGTAGAGGCGGTCGAGGATGCGGCGGGTCTCCTGCGCCTCGACGAGGTCCATCGCGAGCTCGCGCGGGTTGTCGGCGGCCTCGAGGATCGCCGCCTTGGTGATCTCGTGGAAGACCATCCGCTTGACCGGGATGTTCTTCGGCTTCAGCTCGTCGAGCAGGTGCCAGGCGATCGCCTCGCCCTCGCGGTCCTCATCGGTGGCGAGGAAGAGCTCGTCGGCGTCCTTCAGCAGCGACTTGAGCTTGCTGATGTGCGACTTCTTGTCGCGCGGCACCACGTAGTAAGGGGTGAAGCCGTTCTCGACGTCGACCGCGAGGCGACCCCACGCCTTCTCCTTGATCTTGGCGGGGGTGTCGGCGGCGCTGTTGGGGAGGTCGCGGATGTGACCGATGGACGACTCGACGACGTACCCGTCGCCGAGGTACCCGCCGATGGTGCGGGCCTTCGCCGGGGACTCGACGATCACCAACTTGTGGGCCACTAGAGGTCACATTTCCTTCGTCTGCGCTGGACGCGGGCCACCGTTCGAGGGCTCACGGCCGATCACGGTAGCGCGTGATGTCCAGTGATCTGACCGCCAACCCGGCAGTCGGCCCTCGGAGCAGGCTGCGGACGAGCAGCGCCGGAGCGGTCGGTTCCGCTGCCGTCGTCGGGCCTGCTTCTCACCGATCTCCAGCCGATTCCGCAGGAAGAGAGGCTCGCCCGAAGTGTTCGGACTTGTTCGGATTCCTGGTTCCGGCCGGTTGCAGTCGTCCAAGATCGGGGTGACTCCGCTCCCGGTCACGAAGGACGTACTGCATGCCGTTCGCCGCTCAGCGCGAACCTGCACCATCTGGCACTGCCCTTGAGATCCTCGGCGTGCCGCGTCCAGGGAACACCTTGTCGGCGTCCACCGGAATCCGTAGGTCGGACAGCGGCCCTACCTACGGGTTCCAGTGGCTCGCCGACGGGCGCACGCCGGCGCTCAGAGGAGCGACCGCACCACCAGGAACGAGACCAGTCCGAGAGCGAACGTCGCGGCCACGGCCAGCATCAGGTAGGCCACGATCGTGGTCGCGGTGAGCGAGGTCGACGTGCTCGCGGGGACCTGTGCCCCGACCTGCGACATGAACTGTGTCTGCGCTGGCTGGACTTGCTGAACCGGCAGCCGTACGCCGGCGCCGCCGGCTGGCTCGGGGCTCCGGGCCGCGAGGCGAGATGAGCGGTCCAGGTGGCGCCGTCCCAGTAGCGCAGGGTGTCGGGGAGGCCCGACGGGTCGGGGTACCACCCAGGAGTCGCCACGTGCGCAGGTTACCGGTCGGCCGGCAGTAGGAAGCCTTCGTCGACCAGGCTCCGCACCACCGGCAGGTAGGTGTCTCGGGTGGCGGCGACGTCGAGGTCGAGCAGCTGTGCGACGGCGTCCAGGATCTGGCCTACCGTGAGATCGCCGTCGCACGTTCCGACCAGGGCAGCCTCGACCGTGTCGATCGACCGAGCGCGACGCAGCCCCCGCTGCTGACGGATGACGATGGTCTCGGGATCCTCTGCGCCGACGGCGCCATGGGTCTCCTGGACGACGTCGACGCGGGCGACCAGATGGGTCTCGGGCGTGACCTCGGCCCGCACCGCCTCGCCCCACGCGTGCACGGCCGGGGCGATTGGCTGCTCGACGTCGTAGGGCCACGACAGCAGGGAGCGATGGTCCGCGCCCCCAGAGCTGCTGGTGCCTCCGGAGTCGCCAGCGGCGCGCAGGTTGATCCAGCCGAAGCCGACTGCCTCGATGCCCTGCTCGTCGAACCACGACAGCCAGGTGTCGTAGCGCGAGATGTAGTGGGGCGCCCCGTGCAGGCCGGCGTCCTTGAGCCACAGCTCGACGTAGGCCGCCGGGTCCAGCACCTCGCGCTGCACGACCAGGGCATCCTGGCCGGGCAGGAGCCACTCGGCCAACCGGTCATCCCACTCGCGGTCGCGGGCGATCACCCAGTTGGCCAGGATCTGGCACCAGCCGCCGGGGTTGAGGTGCGCGGGCGCCGCGCGCACGATGTCCTCGACCACGCGGTCGCCCGGCAGGCCGGAGTCGCGGTAGACCAACCGCTCGCCGGTGGCCGGCGAGATCACGAACGGCGGGTTGGTGGCGATCAGGTCGAACCGCTCGCCGCGCACCGGCTCGAAGAACGACCCTTCGCGGACGTCGACGCGGTCGGTCACCTCGTTCAGGGCGGCGTTGAAACGTGCGATCGCCAGCGCCCGGGAGTTGACGTCGGTGGCGACGACGGAGCCAGCGTGCCGCGCCAGGTGGAGCGCTTGAACGCCACACCCGGTGCCGAGGTCGAGCGCGGTGCCGATGTCCTCTCGGATCGTCAGCTGGGCCAGGGACGTCGAGGCCGGACTAATGCCGAGCACGTGGTCGGAGCCGACCCGCTGCGGTCCGCCGTCCAGGCCCGGGGTGAGGTCGCTGACCACCCAGAGGTGCTCGTCCTCGGTGGCGTAGGGACGGCAGTCGAGCCGGGCCGCGACCTCACTGACGCTCTGCTCGAGCAGACCACCCACGGCGAGCCGGTCGACCAGGCCGGGGAGCGCCCGTTCGGCGTCGGCCAGCGGCACCGGCGTCTGCAGAAGGAAGAGCCGCACCAGCGTCTCGAGCGGCGAGCCGCCGGCCGTGCGCAGTCGTCCGGGGGCGGTCTCGTTGCGCGCCAGTGCGTCGTGGGCGCGAGTGCCGAGCAGCTCGGCGACCGCGTCGTAGGTGAAGTCGGCGGCGAGCAGCGCATCCCGCAGGGCGGGGGCGTGGGTGGGGCCGGGCGCGCTCATCGGGGGCTCCTGTACGGCTCAGTGTGGTGCAGTGGTGTGACTCAGTGGTAGTACGAGTCGAGGGTGAGGTCACCGGAATCGAAGGTCGTGAGCGCCCCACGGTAGAGGCCGTGCCGCAGCTCGGCCTCGTAGCCCGGGTACTGCGGCACCCCGAGGTCACGGGCCACGGCCAGCTCGGCCTCGACGTCGTAGGGCACCCGCACGAAAGCGATCGAGAACGGCGCCGGGTCCGGCTCGTCGAGCACCCCGTCAAGCACGACGTAGGACGCCGTCGGGTCGCCCATCGCGTTGCCAGCGCTGCCGGTGTTGAACAGTGTGCGACTGCGCATCTGGGTCTCGTAGAAGGGGTCGTGCGTGTCGGCGTACCCGACGACGTCGGGAGCGGGGCCGTCGCCGACCGCTGCGATGGTGGCCGCGGTGTTCGCGAACTGGCCAAGGAACTCCTCCTCGGTCTTCACGTAGCGCACCCGGCGGTGCACTGTCTCGGAGGAGGCGTGCATCAGGCGAATGCGGCGTCCGCTCATCAGCAGGTCGTGGCAGAACGGCAGCCCGCGCAGCCACTCAGCCTGCCCGGGCGCCAGGTCGGCGAGCCACCAGCGCAGCGCGTCGTCGTCGTACTCGCGATCGGGGTCGGGGAGGAAGTCGTCCCAGTTGCCGAGGAGGTTGATCTCGCAGACCTCTTGGCACCGAGCGACCACGGCGCCACCGCGCGGACCCTTGCCCACGTAGTCGCCGAGGTTGAGCACCCGGGTGATGCCGCGGGACTCGATGTCGGCCAGCACCGCCTCGAGGGCCGTCAGGTTGCCGTGGACGTCGGAGATCAGGGCGAGCGAGTCCCTGGACATGCCAGCAGTCTTCCACCCGCCGTGAGACCGGACGGCAATCGGCTGCCGCGCGAGGATCAAGCGCTTAGGCTCGTAGGACGGCGTCGCCACGCTCAGGCGGCCCGGAGGAAGGTCTTGCCATGTCGTTCGTCTCACGCGCCATCAGCACTGCTGCCGTGGGGACATTGTTGTCGGCGGCGATCTCTACGGGACTCGTGGTGTCAGCAGCCCCCGCCAATGCCGACACCTGCCTGCCGATCCCCGGCTTCCCCTGCCTGCCCGACCTGCCGGCGCCGGGCGGCTCCGACGTCCTCACGGCATCGACGCCGACGACCATCGTGGGCGACCCGAAGGTCGGCCAGGTGCTCACCGCGACCGAGCCCGAGTGGAGCATCCCCGGCACCATCACGACCTACCAGTGGTTCCGCGCGGATGCCGAGATCGACGGCGCCAGCTCGCAGACCTACACGGTCGTCCCGGGCGACCTGAACCAGGCGATCAAGGTCGTCGCCACCGGAAGTGCGCTGCTGCTGTTCAGCGGCACCTCGGAGAGCCTGCCGGTCACCGGCGCGCTCGGCGACGCACCGACCGCCACCACCGCCCCGACGATCGAGGGCACCCCGGCGGTCGGCGAGCTGCTCACGGCCAACGCCGGCACTTGGAGTGGTGAGCCGGTGCCGACGTTCAGCTACCAGTGGTACCGCGGCACCGGCGCGGGCATCGGTTCGAAGATCCAGGGTGAGACCAGCCGCACCTACCGCTCCGACACCGGTGACTCCGGCTCGCGGTTGACCGTGATGGTCACCGCCGAGCGCACCGGCTACCAGAGCGGCAGCGCGGTCTCGAACTCGATCGCGATCGGCCAGGTCGCCACGACCACCAAGCTCGCCTTCGACGCCCGCACCATCGAGGCCGGCACCCGTGCGGTCGCCCGGATCTCGGTGCGGGCTCGCAATGGCGGTGTCTCGGGCAAGGTGCAGGTCTTCGAGGGCAAGAAGATGCTGGCCACCACCGTGCTCGGCAGCCGCGACGGCGGCAGCAAGCGGATCAAGCTGCCGAAGCTGCGGCCCGGCACGCACGCGCTGATCGCTGTGTTCCTCGGCGCCGGCAACTTCTCGGCGTCGGCGTCGAAGAAGGTGCAAGTCACCGTCGAGCGCCCCTGAGCCTCACCCCACGCGCACGCAGCGCGCAGAAGGGGCCCCTCCGCTGTCGCGGTGGGGCCCCTTCTGGTTGAGCAGGCTCGCTCAGACGCCGCTTGCTGCCGGCACCTCGTCACCCAGCGTCGACTCGCGACGCTTCGAGACGATGACGGCGCCAGCGATCACCGCGACGGCCGCCAGGGCGATCACGATGCGCAGCACGTCGTTCTGGTCGTCGCCGACGCTCATCGAGACCACCGCGCTGGCGATCAGCAGCGAGACCAGGTTCATCACCTTGATGAGCGGGTTGATGGCCGGACCGGCGGTGTCCTTGAACGGGTCACCGACGGTGTCGCCGATGATCGTCGCCTCGTGGGCGGGCGAACCCTTGCCCCCGTGGTTGCCGTCCTCGACCAGCTTCTTGGCGTTGTCCCACGCACCACCGGCGTTGGCCAGGAAGACCGCCATCAGGGTGCCGGTGCCGATGGCGCCAGCCAGGAACCCAGCTAGTGCTGTGGCACCGAGACCGAAGCCCACCGCGATGGGGGCGAGCACGGCCAGGATGCCGGGCGTCACCAGCTCGCGCAGCGAGTCGCGGGTCACGATGTCGACGACCTTGCCGTACTCCGGGCGACCGGTGCCCTCCATGATTCCGGGGATCTCGCGGAACTGGCGGCGAACCTCGTAGACCACCGCAGCGGCTGCACGGGCGACGGCGTTGATCGCCAGACCCGAGAAGAGGAACACCACCGAAGCACCGAGCAGCACACCCACGATGACCGCAGGGTTGAAGACGCTGAAGTCGAGGAGGTACGCCTCGTCGGGGCCGACGTTGGCCGCGCGAAGCTCCTCGAACACCGTGGTCGCGTACGACCCGAACAGCGCCGTGGCAGCCAGCACGGCCGTCGCGATCGCGATGCCCTTGGTGATGGCCTTGGTGGTGTTGCCCACCGCGTCGAGCTCGGTCAGGATCTGCGCACCCTCGGGGCTCACGTCTCCCGACATCTCGGCGATGCCCTGGGCGTTGTCGGAGACCGGACCGAAGGTGTCCATGGCCACGATGACGCCGACCGTGGTGAGCAGACCGGTACCGGCCAGCGCCACCGCGAACAGCGACACGGTCAAGGCCGCGCCACCGAGCAGGTAGGCGCCGAACACGGCGGCCCCGATCACCAAGGTGGTGTAGACGGCCGACTCGAAACCGACCGACAGACCCGACAAGATGACGGTGGCTGCGCCGGTGAGCGAGGTCTTGCCGACGTCCTTGACCGGCTTGTACTCGGTGCCGGTGTAGTAGCCGGTGAGGGCCAAGATGCCGGCCGACATGACGATGCCGATCACGACGGCCGCCGAGGCGATGAATCGCGGGTCACCCTCGAAGGAGGCGAACTCGGCACCGAACTCGGCGAAC
>CAWAGM010000001.1:0-137753 GCA_963781575.1 uncultured Actinomycetota bacterium | reverse complement strand
ACGGGTTGTTGTCCGGCGGCAGGACGACGGTCCACATCATCAGGTAGAGAAACGCTCCGAGACGGCCGCGATGCGCATCGCAAAGCCTCCGTCGTCAGGGCGACGCCGATCCCCAGCAGGGCGATCATGAAGAGCGCAGTCAGCCCACGCCGCGCCGGCGATCGAGTGATAGAAGCTGTCGAAAGGACCGTCCGCGCCGAACTTGAGGAAGCCTTCGGTCGGGCTGCCTCCGTTGATCCAGGCGGCGTCACCGAGACGATCCACCGTGCCGTCATCGGCTCGGCCCGTGGAGAAGCCCAGGGCGAGGAGCTTGTCGGCGAACGCCCAGAGGAAGGTCAGGCCGAAGGCGATGCGAAGCACCGCCGCCACGCGACCTACCGAGCTGTGCGTCGAAGCCGCATGGCTCATTGCCTCGGAGGAAGGGGACTTGTGTGACTGCGCGACCGTCATGGCCAGACCTTTCTGATCGTGGCGCCGAAGTGGCGCCGATACGACCAGCATCTGCGCTGACCCTTCGTCCAGGTCAGAGCCGGAGGTCACAGGTCGCCGTGCCGATGGTCCCTCAGCCTCGCTGGCGGTCAGGGTCGAGCAGCTTGGATGCCAACACCGCAGCCTGGGTCCGGCGCTCGAGCCCTAGCTTGGACAAAATGTTGGACACGTAGTTCTTGACAGTCTTCTCGGCGAGGAACATCTGCTCGCCGATCTGACGGTTGGTCAAACCTTCGGCGATATGCCCGAGAAGCTTGAGCTCCTGCTCGGTGAGCGACGCGAGCTCGGGAGCACCCGGCGAGGGGTTGCGAACACGCTCCAAGACCCGAGCGGTCAACGCGGGGTCGATCAGCGAGTGACCTGCTGCCACGTGTCTGACAGCACCGACCAGGTCGGTGCCCGCGATCTCCTTGAGGATGTAGCCCGCGGCGCCGGCCATGATGGCGGCGAACAGGGCCTCGTTGTCGTCGTACGACGTGAGGATCAGGGCCTGGATGGTCGGATCGACCGAGCGGATCTCGCGGCAAACTTCGACCCCGGAGCCATCGGGCAGGCGGCCATCAAGCACTGCTACGTCCGGCCGAAGTGCTGGGATGCGCTGGGTCGCGTCCACTGCCGACCCCGACTCGCCGATCACCTCGATCCCTCCCGCGCCCTCGAGCAGGGCGCGAAGGCCCTGTCGGACCACTTCATGGTCGTCGAGGAGATACACGCGTATCGGAGGTTCGGTCATGGCCTCCCTTTCTACCCGGGGTCACGTCACCACGACAGTGCCGAACGTCCTGGATGTCGGGTCGGGCGAGGGGTAGGACCTACACATCCGTGCGTGAGCACCTCGAGGACCTTCCGCAGATCCGGGAGTGGCGCGTGGGGACCACCGCCCCTCGCGGACGACCCTGAGCGCCACCACCCACGCCAGATCGGAGTACGGTCGAGAAGGAGAAGACACTTTCGCGCACGATGAGTCGATCGGAGTGCGTCCTGATGCCCGAGACACGGCTACGTCGCTTGCTCAAGGCGAACCGCCTGGCTGTCGAGCACCTCGACCTGCCATCCGCACTTCGCCAGATCGTCGAGGCGGCCCAAGAGCTGTCCGGAGCCGCCTACGGTGCCATCGGCGTGCTCGGACCATCGGGTGCCTTGGACGAGTTCATCCACGTCGGCATGGACGCCGCGTTGGTGGCGCGCATCGGATCCCCACCCGTTGGTCGCGGGCTGCTCGGTGCCCTGATCGCTGACCCCCAGTCGGTGCGTCTTGCGGACATGGCCGACGACGCTCGCTCGGTCGGCTGTCCCGTGAACCACCCGGTGCTGCACAGCTTCCTGGGCGTGCCACTCGAGGTGCGGGACGAGATCTACGGTCACCTCTACCTTGCCGACCCGCGACGCGATGCGTTCAGCGTGGACGACCAGTACTTGGTCGAGGCCTTGGCGGCCACAGCCGGCGTCGCGATCGCCCACGCGCGCATGTTCGAGGAGAGCAGGCGCCGGGAGCAGTGGACGGCTGCTACCAGCGCGATCACCCACGAGCTCTTGACCAATGACCACGTCGACGCGCTTCAACTGATCGCCGAGAAGGTCCGTGAGCTGGCGGATGCCGGCTTGGTTGCCGTGATCTTGTCTGACTGCGGGCCACGGGTCGACGCGCCACTCACCGTCGATCGAGTGGCGGGCTCACACAGCGGCTTGGTGCTCGGCTCGGTGGTGCTGCCCGGAACATTGGTGTCCAGGTGCCTCGAGACCGGACGTCCGCAGCTGGTGGACGACCTCGGCAGCGAAGGCGCCGGCAGGGAGCCGCGCGTGGCGCGAGGTCCGGCGATGGCGGTGCCACTGCCCTCCGGGACTAGCGTTCGCGGGAGTCTCGTTGCGGTTCGGACCGAGGGGTCGCCCGCCTTCACGGAGTTCGACCTCGACGTCGCTGCGTCCCTGGCGGGCCACGCGGTGCTCGCGCTCGACCGCTCGGAGGCCCGACTCGTGAGGGCGCGTGCCGCGACCCTCGAGGACCGCGATCGGATCGCTCGCGACCTCCACGACCACGTCGTGCAACGCCTGTTCGCAGCGGGGCTGAACATCCAGAGCGTATGTGGGGCGCTCGGCCCTGGTCCGTCATCGGACCGGCTGACCGACCAAGTCCACGAGATCGACGCCACCATCCGCCAGATTCGAACGACCATCTTCGGGCTGCACGCGACGGATGGTCGTCAGGTAGGCGCACGAGCGCGGATCATGAAGGTCGTCGCGGGTGCCACAGCGGCCCTCCGGGGGCCGCCGGAGGTGACCTTCCGCGGACCACTCGACCTGCTCGTGTCACCGGCTCTGTGTGACGACGTCGTCGCGGTTGTTCGGGAGGGGCTCACCAACGCGGGCCGACATGCCCGAGCGCAGCGCGTGGAGCTCTTTGTGTCCGCCGACCCGGAGAAGGTCGAGATCGAGCTGCTTGATGATGGCACAGGCTTCGTCGAGGGGGTGAAGCTCAGTGGCCTCTCGAACCTGCGCGTGCGGGCCGAGGCGCTGGGGGGTGCGTTCGCGCACTCCGCCAGGCCCACGGGCGGCACGCGACTTCTCTGGACCGCACCGTTGGGTCCGGCACCTGTGGCGACGTCGGCCGCGGTCATGCGCTGACTCGCTGCCCGTGGAGGTGATCGACCGGGAGGGCGATCCACTGTGTATCGACTCTGGGGAACCACGTGGGGGGACGCCCGAGTGACCACAGGTCTGCCATGGTCCTCGAGTCCTGCACCCTGTGCGCAGTGCCCGTCAGAAGGATGGACCACCCGGTGAAGGTCTCGTGGTCGATGTCGTCGACCTGCAACGACGTCGAACGCCGGTGGACTCGGCGGGCCATCTCACCGAACGTCGGAGCCCTGAAATAGGCGACGCCGGTCTGCGCGTCGTAGCGGGTCGGGACGACCTGTGTGTCGGTGTCGCCCTCGAAGACGACCCGACCGACCCCGTGGTCGCCCACAAGTCGCCAGCACTCGCCGGAGTCGAGCGTCTCGAACGTCCGTGGCTCGTTCACCGCGGGGATGATCATTCGATCCTCCTGGTGGTGGACATGGATCCATCCTGTCCTCGTGACGCCAGCAGCCCCAGGGTCGTGTGGCCCTTCTCAGGGTGCCCAACGACTCTGACCACCGCGGCGACGCAGGCCCAGCATGGTTTTCATGGACCCCTCTCTCCGCAACCACAGCATCGTCGTCGGCGTCGACGGCTCCACTAACAGCGTCGCCGCCCTCGACTGGGCAGTCGCCGAGGCGCAGCGTCGCGACATGGCTCTCCATCTCTACTCCGCGGGGATGCGCAGGTACACAGGCGGTGAGGCGATGGTGACGTCACCTGAGCTGCTCGAGGCCGTGACGAACGAGGCTCAGGGTGCGGCGGACGTGGTGCTCTCGGATGCCGCCGACCGAACCCGCGACCAGGCGCCTGGACTCATCGTGACCATGCAGCGCGGGCTGGACTACCCGGCAGGTGCCCTGGTTGCCCTTTCGCTCCAGGCGGACACCGTCGTCGTCGGTCGAAGTCGTCACGGCGGCATCGTTGGCGCGGTCCTCGGGTCGGTCGCGCAACAGGTCGTCACGCACGCGGACTGCCCGGTCGTCGTCGTCCATGAATCCGACACGGGTTCGACCGCCCATGGAGTGGTGGTCGGCATCGACGGGTCGACGCTCTCCGAGGTGGCCCTGGGCTACGCCTTCGAGCAGGCCTCGTGGCGCGGTGCATCCCTGAACGTGGCCCACGTCTGGCGGCACCAGTCGAGCGGCAGCGTGAACGATGACTTTCACCGGGACGAGCTCGACCACGCTCGGCTGACCTTGTCCGAGACGCTGGTTGGCTGGGGCGAGAAGTTCCCCGACGTCGAGGTCCGCGAGAGCATGCTCCAGGGCGACGTCGTCTCCGCCCTCGCCGGCGCAGCCGCAAACGCCGAGCTGCTCGTGGTGGGTAGCCGCGGACGCGGTGGCTTCCGCAGCCTGCTGCTGGGCTCAGTCAGTCAGGGCGTCCTGCACCATGCGCACTGCCCCGTAGTCGTGGTGCGTACTTCGAGCAGTGCAACTCCGCAGTGAGCGCAGCCACGCCCACCTTGGCCTCTGCCGACGTGCTTCTCGCCGACGGCTCGGTGGCCGTCCTTCGCGAGCTGCGCCCCGACGATGCCGACTCCGTGCACGCGCTGCATGACCGGGTGTCCGACGATGCCCTCCGGATGCGCTTCTTCGCAGTCTCGCGGCAAGCCGCTCACCAGTACGTCGACCACGTGCTGAGAGGTGAAGGCACTCTGGCTCTGGTCGTCGAGGCCTCCGGAGAGCTGGTTGGGCTCGGCACTGCGGAGCCACTGGACGAGAGCGCCTGCGAGGTCGCGTTCCTCGTCGCCGACGACGCGCGGGGCCAAGGCGTCGGAACATTGCTGCTGGAGCACCTCGCCGCTCTGACCCGTGACCGCGGATTCACGCACCTGGAAGCCGACGTGCTGTCCGAAAACCGGGCGATGCTCACCGTGCTCAAGGAATCTGGGCTGTACACCAGCAGGTCCGACGACGGCTCCATCGTCGTCGTGAGCCTCACCACGGATGGAGGAGCAGACCTCCTGAGACGGGCCGACGAACGCGAGTTCCACGCCGAGGCCGCCGCGCTGACACCGCTGCTCGCCCCGCGATCCGTCGCCGTCGTCGGGGTGCGTTCCGACGACACCGGCATCGGTGCGACAGTGCTCCACTCGATCGTGGCTGGCCGATTTCGAGGGCAGGTCTCCATGGTGCACCCGCGAGCCGATCGGATCGGAGACCTGTCCGCGTACTCGTCGCTTGGCGAGGTGCCCGGGTCTCTCGACCTGGTCGTGATCTGTGTGCCGGCTACCGCCGCAGAGGGGGTGCTCCGCGAAGCGGGCGCCGCTGGCGTCCGGGCAGCGGTGGTGGTCTCGTCGGGCTTCGGGGAGGTCGGTGTTGATGGCGCAGTACTGCAGCACCGTCTCGCTGCGGCGGCCCGTGAGCTGGGCATCCGGATGGTCGGTCCCAACTGCCTGGGGCTCCTGCTCAACAACCCTGAGGTCAGGTTGAACGCCACGTTCCAGGAAGCCGTGCCGCCGCCCGGGGGTCTCGCTATCGCGAGCCAGTCGGGGGGTGTCGGGATCGTCATGCTGGACCTGGCTCGTGTGGTCGGACTGGGCGTGCGCAGCTTCGTGTCATTGGGGAACAAGGCAGACATCTCAAGCAATGACCTGCTCGCTGCTTGGTACGACGACTCTGACGTCACGGCTGCGGCCCTGTACCTCGAGTCGTTCGGCAACGCCGCCAAGTTCGCCCGCTTCGCACGCCGCTTCGCCGAGCGCAAGCCCCTGCTGGCCGTGGTCGGCGGCAGATCCTCGGGTGGCCGGCGAGCCGGCGCGTCCCACACAGCGGCGGCCGCCTCGCCGGCGGTCGGGGTCAGCGCCCTCTTCGCGCAGGCGGGCGTCATCGAGTGCTCGGACGCCGAGGACCTGACGCGCACAGCCCTGCTGCTCTCCGAACAGCCGCTCCCGCGCGGACGACGGCTCGGCATCATCTCCAACGCAGGAGGCATGGGCGTTCTTGCTGCCGACGTCGCCGAGGAGCTCGGGCTCGTCGTCCCCGAGTTGTCGACGGAGATTCAAGGACGCATCGCGGTCCTGGTGCAGGGCACGACGGGCACGGGCAACCCGATCGACGCCGGCGCCGGTGCCCCTCCTGAGGCCCTTGCCTGCTTGGTCGAGACGGTACTCGCGTCGGGCGAGGTCGACGCGCTGCTCATCGTGCCGGTGGCGACAGGCGTCACCGACGGAGTTGAGTGCGTGGCCGCCATGTTGCGCGCCCGCGCTGCCCATCCGGCACTGCCCGTGCTGATGGTGCCGCTCGGCGGCCTGGCCGTGCCGCCGGTGGTGGGGCCGTGCACGACGGTGTACCGCACCACCGCCTCCGCGGTCCGCAGCCTGAGTCGGGCGGTGCGGTATGCCGAGTGGCTTGACGCGCCACGCGTCGCGGACGAAGCCGTCGACGACGACGCGCGCCGGGCAGCGCGGCGTCTCGGCCACGAACTCCTCGGCACAGCCGGCGGGGGAGGGTGGCTGCCGCCCGAGCCGGCGGGGCGACTGCTGCACCACTACGGCATCGACCCCATCGGGGAGACCGCGCCCGACGCTGAGACTGCGGTGGCAGCCGCCAGACGCCTCGGCTTTCCAGTCGCGATCAAGGTCGCGGACCCCGAGATCGTGCACAAGACCGACCGCGGCCTGGTCGAAGTCGGGCTCGCGTCGGACACAGCCGTCACCGAGGCGGTGGCCGCGTTCAGTGCTGAGCTGGGGTGCGTGCCGCCCGTGCTGGTGCAGCCGATGGTCTCAGGGGTGGAGCTGGCGCTTGGTGTCGTGCGCGACCCGTCCCTCGGTCCGTTGGTGATGGTCGCGGCCGGGGGGATCGCCACCGACGTCTGGGACGACCGGGTCTTCTTGGTCCCCCCGGTGTCGAGGACGGACGCGGCGCGCGCGCTGCGGAGCCTGAGGATCTGGCCGCTGCTGGAGGGATTCCGGGGGGCGGCGCCCGCGGACGTCGTCGGGCTGGAGCGACTCGTGTTGGCCGTCGCCCATCTGGCCTCCGACATCCGCGAGCTGGCCGAGCTGGACCTCAATCCCGTGATGGTCGGCGAGCACAGCTGCGCCGTGGTCGACGTGAAGATGCGATTGCTCGCGCCCTCGGGCCACGACAGCAGTGCCCCCCGTCAGCTGCGTCCTCTGCGCTGAAAGGGGCACTGCGGTCGCGGACCGTCTCGAACGCGGCTCCGCCGTACGCTTCTCTGACGCCGCAGCCGCCTGTGGCCAGCGTGGTGCGCAGTTCCCCATTCCGCGCACCGGTGATCAGAACGCCCAGCTGCACCGACTGGTCGGACGTGGCGGAGCATGGGTGCGGCTCCGCATCGCTCACTAGGCTTCCTCACTAGTCTGGCCGGGTGCTGCACACCACCGAGATCGGCGACGCGGGGCAGCGCGTCATCTTCCTGCACGGGCTCTTCGGTCAGGGCCGCAACTTCACCCAGATCGCCAAGGCGCTGGTGCCCGACCTGCGTTCAGTGCTCGTCGACCTGCCCAACCACGGCCGCTCCGACTGGCTCGAGACCACCGACTACGTCGTCGTCGCCGACGCAGTGGCGGACGTCGTCCGCGACCGGTTCGTCGACGAAGGGCCAGTGCACGTGGTCGGGCACTCGATGGGTGGGAAGGTCGCCATGGTCTTGGCCCTCCGGCATCCCGAGCTGGTCGACAGACTCGTTGTCGCCGACATCTCGCCGGAGGTGAGTGAGGGTGCGGGCGAGTTCGAGCACCTGATCGACAGCCTGGCCGGCCTCGATCTCACGTCCCTCGAACGGCGGGGCGACGCAGATGCGGCTCTCGCTGAGGCAATCGACGACGAGCGCGTGCGCGGATTCCTGCTCCAGAACCTGCGCAACGGTCCGGACGGGCTCGCCTGGCAGGCCAACCTCGACCTGTTGCGCGCCGAGCTGGGCACGATCGGTGGTTTCCCTGACGTCGCAGGCCCGTTCGACCATCCGGTGCTCTGGCTGGCCGGTGAGCGCTCCGACTACATCCGCCCCGAGCACGATGCCCGCATGCGCGAGCTGTTCCCGCGCACGC
Source organism: uncultured Actinomycetota bacterium (assembly GCA_963781575.1). GTDB lineage: Bacteria > Actinomycetota > Actinomycetes > Propionibacteriales > Nocardioidaceae > Nocardioides. Next base: position 129,634 of record CAWAGM010000001.1, on the reverse strand, counting down.
GACTGGTGACCATCAAGGGAGCGGGTCACTGGGTGCACTCCGAGCAGCCCGAGTCGTTCGTCTCGGCGCTACAGGTGTTTCTGGCCGAGTAGACCAGCGGCTGGCGTCGCCGCGCCGCGAGCTACTTCGACGGCTCTGGGATCTTGCAGTCGATCTTCGGGTTGACGCCCATGTAGTTGAGCGGTCCAGCCACGATCGTGAGGGCGGTGTCGCCCGCGGTCTTGCAGCTCACCTCGCGGTTGTCGCTGAAGTAGTCGCGCTGGAAGGCGGCCAACAAGCCGATCAGCAGCCACACGACGACGATCAAGCCAGCCAAGTTCCTCATGTCAACTCCTGTGACGACGTGGCCCCCATGTCGTGGGCGCCCTGACGACAGGATGTCCACGACTCGCCTCCGCGAAACAGGGACGTCGGATCGAGCGCTTCGATACCGGCCGTACTGAAACCGTGACGTCTGCGCGCCGAGCCCGTTGTTCGGGGGAGCTCGATGATGCTGCCGAAAGGTCACCCGCACCATGACGATGACGCCCCGCTTGTTCTCACGGCTTGCCTGGCTGGCGGTCGCGGTGATCATCGCGGCTACCACTCTGCTGGCCACAACTGCGGGTTCGGACGCGATCGCGGCCGCACCGGCTGCGCACCCGGCACACGACCGCGGCGACCAGATCACCAGGGCCACGCGCTTCGTCGTACCCAAGCCGACCTACAAGACAGTCAGCGAAGACCTGTTCGTGCGCATGTCGGACGGCGTCAGGCTGGGCGCGACCGTGACGTACCCCTCTCGCGACGGCGTTCGTCGTGCCCCCGGACGGTTCCCCGTGGTTCTCTCGATCACGCCGTACGGGCGTGCCGGGCTGTGCAGCTGCCCAGACGCCGCGCTGTTCGCGACGCGCGGAATGGTCTCCGCCGTCGTCGACACCCGTGGCACCGGCGGTAGCGAGGGCAACCTGAACCAGAATTACTTCTCTCCGCTCGAGGCGCGGGACGGCTACCAGCTCGTCGAGCACTTCGGCACCCGGTCGTGGTCGAACGGCAAGGTCGGCATGGCCGGCGGTTCGTACGTCGGGATCACCCAGTACCTCACCGCTGAGCAGCAACCTCCGCACCTCGCGGCCATCGTTCCCGGCGTGGCCCTCAGTGACCTCTACCGCGACGCCTTCACTCATGACGGCGTGCCAAATCTCTTCTTCGATGCCCAATACATCGCCGTCCAGGGCGGCCCTGGTGCGGTGACGCCTCCGCCACCAAGCCAGGTCGCGGCGACTCCGGAGGTGAAGCTGCAGCAGCTGCTCGGCACGCCCATCGCACTCGATTACCTCAAGCGCCCCAACGACGGGCGGTTCTACCGCGCCCGGTCGCCGTACTACCGGGCATCGAAGATCAAGGTCCCCGTGCTCATCCTTGACGGCTGGCGCGACGGCTTCGTCCGGGGCGCGGTGGAGATGTATCGGGCCTTGGCTCGACGTCCCGGCGTGGAGACCCGCATGTACGTCGACCCCTGCACGCACAAGGGGTGCGGCGCCCCGTTCGCCGCGACCCTGTCGGACGCCGGGGGCGACGACGTGACCGCGATGACCGTCGAGTTCTTGGCGCACCACCTCCTCGGTACGTCCACTCCGCGCCGTGCCGCGGTGCGCTCCTACGTCCAGAACGCGTCAGGGCAGATCCTCGAGTCCACCCAGTGGCCGCCGCGCGACACCGACTTCGTCGAGATGCGTCTGCGCGGCACGTCACTGACGCCCGGCGCCCCTCGGGGTAGAGAGACGACGCGCGCCTACGTCACGAACCCGCTGGAGGGCATCACCAACCCGCTGGACTTCCACGGCACCGTCGCCATCAGTCCCTACGTGCCCCTCGACCAACAGCTCGCCTCGGCCACTGGCCTGACCTGGCGCTCTGCGCCTCTGAAGCGCAGCGCGGTCCTGGCTGGCCCGTCCCAGCTGCACCTCGTTGCCTCGTCCTCCTCGACCGACACCGACTGGATCGTGCAGGTCACCGACGTAGCTCCCGACGGGTCAGTCGCGCTCGTGACGCAGGGCTACCTCCGGGCCTCGCACCGGGCCATCGCGCACGGTCGGTCGTCGCTCGGCTCGCCGTACCACCGACATGACCGAGCCGTCCCGATCAAGCCCGGCCGGTTCTACAGCTACGAGGTCGCCATCTGGCCCACCACGTACCGGGTGCCCCGGGGCCACCGGATCGGTGTGCGTCTCTCCACCTACGACGTCCCCACGCACGCCCCGGCGAGCATCCAGCTCGACCCCACCGCGCCGGGGATCGAGGTGGTGACGCCATCGCGGAACACGGTGCGGATGGGACGGGGCGGGACGAGCCTGTTGCTGCCGTGGTTCCGGGAGTCCAGGTAGGTCGGGCTCCGGAGACGCCCCACGACGTGGCACGATCCGCGGGTGATGAATCCGGCCGACAGCCACGACGTCATCCGGGTGCAGGGCGCCCGCGAGAACAACCTGAAGGACGTCAGCCTCGAGCTTCCCAAGCGGCGGCTCACGGTGTTCACCGGGGTGTCCGGGTCTGGCAAGAGCTCCCTGGTGTTCGGCACCATCGCCGCGGAGTCGCAGCGGATGATCAACGAGACCTACAGCGCGTTCGTGCAGGGGTTCATGCCCAGCATGGCGCGCCCGGAGGTCGACCTGCTCGACGGCCTGACCACGGCGATCATCGTCGATCAGGAACGGATGGGCAGCAACCCGCGTTCCACGGTCGGCACCGCGACCGACGCCAACGCGATGCTGCGCATCCTCTTCAGCCGCCTCGGCACACCGCACATCGGCTCGCCGCAGGCGTTCTCGTTCAACGTGGCCTCGATCTCCGGTGCCGGCGCCGTCACCATCGAGAAGGGCGGTGCCACCACCAAGGAACGCCGTTCCTTCAGCGTCACTGGGCGGCATGTGCTCCCGGTGCGAGGGGCGTGGGCGGGTGACCGACTTCGACCTCACGGCCCTCTACGACGCCGAGAAGTCCCTCAACGAGGGGGCGCTGACGATTCCGGGCTACTCGATGGACGGATGGTACGGGCGGATCTTCCGAGGTTGCGGGTGGTTCGACCCGGACAAGCCGATCAAGAAGTTCACCAAGAAGGAGCTGCAGGACCTCCTCTACAAGGAGTCGACCAAGATCAAGGTCGAGGGCATCAACCTCACCTACCTCGGCCTGATCCCGCAGATCCAGAAGTCCTTCCTCGCCAAGGACGTCGACGCGATGCAACCCCACATCCGCGTGTTCGTCGAGCGAGCCATCACCTTCACGACCTGCCCCGACTGTGAGGGCACCCGGCTCAGCGAGCTCGCCCGTTCCTCGCAGATCAACGGCAAGAACATCGCCGACCTCTGCTCCATGCAGATCAGCGACCTCGCTGCTTGGCTCCGCGAGCTCGACGAGCCGACGGTCGCCCCGCTGCTGGCCGGGCTCCAGCACCTGCTCGACTCGTTCGCCGAGATCGGGCTCGGCTACCTCTCCCTCGATCGGCCAGCCGGCACGCTGTCGGGAGGAGAGGCCCAGCGAACCAAGATGATCCGGCACCTCGGCTCGTCGCTCACCGACGTCACCTACGTCTTCGACGAGCCCACCATCGGGCTGCACCCCCACGACATCGAGCGGATGAACCGGCTGCTGCTGCAGCTGCGCGACAAGGGCAACACCGTCCTGGTCGTCGAGCACAAGCCCGAGACCATCGCGATCGCCGACCGGGTCGTCGATCTCGGCCCGGGGGCCGGCACCGCGGGCGGCACGATCTGCTTCGAGGGCACGGTCGACGAGCTTCGCGGCAGCGACACGGTCACAGGTCGACACCTTGACGACCGTGCCAGCGTCAAGGAGTCGGTGCGTGCGTCGACCGGCGCGATCGAGATCCGCGGTGCGTCGATGCACAACCTGCAGGACGTCGACGTCGACCTTCCGCTCGGCGTCCTGTGCGTCGTCACCGGCGTTGCTGGGTCGGGCAAGAGCTCGCTCATCCACGGCTCCGTCGCCAACCGCGACGGCGTCGTGGTGATCGACCAGGGCGCCATCAAGGGGTCGCGTCGGAGCAACCCGGCCACCTACACCGGTCTGCTGGAGCCGATCCGCAAGGCGTTCGCCAAGGCGAACGGCGTGAAGCCCGCCTTGTTCAGCTCCAACTCCGAGGGAGCCTGCCCGACCTGCAACGGGGCGGGCGTCATCTACACCGAGCTCGGGGTCATGGCCACCGTCGAGTCGCCGTGCGAGGAGTGCGAGGGTCAGCGGTTCCAGGCCGAGGTGCTCACCTACACCTTCGGCGGCAAGAACATCGCGGAGGTGCTGGCCATGCCGGTGACCGAGGCCGAGCGCTTCTTCGCCGAGGGCGACGCCAAGACCCCGGCCGCCCACAAGGTGCTCGAGCGGCTCGCCGACGTCGGGCTCGGCTACCTGACCCTGGGCCAACCGCTGACGACGCTCTCGGGCGGTGAACGTCAGCGGTTGAAGCTGGCCACGCAGATGGCCGACAAGGGCGACGTCTACGTGCTCGACGAACCCACCACCGGCCTGCACCTCGCCGACGTCGAGCAGCTGCTCGGTCTGCTCGACCGACTCGTCGAGTCCGGCAGGTCGGTGATCGTGATCGAGCACCACCAGGCCGTGATGGCGCATGCTGACTGGATCATCGACCTCGGCCCGGGTGCCGGTCACGACGGCGGGCGCGTCGTGTTCGAGGGCACGCCGGCCGAGCTCGTCGCGAGCCGAGCGTCGCTGACCGGCGAACACCTGGCCGACTACGTGCGATGAATTCCGTGGCCGGCGTCCGGTCAGACATGTCTGCGGGCGCGAGTAGCGTGCCCGACAGGCGATCGAGAGGAGCACGTCATGCCCGGAACCCGGGTGCTGGTCGGAACTCGCAAGGGTGCGTTCATCCTCACCTCCGACGAGGCGCGCACCGACTGGAAAGTCGACGGCCCGCACTTCGCCGGGTGGGAGATCTACCACCTCAAGGGCTCGCCGCACGATCCCGACCGCCTCTACGCGTCGCAGAGCAGCGGATGGTTCGGGCAGGTCATCCATCGATCCGATGACGGCGGCGTCACGTGGGAGACCGTCGGCAACGACTTCACCTACGACGGCGTGCCCGGCGAGCACCAGTGGTACGACGGCACGCTGCGGCCCTGGGAGTTCACCCGCGTCTGGCACCTGGAGCCGTCGCGCCACGACGCCGACACCGTCTACGCCGGGCGTCGAGGACGCCGCGCTGTTCAAGTCCACCGACGGCGGCGTCACCTGGGCCGAGCTCTCGGGCCTGCGCCAGCACGACACCGGCCCGCAGTGGCAGCCGGGCGCCGGCGGCATGTGCCTGCACACGATCCTCGAGCACCCGACCGACCCTGACCGCCTCTTCGTCGCCATCTCGGCGGCCGGCGCGTTCCGCACCGACGACGGCGGGCAGACCTGGACGCCGATCAACAAGGGCCTGCGCTCGGGTGAGATCCCCGACGAGGACTCCGAGGTCGGCCACTGCGTGCACCACCTCGACCTGCACCCGGACAACCCCGACGTGCTCTACATGCAGAAGCACTGGGACGTCATGCGCAGCAAGGACGGCGGTGACTCCTGGCACGAGGTGAGCGGCAACCTGCCCACCGACTTCGGATTCGTCATCTCCGTCCACGCCCACGAGCCGGAGACGATCTACGTCGTCCCGATCACGAGCGACTCCCACCACTTCCCGCCCGACGGCAAGCTCCGCGTCTACCGCAGCCGCACCGGGGGAGACGAGTGGGAGGCGCTCGACAGCGGGCTCCCGCAGCAGGACTGCTACGTCAACGTGCTGCGGGACGCGATGGCCGTCGACCAGCACCCCTCGTGCGGTGTCTACTTCGGCACCACCGGTGGCCAGGTCTACGCCTCGAACGACTCCGGCGACTCCTGGACCGCGATCGTGCGCGACCTCCCGGCCGTGCTCTCGGTCGAGGTCCAGACACTGCCATGAGCGCGCCTCCCGGCTCGACGGTGCGGGTGGTCCTGCCCTCGCCGCTGCGGGCGATGGCCAACCTCGAGAAGGAGATCCTGGTCGAGGTCGAGGGCGAGGTCACCCAGCGTGCGGTGCTCGACGTCCTCGAGGCGGCGTACCCGATGCTGCTCGGCACGATCCGTGGTCGCAACGACGGCAAGCGCCGGGCGTTCGTCCGGTTCTTCGCCTGCGAGGAGGACCTCTCCCACGACGACCCCGACACACTCGCTGCCGGCCGAGGTGGCCGACGGGCGCGAGCCGTACATCGTGCTCGGGGCGATGGCCGGCGGCTGATCCGGCGGCTGATCCGGCGGCGATCCGGCGGTCAGCGCAGCAGCATCGCGGTGACGCCGAACCGCTGCCCCTGGTCGCGGGGGGTGCCCTGGCAGGAGAAGAACGTGTCCTTGCCGCACCGGTAGCGCGTCGAGGCGTTGGCGAGCGTCACGGTCACCGTCGCCACCTGGCGTGCGCTGAACGGGACGTCGACCCGACCGAAGCCCAACGGGTTGAGGTCGACCTCGTAGCGGACCAGCTTGCCCTGCTTGGGTCGGATGACGACGAGCGCGGCCGGCGAGGTCTGTCGACTGGGAGCGTTGATCTTGACCTGCAGCCGCCACTTCGTACCCGAGAGCGCCCCGCCCGGGGCCAGCTTCACGCTGCGCGAGGCGAGGTGATCGATCTTGGTGGTGTACCGGAAGCGCTTCTTGCCAGGTGAGAGCTTGGCCGACGTCGCGGGCTTCGCCGAGGGGAACGACTTCCCTTCGGCATAAGCCTTGCTCGGCGTCACGTTGCCAGCCGAGTACTCGGCGAAGATCCGGTCGAAACCCCCGTGCTTGGCCAGCACGTGCCGGGTGGCCTCGATGGAGAAGTCGTTCGGCAGACCACGTCCGGTGCCCGCCCTCTCGACGACGTCCCGAATGATCTTCGTGCCGAACCGCTCGCTGAGGAACTCCCAGAACGGCCAGTTGCCGTAGTGCACGAAGCCGCTCGGCTCGAAGACGTCGAGGGACTCGGTGGGCCTGGCTACCTGCCCGAAGCGCAGGTACTGACGGTTGTCGTTGACCTGGTCGGCGAAGCGCTCCTCCATCCAGGTGGCCGTCGACTCGAGGAACCACGGGTCCTCGCGGAAGTCGTAGCCGAACTGGATCGCGTGGAAGAACTCGTGCGCCGCGGTCACTCGAAGGTTGTCGATCGGGGCTCCGGGAAACTGGCTGCGCGAGAAGTCGTCGTCCAGCACGCAGAACGACGAGGCCTGGCGCGACTTGCCCGCCACCGTGCGCTCGGGCGCGCAGTAGCCGTACACGCCCTGGGAGCCGAGCTCCTTGAGGTAGACGTCGAACTTAGAGCTGCCGCCGCGGTTGCCGTCGCTCGGCGGGGGTCGGTAGCCGAGCTTGCCGATGTGGTGCTGCCAGGTGCGCTCCAGCATCTGAAGCGTGGTGCGAGCCCAGGCGTCGTTGGGGGGAGCATCGGACCCGATGCGGGTGCGGTGCAGGCAGACGTGCTTGCTGCACGTACGGGTGGACGGAACCAGGTAGCCGTCGCCGTAGGGGTCGGAGAAGCCGTTGGTCGGTCGCGCCAGGATCTGCCCGGCGTCCGTGCGGTCGTCTCGGTCGAGACCCGGGCGCGCCACGAACAGGTCGCGCAGGGCCAGGGTCGCCTCGACCCGGTGCGCACGCGGAGCATTGCCGGAGAGTGCGGCGCGAGCCCGGGCCAAGCACTGGTGCGGTGCTGTCGCTGAGCGGGTTGGCCGACACGTCACGGCGAGGCTCGGCGGCCGAGGACGGTGGCTGTGGAGGCAATTGCGGGTGCCGCGGACAACGCGAGCGCGAGGAAGAGGACGGACAGGCGGTGACGCATCGGTGCATCAGCTCCGTATCAGGGGGGAAGGCCCGGTCGGTAGCGGGTATGACGGCGGTATGAGGGGAGGCTACGTGGCGGTGGCTACGAAGTTGCGGAGATCTTCTCGATCAGCGCGGTGGTCGAGATGGCCGGGGTGCGCGGCAGGTAGACCACCTCGCAGATGTCCTCGAACTCGTCGAACTTGCCGGCCCAGTCGTCGCCCATCACCAGCACGTCGGCGCCGTGCTCGAGGATGTAGTCGCGCTTGAGCTCCAGGCTCTCCTCCACGAAGACCGCGTCGACCGGCTTGAGTGCCGCCACGATGGCCAGCCGCTCACCCTGGCTGAAGACCGGCTCGCGGCCCTTCTTGCGCAGGTTGAGCTCGTCGGCGGAGACCCCCACCACCAGGCGCTCGCCGAGGGCCGCCGCGCGCTCGATGACGCGCAGGTGGCCGACGTGGAAGACGTCAAAGGTCCCGAAGGTGATGACGGTGCGGGCTCGAGACATGGCGAGGAGTGTTCCACGTCAGATGCCGCTCCCTGCGCAAGGATGGCCGTGATGACGTCTCACGTGTCGCCCTCCTCCCCGCCAGCCGCTGCCTCGCCCACCCGATCCGTCGACTCGGCGGCGGACGCCGAGCGTCGCCGCGGCCTGCGCCGGATGCGGACGGTGGCGCTGTCGTTGCTCCTGTTCGCCGCGGTCGTGTTCCTGCTGACACTCGACCAGGACGGCGTCCTCGGCTTCGTCAACGCCGGCGCCGAGGCCTCGATGGTGGGGGCCATGGCTGACTGGTTCGCGGTCACCGCGCTCTTCCGCCATCCGCTCGGGATCCCGATCCCGCACACCGCGCTGATCCCACGGCGCAAGGACGATCTGGGGCGGGGGCTCGAGGAGTTCGTCGGGGAGAACTTCCTCCAGGAGGACATCATCCGCGAGCGGATCGCTGCGGCCGAGATCTCGCGCCGCGTGGCTGGATGGCTTGGTCACGACGTCAACGCCGCCCGCGTCGTCGACGAGGTCGCTGAGGTGGCCGTCATCGCGCTCGGCAAGGTGCGCGACGAGCACATCGTCGCCCTGGTGAACGAGGCGCTGGTGCCGCGGTTCCGCGAGGAGCCCATCTCGCCGTTGCTGGGTGGACTGCTGAGCGAGGCGCTCAAGGACGACCTGCACCACGGACTGGTCGACCTCGTGCTGGAGGAGCTGCACGACTGGCTGCGCGAGAACCCGCGCACCGTTCAGGACGTCATCGGGGAGCGCGCGCCGTGGTGGGCACCCGACAGCATCAACGAGCGGGTCACGGCCAGGATCCACCTCGAGATGGTGCGCTGGGTCGGCGACATCCGCACCGAGCCCGGTCACCGGGCTCGGGTGGCCCTCGACTCGCTGCTGCGCCAGCTGGCCGACGACCTGCTGACCGAGACGAGCACGCAGGAGCGCGCCGAGCGTCTCAAGGACCGTCTGCTCGACCACCCGGCCGTCATCTCGTCCGGCATCTCGCTGTGGGACGCCCTGCGTCGCGCGCTCACGACGTCCCTCGACGACCCGGAGGGGGCGGTGCGGCGCCGATTGCGGACCGAGCTGGATGGCTTCGCCATGCGGTTGCAGGACGATGACGCGCTGCGGGCGCGGTTGGACGCGATGGCCTCGGACGCCGCGGTCTTCGCCGTCGATCGTTACGGCAACGAAGTCACCGCCGTCATCACCCACACGATCGAGCGGTGGGACGGCCGGGAGGCGGCCGACCGGATCGAGCTGCACGTGGGTCGCGACCTGCAGTTCATCCGGATCAACGGAACGATCGTCGGTGGGCTGGTCGGCGTGGTCATCCACACCGTGTCGGTGCTGGTGGGCTGACCAGTGGCGCCGATCGCATTCGGTGGTGGAAGACTGTCGCCATGGCAGATCCGGTCAACGTCCCGATCGAGGACAGCTCCATCAAGCTCGGTCAGTTCCTCAAGCTCGCCAACCTGGTGGAGTCCGGCTCGGACGCCAAGGCCCTGTTGGCCGGCGGCGTCGTCCGCGTGAACGGCGACTCCGAGACCCGGCGTGGCCGGCAGCTCGTCAACGGCGACGTCGTGTTCGTCGCCGGTCAGTCGGCTCGCGTGAGCGACGGCAGCACCCCCGACGACTTCCCCTGGTAGTCCCTAGCTGACGCTGAGCAGGTCGACCACGAAGATCAGCGTCTCGCCGGGCTTGATGACGCCACCCGCACCGCGTTCCCCGTAGCCAAGGTGGGGCGGGATGACGAGCTGGCGCCGTCCGCCGACCTTCATTCCCTGGACGCCCTGGTCCCAGCCCGAGATGACCTGGCCGATCCCCAAACGGAACTGGAGCGGCTCGCCACGGTTGTAGGAGGCGTCAAACTCCTCACCGGTCGAGTGGGCGACGCCCACGTAATGCACCTTGACGGTCTGACCAGCAGCCGCCTCGGGGCCGTCGCCCTCGGTCAGGTCGGTGACCTCCAGGTCGGCGGGCGGGTCGAAGTCAGGGAAGTCGATCTCGGGCTTGTCCATGTCCCCACCCTAGTAACGACTCGAACAGGCGATCGACCGGCTATCTCGCCACCTGACGTGATGGTCGTCATTCCTGGGACAGAAGCGATATAACTAGTCCACTGGGATTGGTCGTACGCGTGGTCGTGCCGGTCCTGGCCTGCTCCAGCCCCCCCAAGAGGTCCGGCGGTTCCGATCGCCAGCGCTCAGAATTGAGATTTCGATGCGGCTCCCCACCCCCTTGCCCACAGCCGGTCGCCTCGGCCTCGGTCTGGCGACCGCGGCCACCCTGGCCATCGCGATCCCCTCGAGCCCGGCCGCGGCGGCACCACTGCCCGCCACGTACGCATCCGTGGCCGCCGGCGACATCGTCTACGTGAAGGCCGCCCTCGGCGGTCAGGACATCGCCGAGGTGGTGGTGGGGCGCTCCAACGCCGTGACCAACTCGGCCCCCGCGGCGTCGCCGAAGGTGCGCGCCACCGCTAGCAACCTCGGGCTTGCGCTCGGCGGTGTCGGTGGTTCTATCGACTCCGTTGAGGCGACGGCGCCGCCGAAGTCAGCACCTCCGGCCGAGACCCTGATCCCGTTGCCGCTCGGCCCCCTCGCCGACGTCGGTGTGATCACCGGTCAGGCCTTCGCCGACTACGTGAGCGACACCCAGTGCGTTCCCGCCGTGGGTGGGCAGCGGATCCAGGGTCAGTCGATCGCCAGCCTGGCCGACCGCTCGGGAGCGGGCGGCGAGCCAGTCGGCACTGGGTTGACGATCCTGGGCGTGCCCGGAGTCGGCAACGTCGCCAGCGTGGGCGCCTCGATCAGCACCAGCACCACCAAGCTCGTCGACCGTCCGCTCACCGGCGACACCGTCGTGGCGACCACCACTACGCAGGTGGGTGACATCTCCCTGCTCGGCGGCAACGTCATCGTCAAGGTTCCGAGCCCGGCCACCCTGACGGTGGCCTCTGACGGCACGCTGGCAACTGCCAGCTACAGCAACCCGCTCGTGCAGGTCGAGCTGGCCGGGGGCCGGATCATCGACATCCCCGCCGAGGGCGGCGCGCCGATCACCATCCCGGTCAACCTCGGCGGGCTCATCGTCTCGCTCAAGGTGCAGGCCTTCGGCCCGGAGACGACGATCAACGGCGCCACGGGCTCGTCGTCACTACCGGCCGTGGTCGGAATCGACCTCGACGTGTTCGCGCCGGTGACGGACACCAAGCTCGTCGACCTCGACCTCAAGGTCGGTCAGATGACCGCCGCAGCCACCGCCCCGAAGGGCGGCGTCGAGTGTGGCTCCAGGGACTCCGACAACGACGGTCTGACCGACGAGCAGGAGGTCAACGACACCAAGACCGACCCGTTCAACCCGGACACCGACGGTGACACGATCAGCGACGCCAACGAGGACCCCGACGGCGACGGCCTGACCAACCTCGAAGAGGTCAACGGCACCGAGAACGACAGCTACGGCAACGAGGCCACCAACCCGCTCGACGCCGACTCCGACGACGACGGCGTCAACGACGGCACCGAGGTCGACCGCAACCCGGCCACCGACCCGAACAAGGCCGACACCGACGGCGACGGCCTCAAGGACGGCCAGGAGCAGACACTGGGCACCGACCCGCTCAAGCCCGACACCGACTCCGACGGGCTCTCCGACGGTGCTGAGGTCAACGGCAACCCCAAGACCGACCCGAAGGACCCCGACACCGACAACGGCGGGGTCGACGACGGCACGGAGGTCGATCGAGGAACGAACCCGCTGAACCCTGCGGACGACCTGCCGGGCACCGGTGACCAAGATGGTGACGGGCTCAGCGACCAGCAGGAGGTCATCCTCGGCACCGACCCGTTCGACCCCGACACCGACGACGACGGGCTCAGTGACGGCCAAGAGGTCAACACCCACAAGACCGACCCGCTCGACCCCGACACCGATGACGGTGGCGTGAACGACGGGGTTGAGGTCTCGATCGGCGGTGACCCGCTCGACCCGTCCGACGACCTCCCGAACAACGACGCTGACGGTGACGGCCTGACCGACAGCGAGGAGCAGGAGGTCGGGACCAACCCGCTCGACCCCGACACCGACGACGACGGGCTCAGCGACGGCGCCGAGGTGAAGACCCACGGCACCGACCCGCTCGACCCCGACACCGACGACGGTGGGATCAACGACGGTCCTGAGGTGACCCGCGGTACCGACCCGCTCGACCCGAGCGACGACCTTCCGGTCGACAACGATCCCGATGGCGATGGTCTGACCAACAACCAGGAGGACCAGATCGGGACCGACCCGAACGACCCCGACACCGATGGAGACGGCCTCTCCGACGGCAAGGAGGTCAACGGCCCGACGAATGCCTACTCGCGCTGCTCGACCGATCCGCTCGACCGCGACACCGACAACGACAAGCTCGCCGACGGTCGCGAGGTGAAGGGCATCGTGGTGAACCAGGTCGTCAAGACCTTCGGGAACCGCGACGGCAAGAAGATCGGTCGGGTGCGGACGAACCCGTGCGTGCGCGACACCGATCGTGACGGTCTCGACGACGGCACCGAGGTCAACGGCTACACGATCAACCAGCGCGTGGTCACCCGCCAGGGCAACTACAACATCGGCAAGGTCAAGAGCAGCCCGCTGCGTCGCGACACCGACTTCGACGGCCTGAGCGACAAGCTGGAGAAGACCGGCGCGCGGAACCAGAAGTACGACCGGCACAAGACTGATCCGGCCAACTGGGACACCGACCGCGGAGGCATCAAGGATGGCGAGGAGATCAAGGAGGGCTCCGACCCGTCCAACGTCACCTCGGGTCCGAAGGACCCCAAGCCGTCGCGCAACCGGCAGCCCGGACTGTTCGAGGGCTGAGCGAGGGTTGAGCGCGGACTGAGCGCGACGAAGGGGGCGAGCCGTCAGGCTCGCCCCCTTCGTGCTGCTCGGGGTGCTTCTGCGGGTGGGTCAGCTCTGGTGCACGTAGGAGTCGAGCTGGTCGCGCTCGAACTCCAGGGCGCGGATCTTGTGCTTGACCACGTCTCCGATCGAGACGATGCCCACGAGCGTACCGTTCTCGACCACCGGGATGTGCCGGAAGCGGCGGTCGGTCATGGTGGCCATCACCACGTCGAGGTCGTCGCCGGGCGCACAGGTCTCGACCACGCTGGTCATGATCGCATCGACGCTGTTGTTGATCACCGTGCCGTCGTGGTGCAGGTGTCGGACGACGTCCCGCTCACTGACGATGCCGTCGAGAGTGTTGCCGTCGGAGCTGACGATCAACGCGCCGATGTTGTGCTCGGCCAGGCTCGCGATCAGCTCGCGGACGCCGGCGGTGGGCGCGATCGTCACGACGTCGCGGTTGGACTTGGCCTCGAGGATCTCGCCGATTCGCATGCCGCGACGCTACTCGGCGACGGCGAGGGTGGCCAGCACCTCGCGGCCGTTGTGGGACAGGAGTGGACTGTGCCGCTCAGTCGGTGTCTGACCCGCGACGCGACCGGAAGTCACTCACGGTGCCAGGAGGGCGGGCCGGCCAGTCCGGGTCGTCGCCGTCGGGGAGCGATCCGAGGAACGACAGGGCTGCCTCGTGGAGGTGCCCGTTCGAGGCCAGCGCGTTGCCACCCCACGGGCCCTCGTTGCCGTCGAGCGAGGTGAACCGGCCACCGGCCTCGCGCACGATGACGTCGAGCGCAGCCATGTCGTAGACCTCGAGCTCTGGCTCGGCTGCGATGTCGACGGCGCCCTCGGCCAGCAGCATGTAGGACCAGAAGTCGCCGTACGCACGCGTGCGCCAGCAGCGGCGCATCACGGAGAGGAGGTCGTCGAGCCGACCGCGCTCGTCCCAACCGGTCAGCGAGGAGTAGGCGAACGAGGCGTCCTCGAGCCGGCGCACGTCGGAGACGTGCATCTGCGTCGCCTTGAGGAGCGAGCGGCCAGTGAATGCGCCGTTGCCCGCCGACGCCCACCACCGCCGCTGGAGCTGGGGAGCGGACACGACGCCGAGCACGATCTCGTCATCGACGGCCAGCGAGATGAGCGTGGCCCAGACGGGAACACCGCGCACGAAGTTCTTCGTGCCGTCGATCGGGTCGACGATCCAGCGGCGCGGGGAGTGGCCGCTCGAGCCGTGCTCCTCACCGGTGATCGCGTCGCGGGAGCGAACCTTCGACAGGGTGCGGCGGATTCCCTCCTCGACGTCTCGGTCGGCGTCGGTGACCGGTGTCAGGTCGGGCTTGCTCATGACGTGCAGGTCGAGCGCCTTGAACCGTGCCATGGTCAACGAGTCGGCGTCGTCGGCCAGCACGTGCGCAAGCCGCAAGTCGTCGGTGAAATCGGTGGCCACGATTTTCACCCTATTCTCATCGCCTGACCCTAGGTTGCTCGGCATGGAGATCAACGGCTTACCCCTCCACGCGCTGGTGGTGCATGCGGCGGTGGTGACTGACGCCCCTGGCCGCCATCGCAGGCGGCCTCTACTCGCTCGTGCCGAGGTGGCGCGACTGGCTGCGGTGGCCCTTGGTGGCCCTCGCCGCGACTGCCCTGGTGTCGATCTGGGTTGCCTTCCTCTCGGGGGAGGAGGTCGACGAGCACAACACGTACGGCGGACCGCTCGAGGAGCTGGTGGAGGAGCACGAGGAGCGCGCGGACGTGCTGCGCATCTCTGTGACGGCATTCGCCCTCGCCTCGTTCGCGGCCGCGTGGTGGCACACCCGCACGGGAGCCGCACGCATCGTCCTGGGGGTGGCCGTGACGCTGCTCGGCGCGCTGACCCTCGTCTACGTCCTGCTGACCGGCGACGCCGGAGCCCAGATCGCCTGGTACGGCATCAACGGCTGAGCCGGGTCAGTACTCGCTGACGCTCCGGGCGGCCAGCAGCCGTCGGAAGGAGGAGACCCGGTCCGGGTCGGCCTGCCCCTCCTCGACAGCCGTGTCGAGCTCACACTCGGGCTCGTCCTCGCCGTGGGTGCAACCGCGCGGGCAGTCCTCGGTCATCTCGTCGAGGTCGGGGAAGGCCCCGATCAGGTCCTCCGGTCGTACGTGGGCCAGTCCGAACGACCGGATGCCTGGTGTGTCGATGATCCAGCCGCGCTCACCGGGAAGAGGCAAGAGGTAGGCCGAGGTGGACGTGTGACGCCCGCGGCCGGTCACCGCGTTGACGTGACCCACCTCGCGATCGGCGTCCGGCACGAGCCGGTTGACCAGCGTGGACTTGCCCACGCCGCTGTGCCCGACAAGCACGCTGGTCTTGCCGGACAGTGCTTCCTCGAGCTCGGTGACGTCGCCGCCCTTGTACGTGACTACCCAGGGCACCCCCAGCGAGCGGTAGGTCGACAGCAACGTCTCGGGGTCGCGAAGGTCGGACTTCGTCAGGCACAGCAGGGGAGCCATGCCGGCGTCGTAGGCCGCGACCAGGGCCCGGTCGATCAGCCGTGGTCGCGGTTCAGGGTCGGCGAGGGCCGTCACGACCACGAGCTGGTCGGCGTTGGAGACGATCACCCGCTCGACGTGGTCGTCGTCGTCGGCGGTGCGGCGCAGGGTGGTGCTGCGCTCGTGCACCTCGACGATGCGCGCGAGCGACCCGTCGTCGCCGCTCACGTCGCCGACGACGCGCACCCGGTCGCCGACCACCACCCCCTTGCGCCCCAACGGGCGCGCCTTCATCGACATGACGACCCGGCCCTCGATCAGCACGGTGAAGCGCCCGCGGTCGACCGTCAGGACCCGTCCCTCGACTGCGTCGTCGTAGGTCGGGCGCTCCTTGGTGCGCGGGCGTGTGCGGCGGCGGGGGCGCTCGTAGTGCTCCTGGTCGTGCTCCGAGTACCGCCCCGTCATCAGAAGAGCCCGGACCAGAAGCCCGCAAAGTCCGGGAAGGTCTTGGCCGTGGTGTCGATGTTCTCGACCAGGACGTCGTCGACGACGGCGCCGAGGATGACGCCCGCATGCGCCATCCGGTGGTCGGCGTAGGTGTGGAAGACGCCGCCGTGCAGGGGTGCGGGGCGGAACGACAGCCCGTCCTCGTGCTCGGTGACGTCAGCACCGAGGGCGCCGAGCTCGCGGGCCAGAGCGGCGAGTCGGTCGGTCTCGTGTCCCTCGGATGTGCGCGACGCCGCGCAGGTGGGAGGGGCCGTCAGCAAGGGCGCAGAGCGCGGCCACGGCCGGCGTGAGCTCGCCGACCTCGTGCAGGTCGAGATCGACGCCGGCCAGACGCTCGGGGCCGCTGACCTGCAGCCCGGCAGGGGTGCGCTGCACCGAGCACCCCATCATCGTAAGGATCTCGCGCAGGTGGTCGCCGGGCTGGGTGGTGTGCTCGGGCCAGTCGCGCACCGTCGTGGTGCCGCCGGTGACCGCCGCCAGCGCCAGGAACGGGGCGGCGTTGGAGAGGTCGGGCTCGATGACGTGGTCGATCGCCTTGATCGGGCCGGGTGCCACGGCCCAGCGGTTCGCGCCGGAGTCGTCGACCTCCACGCCGTGCTCGCGCAACATCGCCACAGTCATGTCGATGTGGGGGAGCGAGGGCACCGGCTTGCCGTCGTGCCTGACGTCGAGCCCGTGATCGAACCGGGCTCCGGCGAGCAGGAGGGCCGAGATGAACTGCGACGACGCGGACGCGTCGATCACCACGGTGCCGCCAGCCACCGAGCCGGTGCCGTGGACGGCGAACGGCAACGACCCGCGACCCTCGTCGCGGACGTCGACCCCGAGCGCGAGCAGCGCGGTCGAGCACCTCGCCGACAGGTCGCTGTCGCATGTGGGCATCGCCGTCGAAGCCGACCCGACCGTTGGCCAGCCCGGCGATCGGTGGCACGAACCGCATCACGGTGCCGGCGAGGCCGCAGTCGACGTCGGCGTCCCCGACCAGCTCGCCGGGCGTGACGGCCCAGTCGTCGCCGGAGGTGTCGACCGAAGCGCCCAGCGAGGTCAGCGCTGCCGCCATCAGCAGGGTGTCGCGCGAGCGGAGGGCCCGGCGGACTGTCGAGGGGCCGTCCGCGATCGCGGCCAGGATCAGCGCGCGGTTGGCCAGCGACTTGCTGCCCGGCAGTGACACGACGTGGTCACGGGCCTCACGGGCGCGCGGAGCCGGCCAGGGGTCGGCACTCCGGGCGGCGGCGTCAGTCACTGGCGCAGCCTACCGAGACTCGGGCAGCGGGTCAGGTGACGTTCGCCTTGACCAGCTTGGCCTCGCGACGCGCCGTACCGGCCAGGTGCTTCGCCTCGCGGCGGGCGTCCTTGGCCGCGCGTCGGGCGCGCCACGCCACACCGGGCCGCCCGTCGGTGTCACCGGCGGCGATGATGGCGCCGCCGAGCATGGAGAGGTTCTTGGCGAACTGCAGCATCTGCGTCTTGCGGGTCGCAGGGTCGGACTCGGCCCAGAACGCGTGCCCGGCGACCGTGGTCGGCACCATCGAGCCGGCGAGCAGCGCGGCGCCGAGGCGGGGCGCCTTCCCGGTGGCCAGTGCGAGTCCGCCGAGCACCTGGACGCCGGCGTTGATGCGCACCAGCGTGGCGGTGTCGTTGGGCAGCGGGACGCCGGCCTTCTGAGCCGCTGGCACCACCTTGTCGGTCACGGCCGCGGCCCTGGGAACCACCGCATCGGGGTTGCGCAAGGCGTTGGTGGCGCCGTAGACGAAGCCGGCGGCGAGCAGGGGACGGGCGATCAGGCGACTGACAGACATGCCTCTTCCTACCCCGTCGAAGCAGGCCTCACTCCACCCCGACGAGGACCCGCTGTCGCCATGCACCTCTAGGCTTGCCGCATGTGCGGCAGGTACGCGTCGAGCCGGCGCCCCGAAGATCTCATCGAGGAGTTCGAGATCGTCGAGAACCGCGTCGCCACGCCGCTGGAGCCCGACTACAACGTGGCCCCGACCAAGGAGGTCTATGCGGTCGTCGAGCGGCCGCCGGCCAAGGACTCACCCGAGCCACCCGAGCGCCAGCTGCGGGTGCTCACCTGGGGGTTGGTGCCGTCCTGGGCGAAGGACCCGTCCATCGGCAACCGGATGATCAACGCACGCATGGAGACGGTCGCCGAGAAGCCGGCCTACAAGCGCGCGTTCGCGGCCCGGCGCTGCCTGCTGCCGGCCGACGGCTACTTCGAGTGGTATCCCACCGAGCAGAAGACGAAAGCCGGAAAGCCGCGCAAGCAGCCGTTCTTCATCCGGCCCCGCGACGAGGGCACCCTGGCCATGGCGGGGCTCTACGAGATCTGGCGCGACCCGACCCTCGACGAGGACGACCCGGCTCGGTTCCGCTGGACCTGCACCGTCATCACCACCGACGCCGAGGACGACCTCGGCCGCATCCACGACCGGATGCCGCTGATGGTCACCCCTGACCGCTGGGGCTCCTGGCTGGACCCCACCACCTCCCGCGACGCCTTGCTCGACCTGCTCGTTCCGGCGGCTCCAGGCGGTCTCGAGGCCTTCCCGGTCTCGACCCTGGTGAGCAACGTGCGCAACAACGGGCCCGAGCTGATCGAGCCGCTGCCACTCGAGGAGTCACCGCTGTGAGGCATCGATGAGATTCGAGCAGCAGGTCGAGACGCCGCACGGCGAGGGTCGACTGGTCACCGACCGCGCGCGCCGGCCGATTGCCACGCTGCTGCTGAGCCACGGGGCCGGCAACGGCATCGACACCCGCGACCTCGAGGCCCTGGCCGGGGCCTTGCCCCGTCACGGCGTGACGGTGATCCGCTTCGAGCAGCCGTGGCGAGTGGCCGGCCGCAAGATCGCCACACCGCCCGCCACCCTCGACGCCGGCCTCATCGCGGGCACCGACCGGCTTCGCATTCGAACCCCTCTCATCGTGGGCGGACGCTCTGCCGGCGCACGGTCCGCGGCGCGGGTCGCCAAGCAGATGGGTGGTGTCGGCTGCCTGGCCCTGGCCTTCCCGCTGCACCCTCCCGGCCAGCCCGAGAAGTCGCGCCTCATCGAGCTGCGGAGGGCCCACGTGCCCACCCTGGTGGTGCAGGGCGAGCGCGACAACATGGGGCGTCCCGAGGAGTTCCCCGGTGACGTCGAGCTGGTCGTCGTCCCGGGAGCCGACCACGGGTTCAAGGTTCCAGCGAGGGCCGATGTGAGCCAGGACGACGCCTTGGAGATCCTCGTCGAGTCGACCCTGGAGTGGATCGTGCGCGAGGTGGTGGGGAATGCCGACCATGGGTGAGACGTTCCACCGGTGTGATGGCACTCCTCGAACGGTCGACCACCGAGCCGTCATCGACCCCGCCGCCCGTAGGCTGGAGCACGATGACTGACTCCACACCCGAGATCGATCTCGCGACCGAGACCCAGGCAGAGCGCTCCCTGCGCTTCGAGCAGGACGCGCTGCCCTTTCTCGACCAGCTCTACTCCGCGGCCATGCGCATGACGCGCAACCCGGCCGACGCCGAGGACCTCGTCCAGGAGACCTTCGCCAAGGCTTACTCGGCCTTCCACCAGTTCAAGCCCGGCACGAACCTGAAGGCCTGGCTCTACCGGATCCTGACCAACACCTTCATCAACACCTACCGCAAGAAGCAGCGCCAGCCGCAGCAGTCGATGTCCGAGGACGTCGAGGACTGGCAGCTGGCACGAGCCGAGTCCCACACCTCCACGGGACTGCGCTCGGCCGAGATGGAGGCGCTCGAGCACCTGCCCGACTCGCAGGTCAAGGACGCGCTGCAGCGGCTCCCCGAGGAGTTCCGGCTGGCCGTCTACCTCGCAGACGTCGAGGGATTCGCCTACAAGGAGATCGCCGAGATCATGGAGACCCCCATCGGCACCGTCATGTCACGGCTGCACCGCGGACGCCGGCAGCTGCGCGACATGCTCTCCGACTACGTCCGTGCCAACGACCTGCTGCCCGCCGACACCCTTGCGGCGGCCGAGAAGAAGGCCCAGAAGAAGGCCGAGCCCAAGGGAGCAGGTGCCCGATGAGCCACGACGCCCACGACCACGGCACCGCGGAGCCATCGGCGCAGGACTGCGCCGACTACCTCGAGCGGATCGTCTACTTCCTCGACAACGAGCTCGACGCGGCCGACTGCGACGCCGTCCGGCTGCACCTCGACACCTGCAACCCGTGCCTGGTCAAGTACGACCTCCAGCGCACCGTGAAGGCCGTCGTGGCCCGGTCCTGCTCCGAGGTCGCACCGTTTGAGCTGCGTGAGCGGGTGCGCATCCAGATCCGTGAGGTACAGGTCCGGATCACCGAGGGCTGACCGCTCCCCTGGAGCGGGTCCGCCCCGACGTACAAGAACCCCCGGCCGTCGGCCGGGGGTTCGTTGTCTGTGTGCTGCTGCGCTCAGCTGTTGGGGCGCTTGCCGTGGTTCGCGCCCTTCTTGCGACGCGCGCGGCGCTTGCGGCCAGTCTTGCCCATGGTTCCTCCTGGGATCGAGATCGAGACACTCTCTCACGTCGGGAGCCGCGACATGACCTCTCTCACGTCGGGAGCCGCGACATGAACTTCTCGGCGTCGACCACGACCCGGGTGACCTCGCCGCTGCCGACGACCTTTCCGCCGCCGGTCGTCCCGACATGCCGCGCCGCCACGGTGAAACGGTGCAGCCGACCGTCGACGTACACCGCAGATGCCGCTACCTCGACCTCCTGACCGACCGGGCTCGCGCTCTGGTGCTCGAGGGAGACCCGCGTGCCGACGCTGGTCGCCCCTGGCGTCAGAGCCGGCTCGATCGCCGCACACGTGGCCGCCTCGCACCAAGCGAGCAGCCTGGGCGTGCCGAGCACCGGCAACGAGCCGGACCCCACCGCCAGTGCGGTGTCGGCCTCGGTGACGGTGAACCTCAGGGCTGCCTCCAGCGTCACGGCGGCGCGACCCTCAGATCCCGAACGTCGAGCGTGGATAGGCCGCATCGACGTCAGTGATCACGTTGACGAGGTATGGCGCGTTCGCGGCGAAGCCACGGTCGATGGCGGCGCCGATCTGCCGCGGGTCCGTGACCATCTCCCCGCCGCCACCGAGAGCCTTCACGACGTCGTCGTAGCGGGTCTGCGGCGCGAGGTCGGCTGCGACGTCGTATCCGTAGAGCATCTGCATCGGGCCCTTCTCCAGGCCCCACGCGGAGTTGTTGCCCATGACCATCACGATCGGCAACTGGTGGCGCACCAGGGTGTCGACGTCCATGAGCGAGAAGCCGGCGGCGCCGTCCCCGAGCAGCAGGACTACCTGGGCTGACGGTCGCGCGATCCGCGCTGCGATCGCAGCGCCCAGGCCGGCACCGAGACAGCCGTACGGTCCAGGGTCGAGCCAGCCGCCGGGCCGCTTCGGCTCGACGAACTTGCCGGCGAAGCTGACGAAGTCGCCACCGTCGCCGATGACCACTGCATCGTCGGCCAGCCGGGGCACCAGCTCGCCGTAGATCCGCGCCGGGTGGATCGGGTCGGCCTCTGCCGACAGCAGCGCCCGGTCGCGCTCCACCGCCTGGGACACGGTGTCCTGGAGGGCGCTGACCCAGGTGCTCCAGTCCGGCTTGGCTCCGCGGTCGAGCGCCGCCTGCAGCCCGTCGAAGACGCTGGTCAGGTCGCCGGCGACCGAGGCTGCCAAGGTGGCGTGACCCGACAGCTGGCCGGGGGAGTCGGCCACGTGGACGACCTGGGCCTCGCCGAACACGCCGTACCCGAGGCGGAAGTCGAGCGGCGTCCCGACGACCACCACCAGGTCGGGCTCCTTGAGAGCCTGGCCGCGGGCCTTGGTCACCAGCAACGGGTGTCCGCCGGGCACGACGCCACGGCCCATGCCGTTGGTGATCGTCGGGATCCCTACGGCCTCCACGAAGCGCAGCGCGGCGACCTCGGCCCCGTCGGCCCACACATCGGTCCCGAGCACGAGCGTCGGCCGTCGAGCGGCGGCCAGCAGGGTCGCGATCCGTCCGATCGCGTCGCTGTCCGGCTCGATGCTGACCCGAGGGCCGACCTCGGGCACGACGCCCGCGGCCGGGGCGAACAGCTCGTCCATCGGCACGTCGACGAAGACCGGTCCGCGGTGCGACGAACCGGCGGCTTGGAAGGCGGCGTCGAGCCCGCCCGGCACGTCGGCGGCGGTGTGCAGCGTGGTGGCGATCTTTGAGACCGATGCGACGATCGGCGGTTGATCGAGCTCCTGCAGGCTTCCGGTGCCCCACCGGTTGGCCGGTGCGCGACCGCCGAGCACGACCATGGGCGATCCGGCGAACTGGGCCTGAGCGATCGCGCTGACGCCGTTGGTGACTCCGGGCCCGGCGGTGAGCACCGCGAGACCGGGCACGCGGGTCAGCTTGCCCGTCGCCTCGGCAGCGAACGCCGCGGTCTGCTCGTGGCGCACGTCGAGCAGCCGCATCGGCGGATCGGCCTTCACCGCGCCGTCGTACATCGGGAACACGTGGGCGCCCGAGAGGGTGAACATGGTCTCTACTCCGTGGGCCCGAGCCACGGCCACTGCCTGGGTTCCGGCGTGATCGGTGCTGGTGGCCTCGGCGGGCTCGCTCGTCATGTGACGCAGGCTACTCAGCGCGCAGCACGGGGTTGAGCTCGCGGAGCCCCTCGACGAGGAGCAGCAGCAGGTCGGCGCGGTTCGGAGGGAGGCGCGGACCCAGGGTGAGCTGCACGTACAGCGCTCTCGCGAACGCCTCGATGTTGCCGCGATCGAGGTCTGGGTCGCGGTGCAGGCTCATCGGTCGTCGTCGTCGTCGTCGGCTCGGCGAGCAGCGACGCCAACCAGAGCTCGACGAGGTCGGCGGGCACCCGGTTGCGACGCAGGACCGCGACCGTCGCGGCCGCGAGCCGGTCGGGCTCGCCGTTGACGAAGAGGTGATCCACCGGCAGCGCGACCCGCTCGGCGATGACGTCGAGCAGCACCGCGAGCTCGGCGGGCCGAAGTGGGGGGACTCCGCCAACGTGCCGAGCACGTCGGCACCGTGCGCCACGGCGTGCGCCCAGCCGCGACCCGGCACGAACCCGCGCACGTCGACCTCGCGCAGCAGCCAGGTGGCCACCCGGTCGCCCCAGTCGAGCACCTTGCCGCCGGGCACGAGCGGTCGCTGGGTGTCGCGCGCGATGCAGCAGTTGATGATCAGCGCCGAGAAGCTCCGCCGGAACACCGAGTCGTCGTCGACCCGGCCCAGTCCCTCGAGCAGTCCGGCGGCCATGCCGTCGCCGAGGCCGGGCAGCAGGTCGTCGTAGATGCCGCGGGAGATCCAGGTCGCCAGGGTCCTGTACGCGAGCGCGTCGCGCAGCTGCGGATCGGTCGACCCGAGCATGGCGGTGAGCTCGGCGGTGAGGTCGACCAGAGGCACGTGCTCGGGGACGCGGAAGTCGTCACCGTGCACGGCGGTCCAGTTCACCCGAGATGGCACAACCGGCATCCTGCCAAAGCAGGGCGGCACCAGACCACCCGGGCTCGCGGGCCTGTCCGACGGTCATCTAGGCTGCTGGCGTGGCGTCGTTCACCGAGCTCGTCCGCACGCACACCGACCTCGACTCCGGTGACGTCGCCTGGCTGCAGCTGTTGCAGGCCGACTGGCAGATCATCGCCGACCTGTCCTTCGCCGACCTGGTGCTGTGGATCAGGGACCGGAACGACACCGGCTTCTGGGCCGTGGCCCAGATGCGACCCACCACCGGTCCGACCGCATTCGTCGACGACGTGATCGGCACCTTCGCGCCCGACGGACGCCGTCCGCTCCTCGACGAAGCCTTCTCGACAGCTCGCACGATCCGTGAGGGCGACCCGGAGTGGCGCGACGAGGTGCCGGTGCGCAACGAGACCATCCCGGTGGTCCGTGACGGTCGGGTCATCGGGGTCATCGGGCGCAACACGAACCTGCTCGGCGTCCGGACGCCGTCCCGACTCGAGCTGTCGTACCTGCAGACGGCTGCTGACCTCACCCAGATGATCGCGACCGGGCACTTTCCCTCCTCGGGGCAGCGCAGCGACCACGCCGACTCGCCGCGCGTCGGCGACGGTTTCCTGCGCGTCGACGCCGCCGGGCGGGTCGCGTACGCGAGCCCGAACGCCCAGTCGGTCTACCGCCGGCTCGGCCTCTCGGGCGACCTGGCCGGGCTCTCGCTCGCCGACCTGGTGCGCGAGCTGGTTCCCGCGCGTCGTCGCCCCGACGAGGAGACGCTGAGCGCCGTGCTGGGTGGCCGCGCCCACCGTGATGTCGAGATCGGCACCGACGAGGTCTCCCTGATCGTCCGGGCGATCCCGCTGCGACCTGAGGGGCGCCACATCGGCGGCCTGATCCTGGTGCGGGACGTGACCGATCTGCGGCGGCGCGACCGAGAGCTGGTCACCAAGGACGCCACCATCCGAGAGATCCACCACCGGGTGAAGAACAACCTGCAGACCGTAGCGGCGCTGCTGCGCCTCCAGGCGCGGCGGATCGACAGCGACGAGGCGAAGGCGGCGCTCGAGGAAGCCGTTCGCCGGGTCGGCTCGATCGCGATCGTGCACGAGACGCTGAGCCAGGCGGTGGAGGAGACCGTCGAGTTCGACGAGATCGCCGATCGTCTGGGTGCCATGGTCACCGAGGTCAGCGCGCTGACCGGTCGGGTCCGGGTGCACCGTCAGGGCACCTTCGGGATCCTCACCTCCGAGGTGGCCAACGCGCTCGCCATGGTGCTGACCGAGCTGCTGCAGAACGCCGTCGAGCACGGCTACGACGCCGAGGACGCCGATCTGGCCGGCGAGATCGCCGTCCGGGTCGATCGACTGGTCGGCCGCATGCACGTGACGATCGACGACGACGGCAGGGGTCTCCCCGACGGCTTCTCGCTCGAGGGCTCGACGAACCTCGGACTGTCGATCGTCCGGACGCTGGTGGAGTCAGAGCTCGGCGGTCAGCTCACGATGACCCGCCACGAGCCACGAGGCACGCGCGTCGAGTTCGACTTCCCAGCTCTCTGAGACTGGTCTGGCGGTCAGGCCGTGCGCACGCGGGCGCGGGCGTTGCGGCGCTTCAGTGCGCGCCGCTCGTCCTCACCCAGGCCGCCCCAGACGCCGTGGTCCTGGCCGGCCTCGAGAGCCCAGGCCAGGCACTGCTCGCGCACGTCGCAGCGTCGGCACACCTGCTTTGCCTCCTCGATCTGAAGGATCGCGGGGCCGGTGTTGCCGATCGGGAAAACAGTTCCGGGTCCTCGTCGAGACACGCGGAACGGTGGCGCCAATCCATGGCTGTGGGGTTTCCTCATCTTCTCGTGCGTGCAGACAGGGATCCTCAGGCCTGCGGGCGCGCGTGTAACTCAGTCTGTGAAGGAATTCACGAGCGCTTGCCCACTGTGACAACGATTGCGCTGCGGATCAAGGCCTTTCGAGGGTCTGTTGGGTCACAGATACGAACTACGTTGCCTCCGGGAGCCACCGTAGAGTGCGTCGCGTGCCGCCCACCTCAGCCGTTCGAAGCCTGCCCGAGCTCACTGCTCGTCGCCGCCGGGGTGGTCGGTCTGCAGGGTCTCGGGCTGGCCGTGCTGGCCGTGGCGGCGCTCCTCGACCTGGTCGGTGACCGGCTCGAGGTGGGACTGTCCACCGGCGTCTTCTTCCTGGCCTACGCCGCGCTCCTGCTGGGTTCTGCGTGGGGACTGGTCCAGGGCTCGGGGCTGGGCTCGGGGCCCGGCCCTGATCACTCAGCTGATCCAGCTCGGGCTGGCCTACAACGTGCGGGACGAGGCGTGGCTGGCCGTCGTCCTGGCCCTGCTGGCCGCCGTGGGGCTGGCCGGCGCTCGTGCACCCGGAGAGCATCGAGGCGCTCGGCCGAGACACCGACGACGGCACCGGCCGGACCGGACTGCAGGGCGTGGACTAGTCCGGCTCCTGCATCGAGGTGCGCAGTTGCTCGAGCGTGCGGTTGAGCAGTCGCGAGACGTGCATCTGCGAGACCCCGATCTCCTCGGCGATCTGCGACTGGGTCATGTTCTTGAAGAATCGAAGCAGCAGGATCTTCTTCTCCCGGGGCGGGAGCTTCTCCAGCAGCGGCTTGATCGACTCGCGGACCTCGACGTTCTCCAGGCCCTCGTCCTCGATGCCGATGGCGTCCAGCATGCTCGAGGAGCTGTCGTCGGAGCTGTCGGTGGCGTCGAGCGAGAGCGTCGAGTAGGCGTTGCTCGACTCGATTCCCTCGATGATCTCCTCCACTGAGCAGCCGATCGCCTCGGCCAGCTCGCGGGGTGTGGGGGAGCGCCCGAGGCTCTGGGTCAGCTCGGCGGTCGCGGCGCTGATCTGCATGCGCAGCTCCTGCAACCGCCGGGGGACCCGGATCGCCCAGCCCTTGTCGCGGAAGTAGCGCTTGATCTCACCGATGATCGTGGGTGTGGCGTAGGTGGAGAACTCCACGCCTCGCTCGGTGTCGAAACGGTCGATCGACTTGATCAGTCCGATCGTGCCGACCTGGACGAGGTCCTCGAACGGCTCGCCACGGTTGCGGAACCGACGAGCACAGTGCTCGACGAGCGGCAGGTGCAGGTGCACCAACGAGTCGCGTGCCATCTGCCGCTGTGCCTCGGAGGCGTCGTCGTGGCGCAGCTCGACGAAGAACGAGGCGCTCCGCTTGCGAGTGACCTCGATGCGCGTGAGGTGCTCCTCGTCGGCAGGGCGGGTGTCGTCCCGAAGGGCGGGGCCTGACATGTCAGGAGTCATCTCAGAGGCCGGCTCCGACGGCGGTCGACGTCATCGTCATCGAGACCGCGAAGCGCCCATCGGCCGACTCGATGTCAGCAGAGGTGGCGAGCGTCGTGAGCACCTGCCAGGCGAAGCTGTCGAGGTCGGGTACCGGCGGGCTGGCCGAGTCGACGCTGACCACGACAGTCATCTCGCCGGGGGAGAGGACGAACGTCGCGACCAGGTCGGTGCCGGCGTCGGCGTGCTCGAGGACCATCGCGTTGGCCTCGCCCACGGCGATGCGTAGGTCCTCGATGTCGTCGATGGTGAAGTCGAGCCGCGCGGCGAGGCCCGCGGTCGTGGTGCGCAGCACCGATGCGTACGCGGAGTCAGCCGGGAGCCGGAGCTCGACGTCGGAGCGTCCCTGCTGGGGGTGCCCGTCTCTGCCATGCGGTGTTCCTCGCTTCTGCTGTGGTTCGACGCGCTGACCCTAGACGGCTGAGCCTATGAGAAAGGTCGGCCGCCGGGGAGTACCCGGCGACCGACCCTCACAAACGTGCGTGGGCGCTCGTGTGAAGAGCTCAGCCCTTCTTGGTCTCCCAGAAGATCTCAGCGATCTCGTCGATCTTCGCGAGCAGCTGGTCGGCGACGTCGGCGTCCAGCGCGCCCTTCGCGCCACTGGCACCGGCGAGCTTGGTGGCTTCGTTGACCAGCACGTGCAGCTGCGGGTACTTCTCGAAGTGCGGGGGCTTGAAGTAGTCGGTCCACAGCACCCAGAGGTGGTGCTTGACCATCTCGGCGCGCTGCTCCTTGATCAGGATCGCGCGGGTGCGGAAGTCAGGGTCGTCGTTGTCGGCGACCTTGGCGATGATGCCCTTGATCGACTCGGCCTCGATGCGGGCCTGTGCGGGGTCGTAGACGCCGCAGGGGAGGTCACAGTGGGCCGAAGCCTCGACGGTGGGGGCGAACAGTCGCGCAAGCATGCGGGTCCTCTCGTCTGGGTGGTGGTGCGGTTGGAACAACGGTTGCGACACTACTCCGCGTGCCCGGGCCCTCCACCACCCCTCCAGACACAGCTGGCCGCCAACGAGGCCATGGGGGTTCGCCCTCGTGCGTGGAGCGTCGATGCGCCCGACCTTGCGCGCCGGCGACAGGTTGCTGCTCTCCTACCGACGTCAGGCCCGGGTCGGGGACGTCGTCCTGGCCCGGTTCGCCGACGGCACCGTTGTCGTCAAGCGTGCCGCCGAGAAGCGCGGCGCTGCGTGGTGGCTGCTGAGCGATGCTCCGGACGTCGGCGTCGACTCGCGTCACCGTGGGGCCGTCGCCGAAGGCGACGTCCTCGCCGTCGCGCGAGCCCGCGTCTGGCCCCGACCGCGCCTCCTCTGAGACGGGTCCCCGGCCGCGCGGGGGGCTGTGGAAGGATCGTCGATCGTGGTTCCTGCAGATTCGCGCCCTCACCCGCACGCCCATCCACACGCAGGCGACCCGGTCTTCGACCTCCACCTCGGCGGCAAGATGCAGACCGTCTCGACGGTCGAGCTGGCTGGCCCCGACGAGCTGTCGCTGGCCTACACGCCGGGCGTCGCCCTGGTCTGCGAGGCGATCGCGGCCGACCCGACGATGACGCAGCACTACACGTGGGTGCCCAACGTCGTCGCCGTCGTCAGCGACGGCACGGCCGTGCTCGGCCTCGGCGACATCGGCCCGGCCGCGGCGATGCCGGTGATGGAGGGCAAGGCGGTGTTGTTCAAGCAGTTCGGCGGTGTCGACGCCGTCCCGATCTGTCTCGACACCACCGACACCGAGGAGATCATCGAGACGGTGGTGCGGCTCGCCCCCAGCTTCGGTGGCATCAACCTCGAGGACATCTCGGCCCCCCGCTGCTTCGAGATCGAGGACCGGCTCAAGGACCTCCTGGACATCCCCGTCTTCCACGACGACCAGCACGGCACCGCGGTCGTGGCGCTGGCCGCCCTAAGAACGCGCTCAGCTCACCGGACGCTCGCCGGAGACGACCCGGGTGGTCATCTCCGGTGCCGGCGCCGCCGGCGTCGCGGTGGCGAAGATCCTCCTGGGGCCGGCATCACCGACCTGGCCGTCACCGACCGCAAGGGTGTGCTGCACTCCTCGCGCGAGGACCTCACCCCGGTCAAGCGCGCACTGGCCGAGATGACGCGCCGACAAGACCGGTCGCCAGGGCTCGCTGCCGACGTCCTCGACGGCGCCGACGCCTACCTCGGGCTCTCCGGCGGAACGATCCCCGAGGAGGACGTCGCCCGGATGGCCGCCCGACGCGATCATCTTCGGCGATGGCCAACCCGACGCCCGAGGTGCACCCCGACATCGCGCGCAAGTACGCCCGGGTCGTGGCCACCGGACGCTCGGACTTCCCGAACCAGATCAACAACGTGCTGGCCTTCCCCGGGATCTTCCGCGGGCGCCTTCGACGTCAACGCCACGGGCGATCACCGAGGGCATGAAGCAGGCCGCGGCCGAGCGCGCTGGCCGAGCTCGTCGGCGACGACCTGACCGAGGACTTCATCATCCCCTCGCCGTTCGACCCCAGGGTCGGTCCGCCGTCTCGCGGCCGTGGCCGGCGGCGGCCCGCGCTGACGGCGTCGCTCGCCGCGTCGGCCGGACGCTACTGACCCTCCTCGGTTGCGTCGGGCCGCGCCAGGTGCGCTCGAACGGCAGCCGCCAGGCGTGCGGCGCGATGAGCTGGTGGATCGCGTTGGGTCCCCACGACCCCGGGGCGTAGCCGCGCACCGGCGGTGGGCTTGCGATCAGGGCCGACGACTTCTCCCACAGCGCCTCGATGCCGGCCGCCGAGGTGAAGAGCGTGTGGTCACCGCGCATGGCGTCGTGGATGAGGCGTTCGTAGGCCTCGAGCACCGAGCTGGAGGCATGGGTGTCGACCGTGGCGAACTGCATCGACAGCTTCTCCAGCTTCATGCCCGGGCCCTGGTCGCTTCCCGTAGAACGACAGCGACATCTTCGACTGGTCAGCCAGGTCGAAGGTCAGGTGGTCCGGGCCCTGGGTGCCGGCGTTCGATCCGGCCGGGAACATCGTCAGCGGCGGCTCCTTGAAGGCGATCGAGATGATCCGGGCGCCCTCCGCGAGCTTCTTGCCGGTGCGCAGGAAGAACGGGACGCCGGCCCAGCGCCAGTTGTCGATCTCGACCTTCAGCGCGATGAACGTCTCGGTGTCGGAGTCGTCGGCCACGGCCTCCTTGCCGCGGTAGCCGCCGTACTGGCCGCGCACGACGTTGTGGGGCTCGATCGGCCGCATCGAACGGAACACCTTCAGCTTCTCCTCGCCGATCGGCCCCGGCGCCAGCGACGTGGGTGGCTCCATGGCCATGAACGCGAGCACCTGCATCAGGTGGGTGACGACCATGTCGCGGTAGGCGCCGGTCGACTCGTAGAAGGCCGTGCGGCCCTCCAGTCCCGAGCGTCTCGGGGACGTCGATCTGCACGTGGTCGATGAAGTTGCGGTTCCAGATCGGCTCGAACAGCCCGTTCGCGAACCGGAACGCCAAGATGTTCTGGGCGGCCTCCTTGCCCAGGAAGTGGTCGATGCGGAAGACCTGCGTCCTCGTCGAAGACCTGGTGCACCTCGTCGTTCAGCGCCTTGGCCGTGACCAGGTCGGTGCCGAAGGGCTTCTCCATGATGATCCGGGCCCGGTCGACCAGGTCGGCGGCCCCGAGCTGGTGGATCACGTCGAGCGCGGCCTTCGGGGGCACGCTCAGGTAGTGCAGTCGGCCTACCCCTTCCGTCGCCGAGCTCGGCCTCGCACTCCTTGACCGTGGCGGCCAGGGCGTCGGGTCCGGCGCCGGTCGGCACGTAGCGCAGCCGCTTTGAGAAGTGACCCCACCGCTCGTCGGTCAGCGTGCCCTTGCCGAACTCCGAGCACGCGGCGCGAGCCAGCGCGTCGAACTCCTCGGGGCCAGCTCCTCCAGCGACGTTCCGATCACGCGGCAGTCAGGCAGCAGACGCGCCTCGAACAGCCGGAGCAGTCCTGGCAGCAGCTTGCGGCGCGCGAGGTCCCCGGTGGCCCCGAAGAGGACGACGACGAAGGGCTGGTCCATGCCCCGACGGTAGACCTGCCAGGTAACGGGCGCGTGTCGCTGGAGTGACCCCGGCTGGCTAGGGTCGAAGCATGTTCGCCGTCTACGCCGAGTCCTTCTCCTCCGACAACCCTCTCGACGGACTGGTGGTCGGCGAACGGCCCGACCCGGTGGCTCCCGACGGCTGGACCACGGTCACCGTCAAGGCGGCCTCGCTCAACCACCACGACGTCTGGTCGTTGCGCGGCGTCGGCCTGCGGGACGAGGCGCTGCCGATGATCCTGGGCTGCGACGCGGCGGGGCTCGACGAGGACGGCAACGAGGTGGTCGTGCACGCCGTCATCAGCGACCCCTCGTGGACCGGCGACGAGACGTTCGACCCGAAGCGGTCGCTGCTCTCCGAGCGCCACCAGGGCACCTTCGCCGACAAGGTCGTCGTCCCGCGCGCCAACGTGATCGCCAAGCCGGCCTCGCTGTCGTTCGAGGAGGCCGCCTGCCTGCCGACCGCCTGGCTCACGGCCTACCGGATGCTCTTCACCCGCGGCGGCCTCAAGGCCGGCGACACCGTGCTCGTGCAGGGCGCCGGCGGGGGAGTGGCGACCGCCTGCATCATCCTGGCGAGGGCCGCCGGGCTGAGAGGTGCTCGCCACCAGCCGCGACGAGGCCAAGCGCGCCACGTGCGCTCGAGATCGGCGCCCACGAGGTGTTCGAGTCCGGCGCGCGGCTGCCGGTCAAGGTCGACGCCGTCATGGAGACGGTCGGTCGAGCCACGTGGTCGCACTCGATCCGGGCGCTGCGTCCCGGCGGCTCGCTCGTCATCTCCGGCACGACGTCGGGCCCGAAGCTGGACGACGCCGAGCTGACGCGCATCTTCTTCCTCCAGCTGAGCGTGGTCGGCTCGACGATGGGCACCCGCGGCGAGCTCGCCTCGCTGGTCAGCCTGCTCGACGCCACCGGCGCCCGCCCGCTCATCGACCGCACCATCGCGATGTCCGACGCGCGCGAGGGGTTCGCCGCGATGGCCGACGGCGATGTCTTCGGCAAGATCGTCTTCACCCGCTGATGCCCCAGCCACCTGCTCACCGGAGCCGGGTCGGGCATCGGCGCGGTGCTGGCCGAGCGACTCCTTGCCCGCGGCGACGAGCTGGTGCTCCTCGCCCGCAGCCAGGAGCGCGCTGGCGAGCTCGTGAGCACGTTTCCTCGGCGCCACGACGCGTGGTCGTCGACCTCGCCGACCCGGCGGCGATCGACGCGCTCGACGCTTGCCCGATCGGCTCGATTCGGTGGTGCACGCGGCCGGCGTGGTCGACCTCGGCCCTGTGTCCGAGCTCAGCACCGACGCCTGGCTCGAGCAGCTGACCGTCAACCTGGTGGCACCCGCCGTTCTGACCCGCAGGTTGCTGCCGGCTCTGCGGGCCGCGCGCGGCACGGTGGTGCTGGTCAACTCAGGTGCCGGCCTCGTGGCCCACCCGGAGTGGTCGGCCTACGCCGCGTCCAAGCACGGCCTCCGCGCGCTGGCCGACTCGTTGCGCGCCGAGGAGCAAGCCCACGGAGTTCGCGTGACCTCGGTGTTCCCGGGGCGTACGGCGACCCCGATGCAGCAGAAGGTGCACGAGCAGGAGGGCAAGGACTACGACCCGGCCGACTGGATCCGCCCGGAGACGGTGGCCGAGCTGATCCTCCACGTGCTCGACCTGCCGGCGGACGCCGTCCTGCCCGAGGTGGTCGTCAAGCCGCGGTGAGCACGATCAGGGGCGCGACTTCCAGTTCACGGCCCCCACCAGCACCATCCGCAGCTGGGTGCGCGCGGTCTCCGCGATCTGCTTCTCCGCTCCCGGATCGGCCGCCAGCCACCAGCAGGGCCTCGGCGGTGGCGACCATGGCGGTGACGATCAGGTTGGAGAGCACGCGGAGGTCATCCGCGGTCCACGGGTCGGTGCCGGGGAGCCGCGCCAGGTCGGTGGCGAGCTCGCGCTCGCACAGCTCGATCTGGTGTCGGATGGCGCCGCGCACCGGCAGGGGACCAGCCGCCCGCTCTCGCACGATGAAGTTGAAGTGCTGGCGTTCTCGCTGCACGTGCCCCACCAGGGTGGCCACCGACTGGTCCACGATGTCGCGGTAGGTCGGGTCGCTGGACCGCACGTCACGCAGCATCGCGCGCAGCGAGACGAAGGACTCGTCGACCAGCGCCAGCCCGAGCGACTCGATCGAGTCGAAGTGTCGGTAGAAGGCTGTGGGCACGATGCCCACCTCCTTGGCGACCTGACGCAAGGAGAGCGCCACCAGGCTGCTGTCCTCGCAGAGCGCCAGGGCGGCGTCGAGGATGGCGCGGCGGGTGCGCCCCTTGCGCTCGACCCGGGTCTCGGTCACGGACGTCATCCTAGGCGGTGCACGCTCGTGCACACGTGAACGGCATCACGTCGCCCACCCCTTGACCCTGCTAGGGATGGCTGGACATAGTTTGGGTGTACGGATGTTCACCCAAACAGGAGGACGTATGAGCACCACCGCACCGCTCGGCAGCCCGCTCGCCCGACTGGGCCAGGGTCTGCTGCGCTCACGCGTGCTGGCCGCGCTCACCACGCCCCACGGCGTCGACCGGTACCTCGAGATGGTGAACCCGATGTGGGCCGCCGAGGAGGTCCGCGCTCGGGTGGTCTCGGTCGAGCGCGAGACCAGCGGCACCGGCGCCCCGGTCGCCACGATCACCCTCCAGCCCACGGCCACCTGGCGCGGTCACCGCGCCGGCCAGTACGTGCAGGTCGGCGTCGACCTCCCCGGCTCGCGCCAAGCGGATGACGCGCTGCTTCACCGTCTCGTCGGCCGCATCGGTACCCGGTGAGCGGATCACGCTCACCGTGCGCGCCCACGACGAGGGCCAGGTCTCCAAGTTCCTCGTCGGCGAGGCCGCCCCGGGGCAGATGGTGCACCTGAGCCAGGCCCAGGGCGACTTCACGCTCGACGAGAGCCCGGCCACCCCCACGAACAACCACCTGCTCTTCATCACGGGGGGCTCGGGCATCACCCCCGCGATGTCGATCCTGCGCACCCTGCTGCGAGACGGCTACGACGGCAAGGCCGGGCGCAAGATCACCTTCCTGCACTATGCCCAGTCGCCCGAGGACCAGATCTTCGCCGACGAGCTTGCCGCCATCGCGGCAGCGGACAACGACGTCGAGGTGCACCTGCGCTACGGCGAGCACGTCTTCTCCGAGTTCGAGCTGCGGCGCCTGGTGCCGGCCTTCGCCGACACCGACACGTGGGCCTGCGGCCCGGCCGGCCTGATGGACCCTGATCGCCGACTCCTACGCCGAGAGCCCGCGGCTGCGCACCGAGTTCTTCAAGGCACCGCGCACGACGGTCCGGCCCCGCCGAGGGCGAGGTCAGCTTCGAGCGCTCCGGCAAGGCCGCCCCGAACAGCGGCGCCACGCTGCTCGAGCAGGCCGAGGCGCTGGGCCTCAAGCCCGAGTTCGGCTGCCGCATGGGCATCTGCTTCTCCTGCACCTCGCGCAAGACCGAGGGCACCGTGCGCAACGTCTTGAGCGGTGTCGAGTCCGCGCTGCCCGGGCGAAGACATCCAGATCTGCGTCACCACCCCAGTCGGCGACTGCGCAGTCGAGCTCTAGCCGAGCTCCGCTCGGTACCGCTGACCCGGCGCAAGCGGCTCGGGGGAGCGAAGCGGACGAGAACGCACTGCGCCGTGTCGGCGCCCACAGACAACCGAAAGGCAAGAACATGACCGCCACCCAGATCTTGAACACCGACCACGAGCCCGTCGAGACCAACGTCGAGATCGACGTCGACGCCGTCAAGAAGCTGACCGCCGAGCAGCTCGACCAGTTCGGCGCCGAGATGGACGCCATCCGTCAGCGGATCCTCGCCGACCTCGGTGAGGTGGACGCCGACTACATCCGCAGGTGTCGTGAAGCTGCAGCGCCGCTTCGAGGTGGCCGGCCGCGCCCTCTTCTACCTGCCGCCGGCCTGGCCGCTCGCGGTCGCTGCGCTCAGCGTCTCCAAGATCATCGAGAACATGGAGATCGGCCACAACGTCATGCACGGCCAGTACGACTGGATGGGCGACCCCGGCCTCAACTCGCGCATGTACGACTGGGACAACGTGTGCCCCGGGCGAGCAGTGGAAGTACAGCCACAACTACATCCACCACACGTTCACCAACATCGTCGGCAAGGACCGCGACATCGGCTACGGCGTCCTCCGCATGGACGACGACCAGAAGTGGCACCCCTACTACCTGGGCAACCCGGTCTACGCGTTCCTGCTGATGGTCTTCTTCGAGTGGGGCGTCGCCATGCACGACCTCGAGGTCGAGAACCTCGTCGCTGGCAAGCGCTCGCTCTCGGAGAACAAGGAGCTGCACGCCGGCATCATGCGCAAGGTACGGCGCCAGGCCGTCAAGGACTACCTGCTGTTCCCGGCCCTGACGGGCCCGCTGTTCCCGATGACCTTCGCGGGCAACGCCGTGGCCAACCTGG
Organism: uncultured Actinomycetota bacterium; assembly: GCA_963781575.1. Lineage (GTDB taxonomy): Bacteria > Actinomycetota > Actinomycetes > Propionibacteriales > Nocardioidaceae > Nocardioides. The sequence goes on along the minus strand of CAWAGM010000001.1, from coordinate 94,197 downwards.
TGCGCAACGTCTGGGCCTTCAACATCATCTTCTGCGGCCACTTCCCGGCCGGGGTCGCCACCTTCTCCGAGGAGGAGTGCGAGAACGAGTCGCGCGGTCACTGGTACTACCGCCAGCTGCTCGGCTCGGCCAACATCACCGGCGGCAAGCTCTTCCACCTGATGTCGGGCAACCTGAGCCACCAGATCGAGCACCACCTGTTCCCCGATCTCCCCGCTCGGCGCTACCCGGAGATCTCGCACGAGGTGCAGGAGATCTGTCAGCGCTACGGCCTGGGCTACAACACCGGCCCGCTGGGCAAGCAGCTCTTCAGCGTGGCCAAGAAGATCTGCAAGATGGCCCTCCCGCCGCGACAGTCGGCCGAGCAGGCCTCACACTGATCTCATGAGCGACCACCTGAGCAAGTCCGAGATCGGCAAGGACGCCATCCAGTCCACCGCCGAGGCGGCCGCGACCACCGTCGGTGAGGTCGCCTCGATCATCACCGGCGCCGTCAAGGACGTCGCCTCGGCCATCGGGGGCTTCGCCACCGAGGTCTTCGAGATCCGCGAGTCGGCCCGCAAGGCCGGAGCCGAGCACCCCGACGAGTAGCCCGGCTCTCGTTCTTGCCTGACATCTCGCGAGCAAGCTCGCCAGATGTCAGCCGAACGACATCCGGAAGCTGGCTTGGCGGAACGAGGCGAGCTGGCGGGCCCCGCGCAGGAAGCCGAGCGGGCCCTCGGCGGCGAAGTCCCAGTGGGCCCGGGCGACGAACGCCTTGGACGATCCCTGCAGGGTGGCGCCCTTCTCGCCGCCTCCCTCGGGGAGCTCCGGCTGCCAGGTCTGACCCTTGAAGGGCAACCGCGGTGCTGCAGCCGACACGTCCCGGAACGATGCGCTGGCGATCGGACGACGCTCGAACGAGGCGCTCCACTCGGTGGTGGCCAGTGGTCCCCGGTGGGTGGTCTCCAGGTCGAAGTCGCACAGCCCCTTCGGGATCGCCCAGAGCTCACGGCCGCCGGCGACCGAGGCGGGGGAGTCGACCCAGATGTCGGTGATCGAGACCTTGCGGCCCTTGCCGGCGCTCTTCGGCAGTGCCCGGGCGACCAGCAGCTCGGAGTAGGTCAGCGGGCTGCCCTCCTCGTAGCTGACGAAGGCCGCGCCATAGATGCCCGCCGGCCGCAGCTCGTCGACGCCCTCCTTGAGGCGGAAGACGCTCAGCCACAGGGAGCCGACCATCTGCCACGGGGCATCGGGGTAGGGGACCTGGTCGTAGGGCAGCGCGGTCGACCTGTCGGTGGAGCCGTCGGTGGGGGTGCTCATGCACCGCAGCGTAGTCATCGACGCGCACCTAGAGTCCGGGTGTGATCGTGGTGAACAGGTTCAGCGTGCCCGAGGACGACGCCGCGACGCTTCCGCGTCGATCTGCAGAGTGCGCACGACGCGCTGGCCGAGCGTCCGGGCTACGTCGATGGGGGTCTGGGTCGCAACGTCGACGACCCGACGCTGTGGCTGCTCACGACCACCTGGGAGAACGTCGGTTCCTACCGGCGCGCGCTGTCGGCGTACGACGTCAAGCTGCACGCCGTCCCGACCCTGAGCCGGGCGCTCGACGAACCCAGTGCGTACGAGCCCGCCGAGCGCCGGCACCGACCTGAATATCCACCAGACGCGGTCGTTAGGCTGACAGCTCGTCCGGCAGCCAGCCGGGCGTCACCTAGCTCAGGAGCACCTTCCGTGGCCAAGCCGCCTCCGTCCACCGTCGACAACGTCGTCTCCCTCGCCAAGCGCCGGGGTTTCGTCTACCCCTGCGGCGAGATCTACGGAGGCACTCGCTCCGCCTGGGACTACGGCCCGCTCGGCGTCGAGCTGAAGGACAACATCAAGCGCCAGTGGTGGAAGTCCATGGTGCAGATGCGTGACGACATGGTCGGCCTCGACTCCAGCGTCATCCTGCCGCGACAGACGTGGGAGGCCAGCGGCCACGTCGACACCTTCTCCGACCCGCTGACCGAGTGCCAGTCGTGCCACAAGCGCTACCGCGCCGACCACCTGCAGGAGGCCGCGGCCGAGAAGCAGGGGCTCGACGACCCCGACGCGATCGATCTCGCCACGCTGGCGTGCGCCAACTGCGGCACGCGCGGCGCGTGGACCGAGCCGCGCCAGTTCTCCGGCCTGCTCAAGACCTACCTCGGCGTCATCGAGGACGAGTCCGGGCTTCACTACCTGCGGCCCGAGACTGCCCAGGGCATCTTCCTCAACTTCGCCAACGTGGTCACCAGCTCGCGCATGAAGCCGCCGTTCGGCATCGCCCAGATCGGCAAGAGCTTCCGCAACGAGATCACGCCGGGCAACTTCATCTTCCGCACGCGCGAGTTCGAGCAGATGGAGATGGAGTTCTTCGTCAAGCCCGGTGAGGACGAGGAGTGGCACCAGTACTGGATCGACGAGCGCACGCGCTGGTACACCGACCTCGGCATCGACGCCGACAACCTGCGCCACTACGAGCACGCGCAGGAGAAGCTCAGCCACTACTCCAAGCGCACGGTCGACATCGAGTACCGCTTCAAGTTCGCCGGTTCCGAGTGGGGTGAGCTCGAGGGCATCGCCAACCGCACCGACTTCGACCTCAACACGCACTCCAAGGCACTCGGGCAAGGACCTCAGCTACTTCGACCAGGCCAACAACGAGCGCTACACGCCGTACGTCATCGAGCCGGCGGCAGGTCTCTCGCGCAGCCTGATGACGTTCCTGGTCGACGCCTACGAGGAGGACGAGGCGCCCGACACCAAGGGCGGCTCGCGCACGCGCACCGTGCTCCGGCTCGACCCGCGTCTGGCACCGGTCAAGGTCGCCGTGCTGCCACTGAGCCGCAACGCCGACCTGTCGCCGAAGGCGCGCGACCTGGCCACCGAGCTGCGTCGCAGCTGGAACATCGACTTCGACGACGCCGGCTCGATCGGCAAGCGCTACAGCCGTCAGGACGAGATCGGCACGCCGTACTGCGTCACGGTCGACTTCGACACCCTCGACGACCACGCGGTGACCGTGCGCGAGCGAGACACCATGCAGCAGGAGCGGGTCGCGCTCGACGGCATCTCGGCCTACTTCGCCGAGCGGTTCCTCGGCTGCTGACATGACCCGTCGGTGGGCAGGCTGGGCGACGCGGCGCCCCTGGTGGCGGTGCTCGTCCTGGGCCTCGCCCTGGCAGGGTGCTCCGGCTCCGACGACCCCGACGCAGCCGCGATTCGGCGCGCCCGCGTCCGACGACCCCGCGACCGTCGCGGCCGCCAGGAGCCGACACCGGCCGTCACTGACGACCCGGTTCCCGACTACGTGCCCGCGCCCTCGGGCGTCACCCTCGACGAGCCTGGATCCCGGCTCGACCTCAAGGACCTCGCGGTGGCCGGCTGGACGCCGCGCCAGGACCTGGTCGGCATCGTTGAGGTGGCGGTGACCCGCATGGAGGCCACCACCATCGAGGCGTCGCTCGCCGCCTACGAGCTCGACGACCAGGAGCAGTCAGCCACGCCGTACTACGTGCACGCCAAGGTCAGCAACGTCGGTGACACCGACCTGGGCGGTCGTCAGCTGCCGTTCTACGTGATCAGCAGCGACGGCGCCCTGGTGGCACCGACCGGTATCGAGCAGGACTTCGCCGAGTGCCCCGGCCTCGTTGCTGCCGGCGATCTTCGCGCCAGGTGATGACGCCTCCTCCTGCCTGATCTTCCTGGTCCCCGACAGCGAGCACCCTCGCAGTCGGTCATGTTCCGACCGCCCGAGGGCGTCGTGCCGTTGACCTGGTCGGGCGAGGTCAAGCCGGTCAAGGTGCCCGGACGCCGGCAGTAAGAAAGATGGCAAGCAGAAGCGCAAGCCAGGGCGGCGTTCGTGAGTGCCCTGACCCTGGGTTCGGTCTCCGTCGAGACGCCCTGTCGTCCTCGCGCCGATGGCGGGCATCACGAACGCGGCCTATCGCCGACTCTGCGCCGAACAGGGAGCCGGCCTCTACGTCTGCGAGATGATCACCTCGCGCGGCATCGTCGAGCGTGACGAGACCACCATGAAGATGTTGGTCTTCGACGAGCTCGAGACCATCCGCTCGGTCCAGCTCTACGGCACCGATCCTGTCTACGTCGGCAAGGCCGCCGAGATCCTGTGCACCGAGTACGGCGTCGCCCACATCGACCTCAACTTCGGCTGTCCCGTGCCCAAGGTGACCCGCAAGGGCGGCGGTGGCGCCCTGCCGTGGAAGCGCACCCTGCTCGGCCAGATCCTCGAGCAGGCCGTCGCGGCCGCGACGCCGCACGGCGTCCCGGTAACGATGAAGACCCGCAAGGGCCTCGACGACGACCACCTCACCTATCTCGACGCCGGGCGGATCGCCCAGGAGTCGGGGTGTGCGGCCATCGCCCTGCACGGCCGCACGGTGGCCCAGGCCTACTCGGGTCAGGCCGATTGGGACGCCATCGCCGCCCTGGTCGAGCACGTGGAGATCCCGGTGCTCGGCAACGGCGACATCTGGGAGGCCGCCGACGCGTTGCGCATGGTCGAGCAGACCGGGGTCGCGGGCGTCGTGGTCGGCCGAGGGTGTCTGGGACGCCCGTGGCTGTTCCGCGACCTGGCCGCGGCCTTCGCCGGCGAGACCGTCGCCACGCTGCCCACCCTCGGCGAGGTGGCCGCCATGATGCGGCGGCACGCCGAGCTGTTGTGCGAGCACATGGGTGAGGAGCGTGGCTGCAAGGAGTTCCGCAAGCACGTCTCGTGGTACCTCAAGGGCTTTGCAGCCGGTGGGCCGATGCGCCGCTCGCTAGGGCTGGTCGACACCCTCTCCTCGCTGGACGGCTTGCTCGCCGAGCTAGACCCGGCTGAGCCGTTCCCGGTCTCCGAGCTGGGCGCTCCCCGCGGTCGGCAGGGCTCACCACGCGACCGCGTGGCGCTGCCGGAGGGCTGGCTCGACGACACCGATGGCACCGGCTGCGTGCTGCGCGAGGACGCCGGCGAGACCACCGGAGGGTGACCCGAAACACGCTTGACAAGCTGCCGAAAATTCCTCGGGGCGCGCGCTCGTGTGCTTGACTCGGCGCTTCGTGCCCGCTGCTACCTCGGCGGGTGCTGTCCTGTCAGCAACAGCAAAGGATTCAGCGCTGTGGCTCATCATCGCCACAAGCGGGACGCCAATGCCCGCCGGCAGCACCGAGGACTCCTCGTCGCTGCCCCCCTCGCCGTCCTGGCGACCGCATCTGTCGTGACCATTGGCGTCGCGGACGCAGACCTCACCGGCGGCTCGTCCGCCGAGGCCACCGTCGCCAGCCCTGTCGCCGGCCAGATCGGCGCCTCCCTTCCTGCTGGTCTTGACGACGATGCTTCCGCAGCGCGTGAGCGCGCGAGTGTCGATGACCGCGGCTTCGCCGTCTCGCGTGGCAGCCTCGGCCGCGGCCGGAGCGCTGGCGCCACCGAGCCGGTGCGGTCCAAGGTCGACCGGTTGATGAACCCCAAGAACAAGTGGCGCGCGATCGCCGAGGCCAAGGTCAAGCGGTGGACCACCGAGGACCTCAACCTCTGGACCGAGCCTGGCAAGAAGGCGCGCAAGACCGATGAGCTGGTCGCCGGCCAGATCGTGCTCCTCACCGGTCGCTCCATGTACGGCCGCGACGAGATCGTGTGGGGTCGCAAGCAGACGCGCTGGGTCACCGCCGGTTACCTCACCGACCAGAAGCCCTTCTCGTTGGGCGGCGACTGCACCAACGGCACATCGGTGCCCTCCGGCGTCAGCGAGAACATCAAGAAGGTGCACGCCGCAGTGTGCGCCGCGTTCCCCGACATCAGCGTCTACGGCACCTTCCGCGGCGACGGCGAGCACGCCCAGGGCCTGGCCGTGGACATCATGGTCTCCGGGTCCGAGGGCTACCGCGTGGCCGACTTCGTGCGCGAGTACTACGCCGAGCTGGGCGTCAGCTATCTCATCTACTCCCAGCGCATCTGGTCGGTCGAGCGTGGCGGCGAGGGGTGGCGCGCGATGTCGGACCGGGGCTCAGCGACGGCTAACCACTACGACCACGTGCACGTCACGACCTACTGACCAGTGTGAGCCGGGCGTCGGCCGCGACGTCTACAGTCACTGCCGATGGACGCCTCGGACCTGTACCTCGAACGCGACCGCGAGCGGTGGGTCGCCGAGCCGCCGAAACGCGTCGTCGCCCCCGAGCGCACGCCCTTTGAACGCGACCGAGCCCGCGTCGTCCACGCCGCCGCGTCCCGTCGTCTCGCAGCGAAGACCCAGGTGGTCGGGCCGCAGTCCGACGACTTCGTGCGAAACCGCCTGACGCACAGCCTGGAGGTGGCCCAGGTGGCGCGCGACCTCTCACGCGCGCTGGGCAGCCAACCCGACATCGCTGAGACGGCGGCCCTCGCCCACGACCTGGGTCACCCACCCTTCGGGCACAACGGTGAGCGCGCGCTGGCCGACGTCAGCGCCGCCTGCGGCGGGTTCGAAGGCAACGCCCAGACCTTGCGACTGCTGAGCCGTCTGGAGGCCAAGACGTTCGACGGCACCCGGTCGGTCGGGCTCAACCTCACGCGCGCGACTCTCGATGCCTGCACCAAGTACCCATGGGCGAGCGGCGCCGGGCCAGAGCTGCTGAAGTTCGGTGTCTACACCGACGACCTGCCGGTGTTCGAGTGGATGCGGGAGCCGGACGCCGGCCACCGGCAGTGCCTCGAGGCGCAGATCATGGATCTCGCCGACGACGTCGCCTACTCGGTGCACGACGTCGAGGACGGCGTGGTGGCCGGTCGTCTCGAGCTGACCCGGCTCGAGCCCGAGGCCGTCTGGCAGACCGTCCGCTCGTGGTACCTCCCGGGTGTGGCCGACGACGACCTCGAGGTGGCCCTGGCGGGGTTGCGGTCGGTCGGCAGCTGGCCACGCTCGCCCTACGACGGCTCACGGCGCAGCCTCGCGGCCCTGAAGAACCTCACCAGCGACTTGATCGGCCGGTTCTGCGGCTCGGTTCAGCACGCGACGTTCGCGGCTAGTGACGGGCCTTTCGTGCGCTTCCGTGCCGACCTCGTCGTCCCCTCCGAGACCCGGCTGGAGATCGCGGTGATGAAGGGGATCGCCGCGCACTACGTCATGCAGGCCGCCGACCGGGTCGCCTCGATGGAGCGCCAGCGCGAGCTCATCACCGAGCTCGTCGCGGCCCTGCTCGATCGTGGGCCTACTGCGCTCGACCCGGTCTTCGTCGACGACTGGCACGGCGCCGTCGACGACAGCGGCCGGCTGCGGGTCGTCGTCGACCAGGTCGCGTCCCTGACCGACGCGAGCGCGGTGGCCCGGCACGCGCGCCTGTGCGGGGCCTGACCGCCGCTCGGCGGCTCGCCGTACACTCGCGCTCGTGGCAGGCCGGATCCGCGAAGACGACATCGCTGCGGTCCGTGAGAAGGTCCGCATCGACGAGGTGATCGGCGACTACGTCACCCTGCGCAACGCAGGCGGCGGCTCGTTGAAAGGGCTCTGCCCCTTCCACGACGAGAAGTCACCGTCCTTCAACGTCAACCCGAGCCGGGGCTTCTTCCACTGCTTCGGTTGCCAGGAGGGTGGCGACGTCCTCACCTTCTTGATGAAGATCGACGGGCTCGCCTTCTCTGAGGCCGTCGAGCGGCTGGCCGACAAGGTCGGGGTTCAGCTGCGTCGCGAGGAGGGCGACGTCCGCGACGACCGTCCCAAGGGGCCGCCGCGCCAGCGCCTGGTCGAGGCCAACCGACAGGCTCAGGAGTACTACGCCGAGCAGCTCAACGGGCCGGGAGCGGTGGCCGGACGTCAGTTCCTCCACGAGCGCGAATTCGACCAAGCCGCCGCCGAGATGTTCGGCATGGGTTTCGCACCGCGGGACGGCGAGGAGCTCTTCAAGCACCTGCGTGGCCGGGGGTTCAGCCAGGACGAGCTGGTCGCCGCCGGCCTGGTGGCTGTCGGCCGGTCGGCCTATGACCGGTTCCGCGGCCGGCTGCTCTGGCCGATCCGTGACCCCAGCGGCGCGACGATCGGGTTCGGTGCTCGCCGCATCTACGACGACGACAAGATCGAGGCCAAGTACCTCAACACCCCCGAGACCACGCTCTACAAGAAGAGCCACGTGCTCTACGGCATCGACCTGGCCAGGCAGGCGATCGGAAAGTCGTCTCAGGCCGTGGTGGTTGAGGGCTACACCGACGTGATGGCCTGTCATCTGTCCGGCGTCCAGACGGCCGTCGCCAGCTGCGGCACCGCCTTCGGCGAGGACCACACTCGCGTGCTGCGCCGGTTCCTGCACGACCACGAGGAGTTCCGCGGCGAGGTCATCTTCACCTTCGACGGCGACGCCGCCGGTCAGAACGCGGCTCTCAAGGCGTTCGCCGGTGACCAGCGCTTCGTGTCCCAGACCTACGTCGCAGTCCAACCAGACGGCATCGATCCTTGCGACCTGCGCATCCGCGACGGAGATGCCGCCGTTCGCGAGCTCATCGCGAGCCGCGTGCCGCTGTACCGGTTCGTGCTCGGCAACGTGGTCAGCCAGTTCGACCTCGAACGCGCCGACGGACGCGTCGATGCGCTCCGAGAGGGCGCGCGACTGGTCTCCAGCGTCCGAGACCGGTCCAAGGTCGACGCCTTCGCCCGCGAGCTGGCCGGCATGATCGGCATCGACGTCGAGGAGGCCCGAGCCGAGGTGCGACGGGCCGCGAACCGGAAGCCGCCCATCGAGCCGACCCGCGGCGAGGGCGCGCCCCCGGTGGCTGCGCCGCGCAGCACCGTCCCTGACCTGCGCGACCCGCGTTTCTCGATCGAGCGCGAGACCCTCAAGCTCGTGCTGCAGCACCCCATCGCCATCGGTCGCACGACCGCCGACATCGGCGCCAACGACTTCACTCACCCGACCTATCGCGGCGTGTGGGATCTCGTAGCAGCCGCCGGGGGCACCGTTGCCGGTACCGATGACCCCGCCTGGTCCACCAAGCTTCGCGACGCCGCCGTCGATCCAGCCGTCTCCTCGGCTATCAGCGCCTTGTCGGTCGAGCCGCTGTTGACCGCGAAGGCGCCCGACGCTGGCTACGTGACCCACCACTTGGTCCGTCTGCTCGAGCTCACCGCGCTGCGCCGGATCGCTGAGCTCAAGTCGCGCCTCCAGCGAACCAATCCGGTCGAGAATGCCTCCGAGTACAACAAGATGTTCGGCGAGCTGGCGGCCCTCGAGCAGCACCGTCGCACGCTGCGCGACCGCATCGCTGGCGACGCATGAGGCGGCTCGCTCGGTCGGCCCGACCCGATCTCGAGGTGGGCTCAGGCGAGCGGGTGCTCGCGTGGGCCTCCGATGCCGAGGGCGGCACCGTCGGCGCCACCCGCGACGCCCTGTACGTCTCCGGCACCCGGATCCCCTGGGAGCAGGTAGAGGCTGCCGCCTGGGACCTCGACTCCTCCACCCTGCGCGTCAGCGAGGTCGGATCGTGGGGATCGGTCAGACCCGAGCACCTGCTGGTCCTCGATGCTCCGGGCCGGCTCCTACAGCTGGTGCGTGAACGAGTCACCGCGAGCGTCGTCCTGCAACGCCACGTACCGGTGGCGGGGCGCCGTGGCGTCCGGGTGATCGCGCGGCGGGCGCCCTCGGGGGCCGGTGACCTGACGTGGGTCTACGAGTACGACGACGACGTCGATCCGGCTGATCCCGCCGTCCGGTTGGCGGCGGCCACCGCGTTGGAAGCCGCTCGGGGCGAGCTGGGTGAGGTCTGAATTTCAACCGAGCAGGACCCCTTGCTAACGTGTACCCGCACGATCCCCTGTAGCTCAACTGGCAGAGCATTCGGCTGTTAACCGGAGGGTTATTGGTTCGAGTCCAATCGGGGGAGCAGAGCAACGGCCCGGCCACGCGAGTTCGCGTGGTCGGGCCGCTTTCTTTGCCCTCGCGGTGTTATTTTGGGGCGACCCGGGGACCCCCGGACCTTCCCGCTCGATCGACATCAGGACGTCCATGTCTGACGAGGTCCCCGAGGACCGGCCGCCCGGCGCTCGCCGCGCGGCGAGGTCCACGCGTCGCCCGGGACGCTCGGCGCACGTCCCGCGGGCCGAGCGGGTGTCTGGCGGACGCCGGGCGATGCGGCGCCGCCGCGAGCGCCGGCGCGCCCAGTCGCTGCACGGCACGCTCGGAATGATCGTGCTCGGGGCCCTGGTGCCAGGATCGGGCTACCTCTACGCCGGTCGCCGATTCGTCGGTGTCCTGGTGCTGGCGGCCTGGATCGGGAGCATCGGTGCGCTGGGCTGGTACTTCGGTCACGACCTGAAGGATTCCGTCCTCGACCTGGCCTTCGACCCAGGCATGCTCAAGATCGTCGCCGCCGCGCTGGGAGTTGTGCTGCTGGTCTGGGCGTTCATCGTCTTCACCTCCTACCGACTGGTGCGACCGCGCTCCCGCCCGCGGTGGCACACCGTGGTCGGCTACCTCGGCGTCGTGGTCATGGTGGTCGTCGGCGCCGCTCCGGTCGTGACTGCCGCGCGCTACGTGCTCGTCACCGCCGACACCGTCGAGACCATCTTCGCCGAGGAGGTCATCAGCCCGACGATCCCCGAGGAAGCGACCGAGGCCGACCCGTGGGCCGGTCAGGATCGGGTCAACGTGCTGCTGCTCGGCGGCGACGGCGGTGAGGGCCGCACAGGCGTGCGCACCGACAGCGTCATCCTGGTCAGCATCGACACGAAGTCGGGCAAGACCGTCATGTTCAGCCTGCCGCGCAACATGATGTACGCAGAGTTCCCCGACGACAGTCCGCTGCACGACATCTACCCCGACGGGTACCAGACCGGTCTCGGCGACGCGGGCTACGACATGTTGAACGCGATCTACGGGCAGGTGCCGACCCTGCATCCCGGGGCGCTGGGCGACAGCGACAACGAAGGCGCGGACGCCGTCAAGGAGGCCGTCTCGGGAAGCCTCGGCATCCCGGTCGACTACTACCTGCTGGTCAACCTCGAGGGCTTCAAGACCGTGGTCGACGCCATGGGCGGCATCACGGTCAACATCAACGAGCCGGTCGCCATCAACGGCAACACCGACGCCGGCATCCCGCCGACCGACTACCTCCAGCCCGGCCCCGACCAGCACCTCGACGGGTTCCACGCCCTCTGGTACGCCCGCGGGCGCTACGGCTCCGACGACTATGCGCGCATGGACCGCCAGCGCTGCGCGATCGATGCACTGATCGACGCGGCAGACCCGGTGACCCTGCTCAAGCGCTACGTGCAGATCGCCAAGGCCGGCCAGGACGTCGTCTACACCGACATCCCGCGCAATCTGGGCTCGGCCTTCGTCCAGCTGCTGCTCGACGTGAAGAACGCCAAGGTCCGCTCGGTCGTGTTCCGCTCGTCGGCCGACTTCTACTCCGGTGATCCCGACTACGACTACGTGCGCGCCGTCGTGCAGAAGGCCCTGTACCCGCCGAAGAAGGACGGCAAGCGGGAACACGAGGAGAAGGCGGAGAACCCGATCGATGTCTGCGCCTACCAGCCCGACGACGAGAGCCTCGAAGCCTCGCCCTGAACTGGCCACTAGGGTGTTCCCGCCAGCAGGGGGCGGTAGCTCAGTCGGTTAGAGCAGAGGACTCATAATCCTTGGGTCGTGGGTTCGAGCCCCACCCGCCCCACAGGGTCGGATTTCTCGGCTAGAGGTCCAGATCAGTGCGGGGACGTTGCCACCGGGGGTCGAACCGCACCAGGCCGAGGCCAAGCAACAGCGCAAGTCCGAGGCCAGCGCCAGTGAGGTACGGCGAGACCAGCGCCCAGGTCAGGAAGACGACGTGGAAGCCGGTCAGCGCGCGGTCGTCGTCGACCATCCGAGCATCCACGCTGCCGCCGTCGGTCGGCACGTCCGGGCCGCCGTACTGGTCGCTGACCTCGCCCTCGACCACTCGTCCCGAGCCGGTCACCCACGTCGCGTCGCAGGTGGTCGGGTTGCCAGGAGGCGGCCCTTCGCGGCAGGTCGCCCCGGGCTCGACGCGCACCGTCACGCGGACGTCGTCCGACCAACCCTGGGCGTCGCCGTGCATGAAGAACCAGACCGGGCCGCCAGCGAGCACCAGAGCCGCGGCGGGCAGCAGCAGGGTGACCAGCACGCGCACCAGCCGCGGACGGGTCGACGGCCTCAGGTAGATCGGCTCGTGGGGGAGTCCGTCGTCGGTCATGGCCGGAGGTAGGTCGACTGGTAGTCCAGCAGGAGCTGGCGGCCCTCGGCCATCGCTTCACGCAGCTCGGGAACCAGCGCGTCGACCCCCTTCGTCAGCCCGGAGTCGGTCGCCAGCTCGACGGCTCGCGCGGCCTCGCCGGCGCGGGTCAGCCCGAGGTTGAGCGCGCTGCCGGCGATCTTGTGCGCGACGGCCTTGATTGCCGCAGCGTCGGAGTCGGCCAAGTGATGGAGGACGCTCCTCGACGGCGTTCCCGGAGTTCACCTGGAAGTTCCCGATGGCCCGGTCGAGGTACGACGTGTCGCCCGGGTCGATCTCGCGCAGCATCGACAGTCGCTCGAGGTCGAGGCTGGGAACCGGTACGGCGGGTGCCTCTAGCACGGCCGCACGCGTCGGTGAAGCCCTTGGGCGGAGGCGTGGCGGTGCGCTCGCCGCCGGGTTCGGTCCAGCGGGCCAGCACCGCAGCCAATGATGCGGGCTCGACCGGCTTGGTGAGGAAGTCGTCCATGCCCGGCGTCCAGGCAGCGTTCCCGCTCGCCCTCCACGGCTGCCGCGGTCATCGCGATCACTGGGATCCGGTCCGATCCGGTCTCCCGCTCGCGCAGGGTGCGGGTCGCCTCGTAGCCGTCCATCACCGGCATCTGCACATCCATGAGCACGGCGTCGAACGTGCTGCGCGACAGGTGCTCGAGCGCCTCGGCGCCGTGCGGCGCCACCTGGACGACGTGACCCATCGCCTCGAGGATGCCTGTCGCGACGAGCTGGTTCACCGGGTTGTCCTCGACCACCAGGATTCGCAGCTGCATCGTCGCCCGTGTCAGTGCCGGTGCATGCATCAGCGGTGGTGCCGACACTCCAGCCAGCTGGTCGAGCAGCACGGTCCGCAGCTGCTCCGCAGAGACTGGGCGTGGCAGGTAGGTGGCCGACGGCTGGACCCCCGACTGTTCCTCCGACTGGCTGGACGTGGTGGGCATCGGGGCGCTGGCCGGCGTCAGCGCGATCACGCGCAGTCCCGTGAGCGACCGTTCATCGGCGATGCGTCGGACCAGCTCGATGTGCGGCCTCGTCGTGCTCGTCCAGGTTGATGAGCACCCCCTCGAACGCGTCGCGTGACTCGATGCCTTCACGCAGGACGGGGACCACGAGCGACGGGTCAGCCACGAGCGTCGTGCGGATCCGCCACCAGTCGAGCTGGTCGGCCAGTGCCGGGCCACGCGTCGCGTGCGCGTCGACGACCAGCATCCGCCGTCGCGCCAAGCGCGCCCGCGCGTGGTCGTCCAGGGCGTTCGTCCGCGCTGACGCGCTGGTCAGCGGGGCGGTGAAGGCGAAGACGCTGCCGCCTCCGGCGTTGGGCGCGTACGACATCTCACCCACCGAGGGCGGCCACGACCTCCTTGGCGATCGCGAGACCCAGCCCGGTGCCACCGAACCGCCGCGTGGTCGAGGCGTCGGCCTGGGTGAACGGGTCGAAGAGCCGATCGACCTGGTCTGCCTGGATGCCGATGCCGGTGTCGCGCACCTCGAAGCGGAGCATCACCTGTTCGGCGGCGCGTGCTTCCACGCTCACCTGCAGAAGGACGTCGCCACCTGGGGTGAACTTCACCGCGTTCGAGAGGAGGTTGAGCAGAACCTGCGACAGCCTGGTCGGGTCGCCGGTTCCAGACGTCGGCACGTCCGGCAGGCACGAGATGACGAGCTCGACGCCGCCCTCCCGGGCCATGCTGCCGACGACGTGGGTCACCTGGTCGAGCAGCGGCCGCACCTCGAGCTCGACGTCCTCGATCTCCAGCTGACCGCCCTCGATCTTGGAGAAGTCGAGCACGTCGTTGATCACGTCGAGGAGCGACCGCGAGGCGACCCGGATGCCAGAGGCGAGCCGTTGCTGCTCCGGATCGAGCGTCGTGCGCAGCATCAGGTCGTTCAACCCGATGATGCCGTTGAGGGGGGTCCGGATCTCGTGGCTCATCGTCGCCAGGAACTCCGACTTCTGCTTCGAGGCGTCCATCGCGGCGTCGCGGGCGTCGGCGAGCACCCTCTGGGCTTCTTCGCGCTCAGCCACCCGGCCGAGCTGCACGGCCACCGCCTCGACCATGTTCTCGATCATCTTGTGACGCACGAGGGGCGGAGCCGACGTGATCGTGGCGACGCCGAAGGTCCGCTGACCGAGGCGGATGGGGAAGGCGATGGTGAGCCGGTCCTGGCTCCAGATGGCGTGTCCGACGTGCCGGGCTCGTTCGGCGAGCTCGATCTCCTCCGGGTAGGCGTCGCCCTCCATGCTGAGCAGCCGACCGTCGTCCTCCACGACGAACGCGCAGACCCGCTCCCAGTCGTCGTGGGCCAGGAGCGCGGGCCGGGCCAGGGCGAGGACGTCGCCGATCGTGTGGGCCTCGTTCGCTGCGACCGAGACGGTGCGCATGAACGCGCTCTGGTTGATCTCGTCGCGGAGCGCGTCCTGGACGCGCTTCTCCTCGGTCACGTCCTGGTGGGTGCCGGAGACGCGGACGACGGTGCCCGAGGAGTCGCGATTGACGATTCCGCGTACCCGGGTCCACCTCCAGTCATCATCGAGGGCGATCCGGGCTTCGAGCTCGAAGTGCTCGAGCGAGGCGAGGATCTCGCGCACCTCGGCGAGTACTCGGTTGCGGTCGTCGGGGTGCACCGCGAGCAGTCGGTCGCCCACCGTGGCGGCGCCCATCGCGAACGAGTGCTCGTCCTCGGCATGGGGCAGGGACATGTCCGAGAGCGTGACCCGTCCGAGCCCCAGGTCCCAGGTCCAGCTGCCGAGGCGCGCGATCCGTTGCGCCTCGCGCAGCTTGGACTGGCTGTTGGCCAGCGCCTCCAGCTCGTTGCGCCGTTCGGTGTAGTCGGTGAATCGGTGCAGCATTCCCGTCACGTTGCCCGCGGCATCGCGCAGCAGGCTCTCGCGGACCATCATCCACACCCGGCTCTGGTCCCGGCGTCGGAAGAGGACCTCCACCTCAGCGTCGTTGTGCTGCCCGGCGCGCACCTGCCGCAAGTGTTCGGCGAACTGCACCTGCCCGTCCTCGTCCAGGGTGTCGAAGACGGTCAGCCTCCCTACCTCGCGGTGCGGGACGCCGTACAGCTCGGCCATCGCGGGGTTGGCGTAGATGGTGCGTCCCTCGAGGTCGAGCACCCAGATGCCGTCAGGGGAGGTCTCCACGATGTTGCGGTAGGTCCGGTCGAGGTCCATCAGCTCGCCTCGCCAGCGATCAGGATCCGGTTACCCCGTTGCACGAGCTGAAGCGACACCGCGTCTGTGCGTTCCCGGCCGCGGTACTTGTATCGGTAGACGTAGTTCACGACCAAGGTCTCGGGATCAGCGTCGAACTCCAGCAGCTGCGTTTCTGACACGGCACCCCAGAAGCTCTGGTAGCGCTGGCTCTGCTGCTGGAACGCGGTGGTGAGCTGTTGGAAGCCCTGTGCGGGCGACCTGCTGGCCGTGTCCAGGTAGTCGGCGATGAACGTGCGCAGCTCGCCCCTGGTCGGTGCGCTGATGGTCTCCGATTCGTCAGACGCGTCGTCCGTCGGGTCTACCGATTCTGATGCGACGTCGCTGCCCGCCTCGTCGGGAGAACGCTGAGGGTCGTCGATCGAGAGAAGAACGCCGATCGCGACTACGAGCGCGACTACGAGGAGCGCGATCACGATCGGAAGCCCGCGTCCCCGCCTGTTCCGCGCGGCTGCCACCGGGCTGGCGGGCGGTGCCGGCGGTGGAAGAAGCGTGCGCGTCTCGTGCGCGGCGTGCGTCTGCGGCACCGTCATGGTGTCCAGCGCGTGGTGGTCCAGCTCGTCAGCCTCGACCAGGGCTTCGAGGAAGCTGGCGACGTCTGCCATGGACCAGCGGCGCCCAGGGTCGTGGTTCATGCAGGCGAGCAGCACCGGGGCCAGCGGCCCGGCGCCGTCCAACCTCGGTGGCGGCTCGTTCACGATCCGGTACAGCGCTCCGAGCACGTTGTCGCCGACGTCGTAGGGCGGGTGCCCCGCGATCGCGTGGAAGAGCGTCGCGCCGAGCGACCAGACGTCGCTGGCCGGGGTGGCCGTCGATCCCGTCGCGACCTCGGGTGCCAGGTAGGCGGGGGACCCCGTCACCAGGCCGGTCTGCGTCAGGGCGGCGTCGGCGAGCGCTCGCGCGATGCCGAAGTCGGTCAGGCGCACCTCGCCGTCGTCACGGACCAGGATGTTCGACGGCTTGACGTCGCGGTGCACGATCCCGTTGGCGTGGGCCGCAGCCAAGGCGGAGCCACCTGCGCCAGCAGCGGCACCACCTCGTCCGGTGGCAGCGCCCCGTGCTCGCGGATCAGCTCGGCGAGGGTGAATCCCTCGACGTACTCCATGACCAGCCATTGCTGGTCGCCGTCGTGCACGAGGTCGTAGACGCCCACGATGTTGGGGTGGTTGAGACTGGCCGCGATCCTGGCCTCTCGCTCGGCGCGCATCAGGTCGGGGCTCGACTCGCCGCCGAGAAGCGGGCCGACGCGCTTGATCGCGACCGGGCGGTCGAGAACGTCGTCCCGTCCCCGCCACACGGCACCCATGCCGCCACGTCCGATCTCTCGGTCGAGCGAGTACCTGCCACCGATCACCACAAACCCTCCAGACGAGGAAAACCTAGCGCCGCGGGGTAGCCGGCTGTGCCAATCTCGGGGATCCAGGACCGATGCGGCAGGCTAGGTCTCCGCAGACAGGACCAGCATCCGGCTGACCTGTCGCTCGGAAAGGTTCAGCGTGAGCGTCGATCAGTCCCTTCTCGACGATCTCGAGTGGCGCGGTCTCATCGCGCACTCAACGGATGCCGATGCCCTGCGTGAGGCGCTCGGTGCCGGCAGCGTCCGGTTCTACGTGGGCTTCGACCCGACGGCTCCGAGCCTGCACATGGGCAACCTCGTGCAGCTGGTCACCGCGCGCCGTCTTCAGGACGCCGGGCACACGCCGTACCTGCTGGTCGGTGGCGCCACAGGCATGATCGGCGACCCGCGTGATTCGGGGGAGCGCACGCTCAACACCGCCGCGACGGTCCAGGAGTGGACTGATCGCGTCCGCGCCCAGATCGAGCCGTTCCTTTCCTTTGCGGGCGCCAACGGCGCGACGATGGTCAACAACCACGACTGGACCTCGGGCCTGTCGACCATCGACTTTCTGCGCGACATCGGCAAGCACTTCCCGGTCAACCGGATGCTCGCCCGCGAAACGGTCAAGCGCCGCCTCGAGTCGGGCATCAGCTACACCGAGTTCAGCTACGTGCTGCTCCAGTCGATGGACTTCTTGACCCTGTTTCGAGACCACGGTGTCAGCCTCCAGTTCGGCGGTTCCGACCAGTGGGGCAACCTCACCGGCGGCGTCGAGCTGATCCGCCGCGCGGAGGGCGGCAGCGCCCACGCGTTCGCGACCCCGTTGGTCACCAAGGCCGACGGCACCAAGTACGGCAAGACCGAGGGCGGGGCTCTCTGGCTCGACCCCGAGATGCTCTCGCCCTACGCCTTCCACCAGTTCTGGCTGAACGTCGAGGACGTCAAGGTGGGCGAGCTGCTGCGCATCTTCACGTTCCTCGGCCGCGAGGAGATCGAGTCGCTCGAGGCCAGGCACGCCGAGAAGCCGTTCCTCCGCGAGGCCCAGAAGACCTTGGCGGACGCCGTGACCACGCTGGTGCACGGTGCCGCGAGACCGACGCGGCCAAGGCAGCCGCGGCCGCACTCTTCGGTGGAGGCGACCTTGCCGCCCTTAGCGCCGCGACGTTGGCAGCGGCGCTACGTGAAGCCGGCAGCGCTCAGATCGATGGATCTGCGGGTCTGCCCACGGTCGCCGATCTCCTGGTCGCGACCGGGCTGGCCAAGAGCAAAGGGGATGCCCGGCGAACGGTGGGGGAGGGCGGTGCCTACCTCAACAACGAGCGGATCAGCGATCCCGACGCCGTGCCCGCCACCGGCGACCTGATCGCCGGGTCGTGGTTGGTGCTCCGGCGCGGCAAGAAGCAGTTCGCCGGCGTCGAGGTGGCGCACTGAGCGATGGGTGAGCCGAGGGCATGGGTGACGGCGGTGGCAGGCCGAGCTGTTCGCCCGCGTCGCGAGCACGCTGCCACCGCACGTCCTCAGGTACTTCCAGGCCGGGGCGCGCGACGAGGTCACCCTGGGCGAGGCCTCCGCCGCCTGGGCGAGCCATCCGGTTCTGGCCGCACGTGCTCGCGTGACGTGCGCGACCCGACGACGACCACGTCGTTGCTGGGCACGACCCGTCGCCGCCCCGATCGGTATCGCTCCCACGTCGTTGCAGCGACTCGGGCACCCCGAGGGCGAGCTCGCGATGGCGCGGGCGGCGGCCCAGACCGACACCCTGCTCGTGGTCTCGAGCAACGCCGGCACGACCTTCGAGGAGATCGCCGACACCGGTGTCGCGTGGTGGCTGCAGGCCTACGTCACCGCAGACCGTCGCCTGATCGCCCCCACCCTCGAACGTGCCGCGGACGCGGGTGCCCGCGCGATCGTGCTCACCCTCGACACACCGTTGCCGGGGCCCAAGTTCGACCTCGACGCCGACGACGTCTTCGGAGACCTCACGCAGGTCTACGGCGTCAACCACCCAGACGCCGTGCGCGGCGCCACGGCCGGAGCCGAGCACGCGCGCGACCTGAGCGCGGCAGACATCGCCTGGCTGGGCGAGCTGACCGGACTCCCGGTGGTGGTGAAAGGAGTGCTCCGGGCCGACGACGCCCGCGCGTGCGTGACCGCGGGCGCAGCGGCCGTCTGGGTCTCCAACCACGGTGGCCGCCAGCTCGACCGGAGCGTGGCCACGGCTCAGGCCCTCGCCCCCGTGGTCGAGGCGGTCGCCGGAGAGGCCGAGGTCTACGTCGACGGCGGCGTCATGACGGGACTCGACACTCTCGCCGCACTCGCCCTGGGCGCTCGGTCGGTCTTCCTCGGACGCCTTCCGTTGTTCGCGCTGTGCGACCAAGGGAGCGAAGGAGTCGTTGATTCCCTCCTTGCGATGCGCCTCGAGCTGGCGTCCGCGCTCGCCCTGAGTGGCTGCCCGGACGTGTCCGACGCGCCGGGAATCATCGCCCCACCAGTCACAAATGCCCTCTGACCTGCGGAAACGCAAATGTGGCCCGCGCCACACCAATCCGATTTGGTGTTCGACGGGTTGTCCCCTAATGTTCTCCGAGTCGCCAGGGAGCGGCGGGGAGCAAGGCGGTCACGCCGGGCTCTCGGCCCCGAGGCGGCCACCTCCAACTCACACCGAGCGGGTGCTCGAGTTCGTGTCATCGACACGGCAACGAAATCCTGGCTCAAGCGTGTGTCGCGGAGAACCAGCCTGAACAGCATCGGCGACGGTGCTGGTCTGTGCGTGTGATGTTTGAGAACTCAACAGTGTGTCATAGTCGACGGATTAGTTTGTATGCCCTGATCTTTTTGTTTGGGGTTTGTTTTTCGGCAATTGATGATTCTGGCGTTATGCTGGTTTCGTGTTTTGTTGGGTATTGAATTTTCTATGGAGAGTTTGATCCTGGCTCAGGACGAACGCTGGCGGCGTGCTTAACACATGCAAGTCGAGCGGTAAGGCTCCTTCGGGGGTACACGAGCGGCGAACGGGTGAGTAACACGTGAGTAATCTGCCCTTCACTCTGGGATAAGCACTCGAAAGGGTGTCTAATACCGGATACGACACAGCTCTGCATGGGTTGTGTGTGGAAACTTTTGTGGGTGGGGGATGTGCTCGCGGCCTATCAGCTTGTTGGTGGGGTAATGGCCTACCAAGGCTTCGACGGGTAGCCGGCCTGAGAGGGTGACCGGCCACACTGGGACTGAGACACGGCCCAGACTCCTACGGGAGGCAGCAGTGGGGAATATTGGACAATGGGCGGAAGCCTGATCCAGCAACGCCGCGTGAGGGATGACGGCCTTCGGGTTGTAAACCTCTTTCAGTATCGACGAAGCGCCTTTAGGGGTGGTGACGGTAGGTACAGAAGAAGCACCGGCCAACTACGTGCCAGCAGCCGCGGTAATACGTAGGGTGCGAGCGTTGTCCGGAATTATTGGGCGTAAAGGGCTCGTAGGCGGTTTGTCGCGTCGGGAGTGAAAACACTGGGCTTAACCGAGTGCTTGCTTTCGATACGGGCAGACTTGAGGCATTCAGGGGAGAACGGAATTCCTGGTGTAGCGGTGAAATGCGCAGATATCAGGAGGAACACCGGTGGCGAAGGCGGTTCTCTGGGAATGTTCTGACGCTGAGGAGCGAAAGTGTGGGGAGCGAACAGGATTAGATACCCTGGTAGTCCACACCGTAAACGTTGGGCGCTAGGTGTGGGGCCTATTCCATGGGTTCCGTGCCGCAGCTAACGCATTAAGCGCCCCGCCTGGGGAGTACGGCCGCAAGGCTAAAACTCAAAGGAATTGACGGGGGCCCGCACAAGCGGCGGAGCATGCGGATTAATTCGATGCAACGCGAAGAACCTTACCTGGGTTTGACATATACCCTGCCGCTCCAGAGATGGGGCTTCTTTTGGGGGTGTACAGGTGGTGCATGGCTGTCGTCAGCTCGTGTCGTGAGATGTTGGGTTAAGTCCCGCAACGAGCGCAACCCTCGTCCTATGTTGCCAGCACGCCTTCGGGTGGTGGGGACTCATAGGAGACTGCCGGGGTCAACTCGGAGGAAGGTGGGGATGACGTCAAGTCATCATGCCCCTTATGTCCAGGGCTTCACGCATGCTACAATGGCCGGTACAAAGGGCTGCGATCCCGTGAGGGGGAGCGAATCCCAAAAAGCCGGTCTCAGTTCGGATTGGGGTCTGCAACTCGACCCCATGAAGTCGGAGTCGCTAGTAATCGCAGATCAGCAACGCTGCGGTGAATACGTTCCCGGGCCTTGTACACACCGCCCGTCACGTCACGAAAGTCGGCAACACCCGAAGCCGGTGGCCTAACCCTTGTGGGGGGAGCCGTCGAAGGTGGGGCTGGCGATTGGGACGAAGTCGTAACAAGGTAGCCGTACCGGAAGGTGCGGCTGGATCACCTCCTTTCTAAGGAGCACATACCCCGCGTCATCACCGAGGGTTCTGGGTTTTCCAGGGCTTGTGTGTGGTGGGCATTGGTGGTGTTCACTAGTGGAACCGTCGATGAAGCTGTCCTATGGGGCTGCATGACTGTCTAGTACTGCTTTCTGATTCACGTTTGTGTGGGTTGGGGTTTGGCCTCCTTGGGGGTGGGTGTGGAACGTGGTGTGTGTGGTCGTGTGGGGGTTGGTTTGGCACACTGTTGGGTCCTGAGACATCAGGACGCATCATCCGGTAAGGCTCCTGTTGTGGGGGTTGGGTGTTGTTGAGAGTTTGTTTCTTGTTGTTTGTGAAGTTGATAGTGGACGCGAGCATCTAGCCCGCATGATGATTGGTCGTGCTGCCCTTTGTGGGGTGTGTGGGGCTGGTATGTGGTGTGGGGTTAATGTTTTGTAGTGTTTTGTGTCTTTGTGTTGTGTTTGTTGAGTGTTTGTTTGGCAAGCGTGATAGGGCACATGGTGGATGCCTTGGCATCAAGAGCCGATGAAGGACGTTGGAGCCTGCGATAAGCCCTGGGGAGTTGGCAACCGAGCTGTGATCCGGGGGTGTCCGAATGGGGAAACCTAGCCGCAGTCATGTGCGGTTACCCGCGCCTGAATAAAATAGGGCGTGTGGAGGGAACGTGGGGAAGTGAAACATCTCAGTACCCATAGGAAGAGAAAACAATAGTGATTCCGAGAGTAGTGGCGAGCGAAATCGGATGAGGCTAAACCATGATCGTGTGATACCCGGCAGGGGTTGCGGTTGTGGGGTTGTGGGAGCATTCATGTTCATCTGCCGGTGGACGAGACAGTAAGAAATCACTGAAGAAGTTGAAGTCCGTTGGAAAGCGGCGCCGTAGAGGGTGATAGCCCCGTAGTCGTATAGCTGTGACTGTTGAGTGTTTTCCCAAGTAACACGGAACTCCTGAAATTCCGTGTGAATCTGGCGGGACCACCCGTTAAGCCTAAATACTTCTTGATGACCGATAGCGGACAAGTACCGTGAGGGAAAGGTGAAAAGTACCCCTGGCGGGGAGTGAAATAGTACCTGAAACCGTGTGCCTACAATCCGTCAGAGCCCGGCTGCCCCTTGTGGGTGTTGGGGTGATGGCGTGCCTTTTGAAGAATGAGCCTGCGAGTTAGCGTTGTGTTGCGAGGTTAACCCGTGTGGGGTAGCCGTAGCGAAAGCGAGTCCTAATAGGGCGTTTGAGTAGCACGATCTAGACCCGAAGCGGAGTGATCTATCCATGGGCAGGTTGAAGCGCGGGTAAGACCGCGTGGAGGACCGAACCCACTTAGGTTGAAAACTGAGGGGATGACCTGTGGATAGGGGTGAAAGGCCAATCAAACTCCGTGATAGCTGGTTCTCCCCGAAATGCATTTAGGTGCAGCGTTACGTGTTTCTTGCCGGAGGTAGAGCACTGGATAGCCGATGGGCCCGACCAGGTTACTGACGTTAGCCAAACTCCGAATGCCGGTAAGTGAGAGCGTGGCAGTGAGACTGCGGGGGATAAGCTCCGTAGTCGAGAGGGAAACAGCCCAGACCATCAGCTAAGGCCCCTAAGCGGCGGCTAAGTGGAAAAGGATGTGGAGTCGCAGTGACAACCAGGAGGTTGGCTTGGAAGCAGCCACCCTTGAAAGAGTGCGTAATAGCTCACTGGTCAAGTGATTCCGCGCCGACAATGTAGCGGGGCTCAAGCCGCCCGCCGAAGCTATGGCATTCGTACACATACATCGGCCACTCCTTGAGGGTGGTCCAGTGGTACGGATGGGTAGGGGAGCGTCGTGTCGCGGGTGAAGCTCCGGAGTGATCCAGGGGTGGATGCGACACGAGTGAGAATGCAGGCATGAGTAGCGAATCACGGGTGAGAAACCCGTGCGCCGAATGATCAAGGGTTCCAGGGTCAAGCTAATCTGCCCTGGGTAAGTCGGGACCTAAGGCGAGGCCGACAGGCGTAGTCGATGGACAACGGGTTGATATTCCCGTACCGGCAAAGTAGCGCCCATGACGAACCCGGTGATGCTAACCATCCGAAACCCAGTTGACCGATCCCTTCGGGGTGAGGCGTCTGGGCAGAGCGTGGGATCCGAACCGGTAGTAGTCAAGCGATGGGGTGACGCAGGAAGGTAGCCCAACCCGGGCGATGGTTGTCCCGGGGTAAGCAGGTAGGGCGTGGTCTAGGCAAATCCGGACTGCTGTCTTTGATGACGAGCCTGAGATGTGACGCCGACCCCGTATGGGGGAAGTGGGTAATCCTATGCTGCCGAGAAAAACCTCTAGCGAGCTACGCGCCGCCCGTACCCCAAACCGACTCAGGTGATCAGGTAGAGAATACCAAGGCGATCGAGTGAACCATGGTTAAGGAACTCGGCAAAATGCCCCCGTAACTTCGGGAGAAGGGGGACCCGAACCGTCATGGCCTTTACGGCCGGCAGCGGGGAGGGTCGCAGAGACCAGGCCCAAGCGACTGTTTACTAAAAACACAGGTCCGTGCGAAGTTGTAAGACGATGTATACGGACTGACTCCTGCCCGGTGCTGGAAGGTTAAGAGGACCTGTTAGACCCTTTGGGGTTGAAGCGGAGAATTTAAGCCCCAGTAAACGGCGGTGGTAACTATAACCATCCTAAGGTAGCGAAATTCCTTGTCGGGTAAGTTCCGACCTGCACGAATGGAGTAACGACTTGGGCGCTGTCTCAACCATGGACTCGGCGAAATTGCACTACGAGTAAAGATGCTCGTTACGCGCGGCAGGACGGAAAGACCCCGGGACCTTTACTATAGTTTGGTATTGGTGTTTGGTTCGGCTTGTGTAGGATAGGTGGGAGACTTTGAAGCATCGACGCCAGTTGGTGTGGAGTCAACGTTGAAATACCACTCTGGTCGTACTAGATGTCTAACCTAGGTCCATGATCTGGATCAGGGACAGTGCCTGATGGGTAGTTTAACTGGGGCGGTTGCCTCCTAAAGTGTAACGGAGGCGCTCAAAGGTTCCCTCAGCCTGGTTGGCAATCAGGTTTCGAGTGTAAGTGCACAAGGGAGCTTGACTGTGAGACAGACATGTCGAGCAGGGACGAAAGTCGGAACTAGTGATCCGGCGTCGGCAAGTGGAAGCGACGTCGCTCAACGGATAAAAGGTACCCCGGGGATAACAGGCTGATCTTCCCCAAGAGTCCATATCGACGGGATGGTTTGGCACCTCGATGTCGGCTCGTCGCATCCTGGGGCTGGAGTAGGTCCCAAGGGTTGGGCTGTTCGCCCATTAAAGCGGCACGCGAGCTGGGTTTAGAACGTCGTGAGACAGTTCGGTCCCTATCCGCCGCGCGCGTAGGAAACTTGAGAAAGGCTGTCCCTAGTACGAGAGGACCGGGATGGACGAACCTCTGGTGTGCCAGTTGTCCCGCCAGGGGCACGGCTGGTTGGCTACGTTCGGAAGTGATAACCGCTGAATGCATCTAAGCGGGAAGCACGTTTCAAGATAAGGTTTCCCACCCACCAGATGGGTTAAGGCCCCCCACAGACTATGGGGTTGATAGGCCGGAGGTGTACAGCAGCAATGCCCAGCCGACCGGTACTAATAGGCCGAGGGCTTGCCACACAAACCCTCAACCAACCCAACACCTACAGCACAACCCGCAAACAAGGGTATGCCTCGCGTCCACACAACAACACACAAACCAACCCCAACCCACCCACCGGGCCCCACCACCACGGGCACCCACACGGTCAACAGGGGTTCATAGAGTTACGGCGGCCATAGCGACAGGGAAACACCCGGACCCATCCCGAACCCGGAAGTTAAGCCTGCCAGCGCCGATGGTACTGCAACCGCGAGGCTGTGGGAGAGTAGGACGCCGCCGGACAAACATTCAGTAGAGGCCACCGAAAGGTGGCCTCTACTCTATTTGCAGCACACATCTCGAAGAACAGGATCATCATCGTGGCGAACGATCGGCGCACCCCCCGCGACTCGGGCTCAGGCTCGCGTGGCGGCTCGAGCAAGGGCGGCCGCCCGCAGGCCGCTCGCGGTCGCGGTGGCGACCAGCGCTCGAGCGGTGGTCGGCCAGGTCGCTCGAACGACTGGAAGCGCCCCGCCGACAAGCAGGTCGAGCGCACCGCCGAGCAGTCGGTCTACGACGGTCCGCCGCTGCCCCCTGAGATCACCGGTCAAGAGCTCGACCGCGCCATCAGCGCACAGCTGAAGGGACTGCCGGAGAAGCTGGCGCTGCGGGTGGCACGGCACCTGGCCGCTGCCGGCGTCGCTCATCGACGACGACCCGGAGACCGCCTACCAGCACACCCTGGCCGCCCGGGCCCGGGCGCCGCGGCTGGCCGTCGTGCGCGAGGCGACCGGCGAGGCGGCCTACGCCGCCGGCCACTACGCCGAGGCGCTCGCCGAGCTGCGTGCGGCGAAGCGGATGAACGGCGCCACCGCCTACCTGCCGATCATGGCCGACTGCCACCGCGCGCTCGGCCAGCCCCGAGCGACGCCCTCAAGCTGGCCAAGAGCCCGTCGGTGGCGAACTTCGCGCCCGAGGCCAAGGCGGAGATGACGCTGGTCGAGGCCGGCGCCCGGCGCGACCTGGGTCAGCTCGACGCCGCCCTGCGCACCCTCGAGCTGGCGCCGCTGAACAACAAGAGCCGCGACTCCTGGGTGGTGCGGCTGCGCTACGCCTACGCCGACACCCTGGTGGCCGCCGGCCGCGAGAAGGACGCGCTGGCCTGGTTCCACCGCACCCACGCCATCGACTCCGAGGAGATCACCGACGCCGCCGCGCGCGCCGACGACCTCGAGCGGCGCATCGACCTGATCTGAGCCGTCGCCGGCATCATCGGGCGAGCACGCGCACGACGGCGCCGTGGCCCGCGGGCAGCGTGCCCCACTGGAAGCCTTCTCGGAACCCGAGCCTGACCCGGTCGACCACGGCGAGAGCCGGCTCGTCGCTGGTGACCTGCAGCACGATCGAGTCGCCGGCCGCCGAACGCTGCTCCCTCGGGATTGACCAGGTCGGCACAGAACGACTCGGGGTCGGTGGTGACCCCGACGGTGCCGCCTCGGCACAGCAGCGGCGTCACCGAGACATCGGTGTTGCTCGTGGTGTGCACCTTGACGCCGGACAGGTCGAGCGTGCGATCGAAGTCGGACCCGGCGGTGAAGACTCCGACGTAGATCGGCTGGTCGACCGGCGTGCTCGCGTTGACAATCACGGCTGGTCGTCGGCAGGTCGGCTCGGGGTTGGCCGAACGCACGAGCGCCAGCACGATTGCCAGGCACGAGGACGACGAGTCCACCGACCAGGCGAGCCGTGGACGTCGGGTGAGCTCGAGGCTCGTCCCGGTGATCGACATGCCCACACCCTAGGCGGCGCGAGTGCGATGATCCCGCCATGACCGACGTGAAACGACCTGCGCTGGAAGGCACCGTCGCTGTCCGTGACGATCGAAGGCTCAGCTTCGCCGAGTACGGGTCGCCTCGTGGCGAGGCGATCGTCTGGATGCACGGCACCCCGGGTGCGCGCCGGCAGATCCCGCTCGAGGCGCGGGCGCTACGCCGCCGAGCACGGGCTGCGCATCGTCGGGATCGACCGGCCGGGCATCGGGTCCTCGACCCCGCACCTCTACCCCGACGTCCTCGACTGGGCCGCCGACCTGCGCCTGCTGCTCGACGCGCTGGCCATCGACGAGGTGCGCGTCATCGGGCTGTCGGGGGGCGGCCCGTACGCTCTGGCGGCCGGGGCGGCGCTGGCCGACCGTGTGGTCGGGGTGGGCGTGCTGGGCGGGCGTGGCCCCGACGAGGGGGCCGGACGCAGCCGATGGCGGGATCATCCAGCTCGCGGTGAAGCTGGCCCCGGCGCTCAGCACGTTGCGTGTGCCACTCGGGATCGGGCTGACCGGCGCCATCCGGGTGGTGAAGCCGTTCGCCGGGGCCGGGGCTCGACCTGTACGCCGCGGTGCAGCCGGCGGGGGACAAGAACCTCCTCGGTCGCCCCGAGTTCAAGGCGATGTTCCTCGACGACCTGCTGAACGGCAGTCGCTTCCAGACCTCGGCGCCGCTGAACGACCTGGTGCTGTTCACGCGCGAGTGGGGCTTCGCGCCGGCCGACGTGCACGTCCCGGTGATCTGGTGGCACGGCGACGCCGACCACATCGTGCCCTTCGCGCACGGCCAGCACGTGGTCGACCGGCTGCCCCGTGCCGAGCTGCGGGTCATCGACGGCGAGAGTCACCTCGGGGGGCTCGGTATCGCCGAGGAGGTCATCTCGACGCTCATGCAGCTCGAACGTTCGAGCACCGCTGGTGCAATGGCGCCCCATGGGTCACAATGAAGGCCTAACTACACATCTGTCACTCGACCGATCCGGTCATCTCATGACGAGCCCGCTGGGGAAGGCGTAGCTCGCGCCGGAGATGAAGGAGATCGTCGTGACCACACGCACCAGCACCGTGGGCTCGTCCAGAAGCACGACCCGCGGCGTCTTGTACGTCCATTCCGCGCCGTCCGCGCTGTGCCCGCACATCGAGTGGGCCGTCGGCGGCGTCCTAGGCGCGCCCGTGAACCCGGTGTGGACCCCGCAGTCGGCTCAAAGTGGCACCTATCGCTCCGAGCTGTCCTGGGCCGGCGAGGCTGGCTCAGCTGCTGCCGTCGCCTCGGCGCTGCGCGGGTGGAACCACCTGCGCTTCGAGATCACCGAGGAGCCGACCTCGGCGACCGAGGGCGCGCGCTACTCCTTCACCCCCGACCTCGGCGTCTTCCACGCCGTGATCGGCCTGCACGGCGACATCATGATTCCCGAGGACCGGCTCAAGGCCGCGGTGGTCAAGGCCGCCCTGGGGGAGACGACCCTGGTCACCGAGATCGACAAGCTTCTCGGCAAGCCGTGGGACGACGAGCTCGAGACGTTCCGACACGCTGGAGACGGCGCGCCGGTGCGCTGGCTGCACCAGGTGGTCTGACCCCTGGACGCGCCCCTAGCGGGCCGGCCGGGTGAAGCGGAACGTCGATGGCTTGACGTGGCCGGTGATGT
Source organism: uncultured Actinomycetota bacterium (assembly GCA_963781575.1). Classification (GTDB taxonomy): domain Bacteria; phylum Actinomycetota; class Actinomycetes; order Propionibacteriales; family Nocardioidaceae; genus Nocardioides. The sequence goes on along the minus strand of CAWAGM010000001.1, from coordinate 65,950 downwards.
TCTCGCGGTCGCGCTGCCAGGTGACCTTCATCTTGATCTTGTGTAGCCCGTAGACGGTCGAGCGCCGGCACAGCTTGATCTTGAGGGACCCACGGTCAGGATCGGACGCCGTGTCGATGAAGGTGTGACCCAGGTGCCGGCCGTTGGGGTTCACGATGTCGATCTCGGCCGCCCACTCGTCGGTGGGGGCGTTGATGACGTACTTGTACCTGTAGAAGTGGCACCCGGGCTTGAGCACATGGTTCTTCGAGCTGGTGCTGCCCCACGGCTGGTACTTCGGTGCGGACTGGGCAGTCGGCGCGCCGCTCAGCAGTGTGATCGCGAGCAGGCCGGCAGACAACGGCTCCGGAGATCGGGCGGCACAGCATGAGGTTTCCTTCGCAGTCGATGACGTAGTGAAGGTATCAACCGAGCGCGGGGCGTGTGGTTACGGTCACAGGGGGATGTTGCCGTGACTCCCGCGGCGGACTCCGTCGCGCTGGACCGCTTCGTCGATGGCTCGGGCGATCGCGCCCCTGGTGAGTTCGGGGCTCACGACCTCGTCGACCACCCCGATCTCGACGGCCTTGTCGACACCGCCGGCCAAGCGTTCGTGCTCGGCGGCGAGCTCGGCCTCGACCTGAGGAAGCATGTCGGGGCTCACTGCGGCCAGCCGTCGGCGGTGGAGGACGCGCACCGCCGCGACGGCACCCATCACCGCGACCTCGGCGCCGGGCCACGCGAAGACCTTGGTGGCACCGAGCGAGCGCGAGTTCATCGCGATGTAGGCGCCGCCGTAGGTCTTGCGCGTCACCAGCGTCACGCGGGGCACGACACACTCACCGAAGGCATGCAGCAGCTTGGCGCCACGGCGCACCACGCCGTCCCACTCCTGCCCGACGCCGGGTAGGTAACCGGGCACGTCGACGAGGACGATGAGCGGGATGCCAAAGGCGTCGCACATGCGGACGAAGCGGGACGCCTTCTCGGCCGAGGCGGAGTCGAGACAGCCGCCGAGGCGCAGCGGGTTGTTGGCCACGACACCGACGGTGCGGCCGCCGAACCGTCCCAGGACCGTCGCGATGTTCGGTGCCCACCGGGCGTGGAGCTCCTGGGTCGTGCCGTGATCGAGGATCTCCTCGATCAGCGGGTGGACGTCGTAGGCGCGCTTCTTGGACGCCGGCAGGACCGCCTCCAGGTCGCGGTCCTCGACGGACTCGACCACCAGGCTGCCCTGGGACCCCAGGAGCTCGGCGACGCGGCCAGCTCGGCTGAGCGCCTCCTCCTCGGAGTCGGTGAGGATGTGGACGACGCCGGAACGGCGTCCGTGGGGCTCAGGGCCACCGAGGCGCAGCATGTCGACGGCCTCGCCGGTGACCGAGCGGACGACGTCGGGGCCGGTGACGAAGATGCGCCCCTCCGGGCCGAGGATGACGACGTCGGTGAGGGCTGGCCCGTAGGCGGCGCCACCGGCGGCCGGGCCGAGCACGACCGAGATCTGCGGGATGACGCCCGAGGCCTGGGTCATGACCTGGAAGATCCGGCCGACGGCGTGAAGGGACAGCACGCCCTCGGCGAGGCGCGCTCCGCCGGAGTGCCACAGGCCGATGATCGGGGCCCGCTCGATCATCGCGCGGTGGTAGGCGTCGACGACGACGCGGCAGCCGAGGTCGCCCATCGCGCCGCCCATCACCGTGGCGTCGGAGCAGAAGGCGACCACGCGGGTGCCGCCGACGGTGCCGACGGCGGCGAGCATGCCGGAGTCGTCGTCCGGCGTGATCAGCTCGAGGCTGCCGTCGTCGAGCAGGGCCGCGAGCCGGGTCACCGGGTTGCGAGGGTCCTCGGCGCGGGTGCGGCTTCTCAGCCGCGAGGCCTGGTGGGGGCGGCCATCAGCGGGACCCGAACACGACGGCGACGTTGGCGCCGCCGAACCCGAAGGAGTTGTTCAGCGCGGCGATGTCGCCCAGCGGCAGGTCGCGCGGCTTGGTGGCGATGTCGAGCTCCACCTGCGGGTCCTGGTCGTCGAGGTTGATCGTCGGTGGTGCCTGGCGGTGGTGCAGCGCCAGCACGGTCGCAACGGCCTCCAGTGCTCCGGCGCCGCCGAGAAGGTGACCGGTCATCGACTTGGTGCTCGTCACGACCACCTCGTTCACGTGGGAGCCGAGCGTCGCGTGCAGCATCAGGCCCTCGGCGATGTCGCCCTGGGGGGTCGACGTCGCGTGGGCGTTGACGTGCTTGATGTCCGAGGGCTCGATCTCGGCCTCGAGCAGTGCCCGCTTGATCGCCCGCGAGCCGCCACGACCTTGTGGGTCGGGCTGCGCGATGTCGTGCGAGTCGGCGGTGATGCCGGCGCCCAGGACCTCGGCGTAGATACGCGCGCCGCGGGCGAGGGCGTGCTCCTCGGACTCGAGAACCAGCACTCCGGAGCCTTCACCGAGCACGAAGCCGTCACGGGCGGTGTCCCACGGCCGGCTGACCGTGGTCGGATCGCCGTCGTTCTTCGACAGCGCCATCATGTTGGCGAACGCCGCCATGTTGAGTGGGTGGATCGCGGCCTCCGTGCCGCCAGCGACCACGACGTCAGCCCGGCCCAGCCGGATCTGGTCGAGCGCCAACGAGATCGCCTCATTGCCTGACGCGCAGGCCGAGACCGGGGTGTTGACCGCGGCCCGGGCGCCGATGAGCAGGCTGATGTTGGCCGCAGAGCTGTTGGCCATCAGCATCGGGACGGCGAGCGGAGAGACCCGCCGAGGCCCCTTCTCGAGCATCGTGTCGTAGTTGGCGAGCAGGGTGGTCACCCCGCCGATGCCGGTGGCCAGAGCCACGCCCACGCGATCGCCGTCCAGCTCTCCCCGCTCCTGCGGGCCATCGAGCCCGGAGTCGGCCCAGGCCTCCATGGCCGCGACCATGGCGAGCTGTGAGGAACGGTCCAGACGTCGCGCCTTCACCCGGTCAAGGACCTGTGAAGGGTCGACCAGCGCCGTACCGGCGATCTTGACCGGGATGTCCTCGACCCAGGGCTCGTCGAGCCGCCGGATGCCGGAGCGGCCGGCCATCAGGGCTTCCCAGGTGGAGGCAGCATCGCCGCCCACGGGGTTCGTGGTGCCGATGCCGGTGACGACGACGCGTGTGCGGCTCATCAGGTGCGTGGTCCTCAGGCCGAGGCGCGCTCGATGAACGCGACCGCGTCACCGACCGTCTTGAGGTTCTTGACCTCGTCGTCGGGGATCGAGACGCCGAACTTCTCCTCGGCGGCCACGACGACCTCGACCATCGAGAGCGAGTCGACGTCCAGGTCGTCGACGAACGACTTGTCGAGCTGGACGTCGTCGGGCTCGATGCCGGCGACCTCGTTCACGATCTCGGCGAGGTCGGCGCGGATCTCTTCGGTGGTTGCCATCAGGCGGTTTCCTTTCGGGGTGGTGGTGGGTGGTGCTTCCGTGAGGTGGTGCTTCAGGGGAGGACGACGACCTGGGCGGCGTACGCCAGGCCGGCGCCGAAGGCGATGAGCAGGGCGAGGTCGCCCGGGCGCGCATCGCCGTCGTCGTAGAGGCGAGCGATCGCCAGGGGGACGGAGGCAGCCGAGGTGTTGCCCTGCTCGGCGATGTCTCGGGCGATCCGGACGCTCGGCGGCAGCTTCATGGCGCGCGCCATGGCATCAGTGATCCGCATGTTGGCCTGGTGGGGCACGAAGCAGTCGAGGTCGTCGACGGTGATTCCGGCCCGCTCGATGGCCTCCAGGGCGACCTTGGCCATCGCGAACGACGCCCAGCGGAAGACCTCCGACCCCTGCATCCGGATCGGGGGCGTGGCGGACTCGGCGGGACGGTCGTTCCAGTCGGAGATGATCAGGTCGAACTTGGAGCCGTCGGACCCCCAGACCACCGGCCCGATGCCGGTTGGACTCGCTCGGGCCGACCACGGCGGCGCCGGCACCGTCGGCGAAGATGAAGGCGGTGCCCCGGTCGTTGAGGTCGAGGAAGTCGCTGAGCTTCTCGACGCCGATCACCAGGACGTGACGGGCCGTGCCGCTGCGGACCAGGTCCGAGGCCAGGGCGATGCCGTGGCAGAAGCCGGCGCACGCGGCGGAGATGTCGAACGCGGCCGGCGAGTCGCAGCCCAGCTCGGTGGCGATCATCGGGGCGATGGCGGGCGTCTGCATGGCGTGGGTGACCGTGGCCACGATGACCGTGTCGATCTGAGACGCCTCGATTCCGGCCTGCTCGAGCGCCTGGCGGGAGGCAGCGACGCTCATCATCTGGACGGTCTCGTCGGCGTCGGCGAACCGGCGGGTGGCGATGCCGGAGCGCTGCTGGATCCATTCGTCAGTGCTGTCGATGGCCTCGACGAGCTCGGCGTTGGGCACGAGTCGACGGGGGCGGTAGGCGCCGATGCCGAGGATGGCGGCGTGCGCGGCGCCGGTCTCCACGTTCAAGGAACGGCTGCTCACTCGAAGCCCTCGGGGTGCACGCGAAGCAGGGGTTGTCCGGGGGAGACGAGGTCGCCGTCCTCGACGAGCCACTCGACCACCTGGCCGCCGTGCGCCGCGGTGACCGGGATCCGGTCGCGCAGGCTCGTCACGCTGCCAATCTCGATGCCGGCATGGAGGAACTCGGCCGAGGCCGGCCTGCTCGGAGATCTCGAAGGTGCCCTTCGCCGGCGAGACGACCATCCGCCACGTCGGGGTGGTGTTGATCAGCGATCCCTCGCCGTGCTTGTCGACGAACGCCCGGGCGTCGTCGAGCTGGTCGGGCGTCTTCAAGGCGAACGTCTCGACGCCCTTCATGGCGCGCTTGGCGATGCCGGTGAGGGTGCCGGCCGGCGGCATCTCGAGGACGCCGGTGACGCCGAGGTCGAGCATGGCGTCCATGCAGAGATCCCAGCGCACGGGGCTGGCGATCTGCCCGACGATGCGCTTGAGCACCTGGACGCCGTCATGGATGACGTGGCCGTCCTTGTTGGAGATCACCGGGATCCGCGGGTCGTGCACCGAGACCGACATCGCCAGCCGAGCCACGTGACCGACGGCCGGGGACATGTGCTCGGTGTGGAACGCGCCGGCGACCGAGAGCGGCATAAGGCGGGCCTTGGTGGGCGGGTCGGCCGCCAGGGCGTCGAGCTGCGCGCGGGTGCCGGCCGCGACGATCTGGCCGGGGCCGTTGTCGTTGGCGGCGGTCAGTCCGTGCCGCTCGAGCGTGGCCAGGACGTCGTCGCGGTCACCGCCGAGGATCGCGGTCATGCCGGTGTCGGTCACGGCTGAGGCGTCGGCCATGGCGTTTCCGCGCTCGCGCACCAGCACCATCGCCTGCTCGGCGGTGATCGCCCGGGCGCCGGTAGCGGCTGCGATCTCGCCGACGCTGTGGCCGGCGACCGCGCCGACCTTGCCGAACGCATCAGCCGGGTGTGGAAAGACCGCCAGGGAGGTGACCAGTGAGGTCGCGACGAGCAGCGGTTGGGCGATCCGGGTGTCGCGGATGGTGTCGGCGTCCGAGACGGTGCCGTGGTGCGCCAGGTCGATGCCGGCCACGGTCGAAAGCCAGTGCAGCCGGGACGCGAAGACGTCGTCCTCCAGCCAGGGAGTCAGGAAGCCGGGGGTCTGGGCCCCTTGACCGGGGGCGACGATGACGAGCACGAGATCAACTGTGCCGGTTGCGCGGCCGCCGGCGCCGCTCCGGCGTGCACGAAGTGCGAGCCGGCGATTTGTAGGGTTCCTACAACTCGGGCGGGGTGCGGCCCGACTGTCGTCCGAGCACCAGGGCGATCTGCAGCGTGAACGCGTCGCGTGCCTGGTTCGGGGTGAGCCCGCAGACGTCCGCCACCTGGCGCAGCCGGTACCGCACCGTGTTGGGGTGCACGAACAGCACCCGTGCGGCGCCCTCGATCGAGCCGCCCTGGTCGAGGTAGGCCGTGAGCGTGGCCACCAGCTCCGCCCGGGCGCGCGAGTCGAAGGAAGACCTCGTCGACCAGGTGTCGACGTGCGTGGCCGTCGCCGGCCAGGGCGCGCTCGGGCAGCAGCTCGGCGCTGAGGACCGGACGCGGCGCGTCGGGCCAGCCCGGTGCCGAGCGATGGGCGGCCAGGGCGGCGCGGGCCGAGACGTGGGCGTGCTCGAGGTCGCCGGTCACCGGGCCGACCACGACCGGGCCCGGCGCCGAAGAGGTCGACCACCGAGGCGCCGGCCGGGCGCGGGTCGACGACGCCGCCGAGCAGCACCACGAGCCGGTCTCCCTGCGCTGCACACAGGGCGTCCATGCCGGCGGCCCGGGCGGCGCGGCGCACCTCGTCGAAGAGGTCGGCCTCGGCGCGCCGCTCGGGCAGGTCGCCGAGCACCACCGCGACGTCGCCCCGGGCCGCCCAGCCCAGGGCGCTGGCGCGCGAGAGCATCGTCTCGTCGGTCTCGGCCCGCAGCACGGCGTCGACCACGAGCGCCTCGAGGCGGGCGTCCCAGGCGCCACGGACCTCGGCGGCGCGCGCGTAGACCTCGGCGGTGGCGAAGGCCAGCTCGCGGGCGTAGCGCAGCACGGCGGCGCGGACGTCGGGCGACGTCGGCCGGCTCGAGCAGTCCGTCGATGTCGCGCTCGACGACCTCGATCGAGAGCCGGACCAGGTCGACGGTCTGCTGCAGGCGTGATGGTGCCGGCCAGGGCGCGAGGTGCTGCGCCGAACACCGAGGCCGCCACGGCGACGACTCGGCTGTCGCCGGTAGCGTCGTCGGCGTCGTACCACTCGACGAACTCCCGGATGCCGGCCTGGACGATCTGGCCGACCCAGGAGCGTTCCTCGGCGCCGAGCTCGCGGAACCAGCCATAGTCGGCCTCCATCCGCGCGGTCGCCATGGTGCTCAGCGCGCCCGTGGACCGCACCAGCGCGCTCGCAGCGCGCTCGCTGGGGATGGCCACCGCCGGCGACGTGTCACCCGCCGACACTAGTCGCGCGCCAGCGGTCGCCGCCACGGGAGGAGGCAATTCTGTGTAACAGAGCGGGCACATCGCCATGCCCGCCGACGGCACGTGATCGAATCCTGAATCTGCTTGCGACGGCTTGCTGACCTTGCTGATGAGAGCAGGCGTGCCGCGGACCACCGAGAGGCCACGAGGTCCAGTACGTCACCGTGCACGGCCACCGCCGAGCCTTCGTGAAGGTCGGTTCGGGCCCGGCGCTCCTGCTGCTGCACGGGTTGGGGTGCGACCACACCACGTGGTCGCCGGTCATCGACGCCCTGGCCAAGCGCTACACGGTGATTGCTCCCGACCTGCTCGGGCACGGGCTCTCCGACAAGCCGCGTGCCGACTACAGCGTCGGCGGCTACGCCAACGGCATGCGCGACCTGCTCACGCTCCTCGGCATCGACAAGGTGACCGTGGTCGGGCACAGCTTCGGTGGCGGCGTGGCGATGCAGTTCGCCTACCAGTTCCCCGAGCGCACCGAGCGGATGATGCTGGTCGCCTCCGGCGGCCTCGGCCCCGAGGTGACACCGGCCATCCGCGCGATCACCACGCCCGGGCTTCCACCAGGCCATGGGGCTGATGACCATGCCAGGCGTACGCCACGCCGGCATGGCGGGGTTGCGTGCCGTCTCGGCCACCGGCTGGAAGTCGACCCGCGACCTCGCAGAGGTCGCCGACATCTACGACTCGTTCAAGGACCCCCAAGCGCGCGCGGCGATCCGGCACGTCGTCCGCGCCGTCGTGGACTGGAAGGGCCAGATCGTCACGATGGCCGACCGGGCCTACCTCACCGACGCCATGCCGATGGCCGTCGTGTGGGGACGCGACGACATGGTGATCCCGGTGCGGCACGCGAGCAATGCCGCCGCGTTGGCGCCCAAGGCCCGCGTCGAGGTCATCCCCAACGCCGGACACTTCCCGCACAAGGACCACCCCGAGCGGTTCGTGCGGATCGTGCAGGACTGGATCTCCTCGACCCAGCCGGCGGTCTACTCGCGGGCCCGGTGGCGCACCCTGCTCAAGTCAGGGCAGGGCACGGCGCTCTCACCTGTCCGCGGCCACGCGCGCGGCACGGTAACTACGCTGTCCGACCGCGTCACGACGGCCTAGGCGTCGCCGCCCTCCTGGGCGACTCCAGACACGGCGGTCGGGTCGTCGAGGCGGTACTGCGCCAAGGCCTTGGTGACGAGGGCCGGGTCGACCTCACCGGCGTCGGCGAGCGCCTGCAGCGCGCGGACGACGACGGACTGGGCGTCGATCCGGAAGAAACGCCGTGCGGCTGGCCGGGTATCGGCGAAACCGAACCCGTCGGCTCCGAGAACGCAGTAGTCGCCAGGCACCCAGCGCGCGATCTGCAGCGGCACCGCCGCCATGTAGTCGGACACCGCGATGAACGGGCCGGTGCTGCCGGTCAGCTTCGTCGTGACGTACGGCGTGCGCTGGTCGTCGTCGGGGTGCAGCAGGTTCCAGTCCTCGGCGGCCACAGCATCGCGAGCCAGCTCGTTCCAGGAGGTGACCGACCACGTGTCGGCGCGGACGCCCCACTCCTCGGCGAGCAACCGGGCTGCCTCGTGCACCCACGGGAACCCGACGCCCGAGGCCATCAGCTGGACCCGAGGACCCTCGCCGTCAGCGGTCGAGACACGGTGGACGCCGCGCAGGATGCCGTCGACGTCGACGTCCGCCGGCTCGGCGGGCTGAGCCACCGGCTCGTTGTAGACGGTGAGGTAGAAGATCACGTTCTCGCCGTTGCCGTCGGGACCGTCGGTGCCGTACATGCGCTCGAGACCTGAGCGCATGATGTGGCTGATCTCGTAGGCAAAGGCCGGGTCGTAGTGGACGACCGCCGGATTGGTGGCAGCCAACAACGGGGAGTGACCATCGGCGTGCTGGAGACCCTCGCCCGTGAGCGTCGTGCGGCCGGCGGTCGCGCCGACCAGGAACCCGCGGGCGAGCTGGTCGGCCATCGCCCAGATCGAGTCGCCGGTGCGCTGGAAGCCGAACATCGAGTAGAAGATGTAGAAGGGGATCATGTGCTCGCCGTGGGTGGCGTACGCCGACCCGGCCGCGGTCGCGGAGGCCATCGCCCCGGCCTCGGAGATGCCTTCGTGCAGCATCTGCCCCTGCTCGGACTCCTTGTAGGCCAGCAGCAGCTTGCGGTCGACGGCTTCGTACTGCTGACCGCCCGGGTTGTAGACCTTCGCGCTCGGGAACATGGAGTCCATGCCGAAGGTGCGGTACTCGTCGGGCGCGATCGGAACGATCCGCTGACCGATCTCGGGGTCCTTCATCCAGTCACGCAGCAACCGGACGACGGCCATCGTCGTGGCGATCGCGTGCTTCTCCGACCCCTTCTTCAGATCGGCGTAGACGGCGTCACCGGGCAGCTTGAGCGGCTTCGCGGTGACCCGCCGCTCGGGCAGCGACCCGCCGAGCTGCTTGCGCCGATCGAGCATGTACTCGATCTCGGGGGAGTGCTCTCCGGGATGGAAGAAGGGCGCGGACCCGGTCTCCTCGTAGGAGCGCTCCAGGTCGCGGTCGGAGATCGGCAGGTAGAGCCGGTCGCGGAAACGCTTGAGGTCGTCCTGGGTCAGCTTCTTCATCTGGTGGGTGGCGTTCTTGCCCTCGAGGGAGTCGATCGTCCAGCCCTTGATGGTCTTGGCCAGGATCACCGTCGGCTGACCCACGTGCTTGGTCGCCGAGTCGAACGCCGCGTAGACCTTGCGGTAGTCGTGGCCACCGCGGGGAAGCTTCTGGATCTGCCCGTCGGTCATGTGCTCGACCATCTTGCGCAACCGCGGGTCGCCGCCGAAGAAGTGCTCGCGCACGTAGGCGCCGTCCTCGGTGGAGTAGGTCTGGAACTGGCCGTCGGGCGTGGTGTTCATCCGGTTGACCAGGACGCCGTCGACGTCGCGCGCGAGCAGGGCGTCCCAGCCCTGGCCCCACACGACCTTGATGACGTTCCAGCCGGCGCCGCGGAAGTTCGCCTCGAGCTCCTGGATGATCTTGCCGTTGCCGGTGACCGGACCGTCGAGCTGCTGGAGGTTGCAGTTGATCACCCAGGTGAGGTTGTCGAGCTCTTCGCGCGCGGCCACCCGGATGGCGCCGAGCGACTCTGGCTCGCCCATCTCGCCGTCACCCAGGAACGCCCACACGTGCTGGTCGGCGGTGTCCTTGACGCCTCGGTTGTGGAGGTAGCGGTTGAACCGGGCTTGGTAGATCGAGTTCAGGGCGGTCAGGCCCATGGAGACCGTCGGGAACTCCCAGAAGGCGGGCATCAGCCGCGGGTGCGGGTAGGACGACAACCCGGCGTTCACGCCGTGCTGGACCTCTTGGCGGAACCGGTAGAGCTGCTGCTCGTTGAGTCGGCCCTCGAGGTAGGCGCGGGCGTAGATACCGGGGGAGGCATGTCCCTGGATGAAGATCTGGTCGCCGCCGCCGGCGCCCTTCTCGGGCTTGGCGTCCTTGCCCCGGAAGAAGTGGTTGAAGCCGACCTCGTAGAGGGACGCCGAGGACTGGTAGGTCGCGATGTGGCCGCCGACCTCCAGGCCCTTGCGGTTGGCGCTGGACACCATCACCGCGGCGTTCCAGCGAAGGAAGGCCCGGATCCGCTGCTCGACCTCGTAGTCACCGGGGAACCACGGCTCCCGCTCGGGGGGGATGGTGTTGATGTAGTCGGTGCTGCGCAGAGCCGGGACGCCGACCTGAGTCTCGCGAGCCCGTTCGAGCAGACGCAGCATCACGTAGCGCGCGCGTTCGCGGCCGCGTTCACCGACCAGCGAGTCGAACGAGTCGAGCCAGTCCTGGGTCTCGTCGGGGTCGATGTCAGGCAGCTGGGTCGGAAGTCCCTCGTGGATGACCGAGGGGATCGACGCGGCACCCAGCGAACGCCGACCGGAGGTGGTGGCGGGGCCGCTGTTGCCGGCTGGCTGACTGGCTGGTTGGCTGACTGACTCTGACGCAGAAGGGGTGGTTTCTCCGCTCACCCGCCCATCGTCCCACCTGCTCCTAGTACTAGCGAGTAGCCCGCCGTACGGCCGTGAGGTTGCGGAACTGCCCGTATCTCCGGTGGACTGTCGCTGAGCGGAGGCGGCATCGGGCCGCATTTGCCAGCAACAGACGGAGGCGTCCAGTGAGTTCGACCGCGGGTGGCGGGACCACCCAGTCAGACCAGGCAGGCCCATCCGGACCGGCCGAGCGACTGGGGTTCAAGCCCGGCATGGTGGTCCAGGAACTCGGCTGGGACAACGACACCGACGACGAGCTGCGCGTGGCCATCGAGGACGCCATCGACGCCGACATGGTCGATGGTGACTACGGCAACGTGGTCGACACCGTCATGCTCTGGTGGCGCAGCGGCGACGGCGACCTGGTCGACGGTCTCGTCGACTCGCTGACCGACCTGGTGGGTGGTGGCGCCATCTGGCTGCTCACCCCGAAGATCGGCCGTCCCAACGCTGTCGACGCCGCAGACATCGCCGAGGCAGCTCCCATTGCCGGCCTCTCGCAGACCACCACGGCGGCGGTCAGCAAGGACTGGTCGGCCACTCGGTTGGTCGCTCCCAAGACCGTCGCCTGACGTCCACCTGAGCGGGCGGAGCCGGCCAGACTAGGGTGAGGCCGTGCTCCAGAAGTTGACCTCCGGCATCGCCGCCGCGGGTACCTCGGTCAAGGTCCTCGGCCAGGCGGGCATCATCCGTCCCTACTCGCCCGTCACCCTCGCGCGGCTCGGCCGCACGCTGGTCCAGTGGGGCACCGGGACGGCGGGTGGCTTCATCGCCCTGGCCGACCGGGCTCCCCACGACGTGGGCCTCATCGACGAGCTGGGCGCCCTCACCTTCGGTGAGCTGCACGCCCGGTCGAACTCGCTGGCCAACGCGTTCCGAGCGCTGGGCGTCGGCGAGGGCGACGGCGTGGCGATCATGTGTCGCAACCACCGTGGCTTCGTCGAGGCGAGCATCGCTGCTGCCAAGCTCGGCGCCGACGCGCTCTACCTCAACACCGCCTTCGCCGGTCCCCAGCTCGTCGAGGTGCTCGGACGCGACGAGCCCACGGTCGTGGTCTACGACGAGGAGTTCGCCGGCCTGCTCGAGCAGGCCGACGTCGAGCACCGGGTGATGGGTTGGACCGACGGTGACACGGGTGACGTCCCCACGCTCGAGTCGCTCATCGAGAGCCACGACAGTGTCGACCTCTCCCCGCCGAGTCGGCACGGGCGCACGATCATCCTGACCTCCGGCACGACTGGCACGCCCAAGGGCGCGCCGCGCAGCGAGGCCGGCATCGACGCTGCCGTGTCCCTCCTCGGCAGCATGCCGCTGCGCCGGGGCTGGCACTGTCACGTGGCTGCGCCGCTCTTCCACACGTGGGGGTTCGCCCACCTCGCGCTCGCCATGCTGCTCGGCTCGACGGTCGTGCTGAAGCGTCGCTTCGACCCCGAGACGTTCCTCGGTGTCGTGCAGGAGCACGGCTGCCAGAGCGCCACGGTCATCCCGGTCATGCTCCAGCGGGTGCTGGCACTGCCGCAGGAGACGCTCGATCGCTACGACCTGTCCACCCTGAAGGTCGTCGCCAGCTCGGGCTCAGCCCTGCCCGGCGACCTGGCCCTCACCTGGATGGACCAGTTCGGCGACAACCTCTACAGCACCTACGGCTCGACGGAGGTCGCTTACGCCTCGATCGCCGGACCGGCCGACCTGCGCCGCTCACCGAGCACCGCTGGCCGGCCTCCCTACGCAACCGTGGTGAAGATCCTCGACGAGAACGGCTCCGAGGTGCCGGCCGGCACGTCCGGCCGGATCTTCGTGGGCAACGGACTGCTCTTCGAGGGCTACACCGGCGGCGGGCACAAGGAGGTCATCGACGGGCTGATGTCCTCCGGTGACGTCGGTCGCTTCGGCGACGACGGGTTGCTCTACGTCGAGGGCCGTGACGACGAGATGATCGTGTCGGGTGGTGAGAACGTCTTCCCCAAGGAGGTCGAGGACTGCCTCGCGCGCCACGACCAGGTCGACGAGGTCGCGGCCATCGGGGTGGACGACCCCGAGTTCGGCAAGCGCTTGCGTGCCTTCGTGGTGCGCAGCGACGAGTCGGTGAGCGAGGACGACCTCAAGGGTTGGGTCAAGCAGAACCTGGCGCGCTACAAGGTGCCCCGCGAGATCGTGTTCCTCGACGAGCTGCCGCGCAATGCCACCGGCAAGGTCTTGAAGCGTGAGCTCGTCGAGCACGACGACGAGGACACCGAGGGCTCGTCCGAGTGAGCGGACTCGCCATCGGGGCCGCGGCCCCTGACTTCACCCTGCGCGACCAGTTCGGCCAAGACGTGACTCTGTCGTCGTACCGAGACCGCAAGGCAGTGGCGATCCTCTTCTACCCGTTCGCCTTCTCCGGGGTGTGCACCGGCGAGATGTCCGGCATCCGCGACCGGCTCGACGAGTTCATGACCTTCGACACCGAGGTGCTCGGCATCTCCTGCGATCCCACGTACGCGCTGCGCACCTTCGCCGACGCCGACGGGCTCAACTTCCCGCTGCTCAGCGACTTCTGGCCGCACGGCGAGGTGACGACCGCCTATGACGTCTTCGACGTCGAGCGTGGGTGCCCGCGGCGTTCGTCGTACGTCATCGACCGTGCCGGCATGGTCCGTTGGGCCGTGCACAACGCGATGCCGGAGGGACGCAACCTCGACGAGCACCTGGTTCAGCTGCGAGCAGCGAGCGATCCTGTCTAGACCATGATCTGGAAATTCGTGTCGCTCGTTGGCCGTCGCGAAGCCGTTCAGTATCGTGGGACTCTGTTGAACCGCTGGTGACCCGAGACGCCAGCGGTTCGACTCTTTTCGTTGTCATCGAGCCGGCTTGTAGGCTCAGCCCCGCTTCGAGCACGGGCGTGTAGCTCAGCGGTAGAGCCCCTCGCTTACAACGAGGTGGTCGGGGGTTCGATCCCCTCCGCGCCCACCGCGACCGTCGGTCCGAGATTTCTCGCGTTCCTGCCCCATCCGCCTCGGGCGGTGCTCCGAACTCCCTGTGGGTCCGCGCCGGCTCCGTGGGGGTGACCGGCGCGGACCCTTCGGATTTCTTCCTGACCAGGTTCCAATCCGGGACGCGCCCTCGCGTCGAACCTCCTGTGGTCTGGCTCACTCCGAGCCCGGCCACAGATCACCTGGGAGTGGATCGCATGAGCGAGACCAGCAGAAGGAAGTTCTTGGCAGCCGCCGGCGTCGGCGCTGCAACAGTCGGGACAGTCAACCTCGCCGCAGGGGCCGCTGAGGCGAAGCCGAGCGCGAAGTCGGTGAAGGAGTCCGTCGTGGTCCTGATCGAGGACCACAAGTCGAGCGAGCTCCATCTGCTTGTCGGCGACCGCGAGGTCGTCGTGCACGACCGCGACCTGGTCACCCGGATCCTCAACGCCGCTGGAGGTAAGTGAAATGTCGTCCCACCGCGAAGCACCGGAAATTTCCAAGGACCCCGTCGCAGACAGCACTGACGTCTACGCGTTCATGCACCCCACCCAGGCCGACCAGGTGGTGCTGATCGCGAACTTCATCCCGCTGCAGCAGGCCAATGGTGGCCCGAACTTCTACGAGTTCGGCGACGACGTGCTGTACGAGATCAACGTCTCGAACACGAACAAGTGCGAGGCCAACGTCACGTACTCCTTCAACTTCCGGACCCAGATCCGCAACCCGGACACGTTCCTCTACAACTTCGGGCAGATCGAGAAGATCGACAGCGCCAACTACAACCGGCCGCAGGTCTACGACATCATCCGGACCGAGAAGGGCAAGACGCCGCAGTACGTCGCCAAGAACGTGCCGGTCCCTCCGGTCAACGTCGGCCCCCGCAGCACGCCCAACTATCCGGCACTGGCCAACTCGGCGATCAAGACCGTGGGGGACAAGAAGTTCTTCGCCGGTCAGCGGGCCGATGCGTTCCACGTCGACCTCGGCAGCATCTTCGACCTCGGTGCGCTGCGTCCGTTCAACGAGGCGCACCTCATCAAGCTCCCGGAGATGGGCGGCGTCAATGCCGTGCAGTCGTACAACTGCCACACCATCGCTCTCCAGGTGCCGGCCAGCGACCTCACGAAGGACGGCAAGGGCTCGTCGAGCCCTCTCGATCGCCGCAACGTCATCGGCGTCTGGGCCACCGCCAAGCGGGCGAAGGCTCGAATCTTCAGCAAGAAGACGCAGGTCTTCATGAACCGCGGACCGGCCGTCCAGGTCTCCCGTCTGGGCAACCCGCTGGTCAACGAGGTGTTGATCCCGATGTCGAAGAAGGACCGTTGGAACGCCGACCAGCCCAACGGCGACCGCGAGTACATCGACTCGGTCAACAAGCCGGAGCTGCAGGGGCTGTTGCCGTTCCTCTACCCGGGCGTGTTCCCCAACCTTGACGCGTTCAACAAGGGCACCCGTCCGCGCGCCGACCTCAACGCCATCTCTGATGACCGGAATCCCAGCCGGCGTCATCAAGGGCGAGGACGGCAAGACCGCGTTCCAGAACTACACCGGACCGGTCGAGGCCGACATGCTCCGCCTCAACATGGGTGTCGCGCCGACCCCGAAGAACAGCGCGGCGTTCAGCATCTACGGCGTCGTCGGCGGTGACATCGGGGGCTTCCCGAACGGTCGCCGGCTCGAGGACGACGTGGTCGCGATCGAGCTGCGGGCCGTCGCCGGGTGTCACCATCCCGTTGGTCTACCCCGACTACGAGCCCGACGGTGCTGCCGGCGCGTTGACGGACGGAACGACCAACACCAACTCCGACCTGCTGCCGGACTTCCCGTTCCTCGGGCACCCTGGTGGCGGCTACGAGACCGTGCCCGGCACGGCGGCCCCGACTCATGTGACGGTCGGCTCCCGGACTCACCCGAGAACCCGCACGCCGGCCAAGGGACGGTGCTGCTGGACATCGGAGGTGACATCGGGGCGCTGTCGTCACGATGCCGGAGACGATGATCGGCCGCGAGGTCGACATCGTCCCAGTCGGGAGCCGACCTCACCATGCCACTCACGACCAGGGCGACGACTCGGATCACGGACACGGGCACGGGCACGGACACGGGCATGGGCACGGGGACCGTCCGCACGTCGCCGTGGTCCGACGTCCGCTGCCCGATGGGCGCGAGATCCCGTCCTTGGTCTACCCGGAGGTCTCCGCGGGCAGCTACTGGCTGCTCGAGAAGGGCACTGACGAGGTAGTCATGACCGTCGAGGTGATCGGCGGCCAGGTGACCGCGGTGACCTGGCCGAACGTGAGCTAGCACAACTACCGGCGACGATGGGCACACGATGATGGGCCGGCGAGAACCCGTGAGGGTCTCGCCGGCCTTCGTCGGTTGTGAAGGTCAGACGCCGAACCGGTACCCCATGCCGCGCACCGTCGTGATGCACGAGTCGCGCCGAACTTCTTGCGCAGGTAACCCACGTAGACGTCGACCACGTTCGAGCCCGGGTCGAAGTCGAGCCCCCACACGTGGTCGAGGAGCTGCTCACGGGAGAGCACGTGACCGGCATTGACCATGAAGGTCTCGGCGAGGGTGAACTCGCGGGACCGACAGGTCGACCTCGCGGCCACCCACCGTGGCCCGGCGGGTGCGCAGGTCGAGACGGACGCCACCGGCCTCGATCGCGTCGTCGCGCGCTGTCTCACCCTGCTGGCGAAGCCGGAGCCGGATCCGGGCGAGCAGCTCGGCGAACCGGAACGGCTTCGACATGTAGTCGTCGGCACCGCCCTCGAGGGCCGAAACGGTGTCGGAGACCGAGTCGCGCGCAGTCAGCACCACCACGGGCACCGTCGACCCCTGGGCGCGCAGCTGCCTGAGGACCTCGAACCCGTCGATGCCGGGCAGCCCGATGTCGAGCACCACGAGCTCGTGGTTGGCGCTCAGAGCCTCCTCGAGGCCGGTCAAACCGTCGCCGACGACCGTGGTGACGTGGCCCTCGGCCCGCAGGCCCTTGGCCACGAACGAGGCGATCCGCTCCTCGTCCTCGATGATCAGGATGCGGGCCATGACGGGTCCTCCGGGGGGCGGCTGTCGGTCGCGATGATCGGCACGGCGAGCACGAAGCGTGCGCCGTCCGCGTAGCTGGGGTCGAGCCAGGCTCGACCCCCGTGGGCCTGGGCGATCGCGGTGACGATCGAGAGTCCGAGGCCGAACCCGTCGGAGTCCGGACCGGCCCCGGCGGATTCCGTGCCCCGCCCGAAGCGCTCGAAGATACGTTCACGGTCGCCTTCGGGAACGCCCGGACCGGTGTCGCGCACCCACCACGTGACGGTGGCACCGCTCTGCGCCGATCCCAGGGCCACGATGTCGGCGCTCGAGGTGTGCTTGACGGCGTTGTGCGCCAGTTGGAGCAGCGCCTGGGTGATCCGCTGCTCGTCGGCGTCGACCACGAGGTGGGCTGCCTCGTCGAGCACCCACGTGCGTTCGCCGAGCCCGCTGGCCTTGGCCAGCACGGTCTCGCTGAGGGCGGCGACGTCGATCGGTGCAGTGGACAGGAAGTCGGGACGGTCGGACCTCGCCAGCAAGATCAGGTCGTTGCACAGGCGTGTCATCCGGTCGACCTCGCCGAGGAGCAGGGCCCGCGTCTCGGCGACCTCGGCGGGGTCGTCGACGTCGAGCAGCTCGAGGTGACCTTGCAGGATCGTGAGCGGAGTTCGCAGCTCGTGCCCGGCGTCATCGAGCAGTCGACGTTGGGCCACGAACGCCGACTCGAGCCGCACGAGCATGCCGTTGAAGGTCCGGGTCAGGGCGGTGATGTCGTCGTTGCCGCGCACCGGGAGGCGCCGCGACAGGTCGGTCTCACCGATCTCCTGCGCGGTCTCGCGGACGGTGCGCAGCGGCGCCAGCAGTCGACCCGACTGGCCGAACGCGATGCCGGAGATCATCAGCAGCGACAGCGCGGAGACGATCGTGTAGGTGCGCATGGTGTCGCGGAGCCCGGCCTGCTCGGGGTCGACGAACGTGACCACGATCATCGCCCCTGCGCGGCCGGCCTGTCGGATCGGTTGGGCCGAGATGATCGCCTCACCTCGGTCGGTATCGATCCGACTGGCACCGCCGATGTCGACGAGGGGTCGCGCTGCGGCGAGGAATGCCGGATCGCCCAGCAACCGATCATCGGCGTTGCCCACCGCCGGTGCCTCCCCGATCCAGCCGATCAACAGCTCGTTGACGTCGGGCACGTTGCTCGCGATGAAGTTCTCGAACGTCACCTGTAACGACGGACCGGTCAATCCGTCGCGGTCCGACTCGACGCCTTGCACGAACTCGTCCAGCTCCTGCTGGGCAGCGGCCATGTTGCGCTCGTCGATGCGCCGCGACTCGATCACGAACACGATGAGCCCGGCCAAGGCGAGCCCGATGGCGACCAGAAGTGCGACCGTGGCAGTGATCCGCACGCGCACGGAGACGCCTGACCGGGGTGGTCGGGCGTTCCGTGCGCGGTGGGGACCGGCGGGCCGGCGTCAGTCGTCGTCGTAGCGCTCCGGCTCGGGGATGACGACCTCGTACTGGGAGCCCGGGGTCCTCGAGGCGGGACCGGTGGGGGACGGCGCGGTGCCGCGGGGGCACGATGATCTTGTCGCGCGGTGGCGGGTCGTCGGCCGTCGTCGAGACCACCGAGCCGACGACGAAGCCGCCGACGGGCAGCACGAGAGCTGCGATCGCGATGGTTTGCCGACGGGGGTGCATGAGAGCCACGATCCTGCCGCACCGTGGGCCTGAAGTGAGACAGCGATGCGAGCGTTCTGATCGCGTCGCCCATCCGATGGGTCACTACAGTGGCGCACGTCACGCGTCCGCCAGCCCCCGCCACCGCGCCGACACCGAGGAGACCAGAGCCATGTTCGTGCCCCTGACCGCCTGTGACTTCATCGATCGCGCCGTGCAGGTCTACGGACAACGCATCGGCGTCATCGACGAGCCTGAACAGCCCGCCCCGTCGTTGGGGAGGCTGACCTACGGCGAGATCGGGGCGTTGGCCCGTCGCCAGGCGGCGCGCCTGGACCAGCTGGGCATCGAGGTGGGCGACCGCGTGGCGGTGGTCAGCCACAACAGCGCGCGGCTGCTGACGTCGTTCTTCGGCGTTGCCGGTTCGGGGCGGGTGCTGGTGCCGGTGAACTTCCGGCTCAGCCGCGAGGAGGTCGCCTTCATCGTCGAGCACTCCGGTGCTCGGGTGCTGCTGGTCGACCCCGAGCTCGACGAGGCGTTGGCCGACGTCAGTGCCGAGCACCGGTTCGTGCTGGGCGACGACGCCGCCCTGTACGCCGATCCGGCCGTCGCGCCGCGACAGTGGGAGCGCGATGAGAGCGCCACCGCCTGCATCAACTACACCTCCGGCACGACGGCACGACCGAAGGGTGTGCAGATCACGCACCGCAACATCTGGACCAACGCGGTGACCTTCGCGATGCACGCGGCGGTGACCGACCGCGACGTCTACCTCCACACGTTGCCGATGTTCCACGCGAACGGCTGGGGCATGCCGTTCGCCATGACCGGCCTCGGGGTGCCGCAGATCGTGCTCCGCAAGATCGACGGCGCCGAGATCCTGCGTCGGGTCCGCGACCACGGCGTGACCGTGATGTGCGCGGCGCCTGCCGTGGCTGCCGCCGTGCTCGAGGCGGCGCAGACCTGGGAGGGCGAGATCCCCGGTCGCGACCGGGTGCGGATCATCATGGCCGGAGCCCCGCCGCCGACGAAGACCGTGGTGCGTGTCGAGGAGGAGCTTGGCTGGGAGTTCATCCAGATCTACGGCCTCACCGAGACCTCGCCGCTGCTGACCTTCAACCGGTCACGGGCCGAGTGGGACGACCTGTCGGCCGAGGAGCGGGCTGTCCTGCTGACCCGCGCGGGCGCCCCCGCGCTCGGCGTCCAGCTGAGCATCTCCGAGCCGGACGGCGACGGGGAGGGCGGCGGTGAGGTGCTGGCCCGCTCGAACGTGGTGCTCGAGGGCTACTGGGAGCAGCCGGAGGAGACCGCGGCGGCACTGGCCGACGACTGGTTCCACACCGGCGACGGCGGCTCGCTCGGCGACGACGGCTACCTGACCATCGCCGACCGCAAGAAGGACGTGATCATCACCGGTGGTGAGAACGTCTCCTCGATCGAGGTCGAGGACGTGTTGTTCTCGCATGCAGCGGTCTCCGAGGTCGCGGTGATCGGCGTTCCCAGCGAGAAGTGGGGCGAGACGATCAAGGCCTTGGTGGTGCTCGCGCCCGACCGCCAGGCTGGTCCTGAGATGGAGGCCGAGCTGATCGCCTGGTGCAAGCAGAAGGCGGCCGGGTACAAGGCGCCGACCTCGATCGAGTTCCGCGACGAGCTCGCCCGCACCGCGACCGGCAAGCTGCAGAAGTTCAAACTGCGTGCGCCGTACTGGGAGGGATTGACCCGTCAGGTCAACTGACCCGCTGGTTACTGTGGCGCCGTGCACTCTCTGAACGACGTCGTCTCCCTGCTCCACACCTGGTACCCGCCGCACACGGCTGAGGACTGGGACGCCGTCGGGCTGGTGCTGGGCGATCCCTACGCAGCAGGTCGCGAAGGTGATGTTCGCCGTCGACCCGACGCCCGAGGTCGCGGCCGAGGCCGTCGAGTGGGGTGCCGACCTGCTCGTCGTGCACCATCCGCTCTTCCTCAAGCCGGTCCACGGGTTCGCCGCGACGACCCCCAAGGGGAGGACGGCCGCCACGCTGGCGGGGGTGGCTGCGCGCTGTTGACCGCGCACACCAATGCCGACCAGGCGGTGTCCGGGGTCTCCGAGGCCTTGGCGACTGCCCTGGGGCTGACCGAGCAGGCGCCGATCACGCCGGCCGCCGGCGACCTGCTCGACAAGCTCACGGTCTACGTGCCGGTCGACGCAGCCGCGGTGGTGCGCGCAGCCCTGGCCGAAGCCGGAGCCGGCACCATCGGGAACTACGACTTCGCCTCGTTCTCGACTCCAGGCCAGGGCAGGTTCCGGCCGCTCGAGGGGGCGGACCCGATGATCGGCACGGTGGGTGAGATCGAGGAGGTCGAGGAGCTGCGCGTCGAGGTGGTGCTGCCGCGCGGGCGACGCTCGGCGGTGGTGGCGGCGATGCGCGCCGCCCACCCCTACGAGGAACCGGCCTACGACGTCGTCGAGGTGGCCGACGCCGAGGTCGGCGTGTCGGGTACCGGCCGGATCGGCACGATCACCCGGATGACCCTCGCCGAGTTCGCCCAGGTAGTGGCCGACGCGCTGCCCGAGACCTCGCACGGCGTACGGGTGGCCGGCGACCCGGAGCGCAGCGTGCGACGGATCGCGGTGTGCGGGGGTGCCGGCGACTTCCTGCTCGGCACCGTGCTGGACACCGACGCCGACGTCTACGTGACCAGCGACCTCCGCCACCACCCGGCGGCCGAGTTCGTCGAGAAGGGCGGGGCGGCGTTGGTCGACGTCGCGCACTGGGCTGCCGAGTCGACCTGGTTGCCGGTCGTGGCGAGCCGGCTCGGCGATGCGCTCGGGGACGCCGTGGAGACCCGCGTGAGTGCGCTGAGCACCGACCCATGGACAATGCGCCTGTGAAGGCAGACGCGTCCGCTCAGCTCCAGCTCCTCGACGTCCAGGCGATCGACGCGCGCATCGACCAGGCCCGGCACCAGCGGGCGAGCCTCCCCGAGCTGGCCGAGATCGCGGCCCTGGAGGCCACCCGCCAGGAGATCGACGGCCAGCGACGCGACCAGCAGATCGTGGTCGACGACCTGACAGCCGCCCAGGCCAAGGCCGACGCCGACGTCGAGCTCGTCAAGGTGCGCCGCAAGCGCGACACGCGACCGCATCGACCAGGGGCTGATCACCAACCCCAAGGACCTCGAGCGCCTGCAGCACGAGCTGACCTCCCTCGACCGCCGGATCTCGGTGCTCGAGGACGAGGAGCTCGAGGTCATGGAGCAGCTCGAGGAGGCGCACGCGGCCCTGAACGAGCTGGTGCAGAGGTCGCGGCCCACGACGAGCGGCTGGCCGAGCTGCGCGAGGCGTGCGCGCAGAAGTCGGCGGTGCTCGACGCCGAGCTGGAAGCCGCGACCG
Organism: uncultured Actinomycetota bacterium; assembly: GCA_963781575.1. Lineage (GTDB taxonomy): Bacteria > Actinomycetota > Actinomycetes > Propionibacteriales > Nocardioidaceae > Nocardioides. The sequence goes on along the minus strand of CAWAGM010000001.1, from coordinate 43,973 downwards.
GCGAGCGGCGCGCCAGCGACCGCGGGGATGCCCGACGACCTGTTGGCGCTCTACGACCGGCTGCGGGCGAGCAAGGGCGGCGTGGGCGCGGCCGAGCTGCGCGCCCGTCAGTGCGGCGGCTGCCGGCTGACCCTCGACAACGCCGAGCTGCAGTCGATCGCCGCGATGGCCGCCGACGAGGTCGTGCGCTGCGAGGAGTGCCAGCGGATCCTGGTGCGCACCGACGAGAGCGGACTGTGACGGCTGGACCCACCTCGGTCGTCATCGAGGCGGACGGCGGTTCGCGGGGGAACCCCGGACCCGCCGCCTACGGTGCGGTGCTGAAGGACGCCGAGACCGGGCGCATCCTCGCCGAGGACGCCGCGCGCATCGGGGTGGCCTCGAACAACGTGGCCGAGTACTCCGGGTTGATCGCCGGGCTCAGGCTGGCGGCCGAGCACGCGCCGGGCGCCGCAGTCGAGGCACGAATGGACTCCAAGCTCGTCGTCGAGCAGATGTCGGGGCGGTGGCAGATCAAGCACCCGGCGATGAAGCCCCTGGCCGCGCAGGCGCGCGAGCTGGCGCCGCCGGGCACGACCTACACCTGGGTGCCGCGCGCCGAGAACGGCCACGCCGACCGGTTGGCGAACGAGGCCCTGGACGGCATGCGGTCGGGGGTGACCGTGACGGGCATCGATCCCGAGCCGGCCGACTCCATCGTCGAGGAGGTCGAGCAGCCGCGGCCGCGCGGGTGGAACGGTGGCACCGGCGACCCGACCACGGTGATCCTGGTGCGGCACGGCGTCACCAAGCACACCTCGGCCAAGCGATTCTCGGGTGGTCTCGGCGGCGACAACCCGCCGCTGAGCGAGGAGGGACGCGACCAGGTCCGAGCAGCAGGCGACTGGCTGGCGCCGATGTCGGAGCGGATCAGTGCCGTGATCGCCTCTCCGGTGCGCCGCACGCGCGAGTCCGCCGACCTTCTCGGTGAGCTGCTCGACGTCGAGGTCGTCGAGGAGCCCGGCTTCGCCGAGATGGAGTTCGGGCACTGGGACGGACTGACGTTCGCCGAGGTGGGGGAGCGGCACGGCGCAGAGCTCAAGGCCTGGCTCGGCTCCCTCGACGCCGCGCCCGCGGGCGGTGAGTCTTTCCGCGTCGTCCAGGAACGGGTGCTGGCCGGCCTCGACCGGTTGCTCACGGAGCACGCCGGTTCGACGGTGGTCGTCGTCTCCCACGTGACTCCGATCAAGACGCTGGTGGCCCACGCGCTCGATGCGCCCCTGGACGCCGTGTTCCGCATGGAGCTCACGCCGGCCTCGGTCACGGTGCTTCGGCTACTACCCCGACGGTCGCGCCTCGATGCGCCTCTACAACGCGCTACCGCCTGCGTCGCGACGCGTTCGCCTCCGGCCCTGGTAGCGCGCGCCGAGCGGGCTCAGACCTGGGTGACGACGACGTCGAGCTGGGTGCCCTTGGCGCGTGGGAGCGCCGACCTCGACGGTCCAGCCGAGGTCGCGCACGACGTCGGCGAGCCTGGCCGGCGTGCGCGGGTCGCGGCCGTCCTCGAGCAGGGCGCGGACGATGCGGCCCTTGGTGGCCTTGTTGAAGTGGCTGACCACCGACCGCTTGCCGTCGACCTCGTGCAGCACCCGCACGGTGGCGACCCGCTTCGCGAGCGCGGCCGGGGGCCGCCAGAAGGCGGCGTACATGCTCGAGCGCAGGTCGACGAGCAGCCGGTGCCGACGCGCGTCGGTCACCGCGGGGTCGAGGTGCTCGCGCCACACGCCGGCCACCGCGCCGAGGCCGGGCAGGGTGGCGTCGCCGGAGAGCCGGTAGGCGGGGATCCGGTCGCCGGGGCGCACCAGGCCGAAGAGGCTCGAGGCGACCGCGACGCCGGCTGTGGCGCGGCGCTTGGCCGCGGTGGAGAGCGTGGCCGAACGCCGAGGGCGTCGTACAGCACCCCGGTGTAGACCGCGTCGGCCCGGGCGGTGGGTGACGGTCGCGAGCGCGGCGTTGAGGTCGACCAGGTCGAGCTGCGACTTCGGGACGTCGAGCACCGCCGCGGCCTCGTCCGGGTCGGCGGCGCACAGCTCGACCAGCGCGTCGATCACCTGGCTGCGCGCCGGGGTCAGGCTGGGCGAGGAGAGCGCGTCGAGGTCGAGCGGCTTGCCCCGCCGCGGCGCGGTCTTGCCCTCGCTGGGCGGCAGCACGATCAGCACGAGCAGGCAAGCTAGGGTCGGGGGCATGCCGAGCAACCGCGGGTCCAGGTCCGCACCGACGACGATGCCGTCCTCAGCGACCCTCCGCGAGGGGATCGCGCGCATCCAGGCCGAGCTGGAGGTGACCGCCGGAGTTCCCGCCCGACGTCCAGGAGGCGGCCGAGCGGGCGGCCGCGCAGCCCGCGGCTGCCCGAGCTCGACCGCACCGACATCGCGCTCGTCACCATCGACCCGGACGAGCTCGCAGGACCTCGACCAGGCGCTGCACGTCGAGCGCGACCCGACGGCCGGGCGGGTACGTCGTCCACTACGCGATCGCCGACGTCGCCGCGTTCGTCACCCCCGGCGACCCGATCGACCCCGAGGCGCACCGGCGCGGCGAGACGCTCTACGGCGCCGACTCCAAGATCCCGCTGCACCCGCCGGTGATCTCCGAGGACGCCGGCGTCGCTGCTGCCCGACCAGGTGCGCCCGGCGCTGCTGTGGACCGATCAAGGTCGACGCCGACGGCGAGGGCACCGACGTCCACGTCGAGCGCGCGCTGGTGCGCTCGCGCGCGCAGCTGTCCTACGAGGAGGCGCAGCAGCGATCGACGACGGCACCGCCTCGGAGACGCTGCTGCTGCTGCGCGAGGTCGGCGAGAAGCGCCTGGCCCGCGAGGTCGCGCGGGGCGGCGTCTCGCTGCCGCTGCCCGAGCAGGAGATCGACACGCCGAGCGACGGCACTGGACGCTTGGAGTTCCGCAGCCTGCTGCCGGTCGAGCAGTGGAACGCCCAGATCTCGCTGCTCACCGGCTTCGGGGCCGCCTCGCTGATGGTCGACGCCCGGGTCGGTCTGCTGCGCACGCTGCCGCCGCCCGACCCGCGCGACGTGCAGCGCCTGCACCGCACCGCCCGCGCGCTCGGCATCGAGTGGCCGGCGAGCAGGCTCTACCCCGACTTCGTGCGGTCCCTCGACCCGTCGCGGCCCGACCACGCCGCGGTCATCGTGGCGAGCGCGCGGCTGCTGCGCGGCAGCGGCTACGTCGCCTTCGACGGCGAGGTGCCGGCCGAGCCGCAGCACGCGGCGCTGGCCTCGGAGTACGCCCACGTCACCGCGCCGCTGCGTCGCCTCGGCGACCGGTACGCCGGCGAGGTGTGCCTGGCCCTGTGCGCCGGGCAGGCCGGTGCCCGACTGGGTGCTCGCCGCGCTGCCCGGGCTGCCGGAGGAGCTGCAGCGCTCGCTCAGCGCGCGCGCACCTACGAGCGCGCCGTCGTCGACCTGGTCGAGGCCGGCGCTGCTCGCCGACCGCGTCGGCGAGGAGTTCGACGGCGGTCGTGGTGAGCGTGGACGAGAAGGACGACCCACGCAAGGGTACCGCGATGGTGCGCGAGCTCGGGGTGGAGGCGCCGGTGAGCGCGCCGGCGAGCTTCCGCTCGGCAACGACGTGCGCGTACGTCTGGCGTCCGCCGACGTCACCTCTCGCCAGGTGCAGCTGGAGCTCGTGGCGGCGCCTGACGCTACGTCGCGGTCGCTGCGACGAAGTCCCGCAGAATGCCGTCCGCTGCCGTCCACGCTGCACGGAAGGCCGGATGGAGGCGCTGCGCCTCCACCTCGGCTGCGGGCACCCAGGCGTGGCCGGCGCTCTCGGCGAGGTCGGCGAGGTCGAGCTCGGTGACGTTCGGTGCTGCCAGCACCGTCTCGTAGGTCCATCCGCCGCACTGCGCGGTCCACGTGCCGCGTACGTCGACCGTGTCGGAGCGCAGCCCGAGCTCTTCCTCTGCCTCGCGCAGGGCCGCGGCGACCGCGGTCTCGTCACGCTCGACCGCACCTCCGGGGATCGACCAGGTGCCGCCTTGGTGGGCCCACCGGGCGCGGAGTTGAAGGAGCACCCGTCCCTGACTCGCGACGAGCAGCCCCGCGGCCCCCTGCGGGCCCCAGTGCACGTGCCCCTCGGTGCAGGTCGCCCAGCTCATGAGAGCTCGCGAACGACGCGCGCGGGGTTCCCGACCGCGACGACGTTCGCCGGCAGGTCCTTGACGACCACTGAACCCGCTCCGACCACGGTGTTCTCGCCGATCGTGACGCCCGGGCACACAATGACGCCGCCGCCCAGCCACACGTTGGCCCCGATGCTGATCGGCTCGGCTGCCTCCCACTTGGCGCGGCGCAGGTCGGCGTCGACCGGGTGGGTGGGTGTGAGCAGCTGCACGTGGGGACCGATCTGGACGTCGTCGCCGATGGTGATCGTCGCGACGTCGAGGGCGGTGAGCCCGAAGTTCGCGAACACCCGGTCGCCGAGATGGATGTTGGTGCCGAAGTCGACGTAGACGGGGGAGCGGAGCTCGCAGTCGTCGCCGACCGACCCCACCAGCTGCACGAGCAGGTCCCGGCGCGCGGTGCTCTGGCGCGACGAGGTCATGTTGTAGGCCGCCATCACGTCGCGGGCAGCGTGGCCCTGCTCCTCGATGTCCGGGTCGTCGGCCAAGTACAGGTCACCGGCTTCCATGCGCTCACGCATGCTGCGGGTGTCGTCGGGATCCACGTGGGCCATCGTGGACCATCGTGGCGGTCCACCGCCCCAGTGGCTACGCGTCAGTGCTTCTTGCCCTTCTTCTTTCCGTGCTTGGCGGGGCTCTTCGCCTTCGGGGGCTTGGGGGACTCCACGACTTCGTCGGCCGTGACGTCGGAGTCCTGGGTGGCCGGCGCCGCGGCCGGGGGTCGGGTGGTGGCTGCCGGAGCTGGCTGCTTGCTCCCGCCCGAGGCCGGCGTGGACGCCGACGGGGCATCGGGAGTTGCCACGGCCGGCTCGCCGCCGCTGAAGATCGCCGCGGCGACGCTTCCGACGAGCAACACACCGACCAGCGCTCCCGTGGCCAGGAGGGCTCGTCGTGGTGAGAGGTGCGGATAGCTGGGGGGGACCTCGAGCACCTGGGTGGGCTGGCGCGACCTGAGCTCGCCCAGGCGCTGAGCGACGAAGCTGGCGTCGGGCCGTTCGGTGGGGTCGGCCGCCGTCATCGCCGCGATCAGCCCGGACCAGCCGGGCGGCAGCGAGGTTGGGATGAGCGGCTGTCGGGTCAGACGGGCCAGCGCCGCCTCGATGGCAGGGCCGGGGTAGGCCCGCTGGGCGGTCAGGGCCTCCAGGAGCAGCAGACCCAGTGCGTACACATCCGCCGCACCCGTGATGTGGTCACCGCGCACCTGCTCGGGCGCCAGGTAGGCGGCCGTGCCGATGGTGGTCCCAGTGACCGTGAGGTGGGCAGTCGCGTCGATGAGCCGGGCGATGCCGAAGTCGGTGAGCTTGGCGCTGCGGTCGTCGGCCGTCACCGAGATGTTGGCGGGCTTCACGTCACGGTGGACCACACCGGCAGCGTGCGCGGTGGCGAGGCCTCGGGCGACCGGGGCGATGAGTCGGACGACGTCCTCTGGTGCCAGTGGCCCGCCAGCCATCACGGCCGCCAAGGTGCGTCCCTCGACCAGCTCGAGAGCGAGCCACGGCAGGCTGCCGTCGACCCCGGCGTCGAGGACCTGCACGATGCCGCGGTCGGCGAGCCGCGCGAGCATCCGCGCCTCGCCACGGAACCGCTCCACGTCGACGTCGTTGACCTCACGCAACAGCTTCAGGGCCACGTCTCGCCCGAGCACGCGGTCGCGCGCACGGTGGACGTCTGCCATGCCGCCTCGGCCCAGCAGCTCCGTCAGTTCGTAGCGGTTCGCGACGAGCGGGGCGGTGCGGGCATACGAGAACTCCAGGGAGTGCGGGGCTGAGTCGATCATCCCCAGGGGCGACCCGCTCAAACACCATCCTGGCGGACGGTGCTCGAGGGCGGACGGGCTGGCCTGTAGGCCGGGTTCTGTCCCGTGCGGGAGGGGCGACCATCCATCTACGACCACCGTTGCCGGCCGCCTCCAGCGATCTACCCGTGCACTCGGGCGAGCAGCCCTCGGTGAAGGCGTGCACTGTCTGATCTTGCTCCGGGTGGGGTTTGCCGAGCCACGCCGGTCGCCCGGCGTGCTGGTGGTCTCTTACTCCACCGTTTCACCCTTACCTCCTCGGTCCCTGCGCTTGGCTGAACGTCAGCGGCGGTCTGTTCTCTGTGGCACTGTCCCGCGGGTTACCCCGGGTGGGTGTTACCCACCACCCTGCTCTTCGGAGCCCGGACCTTCCTCGGGACGCCGTTGCGCCGGTCCACGCGGTCGCCCGGCCAGCCCGTCCGCACCAGCAGCTTAGCGCAGGGTCAGGACGGGCCACGGTCAGGCCAGCCGGGTGACGTCGACCTCGACGCTGACATCGCGAGGTGCCGCCGCCGGAGTAGATGCCGCTGAGCGGCTTGACGTCGAGGTAGTCGCGGCCGGTGGCGACGCTGACGTAGCGGTCGCCGGGCTCGCGGTCGTTGGTCGGGTCGAAGGCGCGCCAGCCGTCGTCCCACCACTCCACCCAGGCGTGCGACTCGCCGGGGACGGTCTCGCCGACCACCGGCTCGGCGTCGGGGTGGAAGTAGCCCGAGACGTAGCGCGCCGGGATGCCGACCGAGCGCAGCCCGCCGAGCGCCAGGTGCACCATGTCCTGGCAGACCCCGGCGCGCTGCTGCCAGGCGCGTCGCGGCGGCCCGCGCGACGTCGGTGACGCCGGGCACGAACTCGACCTCGTCGTGCACCAGCGCGCACAGGTCGCGCGCGGCCTCGCCGGGCAGCTCGTGGTCGGCCGCGACCTGCTTGGCGCGCTGGGCGAAGTCGGCCGGGGGCGCGACGAGGTCGGGCAGGGTGAGGTACTCGGTCCAGCGGTCGGCGACCTCGCGCTCGGCCAGCTGCCTCCCAGTCGAGCGCGGCGCGGGGGACGGGCGGCCGGTTGGTCTGCACCGTCGAGGTGGCGCGTGACCGTCATCGCCTCGTGGGGGTCGACCACCTCGAAGGCGGTGACGTGGGTGCCGAAGTAGTCGCGGTACTCGAAGGTCCACGGCTTCGGGCGTGACCTCCATGCGGCTGTGCACGACGATCTGCTCGGGGGTGGTCTGCGGCGTCAGCCGCGCCTGGTTGTACGAGGCCACGGCCTTGCCGTCGTACTCGAACGCCGTGGTGTGGGCGACCGCAGCTGCATGCTCATCGGTCCGCACTCCCTGCCAGCTCGCGGCCTCGGCGCCGGCGAAGTAGCGCCGGGTGACCGCCTCGGTGGCCAGCGCGCAGGTGCGCTGGAGCCGCTCCATCTCGTGGGCAGGTCGGCCACCACGTCGGAGAGCGAGCGGTACTCCAGCTCGGCGCGGGTGCGGCCGAGCAGCCGCTGCGCCTCGTTCTGGAACCCGGCGCGCTGGCCCGCCGACTCCAGGTTGTCCAGGCACTGCTCGGCCCGGTTGAGGGCGAAGACCACCGAGCGCGGGAAGAGCCGGTCGAGCAGCAGGAACTCCGCGGCCGCGCGCTCGGTCTCCAGGCCGCGGTAGGTGCGCAGGAACGCCTCGTAGGCGCCGCAGGCGCGCAGCGTGCTGGTCCACGGGGCGCCGGTGCCGGCGGACAGCGACGCGCGTGGCCACCAGCCGCGAGGTCATGTCGGCCCGCTCGACGCAGCGGCCCAGCATCAGGAACTGCCAGCCCTCGTCGCGGGTCATCGTGGCGTCGGCGGTGCCGTTGATCAGCGCCGCCCGCTCGCGCACCCACTGGAAGACGCCGGGTGGCGCGCTGGGCCTGCGAACGTGCCCGAGGGGATCGCGCGGTACGTGGTGTTGATGGCCTCCCACATCGGCACCGACAGCGTCTCGCGGGCCCGCCGGGCGCTCTCGCGGGCGGCGCCGAGGGCCGAGGCGATCGAGACCGGCGAGGCGGGGTCGTAGGCCAGCGTCGAGAGCACGTGCGCGAGGTCGACCGTGGCTCGGGGGCGTCCTCGACGCCCATGATCGACAGCAGGCCGCGGCAGGTCGTCGTCCTCGTCGATCGTGGCGTCCTCGAGGAGCAGCTGGGTCTGGACGTCGAGGATGCGGGCGGTGTCCTCGGCCCGCTCGACGTAGCGGCCGATCCAGAACATCGACTCCGCGATCCGGCTCAGCATCGGCGCCACCTCGCCGAGGCGTGCGGCGTCCCTGCTGCTGCTGCTGCTCCTGCTCGTGGAGGGTCAGCGTCGCTGGCCGTCTCGGCCTGGGCTGGCCGGCGTCGGGGTGACCGGACGTGACCGGGGGATCGGCGTCGGGCTCGGGGGCGACGGCTCGTGCGGCACGCTCGGCCGGCGGTGCGGTCGGGCCGGCGAGCACCCAGGTGTCCTTGGACCCGCCGCCGCGCGAGGAGTTCACGATCAGCTCGCCCTTGGCCAGCGCGACGCGGGTCAGCCCGCCGGGCAGCACCCAGACCCGGTTGCCGTCGTTGACGGCGAAGGGCGCAGGTCGACGTGGCGGGGGCCGAGCTCGCCGTCGACGAAGGTCGGCACGGTCGAGAGCTGCACCACCGGCTGGGCGATCCACGACGCGGGTCGGCGATCACCTTCGCGCGCAGCTCGTCGAGCTCGGCCGCGGTGGCGCGCGGGCCGATCACGATGCCCTTGCCGCCCGAGCCGTCGACCGGCTTGAGCACCAGCTCGTCGAGGCGGTCGAGCACCTCCTCGCGGTGGTCGGCCTCGCCGCAGCGCCAGGTGTCGACGTTGCTTGAGCACCGGCTCCTCGTCCAGGTAGTAGCGGATGATGTCGGGCATGTAGGTGTAGACGAGCTTGTCGTCGGCGACGCCGTTGCCGACCGCGTTGGCCAGGGTCACGTTGCCGGCGCGGGCGGCGTCGATCATGCCGGGGCAGCCCAGCACCGAGTCGGCGCGGAAGTGCACCGGGTCGAGGAACTCGTCGTCGATGCGGCGGTAGATCACGTGCACCGGGCTCCAGGCCCTGGGTGGTGCGCATCATCACCCGGCCGCGGCGGCACTCGAGGTCGCGGCCCTCGACCAGCTCGACGCCCATGGTGCGGGCCAGCAGCGCGTGCTCGAAGTAGGCGCCGTTGTAGACCCCGGGGGTCAGCACGACGACCGTCGGGTCGGTGACGCCGGCCGGGGCCGCGGCGCGCAGGGCGGCCAGCAGCCGCTGCGGGTAGGCCGGCGACCGGGCGGATGCGGTGCTCGGCGATGGTCTCGGGCAGCGCGGCGGAGATGGCGCGCCGGTTGGTCATCACGTAGGACACCCCCGAGGCACCCGGACGTTGTCCTCCAGGACCCGGAACTCGCCCGGCGTTGTCGCGGATCAGGTCGATGCCCGAGACGTGCACGCGCACGCCGTTCGGCGGGCGGACGCCGGCCGCCGCGCGGTGGTAGTGCGACGAGGTCGTGATGACCCGGCGCGGGATCACGCCGTCGTCGAAGACCTGGCCCGCGTCGTAGACGTCGGCGAGGAACATCTCCAGCGCCTTGACCCGCTGCTGCACCCCGGCCTCGATGGTCGACCAGGTGTCCATCTCGATCACCCGCGGCAGGATGTCGAGCGGGAAGGCCCGCTCCTCGCCGCCGATGTCGAAGGTCACGCCCTGGTCGAGGTAGCTCGCCTGGAGCGCCTCGACCCGGCTCGACCAGCTCGGGGGTGGTCATCGTCTCCAGGGAGCTCGCGCAGGCGGCGGTACGGCGGCCGCAGGTCGTCGCCGTCGAACATCTCGTCGTACGCCGGCCCGCGGCTCGCCGTAGCCCTCGAACATCGCGTCATGGCTCGACCCTAGTGGCCGCCCGGTACACCCCTGCGACGACGAGGTGCCAGCTTGCGCCGACCGGCTCTCCCCGTCGGCCGGGGGGCAGTGTAGTTTCGGCCGTATGAGCGACGGAGTGGACGAGCCCGAGTTCTGGTTCTGCCTCAAGCACCACCGGGTCGAGGGTCACGACGGGTGCCCCAACAAGGACCGGCTGGGCCCCTACGACACCGAGGCCGACGCGGCGCGGGCGCTGGAGAAGGCCGCCGAGCGCACCGAGGCGTGGGACCACGACCCGCGCTGGAACGACGACGGCCGAGGACTGACCGCCGTTCGATCGACGACGCGTGGCCCGCGCGCCACGCGACGACGGGCAGATCTCGCCCGTGGCCGTTCGCGGGCATGGTGCTGATGGCCTCGGCGTTCTTCCTCTACGCGCGCCAGCGGGCTGGTCGCGCCCTGGTGGGCGGTCGTGCTCCTGATGGCCGTGTGGGTGGCGCTCTTCGTCTTGTGCTTGTCGTTGGTGGACGCCGTACCCGAGACGTCTGGTGCCCGTCGCGCTCGGGTCGATGGCGCTGTGGTTCGTGGTGCTGGTGCTCGGCGCTGCCCTCTTCGGCTGGAGCTGAGTAGCGCACGCGCCTCAACCGAGCGGTCGCACCACCAGGATCCGACCGGAGCCCGTGTCGCCGTCGGTGGCCACGAGCAGGCGACCGTCGTGGCAGCTGGGTCACGGTGCGCAACCGCCCATACCTGCGCAGTGCGGCCGGGGTGAACACGCGTTGCAGCCGGCCCGTCCGGTCGAACTTCATGAAGAGCACCCGCTCGGCCTTCAGGGCGGCCACCGCGAGGGCGCCGTTGTAGGCGCGCCACTGCTTGCCGTTGACGAAGGTCGCGCCCGAGGTCGCGAGGGTGGGGACACCTGAGCGCCACCGGGCACCGACCTGCTCGCCCGGCAGGCCTTGGTCGGTCATCGGGACCGACTCGTTGTAGCCGGGCACCGGGTTCCAGCCGTAGTCGCCTCCGGCAAGCAGCTTGTTCACCTCGTCGTCGCGGTCGGGGCCGTGCTCGACCGACCACACTGATCCGTCCGCGCGCTGGGCGAGGCCCTGCACGTTGCGGTGACCGTAGGTGAGGAGGTAGCGCTTCTTCTTGCTCGCCGCCTTGATGAACGGGTTCGAGTGCCATGGCTTGCCGGTGCGTCGGTCGAGCCGCAGCGTCTTGCCGCCCAACGAGGTGAGGTCACGCGGGTTGGTGCCGATCGCGGCGTCCCCGGTGCCCACGATCAGGGCTCCGTTCTCGGCAAGGAGCAACCGGCACCCGCCGTGTCGCCCGGTGGACGTCGGAAGCCCGGTCACCAACGGCCTGACCAACCGGGCGCGGGTGGCGGCCCGTTGAGGACCCAGGCGTTGACCCGGACGTCGTGCCCGCCGTCGGAGTTCCAGCCGCTGCAGGTGTAGAACCGGCCGTTCGTGGCGAACTCCGGATCGATCTCAAGCCCCATCAGACCGGTCTCGCCGGAGACCCAGATGCGATCGCTGGGAAAGTCGACGTCGCGCGTCGCGCCTCGCGCAGCAACGGTGAGCCTCGCCGGGTCGCGCTGGGTGATGAGCAGCCGACCCGACCCGATCGACTTCACGTCCCAGGGGTGATTGAGGCCGGACACGAGCGTGCTGACCCGCAGCTTCGGACTCGCGGCAACACGGGCGGCCACAGGGTCACGTCCCGGGCCGCTTCCCGGATGGACCGCCACGGCCGGCGCAGCGGTGGGCACCCCGGCTGCCGGGTCAAGGAGCAGCGAAGCCGTGAGAACGAGCAGGGCAGCCGAGAGCACGGGTCGCATCTCGTCACGGTAGCCCGGCCCTATGAGTAAGCCCACAGACCGGATGCCTAAGAATTTACCGAGAACGGGCATAGCCGTGCGCTGGTTGGGGTTTCGTCGGTTCCACACGGGGCCATATCCCCGTCACCCGCCCGCGGCCTGCCGGTCGCACGCTCAAAGGATCGATGGCCATGACCGCTACCGCCACCACTACTACCGACGCCTTGGTCGCCCGTCTGGTCGCGCTGCGGGCCGAGCGCGACCACCTGCTCGCCGAGAGTCTGCGCGAGTCCACGGGTGACATCGCCGACCGCGCGACGAACGTCGAGGCCACGATCCGGCTGGCGCTGATCGACGAGCGGATCGCGACGCTCGAGATCGACATCGAGGAGAGTCGCGCACACCCAGCACACCGACGGCGTCGTGTCCGTCGGCGACACGGTGGTGCTCGACTTCGGTGACGGCCCGGAGACCTATGTGGTCGGCTCGGTGGAGCAGACCGCCGCCGGCATCGACACGGTGACGCCGTCCAGCCCGCTGGGACGGGTGATCGTCGGCGCCGCCGTCGGCAGCACCGTGTCCTACAGCCCGCGGTCCGGGGTGACCCTCAGCGCCAAGATCGTGGCTGCCTGAGCCAACCTGGAGCCAGCCCCGATCGAGGCCTGCTCAGAACGTGTGCTCGGGGCCCGGGAACGTCCCGGCCCTCACGTCGTCGGCGTAGTCGCGGGCGGCCTGGAGCATCACGCCGTGCACGTCGGCGTACTGCTTCACGAACCGCGGCATCTTGCCCTGGCGCAGACCGAACGCGTCCTGCCAGACCAGCACCTGGCCGTCGCACTCGGGACCGGCGCCGATCCCGATGGTCGGGATCGTGAGCTTGTGAGTGATTTGGCCGGCGATGTCGCCGGGCACCATCTCCATGACGACGGCGAACGCCCCTGCCTCCTGGATGGCGAGTGCGTCGTCGAGCACGCGGCTGGCGGTCTCACCGCGGCCCTGCACCCGGTATCCGCCGAGCGCGTGCTCGGACTGCGGAGTGAACCCGATGTGGGCCATCACCGGGATGCCTCCCCGGCTGAGCTTCTCGATCTGGGGCACCATCTCGACGCCACCCTCGAGCTTCACGCAGTGCGCGCCGCCTTCCTTCATGAACCGTGCGGCGGTGAGGTATGCCTGCTCGGCCGAGGCCTGGTAGCTGCCGAACGGCAGGTCGCCCACGACTAGCGCGCGGCGTACCGACCGCGACACGGCGCGGGTCAGCGGGATCAGCTCGTCGACGGTCACCGGGAGGGACGTCTCGTTGCCGTAGACGTTGTTGCTCGCGCTGTCGCCGACCAGCAGCACCTCGATGCCGGCTTCGTCGAACGTCGAGGCGGCGTACTGCTCGTAGGCGGTCAGCATCGAGAAGCGCTCGCCGCGCTCCTTCATCTCGCGCAGGTGGTGCGTGCGGATCTTGCGGATGGGCGCGGCGGCCTCAGCAGAGGTGGGCGCGTCGGGGCCGCTGCCGTAGGGCGCGGTCTCCTCCGGTGTGCTCATCGTCGAGTCTCCGATCGGTGTCGTCTCGCAGCTCCCTGATGGAGTCCACGGACATCGTCCAGCCTAGGACGGCTCCGGCCCCAGTGCGGTGTGTCCCCGATCACCCAGGGCTGTGAGAGAGGGTCGTGCGGATCAGATGCAGGCAGGCAACCACCGTGCGCTTGCGGATGGCGGCGCGGGAGCCGCCGAGCATCAGCCGGAGGGGACGTACGTCACCGGTGTCAGTGACCAGGCAGACGTGCACCAGACCGCACCGGCTTCTCGGCTGTCCCACCGCCCGGCCCGGCCACGCCGGTGACGCCGATCCCGAAGGTGGTTCCGAGCCGAGCCCGCGCGCCGGCGGCCATCGCCTCGGCCACCTCGGCGCTGACGGCCCCCACCGACTCGAGCAGGTGTTGCGGGACGCCGACTACATCGACCTTCGCCTGGTTGGCGTAGGTCACGAACCCGCCGAGCAAGTAGCCGGAGGAGCCAGGAACGTCGGCCAGCCGGCCCGCCAGCAGTCCGGCCGTGCACGACTCGGCAGTGGTGATGGTTGCTCCCGCCTCGCGCAGCAAGCTCGCGACCACCTCGTCGATGGAGCCCTGGTCGTCGGAGAAGACCGTGTCGCTGAACACTGCGTGCAGGTGCTCGGCCAGCCGGCGGTAGCTCGGCCCCGAGTCGGGGGGGTAGCGGGTGACGATCTCCAGCTCGCCGTCGCGCAGGCACGTCGTCACCTCGAGCCCGGCCGCGGCCAGGTCGCCGTGCGTGGTCTCGAACTCGCGGAGCCGGGCGGCCAGCTCAGACTCGGGCGGCCCCCACAGTCGGAGGGTCGACTGATGCAACTCCTCGGCGTCGCCGATGGCGGCGAGCACGAGGTCGTCGACCACTGCGTCGGCCCACATCGGCTGCAGCTCGCCGGGCGGGCCAGGCAGCACGACCACGGGCGGACCCTGACGGCCCTCCCCGGGAGGGACGACGAGCCCCGGAGCCGTGCCCACGGGCGCCAGTACGTGCGCCCCGTCGGGCACGTGTGCCTGCTTGCGGACGCCGACCGAGCTGGCGTCGTCTGGCACCGACCAGCCGCGTCGGGTGTTGAGCCGCTCGACGATGGCGGCGATGTCGCGCTCGAGGTCGACGTCGAGCCGCATCGGGCGGCCTTGGACGTCGGCCACCACCTGCGCCGTCAGGTCGTCGGCCGTCGGGCCGAGCCCCCCGGTGGTGACGATCAGGTCGTGGTCGCCGAGGAACGACAGCGCTGCAGCCAGGTCGTCGGGCGGTCTCCCACCACCACCGTCCGGCCCACGTCGACCCCCAGCAACCGCAGCTGCTCAGCCAGCCACGGGCCGTTGAGGTCGGTGACCCGCCCGGTCAGCACCTCGGTGCCAGTGACGATGATTCCTGCCCGGACAGCCATGCCCGGATCGTAGAGGTTCCTGCTCGCCGAGCGTGGGGGATAGTGCGCCACCGGGTCAACCCTTCCTAGCCCTAGCAGGTTGACTGGACGGCGCACTCTGCCAATTCGGTGGCAGCCCCGGGCGGCATGCCCGTCTCGGCCGGCTCGCCGATAGTGCGTGATGCCGGTGAAGTCGGTCGATGCGGGGGACGGGGTGTAGGTGCTCCTGGATGGTGCTCCTTCAGTGGGTGGTGGGAGCGGCCGCGTCAGCCGCCGCTTCGAGCTCGGCCACCACGATGCGGCGCATGCCGAGCATGGCCTGGTCGCGGCGTTTGCGCGAGCGGGATCGGGGTCGGAGACCAGCTGGTAAAGACGGGTCGGGACGACCTGCCAGGAGAGTCCGAAGCGGTCCTTGAGCCAGCCGCACATCGACTCCTCACCGCCGTCGACCAGCGAGTGCCAGTAGTAGTCGACCTCCGACTGGTCGCGACAGGTGATGCTGAACGAGATGGTCTCGGTGAACCCTGCGTGTGCGGGGCCGCCGTTGATGCCGCGGAACGTCATCCCGTCGAGGGTGAACTCGCCAGCCATCACGCTCCCGGTCTCGCCGTAGCCGGACTCGGCGTAGCGGGTGAGATGACCGATCGAGGACCTCGGAAAGATGGCCGTGTAGAACGATGCGGCCTCCTCGAGCTCGTCGTCGAACCAGAGGCACGGGCTGATATTGGTGGATGCGGTGGAGAGCGTCATGGTGATGTCGACCGGCCGACGCGCGAGGAAGTCATCGAAAGTCACACCAACCATGGGGGGTGATGGGGCGTTGAAGAGGACGAGGGGGTGGGCAGGCGTGGACGAGCAGAGCTTCACCACATGGGCGACCAGCTGCGAACGACAGCTGCTCCGCTCGGCGTACCTGCTCACCGGCGACCTGCACCGGGCCGAGGACCTGGTGCAGGAGGCCTTGATCGCGCGTGGCCCTGCGCTGGTCGCGGCTCCACGACGGTCATCCGACGGCGTACGCCCGCACCATCATCGTGCGCGACAACATCTCGTGGTGGCGCCGCCGGCGCGAGACCAGCGTGGCCGAGCCGGTGCGATCAACCCAGCTCCGAGCGGTGACCCGGACGCCGCCATCGTCGTCCGTCGCGCGTTGGCGAGACTGACTCGTTCGCAGCGCGCGGTGGTCGTGCTGCGGCACTTCGACGACCTCACCGAGCGGGAGACGGCCGAGGTGCTCGGTGTGAGTATCGGCACCGTCAAGAGCCAGAACGCCGTAGCGCTCGCACGCCTCCGCACCGGTGCCCCCGAGCTGCTCGACCTGATGGAGGAGAAGGCCATGACCGAGCACCTGCGCGAGGCACTCCACTTCGCCACCGACGACCGTCGAGACCCCGTCGCTGGCCGCCACGGCTCTCCGGGAGGCCGGACGTCGCCGGGCGCGCCGTCGAGGTGCGGCGGTCGCCGCGCTCTCGTCCGGCCTCGTCGTGGCCGTGGTCGTGGTGACTCAGGTGGGTGGTCGCACGTCGGTCACGCCGCCGCCGGCGACACCCTCACTCACGCCGAGCCAGACGCCTACCTCGATCGCACCGCCGACTGCCCCGCCCCTCGACCCCACCGCGATCCACCCCGGCTGGAACCCGTCCGACGTGGCTACGCTGCCCATCGACAGCGACGTCGCCCCACTCGACGTCCAGGCGCCGCTCCGGTCCGGCGGGAACCGTCGACGCGGTAGCGCTGGCGGCCGCCGACCAGGACGACAGGTCGTGGCTCTGGGACGCGGCCGGGCGATGGCGGTCGACGTCCTACGCCCGAGCCAGCGCCGGAGTACGTCGGACGCACGATCGCGCTGAGCCCCGACGGCTTGTTCCTGGTCGTCACCGGACGCACGGCACTGTGGACCCGCGCGACCGACAGCACGGAGTGGACCGAGGTGCCTTACCCGCCGGGGTTCGACCGGGCCTTCGACTACTTCCCCACTTTGGCCGTCGGCGCGGACGCCCGGATCGTGCTCGGTCAGTACGTGAAGTGGTGGGTGGGCGACCTCGACGGGACAGCTCGACGAGGCTGCCCTTCGACGAGCTGGACGAGGTTGTCCCGGCGGGGGACGACGTGCTGGCCCGCCGGTTCGCCGAGCCGCTCACAGGTGTGGTGGAGGAGTGGCGCGACGGCGAGATCGTGCGGTCGACCGACTACCTGCCGCTCCAGAGCCTGCAGCGTCCGGTGGCTGACGCGGCCTCGATCGCGGTCACCCGGGCCAGCACCGGCTACTCGCTGCCTCGAGGTCCGGAGGAGCAGGACGGGCTACTGGCCCTCGACCCGTGACGGGCTGACGACGCGCGCCTTCCTTCCCGTGCCCAGCGGGGGTTCCTACTACTCCGACAACCAGGGCATGACTGCTTTGGGCTGGCTCGACCCCGACACCGTGCTGTTCGAGGTGCGGCCCAAGTCGGCGCCGGACCTGACGTGGCTCGTCACGTGGGACGTCGAGACCGGGGAGCTCCTCAAGGTCGGCTCGCGGATCTCGGGCGGCGCGTTCGCCGTCGCGGTCGACGCGCTCTGAGAGACTGCCAGGGTGGACTTCTACTCCGCCTACGCGCACGGGTTCGCCCGGGTCGCGGCGTGCACCCTCCCGGTGGCCATCGCCGACCCGGCGTCCAACGTCGCGCGCACCCTCGAGCAGGTGCGCGCCTGCCATGACGAGGGCGTGGCGGTGGCGCTCTTCCCCGAGCTGGGGCTGACCGGCTATGCGATCGACGACCTCTTCCTGCAGGACGTGCTGCTGGACGCCGTCCGCGACGGTCTCGATGTCTTGATCGAGGCCAGTGCCGACCTGCGCCCCGTCATCGTGGTCGGCGCGCCGCTACGACACGTGAACCGTATCTACAACTGCGCGGTCGTCATCCACGGCGGGCGGGTGCTGGGCGTGGCGCCGAAGTCGTACCTGCCGAACTATCGCGAGTTCTACGAACGTCGCTGGTTCGCGCCCGGCGACGACCAGGCGAGCTCGGCGATCGTGGTCGGCGACGCGGAGGTGCCGTTCGGGCCCGACCTGGTGTTCCACGCGTGGGACCTGCCCGATCTCACCTTTCACGTGGAGATCTGCGAGGACATGTGGGTGCCGGTGCCGCCGAGCGCCGAAGCGGCACTGGCGGGCGCCCACGTGCTGCTGAACTTGTCCGGCAGCCCGATCACGATCGCTCGTGCCGAGGACCGACAGATGCTGGTGCGCAGTGCCAGCGCCCGCTGCCAAGCCGCCTACGTCTACGCGGCCGCGGGCCAGGGGGAGTCGACCACCGATCTCAGCTGGGACGGTCAGACCCTGATCTACGAGTGCGGTGACCTGATGGCCGCGGGTGAGCGCTTCCCGGACGGCGCGCGCCGCACCATCGCCGACATCGACCTCGACCGGATCCGCCAGGAGCGCATGCGGCAGGGAACCTTCGACGACAACCGGCGCAGCATCGACGAGCGCTCGACGCGCAGCCCCACTGTCGGTGGCAGCCGCTCCGGACGCCCGTCGACGCACATCGGTCCCGGGTTCCGCGAGGTCCGGTTCGAGCTGATGCCTCCCACCGGTGACATCGGCCTGCGTCGCCACGTGCGCCGGTTCCCCTTCGTGCCGGACGACGCCGAGCGGCTCGCTCTCGACTGCTACGAGGCCTACAACATCCAGGTCGCTGGCCTCACGCAGCGGCTGCGCGCGATGACGACTGATTCCTGGGCGCCGAAGGTGGTCGTCGGCGTGAGCGGGGGCCTCGACTCCACGCACGCCCTGATGGTCGCCGCTCGTGCCATGGACCGACTCGGGCGCTCGCGCACCGACATCCACGCTTTCACGATGCCGGGATTCGCCACCAGCGAGGCGACCAAGGGCTTGGCGACGTCGCTGGCCGCGAGCCTCGGGGTGACTTTCGAGACGCTCGACATCACCAAGTCGGCCGAGCAGATGCTCGACGACCTGGGGCACCCGTTCGCCGACGGTGAGCGCGTCTACGACGTCACGTTCGAGAACGTGCAGGCCGGCTTGCGCACCGACTACCTCTTCCGGCTCGCCAACCACCGCGGCGGCATCGTGCTGGGCACCGGCGACCTCTCCGAGCTCGCGCTGGGCTGGTGCACCTACGGCGTCGGCGACCAGATGTCGCACTACAACGTGAACGCAGGCGTGCCGAAGACCCTGATCCAGCACCTGATCCGCTGGGTCATCAGCACCCACCAGTTCGACGCCGTCACCGACTCGGTGCTGCAGGAGATCCTCGACCAGGAGATCACCCCCGAGCTGATCCCGACCGAGGGCGGCGCCAAGCCCCAGGCCACCGAGGACTCCGTCGGCCCCTACGCCCTCCAGGACTTCACGCTCTACCACGTGCTGCGCCGCGGTCACCGGCCCTCGAAGATCGCCTTCCTCGCCTGGCACGCCTGGCACGACCCGCAGGCAGGGGAGTGGCCACCGGGGTTCCCCGACGACCAGCGCCCGGCCTATGACATCGCCACCATCACGAGGTGGATGGACGTCTTCATCCGACGCTTCTTCGCCAGCCAGTTCAAGCGCTCGGCGCTCCCGAACGGCCCGAAGGTGACCTCGGGCGGAACCATGTCGCCGCGAGGCGACTGGCGGATGCCTTCCGACGCCAGTTCGGCCGCGTGGCTGGCCGACCTGGCCCGGGTGCCGACCGACCAAGGACTGCCGGACTAGCGCGACGGCATCAACGTGAAGGTGTGACGATGCCGTGGTCGAAGGCATAGACGACGGCGGCCGCGCGGTCGCGGAGCCCGAGCTTGGTGAAGATGCGACCGATGTGGCTCTTCACGGTCAGCTCGGAGATGTGCAGGCTCTGGCCGATCTCGCCGTTCGAGAGGCCGCGACCGATCGCGTGGAGCACCTCGAGCTCGCGCGCCGTCAGGCCCTCGACGTCGCTGCGTGGAGGCGGCGACGGAGCAGCCGACCGGTACGCCGTGAGCACACGCTCGGTGACGGCAGGGTCGAGCCACGAGTCGCCGGCGGCCACCGCCCGAACCGCGCGGATGAGGTCCTCGGCCGAGGAGTCCTTCAGGACGAAGCCCGCGGCCCCCGCACGCAGTGCCGCGGAGAGCAGCTCGTCGTCGTCGAACGTGGTGAGCACGAGCACCGGCGGCTCGTCGCCGTCCAGACGCAGCCGACGCGTCGCCTCGATGCCGTCGACCCTCTTCATCCGCAGATCCATCACGACCACGTCGACGGTGGCCGCGGCGAGGACGGCGGGCACCTCGTCGCCGTCGGCGCACTCGGCCACGATCTCGAAGCCGTCGCGACGGCGCAGGATGCGCCGTAGGCCCGACCGCACCAGCTCCTGGTCGTCGACCAGCACCACCTTCACGGTGGTCGTGTTGGCGTCGCTCACGGGAGCAGCCTGCGCACGACGCACTGGTGCTTCTCCGACGACGTGCCGTCGACAGGCACGGCGAGGTCGACGCGCCAGCGGTCGCCGTCCTGCCCGACGCTGAGGCCGCCGCCGAGCTGGTCGACGCGCGAGGCCATGCCGGTCAGACCCGAGCCGCCTTGCCCCACGACGACGTCGGCCAGCACGCGATTGACCACACTGAGCCGCGCGGTGCGCTGCTCGACGGCCAGCCGAACGGCCACGGGGGCTCCGGGAGCGTGCTTGGCCACGTTGGCCAGCGACTCCTGCAGCACGCGGTAAAGACCCAGACCCGCGGCGGGGGAGAGCCGGTCGGCGTCGCCCTCGACCTGCCAGTCGATCTCCAGGCCGGCAGCCCGGACGTCGCCGACCAAGTCGTCGAGGTCGCCTGCTCCGGGCAGCGGTCGGGTCTCGGACTCATCGGCGGCGAGCACGCTCACTGTTCGGCGGATGTCGGCCATCGCCTGGCGACCGATGCGCTCGGCCTCGGTGAGGGCCTCGATCGCGTCGCTGATGTCGGCGTCCTCGGTCAAGGCGCGGCGGGCTCCGGTGACGTGGAGCATCGTCACGCTCAGGGAGTGCGCGACCAGGTCGTGGATCTCGCGGGCGACCCGCTGCCGCTCGTCGAGCGTGGCGCGTTCGCGCTCCTCGTCGCGCGCCTGGTGCTCGGCGGCCAGGGCCCGCATCTGCCAGAGCAGCATCGCGCCGATCACGAACCCGAAGACCAGCTCGCCCACCTGCAGTCCGGCCTGCCCGGCGTCGTAGTCCCCCACCGCGAGCAGGAGCGCCGAGGACGCCACGCCGACGACCAAGCCGCGGCGCAGTCCATCGACCACGGTCATCTCGGCGACCAGCACGGTCAGGGTGATCGGGAGCACGTCGACGGTGTCGGCCGGCAACGGCTCGGTGAGCAACCAGGCGACTGCCCCGAGCACGGCCACAGCCTCCCACCACATCGGAAGCCACCAGGAGACGGCGAAGTGGGCCAGGCAGGGTGCGGCGACGAGGAGCAGCGCCGCGACACTCCACTGCAGGGGGCTCCAGAGGTCGCGCTGGGCGGAACCGATCACGGCGGCACCGACCAGCCCGATGGTGGAGACCACCGGGATCCACCACGGGTAGACCAGGCCGTGTCGGGTGCCCTTGCCCTCGATCCGGTCACGCGCACGCCCGAGGGCGCGCGTGATCGGAGCAGTCATGCCCTCAGCGTAGGGCGAACGGAGCGGCATGCCATCGTTCTGCGGCAGGCCCCCGGCGTCCTACCAGGGGAGTAGCCGAAATGGGTACCGCTGGCCGATGTCGGGCGGGCTCGCGCTCCCTAGATTCGAGGCATGACCTGGCAGCAGACCCACCGCAGATGGCAGATCCAGAAGGACGTCGAGCACCGGCTCTCATGCGGTACGACGTACCCGGCGCTCGACGCCCTGGCGTGGCGCGAGGAGTATGGCGACGTGTTCGCCGACGTCGAGGAGATGCACCGGTTCCTGCACTACCGATGGAACCTGCGTCTCGAGGCGCAGCTCGACCCCTACCTGACCGACAGTGCGCTGGACGACGCGTTCACGCAGCTAGCCGGTGTGCGCGCGGGTCTGCTCTCCCTCGAGCGGCTCGCCGAGCACGCACCGACACGGAGGGACCCGCGTGCGGTCGCCTGAGGCGCACAAGAAGCCCGATGACAAGCCGGGGCGCCGGATACCCGGTCGCAGCTTCGTGACCTGGTCGCTCGGCTACGGCATGGCGCGGCGCTTCTTCGCGTCAGCCGCCAAGCGGGGCGACCTCATCGCTCGCCTCGAGACCGACCGTGCGATGCAGCTCGACCCGTACCCGACCTACCGCGAGCTCCGCGAGCGTGGACCCGTGGCGGCCGGGAGGGTCGCCTGGGGCACGACGTCGCACGAGGCCGTCACCGCAGTGCTGCGCAACGATGCGTTCAGCTCCGGCGGCGGGCACAGCGAGCTTCCTGGTCCGCTGGCGAAGATCTTCGGCAGTGCGGTCGACCCGTGGGCGACCTCGGTGGTCGACAAGCCGTCGATGTTGGCGACCGACGGTCAGGAGCACACGCGATACCGCCGGCTGGTGTCGCGGGCGTTCACCGCCAAGGCTGTCTCCGGGCTCGAGGACAGCATCCGCGGCGTTGCGGACAGCTTGCTCGACGACATCGAGCGCAGCGCCGCCACCGACTTCGACCTCATCGACCGGTACGCCGCGCTGCTCCCGGTAGCCGTGATCGCCGACATGCTCGGCGTCCCCGACTCGATGCACACCACGCTGCTCGACTGGGGCGACGGCGCCGCGCGCACTCTCGACCCGACCCTGTCGTGGCGCGACTACCGCGCTGCCGAAGCCGACATGCGACACCTGCACCAGTGGTTCGCCCAGCACATCCGCGACCTGAGGGCGAACCCGGGTGACGACCTGCTCAGTCGGCTCGCGCTGGCGCAGGAGGACGAGCAGCTCACCGACCTCGAGCTGCGGGCGACGGGCCTGCTGGTGCTCGGCGCCGGCTTCGAGACCACGGTGAGCCTGATCGGCAACGCCGTCCAGCTCATGGCCGAGCACCCCGACCAGCGCGAGGTGCTCGCGGCCGAGCCCGACCTGTGGGGGCGGGCCGTCGACGAGGTGCTGCGCTTCGACTCGCCCGTGCAGGTGACCATGCGGATCGCTGCGCACCCGACCGAAGTGCTCGGCACGACCGTGCCAGCGAGCACCCCCGTGCTGTGCTACCTCGGCGGCGCAAACCGTGACCCGGCCGTCTTCGACGACCCGGACCGGTTCGACGTCACCCGTGAGAACGCGTCGGCGCACGTCGCGTTCTCGTCGGGTGCGCACTACTGCCTCGGTGCGAGCCTGGCTCGGCGCGAGGCGGAGGTCGGGCTGCGCGCGCTCTACGACCGGTTCCCAGATCTCGTCGTGAGCGGGGCGGGCGTCCGTCGACCCACGCGGGTGCTGCGCGGGTGGGAACACCTGCCGGTCACCACGAACGGCGTCACCCCGAGTGCCGCGCGAGCCGAGCGGGCGCATGCGACATAGTGGCCCCCATGGGCAAGCAGGAAGACTTCGTTCTCCGCGCTCTTGAGGAGCGCGACGTCCGGTTCGTCCGGCTCTGGTTCACCGACGTCCTCGGGTTCCTGAAGTCGGTGGCGGTGGCTCCGGCCGAGCTCGAGGGGGCCTTCGAGGAAGGCATCGGCTTCGACGGCTCGGCCATCGAGGGCTTCGCCCGGGTCTACGAGTCGGACATGCTGCTCATCCCCGACCCGTCGACGTTCCAGATCCTGCCGTGGCGCACCGAGGGCCCGGCC
Organism: uncultured Actinomycetota bacterium; assembly: GCA_963781575.1. Classification (GTDB taxonomy): domain Bacteria; phylum Actinomycetota; class Actinomycetes; order Propionibacteriales; family Nocardioidaceae; genus Nocardioides. The sequence continues at coordinate 20,733 of CAWAGM010000001.1, read as the reverse complement.
ACGGCCCGGATGTTCTGCGACATCCAGATGCCCGACGGTGCGCCGTCCTACGCCGACCCCCGCTACGTGCTCAAGCGCACGCTCGGCAAGGCCTCCGACCTCGGTTTCACCTTCTACACGCACCCCGAGATCGAGTTCTACCTCTTCAAGGACACTCCGCAAGCAGGCGTCGACCCGCTGCCCGTCGACCGCAGCGGGTTCTTCGACCACACGGCGCAGTCGCACGGCTCGGACTTCCGCCGCGAGGCGATCACGATGCTCGAGTCGATGGGCATCTCGGTCGAGTTCAGCCACCACGAGGGCGGGCCGGGTCAGCAGGAGATCGACCTGCGCTACGCCGACGCGCTGTCGACCGCCGACAACATCATGACCTTCCGCACCGTCATCCGTGAGGTGGCGCTCAACCAGGGCATCTGGGCCAGCTTCATGCCGAAGCCGTTCACCACCCACCCCGGCTCGGGCATGCACACCCACGTCTCGCTGTTCGAGGGCGACCAGAACGCCTTCTACGAGGCCGGCGCCGAGTACCAGCTGAGCCAGACCGGACGCCGCTTCATCGCCGGGGTGCTGCGGCACGCGCCGGAGATCAGCGTGGTCACCAACCAGTGGGTCAACAGCTACAAGCGGATGATGTTCGGCGGCGAGGCGCCGTCCTACGTCTGCTGGGGGCACAACAACCGCTCGGCGATGGTGCGGGTGCCGATGTACAAGCCGCTCAAGGGCGCCTCCACCCGGGTCGAGGTACGCACGCTCGACCCCGCCTGCAACCCCTACCTGGCGTTCGCCGCAGTGCTGGCGGCCGGCATGAAGGGCATCACCGAGGAGTACGAGCTGCCCCGCGAGGCCGAGGACGACGTGTGGTCGCTCTCCGAGCGCGAACGCAAGAGCCTGGGCATCGACCCGCTGCCGAAGAACTTGAACGAGGCGATCGAGATCGCAGAAGGGTCCGAGCTGCTGGCCGAGACCCTGGGCGAGAACGTCTTCGAGTTCCTGCTGCGCAACAAGCGTGCTGAGTGGGACGAGTACCGCGGTCAGGTCTCGGCCTTCGAGCGCGACCAGATGCTGCCGGTCATCTGAGCCAGACGGGCTCTGACATGGCACGGGTGCTCGTCGTCCAGCACGAGGACGACTGCCCACCCGCCCTGCTCGGCCGGTGGCTGGCCGAGGACGGCGTCGAGCTCGACGTACGCCGTCCTTATGCGGGTGACGCTTTGCCCGCCGACCTCGGCGACCACGACGGCCTGCTCGTGCTCGGCGGTCCGATGGATGCCGACCAGGACGCCGAGCACGCCTGGCTTTCAGCCACCCGCGAGCTGATCCGCGACGGCGCGGCAAGCGGTGCAGGCGGCACCCCCACCCTCGGGGTGTGCCTCGGCCACCAGCTGGTCGCACTGGCGCTCGGTGGCAGGGTCGAGCGCAACCCCCAGGGTCGCCAGCTCGGCGTGCTGTCGGTCGGGTGGAACGAGGCGGCCGCCCACGACCCGCTCTTCGCACCACTGGCCAGCGATCGGCGCTGCCTGCACTGGAACCAGGATGTCGTCACCGCACTGCCCGACGGCGCCGTGCTGCTGGCGACCGCGCCAGGTGGTGAGGTGCAGGCGGCCAGGTTCGCGCCCCGCACGTGGGGCATCCAGGCGCATCCCGAGGCCGACGCCTCCGTGGCACGACGATGGGCAGCAACCGAGACGCCCGACGCCTCGGTGCTGGCACGGGGTGAGGCGGTCGCCGCCGAGGTGGCGGAGGTCGCTCCAGAGCTGGAGTCGGCCTGGCGCGGCCTGGCCACCTCGTTCGCGCGGGAGGTGAGTGGGAAGTGAACCGAGTCGTCACGAGCAAGGGCCACCTGCTGCGGCTCGGGTTCCAGGACTCCACATCAGCCCTCGCTGGCCTCGCCGAGCTGGGCGAAGCCGCCGAGCCGCTCGTGGCGCTGCTGGCCAGGACCGCCGACCCGGACGCCGCGCTGTCCGCGCTGCTGGCGCTGCTCGCCGTGGCGCCCGACCGCGACGACTTGGTGCGGGCCGTCGTCGACGACGAGGGCACTGCGATGCGGCTGCTGTGCGTGCTCGGTGCCAGCGAGGCGCTGGCCCACCACCTGTGCCGTCACCCCGAGCACTGGCGTGAGCTGACCGACCCGACCATGGGCTCGACCCGCCCGCCGGCGTATGCGATGCGGGTGGCGCTGCTCGAGTGCGTCGGGGCCGACGCGTGGTCCATCCACCCGACCGCGACGGTGCCCGACGCCGAGGCGCTCGACGCGCTGCGAGTGGAGTACCGCCGCTGGCTGCTCCGGCTCGCTGCGCGCGACCTGGCGCACGACCTGGGCGTCGACGACGCCGCTGCCGAGCTCGCCGACCTCGCCGCCGGCACGTTGGAGGCGGCGTTGGCGGTGGCCCGGCAACGCGTCGGCGAGGCCGCCCCGATAGCCCGGCTCGGAGTCGTCGCGATGGGGAAGTGTGGCGGCCACGAGCTGAACTACGTCTCCGACGTCGACGTGATCTTCGTGCACGACGCCAGCGACCCCGACCACGCCGACGACCCCGCCGTGCTGCGCGTCGCAACCAAGCTGGCCAGCCACCTCATCCAGGTGTGCTCGGAGTACACCGGCGAGGGCACCATCTGGCCGGTCGATGCCGCGCTGCGTCCCGAAGGCAAGGCCGGACCGCTGACGCGCACGATCGCCAGCCACCAGGGCTACTACGAGCGATGGGCCAAGTCGTGGGAGTTCCAGGCGCTGCTGAAGGCCCGGCCGGTGGCTGGCGACCTCGCGCTCGGCCGCGAGTTCTGCGCGATGGTCGAGCCGATGGTGTGGAGCGCCGCCGAGCGCGACGGGTTCGTCACCGAGGCGCAGGCGATGCGGCGCCGGGTGCTCGAGCACATCCCGGCGAAGGAGGCCGAGCGGCAGATCAAGCTCGGCTCAGGTGGCCTGCGCGACGTCGAGTTCGCCGTGCAGCTCTTGCAGCTCGTGCACGGTCGGGCCGACGAGCGGATCCGCCCACCCACGACGCTCAGTGCCCTCGCCGCTCTGACCCGCGCCGGCTACGTCGGTCGCGAGGACGGCGAGTCGCTGCACGACGCCTACAGCTTCCTGCGTCAGCTCGAGCACCGCATCCAGCTGCACCAGCTGCGTCGCACGCACGTCGTCCCCGACGACGAGGCGTCGCTGCGGCGGCTCGGGCGCAGCCTCGGCTTCCACAAGGAGCCGCGCGGCACGTTCGAGAAGGTGTGGCAGCACCATCGGCGCGAGGTGCGCCGCCTGCACGAGAAGCTGTTCTACCGGCCACTGCTCACCGCCGTCGCACGCATCCAGGGTGACGAGGTGCGGTTGTCCTCCGAGGCGGCCGGCACGCGCCTGGCCGCGCTCGGGTACGCCGACCCGCAGGCCGCGTTGCGCAACCTCGAGTCTCTGACGAGCGGCCTTACCCGCACCGCGACCCTGCAGCGCGCGCTGCTGCCGGCGATGCTTTCGTGGTTCGCGGAGGGGGCCGACCCCGACGCCGGGCTGTTCGGGTTTCGCCGGTTGAGCGAGGCCCTGGGCAGCACGCCGTGGTACCTGCGCACCTTGCGCGACGAGGGCGAGGTCGCCGAACGTCTGGCCCACCTGCTCGCCACGTCCCGCTACGTCACCAGCCTGCTCGAGCGCGAGCCCGAGGGCGTGCGCATCCTCGGCGGCGAGCTCGCTCCACTCACCGGCGAGACCATGGTCGAGGAGATGCGCGCCAACGCCGGGCGCCAGGACGACACCGACAAGGCGGTCCGCGCCGTACGGGCCGTGCGCCGGCGCGAGCTGTTCCGCGTCGGAGCGGGCGACGTTCTCGGCATCACCGACGTGGCCGACGTCGGGGCGGCGCTGTCGCGGATCACCGATGCCACGCTGGAGGTGGCGCTCGACGTCGCCGGCCGTGCCGTGCGCGAGCAGAAGAAGCTCGACGAAGCCCCGACCCGGCTGGCCGTGGTGGCGATGGGTCGGTACGGCGGGTTCGAGCTCTCCTACGGCAGCGACGCCGACGTCCTCTTCGTGCACCAGCCCGTCGACGGCGCCGACGCTCACCAGGCCACCCAGTACGCCACCGCGGTGGCCAACGAGCTGCGCCGGCTCCTTGCGCTGCCCGGTGCCGACCCGGCGCTCGAGATCGACGCCGACTTGCGACCCGAGGGCAAGCAGGGCGCGCTGGTGCGCACGCTCGACTCGTACGCCGCCTACTACGCGAAGTGGTCAAAGGTCTGGGAGGCCCAGGCCCTGCTGAGGGCCGACGCGGTCGTCGGTGACCCCGAGGTGCGCATGCGCTTCACCGAGATCATCGACCCGCTGCGCTACCCGCCCAACGGCCTGTCGGACGACGACGTCCTCGAGGTGCGCCGGATCAAGGCGCGCATCGATCGCGAGCGCATGCCCAAGGGCGCCGACCCGCACCTGCACCTCAAGCTCGGCCGCGGGGGACTGGCCGACATCGAGTGGACCGTCCAGCTGCTGCAGATGCGCTACGCCGGCCACGTCGAGGCGCTCCGCACCCCGCGCACCCTCGACGCGCTCGAGGGTGCGCGTGCCGCCGACCTGATCACCGAGGACGACGCCGCGGCGCTGGCCCACGGCTGGCGCACGGTCAGCCGGGTGCGCAACGCGGTCACCCTCGCGCGCGGGCAAGGCCGGCGACCAGCTGCCTCGCGACACCCGGGAGCGGGCCGCCGTCGCCGCGATCATCGGCTACCTGCCCGGCGGCACCGAGGAGATGGTCGACGACTACCTCCGAGTCACCCGCAAGGCCCGCCAGGTCGTCGACCGCGTCTTCTGGTGACCCGCCTCGCCGAGTCGGCGCATCTCGCACGCGAACCTCGGCCCGAGTCGGCGCGTCTGACGCGCCGACTCGGCGAGATGTGACCCGGCGATACGGCGACGAAACAATCCTGACATCTGCTCGTCGTAGGTTGCGGGCAACCGTCGGCACCCGAGGTCGGCGCGCACGTCACAGGAGCCTGAATCACATGACCGCCAACCCCGTCCGTCTGGCCGCGATCGCCGCCGTCGAGGACTACACCCCTCCGCCGATCAGCTTCGACCCCGGCGAGGAGCCGGGCGAGATCTTCGGCGAGAACGTCTTCAGCCTCACCGTGATGCAGAAGCGGCTGCCGAAGACGGTCTACAAGTCGGTCCTCTCGACGATCGAGAAGTCGACCCGCTCGACCCCGACGTCGCGGACGCCGTCGCCTCGGCGATGAAGGACTGGGCGATGGAGAAGGGCGCGACCCACTACGCCCACGTCTTCTACCCGCTGACCGGCCTGACCGCCGAGAAGCACGACAGCTTCCTCGACCCGGTCGGCGACGGCACCGCCTTCGCGTCCTTCTCGGGCAAGACGCTGATGCAGGGCGAGCCGGACGCCTCCACGTTCCCGAACGGCGGCCTGCGCAACACCTTCGAGGCGCGCGGCTACACCGGCTGGGACGTGATGAGCCCGGCGTACGTGCTGGAGAACCCGAACGGCAACACCCTGTGCATCCCGACCATCTTCATCTCGATGACCGGTGAGGCCCTCGACCACAAGACGCCGGTGCTGCGCTCCCAGCAGGCGATGGCGATCCACGCCAAGCGGGTGCTCGAGCTGTTCGGCCACGAGGAGCCCGACAACGTCGTCGCCTACTGCGGCCCCGAGCAGGAGTACTTCCTGGTCGACAGCCACTTCTTCCTGGCGCGCCCCGACCTGCTGAACGCCGGTCGCACGCTCTTCGGGGCCAAGCCGCCCAAGGGCCAGGAGTTCGACGACCACTACTTCGGGGCGATCCCCGAGCGGGTGCTCGGCTTCATGATGGACACCGAGCGGGAGCTCTTCAAGCTCGGCATCCCGGCCAAGACCCGGCACAACGAGGTGGCCCCCGGCCAGTTCGAGGTGGCGCCGATGTTCGAGCGGGCCAACGAGGCCTCCGACCACCAGCAGCTGCTGATGACGACCTTCAAGTCGATCGCCAAGAAGCACGGCATGGAGTGCCTGTTCCACGAGAAGCCCTTCGCGGGCGTCAACGGCTCGGGCAAGCACGTGAACTTCTCGCTGGGCAACTCCGAGCTCGGCAGCCTGCTCGTGCCGGGCGACAACCCGCACGACAACGCCCAGTTCCTGGTCTTCTGCGCCGCGGTCATCCGCGCGGTGCACCAGTACGGCGGCCTGCTGCGCGTCTCGGTCGCCTCGGCGTCCAACGACCACCGCCTGGGCGCCAACGAGGCACCGCCGGCGATCATCTCGATCTTCCTCGGCGACCAGCTGGCCGACGTGTTCGACCAGATCGCCAAGGGTGGTGCGACCCGCTCGAAGGAGAAGGGCACGCTCACCATCGGCGTCGACACGCTGCCCGACCTGACCAAGGACCCGGGCGACCGCAACCGCACCTCGCCGTTCGCCTTCACCGGCAACCGCTTCGAGTTCCGCGCGCCGGGCTCGCTGCAGACCGTCGCCGGTCCGATGGTCATGATCAACACGATCATGGCCGAGGCGCTCGACTACTGCGCCACCGAGCTCGAGACCGCCGTCGCGGCCGGCACCGACTTCAACGAGGCCGTCCAGACGCTGCTCGCCGACATCGTCGCCGAGCACGGCGCGGTCATCTTCAACGGCAACGGCTACTCCGACGAGTGGCCGATCGAGGCCGAGCAGCGCGGGCTGAAGAACCTGCGCACGACGGTCGACGCCCTGCCCGAGCTGATCTCGCCCGAGGCGATCGAGCTGTTCGCGAAGTACTCCGTCTTCAACGACCGCGAGATGCACAGCCGCTACGAGATCGGTTGCGAGCAGTACATCCTCACCGTCGCGGTCGAGGCCAACCTGACGCTCGAGATCGGCACCACGACGGTGCTGCCGGCCGCGATCCGCTACCAGACCGAGCTGGCCGCCAACGTGGCCGCGCTCAAGGCCGCCGGCGTCGACGCCGACCTCTCGACGCTCCAGGCGTGTCAGCGCCCCGATCGCCGCGCTCAGGGCCGGCCTCGCCACCCTGGGTTCCGCGATCGGGCACGACCACGCCGAGGACCCGCTCGAGGCTGCGACGTTCATGCGCGACACCGTGCTCCCGGCGATGGCCGCGGTGCGCGAGGCCGCCGACAGTCTCGAGGGCCTGGTGGCCGACGACCTGTGGCCGCTGCCGACGTACCAGGAGATGCTCTACATCCTCTGAACCGCACCCCTCGACGAGGCCGGCGATCCCACGGGGTCGCCGGCCTCGTTGCGTGCCGGTGGCAGCCTTGTCGCTTCCTTGAGGAAAACCCGCGCAATTGTCGGCTGGAGCCTTGATCTAACCCCTGCAGAGTTCTGGTCATCACCAGTTGAGACCCGATCCGGAAGTGCCGGCGCGGTCACTCGAAAGGAAACTCAGACATGCGCAACGGCATCCGCAAGAACAGCGTCAAGCTCCTCGCCTCGGTCGTCCTCATCGGCGGCGCCGCCTCGGTCGCCGGCCTCGGCACCTTTGGCTCGTTCACCTCGACCACGTCGGCCTCCGAGACCGTCACCAACGGCTACCTGGAGATCGGCCTGACCCAGGACGCCACCCGCGGCACCACCGTCGCCGCCACGAACGTGGTGCCCGGTGACACGATCCAGCGCGCGATCACGCTGACCCGCAGCGCCCGCACCGAGACGTTCGGCTCGGTCAAGCTGACCACGACCGCCCTGAACACCAACCTTCTGACTACCGACACCACGAACGGTCTCCAGCTCGCCGTCGACCAGTGCTCGGTCGCCTGGACCCCCAAGGCCGGCAGCCCGAACGAGCTCGTCTGCTCGGGGGGCACGACCACCCCGGTGCTCACCACACGTCCGGTGATCGGCTCGCAGGTCGACATCGCTGCGGCCACCACGACCCTGAACGCGGCGGCTGCCGCCTCGAACCTGCGTCTGCAGCTGGTGCTGCCGCAGGCCGCCGACAACACGTTCCAGGGTCTGTCGAACACCATCACGTTCACCTTCGACGCCACGCAGCGCGCGGCCACCTTCCGCTGACCGACCGAGGCCCGGCGACCGCAGCAGCGGTCGCCGGGTCTCGTCGCACCCACCCCCACACCCACACACCCAGTCCCGACCCGGTAGGAGCCCGACATGGCCAGTGCCGCCCCCGTCGTCCTCGGCCGTCACGCGGCCTCCAGTGCCCCGACCCTGCGTCGACCCACGGGTGTTCTGTTGGCCCCGCAGTACGGCGGAACCCGCCGCAAGGAGACCCCCAGTCGTCGCTGGTTCCGCCGCGTCGTCAGCCTCGTCCTGAGCGTCGTCCTGACGTTCATGGTCGCGGTGTTCCTGTTCCTCGGTGTCGGACCGCACCTGCTGGGCTACCGCACCCAGACCATGCTCACCGGCAGCATGGAGCCTGGGATCATGGTCGGCGACGTCGTCGTCACCGTGGCCAAGCCGGTCTCCGAGGTGAAGGTCGGCGACGTCATCAGCTACCACATCCCGGTCGAGGACCACCGTGTCGAGACGCACCGGGTGATCGAGGTCATCTCGGGCGACGACGGGCGGATCGCCGTCCGTACCCGGGGCGACAACAACCCCACCGACGACCCGTGGATCGCGGTCCTCGACGGGGATCAGGTCTGGGAGATGAAGTACGTCGTGCCCGAGCTCGGCACCCTCGTCCGGCTGGTGCGTACGCCAGTGCTGCTGCAGGGCGCCCTGTACGGCGGGTTGGCGCTGCTGTTGGTCGTGGGGATGTCGACCATCTGGTCAAAGGACGAGACCGGTCGGGAGCAGCAATGAGCTCGTTCAGTCCTGCGCGGCTGATTCGTCTGGCCCACGACCTCGAGTCGTGGCCCAGCATGCTCTCCTTCACCAACCGCTACTTGTCGATGCTCCCCGGACGCGTGCACAGGGTGCTCGACGCCCTGACGCGCGAGGACCCGGCTGACGCCATGGACGCGACCCTGAGCCTGCGCACCTCCTCGATGGCCGTGGGCGCACACGAGCTCGTCGAGCTGGCCCAGAGGGTCGAGGACGGTCTGCGAAGCGGTGACCTGCATGCGGCCCTGGCCGATGCAGCAGAGCTGCACCGGGTCTCAGCGCGCACGTTGCACGACGTCCAGGACTTCGTGAGCCTCTACGAGCCTTCCTGAGTCCAGCCGAGCCGGGCTAGGCCACGGCTTCCATCCGGTAGCCGACGCCGCGAACGGTCTTGATCAGCTTGGTCTGGTCGGTGCCGTCGCCGAGCTTCTTGCGCAGGTTTCCGACATGGACCTCGACCAGGTGGGTATCAGTCGACCAGTCGGTGCCCCACACCGAGCGCAGCAGGGCCTCACGGGTCCAGACCCGCGCCGGAGTGCGCATCAGCTCGGTCAGCAGGTCGAACTCGGTGCGCGTCAGGGTCAGCTCCTCGGCGCCCTTGAAGGCTCGGCGTCCGTCGACGTCGACGCGCAGCGGCCCGTGCTCGAGGACCTCGTGGTCGGGCACCGGCGTAGCGGGGGAGCCGGCGCCGTCGACCGGTCCGCGCCGCGGCCGGCGGAACAGCGCATTGACTCGCGCCTTCAGCTCCCGCACGTTGAACGGTTTGGACAGGAAGTCGTCGGCGCCGGTCTCGAGACCGAGGAGCTTGTCGATCTCGTCGTCGCGGGCCGTGATCATCACGATGTAGGCATCGCTGAACTCGCGAATCCGCCGACACGTCTCGATGCCGTCGATGCCGGGCAGGCCGAGGTCGAGGGTGACCAGGTCGGGATCGAGGGTGCGAACCGCCTCCACTCCGTCGAGGCCGGTGCTGGCCGAGGAGACCTCGAAGCCCTGGGTCTCGAGGGTGAACTCGATGAGGAGGCGGACGTCCTCGTCGTCCTCGACGACGAGGGCACGACGCTCGGGAGCCTGCTCGGTCACGGCGCCGACTATGCCAGAGCCACCCTGAGACTTGAGGCTTCCTTGAGCCACGCCGCGGGGGCACTTGAGGCACCTCGACCATTGTTGTCACCTACCGACCACCGATCGAAGGACCTTGATGATCGTGCACGACCGAGCCCGCCGAGCCCTAGCGCTCGCGGTGGCCGTGCTGTGCTTCGTGCTGGCTCCACAGATCGCGTCTGCCACCTTCCGGGGCGGCGCGACGGCGACCCAAGCGGTCTCCACGGCGACCCTGGTCAGCCCCAGCACCCTGCAAGGCTCGTACCAGTGCTCGTCGAACGTGCTCACTGAAGGGATCTCGGTGAGCCTCACGGGCTTCTCAGACGCAGGTCAGCCCCCAGGCGTCTCCTACCAGTACACGATCCTGCAGAACGGGACGGTTCGCGGAAGTGCGACGTCGTCCTCCAAGACCGCGACGGTGACGGCTAGCCAGCTGACGGACCTGGCCCAGACCATCTGGACGATCCAGGTCCAGGCGACCCTCGGATCGTGGACGAGTGGCATCGGGACGACCACAGCCACTTGCAAGCGCAACAGCAACAAGGGCGGCAACTTCTGAGTCGCCTGCGTGAGGCGCGACGACTCCTTGAGGAGTTCTTGAGGTTTGCCGATGAATGCCTTGAGAGACCGTCACCACACTTGCTCATGAACATCCCAAGCGAACCGGAGAACCTGCCATGAAGCCACGCACTGCTGCACTCCTCTTCACCACCGCCCTGGCGGCCGTCCCGGCTCTCGCGCTCGCGCCTGCGGCATCCTTCGCGTCGAACACGGGCCAGGTCTGCACCCCGCTGGACTCCGGCAAGATCGACACCACGGGCGACCCGCAGACGGTCACCGTGAAGGCACCTGCGGGCAAGCTGATCACGGCCTACTGCGTCAAGGCCGGCAGCGTGAACCAGGATCTGGGACCCGAGTACGTCACCCTCGAGCAGTCAGTGAGCACGCTGGTCATCCGGCACTCCTCGGGCAAGGCTGTTTCGCACTACGCCGTGAGCTATGGCTCCGCGACGCCGACTCCGACGCCGACTCCGACGTCCGACGCCGACGCCGACTCCGACGCCGACGCCGACTCCGACTCCGACGCCGACGCCGACGCCGACTCCGACGCCGACGCCGACGCCGACTCCGACGCCGACGCCGACTCCGACGCCACTCCGACGCCGACGCCGACTCCGACGCCGACTCCGACTCCGACGCCGACGCCGACTCCGACGCCGACGCCGACTCCGACGCCGACCCCGACGCCGACCCCGACGCCGTTCCCCGAGAACCCGCCGACCTCGGAGACGGGGAACTTCGACTGGAACTGGAAGTACGCCGACCCGACGTGTGACGCGCTGACCGTTGCGTACCCGTCCGACCTGCCCAGCGGCCAGGCCAACGACGTGAACATCCGACTGCGCACCGCGCAGGGTGACGTCACCCTCAACTACCACAACAACCTCGGCACCTGGTCCGGCACTCGAGGCTTCACCTACAGCCAGCACCCGAACTGGCCTGCTGGCGTCACCGAGTACGACGTCGTGTGGGTGCAGGTCGGTGGCACGAACTACCACTACGGCGAGAGCTTCCACAATGCGCCGATCGCCGAGCCGATCAAGTGCCGGATCAACTCTGACGGCAACGCCGCGACGTACGACGTGCCGCAGGCCGTGTCGCGCATCGCCGCTGGCTGGACTGCTCAGTCGGCGGTCGTCAAGGGCAGTGCTGCACGCACCGCCAACGTGCTCATCGTTCAGCCCGGCCTCGAGGCCGTGGCACTCGCAGAAGCAGGTCGACGGAGCCTGGAAGAGCCTGAAGGCGGTCCCGGTGAACAACAACCGCGCCGTGGTCACCTTTCCTCGGCAGCGCAAGGTGGGTACCTACAAGTACCGGCTGGTCCTGCCGGGCTCAGACACCACCACCGGTGCGGTCAGCTCGCCCATGAAGGTTCGCGTCAAGCGCTGAGCAGCATCAGGTCCATGCCGGACAACCAGTAGGTTGCCCGGCATGGATCTGCGTATCAGCGACATCTTCGCCGGCAAGGTCGTGCTCGTGACGGGCGCCTCCTCTGGGCTCGGAGCAGCATCGGTCCGACGGTTCGCCGCCGGCGGAGCCCAGGTCTGGGCCGCCGCCCGCGACCAGGAGCGGCTGGCCGAGGTGGCGACCTCCTGTGCCGAGCTGCCGGGGGAGGTGCGGTTCGGTCCGCTGGACGTGGCTCGGCCCGAAGACTGCCGTTCGGCCGTGGCGTCAGCGGTCGACGCCTTCGGCCGGCTCGACGTCCTGGTCAACAACGCTGGTCGCCACGACTTCCGGATCACCACTGACGTCACCGAGGACGAGTGGGCTCGAGATCTCGCGGTCAACCTGAGTGGCGCGTTCTTCATGTGCCAGGCCGCCATCCCGCACCTGCTCGAGGCGAGCGGCAACATCGTCAACGTCGCCTCGGTGGCGGCGATCCACGGCGAGACCTACTCGGCCGCCTACACCGCGGCCAAGCACGGCATCGTCGGGCTGACCAAGGCGCTGGCCGTGGAATACCTCAAGACTGCGTTGCGGGTGAACTGCGTGTGCCCGGGCGGCATGGACACCCCGCAGGTGCACGACATCGCCGTGCCCGAGGGTGCCGACTGGGACCTGATCATGCGGATCTCGGCGTCCCGCGGCTTCATGAGCGCCGACAGCGTCGCGGCCGTCGTCGCGTTCCTCGCCTCGGACGACGCCTCGTCGGTGCACGGCAGCATCCAGCTCGTCGACCACGGGCACCTCGCGGGCTAGCGACCAGCGTGATCGCTCTACACGACCCCACCCTGGCCAGGCCTCGGCGCAGTCTCCCGCTCAGCACGCAGGGCACCGAGTGGTCTCCTCGACCCCGAGGTAGTCGACGACCTGGTGCACGACGTCCGAGGGGCGGGGGAGCAGTCCCACCGAGCCGGGGATGTCCGGTGTCAGGCCGAGGGTGATGTCGGAGCGGCCGGCCATGAGCAACAGGTTGGACTCGAACTGGTCGCGCGCGCCCGGCGCGCTCAACGTGCGGCGCACCCGCGCGCCGATCCGACGTCGCCCGTGCTCCTCGCAGTGCGCGTCGAGGGCGGCGACCAGGGTGGCGCCGCCGGTGTGCTCGAGGTCGGCCCAGATCTCGCGCATGGTGCCGACCTGCGAGAGCAGCAGAGAGGCGGTCTTCTCGCCGATGCCGGCGACACCGGGCAGGTTGTCACTGGCGTCGCCCCGCAGCGCCGCGAACGCCAGGTAGTCGTTGGCGTCGATGTCGTACAGCGCACGGAACCGCGTCGGGTTCAGGAGCGGCGAGCCCTGGATGCCCCCACCCGTGATCAGTCGGAGCACCTCGGTCGTGGGGCTGATGTGGGCGAAGGCGTCCCGGTCGGAGGTCACGATCACGCAGCGCCACCCGGAGCTGCCGCCCAGGCCGCCGCGGAGGCACTCACGTCGTCGGCCTCCAGGCCGGAGGGCGTCACGGTGCGCAGGCCGAGAGCCTCGAGCAACGGACCAGCGCGCTCGAGCTGCTCGACGAGCGCGGCGTCCTTATCGGGTCTCCCGGCCTTGTACGCCGGGTAGGCGGCGGCCCGCACCGATGACGTCCGGTCGTCGAGGCCGAGCACCACGGCATCGGGTGAGAAGGCCTCGATCGCCTCCAGCACCTGGCGCAGCATCCCGTGCAGGGCCCAGGCCGGACTGCCCCCGCGATCGCGTAGTCCGGCGGCGCTTGCCGCGTGGTAGCTGCGATGCAGCAGCGAGGGAGCGTCGATGCAGAGCAGGAGACGCGGCGCATCGGGGGGCATGGGACCAGTGTCCCTGACCCGGTCGTGGCTGGTCCCGGTGGAACTGAGTGCGAGCGTCGGTTTGGGCCAACCCCCAGGGGGGATGGTCTTGGCAGCGCCCGTCAGACCGCGGGCCGAGCTAATCACGACGGCACCATGCCTGGGCTACACCCGGGCCCCGAGGAGAGCGAGGACCGACATGGCGAGCAACGCGAGCAACACGAGCAACAGAGCAGCGCACCTGCTACCGCGACCGACGAAGCGCACCAGTCCCCTGCGGCCGGAGTGACTGTTCGCACCATCGAGACCGCCTCGCTCGGCGACCGCACCTACGTCGTGCACGATGGCCAGGTCGCCTTCGTCGTCGATCCGCAACGCGACATCGACCGGGTGCTGGAGGTCCTCGAGGCCGACGGCGTCCGACTGACCCACGTCTTCGAGACGCACATTCACAACGACTACGTCACCGGCGGCCTGGCGCTCGCGCGGGCAACCGGTGCGGACTACCTGGTCAGCGGCGAGGACGACGTCGCCTACGACCGAACCCCCGTCACCGACGGCGACGTGGTCGAGGTCGGCGACCGGATGCGCGTGCGCGCGATCGCGACTCCCGGACACACCTTTACCCACTTGTCCTACGCCCTCAGCGACGGTGACGAGCCCTGCGCGGTGTTCACGGGCGGATCGCTGCTCTACGGCTCGACCGGTCGCCCCGACCTGCTGGGGGCGGAGCACGCCGATGCCTTGGCCAGGCATCAGCACGCCTCGGCTCACAAGCTCACGCACGAGCTGCCAGACGACACCGAGCTCTACCCGACCCACGGTTTCGGCTCGTTCTGCTCGGCCACCAAGTCCGACGCCACTGCCTCGACCTTGGGGGAGGAGAAGGAATCGAACCCGGTGCTCACCCAGGACGAGGAGACCTACGTCCGCGAGCTGCTCGACGGGCTGGGTGCCTGGCCCGCCTACTACGTGCACATGGGACCTGCAAACGCTGCCGGACCGTCGGCGCCCGACCTGTCGCCGGTCCAGTCAGCCGAGGCGGCTGAGCTGCGTCGCCGCATCGAGGCGGGCGAGTGGGTGGTGGACCTGCGCAACCGGACGGCGTTCGCCGCCGGGCACGCCCGCGGCACGTTCAACTTCGGGCTCGACGGCGCGTTCTCCACCTACCTCGGCTGGCTGATCGAGTGGGGCACCCCTGTCACCTTGCTCGGCGAGACCGCCGAGGACGTCGCCACCGCCCAGCGCGAGCTCGTACGGATCGGTATCGATCGGCCCGCAGCTCAAGCGACGGGTGATGTCCGGGACTGGACCGACGGTGAGCTGGGTTCGTTTCCGACGGCCACGTTCGAGGACCTGGAGAAGGTGCGCCACCACCGCGACGTCGTGGTCCTCGACGTGCGCCGTGCTGACGAGCACCAGGACGCCGCGATCTCGGGCGCGGTGAACATCCCGATCCACGAGCTGCCTCGCCGGCTCTCCGACGTCCCAGCCGGTGAGGTCTGGGTGCACTGTGCGAGCGGCTATCGCGCCTCGGTCGCCGCATCCTTCGTCGCCTCGACGGGTCGCACTCCCGTGGCGATCGACGACTCCTTCGAGAACGCCGAGAAGGTCGGCCTGCACCTGGTCAGCCCCGGGGACGGGACCGACGAGGCCGACGGCTGACATGACCTTCGTTCTTGCCGTCGCCGCAGGAGCGCTCATCGGCCTGTCCTTGGGCGCCCTCGGCGGTGGCGGGTCGATCCTCGCCGTGCCGGTGCTGGTCTACCTGCTCGACCAGTCTGCTGCCCAGGCCACGACAGGCTCGCTCGTGGTCGTCGGGGTGACGTCCCTGATCGCCGCGACGACGGCGCACCGTGCTGGCAACGTGCTGCTGGGCCGGGGCGTGGTGTTCGGGGCGGTCGCCGTCGGGGGAGCAGTCCTGGGCGCACAGGCTCGCCACGCACGTGCCCGACGATGTGTTGCTGGCGTCATTCGCGGTGCTGCTGCTGGTGGTTGGCGGCCTGATGGCGTGGCGCCAGCTGCACCACGGGCGTGGGCACCGTCCTCAGCACGCGGCCCGTCCTCGACTGGACGACCCGATCATCACGTTCAGCCCCACGTTCGGGTGCGAGTGTCCTCGCGCGCTCAAGGTGCTCGTCACCGCGACCCTGGTCGGCCTGCTCACGGGGTTCCTGGGCGTCGGCGGTGGCTTCCTCGTCGTCCCGGCCCTCCTGCTGGCGCTGGCCCTGCCGATGGAGTACGCGGTGGGCACCTCGCTCGTCGTCATCTCCATCACCAGCGCCGCTGCGCTGGTGGCGCGTGCCGGGTCCGGTGCCGCGCCCGACTGGGGCGCCGTCCTGGCGTTGACGGCTGCCTCGGCTGTGGCCGCAGTGGGCGGAGCCAAGCTCGCCGACCGGATCGACACCAGTCGGCTCCAGGGCGCGTTCACCGTGCTCGTCCTCGCCGTCGCGCTCTACACCGCCTGGCAGGCACTGCCCGCTCTTGCGTGACTCAGAGGAGCAAGCAGGGATGGTGCGCCGGTGGACAGTGAGCCATCCGAGGGCGCATGGTGGCCGTGGGTGGTGCCCACTCGGCTTCTGCTCCTCGGCGACAAGATGGAGTGTGAAGAGCAATGATCTCGTTGACGTACCTGAGCCTGGCGACGTCGCCTCTGGACCAGGAGCAGCTCGAAGATCTCTTGGCGGTCTCACGTGGCAGGAACGCACAGTGTGACGTGACCGGGATGCTTCTCTACGCCGACCAGCAGTTCATCCAGACGCTCGAAGGTCGACAAGACGACGTGGACGCGACGATGAAACGCATCCTTGCCGATGCGCGCCACCAGAAGGTCGACATCACTCTTGTCGAGGACATCGAGTCCCGCACCTTCGAAGGCTGGGCGATGGGCTTCAAGCCCCTCACCCAGGAAAGTGCGGCCGAGTCTGCCCGGGTTCACCGACTTCCTCGACCCTGAGAGCGAGCTCTACGAGCAGTCTCAGCAGCTCGGCCACGCTGGCATCTTCCACCGCGCTTTCCGGGACATCATTCCCCAGGCGTAGCCCCTGCCTGGATATCAGGCTCTCTTCAAGCACATCCGCACGATCAGGCCGCGGGGCTTGTTGTCCTCCATCGCGATCGTCCCACCATGTGCCGCCGCGATCGCGCTAGCGACGGCCAGCCCCAGTCCGAGCGAGCTGACCGAGCCCGGCAGAGATTCGCCGCGCTCGAACGGCTGGATGACGCGGTCGCGTTCGGCAGCAGGCACCCCGGGCCCCTCGTCGCTGACACAGATCTCGAAGTAGTCGTCCAGCGGTCGTAGTGCCACGGCAACGCGAGAACCTGGCGGCGCGTAGTTCAGGGCATTGGTCAACAACTCCGTGGTGGCGCGACCGACCAACGCCCCGTCCACGAGGGCTGTCAGATCGTCGGGCAGCGAAAGGACCAGCTCTACGTGGCGGGACTTCGCGTGCCGGCGCTGGGAGTCGACCGCGCTGCGGAGCACGGGCACGATGTCGGTCTTGGAGGGGCTCGATCTGGTGGCGGCCTCGAGGTTCGCCAAGTGCGTCAGCTTCTCCGCCATCAAGCCAAGCTCGTGGGCGGCACGAGCGATTGCGGCAACCGATCGAGCCAGCGGCACCGGGAGCGTGCCATCGTCGGCGGCCTCAGACAGAAGCTTCCGCGTGGCCGACGATCTTGGTGAGCGGCGTGCGCAGCTCGTGGCTGACGGTGGTGACCAGCCGGTCCCGCAGCTCGGCCTGCTTGAGCATGCTCACCCACTCGGAGGTCACGTCCTGCACAAGGGCGATAGCGCCACGGATCTGCTCATCGTCGCCGCGCAGCGGGGTTGCACTGCACCGTAAGTAGACCGTCCAGCCGTCCGGTCGACTGAGCGAGCAGACCTCGTCGATGACGATCTCTCCGCGCCGCGCGCGGGTGAGCGGCATCTCATCAGGAGTGAAGCGATGCTCTCCGAGCGCGTCGTACAGAGGCAGTGACTCAAAGCTCCAGGCGACACCGACATCGGTGTGACGGCCGATCATGCGCTCGAGTGCTGGGGTCGTGAGGGTCACGTGACCCTCTGCGTCGCTGACGGCGAGGGCAATGGCGGAGTGGCTACCAAGCATTTCCAGTAGCGCGCGCTCCATACCGCTGTCTAGCACGGTTGTGCACCGATCGGCTCACCTTGGGTCGTCGTCTGCACCATCGGTTGCCGACGTCGACTCGGATTCACGTCGGCGAGCTGAGCTGGGAGAGCCTGCCCGGTCACCGCCATCCGCCCGTCCTCGTTTCGCCCCATGGGTCCGACAGTGGCGCTGTCCCGCGTCGCGTGTCAGGGCGTGAATCGAACGGTCGTGTCTGACGTCGACACACCCCCCTTCGACAATGCGCGCCCGATCAGTGTGGTTCCGTTTCCGAGAGTGATCCCTCCTGCAGCGAGGATGGTGCCCACGAATCGCGAGCCCGCGCCGGTGCCAGCCGCACCGAGCACCTGCCAGTAGACATTCGAGGCCCAGGCGCCGTTGATCAGGGTGATGTTGCTTGACGCCGCGGTGTTGAGCGCGGCATCGACCTGAAAGATGAACACGGCATCTGGGTTGCTCTCGCCGTCCAGGGTCAGGGTGCCGGTCAGGGCGAGCGCGGCCTCGGTGTGGTGAACGCCAGCTCGAAACGTGCGGCGGGCTGGCCGGAATCTCAGCCAGCGCCAGCCCCCGTGGCCGCCGTCGCGGATGAGCGCCCACCGCCGGCCGTGTTCGGCTGGCTAGAGGCATCGCCGGAGCCCTGTGCGCGACTACCGCGGGAACCTCTGGCGCCATCTGGCTCCACGGCCAGCGCCTCGAGGCCGTCGTCGATAGGACGGTGTCGCCGGCTACACGACAGGAGATGACCGCCATCGTGACGCCCCCGCCTCCGACCGGTCGACGTCAGGTCGGGGCGAGCCAACCGGTACGCCTCGACATTCCCAGCGCGGGAGTGTCAACAGACCTTGCGCGTCTCGGCCTGATGCCTGACCGCACCGTTCAGGTACCCATGGACGCGGACCAGGCTGGCTGGTTCGCGTTGGGTCCTCCACCAGGCGCCGTCGGCTCCTCGATCATCCTCGGGCACGTCGACTCTGTCGCCGGTCCGGCTGTGTTGGCAAAACTCAAGGACCTCGTGCGCGGCGACCGCGTCGAGGTCGTGCGCGCTGACGGCTCGATCGTCACCTTCCGAGTTATGCGCTCGGCCTTGTGTCTCAACGAGGAGTTCTCGGCGCGACGGGTCTACCAGTCGCGGACCCTTCGGCGGCTGAATCTGGTCACCTGCGGTGGTGCCTACAACGCCGATCGCGGGGGTTACCGAGTCGAACCTGGTGGTGTACACCCGACGCATCGCCTAACCACGAACGAAGGCCCCGGGAATGCCAGGGCCTTCGTCGTCGAACGCATGACTCAGATGTCGTAATAGAGCTCGAACTCGTGCGGGTGCGGACGCATCTGCACCGGCAGGATCTCCTGGGTGCGCTTGTAGTCGATCCACGTCTCGATCAGGTCGGGCGTGAAGACGTTGCCCGCCGTGAGGAACTCGTGGTCGGCCTCGAGCGAGTCGAGCACGGCGTTGAGCGAGGTCGGCACCTGGTTGATGTCGGCCATCTCGTCCGGCGGCAGCTCGTAGATGTCCTTGTCGATCGGGGCGGGGGGCTCGATCTTGTTCTTGATGCCGTCGAGGCCGGCCAGCAGCAGCGCCGAGAAGGCGAGGTACGGGTTGGCCGAAGGGTCGGGGCAGCGGAACTCGATGCGCTTGGCCTTCGGGTTCGAGCCGGTGATCGGGATGCGCACGCAGGCCGACCGGTTGCGCTGGGAGTAGACCAGCGAGATCGGGGCCTCGAAGCCCGGCACCAGGCGGTGGTAGGAGTTCACCGTCGGGTTGGTGAAGGCCAGCAGCGACGGGGCGTGCTTGAGGATGCCGCCGATGTAGTGAGCGGGCCATGTCGGACAGGCCGCCGTAACCGGTCTCGTCGTAGAACAGCGGCGAGCCCTCGTTCCAGATCGACTGGTGCACGTGCATGCCCGAGCCGTTGTCACCGAAGATCGGCTTGGGCATGAAGGTCGCCGTCTTGCCGTTGCGCCACGCGGTGTTCTTGATGATGTACTTGAACTTCATCACGTCGTCGGCGGCCTTGAGCAGCTCGTCGAAGCGGTAGTTGATCTCCGCCTGGCCGGCGGTGCCGACCTCGTGGTGGGCGCGCTCGACGTGCAGGCCCGACTTCTCGAGCTCGATCACCATCTCGTCGCGCAGCTCGCCGAAGTGGTCGGTGGGGGCGACGGGGAAGTAGCCGCCCTTGTACTTCACCTTGTAGCCGCGGTTGTCGTTCTCGAACGCGTCGCCGGTGTTCCAGGCGCCGGCGACCGAGTTGATCTCGTAGAAGCCGGCGTTCTGCTTGGTCTCGAACCGCACGTTGTCGAAGACGTAGAACTCAGCCTCGGGGGCGAAGAACGCGGTGTCGCCGATCCCCGTCGTGCCCAGGTAGGCCATCGCCTTCTTGGCGATGTTGCGCGGGTCGCGGGAGTAGGGCTCACCGGTCAGCGGGTCGTGGATGAAGAAGTTGACGACCAGGGTCTTGGCGATCCGGAACGGGTCGATGTAGGCGGTCGTCGGGTCCGGGAAGAGCTGCATGTCGGACTCGTGGATGGCCTGGAAGCCACGGATCGAGGAGCCGTCGAAACCGAGGCCATCCTCGAACACGCTCTGGTCGAACGACGAGACGGGCACCGTGAAGTGCTGCATGACGCCGGGCAGGTCGCAGAAACGGACGTCGACCATCTCGACGCTCTCGTCCTTCAGATAGCGAAGCAGCTCGTCGCTGTTCTGGAACATTCGTCCTCCTTGGTCGTCCCAGACGGGGCGCGACCGGCAGAACTCGGGTCTGAACCGCGGTGCCACAATGCGCCGCGCGTGGTCCGAACGTACGAACGGACCGTTTCTCGACCGTATCGGTTTTGTTTCTGCGATGTAACGGGTGGTCGGGGAGCGGGCTCGGGTGGAGGCCTGTGCTAGTCCGCGCAGCGGGGAAGCACCGAACGAGTGAAGGAACACCGACCCGTCGGCGGAGCAGTTCGCCCACCCGTCACGAAGGGCGTCGGGAGCGGTGCTGCAGG